>NC_016599.1:0-1333352 GCF_000236705.1 Owenweeksia hongkongensis DSM 17368 | reverse complement strand
AAGTAAGTTTCGCTAAAGGAGTAGTCTAGTTTTTCACCCAATAAGCCCAGCTGCATGCCTAAGATTTTTTACCAAAAATGCTCATTAGGATAACCAAAGCAAAACCACCGATAATACAAATAATGGCGAGCACAGTCTGTGGGTCATTTCCGTAAAGGAAATTGTCTTGCAAACCCGAAAATGTGGATGGTAGCACGCTTTTAGAGAATGCCACTGTTTCTTCACCTTTGGTGTTTATTCTTGTAGTTAAGACTTCTTGCCATGGCCAAACTTTGTTTAGCGAGCCAATCATCAATCCTGTGAGGAAAGCCAAGGTTACGTTTTTATGATGCTTAAAAGCCCAGGTCAATACACGAGAAAAGCTAAGTACCCCAGTGATGCATCCCAAACCAAAAACTACAAGTACTGAAAGTCCTTCAAAGTTGCCGGACATTACCTCCTTTACTTTTGGTAAAATGTAGGTGTACATTCCTAAAAGTAATAGTATAAAGCTACCAGATAGCCCCGGTAAAAGGAGTGCAGAAATAGCTACGGCTCCACAAACAAAAACAAACCAAAGGGCTTCTATACCTGAGCTAGGAACGGCTATAGTAACGTAATACACGAGAATAGTTCCAAGTATAAGAGCTATTATGGTTTTGAAATTCCAAACTTCAATGTCCTTGCCAACCACCCAAACGGAGGCAATGATGAGCCCAAAAAAGAAAGCCCAAATGGCAATTGGCTCATGTTCTAAAAGCCAGGTGATCGCGAATACTCCAATACCAATACCCAGAACCATTCCCGTAAGGAGGGTAACTAAAAAATTACCGTCCAGTTTTTTCCAGGCTTCGCCTATTTTTCCTTTCCCGATAAGGCGAAGAAGGTCAAGGTCGATAGATTTTATAGCGAAAATCAAGCGTTCGTAAATACCGGTAATGAAAGCGATGGTGCCACCCGAAACTCCGGGAACCACTTCGGCCATTCCCATAGCCATACCTTTAAACACAAGAGATAGTTGCGACATTTTGAAAATTTATTTGCGGCAAAGAAAATTAAAATACCGCAATACTATCAAGCTTTGGCGATATAATGAAAGTGGTATATAAAATAGGTATTTTCGTTTTCAATATTACCTTTAGCGTTTAACCCATATAGTTTATGAAAACCTTCTTGTCCTCTTTGTTTTTTGCCATTTCGATGAGCTCCTATGGCCAGTATTTTAGCGCTGACCTTACTGACGAAAGTGTGCCGATCACTTGGCTGGGTATTGATTTTACTGAAGCACGAATTATCAAAAAGGACCAGCAGGTGGTGGATAGGGAAAAGCTATCTGTTTTACCCAATAAATGGAATGACGAGGTAGCTTCTCAGGAGTCAAAATATCCTTTGAAAAAAGCCTTTCACAGAAGTTCAATCACTCGCGACATTATGATGATGAAGGTGCTAAACTCAGAGCTTGATGCTGAGCAGGTGATAACTGAGGATTTATACCTACTGTATAATTATAGCATTAAAACTGCTTTTACGAGGTATAACCTTGATGGATATTCTCAGGGTATTGGGATGGTTTTTTTAGTGGAAGCCATTGATTATGCACGCAAAGAATTTTCTGGATATATGATTCCAATTGATTTAGTGGAAAAAAGAATTATGAAATCCTATTACCTCAAAACTCGTTTTCCCTATGAACTGGAAGAGGAAAAATTGATTGAACCATTTAGACAAATTTTGCTCTTGTATGGTGAAAAGTTAGATGAAAAAAAATAGATCATTGCAACTAAACCTTAGCGTAAAAAAGGCTTTCTATAAAGTAATTTCAGTTTCCATCATTTTTATGATGAGTGGATGCTGGGGGCAAAAGAGAGCAAAGAAGGTATATGCCGACAATGTAAAAAATGCCCCCTTTGATGCTATCATCGTTCCTGGTATTCCATACAATGGCGAGCACTGGGATGATGTAATGATGATCCGTGTATACTTGGCAAAATACTTGTATGATCAAGGAATCACAAAGCATATCATTTTTAGCGGAAGCGCGGTGTATACAAAGTATTATGAGGCGGAGATAATGAAGAAATATGCCATTGCTTTGGGGATTCCTGAAAAAGTAATTTTCACAGATACTTTGGCAGAGCATAGCACGGAAAATGTGTATTACTCGCTTTTACAGGCTTATGATTTGGGTTTTGAGAAGATGGCTTTGGCCACAGATCCTTACCAATCTTACTTTATGAGAAGAGTGTTTAAACAAACTAAGGTGAAAAGCCTAACGCATCTCCCAATAAACTACGACATATTAGAGGCCATGGCTAAACCGGAGCCTGAGATTGATCCAACATCTGCCATAAAAGAAAACTTTATTCCACTTACAGAAAGAGAAAGTACTACAGCACGCTGGCGGGGAACGATGGGTAAAAATGTAGATTTCAGTAAACTGAAATAAGCATAAAATATAAAGAGGGAAATCAATGAGGCTGCGAGTTTTTTAAGGGTTTTAAAAAATTAAATTTGCGGCCACTATTATTCTAAATCACATTGAGTGAGTTCTCCAAAAAGAAACAGACTTAAGAAAATACTACTCGCCATCCTGGCCATTTTAGTTTTGGCTGTGATTGCATTTTTGTTGGCGATTCGAATTTCGTATCCGGAGGTTACTGATGAAGACGCCAGGTTTGATGCAATTGAAGTGAGTCAAAACGATTCCATTCGATTTGCAGAAGATAGCTGGTACCGCCAGAATAAATTCGGCATTTGGGAAATATATGTGCACGGTGACGATTTTGACCGAGGTGCTACTTACGGAAAACTTGCAGCTAAGCAGATAGAAGAACAGGAAGATTACTTTGTGGCTCAGATTGAAAAATTGGTGCCATCAACCTTTATGCTGCAGTTTTTGAAATACTTCGTGGGGTGGTTTAATAAGGATATGGACGAGTACATTCCTATGGAATACCAGCGTGAGATTTATGGAGTTTCAAAATCCTTTTCAGAAAAGTATGATTGGATAGCCCCTAAATATTACCGCATCTTAAACTACCATGCCGCCCACGATATTGGCCACGCACTTACAGATTTGAACATGGTGGGTTGCACTTCTTTTGCTGTGTGGGATAGCAGTAGTGCTGATGAAGGATTACTCATTGGCCGTAATTTCGACTTCTATATGGGTGATGATTTTTCTCGTGATAAGCTGATGACCTTTATGCGTCCGGATAGTGGATATGCCTATGCAAGTTTCTCTTGGGCAGGACTTATGGGCGTTGTTTCGGGGATGAATGCAGAAGGATTGACGGTAACGCTCAACGCTTCCAAGTCGTCTATACCGAGCGGGGCAAAAATGCCAATCTCATTGCTGGCACGTGAAATTCTTCAATATGCTTCCACAATTGATGAAGCCTACGCTATTGCCAAACAAAACGAAACTTTTGTTTCAGAGGCTTTGCTTATTGGGTCGGGAAAGGAAAATAGAGCCGCAATTATCGAAAAATCCACGGATACCATTGGTTTGTATGAAACGACTACTTCGCACATGAGTTGTTCCAATCATTACCAAAGTGATGTTTTTGCCGATGACCCTGCCAATATTCAAAACTTACAGGAAACCGATTCAAAGGAACGCTTGGCTAGAATGAACGAATTGCTCGATCGAAATTATCCTATCGATGTGTCCGATGCTGCCAAGATTCTTCGTGATCAGCGCGGGCTTAATGATGAGGATTGGGGTTTTTCAAACACTATCAGCATGAATCAACTTATAGCACATCATGGTGTGATTTTTCAACCGAAAACCAAACGTATGTGGGTTTCTGCTGCTCCTTACCAGTTGGGTGCTTTTGTGTGTTATGATTTGGATTCCGTTTTTGCGAAAGCACTAAAAGTGGCGCAATCGGGTATAGCAGTTTATGATGATTCTCTAACGGTTGCAGCCGATCCATTTTTGGAATCAGAAAAATATCAGCGCTTTTTGTATTTCAAAAAAGTGAAGCAAGCCATTACCGATTATACCTTGGTGGGAATAGATTTAGAGTTGAGTGAAGAGGAGATAGCGCAGTTCAAGGCGTCTAATCCTAATAGCTACCTGACGTATGAATTACTTGGAAACTATTTTTCCGAAAAGGAAATGTACGAGCGTGCCAGTAAAAATTACCGCGAAGCTTTGACCAAAAAAGTGGCTTCATTGGCTGAGCGCAAAACAATAAAAGACAAACTTCGGGAAGCGGAAGAACAATTATGAGCGAGGCACTGAAAGAGATTGAGATAGATTCAGAAAAGAGAAATGCGTATTGGGCGGTTCAGTTGGCAGCTCATGTAGATTATCTCAAAAAGCACTCGCCATTTTATAAAGATTTGAAAGGAAAGGTTTCTACGGTGGCGGATATCACTCAGTTTCCATTTACCTCAAAGGATGATTTGGCAGAAAGAAATGAAGACTTTTTGGCAATTCCCCAAAGTGAAATTCGCGACTACTCGGCTACCTCAGGAACTTTGGGCGATCCGGTTTCCTATTACCTTTCTGAAAAAGACTTACAGCGCTTGGCTCAAAATGAGAAAGGCTCACTAGAAATTGCAGGCTGTACTTCCAAAGATGTTTTTCAGCTAATGACCACCATTGACAAGCAATTTATGGCAGGCTTGGCTTACCAAATGGGTGTTCGAACTCTCGGTTCTGGAATGGTGCGTACAGGGCCTGGTGTGCCTTATATGCAGTGGCGAAGTATTTTAAAATACAAACCTACCGTGCTTATTGCAGTGCCTTCTTTTATTCCCTATTTGCTGGATTATGCTGAGAAGAATGGTATTGATGCAAATACTACTTCTGTAAAAAAAATAGTAGCTATTGGCGAAGCACTTACCAATGCCGATTTGGAAAATGGTGCGTTGATGAATCGTATTAAAGATCGCTGGAATGTAGAACTTATTTCTACGTATGCATCCACAGAAATGGCCACAGCCTTCACCGCTTGCGCAGAAAATTCAGGTTTGCACGTACAGCCGGAGCTTATTATTGTAGAGGTAATTGGCGAAGACGGAAAGCAGGTGAAACATGGCGAAATAGGGGAGGTAGTGGTTACTCCGTTAGGTGTTGAAGGAACTCCTCTTTTACGTTATCGTACTGGTGACATTTGTAAATATTATGATAGCACTTGTAGCTGTGGAAGAACTACTCCGCGATTAGGTCCAGTACTTGGGCGCAAGCAGCAAATGATAAAGGTGAAAGGCACCACAATTTATCCCAATATGATTGTGGAGGCGCTGAATGCCATCGAAGAGTTGAAGCAATACATTATTGAAATTAGCACTAACGAGTGGGGAGGGGATGAACTGAGCATTCGTTGCGAAGCCTCGAGCAATGAAGTTCCTCGATTAATTACCGAGCGATTGCGTTCTGGTCTTCGGGTTACCCCAAATATTATAGTAGAAGAAGCTAAGGTTTTACGTGAATTACGCTTTTCTGAAAATCACCGAAAGCCAATATTGGTGAGGGATTTGAGGGGGTGAAGTGTTGGGTCATCCTAAATAATTTTTAATTAAATCGCGGATTTCCTTATCGCTGATGGATGCTTTATCGGATTTGGTGTAAATTGAAAAGAGGAGGATAGTGTTTTCGTCTATTTGGACGAAGGTAATTACTCTGGCTCCGGCTGATTTCCCTTTGCGATTGGAAGAAATGGCCAGTCGTATTTTGTAGATGTTATTTCCGAGGTAAGTTCCTGTGGTTGGGTTTTCCTTTAAGTCAACAATAAGTTTGGAGAGGTCGTTTTTTAGGGAACTGTATTTTTTAGCCAGACGCTTAAATTCCCTTTTGAAATTAGGTGTTATAAGAATCTCATAACTCATTTAGAAAGTCTTCAGCCACGGAGGTTTTGAGGCTACCTTGTTGGTATTGTTTTAGCTCTTTCAAGCCTGTTTTGAGGTTTTCTAAAACTTCTTCTTTAGAGTCTTCAGTTTCCAATTCTACAAAATCTAGATTGCTAATTAGCTCAAGAAAAAACTGGTACTTATTGTCCTTTATTTTTAACTTAATTTCCTTCATTATGAATACTTAAACCAACGATAAAGATAAGGATTAGAAGGATAGAACTGTTAAAGCGATACTTTCCTGGCTCTCCTAACCTTTATCACCACCCAACTCACAAGCGTAGCCAGTGCTCCGGCCGTAATGGCAAGTGCTATAGCTCCCCAAATGTAGATTACCATGTTGGTGTGAATAGCTTCCAAAGTTATTTCCGATAGCTCGGGGAGTGGCACTTCAGGTTTACCCAAAATAAGTTCGCCCATTTTGTAGCTTCCATAAATTATAAAAGGGATAAATGGAGGGATGCTAATATTAGCAGCAGCTATAAAAAGTACTTTGTTGAGTTTAGTGAAAATAGCAAAGGGTATTCCTACTAAAAGTTGAAAACCCCAGATTGGAATGATGCCAAAGAAAATCCCGAAACCTATAGCCAAGGATTTTTTCAATGGTTTTTCGTCTGAACGTTTTACCTCACGCACAATGAGTTCAAAGATGTTTTTTTTGAGTAGCCTTTTTGGCAAATACCACAAAAATGTAAGTATCACCAAATAAGTGTTGAGAATGCTGATACGGGTAAAATCCTTAAATGGGCGGAAATGTGAAACACGCTCGTTTGGGTCATATTTCACACGAATGGGAACGCTATGAACAGGAGTTCCTTTCCAAGCTAGTTTTACAATAGCTTCAATTTCCAGTTCAAATTTGGTGGTAAAAAGCTTAATCTTTTTGAGGCCTTCTACAGGGTAACAACGAAATCCAGTTTGTGTATCGGGTAGCCGAATCCCTGTTTCTACATAGTACCAAAAGTTTGAAAACTTATTGCCAAATGAGCTTTTTCCTGGAGCACCACCTTCTTTCATACCACGGGCTCCCATTATCAGGGAGTTGGGGTAGGTGATTACTTTGTCAACAAAGAGATGAATGTCTTCAGGGTAGTGCTGCCCATCAGAATCTATGGTGAGAGCATAGTTGTAATTATGCTCTACTGTGTATTTGAATCCTGCACGGAGCGCTACGCCCTTGCCTTTATTCTTTTCAAAAGAAATAAGCTCAATTCTACCTTCGTAGGATTTTAGAATCTCCGCAGTATTATCTGTAGAGCCATCATTGATTACCAAAAGTTTTGGGGCTACGGCTAAAATACCGTCAATGGTGCGTGCCAAGGTTTTGACATTGTTGTACGTGGGCATTACCACCAACATGCCAAGCTCGGTCATTTTATCGGCCGTAGTTTGCCCTTCTCTTTCAGCTAAGTGTTCCAATTAATTTGAAGTAACTGGTTTCGGCATCTTTGGCCACACACTTTATTTTACAGCTGTTTTCTTCGGGTTGAAGCACCAAATCCAAGGTTAGCTGACTGGTTTTATTTGGGTCAACCATAGCTAGAAATTTTATCTGTGAAGCTTCTCTAAGAATCCAGCTTTTGCCTAAAATATCGTTACTGATTTCCTTTACCATTTGAGTCAAAACAACTCCTGGAGCGATAGGCTGGTCAGGAAAGTGACCTGCATACACAGCGCTATTTGGGTTTAGATGAACCGTAACCTCGTATTGGTTTTCTGCAACAGTGTTGGTAGAAATATGCTTGTAAAAATCTTGTATCAACATAGTGTTTAGTCTAAAGGAGTAAGCTCCAGCAGCAGGGCAAAATTATGATGTTTTAGTTGAATGGACTTCAATTGTGTATCATCATTTTTATAATCAAAAAGAAGACTACGCCTTAGTTTACCTAGCCAATTTTTATCATCCACCTGCTGTAATTTATCGTTTTCAAAAGTGAGATAATATTTATGCCCACTTACTTTTTTGATGCTATCCTGTTTCCATTTTCCTTTTTGTAAGGTTTGCAAAAACAGCAGCTCAAAATCACTTTTCAGGGCATTTAATATAAATCGATTATCAAGTTTATCCATGACGTAATGCTCGGTGCAAACTCCATCTTTCCACTCTAAATCTAGCAAGGTGCTTCCCATGGTGGTATTTACCGAGGCCCTGAAATTACAGGCATCAGTGTATTGAACAGCCAAATAACCTTGCATTACCATGTCTTTGTATTGCATCTTACTCGCAAAAACATAGGATGAATCCGAAAGGAAAGGAGAGGGAATAGACTGCGCCTGCAGGAGAGAAGCAACAAGGAAAAAGCTAAGAAGGAGGATGTTTTTAAAGCGCATCAAAAATTCCTTTAGGTAACTCCTGATTCACCTTGGGCTTTGTGAATTCTATGGTGGTCAAATCTCCCGAGCCATCCATCAATATCAAATGGCTAAAGCGTTTTCCCTTTATATCAATAAAAATATTCACCTCTTTCATAAAGCCTTGAAGGTCCTTTTTTATCGGTTTTAGTTTTACCTGATAGGTATTTTCATTTTCAAAATAGCTGGCTTCGTAATCGGGATTTTTCAAAATATCACCACTGATGCAGCCAAGGATAACCTCTTTTACAGTTTTAAAAATTTCATTTACTGCAGAAGAGTAACTCTTCACTTTTCCGTCTTCCTTTATCCGAACTTGTTCTCCATTGATGAGCATCACGTATTGAATGGGCTTCAGGTATTCCCAGCGTAAGCGATCCCTTTTTTGGTAATAAAACTCACCGGTAGAAATCAGCGGCTTGTTCATAAAGCTCAATTCTTTGCTTTGCTTAAAAGGGCTAGCAAAGGTTTGGATACTTTGATTTACCGCAACAAATGCAGCTTTTACAGCCTCAGGATCTTTGGCAGGTTTCATTTCCTGAGCAAAGCCGGCAATTGCGAAAAGCGAAATAAGTATGGTGAATATTTTATGCATGAGAGGGTGTTTCTATTTTGTCAGCAAGAGAGACAATTTTGATGCCATGGCTTTGGCAATATTCCAAAGTCTTTTCCAGCACTTCCACTGTATGCTCCTGTGTATCGTGAAACAGGATGATGGAACTGTTGTTCAATTTGGGCTTTATCCTTTGCCAAAGCTTTTCAGGATTTTTGATAGTGGTATCCAGGCTTCTCAAATCCCAACCAATAATTTTTAGCGGAAGCGTCCTAAGCACTTTGCCAATTCTAGGGTTGGTGACACCAAAAGGTGGGCGGAAAAAATGAATTGGTTTCCCCGAAAGGGATTCAAGATTTTTAGTGGCTTCTTCAATTTCATATCGAACTGCTTTACTTCGCATCCAACCCCATTTGTTGCTATGATTTTGGGTGTGGTTTCCCACAATATGACCTTCAGAAATTATTTGATTCAGGATGTCAGGGTGCTGCTGAGCTTGCTTACCAATGCAAAAGAAAGTTGCTGGTGCTTGATGTTTTTTTAGTACTTCGAGAATTGCCAAGGTGTTTGGATGCGGGCCATCGTCAAAAGTTAAGATGAGCTCATTTGGCTCTTTAAGCTTTGAGAAAGTAGGCGTAAAAAAGTTGGACTGAAGTGTGGCGGAACCGTAGGATAAAATGGCAACACCAAACAGAATGATACCGATTATCCAAAGCCAGGAAATAGCACCTTGCCAGCCAAGAAATGCAATGGCAAGCGTAAGGATTACAAACAGTATTTTAAAGGAATTATAGGTCAAATCGTTCTAAACCAATGGCTCCATAGTTGTTGCCAAATTTATTTAAAACAATCACGCGACTAACATTTTTCATATTTGCCAGCTTACCTTCTATAGCTTGCAAAGCTAAATAACTAGCAAAGGCTGGAGCTGTGAAATACTCACCACAATATTCTTTGAAGTTGATTACAGAAGCTTCTTTTGGGAATAGATTTTCGTTAAATCCTCCATTCAAAATCAAGTCGTAACGAGAAAGGTCAAGGCCAATGGTGCTGATGAAATCTCCATCGAAATGTTGACGGGTTTCAATCAGATTAACCTTTGCTATGGTTTCCTCGTTTGGTGATTGTGAAACATTAAAAAATGCTGAGCCTTGACCAAGCTGAGGTAATTGGGCTCCAAGTTTATCAGCTAGTTGTTTTAACAATTCGGATAATTCAGGTGTGAGCTCATCCACACCACCCACTAAAATGTGGTGGAGGTTTTCAATTTCTAATTGCAATTGTGCGTCAAGCAGGGCCATTTCAAATGAAACACTGTTTTGGACCATCGTCATATTGTAACGATAGTTTTGCAAAAGCAAAGCTATTTGACCTCCAATGGAATTGTGGGTAGATTGTATAAATGCGGTGGGAGCAAGGGTTTGCTCATCATTGATGATGCTTTGGTTCAAAAAAGAAATGGTATCTCTTACACACCCCAATCCAGTTCCAACAATAATAGCTTCGGGATCTATTTTGCCACCACCAAGGCAGTTCATCGCAGCATAGGTGCCCATTTTTAAAACACTGCTCATTCTGCGCAAAAGGGCAGGTTTTATTAATTCTTTGTAAGAAGGCTCAATCACTGTTACTTCTTCCATTTTGCTGATCGGTAGCAATTCTAAAGCCTCGTCAGCAATGGTGTTTTGGTATGAAATACAAGCACTCTTTCCTATATACATGTCTATGCTTTTGAGAGTATGAGTGATGAATTATTGCCACCAAAACCGAAGGAATTAGAGAGAACATGCTTCAACGGGCGGTCTTCCATTTTGAGTGCAGGCTCCCAATCATTTTCAGCAATTTGTTTCTGAAAGTTGAGGTTTGGAAACACCCAATCGTTTTGTAAAGCCAAAACTGAGAATACTGCTTCTATAGCTCCTGCAGCGCCTAATGTATGTCCTGTGTATGCTTTGGTAGAACTTATTGGTGGTTTTGCAGCCCCAAAAACATTGTTTATAGCAGTAGACTCTGATTCATCATTATTATTGGTTCCGGTGCCGTGAGCATTGATGTAGCTAATTTCGGAAGGATTAACTCTCGCCATTTTCAGTGCATTAGTCATTGCCATTGTAGCCCCTCTTCCATCAGGTGAAGAAGCCGTTTGGTGATAAGCGTCATTCGCATTGGCATAACCAGAAACGTAGCCAATCACTTTAGAACTGTTGTCTTTTGACACCTTATCACTTTCCAAAATTAAAAATGCTGCACCCTCACCAAGGTTTAGTCCCTTTCGGTTTGCCGAAAATGGTTTACACCATTCCGTATCTAAAATCATTAGAGAGTTAAACCCATTTGCCGTAAAGGCAGAAAGAGGGTCAATACCGCCAACAATAACTCTATCGAGCTTGCCGGTTTTGATGAGATTAGCTCCCATCATAATGGTGTTTGCCGAGCTGGAACATGCGGTACTAATCGTATTCACGTAAGTGAAGCCACCAAAGTACTCCGCTATTTTATCGGTAGTATCACCACAGTCATGTGTGAGTAAATCTGTGATACGGTCGGTTTTGCCTTCCTTTATTTTTTCGCGAAAAAAACCTTCTGTGCGGTCCATACCTCCCACGGAAGTGCCGGAAATAAGACCGGTTCGCAGGTTTTTATTTTCTGAAACTTGCCCCAGCGCTTCTTTCACGGCCTTGATGCCGAGAAGACTAGTGCGAGAAATCAAAGTGTCAGCAGAAATATTTAGCTCTTGTTTTAATTGCTCATTAGAAATTTTCACTTCACCAAAAAGGTGAGTGTCAGTAAGGCGCGATTGCAATAGAGTAGCCTTTTCAATACCTGTTTTTTCAGCTATCAGCGACTGTTTATTGGCTTCCACGTTTTGGCCAATAGCCGAAACGATACCCATTCCTGTAATGGCAATTTTCATATCAGCTTACTGGTTGGCGCGAATAAATTCGGCCATGGTATTTACCGTTTGAAAGATCTTGCTTCCGTCTTCTGGATTGGCAATTTTAAGATTGTAATCCTTTTCCATGAGTACGATTAGCTCCAACGCATCGATTGAATCGAGACCGATGCCTTCATCACCAAATAGGGGAGTTTCATTGCCAAAGTCCTGAAGCTCTAGTTCTTCAAGATTCAGTTGCTCAATGATTTGAGCCTTCAGGTTTGCTTCTAAATTTTCCATTAATATTGGGTATCCTTAATTGTATCTAATAATTGTATGGTTGCCGGATTTGCGCCTTCTTTTTCAAGAAGAAAGAATACAGCTTCAAAAGTATTTTCATAATATTCCAACCAACCTACAAGGCAGGCTTTGGTTGGTGTCGTGTTCATCAACAAGGAGGCTTGCTCCAAAAGTTGATTTGAGCGAAAGTCTTCAAAAATATAGAAATTAGACTCGCCCAAAAGCTTGTGACGAATGCAAATTTCACCAATTACGATATTGGGCAAAGTATAGACAAATACAGCCGGGCTCGCAGAACCTTCAGTGTATTGTTTTACATGGTCGGCATCACTTTGTAAGCTAGAGTGATTGTTGCTCAAAATCAAAGCAATCTCATCATCCTCGTACTTTTCTTTTACCTCAGAATCTAAAAGTAATTCACTTGCAAGTAGTCCAATCTTACAAAGACCATCCATTTTAAAGAACTTTGGATAACTAAGTCCCAACTCCTTATAAGCAGATTTTAGTTTGGAAGAGGCGTCTTTATCTTCATTAAAATGAAGAACAGGTTTACCATCTTGCCAGATTCCAACTGAAGTAATTTTGCTCCAGGATGTTACGTTTAAGTCAGTCATACTTTCCTGAATATTCCAGCTGCATTAGAGCCTCCAAATCCGGAAGCTGTTTTTAGCATTGTATTAAAAGAACCTCCCTTGTTTGCGCTAAGCACATTTATGTTTTTGGAAGTGCCTTGCTTTTCAAAACCGTAAGATTTTAGAAGAGTATTGTTCCGCAAGGATTCAATTCCAATTAAGCTTTCAAGAAGTCCTGCTGCGCCCAATGTGTGTCCAAAATATCCTTTAAAGCTATTAAGTGGAATCTCGTTCATTTTATGGCGGTCAAATGCAATAGATTCCATCTCATCATTAAATGATGTTGCCGTGCCGTGAGCTGAAATGTAATCCACACTTTTTGCCGAAAGGCTGGCGTCTACCAATGCATTTTTTACACTTCGGAACAAACCTTCGCCAGTGCGTGATGGTCCTGAAATGTGGTTAGCATCATTGGCGGAAGCGCCTCCCAAATATTCGGCTTCTACTTTTTTGAAAATAGAAGGGTCTTTGCTCAAAATTGTGCTGGCGGCTGCTTCTCCTAAGTTTATCCCATCTCGGTCTGCATCGTAAGGTTTGCTTACACCAGTGGCGGTAGCATAAAATGAAATGAACCCGCTCAGCGTAAATTTGGTGACTAAATCTGCACCAACTACCAATACATGGTCTGCCAAATTTTGCTGAATCATTCTGGCGCCATTTATTATTCCCAATAGACCGGAAATACAAGCACTGGAAACAATTAGCGGCTCATTTTTCATTTGCAGCTTTCGCTGAATGTGTTCTCCTAATCTTGAGAGATTTGCTCCTGATGGATTCCCTTTTTCCAACTCATCAATGTCTCCTTTTGTGGAGCATACAATCAGGCGAGTACGAGGGGATTTCAGGATGGAAGTATCTGTGAGTCCCTCCAAAGTTTGTTGAATGCTGCTATTGAGCATTCTGTATATTTTAGAACCTTCACCTTTCGGCAAAAGTTTTTCATCAATTATTCCAAGGAATTCATCCTTACCTAAATCAAAAGCATTGGGAAATTTTGCAATACCCGTTTGCCCTGATTTCATAGCATCAAAAATGCTCGAAACAGAGTTTCCCAAAGGATTGATTGCGCCCGATGCTCCAAGGTAAATGTTCATCTACAGCAGCCCTTTTGATTTTTTCCATTCTTCATAAAAAGAAGGATTGTTTAACTGAAGGATGCCGTCAGTGCTGGTAAAAACCTGAATGGTTTTTCCATTTACCAAAAGTTGTCCGGTTTCGGCATGTCTGATATTGTACTCATGGATGATTTTGGCAGCAGGTGTGTTGATGAAAATGGTTTCAATAATACCTGAATCGCCATAGCGCAACGGTGCCTTATAGTTCATCTCTGAATGTACGATAGGGGTAAAGTGGCCAGAGTTGTAAATTTTAAGGTAATCCAAACCATGAGCTAAGCCGAAGGCCTCCCGGCCGTCTTCAAAGTATTTTAGGTAGTTGCCATGCCATACCACTTTCATGGAATCTACCTCGCTAAAGCGAACGGTGAATTTTGTTTTATGACTAAGGTGCTGCTCACTCATCCTCTACAAATATTTTCATTTCACACTCAGCCATTACTTCCCCATTTACCCTAGAGGTACCTTGGATAAGAATGATTCCGAAGATTTCATTTTTAATATCCACGGTAGTTTCGAGAGTATCACCAATTTTTGGAAAACCATGTACTTTTAGTTTTGAAACGGCACCTATAAATCCTTTTGGCGCTTTTTCATTTCCTTCTTTTTGACTCGCGGTATAGCCCATTCTTAGGGCAGCTGTCTGCGCAATGTTTTCAATGAGGCCTGGTTCCATAAAAAGCCCATCCGTACAAAAGATGTTTTTAGCCTCAATGTTCAATCTGGAAACGGTTTGATTTTCGTCATTCGACATTAGCTCCCCTACCATAATGATAGGTGCTTTTTGAGGAATGTATCGTGTAATATTTTTGGATGAAACCAGCGGGGTCATGACTTACGCATTTTATTTTTTATCACTTTTCCAAAAAGGATAAAAGTTAAACCACTGGTTTGGATAGCGAGTAACCATTTCCTCTAGTTGGTGGATATACCTTTTCAAAATCTCACTTTTGGAAGTGGCCTCTAAAATAGGTTTTGTACAGTAAAAATGATACTGTGTAGAGGATTCTTTCATGCCGTACACAAAACTTACTGGCAGCCCTAGTTTTGAAGCCATTACAAAAGGACCAGCGGGGAAGTCTGCAGGGCTTCCTAAAAAACTAGCTTCTAGAGATTTTGAACCTGGCAAAAAACGGTCGCCATGAATGCAGATAAACTCCTTGTTGCGGGCTGCTTCATGTATTTTGAAAATATGAGACATGTCCTCTTTTATGGGGATGGTTTTAAAATGACGAGCACCCATGGCATCATCCATCACATTTTTTATTTGCTCTTCTTCACCATCAAGCAGTACAATATTTACGGGAGTGGTATAGAGTTTCATCAGATGCCCAGCTATTTCCCAGTTTCCCATGTGAGCGCCAATCAGAAATCCACCTGTTTTTTGAGAGTCCATGGCCTTGAGGTTTGCCATGCCTTCTCGATGAATGTCAAACTTTAGCTCACTGTCAGATATGATAGCTATCTTATCAATGAGAGCTTGTCCCATATTATAATAAGTACGGAAAAGAGATGTGCGAATATCTTTTTGAGAGAAAGCTTTTAGCCTTGAAAAGTAATCTTTGATAGCCCTATTGGATTGAATGGAAAACACCAAATAGTAGGCTACCACCGGATACAACAAAAGATAGGCAGCTGAAGTACCAATCTTGTTTATGATGAAAATGAAAATTTTATAACCTAGGGGTGTGCCTTTACTTTTGCCTTCCCATTCAGCCATTTAGGCGATTGTTTACAAAGTTGTAAAAATCTTCAAAAGTGTGAATATCAGTAAAGTCTTCAGCAGTAACCTTAAAACCAAAGTGACTCTCGATTATAACAACAAGGTCTACATAATCAAGGCTATCTAGGTCTAAGGTTTCTTTTAGGTTAGCATTTGGCTCAATAAGATCTTCCTCTACTTCAAACTCCTCCACAAGAAATCCTTTTATTGTTTCAATGATTTCTTCTCTTTCCATCGTCTTTTCCATGAGTACTTAAGGTTTATACTTTTTAATTATCAGAGATGAGTTGGTGCCTCCAAAGCCAAAAGAGTTGCTTAGGAAACAGTCAAATTTTTGTTCAATAGTTTTCGTTGCAATATTCAATTTTGCAGAATCTTCATCTGGATTGGCAAAATTAATATTTGGCGCAATAAAATCATTATTCATCATTAATAATGAATATACAATTTCGCTAGCCCCCGCCATCCAGCACTCATGGCCGGTCATAGACTTGGTAGAGCTCACATAAGGACGTGTGCTATGAAAGACCTCGTGTAAGGCTTGCGCTTCAAATTTGTCACCAATGCCGGTTGATGTGGCATGGGCATTTATGTATTTAATGTCTTCTACGGGGGTATCTTGTTGCTTAAGTGCCATGTTCAAAGCGCGAACCTGGCCGTCTAGATTTGGATTTGATATATGTTCACCATTAGATGAAAACCCATAACCCACAATTTCTCCCAAAATAGGAGCACCACGTTTTACTGCAGATTCGTACGATTCTAAAATTACGGTTGCTGCACCTCCACTTGGAATTAGACCATCACGGTCTTTATCAAATGGGCGGGAGGCTTTTGTTGGATCATCTTCGCGGATTGAAAAAGCTCCCAATCCATCAAAACTACCAAAAGCATACATGTTTACTTCTTGTGCCCCACCACACACAATTTGCTCTTGCATTCCTGAGCGAATCATGTGATAGCCTAAGCCAATAGCGTGAGAACCACTTGCACAGGCAGCACTTATCGTAAAATTGATTCCTTTTAATTTGAAAATGGTTGACAGGTTCATAGAAACCGTACAGTTCATTGACTGAAAAATGGATCCCGAACCTAACAGGGTAGTGTCTTTCTTTTCGCGAATAAGGTCGATGGCCTCCATCACGGCTTTGGCCGAACTGTCATTCCCGTAAAGGATGCCTACTTCATTTTTTGAAATAAACTCTTCATCCATTTTGGCTTGTTCCAAAGCTTGAAGAGTGGCCACGTATGCATAAATAGCCTCTTCGCTAAGACCTATTCGATCTCTGCGGCCAAGTTTTCCTTTAAGGTCAGGCATAGGCACAGCCCCAGTAAGTGCAGAGCGAAACCCAAAATCTTTGCGCTCCTGGTCAAATACAATTCCTGATTTTCCAGCGTGCAGGGATTCGGTCACTTCATTTACATCAGTGCCAAGGCAAGAGTGGATGCCAATACCTGTAATTACTACCCGATTCATACTTTAAGAATAAATGCCTCCATTAATGTTTACGACTTCACCGGTAATGTATGAAGCTTTTTTGGAAACAAGAAAACTTACCAAGTCAGCCACTTCTTCTGCTTCGCCAAAGCGATTCATCGGTACGAATTTTAGCATTTCCTTTTGGTCCAAATCCTTGGTCATATCGGTATTAATAAAACCCGGAGCCACAGCATTTACGGTAATATTTCTTTTGGCAACTTCTTGTGCCAATGCTTTAGTAGCACCAATTACCCCTGCTTTGGCAGCAGAATAATTTACTTGCCCGGGCGTACCTTTTTGGCCTGAAACGGAAACTACATTCACCACGCGACCATAGCGGTTGCGCAGCATTTTGTGCATGAGCTGACGGCTTACGTTGTAAAATCCGTTTAGACTTACGTCTAATACATTACTCCACTGGCTGTCTGTCATCAGCATAAAAAGCCCATCATGTGTAATGCCAGCATTGTTTACCAATACTTCAATCACAGCACCAGGGTTTTCTTCATGCCATTTGTCCAAAGCTGCTTCTACGGCTTTAGCGTCTGTTACATTAAATTGCATTAGTGAAGCTTCGCCACCTTCTTCTTCAATGCTTTTAAGGGTTTCTTCGGCTGCAGCCTTATTACTGCTATAATTTATGATAACATGGTAGCCTAAATCTGCAGCTATCTTTTGGCAAATAACTTTACCAATACCTCTGGAGCCACCTGTAACCAGTGCATATTTACTCATCAATTTGTCTTTTTAGAAATCTACTTGAAGGAATGATTTTGTGCCTTGCAAGTGATTGGTAAGTTGTGCAATTTCTTCGGCCAAAAAGCGGTCGTCTTTTATGGTTCCTACAAAATTGCGAATCATTTTGTGAAATTTCAGCGTGTTTGCGCTAAGCTTCTCCTTTTCATCAATATAATCTATCGCTTGAGCTATTGCCACGGCTTCAATCGCCAATACCTGAAATGAATTGTCAATTACTTTTTTAGCCATCAGTGCTGCATTACTACCCATACTTACAATGTCTTGATTGTCATTGTTATTAGGAATAGAATGCACAGACATAGGAAATGAAAGGGTCTGGTTTTCGGCAGTGGTAGAGGTTGCGGTAAACTGTACACCTTGTACGCCAAAATTTAGCCCAAGCTTGCCCAAGTTCATAAAAGGAGGGAAGCGGTCATTGAGCTGGTGGTTCATTAAGTAATTCAACTGGCGCTCGCAAAGCATCGAAAGCTTTGTAATACCAATTTTCAGTTTGTCCATTTCATAGGCCACATAGTCTCCATGAAAATTACCACCATGATATACGTTTTGTTTTTCCAGATCAATGATAGGGTTGTCATTGGCGGAGCTTATTTCTTCTTCAAGGATGCTTTTTGCATTCTTAATGCTGTCGTAAATAGGACCCAATACCTGAGGGATGCAGCGGAATGAATAATATTCCTGCACTTTTTCCTTATTAGGGATTACATCACCACCTGTATCGGTTTTAAAAAGGTGATCCTCTCTTTTGCGAATACGCTTGCTATCACTAAGACTTGCACGCATGGCGGCAGCAATCTGATTCTGTCCGCGGTGCTTTTTCACCTGATTCAATTCCTTCGAAAACGAATCGTCATAGGCTTCTACCAATTCATTAATGATAGCTCCTGTAAGGGTAGTCCAACTCAATAAATTAGTAGAGTGCAAGAGGTTAATCATTCCAATACCGCTCATGCAAGATGTTCCATTGATAAGAGCAAGACCATCTCTCAAGCTTAGTTTTAGTGGCTCAAGGTTTAATTCATTCAACACATCCGCTACCGGACGAACATTACCTTTGTAGCTACATTTTCCTTCACCAATAAGGCCAAGGGCAAGATGTGCTAACTGAACCAAATCACCACTGGCACCTACGCTACCATGTTCGGGAATTACCGGGCAAATATCATTTTGTATGTAGGTTTCAAGCTGCTTTATTACGCCAAGGCTAACACCAGAATGACCCAAGCTAAGCGTATTGATGCGGCAAAGCATTACGGCTCTCACGTACTCGTCATCAAGCTTGAGGCCTTGACCTGTAGCATGGCTACGTACCAAATTGTACTGCAATTGCTCTTGATCCCCCTTGCTTATTTTATACTGGGCCATAGGGCCAAAGCCCGTATTGATTCCATATATAATTTTGTCTTTTGAAAAATCGGTTAAAAATTGATGTGATTTTTCGACTAGGGCAAATGTGTCATCAGATACGCTGAAGCTTGCGCCTGAGTCAAAAAATTTCTCGAAATCTTTAAGTTGCATACGGTTTAGCTACTTGGTTTTTGACGGGATTATAGAAGCGCGCAAACTTAGTTTTTTTTGACCAATGAGTAAATTGACACATAGCACCTAAAAGCCCTTTGTAAATTGGGGGAGAATTTATGTAAAATGATACTTTCAAAGCAAGTACATGCAATATTTGTTTTTAAAGTGGGGTCAGTTGCTTGAGCAATGTTATTTTTGGCCGTCTCAATTTTATTGCTGCAGGTCGTGTTTTCAAGAAAAATCAATTATGTAGTGCTAAAAATGAGAGGAAACATGAAACTCTTTCGCTAGACTAGGCAATTTGCCATATTCAACCATGACCGAAAAAATCTATCTCTATTTGCAAAAGCACAAGGCTCTGGCCTTGATTTTAGCGGCTTTGCTGTGGGGAGTGTTTGGTTTTTTTGCTAGTCAGATTTCTATTCAAGAAGATATTTCCAAAACCTTTCCAAAGGATTCAGCTCTACAGCAGTATCAGGATTTTTACAAAAAGTCGCCTCTTGCCAGCAAAATAATTGTGGCCGTTGGTGGAGATACAGCCACAGATGGTTCAAAGTATATTGAGCAAGGTCAGCTGTTTTTGCAGAACATCGACAGTTCCGCTTTTGCGCTGATTGACACCGTAGAGTTTGAAATGGGCACTTCAGCAGTTCAGTCTTCGCTGGATTATTTCTACGATTACCTGCCATATTTCCTTACGGTAGAAGAAACAGACTCCATATTAGATACCCAGAATAGCGATAAAGTGGAGGGCAATGTTCAGAATGTGCTTTCTAAGTTGACGTCTCCAGAAGGTTATGCTCTGCGCAAATATTTGATGCGCGATCCGGCTGGGATGTACGGTAAAGTAATTGGCAAATTAGCAGGCTTCAAGGAGGGTGGAGATTTCGAATTGAAAGACAACCACCTCTTTACAGAAGATGGAAAATATGTTCTTCTTATCGTCAGTCCTGGGTTTCCTGCTTCTGAATCGAAGAACAATGGGGTTTTAATTGAGCATTTAAAAAGTGCCTCCAAGAGTGTCAATGATGCTGAGGTTTTGTTTTTTGGAGGGCCTGTAATAGCTGCTGCAAATGCTGACCAAATTAAAGATGATACCACCTTTGCAGGCATTGCAGCTGTGGTGTTGATTTTGGCTTTACTGTTTTGGTATTATCGCAAATGGGTGGTTCCACTGGTGTTTTTCCTGCCACCACTTTTTGGAATTACCGTAGCTCTTGGAGCAGTTTACCTTATTAAGGGCGAAATTTCTATTGTAACCATTGGTGCAGGTTCCATTGTTTTAGGCATCGCCCTAGATTATTGTTTTCACACATTTACGCATATTAAGCATTCGTCAAGCGTGGCGTCTTCCTTACGGGAAATTTCATGGCCGCTGGTATTGAGCTGTTTTACTACAGTTTTAGCTTTTTTGAGTTTGCTGTTTCTTAAATCAGAAATACTAGGTGACTTTGGCCTTTTGGCTTCATTTAGCCTTATCGGAACTTTGTTTTTTGTGCTGTTTGTATTACCACTTTTAGTGGATAGCTTAAACCTTAAAAGTAAGATTAGTACAAGTGAACATTGGCTGGACAGAGTTTTTGCATCGGTTAAACCTAGACCTGTTTTGATACTTGGGCTAATAGCAATTATCACGGTGGTCTTATCCTTTTTTGTAAATGATGTTGCCTTTGAAGACGACTTAAATAAAATCAACTATTTCCCAGATGAGTTGGAACAGGCAGAGCAAGCCATCACTAATTCTGAAACTAAAGAAAAGACCCTATATATAGTAACGGAGGGGGAAAGCATTCAGCTAGCTATTGACAAAAACAAGAAAGTGTCCTTGGTTTTGGATTCTCTAAAGAATAATGGAGCGGCCAATTCTGTAGTTTCTATCAATCACCTTTTTCCTACTTCAGCGGAAGCTGAGCAAAGAGCTAAAAATTGGAATGCCCGACTCGAGCAGAATGACAGTTTAAAAACTTTGTACGTGACCGCAGGTTTGGAGGTGGGGATAAAGGAAAATGGCTTTCAAGAGTTTTATGATTTATTGGGACGCAGTTATGAAGGCTACCAGTTACCCACCGAGCTTTTACAGGAAGCTGTTTTTGCCAATTTCTTTTTGATGGATGAAGACAAGGTAGGGGTTGTCAATGTGGTGAATACCTTTCCTGAACACTTTGAAGAAATTGAAAAGGCTATAGCCAAAACGGAAGGCTTGGTGGTAGATAAAGCCGCTATGGCAACAAGTCTTATTGATGTGGTGAAGGATAATTTTAATTTGCTTTTGATTATTACCACAAGCCTTGTTTTTATCACCTTATTGATAAACTACGGAAGGATAGAATTAGCGCTACTCACCTTTTTACCAATGGTGCTTAGTTGGTTTTGGATACTCGGCTTGTGCGGCTTGTTTGATATCAAATTCAATTTTGTAAATGTGCTCGTTACCACCTTCATTTTTGGCTTGGGTGACGACTTTTGCATTTTTGTGACGGACGGTTTGCTTAGCAAGTTTAAGCTTGGGATTAACAAGCTTCAGTCCTACAGAAGTTCCATCATACTATCTACCACCACCACAATTATTGGTACAGGGGTTTTACTTTTCGCCAAGCATCCTGCGCTATCTTCTATCGCGGCACTTTCCGTTATCGGGATGCTTTGTATTTCGTTTATATCACTCACGTTGCAGCCCCTTATTTTTGAGTATACCGGTCAGAAGAGAAAAGAAAAACGGCTACAGCCACTTACTTTTTTCATCATTCTTACCAGCATTATTTCCTTTGGATATTTTGCCTTAGGATGTCTCCTGATGACAGCGCTCGTTCCTGTGTTTTACATTTTCCCGGCAAGGACAAAGTGGAAGAAGAGGGTGTATAATTTCATTATAAGCAAGTTTGCCTGGTCTGTTATTTACATCATGATGAATGTGAAAAAGACTAGGGTAAACGTGAACAATGAAAAGTTTGAAAAGCCTGGAATCATTGTGGCAAACCATCAGTCATTTATCGACATTTTGGCCACAGTAATGCTTCGTCCGGGTATTGTTATTCTAACTAAAGATTGGGTTTGGCGTTCACCCTTGTTTGGCTGGGTGGTGCGCTATGCTGGCTTTCCTACTGCTGTAAATGAGCTTGATGAAAACGAAGACCACATTAAGGAATGCTTAGATAATGGCTATTCTGTGGTGATTTTCCCTGAAGGTACACGCTCTATAGACGGTACCATGAAACGTTTTCATAAAGGGGCTTTTTACATGGCAGAAAAGTATCAGGTGGATATTATTCCTGTGCTGCTTCATGGTTTTGATTATACCATTCGTAAGGCTGGTTTTATTTTATTAAGTGGACATCTTACCATGAAAATTTTGCCAAGAATTGCACCAGACGATGCTTCATTTGGAACGGGTTATCGCGAAAGAGCAAAGCTTATTGGTAAATACATGAGGAGAGAATTGCAAGCAATTGTGGATGAGCGAGAAGATGTGGATTATCACAGGGATGCTGTTTTTGCAAACTACATTTATAAAGGACCAATTTTAGAATGGTACGTTCGTATCAAGTTGATGTTGGAGAAAAACTTCCGCATTTTTGATGAAAATGTTCCAAAGCAGGGGACTATTGTAGACCTTGGTTGTGGCTATGGTTACTTGAGTTATATGCTTCATTTTACCGGCAAGAATCGCCAAATTGTGGGCTTGGATTATGATGATGATAAAATTGCTGTAGCCGAGAATTGCTATGCCATGAATGAGAAGGTGAGTTTTGCTATAGCTAATTTGAAAACCTACCAACCAGAACCCGCAGACTGCTATATTATTAAAGATGTATTGCATTATTTACCAATTTTGCGACAGCAGCAATTATTGGAAGAATGTTGTGAAGCACTGAATGTAGGAGGCCGGATTTTGGTGCGTGATGGTTTTGCGGAAAACACAAAGCACAAGCAGACTGAGTTGACAGAATTTTTCTCCACACGATTGATGGGTTTTAATAAAACTGAAAATGAGCTTAGTTTTATGGACAAATCTGTGGTGCTTGAAATAGCTGAAAAATATGGAATGAGTTGCAAGGAAGTTGATAAAAATGGAAGCACATCTAACCAAACATTGATTCTTACAAAGGCCTAAAATATATGAATGAAGAGCATCCGTATGATTTTGTAATTATAGGAAGTGGGCTTGGTGGCCTTGAGTGTGGCTATATTTTGGCCGATGAGGGTTATTCCGTTTGTGTGCTTGAAAAAAATCATCAACTGGGTGGGAATCTTCAGGTATTTAGCCGTGAGAAAGTGGCTTTTGATACAGGGGTACATTACATAGGAGGCTTAGAGGAAGGTCAAAATTTGTATCAAATGTTTAAGTACTTCGGCTTGATGGATAAGCTGAAGTTGGTGAAAATGGACTCCAAGTTTGATAGAATAACTTTTAATGGAGACCCTGTAGAGTACAATCACGCACAAGGCTACGATGCTTTTGCCAAATCATTGATTGAGCAATTTCCCGAAGATGAGGGTGCAATAAATGAATACTGCAAAACCGTTCAGGAAATTTGCAATCATTTTCCACTTTATAACTTAGAATATAGCCAGGAGAGCTATTTGGAAGACAAAGTATTAGGCATTGGTGTAAAAGATTATTTGGAGCAACTCACTTCAAATGAGAAGTTACAGGCTGTACTTGGTGGGAGTAATATGCTGTATGCTGGTATTTCTGATAAGACTCCTTTATATGTACATGCGCTTATTGTAAATACCTATATCGAAAGTTCGTACCGATGTATTGATGGCGGGGCTCAAATTGCAAAGCATCTTGCAAAGTCTATACGCGAAATGGGGGGAGTTGTTTTAAAGAGAACTGAGGTGACCAGCTTTGAATATGAAGGAAAGGAGATTAGCTGTGCAGTGACAGAGGATGGAGAGCGTTTTTATGGAAAAAATTTTATTTCAAATATTCACCCACAGGATACTTTGGATATGGTGGAAGATGGGCGGGTACGAAAAGCCTATGTGAATAGAATAAAGAGCCTTGAAAATTCGGTGTCAGCATTTATTTTAAACATAGTTTGTAAGCCTGAATCCTTTGAGTATCAAAATTACAATTACTACCATCACAAGACGTGGGACGTTTGGAAGGGGGTAGATGAGAGTGCCGAAACCTGGCCAAGCTCATATATGTTTAGCACACCTGCTCACAGTGAAAATCAAAAGTATAGCAAGGGTATAATTGTGCTGGCTTATATGAAGTATAGCGAAGTGCAAGAGTGGGAAAAAACCTTAAGAACAGTAGTCAAACCTTCGGAAAGAGGTGAGGCTTATGAGAAGTTTAAAAAGGAAAAGGAGGAAGTTGTTCTAAAAGAGGTTGAGAAGAAATTCCCGCACATAAGAGATTGCATAAAAACCGTATATAGTAGCACCCCTCTTACTTACCGTGATTACATTGGTAATTCTGATGGATCTATATATGGTGTGGTCAAAGATTACAATGCCCCTTTAAAAACCTTTATTACGCCAAAGACAAAGATTCCAAATTTGTACTTGACAGGTCAGAACATAAACCTGCACGGCATACTAGGGGTATCAATTAGCTCATTAGTTACCTGTTCTGAGTTTATAGACAAAAAGTATTTGCTTGATAAAATCAATAATGCTTAATGTGCACAAGTAACCTTCAAATAAAGAATAAGCATGAGAAAATGTGATGTAGTAGTAATTGGTGCAGGGCCTTCCGGAAGTTTGGCTGCATCTGTTTTACAACAAAAAGGTTGGGAGGTAACTATGCTCGAGAAGCAGCGTTTTCCACGGTTTGTCATTGGTGAAAGTCTTTTGCCAAGATGTATGGAGAGCCTTGAAGAAGCAGGTTTGATGAATGTAGTGGAGAAGCTTGGTTTTCAAAAAAAGGTAGGTGCTCGATTTTACAAGGATGGAGAAATATGTGACTTTGATTTTAGCCAGCAATTTACTGAGGGTTGGAGTTGGACATGGCAAGCACCACGCTCTGAGCTAGACATGGCTTTGGCCGAAGAGGTTGCCAGCCGCGGTGTGAATTTGAAATACGAAACCACTGTTACTCATATTGATTTTGGCGCTGAAAAACAGGTAGTGTTTTACACCGATGTTGCAGGTAAAGAAGAGGTTATCGAATGCCAATTCGTAATTGATGGAAGTGGTTATGGGCGAGTAGTTCCACGTATGTTGGGACTGGATAAGCCTTCTGACTTAGCTCCCCGAATGGCGGTTTTTGGTCATGTAAAATATGATGCCATTCATGAGTATGATAAGCGAATAGACATTGTAACCGTTACCGATAAAATTTGGGCCTGGCTCATTCCTTTTTCTGATGGCCGTGCTTCCGTTGGCTTTGTTGGAGTTATAGAAGCTTTTGACCATTTAAAAGACTTGAGTGATAAAGAAAGCCTTTTAAAGCTCATAGCTAGTAGTGCCTATATAGCTCCAAAGTTAGGAGATGTTGAGTTTACTATGGAGGCAAAAAAAATAAGTGCTTATTCATCAGCAGTTAGTCGTTTTCACGGTGAAGGGTTTGTCCTTACGGGAAATAGCACGGAATTTTTAGACCCTATTTTCAGCTCGGGAGTAACTTTTGCTATGGAATCTGGAGTTCTAGCGGCAAAGCTTTTGGATAGACAACTTCGAGGAGAAGCAGTGGACTGGGACACCGAATATGTTGCATACATTCAGCGTGGGGTAGATACGTTTCGCTCTTACGTGAAAGGGTGGTATGATGGGAGCTTGCCTAAAATTTTCTTCTCACCAAGTTCTTTACAACAATTTAAAGATCAAATATGCTCGGTGTTGGCAGGGTATGTTTGGGATGAGAGCAACCCCTTTGTAAAAAAGCATAGTCGAATTTTGACTACGCTTTCTAAAGTTTTAGACATCCAAATGGATAAGCCTGAAGAGTAAATCTTACAGTCGCTTATCCTGGAGAATCTTATTGATAGACTGTGATTCCTTCAATTTAGGAAATAGCTCAAAAAAGAACATTCTGCGATCCGGGTTCAGTTCTACAGCACGTTTAAAGTAGATGTCAGCTTCATCGCTTTCTTGCAAAGTGTACAAATATCCGCAAATGCGATAATTCATATCTGCAGACTCTGGGTTTAGCTGAACACCTTGATAAAGTACTTCCATTCCATCATCAAACTCGCAAAGGTCAAAGAGAAGCTCGGCATAATCCATAAAAACTTCTGGGTCGATAAAGCCTTTCTCAATGATGTTTTGATAAATCACTTCCGCCTCATTTAGCATTCCACCTCTGCGGTGAATTTCGGCACTGGTAAAGAGATAATCCGTGTTTTCGGTATCAAGTTCCAGAGCTTTACCAATAAAGTAAATTGCTTCAGCTCCTGCTTTTTGCTCATCTTTTAAAAGGGCAAGCTCATAAAAAGCCTCATCCAAATCCTGGTCTTCCTGAATGGCTTTGGTCAAATAACTTTCCGCCTTATCGGGTTTGTCCATGTTGAGGTAGCAAAGACCTATTTTGTAATATGAAAACCCGGTGGGACCCTCATATTCAAAACTCTCCATATAAGTTTCAGCAGCTTCTTTGTAACGAAAAGTACGTTCTAGAATTCTGGCTTTTTCATAGTAAGCAGCTGTGAAGTACTCATCAATCAAAATGGCGTAATCAATCGCCCGAAGCGCTTCTTCATTCAATCTTTCCTTGGCAGAAAGTATGGCTAGGTGATACCACGCAACCTCACAGTAAGGATTTTTGTCGGTAAATTTTTTAAAGAAACTTATGCCTTCTTCACCTTTATCCAAAAGGTCAAAGCATAGTGCGATATTATAAATAGCAATTTCATCTTCCACATTGGCTTCCAAAGTAAGCTTCAGGTATTTTAAAGCCATTTCAAAGTTGCCCATCATTTGATGCTCTATGGCAATTAAAGGCCACACATCTTCTGGAAAATTTGCTTTCTTAAGTGCAGCTTTATAAAAATGTAAAGCGCGCTGATGTTTACCAGCTTTGCTATAGATAGTAGCGCGAGTCATGAATAAATCGTAACCGTCAGGCTCTATATTTTCGAGCTGCTTCAATGATTTAAGAGCACCCTTTAAATTATTATTTGCCGTATGGTAATGCGCCATTCTCACTATAAAGCTTGAACTGGACGGGTGCTGGTCAATGGCAATTTCAACTGCTTTTAAAGCTTTTTTAACCTTACCATTTTCGTAATAATAGTCGGATAGGGCCTCAAATTCATCTACATCAAAAAACCACTCCTCCTTGCGCTTGAGCATATCCTCAAAGCGGTTGATAAGCGGTAAAATCCTCTCCATGTTCTCTTCGTCTAAATCATCATCCTCGTACATATCTGTTCTAGCTTTGAGTTTACTTTAAAAGTATGTATTTACCGAAAGGCAAAAGTAGAGCCACAATTCCATTTTCCACAATTTAATCAACAATCACTGACATATATGGCTAAGCTGTGGTGGCTACGTTTGTTATCTTTGCTCTATCATTAACGTAGATATCCAATTTAAATGACATTAATAAAATCTATCTCAGGAATTAGAGGAACTATCGGTGGCAGTGCTGGTGACAACCTGACACCACTTGATGCGGTGAAATTTGCCGCAGCTTATGGAACCTGGATAAAGAAAGGTAAGAAAGAAAAAGTAAAAGTTGTGATTGGTCGTGATGCCCGTCCTTCTGGCGGAATGATACAGCAGCTGGTACAAAATACTTTAATAGGCCTTGGGATAGATATTGTAGACCTCGATCTTTCAACAACGCCAACTGTGGAGATGGCGGTGGTTTTTGAAAAAGCAGATGGCGGTATTATTCTTACTGCTTCTCACAACCCTGTACAATGGAACGCTCTTAAATTACTTAATGGAAAAGGTGAATTTTTGAGTGGTGATGATGGAAAAGAGATTTTACGATTAGTAGAATCTGAAGATTATGACTTTGCCGAAGTTCAGGATTTGGGCAAGCTGATCGAAAACACAGATTCTATGGAAAAACATGTAGACGCCATTCTTGCCCTTCCATACATTGAAACTGAAAAAATAAAAGCAGCAAACTTTAAAGTGGCTGTTGATGGCGTAAATTCTACCGGGGGTGTTTTCATTCCTTATTTATTAAAAAGGCTGGGCGTAGAGCAGGTGGAAGAATTGTACTGTGAGCCTCATGGTCGTTTTCCTCACAATCCTGAGCCATTGGAAAAACACCTTGGGGATATTATGTCTTTGGTAAAAGATAAAGGTTGTGATGTGGGTATCGTTGTAGATCCAGATGTGGATCGCCTAGCCTTGATTTCTGAAGACGGAAAGATGTTTGGCGAAGAGTACACCTTGGTGGCTTGCGCGGATTACCTTTTAGATAAAAAGAAAGGAGCAGTGGTAAGCAATCTTAGCAGCAGCCGTGCTCTTAGAGATTTAGCTGAAGCTAAAGGCTGTGAATATTTTGCCAGCGCAGTAGGAGAGGTAAACGTGGTAGAAAAAATGAAAGCGCAAAATGCTGTGCTTGGCGGAGAAGGTAATGGAGGAGTGATTTTACCAGATCTTCATTATGGTCGCGATTCATTGGTGGGTACGGCTTTGATATTGTCATTAATGGCTACCTCAGGTAAAAAGATGAGTGAGCTTAGAGCAAGTTACCCCGAATATTACATGGCTAAAAATAAGATTGAGCTTGAGCCAGGAATGGACGTGGATGGTCTGTTGGAAACTCTAAAAGAAAGGTATTCTGCCGAAGAAATTTCAACGATTGACGGAGTAAAAATTGATTTTGAAAAAGAGTGGGTACATTTACGTAAGTCGAATACAGAGCCTATCATCAGAGTGTACACAGAAGCGGCTACTGCTGAAAAAGCCCAGGAACTGGGTGATAAATTTGTGAACGAAATGATGGAAATGGCTAAATAAAAACACCTATCAATGCAAGTAACTACTCTAAATCGCCCCAAACTTGAAAAGTCTGAATTGGAAGAACACTTCTCCAAATTCAGAAAGAACATAATTGGTATTGACCAAACTTTTGAAGGTCCTTATGGCGTCAAAAAAATCATGTACGCAGATTGGATAGCCAGCGGTAGATTATACGAGCCAATTGAAAAACTTCTCAAAGATGATTTAGGGAGATATGTTGCCAATACACACACTGAAACTTCCTTTACGGGAACAGTGATGACCAAGGCTTATCACGAAGCTAAGGTGCTGATAAAAGAACATGTTAACGCGAAAAGTACAGATGCCCTTATTCCTGTGGGAACAGGGATGACAGGTGCAGTACTTAAGCTGCAAAGAATGCTTGGGCTAAAAGTTCCAGAACGTTTTCAAGAAAGCGTGGCTTTGCATGGTGATGATTTACCTGTGGTATTTATAAGTCACATGGAGCATCATTCTAACCAAACCTCCTGGCTCGAAACGGTTGCCGAAGTAATAGTGATAAATGCCGATGATGATGGTTTGATGGATTTAGACCACCTGAAAACTTTGATGGAGCAGTATAAGTCCCGCAAGGTGAAAATTGCGAGTATTACTTCATGCAGCAACGTTACCGGTATTTCTACTCCTTATTATGATGTAGCCAAAATCATGCATCAAAATGGTGGCTATTGCTTTGTGGATTTTGCTTGTAGCGGTCCTTATGTAGAAATTGACATGCACCCTGAAGATGAAGAATGTAAGTTGGACGCCATCTTTTTCTCTCCTCATAAATTTTTAGGCGGCCCGGGCACACCCGGTATATTGGTGTTTTGCAGTAGCCTTTATAATAATAAAGTACCCGATCAGCCTGGAGGGGGAACTGTAAGCTGGACAAACCCTTGGGGTGGACATAGCTATTTTGCAGACATCGAAACCAGGGAAGACGGTGGAACACCAGGGTTTTTACAAACCATAAAAGCCGCATTAGCTATAAAGCTAAAGGATGAAATGGGGGTAAAAGAAATGCATGATCGTGAAAATGAGATTGTGCAGTATACTCTTTCCAGAATGTCTACAATCCCTGGAATGAATATTTTGGCAGGCAATATTCATGATCGTTTGGGTGCAATTTCATTTTATGTAGATGATTTGCACTTTAATCTTTATGTAAAATTGCTCAATGATATGTATGGCATTCAAGTGCGTGGCGGTTGCAGTTGCGCAGGTACTTACGGCCATTATTTGTTGCATGTAACTGAGGACATGAGTCGTGAAGTGACCACTATGATAGATCATGGTGATCTTTCTCGCAAACCAGGTTGGGTTAGATTATCTTTGCACCCCACTATGACTAATGCTGAGGTGGAAATGATTTGCGATGCGATTGAGGATATTGCATTAAATCATAATAAGTATAAAAAAGATTATGAGTACCATTGCAAAACCAATGAGTATGAGCATAAAACGTTTAAAGGACGAGAAGAACAAATAGTAAATGACTGGTTTGGAAAGTAAGAGGAGGATTTATTTAGATAACGCGGCAACAACGCCAATCAGGGAAGAAGTAAAGCAATATATGCTGGAAGTCATGAATGGCCCATTCGGGAATCCATCATCTACACACCAATTTGGCCGCAAGGCTAAAAGCGTGGTGGAAGAAGCCAGAAAGTATATTTCTAAAACTTTAGGATGCACAGGAAATGAAATCGTTTTTACTTCAGGTGGAACCGAAGCCGATAACGCGGCCCTTACTTTAGCAGTAAGAGATTGCGGAGTTAAGAGAATCATTACTTCAAAAATGGAACACCATGCTGTGCTTCACACTGCTGAGGCATTGGCTAAAAACTTTGGTGTAGAATTAGTCTTTGTAAATCTTTTGGACAAAGGGGTGGTTGATCTTAATCACCTTGAAGAGCTTCTTAAAGAAGGTACTCCAACTTTAGTTTCGTTGATGCATGGAAACAATGAAGTAGGAAACTTACTTGATTTGAAAACTGTGGGAACGATGTGCCGAGCGCACAATGCTTATTTCCATACGGATACAGTGCAAACTATGGCACATTGCGAACTTGATTTAAGTGAGCTACCAATTGACTTTTTGGCTGCCTCAGCGCATAAGTTCTACGGACCAAAAGGAGTAGGATTTATGTACGTAAATCATCGCGTAAAATGTCACTCATTCATCAGCGGAGGCTCTCAAGAAAGAAATATGAGAGGTGGTACGGAGAATGTTCTTGGTATTGCTGGCTTGCACAAAGCTTTCCAACTTTCTATTGAAAATATGGAAGCGGAAAACGCACACATAACAGATCTAAAGCAATATATGATTGATCAGCTGAAGGCGGAAGTTACAGATGTTCGCTTTAATGGATTGAGCGATCAGCTTGATAAAAGTTTGCTTACGGTGCTAAGCTGCAGCCTGCCATGTTTGCCAAAAGACGGCATGTATCTATTTACATTAGATATGAATGGTGTAATGGTGAGCGGTGGAAGTGCTTGTACTAGTGGCAGTCAAAAGGGGTCTCACGTAATTGAGGCTATTGATCCTGATAATCAATGTGCCATTATTCGTTTTTCTTTCGGTAAAAATAATACCCGTGAGGAATTAGATTATGTAATAGAAACGCTTAAAAATATGATGGTACCAGTGCCAGCATAGATAAGATTACTTATAAAATAAGAAGCCCCGAGATGTCAGTCATTTCGGGGCTTTTTTGTTTGAAGATGAACTGCGCTATTGTGCCTCGCTCTCTTCTATCTCTTTATCCTTTTTTGACTTTTCACTATCGGCTTTGTAGCCAAAAAGTTCTTTGTCTCGAATAATATTATCTACATAAGCAGGCAAGGCGTTTTCCCATTGGCCATCGCCATTTCTAATGTGTTGAAGCACATCTCTAGAGAATATTTGAAGAATCTCTGGATCGTAATTTTCAATGTCTACAATCCTGCGATTGAACATTAGGTAATCAAAAAGAGGTTTCAACCTTGGGTGGATTTTAACCGATTTGCTGGTTTCCACTTCTTCATCAGGAGTGGTTTGTGATGGATAAATGTAAAGCTTGAGGTCTGTTGAATAAAGAATACCAAAAGCTTCCAAAATTCCACCTTTCAAATCACGGTAGTACTTTTCATCAAACAACTCTCTGAGGTTGGTAACCCCCATAATAAGGCCCATACGCTCTTCAGTATATCTGGTAAAATATTCTACCAGTTTATAATACTGTTGGTAGTTTGAAATAAGTACCGTTTGCCCTAGAGAACAAAGTATTTCGGCTCTATCCAAAAAGTCTTGTTCGTCAATCTGACCTTCAGATTTCAGATTGTTCAAGGTGATTTCAAAAAGAACCACCATATTTTCACGATCTACTTTACGCTCGTCTACAAAGTAGCCAAAGCCTTTTTTGATCATGTCAATATTCACTTTAGTGGCAGGTCTAAAGCTACCTCTTAGGGCAAGTATGTTTTTCTTGTAAAGCAGTGCCGCTGGTAAAATGTTTTTCCCTTCAGGGCCAAAAATCACAGCATCGGTCATTCCGTTTTTAATCAACTGGAGTGACATCAATCGGTTATCCACACTCTGAAACTCTGGTCCCTCAAAGTGAACCATGTCGATTTCCACCTTATACTTTGCGATGTTATCGTAAAGTGAGCGAAGCAATTCCTCAGGATTATTACGAATATGGAAGCACCCGTAAATCAGGTTTACGCCCATAATACCGATAGTTTCCTGCTGTAGGTATGCTTCCTCTTCTTTCATTCTTACGTGAAAGATCACGTCATTTGGAGCTTGATCCGGATCCAATTGAAAACGCAATCCCATCCAACCATGGCCTTTAAACTTCTTAGTAAAGTTTATAGTGGCAATGGTATCTGAAAATGTGAAGTAGCACTTGTTAGGAAATTTATCACGGCTCAATCGCTGCTCAATAAGGCTGTATTCATGGTCCAGCATTTTGCGCAAGCGCGCCTCTGTAACGTAGCGGCCGTCTATTTCGCGACCATAAATGGCATCACTAAAATCTTTGTCGTAAGCACTCATGGTTTTTGCTACAGTACCCGAGGCACCGCCCGCTCTAAAAAAGTGACGCACAACTTCTTGCCCGGCACCTATTTCTGCGAAAGTTCCATAAATGTTTTCGTTGAGATTTATCTTTAAAGCTTTCTGACTCGTGGTCAATACAACACGCTCCATGACTATATTTTAAGTTTGCAGTACAAAATTACTAGTTTAATAGGGTCAATGTCCTTTTTTCCTCATTATTTTAAACGCTTTTACTAAACGCAATTGTATGAAATTCACATTTCTTGGATCAGGAACTTCTCAAGGTATACCTATAATAGGATGTACGTGTAAGGTGTGCACTTCGGATGATAAAAAAGATAAAAGGCTAAGGAGTTCATTATTAGTGCAAAGCAAAAATACCACGGTAAACATTGATGCCGGACCGGATTTTAGGTATCAAATGCTAAGGGCAGGAGTGATGAAAATGGATGCCATTATTATTACCCATGAACACATGGATCATACTGCTGGTTTGGATGAGGTTCGAGCTTTTAATTTTATTCAAAACAAGCCGATGGAGATATATGCCACCGAGCGTGTACAGAAAAGACTCCGCGAGCAATATTCCTATATTTTTCAAAATGGTGATTATCCTGGAGTGCCACAGGTGGTGCTAAAAACCATTGATATGAAAACACCTTTCACCATAGGTGATATCAAATTTATACCTATAAAAGTGATGCATGGGCAATTGCCGGTTTTAGGATTTAGAATGGGCGATTTCACTTATGTGACGGACGCTAACTATATTGGAGAAACCGAAAAGAACCTGATAAAAGGAAGCAAGCATTTTGTTGTAAATGCTTTGCGTAAAAAGAATCACCATTCACATTTTACGCTGGATGAGGCGATAGAACTCACCAAGGAGCTAGATGTGGAAAATGCTTACTTCACGCATATTAGCCACCAACTTGGACTTCATGCTGAGGTGAGTAAAGATTTACCGAAAGGGATGCAGTTGGCGTGGGATGAACTTAGTATTGAGTAGGGAGTGGGGAGTAAGTAATAGGGAGCGGTTATACGTCTCTACTACTTATTCCTTACTCCTTATTATTACTTACACTGACACTCCGTATTCTCTCAAAGCATCGTTCAAAGAGGTCTTCTTATTGGTGCTTTCTTTACGTGTACCAATAATCAAAGCACATGGCACTTGAAAATCACCAGCTGGGAATTTCTTAGTGTAGCTTCCTGGAATTACTACCGAACGAGCAGGAACATATCCTTTGATTTCTTTGGGCTCATCACCAGTTACATCAATAATTTTGGTAGAAGCCGTAAGCACCACATTAGCACCAAGCACAGCCTCAGTTTCTAAGCGAATACCTTCTACAACTATACAGCGAGAACCGATAAAGCAGTTGTCTTCGATGATTACAGGAGCAGCTTGTACAGGCTCCAAAACACCACCAATACCCACACCACCACTCAGGTGAACATTTTTACCAATTTGGGCACAGCTACCTACTGTAGCCCAAGTGTCCACCATAGTTCCTTCGTCTACATGTGCACCGATGTTTACATAAGAAGGCATCATAATTACACCTTTGCTGATGTACGCTCCATAACGCGCTACAGCGTGAGGCACCACGCGAATTCCCAGTTCTTTGTAACCGGTCTTCAATGGAATTTTATCGTGAAACTCCAATGGACCTGCTTCTATAGTTTCCATTTTACGAGTTGGGAAATAAAGGATTACCGCCTTCTTTACCCATTCATTCACTTGCCATCCGTTTTCGGTAGGCTCGGCACATCTCAATCTGCCTTTGTCAATATCTTCAATAATGCTTTCGATAGCTTCCACTACCTTGGTGTCTTCTAGCATGCTTCTGTCTTCCCAAGCTTGCTCTATCAATTGCTGTAAATCGCTCACGATGTAATGTGTAAATGTGAATTTGTAAATGGTTTATTAGTTGAAAGTCTAAAATCTCACGTCTAATTTCTAAACTCTAACTTCGCGCAAAAGTATGAAACACATTGGCAAGAATAGTAGCTTTAGACATCGGTGGTAAAAGAACAGGCATAGCGGAAACAGATCCTATGCAAATAATAGCCACACCAAAGGACACGGTAGAAACTTCAAAGTTGTTGGATTATTTGAGGCAACTATTTGCTACTGATAGCTATGAAACCATTGTAATAGGTGATCCGAAAAATTTGGATGGCGGTGATTCTGACAATTCAGAGCGAGTACGTAAGCTAACCACCAAGCTTCAAAATGTTTTTCCTAAAATGAAAGTGGTACTTCAGGATGAGCGCTTTTCTTCAAAAATGGCAATGCAAAGCATGATTGACTCAGGCATGAAAAAGATGAAGAGACGCGAAAAAGGGGAGATAGACAAGGTAAGCGCTGCAATTATTTTGCAGTCCTATATGGAGGCTGGTTCTTTTTAAAATAAAACGTTCTGTCTTGGGTTGGAGTGTATTGCTTTGTAGGATTAAAAGGAAAAGTAATGTAATTGAAAACAATGTTCTTCGCATTAAATTATAAACAAGTTTAAAAACTTGAAGACTAAGTAAAGATCCTATGTTATTTTTGAATTTGCCATATTTTGTCTATCCATTCTCATGTGTTATTTTTATTCGCCTATAAAATCCAATAACTCTTGCCATTCACTATTTATTGAACTAAAGTCGACAGTATTTAAGACGGACGAAAAATAATTGATAAATACTGGGTTTTTTACTAAGCTCAGTTCCACATAGATAGATTCAAGTATTTTTTCAACATCTTCTTTATTGCAAATATGGGATACTCTGTTAGAGTTCAATTCTTGAGTAGAAAAGATCCGGTAATGATTAAATAAGTTGGGAAGAGTGACATTATCATATACTCTTCTTCTTGGAATGTTTAAATTATCATCTAAATTTTTAATTCGACTTTCTATTTGACCGGTTACTCGTCTTCCTAAATCAGCATCATTATTTAATAATCTCAACTTCTCCGTTTTTATCTCAGCTATTGCATTAGCGATACTTCCTTTGATTTCTAATTGGTTTTTGGAAACTGCCTGTTTTGAGCATTCCATTGTAATAAGTTGTTCTAATTTTGTATCATCCAGAAGTATTGTTCCCTCAATTGTATATGATTTCCAAATAAAAACTGAAATGCCGAGCTTATTTTTAAGCTCATTTTTAAGCTTTTCTTTTTGTGTATCAGTCATAAAATCTGCATCAATTATGATGGAACATTTGTCCCAAATGGACTGATTTGAACCTAAACTTTCAAAAAATTCTTTATAGTGTTTTATTTTGCTCAGTAAATTATCTAAACCGCCAAATGACCAGAAAACGCATTCCTTATCTATTCTCTTAACATCCATGAGTTTTTGAATATATTCTGAATCATCAACTCCCTCAACAAAGATTATCTTATCGGCTTCAAGTGCATTTAGGATGTCTAGAGAGGTTTCGCTACCTATTTGATTAATAATTTTGGAATGATGAGAAGATTCAATCCCTATTTTCCTTTGCGGTAGTTTAATTTTTCCAATTGCTTCAATTATTGTTGGGGTCGTAGATGAAACTTCTTCATCTACAAAAAACAAATTATTTGGATTAGCGCTTCTAATAAGTGACTCGTTATGAGTTGTTAAAAATACTTGAACATCACTCAGCTTTAAAAAACTGAGCAATCGTTTTTGAATATCTCTATGAATGTGACTATCAGGCTCATCAAGTAAAATAATGTTGAGTTCTTTTTTTGATTCGTAAAGATGAAGTAGAATTTCTATAATTTGTATTGTTCCACTTCCTAATAACGAGATATTTCTTAATCCACTGTTTTTAATGTTGATATCAATCGAAACATAAATGTCATTTGATTTATCACCTTTAATATTGAAATCTATGCAATCTGTTTCATTATAAAGAATCCTGGACAAATTTGATTTAAAGTCTGCGAAGTCATCTCCTTTCGATAGATTGAAAAGACGATTTCTGAAAAATAAAGAAGATTGCCTAATCTTTATACCTTCTTTAATTTTTGGTGCAATTGCAAATTCTTCAAACGATGGTATTGTGGCTACAGGCGTTGAAAAATAACACCCAATACATTGAGGGGGATTTCTAAACTGTGTATTAAAAGAACGGAAATCAAAGTTATCGTGGTTGTCTAAGTAAACATTATAATTATTCCCGTTAGCCTCTTTCATAATAAATCCAATCTCAATTTCATTTGTATCGTTAAAATATACCTTTGCTGATAATTTAATAGTTGCTCTATTATTTAAGTTGTAAAAAATATCTTTATAGCCAAAACTTCTGACAGAATTTATTTCTCTATAATCTATATAATTCTGTCCTTTTTTACCAAACCTATAGTCTCCAGAAAAAATATTTAGATTTCGATCTCTCTTTCGTGCTAGGATAACTAAGTGACTAAAAATTTCATTCCATAGGGAAATTGCTTCAAGAATTGTGGTCTTACCGCTATTATTTACACCTGTTAGTATATTTGTATTACTATCTGTTTTTATTTTGAATTTTCGATAGCCTCGAAAGTTGTCAATGTAGAATTCTTTTAGGTACATTTAAATTGTTAGGATATTTAGTTAGATAAGGTGCAGCATGGGTATATTTTCCTTATTTATGTGTAAACGGAAAGGTAAGTGTTTGAAACTAGCAAGATGTAGAATTTTGGACAAACCCAAAAAGCTTAGAGAAGCCAAGACCCTAGAGATTTCGCAAACCTTTGCTAATCACAATTGCTTTAAAATGTTCAAACCTTTCTGAACGGACTGTTTTTATCTAAGTTGGCTCGGCTACTCCTTAGCATTGTAAAACTCACGTATCATCTCCAACGGATCCTTGTGCGCTCTGCCTGATGCCTTTTCAAAATCAGAAGGTACATTGTTGGCACCATTGCGAATGCCTTCATATATGCCAGCGATGATAGTTCCTATAAAAGCGCCCAAGGCCAGTTGACGCTCTTTTTTGTATTCTTCTACAGAAATAGATTTGAAAGAAAGTGTCTTTCCATACACCTGATTGATGTATTCTGCCAATTGACTTTGCGTAATCGGCTCACCCACCAAGTTTAGCGTCTCGCCATTTAAGTTGTCGTTGAGCAACATTTGAGCGTAGGCAAAACCTAACTCTTCGCGGCTGGTGTAGCCACATTTTCCATCTGCTGCACAGTTGATGATGCCGCCTTCTTTCACGTACGTGTCAATGTATTCCAAATCAGGCTCGATGTAAATGCCGTTACGGCCAATCACATAATCCAGACCAGAGTTGCGTACATCTTCTTCGGTTTGGCGGTTGCTCTGCACCACGGGGCTGAAAGCCGTGTTTTCTTCATCGCCCACAATACTGGTGTATACAATCTTTTGCACGCCATTTTGCTTAGCGGCTTCTATTACATTGCGGTGTTGTGGAATGCGTTTTTGCGGATCGTCCATGCCTGAAATCAACAATACTTTGTCAATGCTTTTTAGTGCTTCGTTAAAATCTTCACGGATGTTATAATCGCCTTTACGCACTTCTACGCCCAAGTGTTCTGCTTTAGAAGTGGTGCGCGCAATGGCCACCACATTTTCTTTCCCAATTTCTTGGATTAGTGCCTTGGTGATAGCGGCTCCTAATTGCCCACTGGCGGATGTTACGGCTATTTTCATTTTTAAACTTTTTATAGTCAATTACAAAAAGGCAGGAATTTTAAAAGAAGTGATTTTGGACTTGATCTTTAATATCCACTGAAATGTAAAAGCTCTTCAATGAATCGCCTAATTTGCAAATTTATGCAAGACGTGGGAAAATTATTTTGACAGATATTAAATTGATTTGCCCAATTGAGATGCTCGGATATAGTGAGGGTGTAACCTAAAAAGTAGCGCCATCACTCTTTAGAATGATGGCGCAATTTATATTCCCCAAACCTGTGTGGTGTTTTAGTAGACTTCTCTACAATTTACGCTACAGTTTCTTTTTCCCAAGCAAAGCTTTTAAAAGGAGCATCTACTGGCGTGTTAGCCACGTGGTTGGTGTAGTTGCTCAAAATCTTTTGCGAATAGCCCAAGAAAATTTCAAGCAATTGCTGCTTAGTATAACCTGCATTATAAAATGCTTCTAAATCGTTTTCGCTGAGGATACCACGGTTTCGAATTACTTTAAGTGTTGCGGTGCGCAATGCTTCTAGTTCGTCATTAGCCAAAGGTTTTTCATCGCGTAAAGCCTCTGTAATTGCTGGGTCAACTTTCATAGAATGAGCAATACCCGTGTGTGCCGGTACGCAATAGTGGCAGCCATTTTCTACGTTTATAGTTTGCCAGACAACGGTAAGCTCTTCTGCATTAAAAGCCGTTTCTTCAGAAAACAATCTATGAAGGGTTTTATAGGCTTCCAGAGCCGCTGGCGACTCTGCCATTACAGCATGCAAATTTGGAAGCATGCCAAATGCTTTTTGCGATTCTACTAATTGGGCTTTGCTCTTTTCCGGAGCTGATTCTATTGAATGAATTTTGAAATTGTCCATTGTTATTCTTTGTTATTAATTATCTGAGGACAAATTTCCGCCAACTAATCTGCTAGAATATGGACAAAAAGTTCAAGTATATGGAGGGGCTAGGCGTGATTCTTGCTTCGATATTCTGATGGGGTAAGGGTTTCACTTTTTTTAAACAGGCGCGTAAAATAAAGCGGGTCGTTAAAACCGATTTCATAAGCTATTTGACTAATAGCCATATCGGTAAGTGATAAAAGCTCTTTGGCTTTTTTAATTTTCTGTACGTTGAAATAGTGTGCAGGCGTATCATTAAACTCTTTCTTAAATGCACGTTTAAAAGAAGATACACTTACACTAGCTAGCGCAGCCAGCTCTTCAATGCTGAGGTTATTATACTGATGCAGGTTTACAATTTTTTTGAGATCAATGTTTCTATAATCATACAAGCCCTGGATGAGCTCTAATACCGAGTTTGCATTTTTGGTTTGTACCAATAGTAAAATCAATTCGCGAACTTTTAATTCAAGGAGGTCGTCATTCACCAAATTTGGATTGTCAAAATAAAAGTCGAGTGACTCTATAAACCTGGTTATTGTAGTGTCGTCAGCCAGTTTTTTTGTTTGAGGATGCTTCACACTTTGTTGAATAATAGCGGGAAGCTCGGTGCTATACAACTCTTTTAAAATATCTGGATACAGATGAATAGCGATGATTTCAACCTCTTCATTTGAGGCGGATTTCACAAAATCTAAAAAGTAAGTATCACATTTTAGTAGCAGCGCCTCTTTGGGTTCTTCTTTAAAATTGTAGTTGTCTTCAGAAGACATCATTTTTCCTTGAGCACCTTTTAAGTACATAAAGCAACCTTCGTTGTGAAACACCCGGCCGTGACGGTAAGGAGGTTTTAAAACGACTTTCTCAATAATCACTTTTTCCTTGTAAGTAAAACTTTGATTTTTTAAAATCATTCGGTTATTGATTTCTTGAAGTTTAAGGATTTCATTTTCAGAGCAAACTCTGTGCTCGTCTATCTTGGCTGAAAAGTATCAATCATAAATTCTTATAATTTCACCTTTACCTTTTCCATTTACACTGCGAACATAAGCATTCACTACCTTGGTCATGGGGATTGGGTTATGCCCAGGGAAGTAGTCTTTGTATTTATCATAAGCCGCTTCCACCATACCCGATGAAACCACATTTACACGAATGCCATTTTTTATCTCCAGATTTACAGCTTTTACAAAACTGTGAATAGCGCCATTTACCATGGCAGCACTGGTGGTCTTTACAACTGGATCATCAGCCAAAATACCCGTAGATAGGGTGATAGAACCATTTGCCGTCAAATAATTTTGACCAATTCTTACAAGGTTTACCTGACCCATCAACTTGCTTTTTAGCCCCACGTAATAATCCTCTTCTGTTAAGTCATCAAAATCTCCCCACTTAGCCTCTCCCGCAATACATATAAAGGCATCAAGCTTTCCCGTTTTTTCAAACATGGCTTTTATGGATTTAGAGTCGGCAATATCCACCGTTACATCACCACTCGTTCTTCCGGCAATTAGTACATCATTCGTTTTTTCAAAATGTGATGTAACTACACTTCCAATTGTGCCTTTACCTCCAATTATTAAAATTCTCATATCGCGTTATTTATGTGAAACATTCAGATTTTCTGCACTTTGCTTTAGCCCTTCTGGTTTTATATATAGTTAGCGTAGCAATCACGCTCCATAGCAAATTGGTAATAAAAGGTGGAATGGCCTGATAGTAGTAGCAATTTATCGCGATTAATATTCCTCCCAATAAATTTAAATACTTGCTGTAGGAAAGGTAGTCGCTGCTTTTTAATAAGGTGAGGGCATAAGCTAAAATTATCAATCCCGATCCAGTCCATCCAAGTATGTCGATTAAAACTTTCATATTATTAAATATCTAAATATGTAGATGTATTGTGGTAAATTTTTTTAACTGATAAAATCCGTAAACTGCTTTATTACCTCTTCATTCCGTTTTAGGTACGACCATTTTCCATGACGGGTGGAAATGAGCAAGCCGCATTTTTCCATATTGGTTAAATAAGTAGAAATAGTAGACTGCGATAAGCCCGCCTTTTCCTGAATATAGGTTACACAAACTCCATCATTAAAATGCTCTAGCGTTTCATGCGGTGGGAAGTTTTTCTCAGGCTCTTTCAACCATTCCAATATTTGCATACGCGTTTGGTTTGAAAGACATTTCCCAATTTCAGTAGCAGTTCGTATTTCCATGATGCAAATATATCTATAATTACCGATATGTAAAAGTGATGAATAGGGAAAGTTGCATTGAAATCTAATTCATGCTGTACTTCTCTCTATACTCCGTAGGGCTAATGCCTTCTTTCTTTTTAAATAAGCGCGAAAAATAAGGCGGGTACTCAAAGCCCAAAGCGTAAGCTACTTCGGCTACACTTTTGTTGGGGTCTAGCAGTTTGTTTTTGGCTTCGTCTATCAAATACAATTGCAGATGCTCAGTGCTGGTTTTGCCGGTTTCTTTTTTTAGGGTGTCGCTCAGGTAGCGCTGCGAAACCGACAAGCTTTCGGCCATTTGCTCAATGCTCGGAATGCCGTTTTCTTGTAGCTTCCCTGAGTCAAAATATTCTTCAAGCTTCTGGTTAAACTGCTCCAATAAATTATTTGAAAGTTCCTTACGGTTGATAAACTGACGTTCGTAAAAGCGATTGGCATATTTAAAAAGCGTGCTTAACTGTGAAAGAATAATGTCTTTGCTAAACTCATCTTGATTGTTTTGGTATTCCATGTCTATACTCTGCACGATGGCTTCGATCTGCTTTTCTTCTTTGGGCGAAAGGTGCAGGGCTTCGTTGGCCGAATAGGAGAAGAAACCATATTTTTTAATCTGATGCGCCAGTTCAGTTCCTTTCAAAAAATCTTCGTGAAAGTTGATGGAAAAGCCTTTTTGCTCAAACACTGCTGCATCATTCCACTGCAACACTTGTCTTGGCGCGATAAAAAACAAAGCTCCGTTGGTAAAATCGTATTTGGTACGGCCATAGCTTAACTCACCTGTCACAAACTTTTTAAAACTGATAGTGTAGCAATCGTTCGTAATGGGGGGCGAGCTCGCTTTTGGGCAGGGCAAAAAACCATCGCCCATGGCGGTAAATACGCTAATCATGGGGTGCTCTGGACGAGGCAATTCCAAATATTCGAGATAAGCCGAAAGTGTTTTAAAGTGTTGCATCTTATGTGTTCAATTCTTGTTTTGCCTGTACTAATTGCTGCTTGTAGGCATCAATGCGCGCATGTGCCAATCCATCTATAAATAGAATCACCGAAAGCATCGCGATAGTGGTAATCATGCTGGCGCGCCAAACGGGGGCGTTGACAAAGAAAAGTACAGCAGCACAAATGACAATGATGATAGGAATTCCAGTGAAAACCACGTTTTTGTATTCCTTCAATGTGGCTTCGGCTCGTTCTAACTCTGCATCTACAAAGGTTAACGCGTTTTCTTGGTAAGCGGTTTCAAATTGAGTGACTCTAGATTTATTGGTAAAGAAAAGCCCGAGGCCAATAATCACCAATAAGGTGCCGGCCACTAAGGTGGGAATGATGTACGCTTTGGCTAAATCGGTTTTACCCACTTGCCAAAACCCAAGGCTGGCTGCTAGAAAAATCACACCTGCTAGCACAAAAAATGGCGTGGAAACAAGTTCGGCTTTGGCCCAATCGGTGGCTGCTTTTAATATGTCCATGATGTTCTGTGTTAAAAGGTTCTCAATTTATACATTCCAACTTACGCCTGTTTCTTTTTCCGCAAGTTCCCACAATTTGTTAGCGGCCACTTTATCCTTGGCGTGAGGTTTTAGTTCGTGCGGCCCTACAGGACCCACCCAATTGCTTCGGCCGGTGGGGCCGTAAAAAGCAGATTGGTCTAACTCAGGTTCGGTAGCACACATCAATTCAGGATAAGCGCCATTTTCTGCTGGTTGCGTTAGTGGAGATAGTTTCATCAGGCCAAAAATCATTTTCATCATAAAGCTTCCGCTGGTGCTGATGAGCGATGTCCTAGAAGAACCTGGGTGACAGGCATAAGCTTTAACCCCCATTTTTCCTGCGGCAGCTAATCGGTCTTGCAGTTCGTAAAGGGTCATGATTTGCGCGAGCTTACTTTGGCTATAAGCATCGTTCGGCGTGTAGTCTTTGTCCCAATTTAAGTCATCAAATTTAATGGCTTTAATGCCCATGTCATAGCCTAAACTTCCTACGGTTACGATGCGTCCGTTAGATTTTTCAATCAATGGAAATAACAAAGCTTGCAAGGTGAAATGCCCGAAAAAATTCACCCCCATTTGGCTTTCCCAGCCATCTTTTGTGATTTGTTGCTTGGGCACTTGAGCAATGGCACCGTTGCACATTAAGGCATCAATGCGACCTACTTTTTCCAACACTTCGGTAGCAGCCTTTTTTACAGAAGCTTGCACACCCAAGTCCATAGTAATGTTGATGACATCAATTCTATTTCCAAGTATTTTTTTGAGTTGTGCCGTGGTGTCAGAAGCTTTTTGAGGATTGCGGTTCAGCATCACTACTCGGGCATTTTTAGAAAGTAGAATGCGTGCGGCTTCAAATCCGGTACCGCTGGTAGTTCCGGTAATTACAAATGTTTTACCGCTTAAGTCTTTTATTCTATCAGGCGTCCAGCCTTTTTTGCCAAATGGATTTGTAGTATTCATCTCTGTTTTATTTTGTTGATACAAAGATGAGTGCAGATGCAGCTTACCGTGTTATACACATTTTCGAAAGGTGTATACTTTTTGGTGTGCGGAAGAAATTTGATATTAGAAAAGAAATAAAAAGGGGCAAACAAAAAACCTCTGCCGAAGCTTGAAACTTTGACAGAGGTTGTAAATATTAGTTTGCGAATTTTGAAACCGAAGTTATCTCGCTGCTTTAATCTGCTTATTGCGTACAAATGCAATGATTACAAGAATAGCGAAAAAGGCAATTTGCATTACAAAAGGCTCATTTCTTCCTGCATGTGTTACAATGGCACCGATCATAGTTGCTGCCAAACCTAGAGCTGCCAAAGGTGAAAGGAAATACCATTTCTTGATCAAAAATGGGAGGCTCATCCCGATGGCGCCCAAAATTTCCAGAGTGCCAATAAGTTTGATGATTCCAGCAGAAAGTTTAGCGGCATAAGGCATCGTTTCTACGTATTGGTCGAATGGTGTAAACACTTTCATGGCGCCTGCCATCAAGAATACTAGGGTCATTATTCCTTGCAATACCCAGGTGATGATGTTTATCGTTTTTGAATTCATGGTTTAGTTTTTTTTAATAATTACTTCACTACACAAATGATCTCCAGAGAAACTTCCTCTCCAACCATAAAGCCGCCATCAGAGCCAACTCCAAAATCAGTACGGTCAATTTCCAGGGTACCAGTAAATGTGTTGTTGTTATATGTAAAAGGGATGTTTACTTTTTTAGAAACTCCATGCATGGTGAGCGTTCCGGTGGTTGTGTATCCATTATCGGACTTTGTAATCGAAGTAGATTTAAAACAAATGTTTGGGTATTTTTCTACATCAAAAAAGTCATCTGTTTTAAGATGCTCATCACGTTGCTCATTTTCGGTGTTGATAGTGGCCGCATCAATGCATACATTAAAATTAGAGTTTGCCAGGTCGTTAGTATTCAGGTTAAAAATCCCAGTCATACCGCTAAAAGTGCCCTCTACAGTTTTTATAGACCAATTGGAAATTTCAAATTTTACAGTAGAGCTAGCCGTGTTGACGGTTTGTTGAGCAAAAGATGCTTGCGTGCTAAGTAGAGCAAGGGCCCAAATGAAAATGTGCTTCATCATAATTTTCTTTTCAATTATGATGCAAACATCTCCCTAAATCAAAACCTGTGCATTCACATAGGTTAACAAATACAGTGGTGTTTATTTTTTTGACCTTGCCCACTCACCTCTAATTCGGCTTAACGCTTGGGGAGTGATGCCTAAATAAGAAGCAATCATTTTTTGAGGTACGCGGTTGTACAAGTCGGGGTATTCATCTAGAAAAAATTGGTAGCGTTCCCATGCCGTAGCACTCATCAGCATAAGCACTCGGTTTTGTAATGTGCCCACTCTGCGAATGGCTTTTTCGAGACCTTTTTTCGCCATTTCGTCTGTAATTTCTGGTGAGGGTTCTAGTTCTACAACTTCAGAATCCTCAAGTGCATCTACAAATAACTTTGTAGGGCCTTTTATAAAAGCGGCTTGTAAATCGCCCACAATCCAATCTTCGGGCCCAAACATATAAATGTGTTCTTTGCCTTTAGCGTCTATAATGTAGCTACGGAGCAGGCCTTTTACCACGGCAAAAGATTTTAGATGTGTATCGCCTTCCCGCTGAAGGATTGTCCCTTTTTTTACCGTTTTTGTTAAGCTTTTTTCGAAAAGCATATTTTCAAGATTGTTTTTGCAGAGCACTAAATTGCGCAGTGCTATGGATGCAATATTACGGAGGTAAATTTACAGACGGGAGTTTTACGTTGAAAGGGTAGTTGTTATTGTGGAGTTTTAATATGAAGGGGAAGGGGTTTTTAATTTATCTAACCAAATTCAGGTCAGAGTTGTTAACCTTGGGTGGCGCGGATTTGTAATCCGTGCAGCAAAGTGGTGTTATGTGCGTACGGATTGCAAATCCGCGCTATCGGGTAGTTTTTTCTTTTTTAGTTTGTGATGTGTAATCAAATATTTTGTTCTGAAGGTATTTTTCAATCTCCTTTGGTTTAAGGTCACTATCTGGACCAAACCCTGTATTTTCTAAAGCAATGTATTGAGGCGTTTTGGAAAACTCTTTGAAAAGCCGGTGTCTTAGCCGCTTAATTTTTTTCGCTTTTGATTCCTTAATGGATGAGACTTTTCCATCGTTTATTAGAGCAAGGTAAAATTTTTCGTTCCGCTGATTTCCATAAATTCTTTTAGACCTTCCTAAACTTGATGTTCCGAAAACTAGAGATGTTGAAAACCAATTCATTCGAACTTCCTTTTGACCTTCAAAGACTTCGGAAATTAAATTTTTACGGCCATTAGTATTATCAGTATCTGTTTTGTCAGTATAAATAGCTGTCAAGTAAAGTGATGAATCTTTTATTTCAAATACGGCTGTATACTGATTGTTTGCATGTGTGAATGGTTCTTCCGGAATGGGCATAAGCTCTGGGTATAAGTCAAAATACGAGTCCAAAGGCCTATTAGACAGTGTTAATGTATCTCCACCAAAAATAATATAGTCCGAAAATGTAATATGAATTCCTGCTAAAGAAAGCTTACAAAGCAGTAACAAACCTAATGTAATCAACGCTCTCATAGTATATTGAATCGAATTCCGCACAATGTCTGGGTATAGTTACCTTCCCGTTGGTAAACGAAAGGCTATTGTTTATTACCGGCAAGATGAAAAATTTTTACCTACCCAGGAGTATATCGAGGTAGGTGCTGAGCAGATTTAGTAAACCGCTTTATAATAGCGATTGCATTGCGCAATTCAATCATTACCTTTGCCGCAAATTTTTTGCATGATATTACCGATTGTGGCCTATGGCGACCCCGTATTAAGAAAAAGGGGAGAAGACATTGATAAGGATTTTCCAAAACTACAAGAGCTTATTGACAACATGTGGGAGACCATGTACAGCGCCAGTGGAGTGGGCTTAGCTGCTCCTCAAATTGGTCGCGGTATCCGTTTGTTTGTGATTGATGCCGGTGGCTTTGTGGACGAAGATGAAGAGGATGAAGAGGGACTGGAAGGTTTCAAAAAAGTATTTATCAATGCAGAGATTATAGAGGAAGATGGCGAAGAATGGGCTTTTAATGAAGGCTGTTTGAGTATTCCTGATGTGCGTGAGGATGTGGTGCGTCCAGAAAGAATCCGAATCAAATATTTGGATAGTGACTTTAATGAGCACGATGAAGTATATGATGGCTTGAAAGCGCGCGTTATTCAGCACGAATATGACCATATTGATGGAGTATTATTTACAGATTATCTTTCTCCTTTGCGTAAGCGCATCATTAAAGGAAAGCTTAATAACATTAGCAAAGGCAAGGTTTCTGTGAATTATAAAATGAGATTCCCAAAATCGAAATGAGAAACTTAAAATGGATGGCTCTGGTGGTTGTGTTTAGCGCCTGCCAGGCCCAAGAGCCCGATTTGAATAGCTCCATCGTAAAGATGGAAACAGAGATTAAAAAGCATGCAGAAATGGACACGGCTATTGCCAATGATCTTACTGCTGCTTACATGGCATACGCTAAAGCAAATCCACAGGATTCATTAGCGCCTGTTTACCTTAGCCGTGCTGCAGATATCTATAAAGAAATGGACGGTAAGGTGCTGAAGTCTGTAAATGTGTACAACAAGATTGTGGTGGAATATAAAGATCACCCGTTGGCCGCTCGTTCGGTTTTTATGATTGGATATGTATTTGACGAAAAGCTACATGACAAAGATCGTGCGGCAAAGTCTTACCAACATTTTTTGGATACTTATCCTAACAATGAACTAGCAGATGATGCAAAAAGTCTTTTGGCTATAGCCCAGGATACGCTTACCGATGAAGAATTGGTGGCAAAGTGGATGAAGGAAGCTGAAAGTAAAAAAGATACTAACCCTAAAGGAGAATAATGGAATTAGAAGGAATTTTGGCAATTGGCGGTAAGCCGGGCCTTTACAAATTGGTGGCACAAAGCCGTGGTGGTGTAATTGTTTCATCGCTTATTGATGATAAAAAATTTCCTGTAACACAGGCAAGCAACGTAAGTGCTTTAAAAGATATCGCTATCTACACATACAATGAAGAAGTGCCTTTGGCCGATGTGTTTCAAAAGATTGCGGATAAAGAAAATCTGGGACAGGCTATTAGCCACAAAGAAAAGCCAGAGGCTCTTCGTAGCTATATGCTGGAAATTCTTGAAGATTACGATCAGGAAAGAGTTTACAATTCAGATTTGAAAAAACTTTTTCAGTGGTACAACATACTTCAGGAAAACGGTTTGGTGACTAAAGCTGAAGAGAAAACTGAGGAGCCAGCGGAAGAGGTGAGCTCTGAAGAAGAAAGCAAATAAGTGAATACCCGAGAAGATAAGTTACAGGCTTTTGGCCGTCTTTTGGACATTATGGACGACCTGCGCGCTAAGTGCCCGTGGGATATGAAGCAGACCCTTGAAACATTGCGTCCTCTTACCATAGAGGAAACGTATGAACTGGGTGATGCTATTTTGGACAATGATTTGGAAGAGGTGCGCAAGGAGTTGGGTGACATTATGCTTCACATGGTGTTTTATGCCAAAATAGGTAGCGAGAAAAATGCCTTTGATATAGCCGATGTGCTCAATGGAATTTGCGAAAAACTCATTAGCCGCCATCCTCATATATATGGAGATGTAAATGTGGCCGATGAGGAAGAAGTAAAAACCAATTGGGAAAAGCTAAAGCTTAAGGAAGGTAAGAAGTCGGTGCTGGAGGGCGTGCCTCGTTCATTGCCAGCTATGATAAAAGCTACGCGTATTCAAGAAAAAGCACGGGGTATTGGCTTTGATTGGGAAGAAACCAATCAGGTGTGGGAAAAGGTAGATGAAGAACTCAATGAGTTGAAAGCTGAAATAGCTGCAGGAAACCAAGAGAAGACGGAAGAGGAATTTGGAGACTTTTTGTTTTCCATTATTAACCTTTCGCGCTTTCTTAAAGTAGACCCAGAATCAGCCTTGGAGCGCACCAATAAGAAGTTTATAAAGCGATTTCAGTATTTGGAAGCTCAAGCTTCAAAAAGCGGAAAAAGCCTGGGTGATATGACCTTGGCGGAGATGGACGTTTTTTGGAATGAGGCTAAGAAGTTGTAGTAATAAATTACCATAATTTTGAAAATGAAGAAAACTATAGTTCTGATGGCCCTATTCTTTTCTGCACCGATAATTGCTCAAACCGGTTTTAAAAAATTAATTATTGGGACTTGGGAGCTTCAAGAAAGGATTGACAACAATCCAATTGAAAAAGTTGATATTTTCGGTAACAACTCAGGCGAGCAAAAAGATACGGAGCCTAAAGATATGTTCTTTTTCCAAAATAATGGAAAGGTGGATGTGCGGCAATTTGGTGAACAATTTAAATATGACTATCAATTGTTGGACTCTACTCTTCAAATAGGGGATATTATCTATAAGGTGAAGCGCCTGACAAGGGATTCTCTAATATTGAACAGGAAAAAGATGCTAGTTGACGAGAACCTTATTCTGACTCATTCTAAAAAATCAATAGATCCGATTCAAGCGGAGCAGGTAATTAGAATAGAGTATCCTTCAGGTCATATGAAACTCAGAGGACAAAAAGTTGGTGGTTTTCAAAATGGTCTTTGGACGGAGTGGTACGATGGCGGAGGTGTCAAAAGTGTGACTCATTACCAGATGGACGTAGTATTTATGAAAATTGAATTTGACATAAATGGTAAGATTACTTCTAAGAGCTGGTATGATCTAGAATCGAAGAAAATGAAAAATGAGTAACCGATAGAAAACCATAAAATAGTACCGTACATTTTTCAATAACCGGTTGTTTATTAATACAATATAAACATCCGGTTATTTTATTTTTAAGATTAGCTGTAGCTGCCTGCAATTATCTATTTTCGAAAGCTAAAGAATTGAGCTCGTAGCTTATGAAAACACTTTATCTGGTAAGACACGCAAAATCATCATGGAAAGTTGAAGGTGTGCAGGACATGGACAGGCCACTAAAGGGCAGGGGAGTAAGAGATGCATATAGCACTTCAGAATGGCTTCGTGAGCAAAATTGTATACCTGAACATATTGTTTCTAGCCCCGCCACTAGAGCACTTCACACAGCAATAATATTTTCCAAAAACCTGAGTATTCATGCAAATGAAATACAGATGGAACCGGGTATTTATCATGCTAATACCAAAGATTTGCTGCAGATAATTCGCAATCTTAGCGATGAGCATAGCTCTGTAATGCTATTTGGGCACAACCCTACCATAACTGATGTGGTAAACAAATGTATTGATCATCGCATTGATAATGTACCTACCACAGGTGTGGCCTGCTTGCGCTTTGATATAGATGAATGGAAAAATCTGGATAAGAAAGCCGAGCTGGTATTTTTTGACTATCCGAAAAGAAGAAGAGAGAATTGAGAAAGCCTAAACCAAAAATAATAGCTCGTGATGTAAGCTGGCTATTGTTTAATGAGAGAGTGCTGCAAGAGGCACTTGATAAATCAAATCCACTTGTAGAGAGACTACGTTTTCTGGGAATTTTTTCCAGTAATATGGATGAGTTTTTTAGAGTGAGATATGCCAGTATCAAAAGACTGAGCCAGCTTAGTGATACACCCAAAAAGAGACTGGGAGATACAGCACCAAGTGATTTGCTTGCCGAAATTTCTGAAAAGGTGGTGTATATGCAGGCAGAGGCCCAGCGCACCAATGATTTGCTTTTAGAAGAGCTAGAGGAAAACGGGATTGAGTTTGTGGACGAAAAATCTCTGACTGCTGGTCAAAAGGAGCATGTGCACAAGGTGTTTATCGATAAGATAAGTCCAACCATCTTCACGCTTATACTGGCAGATAAAAAGAACGTACCTGAACTTAAAGACAAGTCTATTTATTTGGCAATAAAGCTCATAAAAAATGCTGAGCCAGATGATCCTCAGTACGCTTTGATTGAAGTTCCTTCTGAACTTGTTGGGCGTTTTTGGGAATTACCCAAATATGGAAATCACTATGTAATGTACTTGGAAGACGTAATTCGTTACAATTTGGAGTACATTTTCTTTACCTATGAATTTGATAGAATAGAGGCTCATACTGTAAAAATTACGCGTGATGCCGAGCTCGATCTGGATGATGATGTTTCCAAAGGATTTCTTGAGAAAATGAGTAAGTCTGTAAAGCAGCGTAGAATTGGTGAGCCAGTGCGTTTTGTTTATGACAAAACTATTTCATCTGATATGTTGCAGTTTTTGATGCAACGCATGGACTTGGACAGCTATGATAGCTTGATTCCCGGAGGGCGATACCACAATAAAAAGGACTACATAAAATTCCCAAATATTGGAGACAAGAGGTTAGACTTTGAAGCGATGCCAGCTTTGCAGCATCCTGATTTGGACATGGATCGAAGCATCTTGAATGTAATTCGTAAAAAGGATGTTCTTCTATTTATGCCGTACCACAGCTTCTCTTACCTGATAAGAACTTTGCGTGAAGCAGCCATTGATCCCAATGTGGTAAGTATTCAAACCACATTGTACCGATTAGCGGATAAGTCGCGTGTGATCAGTGCCTTGGTGAATGCGGCCAAAAATGGAAAGCAAGTAACCGTGGTAATTGAGCTTCGTGCCCGTTTTGATGAAGAAGCTAACATTAAGTGGACACAGGAGTTGCAAACGGAAGGTGTGACCGTAATCTTTGGTGTGCCAGGATTGAAGGTGCACAGTAAACTTTTCCTTATTACTAGAAAAGAAGGCGGTACCTTAAAGCACTATGCCAGCATCGGTACCGGAAACTTCAATGAGTCTACATCAAAGCTTTACACAGACTATCACTTGCTTACTTCCAACAAAGAAATTTGCAACGAGGTAGAGAAGGTATTTAGCTTTTTGCAAAGCAACTACAAGCGTTTTAAGTACAATCATCTTTTTGTTTCTCCGCACGGCACACGCAAGTCATTCTTAAGACTGATAGAGCGCGAAATAAGTCATGCCAAACGTGGAGCACCAGCTGGTATTACGCTAAAGCTAAACAGTCTTTGCGATGTAAAGCTTATCGAAAAGCTATATGAAGCGAGTAGCTATGGTGTGAAAATTAGATTGATCATCAGAGGAATTTGTTCGCTGGTACCTGGCGTAAAAGGTATGAGTGAAAACATAGAAGCCATTAGCATAATCGATCGCTTTTTGGAGCATTCACGTGTTATGATCTTTGAAAACGGAGGAAACCCTGCATATTTTATATCTTCAGCAGATTGGATGCCGCGAAATCTGGATTATCGTGTGGAAATCACAGTGCCTGTTTACGAAGATAGCATTAAGCGACAGCTGCGAGACCACATGGAGATTATTTGGAAAGACAATGTAAAGAGTCGTTGGCACAATGAGGCTCAGGATAATGAGTATCGAACTATTAAGGGGCCAAAAATCCGTTCGCAGTATGCCTTGTATGAATATGTGAAAACCCAGCAAAAGAGAGGATAGTGAAAGTTCATAAAATAGCAGGAATAGATATTGGGTCCAACTCAGTGCGATTGCTCGTGAGCAACGTAATTGCAGATAAAAAAGTTACCCTTTTTAAAAAATCATCACTTACACGTTTGCCTATTCGCTTGGGCGCGGATGCCTTTAGCAGTGGCAAAATCAGCAAGAAGAATATGCAGAAGCTGGTGACCGGTATGCAGGCTTATGCACGCATTATGGAGGTGCATGAAGTGGAGATGTACCGTGCCTGCGCTACTTCCGCTTTGCGCGAATCTACTAATGGTAAACAGGTGGTGAAGGAGGTTTTTGAAAAAACGGGAATTGACATTGAGTTGATTGATGGAAAGGAAGAGGCCAAGATTATTTTCAATTCTGATATGATTGAGAGCATTCGCGATCTTGAAGATAGCTTCTTATATATTGACGTAGGGGGAGGTAGCACGGAGCTTACCTTATTTTACAAGGATGAAATTATAGCCAGCCGTTCCTTTAAAATTGGAACTATTCGTTTATTGAAGGGAATGGTGAGCAAAGAAAACTGGGATGAAATGAAGGCCTGGATAAAGGAAAACACCAAAGGAATTAGTGATATCCTTATGGTAGGTTCTGGTGGTAACATTAACCGTACTTTCAAACTTTCAGGTAGAAATATGGGACATCCTTTGGATATAGCCTACATCGAAAATACCTACGAATTACTTCAAAAGTTTACCCCCCAGGAAAGAATGGTGAAGTTTGACTTAAACCCTGATAGAGCGGACGTAATTACCCATGCACTGAAGATTTATAAGTCAGCCATGAACTGGGCAAAATCGGAAAGGATGCTGGTTCCTAAGCGAGGTTTGGCTGATGGGATGGTGCGTCATCTATACAAGGAAAATATCCTTGGGGATAATTGATATAAATTTTATCAATCACAATATTTTTTTAATAACACAGGTTGATTTTATCTTTGTCACCGAAAATAAAATTAACACCAAAATATATTTGACATGGCTGTATTAACAGTAACTGACGCAGAATTTAAAAAGGAATTAGAGGGAAATAAAAAGGTAGTGGTAAAGTATTATGCCGACTGGTGTGGTAGCTGCCGTTTGTTTTCACCAAAGTATAAAAGAGTGAGTAATGAAGACGAGCTTCAGGATGTGGTTTTCTTGGAAGTGGATGCTGAAAAAAATCCAGAAGCGCGCAAAGCCGCAGGAGTGGATAACCTTCCATTTTTGGCAGCTTTCAAAGATGGTGAGCTTGTAGAAGGAAGCGCGGGTAGCAAAGAAGAGTACTTGCGTTCACTTATCGCAAAATTGAACTAGTATGAAATTAGGAGCCATCCGAAAACTATTGAGCGTGGATATTGAAACGCTTCAGAAGGCAGAGGAAGATTTAGCCGAGGAGCGTGCCCTTTCCATAGAAGTAGAAGGTGATGATGAAGGCGAAAAACTGACACACATCTTTGGCGCCATTTGGATAAAAGAACAAGTTGCCAGCGGAGCCATGGATGAAAAATCAGCATTGCGGGCTTTTACCCAGAAGGTTCGGAACTCGATAAGTTAGAACTAAGTTTTAGATAAAGAAAAAGGGAGCCAATTGGCTCCCTTTTTTGTGCGCTAAATGATGGTCTATTTTATAAAATATTGGAAGCCAAGAAATATTCCAGGCTGGGTAAGGTTATAGCCATAGTAGTTATTTTCAAATCGTTCACCAAAATCAACATTTAGCTTTGAGTAAGCTTGTGCCTTAGGAGTAATTGCGTATTGGTATTTTAATGAGGTGAGTAGGGAGTTACTTTCTAAGCTGTTCTCAAAACCGTAGAAGGCATAATTTTCATTAACAAGGACACGGGTGGTGTGAGCGTAGCTTAAGTTAAGCTTGAGGAAATTTTTAGCATTAATTTGATAACTTCCACCTAGGCTAGCCTTATAAGATGTTAGGTTAAACCTTGGCGCGTTTTCATCTACATTGCTTCCTTTTTCTAAACCTACTTTTGGGAATACAGAAATCTTATCGTTGAATTTAAGCGAAGCAGTATAATCCAGATAGAATACTCTATTTGAATTTAAACCTTCAAAATAACCGTATCCATCATGTGAAGGCAAAACAACACCTGCTGTGATAAGTGATGACTTAAAGAACTTGTTCCTATTAAAAGGTTGGAAGCCTGCGTGTAAGTCTACTTCTACTATCCCTGTATAAAAGTTTCCAAGATTGCTAAAAGGTATATTAAAGCCAAAGTTGAACTTTTTTACGGCAAATTTTCCACCCAAGTTCACCTGCCAATAATCAGCCGCCATGGCCTCGGCACTTCTTCCACTAAAAGTAATCCCAGCATTCAAATTTACATTAGTGTAAAGCTGTGTTGGGTCTGCAGCGTTAAAGAACTTTGGATTTTCAGTTTCCTGTGCCTTGGATAAAAAGGATAGCGAGAGCAAGAGAGATATTGCGATTAGTCTTTTCATAGTTTAAGAAGTTTTAGTTGATATAAATGTAGAGGTTTTGTAAAAACCAAAATGTTAAAACTTCAACTTAGTCTTTAGAGTTAAGCTCTAAACTTAATTTCATTTTCTTGCCCACTGCATTCAGCATATCTTTCCAATACCTTTAGACAAAGTAAATCTTCCATCATTTCATCCTGAAAACGAGCAACATGCTGATTGGCATTCTTAATGATTTCTTGAGCTTCATCAGTGTGTTTTGAGTAGTATTCTATTTTCTCACCCAAATCATCATACGGGGCATTTACCTCTACATAGTGGACACCGGGTTTTAGAGTTCCTTCCATAAACCAGGTTTCATAGCGGGGTTTGGGCATAAAGCACAGTGAATTGGAAGACATTACCCATTTTAGGTTGGTGGCTACATCATTGCCCTCAGGGCAAAAAATGATTTTATATTTCAACTGCTCTTCTATTGGGAGGTGTTCCTTTTGCCAGGGCATATCTTCTACTGGCTTGTTAGTTTGCCCCACATTGCAGAGCGGATGGTCCCATATTTTTTCAATCATCTCTCTTCGCAAAGCACGATAGGCACCACCACGCCATACCATCATATCCTTTTTCTCGGTGTATGGAATAGTATCATTTACCCACTTAAAATGCCTCCTCTTATTGAGCTTAAAAAGAATGGAGTTTTCATTTCCATTTCTAATGGGACGAGCTTTAAATAAAGTAGGGTAAGGGTTTACATTTGTGTCGTCACCAAAGTAGTAGGCAAAACGAGCTTCTTTGGTAAAGTAATGTAAAAACTCTTTTAGGTCTAAAAAGTAAGCAGTGCCTTTTCCTCTTTTTACATCTTTTACAGCAGTTGCTTCTTTAGGAATGGGATACTTGTTTTGAACTTTAAAGTAGTAATCCAACCGAGTATCTAGTTCCTTCTGATTGCAAGTTTTTTCAAAGCGTTTTAGCTGGCCATATTTCCATCTAAAGAAGAAGGAGGGCAGAGCATTATAAATGAAACTTTTGGCGTAGTACAGTGCGTTCATGAAATACTAGGGGCAAGATTTTTACAGAATTCAAATCTACTATCCATTTTCAAATAGGGAATTGTAAGCAATAAAAAATCCGATTGAAGAGTATCAATCGGATTCTAAAGTCTCTTTAGTTGAAAACTATAAATGCTTCAAAGCACTTTCATAATCTGGCTCTTGTCCAACTTCTGGTACTTGTTCGGAGTATTGTACTGTTCCGTTTTCGTCAGCTACAATTACCACGCGGCTCATCAATCCTTCAAAAGCACCATCGGTGATTTGGGTATGATAACCTTCGTCAAATTGATTAAAACGGTAATCAGAAAGCATTTCTACATTTTCCAACCCTTCAGCTCCACAAAAGCGTTTTTGCGCAAATGGCAAATCTTTGCTAATGTTTAGCACCATTGTGTTGTCAGCAGATCCAGCCCTTTTGTTGAACTCATGCACAGACTTGGCGCATATTCCGGTATCCACACTAGGGAAAATGTTTAGAACCAATTTCTTGCCCTTATAATCGTTCAGGGTTTTGGTTTCCATGGATGGATTTACCAATTTAAAATCTTTTAACCCATCACCTTTTTGAGGGATGTTTCCTGATGTATTCGCAGGCTTTCCGCCTAATGTTATTTGTGCCATTATTATGTTGGTTTATTGTTTTTGAATTTAACCAAAGGTAGGTGTCAATGTTTGAATATCGAAGCAGTTTTATTGGAGATTCGATAAAGCTTATCTAATTCTGATTTTGATCTTTTTTAGAGGAAGAGTCAAAAACCGTTTTTTGAAGTATTAAAGCTGAAGCTGGTGCAATGCTAGGAATATGCTGTTCATTTTCACCATTAAGAGATTGCTTCATTTCATCAAGCGTAATTTCATTACGCCCAAGGCGAACAAGCTGTGCCATCATCAAACGTATTTGATAACGTAGAAAACCTTTACCCTGAACTTTAAATGCGTAAGTGTCTTTTGGAAAAAAACTGGCCGTGTATTCTGTGTTTTCCTCAATTTGGCTCAAAAGAATTTCTCTGGTAAACTGCTGGTTTTCTTTTGGACTGGCGCAGTAAGCTTTAAAGTTTTTAGTGCCTTGGTACAATTTGGCTCCTTGTTTCATCAGTTCTATGTCTAAATTTCCTGGAAAGGTGGAAACTAAGGATGCGCTAAAAGGATGTGCTTTCTCCCCAAAGGAAAATAAATAGAGGTATTCCTTAAGGCGAGGGGCTTGTATTATGTTGAATTTGGAATCGACTTCTTCCATACCCAAGGCACGAATGTCGGTGGGAAGGTTGGTGTCAAAATCCTTAAGGAATGATTTGCAATCTAGCGGCTCTTTGGTAAATAGCTGAAAAGCCATCTCATTGGCCGATACTTTAGAATCAGTACGGCTGCCTCCCATTGTTCTAAAATCATCGTGGCCGAGAACAAAAGCTACTGTTTTGTCCACCATGCTTTGCACGGTTTTATGATGCTTTTGTGTGGCCCAGCCATGATATCTAAATCCAAGGTATTGGATACGGATGAGATAGTAATACTTCGTCATAGATGAGCAAAATTCGACAAATCAACTGGAGTAGACGAGTGGAATTATAAAATCTCCCATAGATTATAAACTCTGTTGACGATGTGCTTGCGCAATCTGTTGGATGACCAATATTTAAGATGTGAACCTAGATTCCAAAAAGTAAGCAAACCGCCCACATTTATCTCAATGTCCTTTAAAGGAGAAAGCTTATAATTCGTGTTAATGAACTTAATAGGGTAGCCCATCGGGTCATTTTTGTCATAAATGTTTTCCCAAAAGCTACGTGCTTTATGTTGGTTGGTAAGGGCTTTTCCTGGAAAGGAAATGGGCTGCAGGTCATCCAAATTATAGGTAGAGGCAAAAATGGGAATGTTGTTTCCTAAAGTAAAAAAGCCAATAAGTGTTTCCAGTCTTTCAAAAGGAGTTGAGCCAAAAGGGTCAGGTTCATTATTGTGCTTGTCAGCCCAATGTTGTCTATCCCAAATATGGTTGTTTATTATCTCCGTACCCATGGAGGACGCAATGATGACCAACGGAGTATCTGGGGCTACCCGTGCTTGCAGGTCTTTTATGTTTTTATGAACAGCCTTGTGTACTTCTAAATAGGAAATGCTATTGAAAACACTTCCGCCTCGGTAATTGATTAAGTCGGCAATGTTGGTGAGCAGAAATGTGCGGAGAGCCATCCCTTTAACCGGGGTTTCACTTTTTTCCAGCCTTTTCAAAAGCTCTAGTTGTTGAGATTCTAATGGTGTGTACCAATCCAGAAACTCATATTCAATGGCTTCGCGGGGCATACCTTTTCTTTGCAATTGCTTAAAGAATTTATTTAAAAACTCTTCCTGACTTTCAAATCCAGGGGAACCTGAGCCGCGAATAAGGAGCATGGCCAACTTTTTCATCTCTAAAGCTTTTTTATGAATTTAGAGAATTATTTTCTGCCAGTAGCCATGTGGCGCTTGAGATTTAGGAAAGATGATTTTGTTTACTTTACCCATACAAACCGAGACTATGGATATAACTCAACTATTAGCCAAATTAAACCAGTTAAAGGGCGATAATAAGAAGGAAACAGATGAGTATCTCGAGGCCCTAAAACAATATGTTGCGTCTCAAGCTGGTTCGGAATGGAGTCCTGAGCATCAACAGATTTTTGGGCAGATGAAGCAGAGAGTTTCAGACAATCGAATTTATAAGTGGATTATTTCTGGTTTGGTGGTGGTACTGCTAGCCGGAGGCATTTTTATTGCACTCAATATGGCAGGCCGTTCTAGCGAAATTGCGCTAGATAAGTCATTTATAGATTTGGCCAGACAATCAACTTTGCCACTAGAAATAGTTAAGATAGATTCTACTGGAGATTGGGTGAATGTCAAAATTTCGGAAAACTATCACGATCTCAAGGGACAAAATGCAGAAACAATAAAAGAATTAATAGAGTCATTTCCATCACTGGGGCGCTTGTATGGACTTAACAAAGACAAGCCATTGAAAGTGAATTTTTCCTTGGAAGGAAATGATGAAGGGGAATTGGTAGTAACCTATGGTAATCCGTCTACCGCCATTGGCAAGGTAGTATTAGATGCAACTAAAGGAAAAATATGGCCGGTTTCAGGAGCGAGTCCTCTCGAAAAAAGAGAAATGTTTAATCTAAAAGAACCTATTCCATATCTCAATGATAAAGGTCAGGAAATGGATTTTTCTCTGGAGATAGACACATTTGTAAATGGAAGATGGAAGCTCACCTTTATGGAAAATGGTATTAAGTCTCAACCTTTCAATTGGCAAAAAACAAAAGATGGAAGTATTGAAGAATCAGTTTTTATAGTTTCCCAAAAAGGCTGGAAGCATCCATACGCAGTTACACTTGGAATTGGTAGACCTGGCGCAGAATCGGATACAAGTCCTCTATTCATTTATGCATGGAATGTGCGATCATATGCGCATAGACTTCAATTTTAGATGGCTATCTTTAGTAGATGGGATTAAAAAACGCACACCGTCAATTTGAACCATGTGTCTTTGATTATGAAAAATAACCACACGCAGGGTATCTCCCAATTTTAGTTTTATAAAGCTCGAAATACTGATGGATGTTTTGGTTTTGTTGAGGTCAATTTTGCGACAAGCTTCCAAAAGGCTCAGCATTTTCTTTTGTTGTAGGATAAATTCATCAATCACATCTTTTCCCAAAGTACTATGAATAGGGTTCATATTCTTAAAAGTATTCATGGTATTGAGCTTTTCTTTGGGAAGCATACTCAAGGCAAAATAGTTTCCTAATAAACCGCTTTTAAAGATTTGATTAGGTTTTGAGGCTTTTGCAGAATTCAAACGCTTTGTAATTTCTGGAAGGTAAAACTGACCATAAAGATTTAGGTGTTCGAGACATTCCAATACACTCCAGCTTTCTGGGGCTTGCCGCCACTGCAAGGCTTTTTCCGAAAGCTCTTTTAATTCCTCAGCTTCATTCAGAATTTTATGGGTTCTGTTTACTAAATCATCAATTAGTTCTTCTTGTGAAATCTTCATGTCTTTTTGAATTTATTCAAAGGTCACGATTGCCGAAAAAGTAAACATTGATTGAAATCAAGATTTCTTGAGGCGAGAGAGTGTTTCAGGAGTCATCCGTAAATAAGAGGCAATATACTTGGCCGGTACCTCTTGAAACAGCTGAGGGCTGCGCTCCAAAACTCTTCTATATCGCTCAGCAGGAGAATGGGTGAGGATATCTACTTCGCGCTCAAGCTGCTGATAAATCAAACCAGCGAGCATTTGCTGCCAAAGTTGTAAATACTCTGTTTTGCTATTTATGATTTGCATAAAAGTCTCTTTGCTAATCACCTTCAGCTCCGTTTTGCGAAGAGCTTGAATATAAAAAGGGGAGGGCTTTTCCGTAATGTGTGAATCCAGGGCGGCAATAAAATTTCCTTCATAACCAAAGCGGATGGTGTGTTCCTCAAATTCATCTTCTATAAACACTCGCGAACAACCGGATTTTACATAATACAAATTGGTGTCTGTACTTCCTTTTACCTTCAGGTATTCATTCCGCTTTAGCGAAAGCTCACCTTTCCATGAATCCGGTGTTTGATTTATAATTTGGTAAAGTTGGGAGAGGAGGTCCATGGATTGGTTAATGAGTTGATTTGTGAAATTGGGTGGTAAAAATATTATTTAACCTTCTTGATAAGCAGGCATTTTGCTCCTAAATGTATAGATTTATAATGCTTTAAAAACCAATAAACCTTTAACCATGAAGACAAAATTATTTTTTATTTCACTCATCCTTGGCTTCTCACAGATGTACGCCCAGGTAAACCTTAGCCAAGGTTTAATTGCCGCTTACCCTATGGATGGGAATCCATTGGATACTTCTGGAAGTTCCTATCACGGCACCACGGTTGGTAATATGCAGTTGGACACCAACCGCTTTGGACAACCGAATGAGGCTTATCACTTTGATGGGCAGAGCTATATTCAAGTGCTGGACAAAACTGCTTTAAAAGGAGGGCCTAATATTATGTTCTCATTTGCTTTTTGGTTTAAACCTGAAGAATTCTCTGGAAACAGACCCATAATTTCAAAGTTTCTAAATGATCCTAATAAGGATTGGGGAATAAGAATGTTAAACGGTTTCATGGACTTTGGAAGTGAAAAAAATTATTCAACTTACGATTGTATGGAAGATAGCCTGAGCATAAAGATTTACGATTGGAATTTTTGTGTTGTTTCGGTTGAAGGAGCTAGTAGTCAAGTGAATATCTGGATAAACGGTTTAAAGACGAAATCATGTAATACCTTCAATTCAGCAAAATCGGCCGTAACTTCAGCTGATGTAGAAATAGGAAGAAATAGTTATGCAGGTCATCACTTTGAAGGCTCAATGGACTACATCCTCATCTACAATCGAGTATTAACCCCTGCCGAGATAAACGTTCTCTATACCCACTCTATTGACATCAAAGAATTTTCTACAATAGACTTTAAGATTTATCCAAATCCAGCTTCTAACCATTTGTCTGTGGATGGTGATTTGGAAGGAATCCATCAGTATCAGGTACTTGATATGGGAGGTAAGAAGGTGTTTTCGGGGCTTGTGTCAGGTGATGAGGTTTTGGAAGTAGACATTTCCTCGCTTCCCAAAGGAGGCTACTTACTTTCTTTACTTTCTGATGAAAGCATAGTGGCGAAGAAAATATTTTACAAGGATTAGGACTCAATCCCTATAAATACAAAACCCCGTCTCGAGTAATCGAAACGGGGTTTATTTATTTATAAAGTGCAGCTGTCTAAATACTCAGTACTAACTACTCAATACTCAAAAGACTACTTCTTCTCTTCGTCTACTTCTTCAAATTCTACGTCAGTCACATCATCAGCAGAAGCTTCACCCTCGGCACCTGGAGCGGCATCGCCCGGCTGGCCTTGAGCACCTTCTTGTGCTTTGTACATTTCTTCAGAAGCATTTTTCCAAGCCTCGTTGATTTTCTCCATTGCAGCGTCAATTGCAGCAATGTCTTGGCTTTGGTGAGCGGTTTTAAGCTCGGTCAAAGCGCTTTCAATAGGCTCTTTTTTATCAGCAGAAAGCTTGTCGCCAAATTCTTTAAGTTGCTTTTCAGTTTGGAAAACCATTCCGTCAGCAGCATTTAGCTTATCTACTTTCTCTTTTGCAGCATTGTCAGCATCAGCATTTGCTTCAGCTTCCTGCTTCATTTTTTCGATTTCTTCCTGGCTCAATCCTGAAGAAGCTTCGATGCGGATGCTTTGCTCTTTACCGGTAGCTTTATCCTTAGCAGCTACATGCAAGATACCGTTAGCATCAATGTCAAATGTTACTTCAATTTGAGGTACACCTCTTGGTGCTGGTGGAATATCTGCCAAGTGGAATCTTCCAATTGTCTTGTTATCCTTAGCCATTGGGCGCTCACCTTGTAGAACGTGAATTTCTACAGAAGGCTGATTATCGCTGGCAGTAGAGAATGTCTCTGACTTTTTGGTAGGGATAGTTGTGTTTGCTTCGATCAATTTAGTCAATACACCACCCATAGTTTCGATACCTAGTGATAGTGGAGTAACATCAAGAAGCAATACATCTTTTACATCACCAGCCAAAACACCACCTTGAATAGCAGCACCTAAAGCTACCACTTCATCAGGGTTTACACCTTTTGAAGGCTCTTTTCCAAAGAAGTTTTTTACAGCATCCTGTACAGCAGGAATACGAGTACTACCACCTACAAGAATTACCTGGTCAATGTCAGACTTAGAAAGTCCAGCTTGCTTAAGAGCATTTTCGCAAGGAGCGATAGTTCTCTTTACAAGGCTGTCTACCAATTGCTCAAACTTGCTACGGCTAAGCGTACGCACTAAGTGCTTAGGACCACTAGCTGTTGCTGTAATGTATGGCAAGTTGATTTCAGTAGAGTTTGACGATGAAAGCTCAATCTTAGCTTTCTCAGCAGCTTCTTTAAGACGTTGAAGTGCCATTGGGTCTTTCTTAAGATCCATGTCTTCTTCGCTCTTAAACTCGTCTGCCAACCAGTCAATAAGTACTTGGTCAAAGTCATCACCACCAAGGTGAGTATCTCCGTCTGTTGAAAGTACTTCAAATACACCATCTCCTAGTTCAAGGATAGATACATCATGCGTACCACCACCGCAGTCAAATACTACTACTTTTTGGTCAATACCTTTTTTGTCGATACCGTAAGCCAAAGATGCGGCTGTAGGTTCGTTAATAATACGTCTTACTTTAAGACCTGCAATCTCACCAGCTTCTTTAGTAGCTTGGCGCTGAGAGTCGTTAAAGTATGCTGGTACCGTGATAACCGCTTCGTCTACAGTTGTTCCTAGGTAATCTTCAGCAGTTTTCTTCATTTTTTGAAGCACCATTGCTGAAAGCTCCTGAGGAGTATACATTCTACCGTCAATATCTACACGTGGGGTGTTGTTTTCACCTTTCACAAGTTTATATGATACGCGATCTTTTTCTTTTTCAACTTCGCTAAAAGAAGAACCCATAAATCTCTTGATTGAAGAGATAGTTTTTTGTGGGTTTGTAATAGCTTGTCTTTTTGCGGGATCACCTACTTTACGTTCGCCACCTTCCACAAATGCAATGATTGATGGTGTGGTGCGTTTTCCTTCGCTGTTAGGGATTACTACTGGCTCATTACCTTCCATTACGGCTACGCAGGAGTTGGTAGTACCCAAGTCTATTCCTATGATCTTTCCCATTATTGTTTATTTAAATCTTGGTTATTCAAATTCTTGCTCAGCTAATGTCAAGCATTATGCCAGTGGCATATAAATAAGAAACCCTGACAGTTTTGTCAGGGTTTCTATTATTTACGTCAGACATTGAAATATCGAAAATGTCTATCTGTCAGTTTTTATTAGTCACATACGCGCTCAGGCCCGATACCAGGAATGCGCTCGCAATAGCAAGTGTCGCCACTTGTTACTATGGCAAATCCTTTTTCGCAAAGTGTACTGGATAAATAGTAGGTGGTAGCCATTTGCTGGCTCATTGCAACTTCGTCAAGCATAATGCTTGTGCGCGATGAAAATAAGCCCGTACCGTTCTCAATGTCTGGAAATTCAGGCTTACTGTTGTTAACTCCTTCAGTTGGTCTGTTAAGGTCAATGTACTTTGCTAAATCTTCTCCACCGGCCCATATAATAACAGTAAAGCTTTTGAAAAATCGTAGAGTATTTGGTTTTAGTTCAGGTAAGTTGCTTGCAAGTAGAGTGTAAATATTATTAGGCGAACCATCTACATCAATAGTTTCAAATGGGTCAGCTGGGATTTGGGCTCCTTCAATAGTAGTGTAGTCTAGCTTTTGCACTAAATGCTCAACAGCACCAGTTTGGCGATTCACTTCTTTATAGTAAAAGTAAACATCAACCTCATAAATTTCAGCCTGATCACTTTGATACCACTTTAAATTGCCATTAAAGGTACGTGCTGCGATTACATTAGGGTTTGGTAATACAAATCTAAACCCAGAATTACTGGATTGCTGAATACCTACAATTTCTGTTATTGAAGATGCTTCAGGGTGTTTAGCATTGCTCTTTTCTACCACAAGTTTGTAGGTTTTATCCTCTTCTATGGTTTCGGTTGTGCGGTATAGGCGAAAGTCGTCTGTACTGTAAATGCCATCATCAAGTTTTCTACTTGTAAAGTCAGGTTTCAAAAAGATAGTATTTACTGGGGTTCCTAAAGAACCATCAGCACCACGTGAATAAGCCTCCAGGTAAACTGAAATGGCAGTAGTATCATAATAAACTGAATCTGGCTCTCCATAAGAAGCTGATGCAGCGGCTTCTCCAAGATAAGCTCTTTGCACGCGAATCCAGTTGGTATCAGCAGCAGGGTCTAATAAACCATACACCACTGTTATATCTGCCCAATCGTCATTAATATTAAAGTCGTTATCACATGATGACGAAAACAAGGTGATAAAAGCTAGAAGGGAAAATATAGTTAAGTACTTCATCCGTTTTTTTGACATAATCATTTATTCATAGACTGCTAAGTCGAAATAGGGTGGCCTGATAAATATTTAAAATAACGGCCTTCTGCCGCAAAAGTATAATTTTGTAGCTCTAAAAAAATATTATGTCAGTCGCAAAGTCAGATTTTAAGAAAGTAACTACCAATTCCGTGCAGGAGATGAAGCAAAATGGTGAGAAGATATCTATGCTTACCGCCTATGATTTTACTCTTGCCAAAATAATTGATAGTGCAGGGATTGATGTAATATTAGTTGGTGATTCTGCTTCTAATGTGATGGCTGGTCATGAAACCACACTCCCCATTACTTTAGATCAAATGATTTATCACGCCAGTTCAGTGGTTCGAGCAGTAGAAAGAGCCCTTGTGGTGGTGGATCTTCCTTTTGGTAGTTATCAGGGAAATTCCAAAACAGCCCTTAACTCTTCTATTAAAATAATGAAGGAGAGTGGCGCTCATGCTGTAAAATTGGAAGGTGGAGTAGAGGTTCTTACTTCAGTAAGGAGAATTTTGACTGCTGGTATTCCTGTGATGGGTCATTTGGGGTTGACTCCACAGTCAATCTACAAATTTGGAACATATACTGTAAGAGCAAAAGAGGAAGAAGAGGCGGAAAAGTTAATTTCGGATGCTAAGAAATTGGAGGAAGCCGGTTGTTTTGCCTTAGTGTTAGAAAAAATTCCAGCTAAGCTTGCCGCTAAAGTAGCGAAAGCTATTTCTATTCCCGTGATAGGTATTGGTGCTGGTGGCGATGTAGATGGCCAAGTGCTGGTATTGCATGATATGCTGGGAATGACTCATGAGTTTCACCCAAGATTCTTACGTAGGTATCTTAACCTTTATGAAGATATAAATGGTGCCGTACAGAACTATATTACAGATGTGAAGTCTTCAGACTTTCCGAACGAGAAAGAACAATACTAGCAGTTTGGAAAAACCAGTATCAAAAAGAATCCTCTTTGAGGATAATCATCTTATTGTGGTAAATAAGCTTGCTGGCGAATTAGTGCAAGGTGACTTTACAGGAGACAAACCTTTGCTTGAAAAAGTAAGAGAATATATAAAGGATAAGTACAACAAGCCCGGAAATGTTTTCACAGGATTGGTGCATCGCTTGGATAGGCCTACCTCTGGAATTGTGGTTTTTGCCAAAACTTCCAAAGCTTTGACAAGGATGAATGCGATCTTCGAAAAACGGGAAGTTGAGAAAATATATTGGGCTATTGTAAAGGGTTTCCCACCAAAAGAGGCCGATCATCTGGAGCATTTCCTCAAGAAAAATGAGAAAAAGAATAAATCTGAGTATTTTTTTAAACCTATAAAGGGTGGAAAAAGAGCGGCTCTAAATTACCAAGTGGTCAAAAAATTGGAGCAATACAGTGTTTTGGAAATCAGATTGGAAACGGGGAGACACCATCAAATTAGAGTGCAACTTTCTGCGATAGGGTGTCCGATAAAAGGAGACTTAAAGTACGGGTTTTCAAGGAGTAACAAAGACGCTAGTGTGTGCTTGCATGCTAAAAAGGTTATATTTGACCATCCTGTTTCAGGAGAGTCTTTAACGTTTGAGGCTCCACTGCCGACAGGAGAAAACATTTGGAAATTTGTTTGAAACTCTAATTCTCACTCGTCATGTTTATCCTCAAATTTGCTTTAGAAGTTAGTCTTCTTGTAGGTCTGTTTTTTATTTTTAAAAGATTTGTTTTCAAATCAATGGGACTATCGAAAGTAGAGAACACTCAAAAACAATTAGGTATTCTCAACAGAGCTGCATATTCATTTATCTTTCTGTTTTCGGGTGTAGTGTTTTCATTTATCGCTTTTTGGGTCATTTATATCGCATTCAATATTTTTCACAGCTTGGGTCATTATAGTGGAGTGCTGGTAGCGGAGCAGGTTGGCCTATTTGCACCATCGTTGATTATTGGTTTTTATATAAGCACTCAATCTTCCAAGGCTGTATATGCCCATTTTTTTGGAGTAAAATCTTTGTCTATGCTTCCGGCTTACGCTTCCTATAGCACCGCTAGTCGCAAGGTTTTCACTAGAATTTTTTCGGCTATGACGCTAATTCCAGCGTTGGTTTTGGTGGCACTTCAGTTTAACGTGTATCTAAAAATAGATGGTGATAAAATATACACTCGACAAATGTTGCAAGCAGAAAAGGTCTATGCTCTAGCAGATGTCGTGCGCGTTACGGCAGGTGGTGATAATGATTTTTCACTAATGATGAATAATGGTGAAGTAATAGCTGTTACTTCATACAGTGGAAACATTAACGCCTTTTTAGATCATTTGGATTGGTAAAAAAATAGGGATGAAATTTCTTTCACCCCTATTAACCATTAACCTAATCTAATCAACCTCTATGAAAAGTCTTTTCTAAGAAATACTAATAGCACGAGCTGGTTGAGGTTTTGCCTCTTCCTTTTTTGGGAGTGCAATGCTCAATACTCCGTTTTCATAACTTGCTTTAATATCCTCTTGATTTATCTGATCTTCAGTAATTCTGAATGATCTTTTAAAACTCTTGAATCCAAACTCTTTTCTTGTGTAGTTCGGAGTTTTATCCTCGCTCTCTGTTCTTACTTCCGCAGAAATGGTAAGTAAATTATCTTCAACTGAAATATTGAAATCTTCCTTTTTTAGCCCTGGTGCAGCTATGTCAAGTGTAAAGCCATTTTCATCTTCAGCAATATTTACTGCTGGTGAATAGCCTCTGGTTCTTTCAACATTAGTGGCTGGCCAGTTGAAAAAATCATCAGATAGAAAACTGCCAAATAGTGGATTAATTCTTGGATTCATTTCTTCTCTCTTTATAAGTTTCATAATCGTTTGTTTTAATGTTTTATTTGCTGAGGATTAGTCAAACTAAATACCAAAGGCAAAATGTGGGTGTTTTACGAGAAGCGCTCAGACAAAGTGTCTGTTCTTACAAAGCAATACTGACGGTATGTCTGTTTTGCTTGAGTTTGACCATCATTTCGTCAGGAAAATAACCTCTGATTGATCATTTAATAAAGCGACATTGAAAACAAAAGATTTTTCCAAAATATACTTGTCTATACTATTGCTGCACTTGGTGGTAATTTATAAGCCGGACAGCGTTGAATTATATTACCTGAGTAAGCCTTTACTACTTTTCAGCCTTGCTGTATTTTTTATCAATAGAAATGGATTTACCACAGTTTCCATAAAACAAGTAGCTGCGGCATTAGCTCTTTCATTGGCTGGGGATGTATTATTAATGCGGGATGGAGAGTTTTTCTTTTTAGGTGGAATGGCCGCCTTTTTAATTGCGCATGTATTTTACCTTCTATTTTACTTTGGCCAAAAGCTAAAGGTGAGTTTAGCGGCTTTAGCAGGAGGTGGGGCTATAGCTGGAGCTGGTTTATGGACTCTGTATACCTATGTAAATACACCGCCCGAGCTAGAGCTCTATTTGTATGTGTACGGTATTGTTCTAGGGCTGCATTTTGTGATAAGCTTGCTTTTTGCTTACGCTAATAAAGGCTTGCAATGGCTGAGTGCTTTAGGAGCTTTTTTGTTTTTGATCTCAGATTTAATTCTGGCCTTTAATAAATTTAACGAAAGTACAGTGTATCTGAGCATAGCGGTAATGCTTACTTACGGTTTGGCGCAATACTGTATAGTATTATCGATAAATGATTATCTCGAAAAAGGGAGAGGGGATTAATACACTTGAAGAAGCTCAATGTCAAAAATCAATACGGAGTTTGCGGGGATCCCTGAGGTTGATTGATCGCCATAGCCAAGTTTGGAAGGAATAATTAGCTTTCCTTTTCCCCCTACTTTAAAAAGTGGAATTCCTTCCGTCCAGCCCTCTATTACTTGGGTAAGTTTAAACTTAATTCCTGCGGCAGAACTTTGGTCGAACACGGTTCCATCTGTTAGGTAGCCTTTGTAAGCTACTTTTACATAACTGTTTGATTCCGGATGGCGGCCAGTGCCTTCTTCTTCTATTACATAATACAACCCTGATCCGGTTGCCTTGGCATCAAGATTTTGGTCAGCGATGTACTTGGTAATTATATCTTGGTCAATCTTATCCTGATCTTCCTTTTTACAAGAAAAGAAGGCTGTGGCTAAAAATAAAAGGAAAAATAATTTTTTCATAATTATGCTTTACATAGGATCCACATCGTAAATGACCTGGATTTTTTTATCTGGGTTTTTGCTCAGAAAAATATTAATGGTCTCTAGTAAACTTTCCTTGGCTTTGTTCAGGGAAACTGAGCGTTCAAATTTCAGAATAATTTCCATCTGATAAAAATTGCGCAGCCGAGCAACTAGTGGAAACTCAGGGCCAAGTATTCTTTCTCCAAAAACACCTCGTAATTCCTTTCCTAGTGCGATTGCGGAGTTGGAGAGATGTTGTCTGTCTCGATGCTTTAGCGTAAGCTTTACCATTCTATAGTAAGGAGGGTACTTAAAGTTTTTACGCTCATATCGCTCATCCTCATACATTTTGTCATAAGCATTATCCATCACCTTACGGATAATATTATGATAAGGATCGGCAGTTTGAATGAGTACTTTTCCCCGTTGGTTTTTTCTACCGGCCCTACCGGCTACCTGTGCCATTAGCTGAAAAGCACGCTCATGACTCCTAAAATCAGGAAAGTTGAGAAGCGAGTCTGCGTTGAGGATTCCTACTAAAGCTACATTTTCAAAATCCAAACCTTTGGTTACCATTTGAGTTCCGATAAGTATGTCTATTTCGCCATCTTCAAATTCGGTAATAAGGTTGAGGTAGGCGTTTTTTTTTCGTGTTGTATCCAAGTCCATTCGTTTGATATTAGCCTCGGGAATCATCAACTTTAAATCGTCTTCCAATTTTTCGGTGCCAAAGCCCAGAGCCTTTACTTCATAGCTTCCACAGGCTGGACAGCGCGAAGGAACCTGGCGTGTATAGCCACAATAATGGCACCTAAGCATATCTATGTGTTTGTGATAAGTAAGGCTGATGTCGCAGTTTTTGCACTGATTTACATGTGCACAATTTTGACATTGAATCATAGTACTAAAGCCACGTCTGTTTTGAAAAAGGATAACCTGCTTTTTATTGGCCAGCGTTGCTTTTATCTCCTCTACAAGCTCATGGCTAAAATTCCCATGCATCTCCTTTTTATTGCGCGCACGTTTCAGATCCACACATTGTATCTCGGGCATTGGTAAATCTGCGTGACGCTTGCTCATTGTGGCTAAACCAAATTTCCCGGCAAGGGCATTGGTATAAGCTTCAATGCTAGGAGTGGCGGAGCCCAGTAGTACTTTGGCCTTGCTCATGCTTGCCAGCAAAATAGCTGTGTCGCGGGCGTGGTAACGCGGTGCTGGGTCAAACTGCTTAAAGCTCGTTTCGTGCTCTTCATCCACTATCACAAAACCAAGGTTTTGAAAGGGGAGAAAAAGACTGCTTCTGGCACCAATTACCAAATAAGGCGTTTCAGGATTTTCAATTAGCTTGAGCCAGGTTTCTACTCGTTCTCTATCGCTAAAGCGCGAATGGAAAACCAAAACGTGCTCACCAAAATACCTTCGCATTCGTGTGATGAGCTGTGTGGTTAGGGCTATTTCAGGAACTAAATAGAGAACCTGCTTTTGCTGATCGAGCATTTCCTTGATGAAACGAACGTATATCTCGGTTTTACCCGAAGAAGTTACACCGTGAAGTAAACACACGTCTTTATCTTCAAAGTGTTGTTTTATTTCTGAATGAGCTTTTTGTTGATGTTCGTTCAGTTCATAAAAATCATGAGTAGATCCGCCTTTTGAATCTTCTTCCGGTTGGTCGTAGTAAATTTCAAAAATCCCTTTTTCGGCAAGTCCTTTTAATGAAGAATCTGAAGAATTAGCGGCTTTCAGTAGTTTGCTAGCGACTATTGGTTTGGGTGCATCATTATCTTCTCTGGAGGCTTCACCCATTAGTTTAAAATAGGAGAGAAGCACATCTTTTTGCTTAGGAGCACGGCTTAGTTCTTCGAACAACTCACTTAAGCCAGAACCTGAGTATTTATCGGCTAAACGTACCAAGCGCTTTTGGACCGGTCGATAACCGTTTTTTAATTCTTCTTCAAGTACGATATATCTTTTGCCGAGAAGGCTATGAATGAGCTTAAGCGGATTTTTAAAACCCGTGATGTCCCCAATCTCTTTTATGCTCAAAGCATCCTGAGAAGTAAGAGCCTCAACAATCAAAAACTCGTTATCGTTGAGTTCTGAGTCTTCAATCTTTTTGAGATGATTACGAAGCACTACCGTTTCACTTTCTAATTTGAGACCGGAGGGTAGAGCAGCAGTCATGATCTCACCCATGGTGCAGAGGTAATAATCTGCCATCCATTGCCATAGCTTTAATTGTAGCGGACCAACGATTGGATTTTTATCTTCTACCTCAATAATGTCTTTCGGTTGAAAACCTTCGGGTGCATTATCATGCACAGAAAATACAAGTGCTGTGTACAGTTTTCGCTTACCAAATTGTACAATTACCCGCTTACCAGGCGCCACATCTTCGGCAATATCGAAGGGAATACGATAGGTGTAGTTTTGGGGTAGGGCTAATGGAAGAATTACTTCTGCGTACTGTGGCATAGGGTGCAAATGTAATTACAATGACGACAAAGTTCAGTTGATGTGCAATGCTATATTTGCTGTATGAAAAAGATTTACCATTTAGCAACTTGCTCTACCTGCATTCGTATTATCAAAGAACTCAACCCAAGTGAGGATGTGATTTTGCAGGATATTAAAACTGAGAAAATTACCGAAGCCCAAATTGATGAAATGGCAAAAATGGCCGGTTCTTACGAAGCGCTTTTTAGCCGAAGAGCAATGAAGTACAAAAGTATGGGCTTGAAGGATAAAAATCTTTCGGAGCAAGATTATCGTCAATTGATTTTGGATGAATACACTTTTTTAAAACGTCCTGTAATAATTGCGGGCGACCAAATATTTGTAGGTAACGCAAAGAAAGAGGTTGAGGCTGCCAAGGAAGTTTTTTGAGAAGAGTAGGGAGTAGGGATTATTGAGTAGGGAGTTTACCCTCACGTAAAAAATATTTATAAATCATAAGCCCCGAAACCAGCATAGTAGAGATAAAATAAGAGAGGCCAACGAACAGGAATATTTGAGCTTCCTGATTGAAGCTTGGGAATTCTCGAAATTCAGACATCAAGGCTAAAAGCATGTACAGGCAGGTAAGTATCAAAATACCTGGAATAAGCAATCCTAAAATTCTGTTTTTGAAAATGATTTGGAGAACTAAACTGAGGAGGAGAGATGTCGCGATAGGATTGAGGCCCCAACCAGCCGAACCCCAGTAAAAAATTACAGAAGCTATTAATAGATATTCCGGAATTTGGAGGGCTATTTGTTTGAGTTTGCTCATCATTGCTGACTTGGTTAATGATGATTAAACAACGAGGAAAAGAGTGCTTTAGTGCCCATGCTAGACTCCAGCTCTTCTTTCTTTGCCAAGAAAGAGAAATGCTTTTAAGGGATGAACAACTGAGTAATAAATTCTAATTCTCTTGGGTTTACTTTTCTGTACAGTTGTTTAGGGATGCCTTTCTGATCTATGAAGGATACAATGATAGTTTCACTATTTTTCCACCCCAGTAACCTAAAATTATTTTGTTGAACTGAAAAATCACAGATATAGGAAGCTGGTGTTGCTTGCCACTCATTGTTGTGATCTTTCAAGAATTTTGTGAATTGGTTGTGCAAGCTTGAATTAACAAGTATTGTATCTAGAACCGAATGGGTTAGCTTGTCGTTATCGTTGTATGAATATTCGTACAGAAGGTAGGGTTCGTTTACATTAATTACATCGTTGAAGTCGACATCTGTATTACAGGAAACAAACGTTATAGTGATAAATAGCCCTGTAAAAAATTGGTAGAATTTTGTTCCTTGGTTGAATTTCATATTGTTAGTGAATTTTCTCTACTGCTTACTACCAACTCCCTACTCATGCTCCTTATTGCTTCTTCGCCTTCCTACTTCCTTCGTACAAATCATAACGTACCAACCAGCTTTCAAGGCTACCGTTTATCATTGGTATTTTTTGGGAAGGGCGTAAGCCTACATGTTTCAGTCCTTCACGGCTGGAGGTAATCATCCAAGCGGTATATCCTGCAAAATCACGCTTTAGGGTGTCGCCAATACCGCGATATAATTCGGGGATATCAGCTTCTATTTTTACACCATAGGGAGGGTTGAAAACCAACATGCCCGGGCGTTTGAGTTCGCGACTACTTCTAAAGTTCATAAAGTCGGCCTTCTCCAACTTTACCTGTTCTGTCATCAAAGCGCTTTTTACGTTGCTTCTAGCCTTTAGTAAAACGCGAGGGTCTTTGTCAAAACCATAAATGCCGTAATAGAAGTTCTTTTCTTTTTCCAAAGCTTTATTGAAAAGCAGGTCGTAAAGTTCTTTGTCAAAGTTGTTCCAGTTTTTGAAAGCAAAGTCTTTGCGGAAAACGCCCGGAGGAATATTGTGGGCAATCATGGCGCCTTCAATAAGGAAGGTGCCCGAGCCACACATTGGGTCAATCAGGCTACCCAAACCATCCCAACCAGCAAGCTTTAAAATACCTGCTGCAAGTACTTCGTTAATTGGGGCCACATCAGCTTCGGTGCGGTACCCACGTTTGTGTAGCGAGTTTCCGGAGCTGTCCATAGAAACGATTACGTTTTCATTATAAATATAAACGTCAATGCGGATATCAGGGTTTTTGGTGTCAACAGAAGGGCGGCTTCCTGTTTTTTCGCGAAAGCGATCAACAATGGCATCTTTCACCTTTTGCGACATGTATAAGGTGTGGTTGTATTGCTGGGCATAAATTGTGGTATCTACCACTATTGTTCTGTCTTTGTCAAATAGATCTTCCCAGGCAATGTCTTTTACCTTTTTGTAAATCTCATCTTCATTTCGAGCTTTAAACTCCTTGATGGGAACCAAAACACGAAGGGCGGTGCGCAGCCAAAGATTGGCCTTGTACATAAAACCAATGTCACCTTTAAAAGTTGCACCACGCTTTACGGGCTCTACATCCATAGCACCTAGTTGGCGCAATTCTTTTACCAATACTTCTTCCAGGCCCTGCATGGTTTTGGCCATCATCCTGAAGTTCTTATTTTCTGTCAAGTCGCTCGGTTTGAATTTCTACTTTATCGTTTGGCTCAGCCACAGCTTCGCTAAATATCACTTCTGTTTCTACAGTATCATCTTGTTCAATCTCTACACCTACCGTGTCAATCCATACAGCTTCATTTCGTGAAAGCTGAACTCGGTACTCCATGGCCTCAATGGGTTCTGGTGTGGTGAGCATTAGCCTCACACCATATACTTCCTTGTTGCCTAGTTTAGTTTTAAAAACCTCTTCAGACACCATGTGAGAATCAGAAATTTCTTCAGAATTAGAAACGGAACAGGCGGCAAGCATCCCTGCCGAGAAAACGAACAACCAATGTTTCATATCAAAAAACAGATTTAATATTTAATGTGGTGAATTTATTTGCCTTTCTTGACGAGTATTCATCAAAGAAGGCTTGAAAATTGTGTGGCCAAAGGTAGAAATTAAGTAGCTGTGATTTTTTTGTTAGTTTTTATCTTTTCCTCCTCCGTCCTGCGGGCACCTCCTCCAAAGGAGGATAGCCTCATGAAAAACCTTAGAGAATTATATTTTGTACCGTATCCCACGCGAGAACATGTGCTGAGCTTGTTGAAGTAGGGGGTGCCTGAAAGGCGGGGGTGGACTCAATAGAAGTCATGATGTATAGTAGGAATACAAAGATTACTTGTTCACCAAATCCCTGTCATTATAAACATTCTATTGAATGAGTCAATCTAAATTTTCATATTGCCGAAAATTTGAATCAACAAATTCAAAAACCAATTTTGTTGATTTCGTGATACTACATAACACGCATGGCAAACCTCACAATACTCGACTGGATAGTTGTAATCTTCTTTCTCACCTTATTCATTTTTATAGGTATCCGCTTTCGCGGAAAAGCGGGTTCGTCTCTTACTGACTTCTTTCTGGGTGGAAGAAACATGCCCTGGTATCTTGCTGGGGTAAGTATGGTGGCTACCACCTTTGCGGCTGATACACCTCTTTGGGTAACCGAAAAAATTGCTCAGCACGGTATCTCAGGAAACTGGCTTTGGTGGAACATGCTTATTGGAGGAATGCTCACCACCTTCTTTTTTGCACGAATGTGGCGAAGGGCAAATATCCTCACCGAACTTGAACTTTTAGAACTTAGATATAGTGGTCCCATTGCGCGGTTGCTGCGTGGTGTAAAGGCTGTTTACCTTGGGCTTTTTCTCAATGTAGTAATTATCGCCTGGGTAAATGCCGCTTTGATTTCCATCATAGAAGTGTTTTTTGAAGTGCCTTACGAAACTGCTTTTTGGGTAGTCACCTGCGTTATGTTTTTGGTACTTATTTATAGTTCCATTGCAGGCCTTTTGGGAATTGCCATTACCGATTTTGCCCAGTTTATAATCGCTATGACGGGCTGTATTATCCTTGCAGTAATAGTTTTGAACGCACCCGAAGTGGGAGGGGTAGAAGGTTTGAAAGCAAAACTACCAGCCTGGCGATTGAGCTTTTTCCCAAAAATTGATGGAGCTGGAGATGCCTTAATCGGAACATTCTCACTGACCACGGGAGCCTTTTTGTCCTACATATTTTTACAATGGTGGGCCAGCTGGTATCCAGGAGCTGAGCCCGGTGGTGGCGGTTATATTTCTCAACGTATGATGGGGGCTAAAGATGAAAAGAATGCCGTTTATTCTAGCCTGTTTTTTCAAATTGCACATTACGCTTTGCGCCCATGGCCATGGATTATTGTGGGCCTTTGTGCTTTGGTTCTTTACCCAGACTTACCTGTTGAGGAATCCCGAAAAGGCTTCATTATGGTAATGCGCGATTACCTGCCTGACGGTATCAAAGGACTTTTGTTTGTTGGCTTTTTATCTGCCTATATGAGTACTATTTCTACTCAGCTCAATTGGGGTTCGAGCTACCTAACCAACGATTTGTACAAGCGTTTTATTAAGAAGGAAGACCAGTTTGAAAACGAAGAAAAGGCGCAAAAACACTATGTATTTGCCGGAAGGCTCATCACTATTTTTGTGATGTTGGTAGGTTTGGGCGTTACCACGCAAATCACCACTATAGACAGCGCTGCACAGTTTCTTATAGCAAGTGGTGCCGGATTAGGAATGGTGCTTATTCTGCGCTGGTACTGGTGGCGCATCAATGCCTGGAGCGAGTTGGTAGCTACAATTGCACCTTTTATAGGTCTGGCTTTCGCCAAATTTGTACTGCCTAGCTACGTTCCCGAAACATTTTACACCAATAATGGTGATTTTATTTTCACTGTTTTATTTACCACTATTTCTTGGCTAACGGTAACTTTTCTCACTTCCCCTACGGATGGAGAAACCTTAAAACGTTTTTACGACCGTGTGCAGCCGGGTGGTTTTTGGAGGTACTACAGAGGTGATGAAAACAACAATCGATTGACACCTTATCTCTTTGTGTCCTGGCTTTCAGGAGTACTCATGGTTTATTCCATACTCTTTTTTATGGGCTACTTCATTTTCGAAGAATGGACTTTATTTTACACTTGGCTGGCCTTGGCTATTATTGGCTTTGTGGCTCTAAGGTGGGGAATGAAAAAGGCTGAGATTTAACTCGGGCAAGCAGAATTTATGTTTTGGGGCTGTATTTTTTTACATAATGTAGCCTGCTTTGCAATACCAAACTTTGTACATAGCTTTAAGGTTCAATCTTAAACCTTTTACTATGAAAGTACATCCATACTTAAATTTTGACGGCCAGGCCGAAGAAGCTTTCAATTTTTACAAAAATGTGTTTGGTGGGGAGTTTTCTTCTAAAATGAAAATGAGCGAAGCACCTGATGGTGACAAACTCCCTGAAGAAGATAAAAACCGGCTTATGCACATTTCACTGCCTATTGGAAAGGATACCATTTTGATGGCTTCGGATATCGTACAATCTTGGGGGCAAACCCTCCATCAAGGAAATGGCAATTACATATCACTACACCCGGAAAGCAGAGAGGAAGCCGACCGTATTTTTGAAGCCCTCTCAAATGGTGGAGAAGTAGAGAAGCCCATGGAAGATCAGTTTTGGGGTGATTACTTCGGTAGCCTCAAAGATAAATATGGTGTATTTTGGATGGTGAACTTTAATGAAGAGCAGAGCTGAAAAGAATAGCATGAATAATCTAAAAGAAGAATTCGTTCGCAAGTTTAATCAGGCCTTTTTGGCAAATGATATCTCGTTTATTCTAGAAAGCGTAACCGAAGATGTGTATTGGGAAATGGTGGGAGATCGTATTCTTGATGGTAAGGAAAAGCTAAAGGATTTTTTTGATGCAATGCCTGAAGATGCAGGACTTGACTCGCTCGAAATCCACCACATCATTACCCATGGAAAAGTAGCTTCGGCCAATGGTGAAATGAAAATGAAAGATAATTCAGGAAAGCTGAAGACCTACGGATTTTGCGATGTGTATGAGTTTTCGGGGTTCAAAAATCCCAAAATAAAAAAGCTAGTTTCTTATATGGTGGCGAAGGATTAAGAGTTGTAAAACCCTCAAAAGACAGGTGAAATAAATTTATTTATCAAATCTTCATAAACCAAAGCTATCACTCTACCTTCGCGGCCTTGGAAATCTGGGAATATATATTACTTCTTTTGGGAGGCCTTATGGCTGGTATTATCAATACCCTTGCGGGAAATGGATCTGCCATCACTTTGTCAATTCTCATTTTTATGGGTTTTCCAGCTGATGTGTCAAACGCCACAAATAGGATTGGAGCCTTGGCACAAACTATTACCGCAGTTTTTAGCTTAAAGCGAACACCGCGTACCAAGATGCTATTTAATGATAGCTATTGGTTTTTCATTCCTTCTATCATAGGGTCTATAGTGGGCGCCATCATTGCTGTAGAGATAGACCCGGGCTTGCTAAAAATGATTATCGGAGGTATTATGCTGCTGCTGCTAATTACCTTAGTTACTAATCCTAAAAAGTGGAATATCGCTACAGATGTTTCTAAAAACCGAAAAACCTGGATTAATGCTATTTTGGTATTTCTGGTAGCGATTTATGGTGGTTTCCTCCAAATGGGAATAGGAATTATGCTCCTCAGTATTTTGGTGCTTATTGCTAAATATAGCCTTCGGGATGCCAATATTATCAAGTTAGTTTTGGCGGTAACCTTTGTAATGCCAGCCTTTTTTGTGTTTCTCTATACAGGAGGTATGGAGTGGATTCCAGGAATTACTTTGGCGGTGGGGCAATCGATAGGAGCGGTTATAGGTGCACGTTATATTTTGTTTTTGCCCAAGGCTAACTTATACGTGCGCTGGCTTTTAATAGTAATACTTACGGTATCGTCAATAGTATTGCTGAGAATCCCTGAGTGGATGATGGGTTTATTTGATTTATGATGAAGGAAGGTTTGATTAAAAAAAAAGAAGCTTGGTTTGAATCGTGGTTTGATACCACTTACTACCATTTGCTATATCAAGATAGAGACGATAAAGAAGCACGCTTTTTTATTAAAAACATGATCGACAATTTGAAGCCAGATCACAATGCTCATTTTCTGGATTTGGCTTGTGGCCGGGGGCGTCATGCTAAGTTTTTGAGCGAGCTGGGGTATGATGTTACGGGTATCGATCTTTCTGAAAGCAACATTGAGTTTGCTCAGCAGTTTGCCAATGATACTCTTCACTTTGAAGTAGGAGATATGCGGCAACCTTTTGGTGAAAACCGCTTTGATTACATTTTTAACCTGTTTACCAGTTTTGGGTATTTTGACAGTTATGATGATAATTTGAGTGCCCTCAAAATGATGAAGCGAGCTCTAAAACCAGATGGAGTTTTGGTACTCGACTTTATGAATGTAAATAAGGTGCGTCTCGGTTTGGTGGAAGAGGAAGTAAGGCAAGTGGAAAATATTGAGTTTCACATTGAGCGATTTATTCGCGATGAGCGTGTAATCAAAAAAATCACTTTTGAAGATAAAGGCCATCATTACAAATACGAGGAAAAGGTACAGTTATTAGATAAAGGTGATTTTGAAAAACTATTTCAGGAAGCCGGTTTCACCATCACTCAGGTTTATGGCGATTTTGACTTGTCAGAATATAATAGGCGTGATGGAGAGAGGTTGATATTGGTGGCGGAGTAAAAAGTGCAATTTTCTATCTTAGTAAAAATATTTATTTGATGATTTCAAAAGCGAACTTGAAGAAAACCATTGATGATCTTCCTGATCGATTCTCCTTGGAGGAACTTATGGAAAAAGTCATTTTGCTGGATAAGATTGAAAGAGGCTATAAGCAGTCGGAAGCTGGACAAGTTGTGGTTGAGTCCGAAGTTGAAGAGGAAATGGCAAAATGGTATTGCTAGAAGGGAATTGATTTTCATTCATGTTTCTAGAAAAACACTTTACTTATAAATCTGAAAAAGCTCCGGAAGAAATCTTAGTTGAGCTTGAAGAGAAAATTACTACCAGCAAGCAATTTAATTTCAGAATAACAGCGAAGGAGTTGGGCCCAAAATTTTATATAACTAAAAAAAGGACCCTCTTTAGTCCGTCTGGAAATACTTCCTTTTCTCAAATAGAAGGAGAGGTGAAAGACCTTAAAGTAAGCATTAGGATAAGCGGTGGAATGATCCCTGAAGCAGTTGTGTTTTTTATGAGCATGGTGCTGATTTTTTTTGGATTTGGATATGCTGATTCACAAGAGTGGTATATAATTATACTGCTTATTTTTCCGTTAATCATTGTATATCTGGGCATGCGCTTGCAGGTTAGTTCTGAAATAGATTACCTAGAAAGAAAACTAAAAGAGCTCATAGACATTGAATAACAGTCGTGCATTCAATGAACTAACTTCCTTACTTTTGCCCTTCCAAAAATTATTCGGACAATATCCACTAAGCGCTAAGCATGACATACCTTTTACTTATAGCATCGGTACTTTTAGGTAGCCTAATCTCAGCTTTTCTAAAGTCTCAGCGCGATGTATCCATTAAGTTTTTACTGGTTTTTAGTGGGGCTTACTTGCTCAGTCTGGGTGTTTTTCATTTGCTTCCAGAAGTTTACGAAGTTCATGACCACACAATCGGTCTTTGGGTGATGGGGGGCTTTTTTATTCAGCTGGTGCTTGAAGTATTTAGCAAAGGGGTAGAGCATGGTCACGGCCATCCTGAGCATTTTAAGGATAAAGGCATTCCGCTTACTGTAATGATTAGTTTATTTATTCATGCACTGTTAGAAAGTTTACCCATTGGTGCGCATACCCACGAATTGAGCAGCAATACTTTGCTCTGGGGGATTGTAATTCACAAGCTGCCTGTAAGTATTATTCTTTTTGCCATGCTTACTGAGCTCACTAGTAGTAAGCTTAAGATCATTTTCTGGATGGCAATGTTTGCGTTAATAGCTCCTATAGGAGTTTGGCTGGGAGAAACTCTTCCCTTTTTAGAACAATACTACCGTCAGCTTACGGCCCTTACCTTGGGGGTATTTATTCATATTTCTACCACCATACTTTTTGAAAGCAGTAAATCTCACAAGTTCAACTTTATTAAGTTTTTTGTGACTCTATTAGGGGTGATAATTGCTTGGATAAGCGTATCACACCACTAATTAGTTATGTCTATGAGCTTGTTAGATATAACTAATGCAAACCCTATGCTTAAAGGAGTTAGCTGAACTATATTTGCAATCGCTATTGGAAATAGAAAAACAATAGTTAAAACAAATTTAATCTAGTAATAAATTTAAATTCAATAATATGGCTGTATTAGTAGGAAAGAAAGCCCCACAATTTACTGCAGCAGCAGTAGTAAACGGAGAAGAGATAGTTGATGACTTCTCTCTAGAGCAATTTGCAGGAAAGAAGTATGTGGTACTTTTCTTCTACCCAAAAGATTTCACCTTTGTTTGCCCAACTGAGCTTCACGCTTTCCAATCAAAATTGGAAGAATTCCGTAGCCTGGATGTTGAAGTTGTAGCAGTATCTACGGATACTGAGCAGTCTCACTGGGGATGGTTGCAATTGACCAAAGATCAAGGTGGTATTCAAGGAGTAACTTACCCTTTGGTTGCTGATACCAACAAGACTATTTCTGCAAACTACGATGTATTGGCAGGAAGCTACTATTATGATGAAAATGATGAGCTTAAGGCTGAAGGCGAAATGATCGCTTACCGTGGCCTTTTCCTTATCGACAAGGATCAAGTAGTTCGTCACCAATTGGTAAATGACCTTCCGCTAGGTAGAAATGTAGATGAGGCTTTGAGAATAGTAAAAGCTTTACAATTTACCGAAGAAAAAGGCGAAGTATGCCCGGCTAACTGGGACGAAGGTAAATCAGGAATGAGCGCTACTCACGATGGCGTTGCTTCTTACCTTAGCCAAAACTAAGAAAGCACAAGCTTTTTAAATATCAGAAAGGGGCTCACATTATTGTGAGCCCCTTTTTTATTTTACCGCAAAGTTTAGAACATCATCTATAGGAACTTCCATCGGTTTTTTTCTACATAAATGTTCGATCCGCTTTTTAGTGGAACCAACGTATTGGGCAGCATCTTCTATATTCGTAAAAGTTTTGGTAGGCATACTTTGTACCAGTTTACTTTCAAAAATCATTGCAAGTGCCACTTCAAAGGGCTTTGTTACTATCAAGGTAAACTTGGAATTGAATCGAGCTTTACGATCTACCAGCATTTCAATCAGTGCGGATATTTCCAATGTTCTAAGGTTCACGTTGGCTTCAGAAAGATCTACAATGGTGTTGTACTCGGGTTTATAAAGAGGGTGGTTCCAAACATAAAGTAAGGATTGTCTAAAAAAGACAAAACCAACTGAGCCCTGAATTCGAGCTAAGATAAGTTGGTCATCGGCTGATATGGTGTATTTGAATTTCATCAATTAAGCTCCCCCCTTGTTTTTAATTGATTCCTTTAAGATATAAAATATGTTTCAGTAATTAAGGATAAACCAAAGAGCTTTTAGTAGTTAAACACTTTTGTATGTAGAGTGTTATCTTATTTAGGAATTACATAAAAAATCAGTTTCTAACGGAATATGGAAGATTTTACAATAAAAGCAGGAGAAATTTGGGTGCTCATTGATGTAGCAATCGCGCTATTGCTGGGAGGTATGATAGGTCTTGAGAGGGAGTGGCAAAGTAAGCCGGCAGGACTTCGTACCAATATGATTATTGCAGGAGCTTCTGCATTATTTGTTTCGCTGGGTAGGGTTATAATGGTGGATTATACAGGACTCACTCCGCTGGACACTATGGGAATTGATCCAACTCGTATTATGCATGCCGTAATTGTAGGTGTGGGGTTTATTGGTGCGGGCACCATTATAAAAAGCACGGATAATAATCGAGTAATGTTTCTGACAACAGCAGCTACTATTTGGATGTCTGCCGCGGTTGGAATATGTGTAGGTCTTAAGCAGTATATGCTTGCAGTATGTGTTTCTCTAATGATGCTGATAGTAAACTATGTATTTCGTTTTGTTGGAGGCTATATATCTGATCGATCCAATGCCGATCCGGATGATGAAAAATAAAAAAGGCTCCAGATTGGAGCCTTTCAAGTGTTTTAGATACTTAGCTTTTTGCGAATAACTTTTGGAAGTGCGTCTTTATGTACCATCACCGAAATAGTTTTCAATCGCATATAGGATTCGCTCATATAGACGTGACCACCGTTGGCCAGGCCATCACCCCATGAGTTTTTTACTTTGTAATATTTAGTGCCGTTTTGGTCTACCAACGTCCCGGTGATGTGCATCAAGTGATCATCAGTGGTTTCCTGATTTTCAAAAAGCTGTTGGCGATAAGCTTGATTAATTTCCTTTTCATCCATAGGAGTTGTCAAAGCTTCCTTTTCCTTGCTATCGTCAAGCGGAATAACAGCTACACCCGCACGGGCTGAAAAGGTAGCTTCGCTTACGTCACAATCCAATTCTATAGAGTAACCATTGGCCAAAGCATCATCTATTACCTTCATCATTTCGTCAAGAGAAACGTTGTACATGCTTCCATTAGAAAAGTTATCGGGTATATTTAAAATGAAATTACTGTAAAATGGAGCTTGCGTAAATGATGTCACAGTAATGTAATCATCAGGGTTTATCTTGGTCATTTTAAGGAATGACTGTGGCGTGTACTTTTTGCCTTCATATTCAAACTCTGAAGGAACAGGACCTAGGTAAACATCAAGAATAGCATTTACAGCATCTTTCCATTTATCGCTCATCTGTTTTGTGGGCTTTTCGATGTAAGTGTCCAGTAGAGAAGTAAGCACGGCTACCATTTCAGCATGATTGTGAGTATTTGCTCCAGCATCCAAACCTGTGTAGGCTACTTGTGGTACCAGGCCATTTTGCTTTACAGAATTCATTACATCATGAGCCAAACCACCTTCACTAAACTGAGCTTTGCCTTGACGCATCAAGTAGTTTTCGGCTTTAGCCAAATAGGTAAACCGCACATTATACATTTCAGAAATGTCGATTTCCTTATCGTCAATTCGTAAGATTTCAGATTCTATAAAAGAGGTAGTGCTAAAACTCCAGCATGTGCCTGTACGCCCTTGGCTGATTACGGGCGTTGCTTCAAGGTTTATCTTTTCTTCAAACTGATATTGCCCATTTGCCGAAAGGCCCAGTAGACCAATAAACGAGGCTATAAATATTTTCTTCATGGTAATTTTTAAAAAATAAAGTGGGCAAGGTAAGCAAGCCTGTGAAATCACTAAAGTGGAAAGTGTTTAATTATTTTTTCCGAAACGCATAATGATAGTGTCGCCTTCCAGAAGCATCAAGCTATTGCCTTCATTTGAAATTAAATAGGAATCAGCCTTAGTGAGCGTATCAATAAAAGCTTGCTCATTCACTCCTCGGCAAGCGCGCTTGGTCATTACCATTTCTTTGGCAATTTTAAACGATTTTCCATCATATTCAGCAGCCCCGCTAAAGCGATTGCAGCCTGTGGAACCAGAAATACGACCTTCATTGATATCGAAAAGTAAGGTGGGTTGGTACGTTTCAAAGTCCCAATTTTCACTTTCAGCTCCTGAAAAGGAAACTAAATTCCATTCGCTGTCCATCGGATTAGTTTTTTCTTTTTGGTAAAAAGGTGTTCCCATCTTTTCGGCTAAATATAAGTATGGTTTATGGACATGATGTGTGAAAATGGCGGTGCTATCAAATGGAAAAGCTTGAAAATAAGCATTGTCTGGCTGAAGCACAATTTGGATACCGGTACGTACATAATTGCTGGAAGGTAAATAATCGGGCACCACCAAGCCGTCCATTTTTTCCATTACCATTTTATGAGCTTCATCTCCCAAATACCTTTGATAGTTCTTTTGCGCTTTGCGAGTGGGCTTATTTAGCTTTTTGTAAACATGCTTTAGCACTATTCTGGTGGTCAGTTTTTGTTTGGAAATTATTTCATCAGCATGAATGAATGGATTAGTTTCATTAAAGTCATCTAAAGTTTGAATAGTGATGGGAACTTCTGGCACCCAGTCCGCAGCATTTACTACGTTAAAAGCCCAGCCATTTTGTGTTTTGGCCTCGTAGTCATAAGCATAATATAAGTTCCCGGGTTTGGGAGCTGCGCTGCAATAGGTTTTAAATTGAATGTCATTGGCAAGCTTCCTTTGTTTTTGAAGGGAGAGAAAGTGGGAGGTGAGCAAGTAAGCAATTCCACCACCTTGGCTGTGTCCTATGATAAAAAAGTCTTTAATTCCTTCCTTATATAGATAGTCTACTTTCTGAAGAATATCATCTGATAAAGTAGCAGTTCCAATTAACCAACCGATATGTACGGCTGCCCGTTTGTCGTCAGCAAGTTGGTAGTCAAAAATGTTATCCTCGCCCCATTTTATTTGCCCTTGAGCAGGTACCATGGCTGCATAAAAATTTAACAACCAACTTTCAGCTTTTGGAGTAGTACCACGTACACTTATCACTGCGCAGTTTCCTTCATTATGAACCCATAGGTCCCACAGATTATCCATGGCGGTTGGTTCGGAGCGAAACATGATATTGTAGTTTTCGGGCTTTAAAAAGGTTTCAGAATATTCTGAATCTGCCGTGGTTTGAGCAGAAATGAGCATTAGCTCCTTATATTCCTCTCTGTCAAATCCTGGTTTTAAGATTTGTGAGTTTGCCGAAAAGGCGAACAGGGTAGTAAGGGCAAAGAAAAATTGCTTCATGGTTTTGGTTTTTATCAGCGATGGATAAATCTAAGACTTTTGCAGAAAGCCTGAAAAGAGATTATGAAGCCTTTATTTAAAGTCTCCACTCCAAATCGGCAGTAATAGGAAAATGGTCAGAAAGCTCTCTTTTGATGTGTCTAAAATTGAGAGCATGAAGGTTCTCACTGTGAAAGATGTAATCGATGCGAAGTGGAACAGGACTTTTTACGTAAGTCTTACCAAACCCTTGGCCTGACTCGGTAAAGCTGTCCTCCAGTTTATTGTCAATTTCATGATAAACGAAAGACTGCGGCACATCATTAAAATCACCGGCAAGCACCACGGGGTTGGGGCTGTTTTGAATTTCATGCACCACAGATTGTATTTGTACTTCCCTTCGCTTAAAGGCTTTGCTAAGGTTGTTTGCTATCGACTTTATTCCTTTTTCCAGCTTTTCCTGGTTTTCGGTATCTGGATTCTCAAGCAATTGATAGTCAGAATACTCCAGGCCAATGGAAGCAAGGTGTACATTGATAAAGCGAATCGGTTTCTTTTTCCAAACAATATCAGCATATTGAAATTGATTATTGTAGCTGCTATCGTTTTCTATAATAATGGCCTCACTTTTCTCAATTTTAAACTTTGAAAAAATAGCCAAACCGTATTGCCCGTTTCTATTTGGCTTAAAAGAAGAATAAGAAAACCCCAAGCTTTTGGCTGTGGCTTTATCCGTTTTTTTATACTCCTGAAGCATAAGTACATCAGGGTTTTCGTCTTTTATGAGCTCTACAATTTGTGTTTCAATAGTGAGGTCATCAATCCAATCATACTGATTAAATAATCGCACGTTGAAGCTCATTACTTTGAGCTTTTGGTCATTGGCAACCACTTTTTCGGCCCCACCAAATTGATACAATCTACCCACATGCATATAGCCTAAACTAATTACAACTATGGGAAGGAAGACTTTGGTTTTAAACCGAATAAGCCAATAGATGGCAAAAGCTAAATTCACAAAAAACCAAACCGGATAGCCCAGAGCTATAATTGAAAATACGGTGGTGACTGATGAAGGGACATAGTAGGCTAAATAAGAGCCTAGCAAGAGCAAGGCAAAAATGACATTGAAAAAATAGAGGAGTCCGTCAAGGAATGTTTTACGAGCTGCGGCCATTAATCTTTACCTATTTTGAAGAGGTAATCTTTTTCTTCTTTGGAAAGACTTTCATATCCGCTGCGGCTTATTTTGTCCAAAATCTCGTCCATACGCTGCTGGTTGTGAACTTGCTTTTCGCGATAGTTGGCCTTCTTAGAAGTATTGGTGTATACGGTTTTCATCTTAGGTTTTGGTTTAAACCAATTAGCAATGTTGTCCATAAACTTGCTAAAACCTTCCGTCCAGTCTTTGCCATTTTTTAGCTGACTTACACTAAGGTAGCCAAACAAGGCACCGCCAAGGTGAGCAATGTGACCACCAGCATTATTGCCGTCTCCCAAATAAATTAAATCCATCAAAAGCGCAGCGGCAGCAATCATCCACAGCTGGGCATTCAGGGTAAAAAATATTTTAACAGGATAGCGTGGAGCGTAAGTAGCTACACCAATTACAATGGCCATAACTCCAGCTGAGGCGCCACGATTATTTGAAATAACCACGGCTTCAGAAAATGAAGGGAATAAATTGTAAGCTATAATATAAAGGATACCACCAGCCAGACCACCTAAAATGTAGGTACTCAATAATCTGCGTCCACCCATGTATTCCATAAACAGGCGACCACCAAAGTATAACCACAACATATTAAATAAGATGTGTAGAAAACCTTCATGGAGAAACATGTAGGTAAAGAGCGTCCATGGGCGAGTGGCTAGGGTGCCGAGATTACTTGGCAGAGCAGTCCATTGAGTGAATATATCAGCAAGCTGAATTTGGAACAAAAAACCAATAATTCTCAAAAGCAAAAAAACTACGAATACCGCCAAATTGACCAGTATCAATCGGGTAAGGGCATCGCCCTGCTTAAAGGATGTTCTTATTTCTTCTCGTATTCCAGACATGCGTACTAATCAATAAAGCTCTCCTCTTTTTTTCCAGTATTTTATCAAAATAAAACCAAACAACATCCCACCAAGGTGGGCAAAGTGGGCAATATTACTGGAAGGGTCATTTGCAATTCCGCTGTAAAGCTCTAGCGCAGCATAACCTGCCACAAAGTATTTTACCTTAATTGGAATGGCGAAGTAAAGATAAACGTATTGGTTTGGAAACATCATCCCAAAAGCAAGCAAAACACCAAATACAGCACCGGAAGCACCAACGGTAGGTACATTGTATTTGTAATAATATTGTTGAATTACATCTTGCGACACCCCTGAAATAGCACCACCATCCCAGCGCCCACTTGATATTAGGTCACTTAGCATTTGTGGTGTAAAACCGGCATTTACAAGCTCTTGCTGTAGTGCCATTGCTTCCCAATAATTTACCCCGAGGTGGATAACCGCTGCACCCAAGCCTGTAATCATGTAATAAATGAGGAAACGCTTGCTACCCCATACATTTTCGAGGGTGTACCCAAACATCCACAACGCGAACATATTGAAGAATATATGTGTGAGATTGCCATGCATGAATATATGCGTGATTACCTGATAAGGTTGGAAATGTGGAGACCCTGGCAAGTAAAGTCCTAAAGTTTGGACAAGGTCAAAACCTGCAACATTCCCAAGTACCACCGTGGCCAAAAAGAAAAGCCCATTAATAATGAGGAGGTTTTTTATAACGTCAGGCAGCATTTTAAAGCTGGTCGGTCTTTGATACATTAATTAAATGATTTATCGATGTCTTCTAAATTCAAATTTACTACCACGGGCTTTCCGGCAAGGCTCACATAAGGCATTTCGCAAGCAAAAAGTTCGTCTACCAATTTGTGCATTTCCTGGGTGTTTAGCGGACTGCCAGTTTTTATAGCCGAAACCTTTGCCAAAGTGGTTGCCATCAGCTCATGCGTTTTACTGGCGCCATCACTTTTGTGGTCCTTCTCGTCTTCCAAAAGCCGTTCCAATACATCTTTTACCAAATTACTGTCAAGATAAAGTGGAATACCATTAATTATCACTTCATTTTGTCCGAATTCGTCAATGTCAAAACCTACTTCACGGAGTGATGGCAGGAGGCTAATTATGAGTTGGTAATCGCTTGCGCTAAAACTTATATTTTGTGGAAACAGCAATTGCTGGCTCGGAATGTTTTTATTTTCAAGAGATTGGAAAATGCGCTCAAAAAGAATACGCTCATGCGCTCTTTGCTGATGTATCATAATGATTCCAGTGCCATGGTTGGTAAAAATGTATTTTCTGCCAATCTGGCTGTAGCTTTTCTTCACCTCGGTAGTTTCGCCCATTTCCAGGGTTTCCTGCCTTTTCGGCTCATCTGGAAGTTCTGGTATATCTTCAAAAAGCTTTTCCCAATCCTGTGTTTTTTGGCTTTTACCTGTGTGCACATCCTGTGGAATGAAACTCGTTTGGCGTGTAGCCGAAGAGCTTGACCTGCCAGCAAGTTGCTCATCAAAAGGATTGAAATTAGGATTGATGTGAACACCCGGAGGTGGCACTGTTTGCCCTTTTTTCATTTGTGGTACAAAGTCCACATCTGATTCAAAATCCAGTGATGGCGCAATGTTGTACTGCCCCAAAGCATGTTTTACAGCCGTGCGAATAATGGTGAAAATGGAGCGCTCATCTTCAAACTTTATCTCCGTTTTGGTAGGATGGATATTCACATCAATCTTCGCAGGGTCAATATCCATAAACAGAAAATAGGAGGGGTGACTCCCTTCTGTCAAAAGTCCTTCAAAGGCATTACAAACTGCACGATGCAAGTAGTTATTTCGGATATACCTGTTGTTGGCAAAAAAGAATTGTTCACCTCTGGTTTTCTTTGAAAACTCAGGTTTACAGATAAATCCAGTAAGTTTTAAAATTGGTGTTTCTTCATCTACAGGAACCAACTTTTCATTGAACTTACTTCCAAAAATATTCACAATTCTTTGGCGCAAGCCAGCAGCAGGAAGGTCAAAAAGCTCATTGCCATTATTTACAAACGAAAAATGAATATCAGGGTGGGCAAGGGCTACGCGTTCAAATTCATCAATAATGTGGCGTAGTTCCACATTGTTTGATTTCAAGAAGTTTCTGCGGGCAGGTATATTGAAGAAAAGGTTTTTTACCTCCAGTTGAGTTCCGCGCTTGGTATTACAGTATTCTTGCTCCATTACCTTACTACCTTCCACACGTAGCATTACGCCAAGTTCCTCATCTTCCTTTTTGGTTTTGAGTTCTACTTGTGCCACAGCGGCAATACTTGCCAAAGCCTCACCACGAAAGCCTTTGGTGTGAATAGCAAAAATGTCTTCTGCCTTTTGGATCTTGGAAGTAGCATGACGCTCAAATGCCATACGGGCATCCGTTTCGCTCATGCCTGTGCCGTTGTCAATCACCTGCATCAGGGTTTTTCCGGCATCTTTTATAATGAGGGTAATATGGTCAGCACCAGCATCGATGCTATTTTCTAAAAGCTCCTTTACGGCAGAAGCGGGCCGTTGTACTACTTCACCGGCAGCAATCTGGTTGGCCACGCTGTCCGGTAATAGACGAATTACGTCTGACATTAATAGGTGATAATTAGATAAGTAATATAGGTGAGGATAGCGATGATAATCAACACTCTAAAGTTTGATTTACCCACACTTCGGCTGCGTTCATGACGCCATTTTCCCTCTACTTTTTCACGAAATGAAATGGTAGTGCGAGGTACTTCCTTGTCTGCGTATTTCTTCTTCAATTCCTCAATGCGCTCTTTTCTTTCATCGTAATAGCGCGGTTTCATATCAAACTGCTTAGCACGATGCGCTTTGAAGACGGAAGGTAGTCTTGGTGCTTCCATAGCTTCGTTTTTTGCAAAGTTATCAATTAATAAACGCCCAAAAGAAGCTTTGGGTATTAACAAGCTATCAACCTTACACTGTGGAATAATAATTGTTCAAGTGAACTGCCGCTGTATATTACTGTTTACTTTAGCGTGAAATGATGAATGACCCTATGCAAAGAATTAAAACACTACTGTTTACATCCCTACTTTTTATAATTTCTATGGTTGTCGCTCGCGGGCAGTCAGTTATATATGAGGGAGATACCGCTTGGGCTAAACAGAAATTAGAAAGTATGTCGCTGGATGAAAAGCTGGGGCAGCTTTTTATGGTAGCAGCTTATTCCAATAAAACAGCGGCTCACAAAGCAGAAATTTTAAAATTAATCAAAGAGCAAAAGATTGGTGGTTTAATATTTTTTCAAGGCGGACCGGTTCGTCAGGCGCACCTTACCAATATTTATCAGCAAGCTTCTACTACACCACTTATGATTGCTATGGATGCCGAGTGGGGGCTTTCCATGCGATTGGATTCTACCTTTAAATTTCCATGGCCACTTACGGTAGGAGCAACAAATGACAGTGCTTCAGCTTATGCGATGGGTAGAGAAATTGCCAAGCATTGCAAGCGATTAGGGGTTCATATCAACTTTGGTCCTGTGGTGGATGTAAATACAAATCCCGATAATCCGATTATTAACGCGAGGTCATTTGGCGAAAGCCCTGAAAAAGTAGCTAAGCTTGGAACGGCCTACATGAAGGGGATGCAGGATGAACATGTGTTGGCAAGCGCAAAGCATTTTCCCGGCCACGGAGATACGGATAGTGATTCGCATAAAACTTTGCCAACGGTAGGGCATGACATGGCTAGATTGGAAAGTGTGGAACTTGCTCCTTATAGCGATTTGATAAAAAATGGAGTAGGCTCTATTATGGTTGCTCACCTCAATGTGCCGGCTATGGATAACACCGGCACGCCATCTTCGCTTTCGCCAAAAATTATTAGCGACTACCTGAGAAACCAAATGAAATATGATGGTTTGGTTTTTACCGATGCATTGAATATGCGTGGTGTGGCTGATAAGTACCCTCCAGGGGAAGTAGATGCCAAGGCACTGATTGCCGGAAATGATATTTTACTTTTTGCACAAGATGTGCCTGTGGCTAAAGCCAAAATAAAGGAAGCACTCAAAGCGGGAACTTTGACCGAGGAAGCCATCAATGAGCATGTGTACAAGATACTGATGGCCAAAAGCTGGATGGGGCTTCAGGAGAAAAAATACATTGAGCCAAAAAATATTGTGAAGGAGCTCAGTCCAGAATCATCAATGATAGCCAATCGTGAGATTTATGAAAAGGCGACCACGGTGTTAACTAATCGCCAAAAGTTGATTCCCGTTAGGGAGTTGAAGGATAAAAAGATAGCTTGTGTGGTGGCCGGAACTGACATCGGTACTGAGTTTCACAGAGTTCTTAAAAAGTATTCAAACGTAGATTTGTACACTTACTCTCCGGGAAAAGATAATGAGCTTTTAAATTCCCTCTCTAATTATGATTTGGTAATTGGTGGAGTGTATACTTCAAATGCCTCTCCTTGGAAATCGTACAAAATAAGTTCCGAGATTAATGCTTTTGTAAAGAGGTTAGCTCGTCAGAATAAAACGATTATCACGGTTTTTGCCAATCCTTATAGCTTGCGAACATTTACCGGTGCTGAGGCTGCTGACGGTTTGATAATGGCCTATCAAAATCACCCTGATGCAGAGAGCGTTGCTGCACAAATAATATTTGGAGCACTTGGAGCTCAAGGCAGATTGCCGGTGAGCACTGGAGAGCTGTTTGAAGAAGGCTTTGGTTTTGATACCGAAAGCTTGAATCGTTTAGGCTATGCTCTTCCAGGTCAGGTAGATTTGGACGAAAATGAGTTAAATAAAATTGATGTTTTAGTAAGAGAGGCTATTGCCCAAAAGGCCACACCGGGTTGCCAGGTAATAGTTGCCCGCCACGGAAAAGTGGTTTTTGATAGGTCATACGGTCACCAAACGTATGATAAGAAAATGCCCGTAAATGATGATGATATTTATGATTTGGCATCCATAACCAAAATGGCCGCAACCTTACCGGTAATAATGAAGTTGGTGGAAGAAGGTCGCTTGGATTTGGATGAAAGACTGGGGAAATATTTACCACAGCTAAAAGGCACAAACAAAGACTCTTTAATAATTCGAGAAGTATTGGCTCATCAAGCCGGACTTACTCCTTGGATCCCATTTTATCTGGAAACACTCGATGACAAAAAGCATCAGAGACCTGAATACTATTCTAGCAACAGGGATTTTAATTATCCATGTAACGTAGCGGATGGAGTATACAGTTGTCGAAGTATTCGTGACACGGTGTACCAAAGGATTTATGACTCTAAGCTTTTGTCAAAAAAGGAATATAAATACAGTGATTTGGGCTATTACTTTTTGATGGAAATCATTGAAAACATGGAAAAGGAAACTTTGGATGAATACACTCAGGAGTGGTTGTATAGCAATTTGGGAGCCTACACTATGGGCTACAAGCCGTTGGATAGATTCACAGCTCAGCGAATTGTGCCTACTGAAAATGACAAACTATTTAGAAGACAAGAATTACGAGGCTATGTGCATGACCAAGGTGCAGCAATGCTTGGTGGGGTAGCCGGACATGCAGGTCTTTTTAGCAATTCAAATGATTTGGCTAAGCTTATGCAGATGTATTTGAACGAAGGGGAATATGGAGGTATTAGATATTTGGATTCAATTACAGTAAATGAATTTACACGCTGTCAATATTGCGATACAGATAACCGTAGAGGCATCGGTTTTGATAAACCACAGTTGGACGGACCAGGGCCTACTTGTGGATGCGTTTCTCCATTAAGCTACGGTCATAGTGGCTTTACCGGAACCTTGGCGTGGGCAGATCCCGCAGAAGAAATAGTATATATTTTTCTTTCAAACAGGGTACATCCGGATGCTGAAAACAAAAAGCTTTTAACATTATCAACACGAACACGAATCCAAAAAGTGATTTATAATTCCATTACAGATGAAAATGAAAAATCTGGCGCTAAGCTTATTAGTGATCTCCAGCACTAGTGCGTTTGCACAAAAAGACAGCTCAAAAGTAAAAAACGGTAATGTGGTGGAATACACCGCAGACAATCACATCAAAAGCCTTATTGAATACAAGGACGGAAAGAAAAATGGTATCGGTCTATTTTTTAGCGGGCAAGGCCTTTTGGTTTTAGAAGAGCATTATAATGATGGTAAGAAAAGCGGCCCTCATAGAGAATACGAAAATTACGGAAAGCTTACGGAGGAAGGAACTTACCTTAATGGGCATGTGCATGGTTTATATACTAAGTACTATGAAAATGGAAATCCACAAGAAAAAGCTAATTACAATGAAGGAATAAAAGATGGGCTTTCAACTTGGTACTATGCTGATGGGAAACCAGTAACCGAGTATACTTATAAAAATGGCGAGCTTAATGGACAGGCTAAGACATTTTATAAAGAAAGTGGTGCCATAAAAAGCCTGTTTACCTATGAGAATAATGAAAAGGAAGGAGCCTATCGTGAGTTTTATGAGAATGGTAAAATAATGCTGCAGGGCAATTATAAGAAAGGAAAGAAAAAGGGCTCGTGGGTAACTTACTCCCCTGAAGGTGAAATTGAAAAGACCGAAAAATTTTAGGCCTTGGCCAAATTTTGAAAACTAAAATTATCCTCAATTGAATATAGGAATCGTTTGTTATCCAACATTTGGCGGGAGCGGGGTGCTGGCAACTGAGTTAGGAAAGTACTTGGCTAAAACTGGGCATAACGTTCATTTTATAACGTATAGCCAACCAGTGCGCTTGGATATTTTGGAAAGTAATATTTACTATCACGAAGTAAATGTTCAGGACTATCCATTATTTCAATACCAGCCTTACGAGTTGGCACTTTCCAGCAAAATGGTAAATGTTACTTTAAAGTATAAGCTCGATTTGCTCCACGTACATTATGCCATTCCTCATGCTTATGCTGCATTTATGGCAAAGCAAATTCTTAAAGATAAGGGAGTGAATATTCCTGTAATTACAACTTTGCACGGTACCGATATTACCCTTGTGGGTAAAAATCCAAGTTATCAGGAAGCGGTGAATTTTAGTATCAATCATTCCGATGTGGTTACTTCAGTGTCACAAAGTTTGAAAGAGGATACACTTGAAATTTTTGACATACAAAGACACATTGAGGTGATTCACAACTTCGTGGATTTGAGCCTTTATAATAGAGTGGCTGACTGTCGTAAAAACTTTGCTTCCGAAAATCAAAAGATAATTTGCCACATTTCCAATTTCCGCGAGGTGAAGCGTATTGATAACGTGGTGGACGTATTTTACAAAGTACAGCAGGAGGTAGATTCAGTATTGCTAATGATAGGTGAGGGGCCTGAAAAGGAAAAGAGCCGAGAGCAAGCGCAAAAACTTGGCATATTGGATAAGGTAAAATATTTAGGTAAAACCTCAGAAATAGAACGTGTGCTGTGTATGTCTGATTTGTTTTTGCTCCCTTCAGAAAAGGAAAGCTTTGGACTTTCAGCATTGGAAGCTATGGCGGCTGGAGTCCCAGTAGTTTCATCAAATACTGGAGGTATACCAGAAGTTAATATTGACGGCCAAACTGGGTTTACTGCAGATGTAGGCGATGTAGATAGGATGGCTAAAGGGGCAATAATATTACTTCAGGATGAAGAAAAGATGAGCGCTTTTAGCAAAAATGCTCGTGCCCAAGCGGAAAAATTCTCACTTGATTTCATTGGTCCAAAATATTTGGATTTATATAAAAATGCGGTGAGCAGCGTGAAGTCAACCGTATGAAAAAGTTGATTATCCAAAGACTGGACACAGCCAATTATTTTAGAAAGGTAACGGTGCTGGTTGATGGAAAAAGCATTGGAAAAGTAAGCTTTGCCGAAACCGCTCATTTTGAAATTTCCACTGAGGCTAAGTCTGTAAACGTAAAATTAGATTGGTGTAAAAGCCTTCCATTTGAATTGGATTCGTCTTTAAATGAAGAGGTGTTTTTTGTAGAGTGCTCCTCAAATTTACTGAATGCGTTTTCGGCTCCGCAAAAGTATTTACGCCTTCATAAAGTGAAGAAAAAGGATTTGCCAACCAATCAGCAAATACTAGAATTTAGAGGGAATTTCAGAAAAGTTACCGGTATTTCTACACTCATGTTATTGTTGTTTGGTGTGTTTTTGGTTTACACTCTGTATGTAGCCATTTTTGAAAATTCACCACTATGGTATGCGCTTTCGGCCTTGGCGGGATATAATATTTACCGCATCAGCAAAGGTATTCGCCAGAGGATGAAAGGACAGATGTAATGCTCTCAAACGGTATAAATGCAAAAGACGATTTATAAGGTTAGCGAAATGGATTGCCCTTCAGAAGAGGCGCTTATTCGTATGAAGCTGGAGGGAATCAGAGGGCTTGAGCATTTAGATTTTGATATTCCGAACCGTGAGCTTGCTGTTTTTCATACTGAAGATAAAGAACCTATAGAGGCGGCTTTATTTTCATTGAATCTTGGAGCCAGTCATCAATCTACTGAAATAGCTAGTGACTTTAATCTACAAAGTGACAGTAATCAAAGTAAGTTGCTCTGGACGGTACTAATCATCAACTTTAGTTTTTTTGTAATCGAAATGCTGGCTGGTTGGTACGCCCAGTCAATGGGGCTTGTAGCCGATAGTATGGATATGCTGGCTGATGCCTTTGTTTATGGATTGAGTCTTTATGCTGTGGGGCATACGGTGGTACGCAAGAAAAAAGTGGCACGAATGGCCGGGTATTTACAAATCGCCTTGGCAATTATTGGCTGGCTGGAAATTGTGAGACGATTTTTGGGCGAGGAAGAGAAGCTTAATGTTACGGTGATGATTGTGGTTTCGGTTTTTGCTTTGATAGCTAATGCAATATGCCTGTATTTACTTCAAAAGTCTAAAAGCAAAGAAGCCCATATGCAAGCGAGTATGATTTTTACTTCTAATGATATTATCATAAACTCGGGAGTAATACTGGCGGCAGTCTTGGTGTATTGGCTTCAGTCCTCAGTTCCTGATTTAGTAATTGGAACCCTTGTGCTTGGTATAGTGCTGAGAGGCGCCATACGGATGCTGAAGTTGGGGAAGTGAATTTTTTCTTCTAGAGATAGAAGCTGAAAGTGCAAAATGATTCCATTGAGCCACCTAATATTTATCCAACTATCTTTTTCTGCGTGAACGAATTTTTTTAGCAGTCTCTCTTACGTTTTGATAGCTATCTTCAAATGGGATTTGTAAAATATTGGAAACTTCTTTCCCAAATTGCTTTGCTTTTTGGTAGTCCGTAATTTCCACTAGCAGGGTTTTGTGAGTTTCACCTTCAGCATAAATATCATAAGAACGGGTTCGCACGCTGGTGGAAATCGACTTCATATTCATTGTTTGGTTTTCAGTAAAAAGTTCAAGAATCACTTTATCGCATCCTTTGAGGTCTCTCTGATTGAGCTTTATTTTGATTGGGCCAAACTTGAAAAACGTATTAAGGCATTGATTACCCCCGTCTATAACCATTTCCTGAATTGATAATAGTAAACCAATTGCGGGTATTACTAAAACAGCCGAAATCAGGTATCTAATAAATAAGATTTCAAGGTTTAGAAAAGCAATAACGGCTACGGCCAATAATAGGATACCAAACCAAAATGGTGATCCTGAAAAAGTGGTTCCTAAAGAATAATTGATTTGGTTAGTTGACTTCATTTAACCCCCAACACGTTTCACTTTATATCCCTTATTTTTCAAAAAGTCCATGGCTTTGTCGCGCACATTTCCCTGGATGTTGATTTTAGCCTTGTGCATTTTACCAATCAATCTTTATTGTATTCAAAACTTGGTTTTGAAGTCTGGGGTGTCTCTGATTTAGGTCAATTTCACCTGTAACGACTAGAGCTTCATTTTCTTCAAGAGGAAGATAGCTTTCTGGTATTTTGTCATAAACATTTACAACAAAAGATGCTATGGCGTATTGAAATTGAATGGTGTTATTTTGCAGGATGTACTTCATGTAAGTCCAATCTTCCAGGCCATGCAAGCTTGAAATAGAAAAATAATCATTATAATATTTAGAGCGGTCTTCATCTAGAAAAGTGTAATGATTTTTATCAATTGGAGTTGGTATCAGTGTGTCTGCTTGAAATCTTAATAATCTAAAATTATAAGTCATACTTCCCATAATGTAGCCCGGAAAGCTATAGTCGATAATCACGTAGGTTGAGTCACTTATTTTTAAGATTGTATCAATTACTGAATACTCCCATGACATATCCAATATTATTGAGTCATTAAGATGGATGAAGTTGTAATACATGGTTTTGGAAGACCCACCACTATTTCCTACGATGCTAAAGACTTTGAATATGGTGTCGGGAGAGTAATATACGGTGCCCAAAAACCAAGACAGGGGGTGCGCGATATCAATTGCAATTTTTTCGAGTGAATCAGCTGTGCCCATTGCAATAAGACTGTCAACATTAATTTTTATAAAGGATGAGTCAAAATCAGCTGCGAGCTCCAAATTAAGTTCTAAAATGTATCTGGAAATTTGAGCTTCATCTTCAGAAGAAAGTTTATATCGCTGTCCAAAACTAAACACTGAAAAGGAAAGAGAAGCAAGGAGAAGGATGAAGGTTCTTAATTTCATTGTTGGGAGTTTTTAGATACCTTTCCAAGGTACAGAAATAGTGTTTGTATTCTACAATCAGCCCCCAACACGTTTCACCTTATATCCCTTATTTTTCAAAAAGTCCATGGCTTTGTCGCGCACATTTCCCTGGATGATGATTTCACCACCTTTTACGCTACCACCTGTAGCGCAATGGTTTTTTATGGCTTTCGCTAAATCTTTCAAATCGTCTTCTGGCCCTTCAAAACCTTTCATAATCACAGCCACTTTACCACCTCGACCTTTCTTTTCTAGGTGAGCCTCCAAGTGTTGCTCATTGGGGCTAAGGCTTTCCATAGCCTCGTCCTGCTCCGGTTCAAAATTGTCATTCGTGCTGTATACCATTCCTCCCAAATCCGAGAGACTGCTTAGTTTTTTTCCTTTTGCCATTGTTTAATATTTTGGTCAGAAGTCCGTAGTCGGAAAGCAATTCCTCAAAGTTAATTATTCATTTGTCCACTCCCGTCCTGCGGACACCCTCACCAGCGAGGGACATGTCTACCGGCTTCTGACTTCCAACTGTTATTTCTTCAATCCAATCTCTGCCAATCTCTCATCCAGGTATTCTCCTCCCGAAATGTCTTCATAAGCTTTGGGATGATTTTCATCAATACATTCTTCTAGGCAGTCCAAGCGCATTTCCGAGCGTGGGTGCAAAAAGAAAGGAATTGAAAAACGAGACTCTCCCCATTTTTCTTTTGGAGGATTTACCACTCGGTGGGTGGTGCTGCGCAGTTTATTGTTGGTTAATCTTTGAAGCATATCTCCAACATTTACCACTATTTGCTCCGGTAATGCCGTTACAGCAATCCATTCTTGCTTTTTGTTTAGCACTTCCAGGCCTTCGGCACTGGCACCCATTAGTAGAGTTATAAGGTTTATATCTTCATGCTCTGCAGCTCGCACGGCATCTTTGGGTTCGCTGGTAATGGGCGGATAATGAATAGGGCGGAGGATGCTATTTCCATTATAGATCTTATCATCAAAATAAAACTCATCCAAGCCAAGATAAAGAGCTATGGCGCGAAGCATATTTTTACCGGCCTTCTCCAAAGTTTGGTATACGATTTTGCCAATTTCATTGAACTGTGGCAATTCGTTGACCATCACGTTTTCTGGATATTTAGATTCAATCGGGTCACCATCTTCCACATATTGACCAAAGTGCCAAAACTCCTTAAGGTCACCAGTATTTCTGCCTTTGGCGTGTTCTTTTCCAAAAGAAGTATAACCCCGCTGACCAGCCAGTCCTTCGATTTCATACTTGGCTTTTACTTCTGCCGGAAGGCTAAAAAAATGCTGAACCTGATTGTAAAGTTGGGCCGATTGCTCATCGGTAAGTCCGTGATTTTTTACGGCTACAAAACCTATTTCTTCATAGGCTTGTCCCAGTTTTTGAACAAAAGCTGCTTTTCTTTCGGCATTCCCCGAAAGGAAATCATTCAAATTTACTGAGGGAATATTCGGTGTGGAGTTCATGTAAAAATGCTTTGGGAACAAAGATATTCAAAGCCTTTGGCAAAACCTTGAATTCTATTTTTTTCCCAAGCTTAAAGGGCTCTCCATCCAAATGTGCAATCTTAGATTTCTGTTTTACAGTAAAATGTGCTGACCTAAAAGTTTCTAAATATTTAGAGTCATCAATGGTTTTGTTAAACAACTGAAACGCCAAAGCAGGAGCCGCCAGAGTGTGAAATTTTGTAAGCATACACACATCAATTAGTCCATCATCGAGGCGGGCATTTGGTGCAATCCACGCATTGTTTCCAAACTGAGAACCATTGGCCATACTGATCATCAAAGCACGTTTTTTAAACTTTCCTTCTTCCGTACTTATAGTATATTTTTTTGGCTTGTATTTAAACCATTGATTGAGAACACTGTAGATGTAGGTACTGAAACCACGCGATTCCATTTGTGCAAACTTGTGGGCGATCAATGCGTCATAACCAACTCCAGCCACATTAAAAAAGGGTCGACCATTTGCCGTGCAAACGTCAATTTTCATCACTTCGCTTTCGCTAAATGTTTTTATAGCCTTAGAAGGATTCATCGAGATTTGAAGATGCCTCCCCAACCCATTACCAGATCCTATAGGTATAATTCCAAGTGCGGTATTGGTGCCGATTAGACCAGTAGCGGTTTCATTTACTGTTCCATCGCCACCTACAGCAATCACCAAATCAAAGCCATCTTTAGCAGCAGCTGCGGCCAAATCGGTAGCATGAGTTGGGCCAACGGTAAATTCAATGGCATAGTTAAATTGATCTTCTGGAAGATATGTCTCAATAAGACGTTCTATAAAAGCCTTGTTTTGAGTACCGCTGATGGGGTTAATTATGATTAAAGTTCGCTTTGCAATCATGTGGACGAAAGTATCCGATTACTGTTAAGTACAAGTTACTTTAATTGGTATTTTTAGCACCCTTTTAAAGAAACATAATTGATGAAATTCAACCGGAAAGCTTTTACTGACTCACAGCTTTTAGACATATATAAGAACTTACTCAAGCCTCGTCTTATTGAAGAGAAAATGCTCATCGCGCTTCGTCAGGGGCGTATTTCAAAATGGTTTTCTGGCTATGGCCAGGAAGCTGTTTCGGTAGGAGCCACCATGGCGATGCATCCCAATGAGTACATGCTACCCATGCATAGAAATTTAGGGATTTTTACCACTCGCGGAATTCCTTTGTACAACCTGTTTTCACAATTTCAGGGTAAGGCAGATGGTTTTACTAAAGGACGAGATCGCTCATTTCACTTTGGGAGCAAGGAGCATCATATTGTTGGAATGATTTCGCACCTCGGCCCACAAATGGGCATTGCTGACGGTATCGCATTAGCTGGAAAGTTGAATAAGGAAAAGAAGGCAACATTGGTAATTACCGGTGATGGTGGCGCCAGTCAGGGAGATTTTCATGAAGCTATAAATGTGGCTGCCGTTTGGGATTTACCTGTAATTTTTCTAGTTGAGAATAATCATTGGGGGCTTTCCACGCCTTCCTCAGAGCAGTTTAAGTTTAGAAGCTTTACCTATAAAGCGATGGGCTATGGTATAAAAGCTAAAGCTGTTGACGGTAATAATGTTCTGGATGTTTATCAAGCAGTAACTGATATCACCACAGAAATAAGAGAAAACCCCGGGCCTTATATTTTGGAATGTAACACCTTTAGAATGCGTGGCCATGAAGAAGCGAGCGGTACAAAGTATTATCCGGATGGACTTCAGGAGAAATGGGCCAAAAAAGATCCTGTAGATAATTATAGAACTTTCCTTTTGGAGAAAGGCATTTTGCACCCTGATGAAAATGAGAGGTTGCAGGAGGAAATCAAGAAAGAAATTAATGATGCTTTTGAGAAAGCTTTTGTAGCTCCCGAAATTGAATTTGATAAGGCCACCGAATTTGTGGATTTGTATGCTCCGGTGAAGCATGAATTAATAGATCCTTCGGATGAAGCCAAAGAAGCCCGTTTGGTAGATGCCATCCACGAAGGGCTAAAAGAGAGTATGCGCAAGCATAACAATCTGGTAATAATGGGGCAAGACATTGCCGAGTATGGCGGTGTGTTTAAAATTACAGAAGGTTTTGTAGAGGAGTTTGGAAAAGACCGTGTACGAAATACTCCACTTTGCGAAGCTGCCATTGTTGGCTCTGCACTAGGACTTTCTGTTGGTGGTTACAAAGCCGTGATGGAAATGCAGTTTGCAGATTTTGTGACTGAAGGTTTCAATCAAATAGTAAATAATTTGGCAAAAATACACTGGCGCTGGGGACAAAATGCGGATGTAGTGGTGCGTATGCCAACAGGAGCAGGAGTAGGAGCAGGGCCTTTCCATAGCCAAAGTAATGAGGCATGGTTTACACACACACCGGGGCTTAAGGTGGTTTATCCTGCTTTCCCGGAAGATGCCAAGGGACTTTTGATAAACGCTATTGACGATCCCAATCCGGTGATGTTCTTTGAGCATAAAGCTTTGTACCGCAGTATTTACGGACCATTGCCGGAAGGTTATTACCATGTGCCAATTGGTAAAGCTAATTTGATAAAAGAAGGAAATGAAATTTCCATAATTACCTACGGAAGTGGCGTGCACTGGGCATTAGAATACTTGAATGCAAACCCCGAAATCAGTGCCGACTTGATTGATCTTCGCACTTTACAACCTTTGGATAGAGAAGCCATTATAGCTTCCGCTAAAAAGACAGGACGTGTGGTTATTCTTCAAGAAGATGTGATGTTTGGCGGGATAGCCTCAGATATTTCGAGTATGATAATGGAAGAATGCTTTGCTGATTTGGACGCTCCGGTAAAACGAGTGGCCAGCCTTGATACACCTGTGCCTTTTGCCAAAGCTTTGGAGAATGAATTCTTGCCAAAGAAAAGGTTTGCAGAAGCAGTAGAGGAGTTGTTGAGGTTTTAAATAGAGTTTGATACGCGGAGCTTTTAATTTGGCGGATTGCAAAGTTGTTCTAGCTGGTTAAGGGGCTCAGGTATGAAACGTAGGGCATTTCGAAGCTATGGACTTGAGCCAAGGCAAGACCTGCTAAAAACGCAAAACTTGCGGGTTGTGCTGTATACCCTACGTTTTATACTAATTGTTGTATCGCATTTTTAGAGTAATAAGTTCAGATACTATTCGCTTTAGGGATACTGTATCTTCCCATATTTCCCTTGAGTATATTCCTTATATGCCAGAGCAATTTCCTCTTCACTATTCATTACAAAAGGCCCTTGGGCTACTATTGGTTCTCCATACTTTTCTCCACCAAATAGTAAAATATCCAAAGTTTTATCAGAGGAATTCTCTATTTCAATTTCTCCAGCATCTTCATCAAAGACGATTAAATCACCAGCATTGAAGTTTTCATCATTGATTACTGCTGAAGCAGTTGGTAAAACAGCAGCAACTTCAGTATTTTCTAAAGAGTCTATTCTAAATTTTTGTTTGGGGTTAAGCGCAATATGATATAAGAATTGCTTACTGTATGTAGGTATCTTGGCTGATAATTCTTGATAACTCCCAACAATAACCCGAACAAGCCCTGCCTTATCTGCAAGTTGCTTTTCTGGAACCTCCTCTGCTTGCACAGGTATATACTCTGGTTTCATCGTTTTTATTTTGGAAGGTAAGTTTATCCAAAATTGAAAAGCATACTTTTCCTTCTCAGTGAAATCTCCATCTGGTTTGGATCTCTCATCGTGCACAATACCATTGCCCGCGTTCATCCATTGCACACCTCCTGAGCTTACCAAGGCACGATTTCCCAAACTATCTAAATGTTCTATTTCACCACTAACGGCATAGGTTAACGTAGCTATGCCTCTATGTGGGTGAGGGCCTACACCTCTTGTTTCAGTATTCGCAATTTTAAATGGCCCTGCTTGATCGAGCAGGATAAATGGCCCAACAGCCTCCGTAAGACTGTTGGGTAAATAACGACTAATGGGTGCGCCTGCAATGGCACTGCTCAAAGCCGTATTTGAAAATTTAATTTTCTTTTGCATGACTAATCTTTTTTTAATTCAACAAGGGTTTACACCTGACCATTCGTATTGGCAGTTTTACTTGGATCTATGATTTCTTGTAAAACATCCCAGTGTTCTATTATTTTTCCTTCGTCATTAAATTTTAGAATATCTACACCAGCTGTTCCTTTATCGGAAGGATCATCATTGCTTAGGTTATAGAATATTACATGTGACCAAACGTAATCGCCAGCAGCAATAATTCTATGTATTTCCACTCTAGAAGTAGGGTGTGTATGACCAATATAGCCAAATGCTTGCCCTAAGGCTTCTGCTCCTGTAGCTATGGATGGATTGTGCTGAATGTATTCGGGTACCAGATATTTGTTCACAGCTTCAATAGCATTGTGTTCGTTTATCATTTCATCATACAGGGCTAGGGCTGTATTCATATTTCTAACACTTTTCGTGTCTTTTAAGTCTACTATCTTTTCCATAATAATTATTGTTTTATTTTTTTAATTAATTGAGGCCTAGAGTCTTGATTTTCATTTGATCTAACTCTTGGTCTGTTTTTGTGTGAATTATTTTCATGGCGTTCTCCGCATCTTGTCCAACAGTGGCTCTGCTGGGTGCAGGATTAGTTTCTGCAATTTCTACTACTTTTTCGGCTGCTTCAATAGCAGATATTCCTGCAGCCTGTCCAGCGTTAAAAGACTTTGAAAACTTTCCAAATTGCGCTCCATAGAGTGCAGATTGTTCGGTAGTCATATTCTCAGCAATGGCCTGTAGCTGAGCAGCCGTTTTTTCAGGACCATCTGTAAGCATACTTCCGGGGAGAACCAATGTATAATCTACACCAAAAGGAAGTAACTCTATTCGATACACATCTGCCAATGCTTCCAATGTTGCTTTAGAAGCACTAGATGGGCCATTAAATGGAATGGGGAAAAAGCCAGACATTGAACCGATTTGTAAGATTCTTCCTTTTGCTTTTCTGAGTAATGGTAGAAACGCATGAGTAACTGCGATGCTGCCAAAAACATTTACTCCAAATTCCTTTCGGATGTCATTTAAAGGTATGAGTTCCATCGGGCCAGGAGTAAGGACACCTGCATTGTTGATCAATATATGCAGCCCTGTGTCTCTTATGGAGCTGCTTACCTCATTCACCCACATATTTACTTCCTGCTCTTTGGTGATGTCGGTAATGGTGAGGAATATGTTATCTGGCTTACCGGCCTCAATAAAAGCATCGATTTCTTTTTGTGACAACGCTGTTCCAAAAACATCATACCCTTTTTGTGCCATTTGGAGGGAAATTTGTTTTCCTAAGCCACTTGCTGCGCCAGTGATGGCAACTGATTTATTATTTCTATTTGTCATGATATTATTATTTGTTAGGTCAAAATTGGAAAGCTTTAAACTCCAAAACATTAATGTAGATTAAGAAAGGAGTGATGACCTTATTTATCTTTCTTCTGACGATCCATCAGGGTACTTAGCAAATCGACCCTTAGCGCGATCAAAAACCTGCTCTGTTTGAGGCCAAGGCCATCCTCCAAAGTGAGTTTTCCGGAATTCAGTAAACCCAAGATTTAACTCTTCATCGGTGTTCATTACAAAGGGTCCTCTTAGCGCTACCGGTTCATTGATGGGCTTTCCTTGCAGAATAAGAAATTCAGCTTCTTTGTCTCCATTTATAATTTGTACACTCTTTCCGGGAAGCACCTTCACAAGATGGTTGACCTCAATTTTCGTGTCTTCCATATGTAGGGTATTCCCATTATAGAAATACAGTGTATTGTGCACCCGATCGTTCAGTGAGGCCGGGAGTATCCACTCAGCATTCGGCTCCATTTTTACACTAAATATGGCCACTCCATTTTCAGGGTTGGCAGCCCAAGAATCTGGTGTTGGTTTGGGTGCTTGGTTAGATTTATAGCTTCCGGCATAAACCTCAAGGGTTGTTTTCTTACCATTTGTATCTACTTCCTCAATCTTTGGTATGCTCTCGTTCCATAGCATTTTATAATGAGGCTCTGCCAATTTGCTTTGGCTAGGCAGGTTCAACCAGATTTGAAAAATCTCTAAGGTATTTGGCTTATCTGTGTGTAGCAGAGGAAACATTTCTGAATGCTGAATTCCTTTACCCGCTGTCATCCATTGAGCATCGCCCGCACCAAATCTACCTGCGCCTCCAAGAGAATCACTATGGTCTACAAAACCTTGTTTGCCGATGGTAATGGTCTCAAACCCTAGATGGGGATGATATGGAAAACCTGGAATGGTTTTACCATGGTACATACTATATTCATTCTTATTGCTAAAATCCTGACCTAAAACTCTGTCTGTTGCCTGAGAGGGGTCTAAACCCATTTTTTCGTTTCCCTTTGGGTAGTAGTCTAAATGATGCACAGCAAACAAAAAGGGATCCTCTGTGCGCCATGGCATTTGCAGTGCTTCTATTGCTAAAATTTTATCTTTCATAATTTTCAAATTGTGAGTTCAAATTCTATAATGTATCTATATAATTGGCACTAGGTATAGTCTTCCAATCACCACAAATACGGCAAGCAACAGCAAAACTATGTTTGTCATTACCTTGCTTTTTTCTTTTCGATCGTAGTGAACTTTCATAGCGCCCACCATAGTTATGGCTAGGCCTATTGCCGCTAGAGGAGTTAGTGCCGGAAAGAAATCCATAGCCATGGGCAGGATGAGACCTATAGCACCGAGCAATTCTGCAAGGCCTATTAACTTAAGGCTGAGGTCGGAGTATTGGTCTACCCAGTCTCCCAGTTTTTCGCGAAGCTCTTGTTTGGGTTTGCTGAGCTTCATGGCTCCGGCCATTAAAAACATGAGAGCCAACAGACCTTGAACTATCCACAGTATTGTATTCATTTCTTCTGATTTTAATCGTTAATAATTTATTTACGATACAAAGATCAGTGAGAAAAAATGCCTGTGCATTAATGTAGATTAAGAAAAGCGGATTGCACTATTTTAGATGCTTAAGGTGCTGACTTTTGGCAGCACTCAATGCTTCGGGGGTAATCCCCAGATAGGATGCAATCATGTATTGAGGTACCCTTTGTGCAATGGTAGGGTAGGTTGAAATAAAGTGGGCGTAGCGTTCAATTACAGATGCGCTCATGAGCATAACAACTCTTCTTTGCAGCACCCTCATTCGCTTTACGATTTTTTTGTGGTCAATTTCTAACTCGGTGTTTTTTTCAATTTGTATAACCACAGAATCTTCTAAGGCATCAATGTACAAATCGCAAGGTTCATCTGCGGCAGCATAGTCGGTAACTATCCACCCCTCAGGGCCGAACATAAAAATATGTTCTTTCCCATTTTCATCAATGGTATAACTTCTGAGTAAACCAGATTCTACAATATATGCCTGACTATGCAGGTTACCTTTACTTTGCAGGATTTGCTTCTTTTTTACATTGATTTTATTCATCTGATATTTGACTTGGAGTGTGATTTTATGGTACGATGCGTGGTGGCGGGTTTTAACTCACTAACTTTACGGTTAAATACTAATCTTTACAAACTTTCTATTCAGTTCATATTATAAATTCGAACTCTTTAGAATCCGTGTCAGTCTCCCAGCAGTCTATGTATGAATCATGTAGGTCATACTTTTGAATTCGACTATAGTAACCTAAGCCTATATAAATTCCTGATTCGGTAACGATAATGCCTTGCACGTCACTTATGTGGAGTTGGGTGGAGCATTCACTAGCATTTGCCTGTACCCAGGCAATTAAGAAGCCATTACAACCTATAAAAGCAATAAGTAGTGGAAGAATAGAAAGGCTTTTTCTAATCATAGTCTTTAGGCAGAGTTCCGAGAATTTTGGGTTTAAAGAAACAAAAAAGCCGATCAATTGACCGGCTTTCGTTTTTGAGAATTCTAATGCTTGCTTATAGCAAGTCAAATCGGTCAAGGGTCATCACCTTGGTCCACGCTGCTACAAAGTCGTTTACAAACTTTTCTTTAGCATCATTGCTGGCGTATACTTCGGCCAAAGCTCTGAGTTCAGAGTTAGATCCGAAAATAAGATCTGCTCGGGTGGCAGTCCATTTTGTTTCGCCAGTGGCTCGGTCCTTTCCTTCAAAAATTTCTTTATTTTCTGAAGCGGCTTCCCATTTGGTGCTCATGTCCAATAGATTCACAAAGAAATCATTGTTAAGCGTCCCAGGGGTGCTGGTCAAAATACCATATCCGCTATGATCATAATTAGCATCTAAGGCGCGCATACCACCAACGAGCACTGTCATTTCCGGAGCGGTAAGATTTAGCATTTGAGCTTTGTCTACAAGTAATGCCTCCGTAGGGATAGCGTATTGCGTTTTTAGGTAACTACGAAATCCATCAGCCATGGGCTCAAGCACTGCCATACCTTCCACATCAGTTTGCTCTTGTGTGGCATCCATGCGGCCAGGGGTAAAGGGAACTTCAATATCATAACCTGCATCGTTAGCTGCTTTTTCCACCGCTGCGCTTCCGCCTAATACGATAAGATCGGCCATTGATACTTTTTTGCCCTCTGACTTTGAATTGAATTTCTTCTGAATTTTTTCCAGCTTCTTCAACACCTTTTCCAATTGTTCAGGATTGTTAGCTTCCCAGCTTCTTTGTGGCTCAAGCCTAATGCGGGCACCGTTTGCACCACCTTTCATATCGCTACCACGAAAGGTAGAAGCAGAAGCCCAAGCCGTACTTACCAGTTCGCTAGTAGTAAGTCCCGATTCCAAAATTTTTGACTTTAAGTCAGCAATATCATTGGCATCAATTACTGTATGATCTAAAGCAGGAATAGGATCTTGCCAGATAAATTCTTCTTTTGGCACTTCTGGACCTAGGTATAATGAGCTTGGTCCCATGTCGCGGTGGGTAAGTTTGAACCAGGCTTTAGCGAAAGCTTTTTCAAATTCTTCTGGGTTGTCCAAAAATCGCTTTGAAATAACTCCATAAGCCGAATCATAACGAAGTGATAAATCGGTGGTAAGCATAGTTGGTTTATGACCTTTAGTTTCATCAAAAGCATCGGGTACCATAAAGGCAGGATCTTTGGCCACCCATTGATGAGCACCAGCAGGGCTTTTAGTCAATTCCCAATCTGTAGCATATAGGCTTTCAAAAAAGTCATGACTCCATTTGGCCGGGGTAGAGGTCCAGGTTACTTCTAAACCTGAGGAAATAGCATCCGTTCCCTTTCCTGAATTATAAGAGCTTTTCCAACCAAAACCTTGATCAATAATGTCAGCAGCTTCGGGGTCGGCACCTACATGTGAAGCATCACCTGCACCATGTGTTTTTCCAAAAGAATGACCACCAGCAATAAGCGCTACGGTTTCTTCATCGTTCATACCCATTCTGCCAAAAGTTTCACGAATATCAATTGCTGCAGCTACCGGATCAGGATTTCCATTAGGGCCTTCTGGGTTTACATAAATAAGCCCCATTTGCACCGCTGCCAATGGTGTTTCTAATTGGCGATCGCCAGAATAACGTTGGTCATCAAGCCATTTGGTTTCAGAACCCCAGTATACAGTGCTGCGTGGTTCCCACATATCTTCACGACCTCCACTAAAACCTATGGTTTCGAAGCCCATATCTTCTAAAGCTACATTTCCAGTAAGGATCATAAGGTCAGCCCAAGAAATTTTATTTCCGTATTTCTGCTTCACAGGCCATATCAGCCTGCGCGCTTTGTCAAGATTTACGTTATCGGGCCAGCTATTGAGTGGGGCAAAGCGCTGTTGTCCTTCACGTGAGCCTCCACGGCCGTCACCCGTACGATAAGTTCCGGCACTGTGCCAAGCCATGCGGACAAACAATGGGCCGTAGTGTCCAAAGTCTGCCGGCCACCAGTCCTGAGATTGAGTCATTACTTCGCGTAAATCTTTTTTTACTGCTTCGTAATCCAGGCTGTTAAAGGCTTCTCTATAATCAAAATCCTCACCCATGGGGTTAGAAAGAGAAGAGTTTTGTCTAAGTACGCTTAAGTCTAATTGGTTTGGCCACCAGTCTTTATTGGTAGTTCCGTGTAGTTTTGGTTCATTGGTAACTCCTGCCGAGGCAGCGCTTCCATGCATTACCGGACATTTTGAAATGTCACCAGTGCTGGGTTGTGCGTATGCCGATAAGGCTAGGAGCGTTACTGAAAATAATATGATTCTTTTCATAAGCCGATTTATTGGATTGATTTAACACTGCATAGTTATATAGTTTTTTATAATAGATTAATGAATTGCAATAAGTATTATCTATACTTACATTCGTAAGTATCCGTAGTATGTTTCAGCTTAATGGGTTCAAAAGTTTGTTCCTATTTTCAACAGCCTAAGCTATAAATGAGAAAGCAGCCACGCATGTTAGCGGACTGCTTTCTTTCTTCTGCGGGAATCACACTTAAATAATTATTTAAGATGGCCTTAAAGATTATGAGCTTAAGGCAAAAAGAACCCTTAGGGAGAGTTACAATTTCATTTCTCCATGAGAGTCTTCGGCATCATAGGATTTTCCGGTGATAGCGGCCTTGGCAATTTTAAGAAACACCACCATCTTGCTGTCATTAGCATCCCAGTATTCTGCATGATTTGGAGATACCTTTAGTAAGGTCATATTAGGATCCTCCAATCCTTTAGGAAACCAGGCTTTTAGTATTGGATTCCATAGTTCCTTTTCCTTAGCCTTATTGTCTACGGCTTTTGCCTTGCCCATTACACAGGCATAGGTATTATTTTTAGGTTCGCTGTAGCATAAACAAAGTCCATTGTCATTTTCAATCTCTTTTACTTTTTCCGAACCCTCATTGGTAAAAAACCAAATGGTTCCATCATTATCAATACCAGCGGTGGCCATAGGGCGACTGTGTATGCTATTATCTTTTTGAGTGGTACACATCATCGCGATATTTACATCGTTTACTATATCCTTTAATTTCTTTAAGGCTTTTTCGCCTTGTAAATTTTCACTGCTCATTTTAAGAGAATTTTAGTTTGTATGATAACCACAAAGACGGCTATTAGTTTATAATAAAACTGATTAACTCCCGGGTTTGTAGTCTCTTGGGAACAGCATAGATCCGCTTCATAGATATGCTATAAAATTTGTTTTTGGAACCAGAATAAGGGCTATTCGAACAGTTAGTTCTTGGCTTGCATTCTAAATTAGCCATTGATAAATTTTGGTGAAATCGGTATGAATGAGCGTGTAAAGGAGAAGCTTCAAATCCTGGCGGATGCTGCTAAATATGATGTAAGTTGCTCTAGTAGCGGTAGTAAAAGAGCGAACAGCAATAAGGGTTTAGGAAATGCTACCGGAATGGGTATCTGCCATAGCTATACCGAAGATGGCCGTTGTGTTTCGCTTCTTAAAATATTATTGACCAACCACTGTATTTTTGACTGTGCGTATTGCGTGAGTCGCAAAAGTAACGATGTGAAGCGAGCAGCTTTTACCGTGCAAGAAGTGGTAGATCTTACCATCAATTTTTATCGAAGAAATTATATTGAGGGCTTGTTTTTAAGTAGTGGCATTTTTAAAAATGCTGATTTTACCATGGAGCGTTTGGTTCGCATAGCCAAGAAGCTACGCATCGAACATAAGTTTAATGGATACATTCATTTAAAAGCTATTCCGGGAGCCAGCGATGATTTATTACACGAGGCAGGGTTATACGCTGATCGCTTAAGTGTGAATTTGGAAATTCCCTCCGAAATTAGCTTAAAAAAAATTGCTCCGGAGAAAAATTACAAGGAGGTGTATGACCCCATGAATTTTTTGAAAGAAAAGATTAGTGGGTACAAAGCGGAGAAAAGAATAGTGAAAAGTGCACCGCTCTTTAGTCCCGGAGGACAAAGCACTCAGCTAGTTATTGGCGCATCTCCCGAAACAGATTTCAATATTTTGCAACTTAGCAAGTCTCTTTATAAAGAGCAGCGCTTAAAGCGAGTCTATTATTCGGGCTATATTCCTGTAAGTGACGATAACCGCTTGCCTGCTTTAATAAAACCACCCTTACAGCGTGAACATCGTTTGTACCAGGCTGATTGGTTAATGCGATTTTATGGTTTTGATGCTAATGAAATTGTGGATGAAACTCAACCCGATTTGGATTTACAACTAGATCCAAAAGTAGGATGGGCGCTGCGCAATCCGCATTTTTTCCCGGTAAATATTAATACCGACCCTTATGAAATGATTTTGCGGATACCGGGTATAGGAGTGAAATCCGCAAAGATGATAGTACATAGCCGCAGATTTGGAAAGCTTCGTGAAGAGCACCTAAAGAAAATTGGTTTGGTATGGAAACGAGCCCGCTATTTTATTACAGGAATAAACCATACTGTAGGTGCAAAGGATTGGAAACCTGAAAACCTTCGCCATCAACTTATTTCACAAACGGTGCAAAAAGGGCAGGGGCAGTTAAGTCTTTTTTGATGAGAGAGACGGCTTATACATATGATGGAACTTTTGAAGGATTGATTAGTGTGATATTTGAAATTTATAGCACTAAGCAACAGCCGCTGGAGATAAAGCAGCAGAAAAACTATACGCCCCCACTTTTTGGTGAAACCTTTCATGTAATTTCAGATTCTGTTCGCGCTAATCGAGTTATTAAAAAAATAAAAGCTCTGGATAAAAGGTTTTTTGGTCAGTTGTTTCGCGTGTTTCTTTCGGAAAAAGAAGATCGGGAAATGTTGATTTTTCGATCAATCGAATTATTATTGACCAAGCCTGCTGCTGTAAAGGGGGATTATCGCAATCCAAACCTTTTGCGAGTAAAGCAGATAAATAAGGAAATAAGTAGAGAGGTTCACCGAATGCATGCTTTTGTAAGGTTTCAAAGATTGGCGGATGATATTTGGTTTGCAGCTATTGAACCGGATTTTGATGTAATGCCTTTAATAGGTAATCATTTTGAAAAGAGATATGCCGACCAAAAGTGGGTGATTTATGATGTGAAGCGTAAATATGGTCTTCACTATGATTTACATCAGATGGAATTTATAGAACTCAATTTGGACAACAGCCTGAATGCGGAAAAATTGTCATCGGATTTGCTGCATATAGATGAAATGGAATATCAGCAATTGTGGAAAGAGTACTTTGATTCTGTAAATATTAAGGCACGGAAAAACATGAAGTTACACATTCAGCAGGTGCCTAAGCGTTATTGGAAGTATCTTTTTGAAAAGTAATTAATACTATTAAAAATAGAAAGGGGAAACCACTATATAGGTTTCCCCTTTCTTCAACCAAACCTAAACCTAAGCACTACTTTTTGGTACCTCTCTCTGAGGTAGATGTACCACTTTTCTTATCCTGTTGTGGATTTTGGCTACTCTTTTCCGAATGAGTAGATCTACCTTTTTCCTCTTTTTTGGCTGTAGCCTTTGGTTGGTTAGCAGCACGATCCTTGTCCTGAGACACATTTTCATTTTTCATAATTGAATATTTAAAAATTAAACATCTGAACTACCGGGCGGAAATAGGTGGTCATACCGTCATTTTTTGGATGAGCTAATTTGGCCACTTTTTTTTAGCCTTTATCTTAATAGCCTTTAAGGCTTAATTGTTTTTTTGTAGGTAATGTATTATGAGAAGATTTTTTATTTTTTTAACTATACTCGATATCATCTCATCCCCATCTTTCTATTATTACTGCTTTACCATCAATCCAGACTCCATTTAAAAGTTTTTAATACTAGTGCTATGAACCGAAGAATGTGGTAATCGCAATCAACTAAAGTTTCAATTTTTTATACTACATAGATCAACATTGCTAAGATCGAATATGTTTGTAAGTGGTTGTAACAAAAGTCTTTTGGGGTAATATTTTTTGCTTTTGGAACAATGGAGCATAGGTTAGGACAATAGTCAATGTATGCTGACTGAAAAGTGGAGATACAATCCTAAGTTGAAAAGGAAAGGAGGGTGTGAGTTTAGTGCTAAATCCTTCTATTATTCGTGAACATATGCGGGTTTTAAGGTTTAATAAATTATACCTTAAAATATTATAATATGAATACTCCTTGGTTAAAGAATACTGAAGAAACTTATTACCCACCTCTTAAAGAGGATTTAAATGCAGATGTTTGTGTAGTAGGTGGAGGCATTACCGGCATTACTACTGCCTATCTTTTACAAGAAGCTGGGCGAAGGGTAATCTTATTAGAAGCAAATAAAATAGCTACTGGCGTTACCGGACATACTTCAGGGCACCTAACTTCATTCTTAGATGCGCATTACCACAATGTAATTTCCAGTTTTGGTGAGTTAAAGGCTATACAATTACTTTATGCAACCTTATTGGCTCGGGAAACTGTAGAGTTCTTAATGGCAAATAATGCTATTGTCGCGGACTATGAAAGAGTTCCAGCCTACTATTACGCTACGAATGATGATCAGGTGAATCATCTGAAGAAGGAGCGTAATGCTATGGATCAACTGGGAGCTATTACCAAAGATGCCGACCTGACAGATATACCGTTTAAATGCAAGAAGGCTTTTAGAATAGATAATCAAGCCACTTTAAACGCGGCAGGATTTGTCAAGGGTTTAACTAAAGCTTTTGTAGAAAAGGGCGGACAAATATTTGAGCAAACGCGAGTTGTTAACTTTAAGGAAGAGGGAGAACAAATTAGAGTTAAAACTGAAGAGGGCTCATCTGTAAAAGCAAAATATATAGTGCAGGCCACTCATATTCCTATTAATGAAAACCCACTTCAGCTAGAGCTTAAGAATCATAACTCTTATGTGATGGCTGGCGAAAGTGGAGAAGATGTAGCGAAAGGATTATTTTATGATTTTGCCGAACCATATCACTACACTCGTAATTACGAAGAGAACGGTAAATCTATGTTTATTGTAGGTGGCTTTGATCAAAAGACCGGAGAGAAGCTTTCTGATCAGAATCAAATGGACAAGCTTCGAAATTTTGCATTGGAAAATCTCAATATAAAAGAAATGAATTACAGCTGGTGTAGCACGCTTTTCACTTCACCAGATGGATTGCCGTTAATTGGTAAAGATCCAATACATAAAAATTCATTTATCGCTACGGGTTTTGCTGGGGATGGGCTCACATATAGTATAATAAGCGCAATTCTAAATACAGCATTAATTACAAAGGGAAGTCATAACTGGGAAGAATTATTTGATCCGAAACGTCTTAGCCCCTCTACGTTAAAAACGGCTGTAAATAAAGGTGTTACTACCATCAAACACTTAGTAGCAGATAAGTTTGGTATCAGTGAAACAACCACCGATGATATGAAGCCAAATTCTGCTAAAGTGATACATAAGGATGGAGAAAATGTAGCGGTTTACAAAGATGAAAATGGAGAGCTCCATACGGTGTCAGCATTATGCACACATATGGGCTGTGTTGTGCATTTCAATAATGTGGCAAAAACATGGGATTGTGGGTGTCATGGAAGCCGCTTTGGGATAGACGGGAAAGTATTGGCCGGGCCAGCTACTGAAAAACTTGAAAGTATAAACATTTTTAAAGAGCAATAGTAAATAATCTGATATGGGAAAGCCAAAGAAATTGCCGGAACAAGGTCAGGATGAGCAGCCCGGCAAAGAGCATGAAATGAACCCTAAGCCCGAAATTATCCGAAAGGGATATAAAGGGAGTGAAAAGCTAAAAGGAAAAACGGCTTTAATAACTGGGGGCGATAGCGGAATAGGGAGAGCGGTAGCAGTACACTTTGCACGAGAAGGAGCAGACGTGGCCATAGTTTATCTCGATGAGGATGAGGATGCCAAAGAAACCAGCCGTATGGTAAAAGAAGAAGGCCAAAAGTGTCTGGTAATTTCAGGAGACATTAAGCATAAGAGCTTCTGTAAGAAAATGGTGAAAGAAACCCTGGATGAATTTGGTAAGATTGACATTTTAGTGAATAATGCAGCTGTGCAGTTTCCGCAAAATGGACTGGAAGAGATTGATGATCCGCAATTGGAGGAAACTTTTGAAACTAACATATACTCCATGTTTCGCATCACAAGGGCAGTTTTACCACACTTAAAAAAGGGTTCGCGTATCATTAATACAACTTCGGTTACAGCGTATCGAGGAAGCGACCATCTTATTGACTATTCTTCTACCAAAGGCGCTATCACCACCTTTACTCGATCACTTTCGCAAAATCTTGCGGAAAAGGGCATCTTAGTTAATGCTGTGGCACCCGGCCCCATCTGGACTCCGTTAATACCTGCATCTTTTGATTCGGTTAAAGATTTTGGAAAAGATACACCTCTGGGTAGAGTAGGGCAGCCAAGTGAGGTGGCCCCAGCTTATGTGTTTTTAGCAAGTGATGACGCTACCTATATTACTGGTCAAATAATACATGTAAATGGTGGTGAAATGATTGGAGGATAATCTTATAATTAAAAAGCCCCATGTTGGGGCTTTTTAATCACTTATTGTTTTTTGGATCCTGATCATATTTCTTTTTATTATAAGGTTCTACATAGTTTTCCTTTTGCTTCACCTTTTTGTCGTGATCATCACCTTTGGGTGAAAGGTTTGGATTATTAGACACATTTTCATTTTCAAAGGGTATTCCCTTATCATCCTTTTTCTTTTCTTCATTCTTACTCATAACTTAAATTTTTTGGGATTAATATGAATGGTAACAATAAGAGAAGAAACTTTGTTCTTATATCCTTACTCAGTTATTTGGTGAATTAGTGCTTTTTTTGCCATGTTTAAGCAGTAGATAAAGTAGCAGTGAATTTAATACAACCGAAATACCATTAGCCAAAATAATAGCCAGGTCATTTTTTAGGAATCCATATACTGTCCAAAGTAGCACCCCGGTTATTAGCACTAAAAACATCCCTATAGAAACATCAGCCACTTTTTTAGTCTTATAAGCTTTAATGAGCTGAGGAATTACAGCAGCAGTTGTACAAACACCGGCAGCAATTCCTATTACATCAATCCAATTTATGTTCATGATGCAGGTGATCTTTCCAAAATTTCATATTGCACTGGCTTAAAGCTATAATTGTTACTCATTTCCGCAGAGCATGCGGTAAGTCCCACAATTAAATCCATCATGGCTTCAAATAGCATATAATCTCCAGCTTTGCTCATAGGAGGCTCTACACTTAATTTGCCATTCGCTGCAAATTGCACATTCATAAAAATGTTGAATGCCGTAGGAATGTCGTCAGGCAATATTTCGAAAGGTGCAAGATTTGTATGCAAATTTTCAAAGCAACTAGGGTGGTAATCAGAGTTTTGATACATAATTTGGAAAGTCTCAGGGCTGCAAGGGGCTAATAGGAAATCATTGCGGCCATTGGTATCTTCCACTATCCGCATCATTTTGTTACTGCGATTGCTCCATAAGTGGTGACCCTTGGTGATGAGTAGTGTTTCTTCAAAATCTAAAGTTTTACCTGAGGAAAGCTTTTCCGCTTTATCTAAAGCATTAAAGAGAACCATATCACTTACCTGTTCTCCTTTCGGATCGGTAACCTTTAGCCATTGACCTTTTTTTAAACGGAAGGCGGTGCCGGTCTGTTTTTCTATAGTAGTAATCATTACTGTTTTAAATTTATGAATGTTTGTGAAGAAAGGGGCATTTCCAATTTTGCCCCACCTTTCGCCCACTATATTGCGGTGCTTCTTGCCCTTGTCCAAAGTCTGCAACCATTGGGTTAATGCTACCTTGCAAAGCTTTGTCTCGTTCTCGAATAGCATCTCGGGTAGCCTTATATCCTCCTAGTTCGCGTAGTTTTTCAAATTGATAATGGAGATTAAAAACCACTGTGGGACTCGGGGATTGCCTCGCGATACGAGAACTATTTGGGTGCATCCCCACTAGATAAAAAGCCTGACTTAACAGGCTGAAACTAAATTCCGGGCTTTGTGGGTTAGTAGACACCGTAGAGTCCCACTTTGAGGAGTCACCTTCATGGAGAGCTTGAAGCTGCTTCCATAATCGTTCTTCAAATTCTTTTTCAGTGAACAATTGTTGTCCCTTAAATACTGCTACAAATGTGAAGAAATCGCTTCCTTCAAAATCATAATCTTTTAGATAAGCCTCTAAATCGGCAAGTAAAGTGGGGACATTTTCAGACTTACCCAACTCGCCATATTCCCGAAGAATAAAATGACCTTGTTTGACTACCGATTGAGCCATTAGGCAAGGATGGTCATTTTCTACTATAAAATTTTCAAACTTTTTTTGCTCTGATTCATCTATTTTTAACTTCTCAATCTTTTCTTTTACGCTCATCTCTTTACATCTTTTAGAAGCCAATCATTTAATTTATCATCTACTTTATCTGTATGTAACACTGAAATATCTCCAGTGGTTTCAAAAACAACAGCGCGAACCTCTTTCAGTTCAATCACATTTGCTTCGCGCAGTTTAGATCGAAGGTCTCCTTCAGCAACTCTCGCCTTTTTTAGATTTTCATAAAGGATTTCTGTCCCGTCCATTAAGAGTAGCGGGGTGTTGTCAATCAATTCTTTAAACCACTTAAACCTGCGTAGCATTGCTGCCGAAATTTGCAAGAGGTAAACGATCGCTAAGCCAATTACTCCCTCAAGTAAACTGACAGAGGACGATAGTATAGTAGTAGCCAGTAAGGAACCTACTGCCACTGTCATGGCAAAATCAAAACTGCTCATTTTGCTAAAACTTCGTTTTCCTGCTATGCGCGTAAATGTGATAAGCACCGCATAAGTGCAAATGGCTGTTAAAATGATTGCAATAGCGGTTGTGGTTGTGGTGGTAAAATATTCTTCCATCATTATCTAATTTTCTTATGTGAGTTTATTGCACCTTTTACGAGGAAAACGGACATTATAAAGCCAAGACTGGCCGCTATGGTAAGTAGTAAGTTGAAATATGAAATGCCAAGTACCACCAAAGATCCGGTACCCATGAAAAAAAGGATAGAAGTAAGGGGAGCAATACCGTGATGTATTTTACGAATACCTTCGTAACGTAGTTGAACCCCTATGCCCAAAGTGAAAAAAAGTCCCACCAAAAATTCCAAAAGCTGTATCAGATTCATAGTGATATATTTAATTCTATTAAAAGTGGATATTACCTAACTACGCCATGATATATATGTATACGTAAAGATTCAAAATGGAGGACTTATATCAACTCCTGCGGTAAATCTTTATTTAAGTATTAATGTATTTTTATAACATTGGTTTATTGAATGTTGATCACATATTTCAAACTACTATTGAGGTGTAGGAATAGTTTTGAACTGTTGGTACACCGGTGTATTTGAGCGATAGAATGGTATTCCTATCTTACAAGCCCTGTTGCCAATTTCAGAGTCACTTAACTCCGCATTTTCTCCATTTCCATCAAAGGCTAACAGTTCTTCAAATCTCTTACGATTTACTCCAAAACAGAGACTTCGAAACAAACTATAGTCATTTTCTTTGTGAAGAGCTATTTTTATTGGTGAAGTTTCGGGATGATCTTTACTTACTTTTAATAAGTCTTGCTCCGTAAAATGATTATCAATATTTTCTTCAATCAGACGAGGCTGCCCCATAACCAGACCATCTGTATGCTGCATAATTTCTAGTATATTTTCTACAAAACTGGATGAGGGTATACAGTCCACATCTAAAAATATTAGATGATCATACCTTGCAGCTCTAACGCCAGCGTTACGGGCAGCTGCAAGAGAAATATCTTCATCTGTATTATCTAGAATAACCTTTATAACTCCAACGGGTGTTACCTCCGGTAGTGTAATGTTATTCCCAACATTCACCAAAATTATTTCGGCTGGTGTATGGGTACTTATTAATAGCCCGTGCAATAGTTTGGCAAGGTGTGTATGTTCATCTTTGACTACGGTAATCAAGCTACAACGCTTCATAATATGTTTAGTATTTCAATAAGTTAGAAGTCATTTTAATTTTGGAAATGATTTAACGCTATTATGAAATCATGGTTCATAAGTAAATTCACTTAGTCCTAAAAAATGGGTGAAAGATTATGACTCACATACCTTTTTGGAAGGGTTTATTTTCGATTCAATCAGCTTTGTAAAAGTCAAATCCTAATTATCTGCTTTATTGAGCTAAAAAAGTTTTCAAGTAAGAACTTGCAAATCATCCCATAACTGCAACTTTGTGTCCAGCTGCATCCAGTCTCAATCTAAGCTCTTGCCAGTCAGGAAATTTTATTTCACATAAATTTTCAATACTATCCAGAGCTTTCATCTTTAAAATATTTGTACAAAAGTTTGCTTGAAAATCTTGACTTCTAGCAATGGTAAGATTCAAGGTTCCCCAGTATGAGTGAGCGAACTGCGCGAGTGTTAAATCAGATTCTTTAATAAGTTTAACGGCTGACTCCAAGCAACCTTCACCTATAATAGTTCCATCATTTAGGGCAAAAATGTATTCTACATTTTCATGTAAATCTTCTAGAAAGAGTTTCCAGGTATTGCTTTGCCATTGATTTGATGTACGTCTATTAAGGAGCCACACATTTGGAAGGCTGTTGCAAAACTTTTCCAAATACGATTCTTGCTCACGAGCTATAGGGTTGATAAGAGCCACATAGACTGTGAAACAGGGGTGATTTTGTCTCACAGCTGCTAAGATAGATGCGTAGACAGATTCTGAAGGTGGCCTGTAAATGAAAATACAAACGGCTACCATAGATGAGTATCTTTTACTGTGTTTAAACAAAACATTAAATCACTTTCTTTATTAAGAGTATAAAAAATCGCCACTAGCATTTATAAATGCTTTAGTAGATTTCTATAGTGCTGATTAAATGATTTTTAACGAAACCTAGGTGACTGGGAGTAAGAATACTGCTTGGTAAATGAAATTGAGAGTTCATGAAGTTTGGTAAATTATGGAGTTTAATTCTCGATAAAAGTAGATATAAAGCAAGCTTATAAAAGGCTAATTCTAGCTGTGTCACTGGTTTCTTTGTTCCATTTACTGAAAAGATTAACCCATTTGATAGAAGATGAATAGAACACGCGTAAAATCGATTCCCCTAAGAGAAGTTATACAAGATATGGCTCAAGAATGGGGTGTAGAAGTACATGAAGATTGTGATGAATGTTGGCTCGAAATTCCGAAAAATCTGGGTGAAGGAATAATTCGGGGGATTAACTTTAGTGGCGGCCTAGGTTATATAATTTATGATTGTCTCTTTTATGAGGACATGGAAATTAGATTTACCATAAAGGAAATTCATCCGCTAAAATTTCTCTACTGTGTGGAAGGTCATTTCTTCTATAATTTTGAAGAAGATGAAGAGAACATTTATGAAATCACTAAATTTCAAAGTGCCATTACCGCAAGCACTTATCAGCATGGCAATGTGTTGACTTTTAAAGCCAATATAAAAACGTGCATTGCAAGCTTAGAAATATTGAGACATGAATTCATTCAAAATATTGAATGTGATCTGGAAAAAATGGATGAGCAGTTGCGCTCTCTTTTTACTGATACAAAAGCGGCTGAGAGATTTTATAGCCAAGTACATTACTCATTGCATTTGGATGAATTATTTACTCAAATGTCTAAACTTGAGGGTACAGGTGTTGTAATGAAATTTTTCCTGCAAGCAAAAACCTATGAAATGCTAGCCGCCCAAATAATGCTTTTTGAAGATGACTCACGAACCGAGTCAGATCAAATATACCTAAGACGCCACGATCTTGAAGCTGTGAAAAAAGCTATAAAGTTTATTGAAGAAAATTTAAAGCAAACAAAATCGGTAGCAGACATAGCAAAAGAGGTGGGGCTTAATGAAAGCAAGTTGCAATTAGGATTTAAGCAATACAAAGGGACCACGGTGAACGCCTACATCGCTGAGCTTCGATTAGAATCTGCTAAAAGACTTTTGCTGTCTACGGATATGAATATTTCTGAAATAGTGTATCAGCTAGGTTTGAGTAACCGAGGATATTTTGCCAAAAAATTCAAGGAGCGATTTGGGATGACACCTACTGAATATAAGCAGAGCCATTCCTGAGAATTAGAGTGTTTCAACAATAATGTTTTTATCAAAAATTACTAAACACAATACTGTGTTTATAACTAAATAACTTTACCCATGCTACAACTGCATTTTGATTCCATTTATGAGGCTAATCCTGGCCCTAAGTGGCAAAAACTTTTTAATACCCATTGGCCGGCTTATAAGGCTTGGTTTCAATCTAAGGGGCTGGCCAATCATCCTGACCTCAAAACTTGTCAAGAAGAGCTTGTTCGCTATATGCCGGAGCTGCTTCCTACATATGAGAAATTATGCGAGTTGGCTGGTAATGATCTCGTTGCTCATCGTTTTTTGACGGGTTGGCAACCACCTGCATACATTACGGGTTGCTCGCAGGCTGTAGCTGTGGATGAGCCACAGCTCGTTAGAAACTATGATTATCACCCACATCTGAGTGAGGGCACACTATTAAATAGCGCATGGAATGGAAAACATGTAATAGCTGTTGGCGATTGCTTGATGGGAGTAGTGGATGGTATGAACTCCGATGGACTTGTGGCTTCTCTCACTTTTGGTGGAAGAAAGGTTGTAGGCAAAGGCTTTGGGATTCCATTTATCCTGAGGTATGTACTTGAGTTTTGTAGTAACGTAGACGAGGCCGTGGAAAAACTGAAAAAAATTCCAAGCCACATGGCCTATAATATTATGGTGCTGGATAAAACTGGAGCCTACAAAATGCTACAGATAGCACCCGATCATGAGGTGAAAGTTACGGATATGAAAGTGTCCACAAATCACCAGGGAACCCCAGATTGGCCAGCACACGCCAATTTTTCTAAAACGCTTTTGCGTGAAAAATTCTTAAATGAATTGCTGGCAAAACCCAAACAGAGTAATGAGGAGATAGCTCAGGCATTCTTGAATTCACCGCTTTTTAATCGTCAGTATAGTGATGGTTTTGGTACTATTTACACATCCGTATATCATCCCGCCAAGGGTAGTATGCAGCTAAGGTGGGAAGGTGAAACTTTGCAACAATCATTTGATGCATTTGAAGAAGGTAAAACCTTAATCACATATAATGAGCATGTGCCTACCGCTGCTGTGACCCATACACAATGGGAACCAAAAATGCCTGAAGTAGCTGAAGCTGAGAGTGAAAATTATTGGACTGAATATGGCAAAGCATGGGCTAGTGGAAACCCGACTCAGTTAGCACTACACGTAGCCAAAACCATAAGCCAAGCCATGGGGGTTGCTGAAAATGAAAATATGCAAAAGGTGCTGGAAATGTTTACAGCGGAAACGAAGAAACGTGGACAAGTGCCGTGGGAAATGCTGGCCGATATGTGGGCAAGCATAGGGAAGGGGGTTTATGAAGAAAGAAAATAAAGGTCTTTAGTTTTTTTGTGAGGCTTGTGTTTACATCTTGAGGGAACAGAACTTCCATCAAAAAAGAGATTTTTCTGTGCACTCAAGGCCTCTGATTTGAAGTAATTGACTCAAATTATTCACGTGCTCTTGGATGAAACTGCAGCAAGGTTTCCCTTAAATAGGTTTGGTCTAGGTGAGTATAAATTTCGGTGGTGGTAATACTTTCATGTCCCAGCATTTCTTGCACCGCGCGTAAGTCTGCACCACCTTCTACCAAGTGTGTGGCAAAGCTGTGGCGAAAAGTGTGTGGGCTTACTGATTTTCGTATACCTGCGGAGACGGTTAGCGTTTTTACTATGTGAAATATCATGGCCCGAGTTAGTTGTTTGCCACGTCTGTTGAGAAACACAAAGTCTTCATGACCACGGGCCACTGTTTGATGGACGCGTACTTCTTCACGATAAATGCCAATATGCTTTTGAGCCAATTTGTTTATGGGAACCAGCCTTTCCTTATCGCCTTTTCCAGTAACGCGAATGATGGATTCTTTAAAAAAGAGATCTGAAATACGAAGGTTGGTCAATTCGGAAACACGAAGTCCACAGCCATAAAGCGTTTCCATAATAGCGCGGTTGCGATGCGCTTCATCTTTACTCATGTCCACTGCATCGATGATTTTTTCTACTTCCTTCAAACTTAAAAAATCAGGAAGCTTACGGCCAACTTTTGGGCTTTCCAGCATTTCGGTGGGGTCAATAGTAATGAGATCTTCGAAGAGCAAATACTTGTAAAAAGTACGGAGTGCTGAAATAAGACGAGCTTGCGATTTGGCACTGATGCCTTCTTCTGCCAAAGTGGTTATGAGTCCTTGTAAATCTGCTAGTTGGATTTTTAAAGGATCTGGTTTTTCCTCTTCCAGGTTTTCGCGAAGCTTTTTAAGATCGCGCTTATATGCGGCTATCGTGTTGGGTGACATTCCACGCTCTAAGCGCATATAGTTTGTAAAGTCTTTTATGGCAATGTCCCAGTTCACTAGATTCGTATACTTTTAGGACTTCAAAAGTAAGCGAATGAAAATTGCAATCATCAATGGTCCTAATCTGAATTTATTAGGGCAGCGCCAACCAGAAGTTTATGGGAATGAAGGTTTTGAAGGATACTTCAATTTTTTGCAAAAAGCTTACTCAAATGTGGAGCTGGAATATTTTCAAAGTAATATAGAAGGTGAATTGGTGGATGCTGTGCAGAATTTTGCAAAAAGCTGTGCCAGGATTGTGTTAAACGCTGCGGCTTATACACACACTTCTATAGCTCTTGCTGATGCTGTGGCAGCTGTAAAAGTCTCAGTAATTGAAGTGCATATTTCCAACGTGCATGCCCGTGAGGCTTTTCGTCATCATTCCTACATCTCACCTTATGCCGCAGGTGTTATTGCCGGTTTTGGTTTGGATGGATACAGACTGGCGATTGAGGGTTTACTTAAAAAGAACTAGCTATTTTCCAAAATAGCGATTCACCGCTTCTTCGCGATAGTCAAAAATTTCTTTGAGTTGCTTTTTTATAAATAGACTGTTGGCCAAATTACCCAGTATGCCAAATGGGGGTTGATAGCTTACAATATCTTTCATCATCACCCCGTGCTTATTTTCTTCAAGATGATGTTCGTGATGCCACATGGTATAAGGGCCAATACGCTGCTCATCTACAAAGTATTCCATGTCCTTTACATGTGTTATTTCGGTTACCCAATTCATTTTGATACCCAATATAGGGCTTACCTTATAGCTGATTATCATTCCAGGGTACATATTATCAGAGGCTTGATTGGTAATTTCAAAGCCCATATGGTCTGGAGTAATTTCTTTAAGGTTTTTGGGTGATGATATAAAGTCCCAAACTTCTCCTAATGAGGCATTGACTTGCTGTTCGGTGCGTAATTGAAAAAATCCCATATGTGCTTCGATAGTAAATGTAATAGAAGAACAGGGTTAAAACAATTATGTTTAGGTGGGAACTTACACTTTAATATAACCCTTGGGTATCTCTAACCATCTTTATAATCGCCAAAAATACGAGGCTATTTATCTTGTTCTTTTTTTATTTTCTGCACCCAAAGATACACCATGGCACCACCCAGTGCTGCAAATAGAATCAATATAATAATCCAAAAAATACTCATAGAATCATCCTTAATTTAAATGATATACAATGATGCAAGGCTGTAAAGTAACTAAGGTGTAATTGCATTACGACTCCACTTACACTCGGCATCGAGAGTATTAAACTCTCAATATACTAAAATTTGAAAGTGATTAGGTTTATATTATTATAAGGCGTGAGCACCAGTTGCTGTAGTAGCTGTGTGTTTAGCAACGATTAAAAAACTCCCAGTATTTTTGACAAACACTGGGAGTTTTTGGAAATTAATAGGCGTTGAAGGTTTATCTTCTTCGTCCACCTTTGGAAGAATGTGGACGACTTTGCCCTTTTTTACGGTTGGCAAAAAACTCTTGCTTTTTGCGCTGCTTTTCTTTTTCAAATTCCTTCTTTTCTTTGTCGCTCATTGGCTTATCCGTTTGTAGAAAAGGATTGTCTTTAACCACAGGAATCTTAAGGTTAATCAATTTTTCAATATCGCGGATATATGCGTTTTCTTCAGGCTCACACATAGAAATTGCCATCCCTTCTTCGCCAGCTCGTCCTGATCGACCAATACGGTGCACGTAGGTTTCAGCTATATTTGGAATGTCATAATTAATCACGTGTTGAAGCTTGTCAATGTCAATACCTCTGGCGGCAATATCTGTGGCTACTAAAACACGAATCTGCTTGTCTTTAAACTGATTCAGTGCCTTTTGCCTCTGGTTTTGTGACTTATTACCATGTATGGCTGCTGACTTTATTTTTTGCTTTTCAAGATTGCGAACCACGCGGTCGGCACCATGCTTAGTTTTGGCAAATATCAATACTTGATCCATGCTCTGGTCTTTCAGAATATGGAAAAGTAAATCCTTCTTTAAATCCTTATTGGTATAGTACAAATACTGCTGGATGGTTTCGGCTGTAGATGAAACCGGGCTTACTTCTACCTTTTTAGGATTGGTAAGGATCTTTCGCGAAAGCTCAACAATATTCTTAGGCATAGTAGCCGAAAAGAATAGCGACTGACGCTTAGCCGGAAGCTTGGCAATTACCTTACGGATGTCATGAATAAAACCCATGTCCAGCATGCGGTCTGCCTCATCAAGTACAAAATACTTGATGTCTTTGAGGTTTACATATCCTTGATCCATCAAATCTAAAAGACGGCCTGGAGTAGCCACGAGCACATCCATACCTTTGCGCAAAGCATCTACTTGCGAACGTTGATTTACACCACCAAAAATCACCGTATTTCTTAGTCCTGTATGTTTTCCGTAAGTGGTAAAGCTTTCGCCAATTTGGATAGCAAGTTCTCGTGTGGGTGTAAGTATCAGGGCGTTTACACGGTGCTGATGGTTACTTTCCTTACGGTCGTTAAATAAGTGTTGTAAAATAGGAATAGCAAAGGCAGCGGTTTTTCCTGTACCCGTTTGGGCACTGGCAAGCATGTCATTTCTATCGAGCAATAGAGGAATAGATTTAGCCTGAATAGGAGTAGGCTGCTCATAGTTTTCCTCTTTAAGAGCCTTGATTATAGGCTCAATAATATTAAGATCTTCAAATCTCATTCATAAATTTTTGTTCCCGGATTAATAAAATGTACTGTGGGAAGGATATGTGAAATAGGCTATAAAGTCCGGGATGAGATGTAGCGTATGATTCAATATCGGCTGTGTTTTGATTTGGAGCGAGTAGAAACTCATTCTATTTCTGATAAATAGAAATATGGCTCCAACAGCCGGGCGAAGGTAGTGTTTTATTTAGATGGTGGAGGGTGGGGTGATTTTACAACTCTGAGTACTTCTTTTTCTTACTCAAGTAATGCTGTTGTACCACACTTCCATGATAAACCCCTTCTAATTTATTGAGCGGCTTCACGGGTTTTCCTACCTTTTGGCGCATCATATCATTGAAACGTACATAAAAGTGAAAGTGAGCCTTGAGGATCGCAAGAGTGTGAACAAACTTTCCTTCAAAAATAAACTTGATTCCGGCAATTCCATCCAAAACCAAACGTGCCATTATTTTGGCGAAAGCCTCACCACTTGGCAAGTTTAGAAACATAATGATGAGGCTGTTTCTAAAGTTGAGATATGTTTTTTTAGAAGACAGTTTGTTTAGTGTACCTCCACCCAAATGATAAACGGTGGAAGCAGGTTCGCAGCCAACCTCAAAACCCTGAAGTTGCATGCGCCAACACAAGTCAATTTCTTCCATGTGGGCAAATAGCGATTCATTGAGTCCGCCAGCTTCGCGGTACTTTTTGCTATCTACCACCAAGCAAGCGCCAGAGGCCCAAAATACTTTTTGATAGGAATCATATTGACCTTTATCTTCTTCCAGGGTGTCAAATAATCTACCGCGGCAAAATGGGTATCCTAAAATATCAATATGACCACCGGCTGCTCCGGCATATTCAAAGTGATCTTTCTTGTTGAGGTCTTTTATTTTTGGCTGTAAAGCCGCCAATTTAGGGTTGTTTTCAAATTGAGAAAGTAAGGGAGGAAGCCAGTTTGCAGTAACTTCCACATCTGAGTTTAGGAGTACTACATAATCTTCCTTTATGTAATCTAAACCTTTGTTGTAACCTCCAGCATAGCCATAGTTTTCATTAAGAACAATTAGCTTCACTTGAGGAAACTCAGTTTTTAGCACTTCCAAACTTTCGTCAGAACTGGCATTATCAATCACATATACTTGGGCCACAGCCTGCGAATGCTCAATTACGGAAGGTAAAAATCTACGGAGAAGTGCGGCACCATTCCAGTTGAGGATGGCGACAGCAATTTTATGTTGGGGCTTAGTTTCGGGCATGTTTCCATCTGCGATGGCTCCATAGCCAATCCTCAGGTTTCTTTTTAATTACTTTTTCAAGGGCTTTTACGTGCGTATTGGTCACTTCGTATGGTTCGGTATTTTGCACATCTTCAAAAAGAAGGTGTGCCGTTACCTCATAATATCCACGTTTTACTCTTTGTATGTCAATGAAAACCACCGCCAAATCACATTTTTTGGCCAGATTTTCAACGCCCAAATGTACCGGAGTATTTTGATTTAAAAACTCAGTATAGTATTTGATTTTTCCTTTATGCGGACTTTGGTCTGCCATAAAAATATACAGGGGCGCCTTCACGGGATTATTTAGCATAAAGGGATACGTGTCGTTCATAGAGTATAGCTCAAGGCCAAACTGCTCTCTTATTGAAACTACTTTTCGGCTAAACCGCTTATTATTTAAAGGTTGATAAACAGCAAAAGAAGGGTGGGGAACAAGAAGGGGCATACTCATGGCCGTCCATTCAAAATTGGTATAATGGCCCATTACGATTAGAACACCCTTATCCTTTGCGTAAAGCTTCTCAAAAAGTTCAGGATTAGTAAGCTTAAATCTCTTACGCAAGGTTTTCTCCGAAATCGTCAAACTCTTGAAGGACTCTACAATCAGGTCGGCAAAGTTTCTATAAAAAGCAAAGCGAATACGATTGAGTTCGTTTTCGTTCTTTTCGGGAAATGCCTTGCGGAGGTTACCCATTATTACCTCCTTACGATACTTAAGTATTTGCTGCATCACAAAGCTTATAAAATCACTTATGATGTAGAGTATTCTAAAAGGGAGTATGGAAATGAGCCAGCCAAATGCCACGGCCAAATAGTATCCTATCATGCGGCAAATTTAGCGCCCTTCACCGGAATTCTGCAAAAGAATGTTATTGTTAAGTCTAGAGCCCCAGTCATCAAAGCCACTATTGGCATTATCATCAAGGTCATCACTCTTTATAGATCCACCTCCAAGTGTTACTTTTCATCTGCGGTCATTAAGTTCGCCAATTGCATTAGAATGAATGAGTTCATACTCGTTCGAAGAGATGTTAAACTCGGCAAAGACAAAGATCTTGTTACTCTGATTAACAATGTCTACATAACGACTGGTGAGCTGGTCATACTTCCAAATTTCATAAGGAGGAAGACCTGGTTCAAATTTACGCTGCTCTACTAGGATGGGCTTTCCATATACTAAGGACACACGGCCGCGGTCAGTCATAAATCCAGGCCGCAGGCCGCTATCGTAGAGTGAGTTTACTTCTCTTACACGTTTTCTGTAATTCTCCCATTCCGTTTGGGGATCGTAATCGTTGCGTTGGCTCCAAAATACATAGAAGTATTGTTTCATTTTTTTTAAATCCCTCTCTTCCCTAAGGCTATTTTGATAATTGCGCTCAGCATCTGTGCTGATTGGGAATAAATATCTTGTAAAAAGGTAAAGGCTATCTATGCCTCCAAGTAAATCAGCAAAAGTTCCGGTAACATCTGTATTGGCCAAATCCTCAAAATCTACACTTGGAGCACTATTCTTACGATAAAAGAAAGCCGTTTTGTTTATGATTGTTTCACCATCACGGTTAAGCGCTTCCACCACCAAGTTGTAGTTTCCTGTTTTTAATTTCTCAATATTAAAACTGGCCAATACAGGCTCTACAGTACTGCTTGTCTTTTTGGCAAAAGAGGCATACTTGTTCAACACTTTATTGGTACTGGCATTTTTTAAGTAGTATTTAAGAATGTAGGGTTCATTTTCACCAAGGGCATCTTTGGTATTGTATAGTTCCACATAAAATGAAAGTGTAGAAACGGCCTCATTAAAGTAATAAGATCCCGAAGATACCATAGGTACTAAGTCATATCCAGATTTGGCAAATACGGAACCCTCTTTGGCCGGAGTGTAGGTATCCAAAAACAGAAGGTCTGAGGTAGTAGGTTCTGCGTCACCCAACTCTAAAGTAAACTCTTGCTCAAAATGATAAGTCTCTTCTGGATCATTAATATCTTTAATATCCAGAACTAAGATGTATTTTCCTTTTTCGAGTGGAAAGCGGACTTGGTTTATATAAGCTTCCGCAAAATTAATAGTGTCATTTAGTTCAGGGCTTTGCAAAAGGAACTTATCCGCAGTGATAAAAGCAGAATCTTGCTTAATAGCAGCAGTGATTTCAACACCACCCTGGTATTTATCACCCTTATTTTTTACAAAATCAATGGAATTTCCAGCTAAGGCAAAATAAATTTCCAGATAACCTTCATCCTTCTCATTCATAAACTGAGCATAGGATATATCGATTCCTATATTTTTGGCGCTCAATTGAATAGTGCAAAATAAAAGAGTGAGAAAAACGGGTAATTTAAATCTGTTCATGTGCTTCAATTATGGTCATTGCAAATATTAGACAATGAAATTTCAAAAACGTTGTACTACAATTAAAAATATTTTTACTTTTGCAGCCCTCGCAAAGATAAGGAGAATGTAAGACTCCTACCAGCGATGGAGGCAAGGACTTAGTTTAGGCTAAGAACGAATGAAGAAAGATTTTATTGAGACTTGGAGAGATGGCAGAGTGGTCGAATGCGGTAGTCTTGAAAACTATTGAGGGTCACACCTCCGGGGGTTCGAATCCCTCTCTCTCCGCAAGGCAAAGCCCTGATTGATTTTTCAATCAGGGCTTTTTGCTTTTCTGACAAGCCGAACCTGTTCGAGGACAGTCAGAAAACGCTTTCCTCATTAATTTTCTATCAAATCTGATTGAACCCAATCTCAAAATTCCAGAGTGTAAGTCGATTAATACAATTGATATTGATACATGTAATCTAAATAATCAAGGAGTGGTAAAAACATAATGAGAATTTATTTGTCTTAAAGGGCAGCCATTATTTTGAATAAATTCATTGTTTATGAAACCACACAAGTGTTTAGCTATCATCGCTTTGATGAGCTTAGTTTTAGCATGTAATACAACAACAAATCAGCCCACCGAATCAACACAGGAAGCGTCTGAAAGTACTGGAGATACGGTAGAGACAGCTGTAGGTTCTTTAATACTTCCAAAGCCATACGCTACAGAATCAGTTAGAAAAGAGAGTAAACTTATAGATTGGCCAGAAGGGAAACTGCCAGTCGCTCCGGAAGGATTTACGGTTACAAAATTTGCAGATGGATTTAATAATCCTCGCTGGACTTATATCGGTCCTAATGGGGATTTTTTCGTTTGTGAAGCAAACACAAAAAACAGTGCAGGCCGCATTACTTTATTAAGAGATGAAGATAATGATGGCTCAATAGAACTTCGCGAAACATTTCTGAGTGATTTAAAACAACCTTTGGGTATGCTTATAATTGGCGATGCTTTTTATGTAGCCAATACGGATGGACTTTACAAGTACCCATATAAAGTTGGGCAGAAGGCTCTAGAAGCCTCCAAAGGTGAAAAAATTGTAGACCTTCCTGCAGGTGGGTATAATAATCATTGGACTCGAAATATTATCACAAATCAGGCGCAAGACAAAATTTACATTTCTGTAGGTTCTGCCAGTAATGTTGGAGAATATGGTATGAAGGAAGAAATAAGACGTGCTAATATTTTGGAAGTAGGTTTAAATGGGGAGGATGAAAAAATATACGCTAGTGGATTACGAAATCCGGTAGGAATGGATTGGAACCCGGTGAATGGAGAACTTTGGACAGCTGTAAATGAACGTGACAAGCTAGGAGATAATCTTGTTCCAGACTATGTTACCAGCGTTAAAGAAGGCGGGTTTTATGGATGGCCATATGCTTATTATGGGCCAATTGAAGATCCCCGATTAAGGGGAGAAGCACCCGAACTGGTAGCTAAAACAATAGTGCCTGATGTTTCTGTGGGGTCTCATACAGCTTCGCTGGGGCTTGCGTTTTATGATAAAGATGGTTTCCCTGCTAAATATAAAAATGGCGTGTTCGTTGGTCAGCACGGTTCTTGGAATCGCTCTAAGCTATCCGGATATAGGGTAGTTTTTATCCCTTTCGAGAATGGTGAACCAGCAGGAAAACCTAAAGACTTTCTTACCGGATTTATAGCGGATAGTAGCGATACCGATGTGTATGGGAGACCTGTTTGTGTAGCTATTACCCCGTCAGGAGATTTATTGGTAAATGATGATGCTGGAAATGTAATTTGGAAAGTTACTTATAGCAAATAATGTAAACAGCACCGCGCTCAGAACCAACCCTTATCTACTTTATGAGACTTGTTTTATTCAAAATAATGGCGATTACATTTGTAAGCGCTATTCTAAATCCTCTATTCGGTCAGGAAGTAAGCGGTCAAATCAATGATTCTTCAAATACAGGTATATCTGAAGTTGTTATTCTGTTTGATGGTCAAAGACTTTCTAAAACTAATATTGATGGCACCTTCACACTTCCTGAGGGTTACAAGTTTCCGTTGAAAGTAGAATTGAGTCATCCAAGTTTTAGTGATAGAGTGGTTATTTTATCCGAGGGTAACACTGTTTTTACCCTAAAATATTTAGATAAATCGGAGAATCTTGAGGAGGTAATTGTCTCGTCAACGTATCAAAAAGAAAGCAATGTAATTATTCCTACATCCAAAGTAGCTTCCAAAAAACTAGAGGAATACAGCCCTGTGAATTTGGTTTCTGCCATCAATGAAATCCCTGGTGTATATATTCAGAGTGGCGCAATAAATACAAATAGGATTGTGATTAGGGGTGTAGGATCTAGAACACTTTATGGAACCAATAAAATACGAGCTTACTTTAACGGGATTCCGGTTACAAATGGTGCTGGTGAAACTTCTATAGATGCTTTTGATCCCGAGGATATCGATAATATCGAAATTGTAAAAGGACCGAAAGCCACGCAATATGGTACAAACCTAGGGGGGACTTTAATGCTGAACTCAAAACAAGCAGGGGAAGGCGAAACCTATTTAAAAAACAGTTTTACTCTTGGTAGTTTTGGGTTGATTAAAAATAATATCTCGGTAGCCACGGCAAGCAAAAAGTTATCCTTCAACATAAATTTTGATCACCTAGAGTCAGATGGATTTCGAGAAAACAGTGATTATAATCGAAATACAGTTTTATTTACTTCGAACTATGAGATTAATTCAAAAAATGAAATTGGAGTTTTAATTAATTACATCGATTACTTTGCTCAAATACCAAGTTCTATTGGCCAAACTGCCATGGCGGAAGATCCAACACAAGCAGCTTTTACATGGGGAGCAGCTCAAGGTTACGAAGATAATAAGCAGGTTCTAACAGGCTTAAATTATACTCACCGGTTTTCTGATGAGTTTAGTAATACCACATCATTTTTTTATAGCTACATAGATCATTACGAACCCCGACCATTTAATATTTTAGATGAATATACTTATGGATATGGTGCAAGAACTCTGTTTGCGAAGGATTTTACTTTTCTTAAAAATAGTGCCAACCTCAGTTTTGGAAGTGAGTTCTATATAGATCAGTATAACTGGAAAACCAGTGAAAATTTATATCAAAGTAATAACGGAAACGGTAGCTTAGAAGGGCAACTATTAAGTGATAATCGAGAAAACCGTGATAACCTTAATGTATTTGCGACCATAACTTTACCTATCACAAAAAGACTAAAAGCGCAGCTGGGTTTAAATGTGAATAAAACCAGCTACAGTTTTGTGGACGAATTCAATGTGGGTGAAAACAACAAAGATGCCGACCGAAGTTTTGATCCTATTCTGGCTCCCAATCTAAATTTGGTTTATCAGTTTACAAATTTTCTAAGCGTTTATGCTAATGTAAGCCGAGGGTTTAATTATCCGTCCATTGAAGAAACACTTACTCCTGAAGGCTTAATAAACCCTGATCTGGGGCCTGAAACGGGCTTCAATTATGAGCTTGGTAGTGAAGCATTTTTGTTTAATAGAAAACTGAAGGTTCACCTGTCCGCCTATTTATTGGATATTAATAATTTACTAGTTGCAGATCGTGTGGGTGAAGACCAGTATATCGGCAGAAATGCAGGCAAAACCGAACAGAAAGGAATCGAGTTATCGGTTTTATACAGACAAGCTTTTAGCAATGGATTTTCATTTTCACCTTACGTGAATGCGGAAATTTCTAATAATCGATTTATTGATTTTGTAGATGGCAATGCTGATTATTCAGGAAACAAACTTACCGGAGTGCCTGGCTTCAAAGTAAATGGAGGAATTCACTTTGGGTTTAAAAACTTCGGTTTAAGTACCAATTTCATTCACATAGGAGAGGTGCCTATGGATGATGCGAATACCATCTATTCTGATGAGTACACTGTGTTTAACGCCAAATTATCTTATCGAAATCAAATCACCAAACACCTTTTTATTGAAGTGAATGCAGGTGTAAATAATTTTATGGATGAGACTTATGCATCATCAATTTTAATAAATGCCATTGGCTTTGGAAACTCAGAGCCGCGTTACTATTATCCAGGTATGCCAAGAAATTGGTTTGGGGGCTTAAAAATTGGGTATACACTTTAAGTTTTGAACTTCTCTGATTTTAAACAATCACCTCTCTTTTCAGTTCTTAAAATAAACCACAAGGGTTTTCAACAATGTGGGGAAATAGTACTCAATGGCAAGGTGTTTAGGCGCTTGTTTGTCAAAACATTAAGGCTTTGGTACTATATTTCTTAATTGTAGATTTAATCAAAATAACCGTAATTAATCGCAACCATGAGAAATCGTATTTCACAACTAGGAGTGGCTTTACTCCTTATCGCCATTGCAACATCATGTGTGGGTAAAAAAAAGTATGTCGCTTCACAAAAGCATGTAGAAAAACTACAGCAGGATAGCGCACAGTTTGTAAGTACTGTAAATAGTCTGAAAGCTGATTTACAGCGTGCAGAAACACAGTATGATCAGTACAAGACAAAAAATGAGAACGAACGTGCTGCTTTATTGTCTCAACTAGAAGCTCAAGGAACCGAACTTTCTGAAAAGGATCAGGCCTTGCAGCTGCGTGCTCAGCGTCTTCGCGCTTTGGAGTCAAGGTTAGAACAACAGCAGCAAATCGTGAATAACCTTCGCAAAACTGTAGAAGATGCCCTGGTAAACATTGATGACGAGGATTTGACTGTAGAGGTTAAAAACGGAAAAGTGTATGTTTCACTGAGTGATAAATTACTTTTTCCTTCAGGGAGCGCCAAGCTAAATAAGGAAGGTGAAGAAGCCATTGGTAAATTGGCTAAAGTGCTCCAGCAAAATGAAAAGATTAATATCGATGTTACAGGTCATACAGATTCAATTCCAATCAAGACGGCTAAATATTCGGATAACTGGGATTTAAGTACAGCAAGAGCCACTACAATTACACGACTGCTAACGGAGGAATATAATGTACCAGGAGCCAGATTGACAGCTTCGGGTATGAGTGACTTTAGTCCTGTGGCTACAAATTCTACTAAAGAGGGTAGAGCCAAAAACCGTAGAACGGAAATCATTCTTACTCCTAAACTTGAGGAGCTATTCAAAATTTTGGATGGCACCGCGAAAGAGCCGGCTCAAGCTGAGGTTACTGAGTAGTCAAATTTTTAAGCAAGCATTGTGAGAGTGGCTATTTGCAATGCTTGCATTATTACTGATCAAAAAAATAATTTAAGTTTATGAAAATCAACAAACATTTGACAATTGCCAGTTTGGCTTTACTCTCTACTCTATTTATTTCATCTTGTGAAAAAGATGATGATGGTCAGGTTTCTAATAATACAGGAAATGCCACAGTGAAGTTTAACCTTACGGATGCACCGGCATCTTACGATGCGGTATATATTGATGTATTAGAAGTTAAAGTTCATGTTTCCAATTCAGGTGATACGAGCAATGCAGATGGCTGGATTACTTTGCCGAATACACGGCCAGGTATTTACAACCTTTTGGATTTCCAAAATGGAATAGATACGCTAATAGCATCAGGAGATGTACCGGCAGGGAAAGTTAGTCAGATAAGGTTAATACTTGGCCCGCAAAATAGTGTGGTTGTAAATGGCGTTTCGGAGCCATTGAAAACACCATCAGCACAGCAATCTGGTTTGAAGTTAAAGGTGAATTACACACTTCAGGCTGGCATCGTTTATGAATTTTGGTTAGATTTTGATGCTTCAAGATCAATTGTTGCCAAAGGAAATGGAGGCTATAATCTAAAGCCGATTATTCGTGTTTTTACTAAAAACACTACAGGATCCATTGATGGATATGTATCACCAATTGCTGCATTTTCGTCTGTATTAGCATACAACGCAGCTGGAGATTCTGCGGCAGCCCTTACCAATCCTGTTTCAGGATATTTTCTGATCAGTGGATTAGATCCGGCATCATATACAGTGGAGTTTGACCCTATTTCTCCATATATGACAACTGATACCATGGGAGTAAATGTAGCTACAGGTATTGTAACCCATTTGGACACCATTCGTATAAATTAATTGAGATAGACAAATCTCACCTACAGAGAGAAAGCCGCTGCGAGTAGATCGTTAGCGGCTTTTTTATTTCAATTGAATAAGAATAATGCCGAGGATGGCTGGCAAAGCTTGAACAAAGAATATTTTCTTGTCTGCGGTAAGCGTACCATAAATACCAGCAATAGTTACACAAGTCAAGAAAAACAAAGCAACGTTATTTTGCCATTCAGGATCACCGATGAAAAAACTCCAAATAAGCCCGGCCGCCAAAAAGCCATTGTACAAACCTTGATTGGCTGCCATTGCTTTGGTTGGTTCAAATAAGTCTTTTGGGAAGCTCCTAAAAACCTTTGGCCCGCGTGAAGTCCAGGCAAACATTTCGAACCACAGTATATAAATGTGAATAAAAGCGATAAGGCCAATTATGATTTTGCTAAGTATTTCCATGTGTTATATTTAGGAGAGTTGAATGTGTTTTGGACAGTAAATTAGGAATAGAGTTTAACTCAGAATTATTTAAAATCCTCTAGGTTCTCTGAGTCAATCATGGTCACCGCTTTCTTCATTTTCTTTTGAATTACTTTAAAGTGATGCTTGTCGTCAGGGGTAATTAAAGTGACGGCCTGTCCCGGGTTTTCGGCACGACCAGTTCGGCCAATTCGATGCACAAAATCCTTGGGTGAGCGGGGCAATTCATAATTTATCACATAGGGCAAAAATTCAATGTCAATACCTCTGGAAAGTAAATCTGTGGCAACCAATACTCTTAGTTTGCTGGCTTTAAATTGTTCCAGTGAAGCCTTTCTATTTCCCTGACTTTTCTTGCTATGAATGGCTCGTGCCGGAATTCCATTGTGATGCAATTTATCAGCCACAGCATCAGCACGTGCGGTTGATGAGGTGAAAACCAATACCTGCTGCATGTCACCTTTCTTGATCAAATAGCGGAGTAGCGGTCCCTTTTTTTCTTCATTTACAAAGTACCCAACTTGGTTGATAAGGTCTAAGTTTTCCTCTTTTGGGGCAATGTTTATCACCAAAGGATCATTTAGCAACACACGTTCTACATTTTTCACATCAGGGCTAAGAGTGGCCGAAAAAAGTAGGTTTTGACGTTTTTTAGGCAAAAGAGCAAAAATGCGGTCCATTTCGGCTTTAAAGCCAAGGTTGAGCATTTTGTCTGCTTCATCCAAAATAAGCGTGCTTACCGAAGAAAGATGAAGAGCATTGGATTCAGCTAATTCCAACAGGCGGCCGGGCGTGGCCACGAGCACATTTACATTTTGTAAACCAATCATCTGCGGATTGATGGAAACTCCACCAAACACAGCAAAGGACTTGAAAGTAAAGGGGAGAGCACTGCCAAATACGCGGAAAACTTCTTCTACTTGTATGGCTAATTCACGGGTAGGAACCAATACCAAAACATTGATGTGGCGGTTTTTAGTAGCCGTTTTTCCTTCAAGCTTTATAAGGGTTGGGAGCACATAACTAGCTGTTTTTCCCGAACCGGTTTGAGCAATACCCAAAATGTCTTTTCCTTTTAGGATAGCAGGAATTGCTGCTTCCTGAATAGGGTAGGGTTTTGTGTAATTTTGAGCTGTTAGTGCTTTTGCCAAATAGGATGACAAACCCAAAGAAGTGAAAGACATATCGATATGGTGAATTATTGAAAGCCCAAAGGTAGCGGGAATCAATGGGGTAGGTGCTCAATTAATTTTGAAAAAGACAGGAAGTATCAACAACCTACTCGCTTCGTAAAATTTTTTCCATCTTTTTGCCTTTTGCCAATTCATCCACCACCTTATCCAGGTACCTTACTTGTTGTGTCAAAGGAGTTTGGATGTCTTCTATTCGATACCCGCAAATCACACCTTTTATAAGGTGGGCATTTGAGTTTAGCGTTGCTTTCTCAAAGAAGGTTTTAAAGGTAACTTTGTCATTGATTAGTTCTTGAAGTTTGTTTTCATCAAATCCTGTCAACCATTCAATTACTTGATGCAGTTCATCTTTGGTTCTGCCTTTTTTCTCAATTTTCGTTACGTAGTGAGGGTAAACCGAAGCAAATGTCAATTTTGCCATTTGTTCGTCATGTTTAGGTGTTGTGTTCATAAAGATGATTTTGCGGATTAATTTAGATTTATTCTTGTCATTTTCAAATTACTCTTTGTCAATCCCTGAATTACATAGTCTCCATCCCATTGGCGACTATTCGAAATTTGGATAGTTACTTCATTTTCGATTTTTTCAATTTGATATTCAGTTTCGTAAAAATCGGGAGGATTTCCAGTTCCACATTTATTCCAAACGTACTCAAGCAGAGTTCCGTCTTTTTTAAAAATCAGACCTCCAAATTGGAATTGATAGGGTAGGTCTTTAGCCTGAGGAGTGTTGTAAATCACAAAGTCAAATTCTTCCAGGTTTGGAATGTAACCACCCGCTTTGTTCAAAACCCAGCGCGTTTCAAATAGATTGTCAAGATTGATTTCCTCATTTAGGCTGGAGGAACTTGTGAGCGCAAAAAGGATTAGGAGGGGAATGAAATTCATTAGACTTCAGTTTCTGGTATAATATTATGATTAGCACATCTCATAAGGTAAGGACTACACGTATTGTTATAGAAATTCAGGGGGACTAAAATCGGATAAAGCACCACCAAAGCTACCAGCCAGAATAATTAAGCTTTTCTTTTTCAATGAACCATTGGAAATAGTGGCGAATACAGTTCCAACGGCTACTCCCGTTAAAGTATGAGAGATAATGTCCATTTTTTAGGAAGCAAAGGTTTAGCTAAAATGCGTTACTATTCTGAAGAGTGACTATGGTTTTATTAGCGATTGAGGTAAAAGTTATTTTTTGATTTTAATCATTCCCCAGTTGTTGTTTTCATTGCTTCTCACAGTAACGAAATCATTCTTAAATGAACCACAATCAGAAAACTGGAAATCAATAGATAATTCATTAGTTGTATTCATAAAGCCCCAGTTTCCATTTCTTCTAACTCCAACCAAGCCTTCAGAAAAGTAGTAACGAACTTTCTCATGTTTAATTGGAATTACCGGTTCTCCCTTTTTATCAATAAACCCCCATCTGTCTCCCATTTTAACTGCAGCAAATCCTTCTTTGAATCCAGGTGTATCGTCAAATGTAAAGTCAATTACTACGTCCCCCTTGTTATTAATATAACCCCATTTGCCGTTTTTCTTCACTCTTGCCAAACCTTCCATGAACATTCCTGAATCCTCATAAATAGGATTTATTTTCACTTTACCTAAGTTGTCTATAAAGCCATATTTTCCATTGGTTTCGAAAGAGGCAAGTCCATCAGAAAAGTTCATACCAGACTGAATTCCAAGGTTAATAACCTCTTCGCCCTTATCATTAATAAAGAAGCTCTTTGATCCCTTCTCTACTAGCGCCAAACCTTCGTCAAATCTGAGGGCAAAGTCATACTTCGGTTCAATAACAATTTCGCCTCTCTTATTGATAAACCCATACTTCCCGTTCAGACTAACTCTTGCATATTCATCTGAGAAATCGCTTCCTGAATCAAACTGGAAGGGAATTTTTTCATACCCATTTTTGTCTATATAGCCATATTTACCTCCTTTCTTAACACAGGCCAATCCGTCTGTAAACCCAAAGGTCAGTGTGTATTGCGGAGTTATCACTACCTCTTCATTTTCATTTATAAACCCATATCCGTTGTTATCTTTAAAGGCAGCCAAACCTTCATAGAAGTTATCAAGGATATAGTATTTTGGCTGAATAAACCACTCGAATGAAGTGGAGTTGCTTTTTACCGAATCAAAAGATTCAATTTGTAACTCTGAGAGTAAGTCTGATTTTTGAGAAGAAACTTCAATCTCAATATTGTAGTTCTTGCTCTCCGCTTTTTTATTAGAAGAGTTTTTGCAGGAAGTTAGTCCCACTAAGGAAATGAGTAATATAGCTTTCGTCATTAGTAAATAACCCTAGTTAAACGCTAAAGCGTTTATATCCACTGTGAAATCACTGAATTATTGAATAGTTTGTGAATTACTTACAGCAACTTTTTGATAAGCCCTGTAACAACGCCCCAAATGCGGAAGTCCATGAATTGGGTAATTTTGATAGGGTCGTAGTTTTTGTTTTCGGGCTGTAGGTAAAGATCTTCACCACGCTTGTAGAGGCGCTTTACGGTATAATCACCATCAATTACAGCCAGCACAATATTATTGTTATTTGGCGGTAGCGATTTGTCTACTATTAACAGGTCGCCATCATCAATGCCCGCATCAATCATAGATTGACCTACCACGCGAACACAAAATGTTGCCTTTCTATTTTTGATAAGTTCACGGCTTACGTTTATAGTAGTTTCAAAAGATTGGGAAACATAAGTAGGCTCTCCGGCCGCAACGCCTACTTCAAAATAGGGGATTTCAATGCTATCAGTATCTTCAATAGGGAGTATCTCTGTAACTTTCATAGGGGTGAGTATTTTTTACGAACCTTAAAGATACAGGAGCACACGTTTGGATTTTTAAGAAGCGGTGAGGAGTTATTAACACGGGAACAGTCGGGAGTAGGGAATAGGGAGTTTGGAAGCGCGGGAGTTTGTAGCAGAGGATAAGGTGCAGTATCAGGCTGAGTTTTGCTTTCCGCTGAAAGAAGGAAAGTAAAATATCGAAGTCTGATTAAGGATACGACTCACCCTTCGATACAACCTCCCTTCGGTTGGTTACTCAGGGTGACACAGCCGTGAAAAATGCAAAACCATCCAATTCTAGATAATCTTTTTAATCACTCTAAGCTTATGCGTATGACTCCCAGTTTCGCGGTTAAAGATTCCGGTTTGGTCCAGTCTATCCAGGCGAACTTTGCCACTGGCGTGAAGGATGTAATTATCATTAAGAATAATACCTACGTGCGTTATTCGTCCTTCTTCATTATCAAAAAAAGCTAAATCACCCGGCTCACTTTCTTCTATAAAGCTAAGGGTATCACCTTCGGTTGCTTGTTGGTAAGCATCACGTGGCAGGCTATACCCACATAAGCGATATACCATTTGGGTAAACCCCGAACAATCTATGCCGAAAGGTGTACGGCCACCCCATAGGTAGGGGGTATGCATATATTGATAGGCGTGTTCTACAAGCTCTTCGCGGCTTTTTTGCGATTGAGCTACAGCGCCATTAAAACGGTATTCTTTATCCTGAATTTGTACCGTTCCATTACTATAAAACGGCAGAATCGACCCCAAAAAGATGGGATAGAATTCTGCCGTTTTTTCTTCAGATATTATTTCAATCAACTCTTGCGAGGTGAAAGGGACTTGAGAGTTTGCTTGCTCATAAAACTTTTGACTAATGGGTAATAGCTGCTTGCTGTCTATCCAGCCTTCATAGCCATCATGTGCCAATTTTATAAAAGACCACTTTTTGGTGTGCTCCAATATTTCAAAAGTTTCTCCAAACACAACCTGATTCACCATTTCAGCGGTGTCGTCAGATTCTTTGCGCATAGGTATAGCACTAAGGGTGCAAACTCCGTATTGCATAATTTCAGCTAATACTACTAAACTGATTCGATTACTACAGCTGAAGCACCACCGCCACCGTTGCAAATTCCGGCAGCACCGTATTTACCATTGTTTTGCTTCAATACATTAATAAGGGTAACCAAAATACGAGCTCCAGAGCAACCTAGTGGGTGACCGATAGAAACAGCTCCGCCATTTACGTTAGTCTTGCTAGCGTCTATGCCAAGTAATTTCATGTTAGCCAATCCTACTACAGAGAAAGCTTCGTTTAACTCATAAAAATCAATTTGGTCTTTATCCAATCCAGCTTTCGCTAAAGCGATAGGCACAGCCTTAGCCGGAGCAGTGGTAAACCACTCAGAGGTTTGAGCAGCATCAGCGTAAGCTGTGATCTTAGCCAATGGCTTAAGTCCAAGTTCTTCAGCTTTTTCAGCACTCATAATGATAAGTGCAGCAGCACCATCATTAAGTGTAGAAGCGTTTGCAGCTGTTACACTACCTTCTTTATCAAATACAGGACGTAGCTGAGGAATTTTCTCAAACTTTACGTTTTTGTATTCCTCATCGTGGTTAAATTCGATAGCATCACCTCTACGCTGAGGAACGGTTACAGGAACAACTTCATCGTTAAATTTTCCAGCTTCCCAAGCAGCAGCACTGCGCTTATAGCTTTCAATGGCAAATGCATCTTGCTCTTCACGGCTAAATTCCATGTCTTTAGCGCAAAGCTCAGCACAGTTACCCATGTGGCCTCTGGTGTATACATCGGTAAGACCATCAAGTAAAAGACCATCTCTTAGTTTCATGTCTCCCAATTTTTGACCATTACGGGCATCCATGTAGTGAGGCACGGCACTCATATTTTCCATGCCACCAGCTACAATTACGTCAGCATCACCACTTTTGATAGCTTGAGCTGCTTGCATCACGGCTTTCATACCTGATGAACAAACTTTATTGATGGTAGTACAAGGTACATCTACGCTTAATCCAGCACCTAAAGCAGCCTGACGAGCAGGAGCTTGTCCCAGGCCAGCTTGTAGCACATTACCCATTATTACTTCTTGAACTTCTTTTGGGTCTAGCCCTATTTTATCTAATGCACCTTTAATAGCTGCAGATCCTAATTGAGTAGCGGGAATAGAGGCTAAAGTTCCACCAAAGCTTCCGATTGCGGTTCTTACGGCAGATACAATTACAACATCTCTCATTATATATGGATTTTAATTTATTGCTAAGAGGCGCGAAAATACAGAAAAATAAGGCGAATTTGCGGGACTGTGCTTTATACCTATTTTTGAGGACGAATACCTAACAATGAAAAAGCTACTGCTTTATTTACAGAATCACCAAACCCGCTTTGCTGGGCTTGTGCTATTTGCCATTTCCATAGCGCTTGTGGTGTATATAAATCCACGTGAAGTCAAGTTTAAATACGAGTTTCAAAAGGGGAAACCTTGGCTCTATGAAAACCTTGTGGCGCCTTTTGACTTTCCTGTACTAAAGACAGATGAAGAGTTAGAAAAGGAGCGGAAGTCTATTGTAGAGAGTAAAACCATGTTTCTCCGTAAGGATGATGATGTGGCGGAAGACGCCCTGATTGCTTTTGAAGACGAGTATAAAATAGAGTGGAACAAAATTGAGGCGGTAGCACCTTTGGGAAAAAAAGGTACACCAAAAGTAAAAGATGCTTTTAGGCGAAGCGTAAAAAATACGGCTCGTGACCTGCTCGGTGAAGTGTATCAAAAAGGTGTGCTAAAACCAGTTGGGGATGATGAAGGTAAAGTAGGAGAAGTTTTGATCACCGTAAAAGGTGTGAGTTCACCTGCAAGGATTCAGGACTTTCATTCCATAAGTACAGCAACCTCCGCTATTCGCAAAGCTTACGCGGATAGTTCGGAAGCTATGCAGGATTTTATCATTCCTATTTTGCTAAGCCATTTAGATTACAATGTTTTTTATGATGAAAAGCTAAGTGGTAGTTACCTAAAGTCTCAATTGGAGGGAATTGTCCCTACTCGCGGAATAGTGCAGGAAGGAGAGTTGATAATTTTTAAGGGAAATATTATTGATGACGAAAAGTTTGCCAAGCTAAATTCCTTGCGCAAAAGCTATGAAGGTTCCTACTCCGGCCAGTACAGTTTTTACTTTATTTTAAGTGGACAAATTCTACAAATTGGGTTGCTGTTTTCAGTCCTGTTTGTTTTCCTTACGCAGTTTAGAAAGCAGATTATGGAAGATGTTTCCAAGCTTACTTTTATTCTGATTAATGTATTGATGGTAGTAGGGTTGTGCCGTGTGGTGCTGGATTTTGGCGTAACGTACATTTATTTGGTACCCTTCACTATTCTGCCAATCACCCTTCGTTCGTTTTTTGATACCCGTTTGGCGCTTTTTGTACACATGATGGCCATTTTGCTTTGTGGACTTATGCTACCCAATAGCTTTGAATTTGTGTTCTTGCAGTTTGTGGCGGGGGTATTTTCAGTGGTATTGGTAAACAACCTGTATAAGCGTAGTCAGCTGTTTTTTACAGCTGCTAAAATTATTCTGGTGTATTGTATTTCGTATTTCAGTATGGCTATCATACAAGAGGGATCATTACAAAACCTTGAGCCTTTACACTTTGCTTTTTTTGCAGGAAACGGATTTTTAACACTTATGTCTTTTCCTTTGATTTACTTCCAGGAAAAGATATTTGGTTTTGTATCTGACGTAAGCCTTTTGGAGCTGAGCGATACCAATAATCCGCTATTGAGAAGATTAGGCCAAGAAGCTCCCGGAACTTTTCAGCACTCTATGCAAGTGGCCAATTTGGCGGAAGCAGCAGTGCTTAAAATAAATGGAAACGCTTTATTGGTAAGGACAGGGGCCTTATATCACGATATAGGAAAGCTCACCAACCCAATGTACTTTATAGAAAATCAGAGTACAGGACTTAATCCGCATGATGAATTATCATTTGAAGAAAGTGCTGAGATAATTATTAAGCACGTACGGGACGGAATTAAGTTGGCCAAGAAGAATAATTTACCGGATATTTTAATAGACTTTATTCGTACACATCACGGTACTTCTACTGTAATGTACTTCTACAAGCAATACATTAAGAACTTTCCTGAAGAGGAAGTAGATCTGGAAAAATTCACCTATCCTGGTCCTAAGCCTTTTAGTAAAGAAACAGCTGCACTAATGATGGCAGATTCTGTGGAAGCTGCAAGTAGAAGTCTGGATAAACCCGATCATGATAAAATTGACGCTTTGGTAGAAAATATTATTGACCATCAAGTGGATACCGGACAGTTCGAAAATGCAGAAATCACTCTTCGGGAAATCAAGGAAATAAAGAAAATCTTTAAAAAATTATTGATGAACATTTATCACGTAAGAGTGCAGTATCCTGAGTAAAAGCAGGGCTTTGATCGTCAATATTTGTTAGAGCGAATGGCAAAAAAATGTAATTTGCGCAATGGTTTTTATAACCAAGCTCAAACTCAAAAAACTTTGTCAAGCCCAATATTGGGCACTAACGCTTAATGGAACTCGTACTCAATTCTTATTCAATTAGCCTTATCGTTTTTAGCCTGATTGCTCTTTTTCTTGCAGGCTTGGTATACAATAGGATTGGCTTAGTTGCTAAATGGTTTGCTGCCTGCATGGCTGTTATTTCTATTTGGGCGGCAGGATATGGAATTTCAATTGCCCAGAATACAATTGGAGAGATGATTTTTTGGATTAATGTAGAATACATAGGTATTGTACTTACTCCAACTATTTGGTTTGTGTTTGTACTTAAATTCACTGGGCGCGATTGTAAACTTAATAAGACTATTTTTTCTGCCTTTTTCGGCTTTGCAGGTTTGTCTTTATTAATGGTGTGGACCAATCCGCTTCATCACTTACATTATGCTGATTATCAAATTCAGCATGCCGCTGGCCACTCTTGGTTGCTTTCTACACCGGGCCCTTGGTATTATATTCACGTTGCTTATTTCTATACATTAATAGCATCGGGTATTTATGTTTTAATAAAAAGTATAAGATTAAGCTCAGGCGTTTTCAGGCAGCAGTCTCTAGTTATTTTAATTGGTGCATTGGTGCCATGGGCTGCGAATGTTTCGGTAATTTTTCGAACTGGTGTTTTCGGGCATATTGATTCCACTCCTTTTGCCTTTTTGATTTCGGCTATTGCTATTGGAATCGGTTTTTTACAATTCAAGCTTTTTGATGTTGTTCCAATGGCTCGCGATAAGGTAATTAATGTAATGCGCGAAGGGTGGTTGGTACTAGATCCTCAAAATAGAATAATAGACTTTAACCCGAAGATGGCTTGGATTATGCAAAAGGAATCTCAAAACTTATCGGGATTACATTTTGGGGGGCTCGAAGGAGCAAAACAAGAAGAGGTAGATTATTTGCTGGACCTAAGTCATGAGAATGATGTGGATGTGGAAGTTGAAATAGGAAATGAACTTTTCAGCTTTGAAGTGACTTGCAAAACCATCAAAGAAAATAATTCAAATAAAGGTCGGCTTTTAATATTTAGGAATATCACTCAGTATAAGGAGGATCAAAGAAAGTTACAGCAGCAATCTGAAGAACTTAAAGAGCTTAATGTAACAAAGGGACGACTACTTTCCATTATCTCACATGATGTTCGTGGACCATTAGCGGTGCTTACGCAAATTCTTGAAATGAGTGGTAGAGGGGAGTTGAGTGAAGATGACTTAAAAGAGCTATTACCTAAACTAGGGGAAAACTTAAATAATATCACCGGATTTTTAGACAACCTTTTGGTGTGGGCCAAGAGTCAGTTTGAAGGAGAAATGATCAGTCCAAAGATGTTTGATATCTCCACTGAAATCCGCAAAAATATAGGACTATTAAGTGCTACGGTAGAAGCTAAAAACATAAAGGTGTTTTTTGACGAAAAAGAGGAGTTTTTAGTGTGGGCTGATCCCAACATGATAAGATTGGTTGTTAGAAACCTCTTGGGTAATGCTGTGAAATTTTGTCGCCCAGGCGATGAAATCAAGTTTGGAATTACCCGAAAAGATGAGCATGTTGAAATATCAGTCTCTGATTCGGGAATAGGTATTTCAGAAGAAAACCTTGAGCGTATTTTTTCTTCAGAAACCTTTACAACTCATGGTACCGAAATGGAGCAGGGCACGGGGCTAGGGCTTATGCTAAGCAAAGATTTCGTTACCAAGAATGAGGGGAAGATTTGGGCGGAAAGTAAAGTGGGAATAGGAAGTATATTTTATTTTACCATTCCTATTGCTCCGAAAAGTAAGGAGGCATCTCTATACCATTTACATAATTATTGATCACATCCAGGGTTGGAGCATACTCGCTACCATCAAAACCCTTTATGTCATCATACTTAACAATGTGGTTGTAAGCTCGCTGAAATTTTGAAGCAGTAGGGTAGTAGCTCCAATGCCATTTTTCCTCTCTGTATCCAGCATCGCGATAGTCATCGAACAAAGTATAAGGTTGAAAGAAGCCGTACTTATGGGCATTAGCGCTTAGCCAATCGTAAATATTTTTTCCTTCGCCAGATTCAAAATAACTGTTTTCCAGCGAGTTTAGGTCAAAGTCGGTGCCCCAGTGGTGGCGGCTGGTGCCAGGCATACTGCTATATTGCAAGATACGTTCAGCTCTATCCGATACATCTCCACCATAGCTTTTCCACTTACGGTTCCAAATACCAGCCTGGTAATTGCGGTTACGCATTGCAGAAATGATTACAAGGTTCACCCCGTCTTTCTTGGCATCCTTCCACATATCCTTAAAGGCATCGTACACTTCATCACGCAAGTAAATGCCACTTTTGGTGGTGTACTTGCTCTTTATTTTGTCAAAGCCCTTGTTTGACGATGGATCTACATCTCCCAGTATTTCAGCTTTGGTGTAAACAGGTGGTTCTTTAGCATCAGCTATAAAAACGGATAAGCTTAAAGCAAAAAGCAGGATATATTTTTTCATAGCCGTCAAAAGTAAATAAATGAAATATTCTAAAAGTTGAATATGATGCGAACATCTGATAGCTGATTTTGGTGCCCCTTCCTTAAACAGGCCATAAGTAAGGGGATTTTCTATACATGTGGCAAAGGGTTTTTCCCCTTTCTTCTCTCCTGCGCATAGTATATGGGGTATAGCCCAAATAATGATACTAACTTTCGGTAGAACCAAAATCTACCACACCATGAAAAAGCTTCTTTTAATAGCCGCTATGGGATTTTTGATGCCCGTTTTTGGGCAGGAGAAAAACCCAAAAATACCGATCCTTTTTGTTACCAATAAGGCTAATGAGGGTTTAGAAAGTAGACCTGAGAATACTCTTAAGAAAAAACAGGAGCTAAAGTACCAAGTAGATCCTCAAGGACAAATGTTTACATCCATTACTTGCTCAATGCTTGATTCGCTAATGGTAATTGTGCCGCCAGCCTATAGCACTATGTCGGTTAAAACCCTTGGGGTGAGTATGGATGATATTAACATTCTGAAATATCTAAATAAAGAGGCTACGGATAATCAAGAGGGTGAGGCCAATAAAAAGTATGCCGTCATCAAATTATTAAACATACTGGCCAATGCACAGGAAATGGATCGTGCAGATGCAAAGGAAATATACTGTGGTATGTTGCAAAGCTCCGCTGGAATTGACTTAATATTTAGTGGAAAGGGTGTAGTTGATAGTATTGTTCTTAAGGCTGGCAAATTTGAAAATAGGGAAAACCTAGACCCCGATGCTAGGCCCATGATAAAAATAGACCCAAGGAGATATGTTACCGTTTACGAAAAAAACAAGGAAGGAATAGAACCTATATGGTGGTTAAAGGCAGCAGATGATAATGTGTTTAAGAAAAAGTATCCCGAAGATAAATCCCAAGGAAAACCCAAGAAGTTAGTTCCGCATCAAGAGTATGAAGTGCTGGATGAAAACGTAGTGTTAGAAATAAGGTTTGACCAGGAAATGCTTGCCGATAACTTAGAGTTTTATGGTAATGTTTCGTTGGCCGCCAAATTAGATAACGAGCCGATTGCCGTAGCGCCCTATTCATTGGTAGGGGAGGAGAGAACCAAGTATGGTGTGAAAAACGAACCAATAAGTGAAATATCAGCACACTTTCTCAATCTTTTTATTGAAGCACAGAATGCGTGGGAATCAAGATTGCAAAAGGAAATACCCATGGTAGATGATACCTTGAAATATTGGCCAGACCAACTTAAGTTAATTACAGAATTGTTATTTAAACAAAAAGAAAAAAGGTGGAATCATGAGGATAAAATACCCCTCTCTCATTTGGAGGGCAAGCCAAGGGGTAAAGTGAAAAATACGAAAATCCGAGACTTGATTAGTGAGAAAAAGGCTGACTTGAAAATTTCAAAATATTCGATACAAGATATTGAGGTCTCAGTAAGTGCAAATGGAAATAAAGACGATACAATATTTATTGAATCCCTGAAACGTGATCGTGAAAGATACAATTCGGCTTATTTGGATATGGAGCTTGAGGATATAAGGTATTACGCAAGCTTTTTATTGGAGGTTTTAAAAGATGGTAAACCTGATAGTCAATCAAGAAAAACTTTGACAAACCTAACAGATCTTTACCCATCCACTGAGGGTTTAAGTGATTCTTTAGACAGTGCTTATAGAGATTTGTTGGGTACTGCAATAGACACCTCAATGCTTCGGTCAAGAGGAAATAGACGTTTGAATACGTTTGGAGTAACAGACCAAGCAGGTTTCAACAAATATTTGTACGAGGTCGGGTTGGTTATCCACTATATGGAATACTTTAGTAAAGGAGGAGGGGACGCCATTCGCGCCTTTTTAACTTTGGCCGAAATGACAGAAATACGATTTAATGCAGCTCTAAGTGCCTTAAAACATAATTATAAAATATTAGTAGAGCTTCCTCGGCTTTCAACAATTCCCAGTGGTCATGAGAACTGGTGGAAGTATTCTGCCGCTTGTGGCGCTATTAATAGTGAATTAGGGTATATCGCTTTAAGGAATAGAAAATTTTTAAGACCTAACGAGCGACCATCAAATCTAGATCGAGATGGCTTAGAGGTGTATAGAGAGGTGGTGCCTGGCATTAATTTTACAAGTAGTGAGCTATCTAAATTGAGGATTGAGCGATCGTATGAAGGAGGTCAAGCGCTTCCTTTCGAATCGATACCCAATAAGATGAATTATAAAAAGACGCCTGAGTTGGTGCACGAATTATTGAAAAATAATTACGCATTTTATCAAAAAAGTATGGCGAAGGCAGCCGGGAAAATAATTTTTAACAAACTGCTGTATGCCACCATAGATCTACAAAAGGCCAATGCACAACCAGGCCAAGTGTTGGAAGTTTTTGTAGTATGGAAAAATATAGACGATACCGTAGAAGAAGATGAGCACATGCTACCCGCTGGTAAGTTTTTTATCCGAAAAACAGGCTGGCACTTAGCTGTTTCTGAATCAGCTTTTCTGGTGCAGCGTATCAATGAGGATTTGGTTACTAATGATGTATCACCGTCTAACTTTAAACCAACCGCTGGTGTATCCTTGCTTTGGTCATATTACAATGACTTTAGGGGTGAAAAGTGTTTAGGCAGGTTCGGCAGGTGGTTGGAGCCTTCCTTTGGTATAAATGTTTCCTACGCAGATTTTACCACCACCAAAGATTACGAAATAGCAGTAGGGCCGGTAGTTGGTTTATGGAATAACCGAGTATTTCTTACCGGTGGGTACAACTTTAATGTGCGTGGGCAAAGCCCCTTTTATGTTGGCTTTGGGCTTAGCTTTTCCAATATTGTAAATAATATAGAAACTCAAAAATAACACCATGAAAAAGTTAATATACTTTGCTGTTTTATTTGCCTGGAGTTGTGACGAGATGCTTACCACTCAAAGCGGAGACTTTTCCGTTTGTTTTGAAAAAAAACAAAACGAAATCCCAGCCGATGGCGAATCCTATGTGAAAATAAATTTGGAGTTTGACCGTAAACTAGCCAAGAGTGAATTGTTAACTATAACAACTACTAATGGTCATTTGGTGGAAATACCTTCTAATGATTATGCAACAGGAGTTATCAAACTGGAAGTTTATCCGGATAGTAAGGAGTATTCAGTAGCTCTGGTGTCTGGGCATTTTTCAGATGATGATGTAATAGTAGGTGTAAGGGTGGCCAAGTCTTTTAAGGAAAAAGTAGCAAGGTTTACGCGAGTTTGCCCCACTGAATTGACCCTAGATTTGAATAAGGATAATATCTCGCTCGAAAATGCAGAACCGGTGATTGGGTCAATAGAATTATTTAATCCGTCATTTTCTGTATCTCATAATACCAAAATCAGGATTATAGCGAGCCCAGAATCATTGGCAACGGTTCCTCCAAGGGTGTTTTATGATGGAGAAGCCTTGAGTTTTAACATTCTCCCAAAAGGAAAAAAAGGCGTAGTGCGTATAACGGCTGTTGTTGATCAAGAAGGTTGCGATCAAATTGTGAATTCGGCTCAATTGGAAATTCTGGAATAGAAATATAGGGTTTCCCATTTGAGGTGAGTGTTACTGAAATGGGAAATCCTATAAATAAATTCGGAGCCTGATTAGTGTTTCTGGAAAAAAGGTTAGCCTAAGCTTTCTTCACAAACTCAGATTTGAGAGCCATAGATCCAAACCCATCTATTTTGCAATCTATGTTGTGATCTCCATCTACAAGACGAATGTTTTTCACTTTAGTACCAGCCTTTATAGGTTTTGGGTGTCCTTTTACCGGAAGGTTTTTTACCACTACTACTGAGTCTCCATCTTCCAAAGTATTGCCATTGGCATCTTTTACCGATAAAGCATTTTCATCCACCTCATTCGGGTTCCATTCATGTCCGCACTCGGGGCATACCATTAGCGAATCCATGGGATAGGCATAGGGTGATTTACATTGTGGGCACGGTTGAGAATCAGACATAATGATTACTTTGATTGGGAGGCAAATTTAGCAATATGAAAGAGCAGATTGATTTCCAGAAGTCATTTTTTCTACAATAAAAAACCAACTCCAATTTTTACATTGATCATGGACATCATAGCATACCGTGCAGCAGCCTTTTTTAGGTAAGCTTCCTGATTTTCGTCATTATAGGTTTCTGGGTATCCAAATTCTATGTAGTCACCTCGACTTTCATCTGCAAGTAGTGGTTTCCAGTTGAAAATGCCACCGGCAAAAAATGTAAAATCAATACCATAACTAAAAATAAATCGATCTGCAATAATTCGGTTGTTACCAAAACTTGCGGTTAGGGTGGGAGCACCTTTGGAGCCACCTTCAATGGTATAATCTTCATCAGGCCCTCCAGTATAAAAATCTACTATGGAGTAATTAAGATCATCAGCTGTTACTTTAGTATAACCGATTTTAAATGCAAAGTATGAACCCAATGGGGCAAAATGCTTGGTGTAAAGTCTGATTCCAACAGCTCCTCCGCGAGCCTTCATTTCAGGGTAATAAACCTTAGCAACGTCCATTTCATAGATAAATGAATGGTAGGGATCAAAATTAGTTTTGGCAGCACTAAATTCGGCTAAAACTTCCATTCGCTTTGAAATGGTGTAAGCAATGCTAAAGTGATTTTGAAAGTTCAGAGATGTGGGCACATCAATTTCGTCCGCAGAAACGATGTTTGGTTCTTCACCATTAGGATTATTAAAAGAAGGATATAAGTAAGCCTGGTATTGAAAATTCCATTTTTTACCCATATATCCCGGCACATTTTTTTGCGCAAGCAATGCAGCTGGAATACAGATGGAAAGAGTGAGTATATATAAGAAACGCATATTATTTAGCTTTAGCTTTTACTTGAATCAAGTGGTTGTATAGGATGCTTCGCAAATAGTCTTTACTATCATTTGTTTTGTAATAATTGTACTCAGCCAATAAGGCTTTGCCATTACTTATATCAAATAGAAAAAAGTAGTTGAAGGATTCATAATCAGGAATCAATAGATCGGCAACAGTAAATGGGAGTACAGGAAATAGAAAAACAGAATAAATGATTTTGCCTGCCACATTGCGCTCTCTTACTCTCAGAGAGAGATTTCCCGTATAGGAGATATAATTGGTGCCATATTTTTTGCCAATAGGATCCATGTAGTCAAAATCACTTACAAGCGCATCTACATTTTCATGCATCAATCGCTCGTCTATCCAGTTTTTCATTAGTGATAAATCGTTAAACACATCCACATCTGATGATTCTATGTTTTTGTAATCAAGCATTTGAGAATTGAGGTTTATATCATCAGATATGTTCATCAATTCAGCTTTGTACTCATCTAATTTTTCAGCGGTGGTAAGGTATTTTATTCCATCTTTTTGACGCTCATCAAGCTTAGCATAATCAGGGCTTATTATTACGATAGAGTCTATACCCAGTGAATAGTTTGCGTCATATTTTTTTCGTTTTCTTCTGGATTTGTAACCTTTTCTATCTCGGTAGCTGGTGCTGTTATATTCATCCACAGCATCTTCAAATGTGGTCATAAAAAGAGAGTCGCTCCAATAGGGGGTAAAGGCAGTTTTGTAATAATCCTCTTCAGACAATTCCATAGTTTCCTGCTCTTTCTTTTTACGCTGGATATTGCTAATCTTACTACTTCTCCTTCCGCCTGAAGGCAAATCGGCACTATCAAGTAGTGAGAATAAATCATGTTTTATAGTGTCCTGCGGTGCAGATCTATAGTCGTTTGGTTTTAGGTCATTTTCAAAAACCAATTCATGAAATGACTTAGTAAAGAGCTTTTTGAAGGCTATATCATTAGGATAGTTTTTATAAGCTTCGTAGGTATAAGCTACGGTGAGTGTATTTAAGTCCTCTCTGTCAAATTCATCAAAAATGTGAAATACCTGTTGACTTTCACCCTCTACCTCCTTCCACTCAGTTATCATTTTGTACAGTACTCCATTATTTCGATACACCGTAGCTGCATTCAAAGCTTTAGCAACTGTAAGTTTTTGATAACGGTCTGTTCCATATTTCTGTTCTAACAAAAAGGTGTGGTAAATGGCTTGGCCATATCTACCTGAAATAAGGTATAGTCGGCTTATTTCATATCGAGCCAAGCGTTGGCAGTGATCAAAGATGGGCTTGGAAATAAGGTATGCTACGCCAGTGTCCTTAGGGTTTAGGCGCTTCAGTATTTCAAGCTTCCTGGTTTTAATATTTGGATGTGAACTTTCCGAATCATCATAGTCGGCCTCTGCAGTAATAGGGGCCGTATTTTTTAGTAAATAACCAGAAGGTAACTTCATACCTTCTGTAGAAAGGAAAGTCGAATCAAAAGGAATTTCATCAAAAGGAAGGTAGGAGTACTGAAGTACATCCATTACATATACTGGCGCTCGGTGTGTGTACCCCGAATTTTTGAAAAACAAACGAAAGCCGTCTGCATCAGCTTCAAGCTCTTGCGATTTGGAGTAGGTGCTTAGGGCATGTACTTGCTCAGCGCGATTACTTTTGCGGTATAAATCTTCACCATCTTTTATTTTCTCTTCTTCAATGTATTGATTGAGAACGTGCTCATTTTTGTAGTGAATTACTTCATGCGCAATTACATAAGCAAGTTGAGCTTCGTTTTCTACTTGAGCAATAAGCCCAAGGTTTATAAATATGATACCATTGCCCGTAGCATAAGCATTCACATCCGGACTTTTTACTACATATATTCTAAGCTTATGTCGCAGGCCAGGGTCATCTTTTAGCAGGTGGTCCAAAATACGATTACAATAATCTGAAATGGTGTCTCCAAATATCACATCACCACCCATGAGCAATTCATCTACAAAGTATTCACTCCTAAGATGAAAGTTATCTTGTCTTTTTCTGTCTTTACCTTTTACATCAGCACCAATATGTTCGCGTTCACGTTCATATTTATTGGTATAAGCTTCGGTAAAATCAGATGGTATGATCCCTTCAGATTGGATAGGTTTATAATAGTTCCAATCTTGAGCATATGCTTGAAGGCTAATGCCTAAGCATATCAGCAGCGCAGCTTTTAATTTCATATCGTTCGTTCAGGTTGCTGCAAGGATAACAATATTTTTTAAAACCTCTCTTGGTCGATTGGATTTCGGATATTTGCACTCGCAAAAATTTGAACATGGGTATTTTTGGCAAGTTTTTCTCTAAAGAGAAAAAAGAAAAATTAGATCAAGGATTAGAAAAGTCTAAGGAAAATATGTTTTCCAAACTTTCGCGTGCTGTAGCGGGAAAGAGTAAAGTGGACGAAGAGGTTCTTGATGATCTTGAAGAAATATTGGTAGCCTCTGATGTAGGCATTACTACCACGGTAAAAATAATTGAACGCATTGAAGAGCGTGTGGCCAGAGATAAATATGTGGGCACCGGGGAGCTTAATAAAATACTGAGGGAAGAAATAGCGAATTTACTTTCAGAAAACGAAACGGAGGATGCTACAGAATTTACCCTGCCAGCAGGAAATAAACCGCATGTAATAATGGTGGTGGGTGTGAATGGTGTGGGAAAAACCACAACCATTGGTAAGCTTGCTGCTCAATTCAACCGTAAAGGACTAAAAGTGGTTCTCGGTGCTGCTGATACTTTTCGCGCAGCAGCGGTAGATCAACTTACTATATGGAGTGAGCGCGTGGGCGTGCCTATCGTAAAACAAGGTATGGGTTCTGATCCAGCTTCAGTAGCTTTTGATACCCTACAATCTGCGGTGGCTCAAAATGCGGATGTGGTATTGATAGACACTGCCGGTCGACTTCACAATAAAATAAATTTGATGAACGAGCTTGGAAAGATTAAGCGCGTTATGCAAAAAGTGATTCCCGATGCTCCGCACGAAGTATTGTTGGTGCTGGATGCCTCTACCGGGCAAAATGCAATAGAACAAGCCAAGCAGTTTACCAAAGCAACAGATGTATCAGCATTAGCTTTAACCAAATTGGATGGTACCGCAAAAGGCGGTGTGGTAATTGGCGTTTCTGACCAATTCCAGATACCCGTAAAATATATAGGAGTAGGCGAAGGAATAGATGATCTGCAGGTGTTTAATAAGCACGAGTTTGTAGATAGTTTTTTTGGGGAGAAAAACTTGGGTTAATGAAATTTCTACTTTCTGCATTTCTCATAATATTCTCACTGGCTTCCTATGCCCAGCTCACTGAGTCTTTGGTAAAAAGGATAAATGAAATTGTACCAGATTGCTATGATGTATCCATTAATTCCCAAAAAATCATCAGTCGGTTTTATACAGAAGGAAATTTAGATAGTGCAGAAGCCGTATTGGAATATTGGGAGCAGCAATGTGATCGGAGCGATGAAATGATTTTTGGCAGGATATTGTTTGATATTGCTAACGATCGTTTTCATGAAGATAAGTATGGAAACCTTTTGCAAATAATGTTGACTTGTAAATCCACTCAGGATTATATAGAAACATATAAGTATGAAGGCTTGTATGTGCACCCTAGCCAGTCAAGCATGTTAAAAGCGAATTTGGAGTATCACAATTTTACAGGGAGTTACTCTACGAGATTATTGCAAGATGGAACAGAAAGGAAAAAAATAGAGAGGGATATTTTAACCTTCTTTTCTGGGAATCCTGAATCACTTATAACTGGGCTCAAGCAAGAACAGTATGAAGGAAAATTGCAAGAAAATTATAATCAAATGATCGCTGACCTTACCTACGATAGTGGTTACTTTTTAACCTTGTATGGAGGAATGTGGTCACCTACTGAGAATTTATCTAAGCTCGGGAACAAACCTGAGCTAGGATTTACTCTGGGTGGGTTTGAGGGAAGGTACGGAGCAGAGCTGTTACTAGGTTTTAGGTTTGTTAATTCACCGGTAAACTATAGTATTAGAGATAAGGACTCCGTGTATCAGGACAATCATTTTACAAGTGTTACTATAGGAGTGCAGGGCTATTATTCTATACTTAAAAACCTTAGGAATGACCTAAGTTTGACAACAGGTGTAGGTTATGATGAGATTACTATTGTACCCACGGACGAAGGTGACAATGTGGATAATGTAAGTACGGGTACTTTAAATGTCAATTTTGGATTTCAATACCGCTACTATTTTGATTACAAAGATTATTTGGGAGTAGATGTTAGATATAGCTTTTTGGATTTTAGTAACCACATTGACAATGAATTAAGCGGTAACGCTATTAGCTTAAGACTGCTATATGGTTTTACATCAAGTGATAGAAAGAAACAGCAGCTAAAGTTGCTGGGATATTAGAAGAAGGAAAATATGCGCACTAAAACATTAAAGAAAAATAAAATCAACATCGTAACCCTTGGATGCTCCAAGAATACTTACGATTCTGAAATACTGATGGGGCAACTGCAGGCCAATGGCAAGAATGTAGCCCATGAAGAAGACGATGGAAATATTGTGGTAATCAATACTTGCGGGTTTATTGATAATGCCAAGCAAGAATCTATTGACACCATTTTGAACTTTGTAGATAAGAAGCAGCAAGGCGAGGTGGACAAAGTATTTGTGACCGGTTGCCTGAGTGAGCGCTACAAGCCAGATTTGGAAAAAGAAATTCCGGATGTGGATCAGTATTTCGGAACCCGTGAACTGCCAAAGTTGCTAAAGGCACTTCGTGCAGATTATAAAAAAGAATTGGTGGGTGAGCGCTTGATGACCACGCCTCAGCACTATGCCTACATTAAGATTTCTGAAGGTTGTGATCGCCCTTGTTCGTTTTGTGCTATTCCTTTGATGCGCGGTGGACACAAGTCTACACCTATCGAAGACTTGGTGACGGAAGCACAAAAGCTTGCCGCTAAAGGTGTTCGTGAGTTGATTCTTATCGCTCAGGATTTGACCTATTACGGTCTTGATATTTATAAAAAACGCGCTTTGGCAGATTTGTTAAAAGAGCTTGTAAAAGTGGAAGGGATTGAGTGGATTCGTCTGCATTACCTTTTTCCTGCGGGTTTCCCGGAAGATGTGCTTGACGTGATTCGTGAAGAACCAAAGGTGTGTAACTACATTGACATTCCATTGCAGCATATTAGCGACCCTGTTCTAAAATCTATGCGCAGAGGAACTACCATGGCTAAGACCAACCGCATTTTGGACTTGATGCGTGAGAAGGTACCAAGCATGGCTATCCGTACTACTTTGATTACCGGTTACCCGGGAGAAACCGAAGAAGACTTTCAAACCCTGAAACAATGGGTGCAGGATATGCGCTTCGAAAGGCTAGGTTGCTTTACCTACAGCCACGAAGAAAATACCCATGCTTACAATTTAGAAGACGATGTACCCGAAGAAGTGAAGCAGCAGCGTGCCGAAGAAATTATGGCCGTGCAGCAAATTATTTCTGAAGAGCTAAATGCCGAAAAAGTAGGGGAGACTTTCCGCGTGTTGATAGATCGCAAAGAAGGAAACTTCTTTGTAGGCCGTACCGAGTTTGACTCACCAGATGTGGACAATGAAGTGTTGATAGATGCCGATTACCTAAAAGCTGGTGATTTTTACAATGTGAAAATTGAAAGCGCTACGGATTATGATCTTTATGGTGTAGTGGTGAATTAATTTCAATTACAAAACAAATGTCATCCTGAGTGATTCTGACGGAGGAAGAATCGTATCGAAGGGTGTTGGAATACTTATCGTCTTCGATACACCGCACCCCCGAAGGCTTTCGGGGTTCCCACCACTCAGACTGACAATCGATATAAGATTAATCAGATAAAAATACAAAGGCTGCTTCAAGGGGATTGAGGCAGCCTTTTTTGTTTTGGGACATGTGAGGCAGCGCACTTTTACATAGGAACAGAACCAGTGGGAGCTGTTTACCATAGAAAAGGTGTAATACAAGTTTACAGCACGCCTTAGTACCTTAAGCAAAACCAGACTCAGGATTCCAGCGTATAAAAATGACCCGTTGGAGAACACATCTAGAGCTATCGCGAAATTCTCGAGCTAGTTACTCTAATATTTTTGTTTTTTACATACTTCTTTCATCCAATGTCATCATCGTATTGTAAAGCCTAAATCATACTTTAGCATACCAAAATTTAAGGTATGCTGTGCATTGACAATCCATATATAGAGCCGTATTTCAATCAAGCGGTAGAAGAGTATTTCCTCAAAAATTCTGACGAAAACATTTTTATGCTTTGGCGGAATGACAATGCCATCATAGTAGGAAAACACCAGAACACTTTGGCGGAAATAAATGTGGAGAATGTTAAAGAGCGTGACATTAAAGTAGTACGAAGGCTGACAGGCGGAGGCGCTGTGTTTCACGATCTTGGGAATCTGAACTATACCTTTATCATGGGATATGGGGAGGAAGGAGCCAAGGTGGATTTTAAAAAATATAACCAACCGATAATTGATGTGTTGGCTGGCTTGGGGGTAAAAGCTCATTTTTCCGGGCGCAACGATATTTTGATTGATGATCAAAAGTTTTCAGGTAATGCGGAGCATATTTACCATCAAAAGCAAAGGGTTTTGCATCATGGTACTTTACTTTATGCTTCCAATGTTAAAGACATTTCGGATGCACTAAAAGTAAATCCGCTAAAGTTTGAGGGTAAAGCCCGAAAATCTGTGGTAAGCCGGGTTACCAATATCTCTTCTCACTTAAAGGATGATATTGGGGTGGAAGCTTTTCGACAGGAAGTGATGATGCACATTACTAAACTATACCCGGATGCTGAACCATATACTCTTACCGAAACCGATAAGAGAGAAATACAAAAGCTTGCTGATGAAAAGTATAGCCAGTGGCATTGGAACTTTGGTTATTCACCCAAGTATGGTCTTAAAAAAGGAGTGAAAACTCTAGGCGGTCACGTTGAGGTTCATCTTAATGTTGATAAAGGACTGATTACCGATCTTGACATTTTTGGCGATTTCTTTGTAAATAAAGACATTGAGCCATTAGTAGAAGGATTGAAAGGAGTGGAGCACCGCGAAGAAGTTGTATTGCAAAAACTAAAGGAGCTACAAAGTAGTGCCTATTTCAATAATATTTCTGGAGATGAATTAGTGGAGGCGTTTTTCTAACGACTAGTGTAAGAGAAGTAGTGATAAATGCAATTCTCTTTATAATAATTAAGTGATACATAATTAGAACGAAAAACGGTTTGAGACTAGTCTCAAACCGTTTTTGCATTTTAGTGGTCCCGTATCACAAAAGCATAATTCCTTCTTCTTTAGATTTTTCTTTTACGGAATCTGGCCAAATACCCACTTGTACTTCTCCAATATGTTTTTTCCTTAACATAAACATGCAAACTCGAGACTGTCCTATTCCTCCTCCAATACTTTCCGGGAGAATTTCATTTAGTAACAGCTTATGAAATTGAAGTTCTTTCCTATCGTTTTGTCCAGTTTTGTTTAATTGATCTAACAGAGCAAGTTTATCAACTCTGATTCCCATTGAAGAAATTTCAAAACTTTCTTTTAAAATAGGATGCCACAATAATATATCACCATTTAACCCGAAATACCCATCTTCATTTTCAGAACTCCAATCATCATAATCAGGAGCTCTCCCATCATGAGGTTTTTCACTACTGAGGTTTCCGCCAATTCCTATTAAAAATACCGCACCATACTCCTTTGTGATCTCTGATTCACGCTCTTTAGGAGTTAGTGTGGGATATTTTTGAAGTAATTCTTCGGTATGTATAAATTTTATGTTTTGAGGTAGTACTGGTTGAATAGAGTCATATTTTTCACTAATCTTTATTTCAGTTTCTCTTAGCGCTTTATATATTTTGGTTACTTCCTCCTTTAAAAATGTGATGTTACGTGATTCTTTAGATATTCTTTTCTCCCAATCCCATTGGTCTACATAAATGGAATGGATGGAGCTATAATCTTCGTCAGGCCTTATTGCTCTCATATCCGTTATAATTCCTTTTCCCTCTTCAATATCCAACTCTTGTAACCTTAACCTTTTCCATTTTGATAAAGAGTTTACAACAACCGCCTCCTTATCAGATAAAGCCTTAATTGGAAAAGCGACTACGCGTTCAATGCCGTTTAGGTCATCATTTATTCCGGTTCCATTGAGTATCGCTATGGGCGAAGAAATTTTTGTTAAGGCCAGTTTTTGTTTTAATTCGGATTCAAAAATTTCTTTTGTAAAGCTTATTGCTTCTTCTGTTCTTAGTATTTCTTTTTTCATTGTTTTTTAAATTTTGAGTAAAAAAAAAGGCCTGTCATTCAGGCCTCATATAAGTGATTTGAAGTCTGGTCCAGGGGGTGATTTATTGTTATTATTTGTTTGTCTTTGTTTCATTTTGAAAATAAAAAGCAAAAAAAAAGGTCTCCCGATATTCGGAAGACCTTTTAGATTGGTATTAAAGTATTTTAATATCTAAAACATAATCTTCCCATTTCCGAATAAATTATTATTCGAATTATTGAAAAAATTATTATTTAGATTTTGGGTCATGTTCTTTTCTGTGACTGCTATATTACTAAAATTATTTAAAATCCAAAATTTTATTACCTGCCATGCTTAATTTATCCCAAGACGCCTATTTACTGTATATGGTGTTGCCAAGCATATTGTTTTTTAAAAGCAGACCCACCCAATACTGAGAGCTTCTTTATTATATGGATCCAGATGGTGCAGATTTGCAACTTGGGCTTCCATTAGGTTAAGCTCTGTGTAAAATAGTATTGACTCACCAGACGTGGACAATGAAGTTCTTATCGATGCCGATTACCTAAAGGTAGGTGATTTCTACAATGTAAAAATTGAAAGCGCTACCGACTACGACCTTTACGGTGACGTGGTGGACTAAGTGATATTTAGCATTGCAAATGCAAAGGCTGTTTCAAGAAGATTGAGACAGCCTTTTTTGTTTATAAGATGTGGGGAGGCTCGATGACGAGGCAAGCCAAGTTGTTGAACAACGTTGCATTTCTAGGGTAAAAAAAATAAACTGTATAAAAAAAATGTTTCTTAGCGGCTTGTAAAATACTTTTACAAACTCTCTACGAAAAACATATAATGCAGAAGCTAATTACCACAAGGACAGCAGTAATTGCTGTTTTTTTTATTGTCAATTCCTATTACACAAACGCGCAGGAAAATGGCCTCTACTGGAGTTTTGGGATTACAAATCACAATTATCTATATGAAGGTTCATTTTTTATTAATGAAGATGACCCTAAATATTTTGGAACAGTTAACTCTGCACCTACACTTGCTTTAGGATACCGTATTCCAAAAATAAAATCTGAAATTGAATTAAGCTACTATATTTCTTATGTAGCAGCAGCTGATAAAGCTAATGACATTGTGTACTCGAAGTCAGTATTTTCGGGTGATTATAATGTGATTCTAGGAAAATTCAGGACTGGCATCAACTACTCACTTATTAATGAAAGACATTCTGCAAGTTTTGCACAGCCACCTAATAGTAACCAAACCACATTTAATATCAAAAGTGGCCTCGGGATTAAAGTAGGCTACGAAACCAATGGATTTGCCTTTGACATACGAAAGGATCAAGTAGTAAGATTTTATAAAAACGTAGGCATCGATATGGAACCCATTGATGAGCAATGGAACTTTCGTATCACAAAGAAAATGCCGCTTAAAAAAGACAATAATACACCCCCTCCTAAAGGTCCATTTAGTATAAATTTAGGTATGATGGTAAGTGGGAACTACTTAGCGAATGAAACCGCTTCAAAACCCGCAGGTAAAGTAATGCCAAGTCTTGGAATTGAATATTTAATTGAGCCAATAAACCTGTCTGTTTATGCCAAACGATCTATATGGTTAAATATTGAAGCCTGGGATAGAAATTTCAGCTTCACCAACCAACTTAATTACCTGGGTGTGAGTTATCACCTTAATATTAAACAGAAGCATTTATTCAAATTAGGTGTCCACCACTTATGGAATTTAGATAAATCATCTATACTGATGGATCAAATTGATAGTGTAGGAACAACAGATGGAAAATTCTGGGTTTATGAAAACAAGGGAGTTGGTTTAGATTTAAGATATGCCATTAACAAAAATTGGGACGCAAGTTTTAATCTTGATTACTATTATAAAGCCAATCCACGAATTGGCACCGGAATAAATCCTGAAAGTTTTAGACTAGGTTTAATATATAATCTTTATTAAACTTTTTCAATGCTAGCGCGATCGTCCCGCTCTTGCCCATCACGTTTGACTATGATTTCCTTTTATGTGATTTCTTCAACGCAGAGCCGCTAAGGTAGCAGAGTTTCGCTGAGCCCTTCTCTCCGCAGCTTTGCGCTCTCATCGCCTCTGTGTTGAAGTAAAAAGATCCTCTATAAAACCGAAGTCGGCTTCTTATTCTCATCAAGAGCCACGAAGGTAAACGTACCGGAAATGGCCTTTTCTCTTTTGTCAGAGTACATTTCTTCAATATAGATTTCTACACTCACCTTAAGACTTGTACGGCCAATATCTTCAATTTTGCCAATAAGCTCAATGATGGTTCCGGCAGGGATTGGCTGTGTAAAGTCAATCTTATCAGAAGATACGGTAACCACACGTTTTCGCGCAAAGCGGGTAGCGGTAATAAAGGCTACCTCGTCCATTAGCTGCATTGCTGTGCCCCCAAAAAGTGTATCGTAATGATTGGTGGTATTTGGGAAAACCGCTTTAAAAATATTGGTTTCCGCAGCTTGTATGCGTTGAGCTAAATCCATAACAATAAGATTTTAGAGAAGAGGTGTGGAGCCTATTAATGCACCACTCTACGAAGTGCGGCCATCTTTACAGCGGCAACAGCACATTCCACACCTTTGTTGCCATGCTTACCACCTGAGCGAGCACGGCTTTGCTCAATGTTGTTGTCGGTAAGTACGCAGAAGATCACAGGCGTGTCGTAACGAACGTTTAGGTCAACTACACCTTGTGTTACACCTTCACATACAAAGTCGAAGTGGCGGGTCTCTCCTTGAATAACATTACCGATTACGATAACCGCATCAAAAATGTCTTTTTCGCAAAGTTGCTTGGCGCCATATACCAGCTCAAAAGTGCCTGGTACATTGATGCGGGTAATTTGTCTTTCGGGAGTACCGGTAGCTATAAAAGTGTCAAAAGCTCCCTGATAGAGAGCTTCTGTTATTTTTTCATTCCATTCGGCCACTACAATTCCAAATCTCATTCCTGAGGTGTCAGGAAGTTCTTCTTTGTTGAAGGCAGATAAATCTACTCCAGCTGTGGCCATTGAAATATGGTTTACTTGTTCATTTTGGTTTCAGCACGAGCGATATACTTATCGATGTCGCTAGCTTCTTGAGACTTGCCGAAATCCTTTTTGATACGGTTATAAAATTTTGCAGCTTTTTTAAAGTCACCTTGCTCTTCGGCAATAAGGCCAGCTTTCTTTAGGTAAAAAGGAACTACAAATTCGTTGCTTTCTCCGCTGGTAGCTCTTTCGTAATAATCCAAAGCTTCTTTTGGCTGGTTTAGCTCTACAAAAGCATCGCCAATAGCACCAGTAGCAATTACTGAAAGGATCTCGTCATCACTGTCAAAACGATCTAAATACTCAATAGCATTTTTGTAATCACCAGAGTTTAGGTAGCTAATTCCTGCATAGTAGTTTGCAAGGTTTCCAGCTTTGGTACCGCTATATTCTTCAGCTACGTCAATAAACCCGTAGTTCTGTCCATCACCGTTAAGGGCAAGCCTTAGTGAGTCTTGCTCAAAATAGTTTTGTGCAGAAAAGATAGAATCCTGAGCTTCTACCTCACGAGGGGTTTGGTAAAGATGTAAGTAAGCGAAATATCCACCAACAATCACAAATAACGCAACTGCGATAAAGGTGATGCTCTTGCGATTTTCTTCAAAAAAATGTTCAGCCTTGCTTAAACTCTGGCCTACATCTACTAATACTTCCTCTTCCGAGTGATCTTTCTTTTGCTTTGACATTTACAATCAGCGTTTTTCTTTAAGAGGTGCGAAAATAATATTTTTTCAATAGGAGAAAGCAGTTCTTCCTTAACTATTCCTATTAATTTTGACGATTCTATGTATTTAAAGAATCTCCATCTCGTAAATTTTAAAAATTGGGAACAGGCAAGTTTTGATTTTGCCCCCAAACTCAACTGCTTTGTGGGATCCAACGGAAGTGGTAAAACCAATCTTCTGGACGCCATCCACTACCTGTCGGTGTGCAAAAGTTATTTTAATACCATCGATAGTCAAAACATAAAAGATGATGAAGGATTTTTTGTGGTTGAGGGTGATTTTGAAAAAGATGAAGCCGAAAGCCATATATACTGCGGGTTGAAGCGTGGTGAGAAAAAGGTTTTTAAGAAAAACAAAAAGAGCTACGATAAACTGGCTGACCACATAGGCAGATATCCATCAGTAATTATTTCTCCTTATGATAGGGATTTGATCACTGAAGGTTCTGAGATTAGGCGCAAGTTTATGGATAACGTGATTAGCCAGTCCGATCCTATTTACTTGGACAATTTGGTGCGTTACAACAAAGCTGTGCAGCAGCGCAATGCCTTGTTAAAGTTTTTTGCTGCCAATCATACTTTTGACAAAGCAGGCCTGGAAGTATATGATGAGCAAATGCAGGAAAGGGGAGTGCCTGTGTATGAAAAACGCAAAGAGTTTTTAGAGCAACTGGAACCAAAGCTTTCATATTACTATAATATAATTGCTGATGGACAGGAAGCTCCAGCTATTACTTATCAATCGCAGTTGCACGACAGTAATTTTAGTGATCTACTAGAAAAGTACAGAGACAAAGATCGTATCAACCAATATTCGGGAGCGGGTATTCACAAGGACGATTTGCAATTTAGTATTGACGGCCGCAAGGTCAAGAAGTTTGGATCGCAGGGACAGCAAAAATCTTTTTTGATAGCGCTCAAGTTGGCGCAATATGATTTCCTTTATACCAAGCAAGGTGTAAAACCACTTTTGCTATTGGATGATATTTTTGATAAACTAGATGAGGTGCGCGTAGAGCAGCTGGTTAGGCTGGTGCATGACGAAAATTTTGGACAGATATTTATAACCGACACACACGCCAACCGTACGGCACATTTGGTAAAAAATGTAGACGACAAGGCCAATGTATTTACCATACAAAACGCAAAAATAGAGCATGAAGAAAAGCAATGAAATGAGCTTGGGTGACGCCATTCAGGCATTTTTGAAAACCAATGAGTTGGATGAAAAATTGCTTGAAACGGAAATCTATGCCCGATGGGAAGAGTTGGCAGGAAATGCCATAAACCTAAAAACCAATAAGGTGAAAGTGGAAAAGGGTATCCTCACGGTTTATGTTAACTCTAGCGTTGTGCGCAATGAGCTGAGCTTGCGCAGAAGTGAGTTACTCGAAAGAGTAAACCTGAAGCTACGTGGAAAGGGTAATTTGAAGGGGATTCAGATTAAGTAGATTTTATAGCCTCTCGCGGAATGAGGTGAAGCCCGAAAACAAATATGAGGATACGACACACCCTTCGATACAATTCTTCCTATCGTCAGAATCACTCAGGGTGACCTTACGATTTGTCAGGCTGAGTGGCGCGAAGAATGAGCGGTGTATCGAAGCCTAAGCTTATAAAGCAAAAAAGCCCTCTTGGATTTCCAAGAGGGCTTTCACATTTATTCTAAATCAGTTCTTAGTACTGAGCTCTTTTTGCAAAGAAGAAAGAGCCTTCAATTTCTGCGTTTTCGTCAGAGTCACTTCCGTGAATAGCGTTTGCCGCGATAGAAGTAGCATACAACTTACGGATAGTTCCTTCTGCAGCTTCGGCTGGGTTTGTAGCACCGATTAAGGTACGGAAGTCAGCTACAGCATTGTCTTTTTCTAAGATAGCAGCCACGATAGGACCAGAAGACATATAGTCTACAAGTTCGCCATAAAATGGTCTTTCGCTGTGTACTTCGTAAAATTTCTGAGCATCCTTGCGAGAAAGCTGAGTCATTTCCATAGAAACGATGCGGAAACCAGCACCATTGATTTTTTCTAAAATTGCTCCAATGTGCCCTGCTTCAACAGCGTCAGGCTTAAGCATGGTAAAAGTTCTGTTAGTGACCATAATAATCTTTTAATAATGAGGATTCTAAATCGGCCGCGAAATTAAAAATTTATTGCCCCGCAGAGCTAATCATTTTGCAAAATATTAGGCCAATGTGGAAATCTGTATAAATTTGTGCAAACATTGTGGTAAACTAACCGTTATACCCAACGTTTTTAGATTACTTAACGTCTAATGTATAATAACAAACAAAAAACACTTATGAAAAAAATGAAATTGTTCGCACTAGGTCTTATTGGTGCTAGTATGATGATGACTTCTTGTGCAGATGATGATGAAGATCCAGCAGTAGGACCATCCCTTACAGTTACTGAAGAAAACTCAGCTGCGGGGGTTGTTGATGGAAAAGTGAATACAAGTGCTGATTCTCTTTATTTCAAATGGGATACTCGCGCAGGTGATGCTAAGTTGGAAACTTTTGAAATAAGTAAAGATGGCCAACCACCATTTAGTGTAATTACCGAAAACGGCAATGATTTAGATGATAACATCAAAAGCTCTGACAATGAAAGTTACCAGGATGGAGTTAAGTTTGCTACAAGTGCGGGAGTTTATACTTTCAAAGTAACTGATAGAGATGGAGAGACATCTTCAGTAGATATTGAAGTGACTATTGATCCAGGAACTACTCCACTTTCAGCTGAGCAATCTTTTACTTGGGAGCGTATGGGTGGTTCTGCCGGAACTGGTTTGGCTCAATTTGGGTTGAAATGGACAAGTAACTCATCTACTTCTGCAATTATTGCTGAGGATGCTGCTACTGTGTTTGTTGAGCTTCCTGCTTCTGCTTGGACTAGTATTACTACTAAAGAAGATCTTGCAGCGGCTATTACCGCAGCAACTCCAATTACTACTTACGAAGGTATTTCTGTAACTCAAAGCGGTACTTATGATGTGGTATTAGCTACCATGACCGGTACTGATGTTTACATTATGCATGTAACTGAGGCTACTGTTACTACTGGTGGTAGTGGTACTGATATTACCATCGATGGTATGTACAAAATGTAAAAATTGAATTTGCCTATTATGGCAATCGATATAAAACCTCGGAATTGTCTTCCGGGGTTTTTTTATGGACTTTTGTCAGCTCAAAATTTGAAATATGAAATTGGATATTCTTGCTTTTGGTGCGCATCCTGATGATGTGGAAATAAGTGCTGGTGGAACTTTGGCCTTACAAGCTTCATTGGGTTACAAATGTGGCATAGTGGATCTTACCCGTGGAGAACTAGGTACCCGGGGTACTCCTGAAATCAGAGATGCTGAAGCCAAGCGCGCAGGAGAAATTTTGAATGTTGAGGTTCGAGAGAACCTTGGTTTCCGTGATGGTTTCTTTATTAATGATGAGGCACACCAACTAGAAGCGGTGAAGATGATTCGTAAATACCGTCCGGAAATTGTGTTGGCAAATGCACCAACGGATCGTCATCCTGACCACGGAAAAGGTGGTGATTTGGTAAAGATTGCAGCCTTTTTAGCTGGACTAAAAAAGATTGAAACCTCTTTAGATGGTAGACCTCAGGAAGCTTACCGCCCGGCTTTGGTGCTGCATTATATACAGTTTCAAAGTTTGACACCAGATATCATCATGGATATTGGTGATTTCGTGGAAACAAAGATGGAGGCGATAGGAGCGTATGAGTCGCAGTTTTATAATCCAAATTCAAAGGAGCCGGTAACTGTTATCAGTAGCAAAAACTTTACGGATAGCATTCGTTATCGTTCACAGGATATGGGCAGATTGATAGGAGCGGCTAATGGCGAAGGCTTCATCAGTGCTCAAAACATTGGTATCAAAGATTTGATGAATCTTACTTCAGTACGTTAGAAGTTAGCTTTTTGGTATGAAAATATGCGGCCTCTCTGAGGTCGCTTTTGGTTTTAGACTTAATATGTCTATTCATATACAACCCTGCTAGGGTTGATCGCTTGCAGCCTAGCTTACTTAGAATTTAGACCTCAGTTTTTTCCATTTCGAATTTTGAGGGTGTATGACCTCAGAGAGGTCAAATGTCAATAGAGTTATTTGTAAAAATGCCTCACGACCCCAGCGGGGTCTCATCTATCAGGTATTTGTCATTTGCGAAAGCACATCGTGATAAATATCTTTTAACTGATGAGCCACCGCAGTATTGCTATAGATAGCCGAAGCCTCTTCGGCTATTTTTTTTGTCTCGTAGTATGAATAATTAGCCGCCATTTTTTGCAAGGCTACGGCAAAAGCTGCTTCATTTTCGGCTTCTACCAAAATGCCGTTATCCTCTGTGATTACTTCGGGAATACCGCCAACATCAGACGTGACAACAGGAACACCGCTGCATAGAGCTTCTAAAATGGTGCAAGGCTGATTTTCAAAATGACTAAACATTACCAAGGCATGTGCTGAGCGCATCAGCTCTGATATTTCCTGAATCGATTTTTCACCAAAAATTCTCACGTTTTCGGGTTTCAATCCTGCCACTTCAATTTTTGATTTAAATTCTTTAATATCTCCGTCTCCACCAATTTTCAATAGAAAATCAGTGCCTCCGTCCTGTAAGGTTTTAAAGCCTTTAAGGATTCCTGTAATGTTTTTGGAGCGCTCTTCTAACGTAGAGATATGTAGAAAAGTAAATCGCTCAGGCTTTGAGTCGGATGGATAAAAATGTTCTGTATCCACCACATTTGAAACCTTCTTATAGGGAGTTGTGCACCCAAATTTTACAATAGCTCGCCCAAGGTGATCAGATACGGGAAGTATTTTTTCAGCACCATTAAGAATGCGCTTGGTAATTCGCTTTCGTCCCACACCCCATTTATGACCCGATTGTTTGTGATACCCGGAAAAGTGCTCGGTTACCACATACGGGATTTCCATCTGGTAAGCCAAAATTCCGGCAGGGTAAGCTACATGAACATGGGCTAAGTCAAACTTACCTTTAAGCTCCATGGCTTTTTCAATGCCTTTAGCCATGGCTTTTTGGTAGCTAAAAAGAGGAAGCTTCTTCTTAAAGTAAACTCGAATCTCCAATAAGTTTCCTTCTTCTATTATTTCCACATTTGGCTCTGAAGCCTCAAATGCTGCAACAACGGTAACCGGGATTAATTGGGCTACAGCCAAAGCATGGCGTTGCACAAAATTACCAATGGTAGCGTGTTGCCTGGAAGGATACCAACTTGGGAGGAAGAGAATATTAGGGTTGTTCATTGCCTCAAAAGTAGCGCATAAGAAATGTATAAACTAAAGTGAAAGAGGCTTTTTGGCGAAAGTGTAGAATACTCAATTTTAGTGGAGAAAATTTATGAATATCTTCACGCCTTAAAATCTAGTCACATGAAAAAAGTAATACTTAGTCTATCGGTATTAGCCATGCTTTCGGCTTGTAATAATGAAGGTACAAGTGCTGAAAAGATTGAAGATAATTCGGCTTTGCAAGCCAAGGCGGATTCATTTATCACGGTTTACACCAATGAGTATCAACAGCTATATTATACTTCAGCAAAAGCAGAGTGGGAGCTGAACACACACATTGTAGAAGGTGATACTTTGACTTCGCAAAAAGCAGAGGAGGCAGGTGAGGCTTATGCGGCTTTTACCGGTAGTGAAAATAACATCAACGCGGCTCGTGAATTTTTGAAGGCAAAGGACAAGCTTACTCATTTGCAAGTGAAGCAGCTTGAGGCGATATTATATGCAGCTGGTGCTAATCCAGCGGTGGCGGCTGATATTGTGAGCCAAAAGATAAAGGCCGAAATGGAGCAAACGAAAACTTTGTTTGGTTATGATTTTAAAATTGATGGCAAGTCCGTTTCCACAAATGACATCGATGGTGTTTTGGAATCGTCCACTAATTTGCCTGAAAGGCTAAAGGCGTGGGAAGCCAGTAAAGAAGTAGGTAAAGAACTGAAAGGCGGCTTGGTAAACTTGCGCGATCTTAGAAACAAGAGTGTACAGGCTTTAGGCTACGATGATTATTTCCAGTTTCAGGTTTCCGAATATGGAATGACAACCCAGGAAATGATGGACTTGAACCAACAAGCTATTAAAGACATTTGGCCACTTTACCGCGAACTTCATACATGGGCTCGTTATGAATTAGCTAAAAAATATAAGCAACCCGTGCCTGAAATGCTACCCGCGCATTGGCTGCCAAATCGCTGGGGGCAGGAGTGGAGTAGTATGGTAAATGTGGAAGGACTCAACTTTGACAAAGCTCTCGAAGCTAAAGGTGCGGAGTGGATTACAAAACAAGGTGAAGACTTTTATGTGAGTCTTGGTTTTGATCCTTTACCGGAATCATTTTACACCTTGTCTAGTTTGTATCCGGCACCAGCTGATGCTGACTATAAAAAGAATAATCATGCGAGCGCCTGGCACATGGATCTTAAGCAGGATGTTCGTTCATTGATGAGTATTGAACCAAACACCCGCTGGTGGAATACTGTACTTCATGAGCTTGGACATATTTATTATTACCAGGCATACAGCACGCCTCAGGTTCCTGTTATTTTAAGAGGCGGGGCAAATCGTGCATACCACGAAGCTATCGGTACTTTGATTGGTTTGGCGAGTATGCAAAAGCCATTCTTGGTGCAGCAAGGTTTGGTAGATGAAAACCTGGAAGTTGACACCATAAAAGGTTTGCTAAAAGAAGCTTTGGATTACATCGTAGTTATGCCTTGGGCAAGTGGTGTAATGACTGATTTTGAGAATCAACTTTACTCTGAAAACTTATCGAAAGATGAATTCAACAAAACTTGGTGGGAGCTTAAAAAGAAGTATCAGGGAATTGTTCCTCCAACCGAAAGGGGAGAGGAGTTTTGTGATGCGGCTTCAAAAACGCACATTAACAATGATGCGGCTCAATACTATGATTATGCTTTGGCAAATGTGCTTTTGTTTCAATTTCACATGCACATTGCCAAGGATATTTTGAAGCAAAACCCGCATAACACCAATTATTATGGTAGTAAGGAAACAGGGGCGTTTTTAAATTCATTAATGGCTCCTGGAGCAACCCAAGATTGGAGAATCAATCTCGAAGATAACTTAGGTGAAGAAATTAGTGCCAAAGCTATTTTGGAATATTTTGCTCCATTGATGAAATGGCTGGAAAAAGAAAATGCAGGAAGAAAAGTTAGTCTTCCGGAAAGTATATAAGTGAAATTGAAATTTATTGAGGCCGTCAGGAGTTTTTCTGGCGGCTTTTTTTTATAGAAGAGCTCAGTTTGCCCGCTGATAAGGCTGCGCTCAAACCTAAGGAGCCATTGCTTTCTTTTGATGCCTCCAGCATATCCTACCAATTCACCAGATTGGCCAATAACCCTGTGGCAGGGCACCACTATGGCAAAAGGGTTTTTACCATTAGCTGCACCCACTGCTCTCACCTTTTTTTTGTCACCCAAGGCGAAAGCTAGCTGTCCATAGCTCCAGGTATGCCCAAAAGGAATTTCTTCCAAAGTTTTCCAAACTTCCAACTGAAATGGAGTGCCTATTTGATTGAGAGGTAAATCAAATTTCTTTAAATGATTATTAAAATATTGCTTGAGTTGAAAAGTAGCCTCATCGGTAAGATAATTTGGGTTTGTCTCTTGGTTTGGCTTTTCAAATAGAAACTCAATAGAGGTGATTTTACTTTCATTGGCTTCTACCTTTAAGGTGCCAGTGGGTGATTGTATGTAGTCGTAAAACATGGGTAAAACTTATCTTCAAATGGTGTGGTTCACAAATTAAGGAATCGGCTTGGCAATTGGTCATATCGCTACACAAATAGTTTATATCTTCGCCCACTTTAATAATTACAGCATTTCCTATGGCATTACAGGAAGAAATGGAAGTTCAGGGTAACTTTCTATTCAGATACAGAGGCGTACTTCCTTTGATTATTTTAGTTTTTGGCTTAGCCGTGTTTATTTTCAATAAGTACGGAGGCACTCCTCTTTCTGAAATGGGATGGGAAGAAAACTACTATTTTATCTGTTTTGGAGTTTGCATTTTTGGACTTCTTATTAGAATGTATACTGTGGGTCACACACCCAAAAATACCTCTGGCCGTAATACTTCTGAAGGTCAGGTAGCGGATGAAGTAAACACTACGGGAATTTATTCTGCCGTAAGGCACCCACTTTATGTAGGTAACTTTTTTATGTGGTTAGGTATTGGCATGCTTACACAAGATTTTTGGTTTTGTATGGCTTTTACCTTTTTGTACTGGGTATATTATGAGCGCATTATGTATGCCGAAGAGCAATTTTTGAGAAAGAAATTTGGAGCGGTTTATACCGATTGGGCTGAAACGGCACCTGCATTTATTCCAAGTTTTAAAAACTGGAAAAGCCCTAAACTACCTTTTAGTATTAAGAAGGTATTGTATAAAGAGAAAGCAGGAATCCTTTGGGTATTTGTTACTTTTTATGCCTTTGTTCTTATCGGAAATTATATTGAGACCGGAGAATTTGCCCTTATTCAAGGGTTTTGGCTCAATGCCTTAATTGCTGCCATCGCTTATTACATTATTGTAAAAGTGACCAATATGGCTACAGGTTTCTTCAATGAAGAAGGCCGCTGATATTTCCCTTTATTGGTTATCCATAATTAGTAATTGAAGAATAATATAGCCTCAAGTTTATTAGGCTAATAATTTTCACTCATCTTTGAGATTCAGCAATGAGTCATCATTTCAATACTATGCAAAACCATCTGGATATATTGCCCAAAGAGGAATGGCTAAACAAGGATCAAAAGCCGTATTATATTTTTGGTCCGTGTAGTGCTGAGTCTCCAGAACAAACGATGGAAACGGCAAAGCAAATTGCCGCTGAATATCCCAATGCAACTTATCGTGCAGGTATTTGGAAACCACGTACTCGCCCCAATAATTTTGAAGGTGCAGGTGAGCAAGGTTTAGATTGGCTTAAATCAGTAAAGCAAGAAACCGGCTTAAAAATATCTACTGAGGTTGCCGATGCTCATCATGTGGAAGCTTGCCTAAAGGCAGGAGTAGACGTGCTTTGGGTGGGGGCAAGAACTACGGTAAACCCGTTTTCTGTTCAGGCCATAGCCGATGCTTTACAAGGTGTGGATATCACCGTTTTTATAAAAAACCCGATAGTTCCTGATATCCAACTTTGGATGGGTGCTTTGGAACGAATAAATCAGGCTGGTGTTAAAAAATTAGGTGCCATCCACCGCGGTTTTCATTTTCACAATAGTGAACCTTACCGCAACTTGCCGAGATGGGAAATGCCACTGGAAATGATGGGGCAGTATACCAATCTGCCTATGATTTGTGATGTGAGTCACATCAGTGGCAAACCTCAGCTTATTCCATCAGTGGCTCAAAAAGCCATGGATCTAAATATGCAAGGCTTGATGGTGGAAACACACATTACACCGGAAAAAGCATTAAGCGATGCTAAGCAACAAATAACTCCTTCGAGTTTAAAGAAGCTCATTGATGGTCTTATTCTGCGTTCTCCAACGGCAGATAATCCTGAGTTTGAAAATATGATGGAGGCCCTACGTCAAAAGATTGATGAGATAGATAGAAATGTTCTCAATCAATTTTCAAATAGAATGAATTTGGTGCGCGAAATAGGCGTGTATAAGAAAGAGAATAACGTTACAATCTTTCAGCCAAGCCGCTGGGAGGCAATTTTGAGAAGGTCACTTGAAGATGCTGTAAATCTGGAATTGAGTCCTACTTTTGTAAAAGGGCTTTACATGCAAATCCATGATGAATCAATCCGTCAACAAACGGAAGTGATGAATACAAAAGCTGCGGCCAAGTAGGCCGGCAGCAATCTCAAAAAAAAATCAAGTCAATTATAGATGAATACCTACGGGAAGCATATGCTTGCGCTCGCGGTGATTCTTAAAATATTGTTTCACGAATTTGGTCATAGGAACCACACGCATGCCAGTTTCCTCAATCATATCCAATGTGAGTTTCAGCATTTCTTCGCCTTTGCCAGACTCTTCAAATTTAGGTGGGAATTCTACGCGAGTTAAAAAATACTTCTTTTCTTGAATTTGGTATTCGATGGTTGCCAATCTATCTCCTTCTACCACCTCAAAGTGGCGCATTTCAGTATTGTCAATAACATTCATAAATAGGGTGTGCTTTATCAGAAAATTCTTAGAACAGCCAACAAATTTACAAATAATCAATTTATTATTCAGACATAGCAATGCGCTTCTGCTTTTTAGTGGTGTAGTATAAATCTGTCAAAGTGTTTTAAAGGACTCTTGATTGGGGAACGACAAAACTTATACAATCAGGCAAAACTTCAACTTTCACCTGATTTGTATCAGGCTGTAGCTCACCATCAATTTGAAAAGGTACTTTTCGATCTGTATATATAGTGGCCTTTTTGCACTGAATGGTTTTCATGTGCTCCGATTCATCATTTATGATATCAAAGAAGTGGCCTGCAATGGCGGTAATATCGAAGTAATTAAGAATAGAAAGCTCGAGCAAGCCATCATTGATTTTACCTACATTATTTAATAATGCACCCGTGCCATATCGTTTGGCATTTCCAAAAGCAACCATGTATCCTTTGGTTTCCCTGGTATCTGTGTCGGTTTCAATTTTTATTTTAAATGGATTAAGATCAGATAGTTCACCAACAATCCCTTTTGCATAACCTAAAAAACCTCTACGGGGCCCTTCTTCAAACTGCTTCACTAATCCTGCATTTAAGCCGATATCACTAATGTGCATTCCTAAATCTTTATCGTTAAAAAGCAGCATATCGGATTTTCTGCTATAACCTCGATGCACCACATCAAGGGCATCCTTTATATTCTGAGGAATATGCAACTCAGCACTCATGCCATTAGCAGATCCCATGGGGAGGATCCCAAGCGGAACTTTGGAATTCATCAAAATGGAAGCACACAGTAAAACGGTGCCGTCACCGCCTACTGCAACTACTTTGGCAGGTGCAATTTCTTTTATCTTTTGTTCTAGATTTTCTTTATCATTTTTGCCCGAGGTTTCCCAAATTTCTATGCTTTCGCCTGAACTTTGACTCCAGCTTTTGATTGTTTTAGTAATAGAAGACTTATCATTATCCCCGGATATTGGGTTTACAACAAAGAGTGTTAGGCCGCTCATAGGTTTATTAATAAAAAGAGTTTTACAAATTTAGATGATTTCATCACCTCCAGAATGGTCGGATTACCGACAAGCTCCAATAAAAGGGAACTGGCTCAAACGCTGGATTAAAAGCCGTTTTCGCTATGTGGATTATCCATTTCTTTTGGCTTATAGAGGTTATGGAAATAGAGATAAATTTATTCTTCAAGGTCACGTATTTAGAGGAATGGCAATGACTAAACCAAAAAGGCATAACACGGCCTGGAAGAATTTTGTTGCACTTATCAAAATGTTTTTAGTGCGTACTGTCCCTGATGCACAAGTCAACCTAATTTTAGGTGATAAGAAATTTAATATTTCTACAAGAGAAGATGGTTTTTTTGAGTTTGAAATAGAAAACCATGAATTGCCAAAAGGTTGGCATAGGGTGTTTGTTGAGCTTCAAGATGAACTGGTGGAAGGGCAGGAGCAAGTATGTTTAGAGCCAGAAGTATTAATTGAGGATGATTTTGAGTATGGATTAATTTCTGATATAGATGATACTTTCTTAGTTTCTCATGTCACTAAATTTTGGCGTAAGTTGTACATTTTACTAACTAAAAATGCAGAATCCAGAAAGCCATTTAAAGGAGTAGTATCTTTTTATACAAGCTTAAGTAAAGGAGTAACGCCTGCAACTAATCCTTTTTTCTATGTATCAAGTAGCGAATGGAACCTGTATGATTTTTTAATAAACTTTATGCAGTTTCATAAGATGCCCAAAGGTGTGCTTCAACTTAAGGAATTGAAAGATAAGTGGCGCGACTTTTTCAAAAAGGGAAGTTTTAGTAATCACGATCATAAACGTGTGAAAATTGAACGTATTCTAAGTTTTCATCCTGATAAAAAGTTTGTTTTGCTTGGTGATAACGGGCAGCATGACCCATACATTTATCTTTCAATTGTGAAGGATTATCCCGATCGTATTAAGGCTGTTTATATCCGTGGGGTAAAGAGTTCTAACCGTAAAAAGGTAGATTTGGTGATGAGAGAAATAGAATATAATGGTGTGGAAGCATTGCAGTTTAGAAAGAGTATTGAGGCTGAGCAACACGCAAAAAGTATAGGTATTATTAATTAGGGAAACCTCTTTACACTTTACAGGACTAAGCTCTAGATTTCTGAGAAAAAGAAAAATCCCACAGAAACAAGTTCCGGGGATTTTTCACACTCCAACCAAACCTAACCAGTTGAGAAACTGGTTATTTTTTAAATAGTAAATAGGGATGCATAAATAATTTTTCTACAAATAGTTGAGTTCAACGGAACATCCCATCTTACTGTGTTAGCGTTGTTTTTAGTTGTTCGAAGGAGCTATTAAAATACCTTCCACGAGTACTTATCTTGCTAAATTCTGGGACAAATGTAGTTGAGCGATAAGATGGTTTTTAAAAATTTCGATGAAGTACATTATTTTGAATTTGACTGGCTTTCACCTTTGATTTTTTGCATAATGTCGTTCATAATAAGATCAGCATGAATCCGTGAATTTTCGATAAACCACTTAGCAGTTTCCATTCCGCCAACTACTACTCCAGCTAAGTAAAGTTGTCTAATGTTACTCTCCATATTGGCTTCATTATAGCTTGGTCTCATGGTCTTTTCATTAGAAATATTCACCCCAGCCATTTTTAAAAGGTCATATCCTGGTTGATAGCCTGTAAGGGCAAGTACAAAGTCATTTGGGATGGTATGTTCTTTATTGTCCTTCATAAATGTAAGGGAATGTTCTTCCACCTTGGTCACATTTGCATTAAAGTGAGCTTTGATAGAGCCTTCTTCTATTCGATTTTCAATATCTGGGCGAACCCAGTATTTTACACGGTTAGCAATTTCAGGCCCTCTAACAATCATTGTTACTTCTGCACCCTTACGCCAGCATTCAAGTGCGGCATCTACAGCTGAATTTTGGGCACCAATTACCACCACTTTTTGTCTGTAGTAGGGGTGAGGATCGGTATAATAATGTTTCACTTTTGATAACTCTTCTCCTGGGATATTGAGTTTATTAGGCAAATCGTAAAATCCTGTGGCTATCACTAAAGACTTGGTTTTGTAAATCCCTTTTGAAGTATTTACTACAAAATGATCTCCCCCTTTTGCTATCCCTTTTACAGACTCATAAAAATTGATATTAAGCTGAAATTTTTCGGCCACTCGCCTGTAGTATTCAAGAGCTTCATGTTTTCTTGGTTTCGGGTTGTTTGATACAAAGGGAACACCACCTATTTCCAGTTTTTCGCTGGTAGAAAAGAAGGTCATATTATCAGGGTAGTGGTACAGTGAATTTACCAAAACACCCTTTTCTAATATAAGGTAGTTGAGTTTGTGTTTTGTTGCTTCTATGCCGCAGGCCAGACCGATAGGGCCCGCTCCAATTATAAGTACGTCTAACATTTTGAATTTTTCGTATGTCACAATGTAAAGTTTAAAGTCAAAACTATATTCCAAACCTGCATATATTACGTTTATCGCAGCACACGTTTTATTTATCAAGTATTGATTAAACTAGCTTAAGGATTGAAGCATGAAGGAGGATTACCATTTTCTTACAAAAACAATAGATTGAGCATTTTTAAACATTCGTACTTAGTGACCTCACTGTTGCTTTGCGCAAATTTTTTATTTGCTCAACAAAAGCCTGAAACGGATACCGCTGATGAAGATCTTTTTTCCATCAATGTCCTTCCGGTAGGGTTTTACTCACCCGAAACAAGTTTAGCCTTTGGGGCCGGTGCCTTTTCCACATTTCAGTTTAAAGGTGACAAGAGCACTTTGAGCCAATCCCAAGTTGGGGTTTCCTATACTTTAGAAAATCAGCTTCTTTCTTTTTTATCATACCGCATATTTTGGTCAGATGATGACTGGCTATCCTATGGCGAACTAGGTTACTACAAATACATTTATAAATATTACGGAAACGGCCCGTATAATACCCTCGATGACGAGGAGGATTTTAGCTTTTTGCTGCCAAGAGTCAGGATAAATACCATGAGGCAAACCTTACCAGGCTTGTATGTAGGTGCTCGCTATTGGTTTGACGGCTTTGATGTATTTGAAGTAGAAGAAGATGGAATTTTAGATACCGCCAATATATTAGGAAAGGAAGGAGGGCGAGCTTCGGGAATAGGACCGGCCATAAACTATGACACACGAGATAATCAGCTATATCCAACCAAAGGATGGTATGCTGAGGCTTCAGCCATATGGAACTTTAAAGCTATTGGCAGCGAATATACTTTTGCAAAATATACAGTGGATGTGGTGAATTATTGGGCTTTTTATAAAAATCACATATTAGCCACTAATCTTTATGGTGAGCTCAACACAGGCGAAGTGCCTTTTCATCAAATGGCCCAGCTGGGCGGTGAGCGAAGGATGCGTGGCTTGTATAAAGGACGCTTTAGGGATAACACAGCTTGGATTTTTCAAGCAGAATACCGATGGATGTTTTTGTCGCGATGGGGGGTAGCAGCCTTTGGCGCGTTTGGCAATGTAGCGCATGGCATATCGGAATATGATTGGTCAGTTACTAAGCAGGTATTTGGTGGAGGTGTCCGTTTTAAAATAAGTAAGGATCGCAAGCTGAATATTCGAGCAGATGTGGGCTATTCACCGCAAGGCACTTTTAAATATTACATCACCTTTGGAGAGGCATTTTAACACGCTAATCTTGCTAAATTGCACCCATGAAAAAAATCGTATTGGCCATCATTGGCCTTGCTTTGGTAGGTTGTCGTGCAGAGACTATAATTTATGAAAATGAGTCTGTAGGTTACGCTCAGGGAAGTACTTATCAAATAAAATATATAACTGAATCCCAGCAAGACTGGACGGCTCAGTTTGATAGTATTTTCGAATATATCGACCAATCTATGAGTACTTATAAGGATGAGTCATTGATTTCACTTATCAATAGCGGTGATACCCTTGTAGAAGTAGATCACTTGTTTATGGAAGTTTTAAAAAGGTCATCTGAAATTTCAAGGGAATCGGATGGTTTGTTTGATGTAACCGTTGGTCCATTGGTAGAACTTTGGGGTTTTGGTAAAACCAAAAATATTGACATCGATAGCTCCAAAGTAGATTCTGCTAAAAGCTTAATTGGCTACAAGCAAATAGTGGTACAGAATAATTCGGTAAAGGTTCCTCAAGGTTTTAAAATTGATTTTAATTCTATCGCCCAAGGTTATACAGTGGATGTAGTTGCTCGATTTCTGGAAGATAACGGAGTGAATCAGTACATGGTAGAAGTAGGTGGCGAAGTTAGAGCAAAAGGAAAAAATAGTAAAGACCATTATTGGAAAATTGGGGTAGACAAACCTGCAGATGAAATTGATCCAGAAGATAGGTTTCAAATGATAGTAGAGCTTAGAGATAAGTCATTAGCTACTTCTGGAAACTATCGCAAGTATTGGGTAGACAGTGAAACGGGAATAAAATACGCCCACACCATAAACCCTAAAACTGGATTTCCGGCAAGAAATCAACTTTTGAGTGTGAGCATTATTGCTGATAAATGTATAGATGCAGATGCTTATGCAACCACTTGCATGGTAATGGGAATGCAGGCTGCACAATCTTATATTGAAGGAAAGGATGGAGTAGAGGCTTATTTTATTTCCACCGATGAAAACGGAGATTGGAAGGTAAATTTCACCAAGGGTTTTGAAGCATTTATCCTTAATTAAGGAGTACTTGTATTATTTATATTAAAGGAGAAAAACTTAAATTGAGATATATTATTCATAGTTTCAAGGCTTGATTTTTCAAAGTTTAACATCAACCAAATTTTAAGCTATGTCGGATATTAACAATATTAAGTTTTCCAATCTCACATTTTCGTATAAAAGTGATGACGTTTACAGCATTCATGCGACCTTTCAGTCATCTGGAGATTTGGTGGTTTCAGGATCCAGTCAGCCATCTTACAATGAATTTGATGTTAGTTTTAGTGACTCAGGTAGCGATAGTTTAAATGGTGAAATCAGCTTTTCTGCTGAATTAGATGCTCCATCGCCAAACCCAGATTGGCAAAATGCAGTAAACTTTAAATTTTTGGATTTGACTTCGGGTGCATCTGCCTCAAAAAAATCGCATGGAAAAATAAGAGGGAATAATTGTCCACCTCCAGGAGCGCCAACTGAAGAGTTAGTGGGCGTGCTAGGGTCTCTTGATGACTATGGTGCGCGAATAAAAACCGTTATTATGCAAAGAACTGGGGGTGATACTCAAGTTACCATTACGACCGAAAATATAAATGGAGAACCGACAGGCTATAGAATTGTAGGAAATATGGAGCACATTATAGAAACGGGTAGTGGCCCTGTGCATACATGGGCATTTGAAATTGAGGAAGATAAAACAGTAGATGTAGATAATGTTTTTCAGTTTGACTTTTCTAGTGTAGATGCTGAAGTGGGCTTACCTATATTGTTTTATGCAAAAGGCACTGATGTAAATGACGTGCATCAATCAGATGCTTTGCTATGGATAGAACAATAAATGAAGTTTCGAAAATTTCAAATAATATTTTTAGTTCTATTCGGAAGCCTTGCTTCTGTATATAGTCAAACTCCCTATCAGCTTGATAGCACAATGGTGGTGGTGCGAGATGGTGATGACGATTGGTTTACAAAAGAGCGAAAGTATAGAGAGCTTCTTTTTATCGCAGAACAAAAGGGCTATACTTTACAGCAAACCTATTTGTTACGGTTTATTGGAGATTGTGCTAATGAACTTACTGATTACAAGAGGGCGATTCAACTTTATAAGAAGGCCTTGGTCTTGGCCGAATCAAATGGTTATGATTATTCATGTGAAGCTATCGTTGTAAATATTGCAGCGCCCTATACTTATCTTGAGGAATATGACAGTGCATTGTTTTGGTATAACAGAGCATTTTGTGAGGCTTACCCAGATGACACTAATGCCTTAGTAAAAAACTATTACAATCAATCGCTTTTATTCAGCAATATGGAAGATGAAGAAAGAGCGGAGGAGTATATAGACAAGTTGCTCGAACTTCAAACAAATGAAGAGGTTGAAGAGTTTGTTGCCAGTGCTTTACGAAGGAAATATCTAATGGATTATGAGAGAGACAGAAATTCGGAAGTTTTTAGCAAGCTAAAAGGGCTAATCGGTTTCTATCCTCGAAAGAATATTGTAGAGGTATATAACTCAGTAGCAGATTTGTACCGAGAAGAAGGTATTTATGATAGCGCGTTGGTGTACTACAATCTTACCCTAAGATATGCAGATACGTTAAATGATCAATTTTATATGATTGGTGCAAATGAGCAGATTGCGGAGTTGAATAGTATACTTCATGTTCAGAATAAAAAGAAGGAAACATGGATATGGGGACTTTCTGGAGCTCTGGCTGGTGTTGTAGCTTTATTAATGCTGGTGTGGCGCACTATTCAACAAAAGCGAAAAATTGCATATCAAAAATTACAAATTAAAAATCAACAGGTTAATGAACTTTTAAAAGATCAGGAGATAGCTTCTACACAGGCTATGCTTGAGGGGCAGGATAATGAGCGGAGGCGAATTGCAGAAGAGCTTCATGATACATTAGGAAGCATGCTTGCCACTGTAAAGCTTCATTTTGGGCATGTGGAAGATGTTATTGATACCGGCAGCAGCAGAGGTAGAGAGCAGTATATAAAAGCCGAAGTTTTACTGAATGAGGCTTGCGGTGAGGTAAGACGTATTTCTCATGACCTTTATTCAGGGGTTTTGATGAAATTTGGCCTTAAGGCTGCTCTAGAGCAATTACAGGAAACGCTTAGTGATTCAGCAGGTTTACAGGTTCAGTTTATCACATCGGGATTAACAGGCCGCTTGCCTTACGAATCAGAAATGAACCTCTATAGGGTGGTTCAGGAATTGGTTTCAAATACCATTAAGTATTCAGGAGCTACAAAGATTACTCTTCAAATAGGCCAGCAAGAGGATGAACTCAATCTGATGTATGAGGATAATGGAAAGGGATTTGACCTATCTAAAGTAAAAAGAGGGATGGGGCTGGATAATATAGAGAACCGGGTTAAGCGATTAAGTGGTAAACTCCATATAGATTCTACACCTGGCTACGGAATGACAGTGATAATAGAAATACCAATAGATCATGATAAGAGTACTACTAGCGGATGATCATAAAATGTTTTTGGAAGGTCTTTATTCTATTTTGAGCCATGAAGAAGGATTTAAAATTCTAGGACAGGCATCAGATGGTGTTGAATTAATGGAATTGCTGAAAACGAATCAGCCAGACGTTATTGTTTTGGATATTAATATGCCAAACATGGATGGTATTGAAAGCGCGTCAAAGATTGTAGAAGAATATCCAGAGGTGAAAATCTTAATTGTGAGCATGTTTAAGAAAAGCATGATAATAGAAAAACTCATGAAGATTGGAGTGCATGGTTATATTCTAAAAGATGCAGGTAAGAAGGAGCTATTGGCTGCCGTACGCTCAGTGGCAATGGGTACTGATTACTTTGGAGAAGAAGTAAAGCAGAAGATAGTAGAGAAAATGCAGCGTAAGAATAATGGCGAGCTGGAACTTACCGAAAGGGAAATTGAAATATTGGAGCAAATAGCCAAAGGCTTTACTACAAATCAAATTTCTGAAAACCTGTTTATAAGCCCCCACACTGTAGAAACTCACCGAAAAAACCTAATGAATAAAGCACACACCAATAATGTGGTGCAGCTTATAAATTGGGGACGTGAAAACGAATGGCTAAGAGAGTAGAGGTGTTTTAAGCAGCCTGAGTACCGTCTTGCTTTTCAGGGCTTTTACACTTTTCTTCAGGCGATGCTCCACAAAAACTGCATGGCTCACCTTCTTCATTCAAAAATGGGCTGTTGCTAGCACAGGTTCCTGAAAACTCACCATCTTTCTTTGCCCATATTTTTATGGCAATACCAGCAAATCCAAGACCGAGTAAAACTAAAGCGATTATAAAAACTTGCATTGTAATGTAATTTATCTTGAAGTTGAAATTGAGGTATTAAATCAAGTTAATCTCCTCTTCCAAATTTACCGCAAAGGTACGTTTTATTGATTCTTTTATCTCTGTAGCCAAAGCTTCAATTTCCTTGCCAGAAGCCTTGCCGTGATTCACTAAAACCAAGGCTTGCTTTTCATGTACAGCTGCGTCTCCACGTCTAAAGCCTTTCCAACCAGCTTTTTCAATTAACCAACCAGCTGCCAGTTTGGTATATCCGTTTCCGGCAGGGTATGCCACTATATCAGGAAATTCAGCTTTCAATTTTTCATAAGCAGCATTTGGCACCACTGGGTTTTTGAAAAAACTACCACTATTTCCAAGTAAAACTGGGTCTGGTAGCTTGCTGCTGCGAATGTTGCACACTGCTTTTGAAATAGATTGAATACTAGGCTCTTCGCCCATTCTTTCCAATTCAGCCTCTATAGCGCCATACTTGGTATTAAGTACATGATTAGTATGAGTGAGGCAAAAGAAGACTCTAATAATGATGTACTTATTTTTTCCTCCTTCTTTAAAATAAGATTGGCGATAGCCAAAATTGCAATCCTCTGCTCTAAAAATTTCAAACTCCCCGGTCTCCATATTTAGAGCTTCCAGGTGGTGGAAAGTGTCCTTCACCTCCACGCCATAGGCTCCAATATTTTGAACAGGAGCGGTGCCAACATTACCAGGAATTAGCGATAGATTTTCTAACCCGCCTAAGCCTTGCTCGATGGTCCACTGCACAAACTGGTGCCAGTTTTCACCCGCCATTACCGATACTAAAGTATAGTCATCATGACTTTTCTCGATCCATTTTTCCTTAAAGGAAATTTTAATGATAAGACCATCAAAATCTTGGGTGAGGAGCATATTGCTTCCTCCACCCAAAATCATTTTCTTTCCTTTAAATTCCTCCTGATGGATAATCCAGAGAAGGTCATCTACGGTGATGGCTTCAAAAAAATATTTGGCTCGAGCCTCTACACCAAAGGTGTTAAATCCCTTTAGTGAGAGATCCTTTAGTATCCTTTTTTCATTCATGTAATAAAGATCCTGGGTATTCTCTAAGTGCTTCTCTAATAATTTCTACTGAAGCTTTTAGTGCATCTTGATTTAATACATAAGCCAATCGCACTTGATTTAGTCCCATGCCTGGAGTGGCGTAAAAGCCTTCAGCAGGAGCAATCATTACAGTGTGACCATCTTTTTCGAAAGTAGAAAGAAGCCATTGTGCAAACCGCTCAGCACTATCTACAGGTAGTGATGCTACTGCATAAAATGCTCCTTTTGGTTTTGGGCAATAAACTCCCTCAATGCTGTTCAGTCCATCAACTAAAATGTCCCGTCTCTTCACATACTCTTCGCGAACATTGGTAAAGTACTCAGGTCCGGTAGTCAAAGCAGCTTCGGAAGCTATTTGGGCCAAAGTAGGAGGGCTCAATCTTGCTTGCGCAAATTTCATAGCGGTAGCCATTACTTGCTTGTTGCGCGATACAATGGCGCCAATACGAGCTCCGCACATGCTGTATCGTTTAGACACAGAGTCAATCACGATAGCGTGTTCTTCTAAGCCGTCAAGGCTAAGAATAGAAATATGCTCAGCATCATCGTAAGCAAATTCACGATAAACTTCGTCAGCAATAAGGTAAAGGTCATGCTTTAGGGCAAGCTCTTTCAGCTGTTCAAGTTCTTCACGGGTATATAAGTATCCGGTTGGATTACCTGGGTTGCAAATCATAATCGCTTTGGTGCGATCAGTAATCAGGCTTTCAAAATCAGCGATGGGAGGCAAGGCAAACTCATCCACCAAGCGAGAAGTTACAGGAACAACACTAACCCCTGCTGAAATTCCAAAACCATTGTAATTAGCATAAAAAGGCTCTGGAATAATAATTTCGTCATCAGGATCGGCAATACTATTTAATGCAAAAAGTATGGCTTCTGAACCACCTGTGGTAACTATAAGGTCATCCTCGGTGATGTCAATCCCCACTTTTGCGTAATAATCTACTAAGCCTAATCTGTAAGATGGAAAACCAGCCGAATGACTGTACTCTAATACTTTTAAACTTGAATTCTTTATGGCATCAAAAGCAGCTGGCGGAGTTTCAATATCAGGCTGACCAATATTGAGGTGATACACTTCGCGGCCTTTGGCTTTGGCTCCTTCAGCAAAAGGAACGAGCTTACGAATTGGTGATTCGGGCATGGTTAGCCCTTTAATTGATATTGCTGGCATTTACTGGTATGCTTATCAGATTTATATAAAAAACAAAACCCCCTTAGCAGAGCTAAGAGGGTGCAAATGTAATTTTTATAAATCGTTATTTCGACTCTTCCATCATAGAGGTTTTGTCGGCTTTTTCAGGAGTAGTTTTTACCTGCTCAGGCTTCTTTACATTCCCTTTAATGCGAATAACTTTAGTAGAGGTAGCCGCATTAGAGTGAATAGTTACACTTTTGGTAAAAGGTCCTACACGCTTAGTGTCATACTTTACTTTGATAGCCGCTTTTTCGCCTGGAGCGATAGGCTCACGTGGCCAAGTAGGAACAGTACATCCACATGATCCTTGGGCATTCGAAATAATAAGAGGCTCCTTACCGGTGTTGGTAAATACAAATTCTCTTTTTCCGTCAGCACCTTGATCGATGGTACCGTAGTCAATAGTTTCGGTTTCAAACGAAATTTCTGGTGAATTGGGGTTAGATTCTTGCGCAAACGCAAAAGTTCCGGTTGCAATAAATGCAAGTGCTAATAGTAGCTTCTTCATGGTAATTTTCTTTTTTGTTGGACAAACATAATGGTTAATGTCATATTTTAAAAACACATAATGAGTGCGCTAAAAATGTGCCAAGATTTTTTGACGGTAGCTAAGTACAATTTATACCTTTGGCGCCATTGTTATTTTTCCTTGTAAAACATAGACTTAATGAGCATTAGCGCTAATTTCGAATATAAAGAAGCCGAGCAAAAGTGGTACCAGTATTGGCTAGAGAATAAATTTTTTGAATCGACTCCTGATGAGCGAAAGCCTTATACTATTGTCATTCCTCCACCAAATGTTACGGGAGTATTGCACATGGGGCATATGCTCAATAATACTTTGCAGGATGTAATTATTCGAAGAGCGCGCATGCGCGGCTACAATGCTTGCTGGGTTCCTGGTACTGACCATGCATCAATTGCTACCGAAGCTAAAGTTGTAGCAAAGCTTAAAGCTGAAGGTATTAATAAAGATAGCCTTACTCGTGACGAATTTTTGGAACACGCTTGGGAGTGGACGCATAAACATGGCGGAATAATCCTCGATCAGTTGAAGCGTTTAGGAGCATCTTGTGATTGGAGTAGGGAGGCTTTCACTATGGATGAAATCCGTAGCGAGTCTGTGATTAAGGTTTTTGTGGATCTTTATAATAAAGGTCTTATTTATCGCGGTTACCGTATGGTAAACTGGGATCCTGAGGCAAAAACCACACTTTCTGACGAAGAGGTGATTCACAAAGATGTGAACGCCAAGCTTTATTATCTGAAGTATAAAATTGAAGGTTCTGAAGAATTTATAACCGTTGCAACTACACGTCCTGAAACTATTTTTGGAGATACTGCTGTTTGCATAAACCCTGCTGATGAGCGTTATTCTCACCTCAAAGGGAAAAAGGTAATTGTACCTATAGCCAACAGAGCGGTTCCTATTATTGAAGATGATTATGTAGATCTTGAGTTTGGTACCGGTTGCTTGAAAATCACTCCAGCTCATGATATTAATGATAAAGCCATTGGTGATCGTCACAATTTAAATGTGATTGACTCACTTAATGATGACGGTACTTTGAATGACCACGCCATGCATTATGCAGGCAAAGATCGTTTTGTAGTTCGTAAAGAAATTTTCAAAGAGCTTGAGGAAAAAGATCTTTTGGCGAAAGTGGAAGACTATAATACTTCGGTAGGAACCAGTGAAAGAACAGGAGCAGTGATTGAGCCACGTCTTTCGGATCAATGGTTCTTGAAAATGAAGGAAATTGCAAAGCCAGCCTTGGACTCTGTGATGAGTGATGAGGTGCAGCTTATTCCTGAAAAGTTTAAGAACACGTATCGCCACTGGATGGAGAATGTTCATGATTGGAACATTAGCCGCCAGCTTTGGTGGGGACACCAAATTCCTGCTTGGTTTTACGGAAACGGAAAAGAAGATTTTGTGGTAGCTGAAAATGCTGATGAGGCATTAAAATTAGCACAAGAGAAAACAGGAAAGGCCCTTACCGCAGAAGACCTTTCTCAGGACAAAGACGCTCTAGATACGTGGTTTTCTTCGTGGCTATGGCCAATTTCTGTATTTGATGGAATTCGTAATCCAGATAATGAAGAGATAAATTATTACTACCCAACACAAGATTTGATTACAGCACCAGAGATTTTATTTTTCTGGGTGGGGCGTATGGTGATGGCGGGTTATGAGTACCGCAAAGAGCGTCCTTTTAGCAATGTTTACCTTACGGGAATCGTTCGCGATAAGCAAGGACGTAAAATGTCAAAATCTTTGGGTAATTCTCCTGACCCAATCAGCTTGATGGAAAAATACAGTACGGACGGTGTTCGTGTGGGTATGTTGCTTACTTCCCCTGCTGGTAATGACTTGCCTTTTGATGAAGACCTTTGTGTACAGGGAAGAAATTTCTCTAATAAAATCTGGAATGCCCTTCGCTTGGTAAAAGGATGGGAGGTAGCTGATGGCGAACCAACTGAAGCTGCTGCCTCGGCCATAAAATGGCTGGATGAGCGCTTTAAGAAAACAATGGTTTCTATTGATGAGTCTTTCGAAAAGTATCGTATTTCAGAAGCTCTGATGAGCACCTATAAATTTGTGTGGGATGATTTCTGTAGCTGGTACTTGGAAGCGATTAAGCCTGCCTTTGGTGAGCCGATTGATAGAAAGACTTTAGAAGTTACTTTAGATTATTTTGAAAGAATCACAGTAATTCTTCATCCCTTCATGCCTTTCATTAGTGAAGAAATTTGGCACTTAATAAAGGAGCGTAAAGAAGGGGAAACGCTGTGTTTGCAAGCATGGCCAGAAGCTGCTGAAAGTGATGAAGCTTTGCTTTCTGACTTTGATCAGGCTGCAGCTGTGGTAAACGGAATTAGAAACATCAGAGCGAGTAAAAATATTTCCTTCAAGGACCAAATAGAACTGGTGGCTCCGGCCGCTGATGCCATCCCTACGGCTTTTGAAAAGCTAATTGTGAAGCTGGGGAACCTGAGCAGCATTGCTACAGAAGGTGCAGGCGATGGACCTGGTTTTACCTTCCTTGCCGGTAAATATGAAATGCTTATCCCTGCCGGTGATGCAATTGATGTGGAAGCCGAAAAGGAAAAACTTCGTGCTGATTTGGAATATCAGCAAGGTTTCTTAAAATCAGTATCCAAAAAGCTTTCTAATGAGCGCTTTGTGAGCGGTGCACCTGCAGCCGTGGTTGATGGAGAGCGTAAAAAACAAGCTGATGCAGAAGCTAAGATTAAAGCTTTGGAAGAGCGATTGGCAGCGATGAGCTAAGCCAGTTTGATATAAAAAATTAAGCCCCGCCCTGAAATATTTCGGAGCGGGGCTTTTTCATTTGGTTGGAGTCAAACAAAAATTATTCTACTCTTCTCCACACTTTCTGGGTAATATCTACAACAATATCTTCCCACTCCTCTAGAGCGTTATCCCACGAGCCTTCGCCATACTCGGCATCATACTCTTCTTTCATTTTCCAGTCATTCTCGTCCATTTCAGCCCATTTGTCAAAAGGCCAGGTAAGGGCTACATCACGGCCATCATTAGAGTGATATTCATTTGTCCACATGTGAAACTCTTCATTTTTCTTTTTGTGAATGGCGGCTACTTTTTCCATAAAGGCTTCAAAGCGGTACCATTCGCCTCTTTTCACATCTACTACCCAAGTGGTTTGCATGGATTCATTATCTCCATCATTTACCGATAATTCATTGTTATGTCGCCAAAACTCTGACCGCCCATATTCTGCTACATAAGTAGCAATCTTTTTTCTCCAATCGTCAGCATGTGCTCCTTCACCAGGTGCTCCATCTAGCTGGGTATAACTAAATGGTCCCATTGTCCATACATACCAACCGGCCTCATCGCCTACGGTGATGTAAAAGAGACTGGACACGTATGCACCGTCTTTGTGAAAAGTATTGTTGTGAGATTTTACGGCAGCTTCAAATTTCGCTTCCATGCCGGGCTTCACTTTAATGTACTCTATTGATACTATTGTGGATTTTAGAGCTTCTTGTTGCCCCATCATAAGTAGGGGTAAACAGAATACGCCCACCAAAAGGTTGGTTAACTTTCTCATTATAATTTAAGGTTTGGTTATTAAACCTTAAATGTAGGGAAATTAAACCATATTTACTTGGTTTAATTTATTGATAATTAGGTATTTAATGTAGTGTAAAAGCTGCCTGAATGTAGGTAGGTTAAAAATATTGATTTACTAAAAAGCCTCAGCAAAATTGATGTAGAATCCTTTAATACGGTTTTGGCCAAAACCCCAGTCAAAACGAAGATTGGTTTGGTGTTCGCTATCCACCATTAGGCGAAGACCTACACCATAGGAAATCCAAAAACCATCAAGTGACAGATCTTCATAAGAGTGAGCCACGCGGCCAGTACCTACCCAAGTGGTAAGTCCAAAAATGCTCCAGATAGGCATACGGTATTCTACTTGAGTATCTACCAAAACTCTATCGCGTAATGCTCCTTGATAATAGCCTCGCATGGTGTTTTCTCCACCCATCAGGGCTAAATCATAAAAAGGTACTTCACCGGTACAAAACGTTGTGGTGGCCTGCATGGCAATTACATGTTTGTACCAAGGGTTGTAGTATTTTCTTAAATCAAGATTGAATTTTGAATACTGATATTGACTGCCGATGAACTCTGGGTAAAAAGTGTAGCTCAAACTTGCATACTCTCCTGCAAAAGGATTGTAGCGATTATCTCTACTATCATAGCGAGTAGCTAGGTTTATGCCAAAATTTGTATTGGGAGTAAGGCCAACTGCATCATCTTGAACCAAAATTCCGGTAGTATCATATTCAAGATCCGTGTAGTCTGAAATATCAAATCCTAAACCTACATAGAGGTCTTTTGCAACCATTAGATATCCGGTATTAACAAACCTAAAGCGGCTGAATCCATATTGCTCTAGATCTTCGGCTATGACGTCATTTCCTATGCCAAATACATATTCATTTTGCTTTCGGTAGTTTATAAAGCCAAGTACCATATACTTATTTTCATTCCAAATGAAATCTGTAGAAACAGACATGTTTATGCGCCCTTCGGTAGAAAAAGAAATAACCTCAGCAATACGTGATGGTTGCGAAATAGTATCTCGCTTATCCATGTCAATTAGGTTGTACTTAGCCAAACCTACGATGTGTCCGGCTTCGGTAGAGTAGGAGTATAGTGGAACGGGGATTATCTTAAAAAGCTTTTCTGCTTTTTGGTTGAATTGATCAAACTTTGAAGGTTCCTTTCCTTCACTTTGGGTGCTATCAGACTGTGCGAAAATTACAGAACCAAAGCCTAAAAAGAAAAGGACAATGAGAGATATTGAGCGCATTTATGAATGGTTGATTGAAAGGTAAAGAAACCAAATAGTTTTAATGTACCGATTTACTAATCATTAGTTTTTCTCAAAAGTCAGGTAGTCGGTATCGCCACTTCCACCGCTTACATCAAACAATTCAAGTTTTGTAGTACTGTAGGCTTTAATGTCCCAATCATCATCCAGATCTTCAAAATCATTGGCCAAATTAAAAATGATGTTAAAGTCTAAATCATAGGGACTGTCATCATTATTACTGCTAAAAGTAATGCTCCAGTTGCCCGAGTAGGATTGAGTACCATTGGTGACGGTAAGTACACCATCTCGTCCAAAAGTAAAATTATAGCCATCATAGTCTGAAGTTTCATCATCACCCGAATCAATAAACCTTGAAACTTTCCAGGTTCCTTCCTGTATGTTGTTTTGAATGCTTTGTGCGGCATTTTCATCACCCGATGGATTGTCATCTTCCTTATCATCTGAACATGATAGCAAGCTAAATAGAGCAATACAAAAAGTGAAAAATACAGTTTTAAATAGTGGTTTTTGCATGGTTTTAAAGGTTTTAAAAGAAATTTTCAAGAAAGTATCTAAGTTACATTTTTAGGTAAAATGTGAGCTGGATTAAGCCAGAAAAGAAAAGGTTAAATAGGTAGGCTTTTAATGTGGGGCTTCAGCAGGAAAGCCAAAAGTGCCAAAGCAAGAGTGGTGATTGCTATTGAAATAACTACGAGAATAATTTTCTTAAAGAATTGTTGCTTGTACTGTTTGGCAATGGTATGCCGAATTTCCAGGCGATCTTTTTCCGTAAATGATACCTTGAAATTATCTCGTGTAATACCATATTTGGTACCAGCTTTTTCCTTGTAAGCTTCGCGTATTTTGACAAAAGCTTTATTGGGAGTTTGTCTTATTACCGAAGGCTTATTGCCTGCTCCAATATACCAGCTGTCTATAAAAAGTTTTGCTCTTCCTGGGAGTCTACGGATGGAATTTATACATACAATCTAATTAAGCTATGGGGTAGTAATTTATATATTTAAATTTGAAACATATAAAATAGTGGTGAAATACATTATCAAAATCTGTTTTTTTGCTTTTTTAAGTATAGGAATGTTCGCGCAAGGTGAATCGAATATTTGGTACTTTGGAAGGTATGCCGGCTTAGACTTTAGTTCAGGATTACCTGTGTCGATTAATAACAGTTCTATGAACACAGGTGAAGGCTGTGCTTCCATCTGCGATTTTAACGGTAATCTTTTATTTTATACAGATGGCGTTTCTGTGTGGAATAGACAGAATACAAAAATGCCAAACGGGGACAGTTTGAAGGGACATTCGTCAAGCACACAAAGTGCCGTGATTGTAAAGAAGCCAGGAGTCAATCCTGTATACTTGATTTTTACCGTTGATAGGATGGGAGGCAGTTGGGGCTTAACATATTCAGAGGTGGATATGTCCCTAGAAAATGGTTTTGGAAATGTAAATTCAAATAAAAACATCCCTGTAGTCTCTCCAGTTTGTGAAAAAATAGCAGCTATTAATCACTCCAACGGTAGGGGATACTGGATAGTAACTAGGTTATATCCTTCAAATAAATATCACAGTTATTTGTTAGATGAAAACGGAATTTCAAATATACCTGTGGTGAGCAGCGGTATCGCCACTGTAACAGGGGGCTTGCAAACTTTGGGATACCTCAAAGCGTCACGGACTGGAACAAAAATAGCTTCTGCGTTTACCAATTTAGATTTGGTGGAGCTATTTGATTTTGATAACAGTACAGGACATCTTTATAATGCACGAAAATTGAGTTTTCCTGCTGGGGTAAAGCCGTATGGGGTAGAGTTTTCTCCAAGTGAGAAGTATTTATATACCAGTGGTTTTACCACAAATATTTTAACTCAGTTTGACTTATCAGACTCTACTGAAGAAGCAATTAACAGATCCAGAGCTGTATTGGATAGTACAAGTATTAAGCAGGGTGGGGCTTTGCAAATAGGAAGCAATGATAAAATTTATATGGCCTTTGTTGGTAGCGATTCTTTAGGGGTAATAAATTCACCGGAGAATGCAGGGGGGGCTAGTAACTATTCTAAAAACGGTGTTTTTTTAACTCATGGAACATCCCTATATGGGCTCCCAACTTTTTTAAATTTTAATCAAAATAATTTTAGTTTGGACTTTGAGGTTCAAGACTCATGCGTGAGTGTCAAGTTAGATTTTATTCCGACCATTGGTTTTGCCGATTCTGTATATTGGAATTTTGGAGATCCTCCAAGTGGCTCTAATAATATTTCAAACTTGCTAAGTCCATCTCATATTTATAATGATACTGGCCATTATGAGGTTACTGTAAGGGCTTATTATGGAGATTGGAGTGATACCGTGAGTAAGGTTTTTTATGTGGGGTCTTTTCCCGAGGTTGATTTGGGTGGAGATACTATTGTAGGTAGTTGTGAAAATCCTACCGTAATCCTGAACGCTGAATGGCCAAATGGAAAATATTTCTGGAACACCCAATCAACTAATTCTGAAATAGAAGTAAAAGTATCGGGAGCTTATTGGGTAACAGTAAATTTGAATGGGTGCAGTATGTCCGATACAGTATATGTGAAAACTAAAAGCTGCAGTGGTAAAATAGAAATGCCCAATATATTTACGCCAAATAGTGATGGGGTAAATGATGTGTTTGCACCAATACTAATGGATGAAATTAAACAAGCAGAGCTTCAGATTTATGACAGATGGGGAGTTTTAATATTTGAATCTAATAATTTGGAGCAGGGCTGGGATGGCAAAAGTAATGGTCAAGAATGCGGAAATGGAGTTTACTTTTGGGTGATTTCTTACACGAATAGTGAAAACAATACCACTGAGCAAAAGGGAACTTTAACATTGTTGCGCTAAGGAATTGTTCCAAAAGGAATTTAATAACTACATGTTGTAAGGAAAATTATGTAAGAAAATCTTAGCCGGAATTAACTTTTCATCGAGCTGAGAAAACTGTCAATCATAATCTTAGTTAGGATTATAACTAACTAATCCGTTCCAAATCTTCTGCCCTCCATTTTATCAATTTTGTTAAAAGAAAAAGTATCAAAGCCGAAATGAGGAGGGCAATTATCACAATCATCACTTTTCGTATTATCTCTTTTTGCTTTGCTGAGGGCATAAAGTTTAAACCTTATTAATCGATCAAACTAACCTTACTACCAATGCCATTCACACTAACAATTACAAAACTTGTGGATACGTTTTTTAGTGATATTTCTAACGGAGAGTGTGATGAAGAAGTAACTTCATTTGAATAAAGCAATTTACCCGCAGCGTCTGTCATAGTAATATCATAGGTTTTGGCCGCTTCATCAAACTTTATAAAAACCTTGTCTTTGGCAGGGTTTGGGTAAATATCAATTTTTCCGTGTTGCTTATCATTTTCCTCTAGGCCTACTTTTTCTCCGCTGTTGGCCAAAGTATAATCTCCCGCTTGTAAGTTGTTAAGGTCAATATATCCGGTAATTGAAATTTGTGTTTTTTGCTGATTTACGTAAAGCTCCCATGGCTCGGTGGCATCCTTGCGGTAAAGCACCACCAAGCTATCAGATCCATTTTTTAGAAGTTCTGTATCTAAACTTGTAGCTGCTGGACTAATGGTAATTCTTCCCGTAAGATCTGCGTTGTTAAGGTCAATTCCTTGAATAGTCCAATAATGCTGTGGCGAAAGGCGATAATCTTTACTAGCGGGGATTTTTCCGCCTGGAGCGGCCCAATTGTGCATCACAATGAGTTTGGCAGAATCTTGAATGCTGTTTGCGGTGATACGCATGTAGGATTGTGATGCGGCAAAATTTCCGGCACGGTTTATTACATGCTCGTCATAAGTGTTACCACTAAGCTGAAAACCATCATACCCCACAAGAGCAAATGCTGGGGAAAAAGGAAGGCTAGTAAAAGTAGTTGGCATTTTTCCACCCGTATGTACCATTTTTCGAGAAGTGGTATCGCCTGTAGCTGAGAAAAAAGTAATATGAATAGGAATAAGAACAAACCTTGATGGAGCCTGACGGGTACGCTGCGTTACTGTAAGGTCGGCACTATTTCCATAAACCCACATAGAATCTATTGAGAATTGCGGGAACCCGGGGTTAAAGACCCAGTTGTCAAAAAAGTGATTTAGGTTTTTCCCGGTAATTTGTGCCAGTTGATCACGAAATTGATTGCTGTTAAGATTCCCATATTTATTGTTTTGAAGCAAGGTGGTCAATCCGCTAAAGAAAAGGTTGTCACCTAAATAAGCACGAAGATTGTGTCCCACCATTGCACCTTTTTGATACACATGTGTGCCGTATACATATTCATGATCCAAACCTTGGATAGGTTTAAAACCATCATCGTTGATATGTGCAGTACTTAGCACGGTAAAGGCATTCGCTTGAACGATGTCTAAATATTCTTCTCTACCATAAACATCTTCTGCGTAGAGATGACTGCTAAATTCGGCCATGCCTTCGTTTATCCACATATCGGCATCGGTTTCGCAGGTTACCAAATTTCCCCACCAGTGATGCGCTAGCTCGTGCGCCATTATATCTTCACCGCCAAGGTTTCCGTTTACCAAATTCACTGGATAATGAATGCTCGTAGCGTGTTCCATGGCGCCAACGGTTGTCACTGCATAACCTACTTTTTGCCATTCATACGGGCCAAAAGCAGATTCATAACTGTGGAATGTTGGCTTTAGGTTTACAAAGGAATTAACAAGTTTTAAGGAGTCAGTTGGCTTAGCCATTAACTGGATGGGCAAAACGCCATTCATAGCATTTACAGTATCATTAATTTCAGCATAATTGCTTGCAGCAACGCTGGTCAGGTAAGTAGGGATTTGGTCCGTCATTTGCCAAAAGGTAGATATGGTATCTCCACTTAAGGGAGTTTCAGAAATGCGTATTCCATTGGCGTAAGGGCGCAGTGGCAATACAGTTTTGAAAGTAAAATCATAAGTTGATTTTTCTACAAAATTATCGAAGCATGGAAACCAGGCACGGCCATAGGTATGAGGATTGGCAGCAAAGCCAACTCCCAAATTGTAATAATATCCACTTTGTGAATGCCAGCCGCCCCAATTGCTACCATCACCTTGTGGTGAACCTTGGTAGTAAACTTTAATTAGTCCGGTGTCTGTCGAGCTTAGGTTTGCACCTAAATTTAGTTTTATTATAGTGTCGTTGTAAGTATAATTTGCCGTTTGTCCATCTACCAGAATGGAGTCAATAGGAAGCATCAATAAATCTAAACGAATAGAATTTACATTGCTCATCTTTGGTGTGAAGGTGATATCACAATACCCTTTGATGATACGTTGCTGCACTTCCGTTAAATCCAGATTTATGCTGTAGTGCAAAATATCTATGGTATCCGATTTGGCTTTATAATCTATGGATGGAGCGGCACTTTGTATACCGGTAGATTTTATTTCCTGGCAGCTAAATTGGGACCATGACAAAACTGTCCACATGGCTAGGCAAGCGGAGAATATAAATTTCTTCATAAAAGGGAAGTTAAAAAATTAAGACCTACGCTGACGAATCACTTCATAAAGTAAAGCTCCGGTAGCCACTGAAACATTCAGTGAACCAATTTTCCCAAACATGGGGAGCTTTACTGTGGCATCGCACAGTTTGAGATACTCAGGTGAAATACCATCTTCTTCTGATCCCATGATGATACAAGTAGGACCGCTCAGTTCTGCATCGTATAAAAGTGTTTCTGTTTTTTCTGTACAGCCTACCACTTTTAGTCCGCTTTCTTTCAAAAACTTGATCGTTTCTTTTAAGTTCATTTCCCGGCAAACGGGAATGTGGCTCAAAGCTCCAGCTGAGGTTTTAAGAGCATCATAGTTTACAGGGGCGCTATTTCGCGTTGGGATTATAATCCCATGAACGCCTGTGCATTCTGCCGTACGGCTAATGGCGCCAAAGTTTCTTACGTCAGTTACACGGTCTAAAAGAAGAATGAGAGGGTCCTCGCCATTTTCATAGCAGCGAGCAATTACCTCTTCTATATTTTGAAACTCAACAGCTGCAGTAAAGGCAATTACACCCTGATGATTTTTGCGGGTAATGCGGTTCAGTTTTTCGATAGGAACATACTGAAACGGAGCGTCATACTTTTTGATAACATGCCAAAGTTCCTGAAAGGTTGGGCTCTTCAGTCCTTTTTGAATCATGATTTTGTCCATTTCTTTCCCGGACTCAAGGGCTTCTAAAATGGGCCTAGTACCAATAAGGAGACCGTTGCCTGTATTGGCTTTGCTGTTGTTCATCCTGTTCTCTTTTAATGTCTTTGCTATTGTAAATATGTCCGTTTCGCCAAGCCTCTATTGCTTGTCCCCAGCCATATCGGTAGCTGTTCATTCGCTCCAGAGAATAGTCATTATCTGTAAATGGATTACTCACTCTCACAAAATTGAAATAGTAAGATAGGGAAGAGGCTTCATCACCGTAAACCCAGGCCTCACCAGCCGTTGAGCTATATACACGGTTTGGCGGCCCATATATTATGTAAATAATTCCGCGGTCAGATTTCCATCCTTCGAGGTAGGAACTGAAGAAGATGTTAGCGAGTTGCACTCGATTATAAAAAGCTTCTATTAGAATTTTAGAACGCTCTAGGCTTCCCGCTCTTTCTTGCCAAAATTTATCCACTACAGCTTTTGTTTCAGCGGCATTTCCAAAAGTTGCAGCTAATTCTTGATATTCACTTTTTGTAGTAAGGTAGCGCAGGGGCTCTCCTAAATGTTCTTTTTTAGCGATAAAGGGAAATTCGTCATAAAAGGAAAAAAGCGTAAATCCATCCCACTGATTAGTGTCTAATCGAAAATGGTAAAATCCATGTTGGCTAAAGCTTATTTCTTGGTCGGCCCTAACGGTAAATGTGCTGTCGGCTTCAAGCTCAAAAGCTGGAGTATTTACGCTGGAGTAGGGCGGCAAAGCAAGCGGGAAATCACGATTGTAGTAGCTGACTATATATTCGGCCACAGACTTTGGCGTGTAATCCAGAAGGAAAGGGACATTTACCGGGATATGGTTTTTGTAAATAACATTACCAGCGGTATCCGTCATCAAGAAGTTTTCTGCTGTATTGGGGTTGCTTTTGTCAATTCTTACAAAATTGTCAAACTCCACCTGACGGTTTAAATCTACCATTCTTAAGGTGAGGACGTATTTTTTATCAGGAGTTTGCTGTGTAGTATTAATGTCAAAATAACCAGTAAGTGCTTTTTGAGGTGGAGCGGGGGCTTCATCAACAATATTAACCAAACCGCTATCCAGAGATTGAGTTAACTCAAAGCTCGCAACAAGGTTAAAAGCAACGCTAAAATTAGCTTTGTAGGTTTTTGATTCGGTCTGACGCATGTAGAGTAAATCGGTGCTACTAATGCGATAATATACACGGCTTACTTCAGGCGATAAATGGTGAATTACAAACTCGGGCCTAGGGGCCAATTCTTTGCTATCGTATACGTAGGCTGTATTTGTAGCTTGAAATCCTTCTTTTGATCTACAGCCAACCATCAGCGCCAGCGCCAAAAGAAATAATAAAGTTGTTCTAAATAGTTGCATCAAAAAGAGTTTTACTGTTTCATCAAAAATGATTTCAGCTCAGAGTACAAAGTTAAAGGATGACTTGCATTTGCAACGGAAATCAAATGGTATTCTTTATTCAACAAGATAAAAATTAACAACGAAAAGCTAAGAGTCCTAGTATTAAGGACGTTGAAAGCCTAGAAACGGTTGACGTATCCAAAGTGAATTTTAGAAGTTCGTACGTCAAAAGGGTTTTGGTCATCCTTGCCAATAGCGTAAAATAAAGAGAAAATACCACCCCGTGTTTCAAAGTTTATGCCTGCGCCAAGTCCTGTAAACCAATTGCTGGTAAAGGCGTCCCCAGCTCTATTTTCTGCGTAAGCAAAATCACCAAACAGAGTGAGATAATCATATTTGCCTATCATGTATCTATATTCCAAGGTACCAATTCCATAAGATGATGCATATATGCTTTGTTCGTTGAAGCCGCGCAAAGTCTTGAGTCCACCAATACGATAGAGTTCGTTTACAAATAGGTTTTCACCAAAAAGCGCTTGCGTTTGTAGTCCTGTTTTAAGAATGTGTTTTGTGGAAAATAGAGGCCAATAATAGTTTCCGAAAACTTGCCAGCTATATTGTCTTTGCTGCGTTTCACTGGTTTTTCTTTTTCCGGTAAGGCCATAGGTTTTCACTTTAAAACCTTTGGTAGGAATAAGTGCTCGATTGGTTTTATTGAGTTCTAACCCAAGTTTGTAAAACACGGTGTTGAAAGAGCCAAAATCGCCAGTGCTTTGCCCTGAAGAAAGAGCCTGGAGCACATTTGAAGATTTATAATTAATACCCCCACTCACAAAACTACCACTTTCAAGGAGGTATTTTAGCAATCCTTGTACATCTGTATTTACAAAGCTGCTGTCCTGCCTGAAAATAGAAAGATTGGCTTCCAGCCAAAATGGCGTTTTAAGGAGGTATGGAATTTCCATGTCAAAGTTTAAAGTCTGAACACTTTCATCTGGTCTGCGCCAGCGCAGGTTAAATTCTTCTCCCTTTTTAAATACATGAAGAAGGCGCAGCTGAATATCGCCATTGAGGTTAACATCGCCATTTTCTTCAGTATTCAAACCAATCACACCATCAATCTGATTGCTTTTTACTTCCTCGAAGTAGAGGAATAAAATGTTTTCATCTTTAGTAAAAGCTACTGCTGGTGGGTTTACCATATTCAGGTATTCTACCTGCTGGGTGCGTTCAGGTAGCTTTCGCAAAAAGCTTTCGCTGTAAAGCATACCTTCTTTATAACCTAAATCATAACGGATTACGTTTTTTGAGAATTTGTCAAAACCTTTTATTACAAGGCTATCCAGTACAATTTGCGGCCCGGGGGTAACGGCAATATTCCCTTTTAAGGTGTCATTTTCTATGTAATAATCTTCAAAATTAAGAGAGGCAAAAGGGTACCCGTTGTTTTCCAAATAAGTGAGATAATACTCTACTAGTGTTTCTAGGTTTTTTTCATTTGCTGCAAAAGAGTTGAGCTTGGCATTGATGAGTTCGGGTATTGCGAAGCCTTTGGGCAGCTTAAGTACTGGTTGTGCTTGAATAGTCCTCGGGCCGGGGTTTATGGTGAGTAAAACCAAAGTGTCTTTACGGCTCAGTTTACTTTCCGAAAATAAATAACCAGCAGAGTAAAGCGATGCTTGCGCTGACCGTATTTTGCCAGTAAGTTCTAAAGTATCCCGGTATTTTCCTTCTAGATTTTGAAGAGTTTTTGCTATTTCAGGCTGAGGTTTTTCTGTAAATGAAATACGAAGTTGCTGCGCATGTGCACAGTAAACTCCAAAGAAGAATAGTATGTATAAAAGGATTTTAGTCAACTTTCCAGTCAATGGGTTTTTGTCCTTGCTTTTCCAATATTTCATTGGTTTTTGAGAAATGGCCACAACCAAAAAAACCTGTATGAGCCGAAAAAGGAGAGGGGTGAGGTGCCTCCAAAATATGATGTTTGCCGCTGTCAATTAAGGCTTTTTTGGAACGAGCAAAATTGCCCCAAAGAAGAAACACTACCCCCTTTTTTTCGTCAGATATTTTTTTGATCACTGCATCTGTAAACGTTTCCCATCCGCGTTTCTGATGCGAGCTCGGCTGTTTATGTCTTACAGTAAGAACTGCATTAAGAAGTAATACCCCTTGATCAGCCCATTTGCTGAGATCTCCAGTGTTGGGTAATGGTAGCTTTAAGTCTTGCTCTAATTCTTTGTAAATGTTTTTTAAGGAAGGTGGTAACTTAATACCTGGAGACACAGAAAAAGAAAGCCCATTGGCTTGTCCTGGACCATGGTACGGATCTTGCCCTAGTATAACCACTTTTACAGAAGTAAATGGAGTATGGTTGAAGGCAGAGAATATTTTTGAACCAGGTGGGTAAACGGTTTGTTCCGCCTTTTCTGAAATCAAAAAACTCTTCAGTTCAGTAAAGTAATCGGAGTTGAATTCATTGGAGAGCTGATCATACCAGCTGGCGTGTATTTCAGGTTGTTTACTAGGCATTAAAATAATTCCTTTTATTTAGGGTTTTAATATTAGGGCGTAAGGGTAAGTTTGAAACCCAGCAAAATAAGTAACTTTGTAAGCTTATAGTCAACATTAAGTAAATTATAATAATGAAAAAGGTAATTGCAGTATTAACGCTTGTAGCGGTAGGAGTATTGGCTCAATCATGTGGTGGATCTGAAAAGTGTCCTGCATATTCATATAATACTGCTGATGCAGCTGCCTCAAATGGGTAATGAATTATATTGATCTAAAGGAACAGTCACAACTCGAAGAACTCGTTGAAAAATCTAAAGAACTGCCGAATGGTGTTCTGATATTTAAACATAGTACTCGATGCGCCATCAGTAACATGGCACTTAGCCGCTTTAATAGAGGGTGGGATGTAGAGCAAGAAACATTACCTGTATATTTCTTAGATTTAATCCGCTATCGCGAGATATCTAATAAAGTAAGCGAGCAGTTTGGAGTACAACATGAATCTCCGCAGGTTTTATTAATAAGGGATGGCAAATGTGTATATACCACTTCACATAATGCTATTTCTGCTTTAGATATACAAGAGCAAATTAAGTAAATGGTAAAACGATTACTAATAGGAATTCTTTCTGTGGTTTCCTTCGGTGCCTATGCGCAGTTGGAAACTTCTGCTGATTTTAGGAGGCAGGTTTTTAAGAAAGAAACAACTTTTGGTATTTCAGGTCATAGCCGAGGCTATGCAATCAATGCTCGTTTTATGAACTTTACTGATGGGTATACCAAGCAGGGGTTGGAGATTGAATTAACCAAACTTCGACACCCAAAGGAAGTAAAGACTCCCAATAATCAATCCTATGGAACTTCTCGTGGTTTTGTATATAATCGTATAAATACTTTTTTCTCTCTGCGAGGTGGTTATATTCGCGAAAAAATTCTGTTTGACAAGACAGATAAGGGTACTGTTTCCATATCATTAGTGACTAGTGGGGGACTTTCGTTGGGTTTGTTAAAGCCTGTTTATGTGGTTGTTACCACGGAAACAGCACCAATTTCAAGAAATGAGATTGTTCGATACAACCCTGGCGACCCTTTGCAGTCTAATGTACAAGGAGAGGCTAATTTTTTTAAGGGAACCGGTGAGACGAAGTTTTATCCAGGTGTTTATGGAAAGGTGGGTTTTAACTTTGATTACAAGGTTTCTGAAAAGAAGGTAACCGCTCTGGAAGCAGGAGTGATTTATGACTATTACTTTAGGGAGGTGCCTATTTTTTATGAAAGGGATGGAGGTGAAGATATTAACTGGGCTGGTTTTTTCCAGTTTTATGTAGCCTTCAATTTTGGATTCAGGAAAAATTAAGAGATGATAGAGACGGCTGAAAAAGTCCATGTGAAGATAAAACAACCAAAGCCTAAATGGCTGAGGGTAAAATTACCTACCGGAAATAATTACAGAAATGTAAGAAAGCTGGTAGATACTTATGGTTTGCATACTATTTGCCAAAGCGGAAATTGCCCAAATATGGGTGAGTGCTGGGGTGAGGGTACTGCCACTTTTATGATTTTAGGAAATGTGTGTACGCGCAGTTGTGGTTTTTGTTCTGTGAAAACAGGAAGACCTGAAACTGTAGATTGGGACGAACCCGAAAGAGTTGCCCGTTCGGTGAAATTGATGAGCGTAAAACATTGTGTGATTACCTCTGTAGATCGAGATGACCTAAGAGACGGTGGTTCTATTATATGGAAGGAAACTGTTCAGGCTGTAAGGCGTATGAGTCCGGGAACAACAATGGAAACATTAATTCCTGATTTTAAAGGAGAGACAGTGAACATTGATCGTATAGTAGAGGTAGCTCCAGAAATAGTAAGCCACAACATGGAAACTGTTCGGAGATTGACCCGTAAAGTACGTATTCAGGCTCAGTATGATAGAAGTTTGGAAGTATTGCGCTATTTGAAAGAAGCAGGAGTACCAAGAACTAAAAGTGGTATAATGCTTGGACTAGGAGAGAAGCGTGAAGAAGTAATAGAATCGTTGGCGGATTTGCGTAAAGCAAATGTAGATATTGTGACACTTGGTCAATACCTGCAGCCAACACCAGGACATTTACCTGTTCAGGAATTTGTAACTCCTGAGCAGTTTGAAGAATATAAAGAAATAGGTTTGGAAATGGGTTTTAGGTATGTGGAAAGTGGGCCATTGGTTCGTTCTTCATATCATGCCGAAAGACATATGTTTTAAGCTAATGTAAAATTAAATGCAGATAGATATATTTGCACAAATTGATAACTCAAGGATTTAAATAATCAAATATGAAAAAAGGAATACTATATAGCTCCCTTGCTGGATTTGGGCTGGTATTGTTATCACTGGCAGTGTATACCAATCAAGGTGCCAAAGAGTATTATACACCGCGAGAAGTTACTGCCTCAAAGGATGGGTATAAAGGCGCGGCCGAATGGTTGCACCGAATGAGAGCCAATCCACAAACAGGTGAGATAGATCCAAAAGATGTTGAGAATGCAAGAATTCAGGCAAGGCAATTTGCTTCTAAGAAAAGCACAAGTGCACTCGGTCTTACTTGGGAAAATATGGGGCCAAATGATATTGGTGGAAGAATACGTGCATTTTTGATTGATAAAGATAACCCGGATATAATGTTTGCTGGAGGTGTGAGTGGTGGTTTATTTAAAACCATAAACGCTGGTGCATCATGGGCTCCTATAAACGATTTACAGGAAAACCTTGCTGTGGTTTCAATAGCGCAGGCAGCTAATGGTGATATTTACTATGGTACAGGTGAAGGAATGTATTATTTTGCCAACGGTGTGGGAACGGGTGGTATTGCTGGAGATGGTATGTTTAAGAGTACTGATGGTGGTAATACTTTTTCCGTTTTACCCTCAACTACTACGTGGGCTTCAATTGGTAAAATTGTATGTGATCCTAATAATCCAAACCTTGTATACGCTGCTACAAATTCAGGTGTGCAAGTTAGTGAGGATGGTGGTGTTACTTGGGCAAATCCCGCAAATACTTTTGGTGCTGCTACCCTTGATATGACTATAGATAGTCAAGGAAGGGTATGGGCAAAAATAGGAGATAGATTCTATAAGTCTGATGGAACAGTAGGGGGATTTACAGAGATATCTAAAAGTCAGGTAGGCATACAGCCAAACGAATTACCTCGTACCAGTGGACGTTCTCGTATTGCCGTTTCTCCACAGGATCCAAATTATGTATATGTTATAACAACTGCGAGTAACAATTTTGATAAAGCGTACCGTTCTACTGATGGTGGAGCCAATTGGACTGTAATTGGTGAGCAAAACTTTTATCTTAATCCACATGGCGCTCAAGGTAATGGTCAAGGTACTTATGATAATGCTGTAACTGTAGATGCAACTAATAAAGACCGAATCATGGTTGGAGGTGTTACTCTTTGGGAATGGACACTTTCAGGAGGATGGGAACTTGCCGCTTCTATAGGGGGTAGTGGAGGAGGATTTCCATACTACGTACATGCAGACATGCACCATGTAGTATGGCATCCTACTAAACCGAATTTTGTGTTTGCGTTGAATGACGGTGGTGTTTTTCGCTCAAAGAACAATGGTGAGACTTGGGATCCAATCTCTAAAGGTTTTGTAACTACTCAGTTTTACTCTATTGCTGTTGGAGCAAATGGTGAAATAATGGGCGGCACGCAGGATAACGGAACTATCTTTATTGATCCTGCCAATTATTATTCTGAATCAGGTGTTAGAACTCCTGGTGTCAACTTTAACGGATCTGTAAGAGATGGAGACGGTGGTTATGCTGACATGTCTAAACTGAATGAAGATGTAATGTTTAAGGAAATGCAGTATGGAGTAATGGGAAGATCTACTGATGGAGGAGATTCTTATGAATCAATTTACGATTTTGATAGAATGGATCCCAATGGCGTTGCCGGAAATGGAAGTAATGCTTTTGCGGATTTTATTATGCCATTTACTCTTTGGGAAAAATTGAATGACCCTACTAGTACTGATAGTGTTATTTTCTCTGCTGATAGCTTAGTTAACGATTTCGGATCAGGCGGTGGTGATAGCGTATTTGAAGGATCTTTTGTTGCACCTCGCTTTGAGAAAACAACTGTAAACGGTGAGGTAGTTAATACAACAGCTACTTTGGATTCACTTGGTTTTACATTAGATGCTGGTAGCAGACGTATAACAGTAGATGCAAATGGTGAATTAGTTGCATCTGGAGTTAACTCTTCTTTAAAAGGTGGGTCTTTTATAAATTACTTCATTGATGCTTCTAACAATAATTTGCCTACAGTAGAATTCAAAGTGTCCTTTGATAGTATTGTTAAAAATGATAATGTAGTTGCTAGATTGCCTATTTCTTACAATGCTGGTGACAAGATTATTGTGAAAAGCAGAACTAATGATATTGATTTAATCTATTCTTTGCCTTCAGCTGCAAATTCAGTTACCAATCCTGAAATTCTTTTTCAAGATGCGGTGCAATCGGCTTTCTTTGTTGGTCTTAGAACAAACACCCTAAATACACCTACGGGAAATCCTAATGATGCTGGTGGTATTTGGATGACAAGAGATGTGTTGACGAATTTAGTTTCTACTCCAGAGTGGTACCACATCGGAACTTTGGCTCAAAGCGAATTGCCTCAATGTATGGCTGTTTCGGGTGATGGTGACGTGTTATATGTAGGAACCAGTAGTGGTAGAGTTTATAGATTTTCAAATTTGAGTAACGCCCGCGATTCTGCAAGCGCTGATATTGATGATTTCTATAGAACTGACTCTACTCGTGCTAGTACTTCAGTGGTGCAAAAAACAATGATTAGAAATTTTGGAGGAGGGAGAGCAGTTACAAGCATTGCTACTCACCCGTTTGACAAGGATAAACTTGTTGTTACTTTGGGTAACTATGGAAGTACAGATCATGTATACTACAGTGGAAATGCTACAGCCGCAGCACCTGTTTTGATTCAAAAAGATCTTAGTGGTTTGCCTGACTTCCCTGTATATGCGTCTACTTTTAACTTTAATGATCCTACAGGAAAGCAAGTAGTTATTGGTACTGAAATGGGAGTTTATACTACAGATGATATTAGTGCTGCATCTGTTACATGGACAGCCGAAAATACTGGTTTGGCGAATGTTCCTGTGTTTGACTTAATTCAGCAGCAAACCATTAGATACGACCTTTACCCTACTTTTAAAGAAGGATTTTATGAGGGAGCTATTTATGCTGGTACTCACGGTAGAGGTATTTTTAGAACAGGAAGCACACAGGATTATATAGGCATAAAAGAAGTGAAGCCATCAGAAGTTGCTGAAGCTACTAAAATGCTGAATGTTTATCCTAACCCGGCTACCGATAAAATATTTATCGACCTTGCTTTGGAGTCTCGTGCCGATGTTACTGTAACTATAAGAAATATCAGCGGACAGTTGATGAAAAACGTTACTTACAATAAGCTTTCTAAAGATGTAGATAATATTGAGGTTGGAGTTTCTAACCTAGCAAAAGGAACTTATGTAATCACTCTTAGCAAAGGTAGCGAGGTGATAAGTGGTAAGTTTATCAAGCAATAGGGCTTACGAGTTATCAATATATTTAGAGTCCCCGTAGCATAGCTGCGGGGACTTTTTTTGTTTTAAACTGAAGTATGTATTAAAAGTCTGACAGGTGCTTGTAAAGAATTTACTATCCTTGTTTATACCTTTAGAAACGCACTCAAATGCTAAGTAAACCTTTTAAAGTAATTGCTACGGCCATTGCTAAATCACCTAACCTAGAAGCCAATATTTTGGAATCGATGCGCATTACATCTATGCTTGGAGACAAGTTGATTTTGATACATGTTGGAAAAAGGACTGATGAAGATGAGAGGAGTTTTAATGATATTATCAAAAGTAGCGATGTTCAGCTCGGTAATGTGGAACTGGTATGGGTAGAAGGTGAGCCTGCCAGTGTTATTTTGGAGATAGCTAAATCAAAGCAGGTTGATTTAATTATAGCAGGTGCAGTTCCTAGAGAGGGGCTACTAAGATATTATATGGGCTCCGTGGCACGTAGACTGGTAAGAGGTGCTGATTGCTCAATTTTGCTCCTTACGCATCCCAATAAGTTACAAAGTACCTGTGGCAAAGTGGTGGTAAATGGACTCGATCATCCAAAAACAGCTGATACCATAAAAGTTGCAGCATCGGTTGCCACTAGATTAGGCTCTAGAGAATTAACGATCGTAGAAGAAGTAGATCCTAGTAAAATAGGAACAAAGGTGGATGATGACTTATCTCTAAAGAAGGCAAACCGTGCAAAACAAAATATTGAAAAGAATGAAGAGAAAAGAATTCAAGGGATATTAAAAGAAATTGAATCTGAGCTAAGCCTTAAAGTAGGGCAGAAGTGCATTTTTGGTAAAAAAGGGTACACCATTAGTCATTTTACAGAATCACAATGTGCTGATCTTTTGGTTATGAATAGCCCTGATACCAAACTTGGATTTTTGGATAGAATGTTTACCCATGATTTAGAATATATATTGTCTGAACTTCCTTCGGATTTGCTCATCGTACATAGTAAACTAAACAAAAACTAGTTGCAGCAAATATTTAAAAACATAAGGGAAAATATATTTCCAGGATTTGTAGTATCACTTATCGCCTTACCTCTGTCCTTAGGTTTGGCATTAGCTTCTGGAGTACCTCCTATAGCCGGAATTATTACTGCGGTGGTTGGAGGAATTTTGGTATCAGTTCTTGGAGGTTCGCACATCACCATCACTGGTCCGGGAAACGGCTTGGTTGTGGCCACATTGAGCGCTGTTACCATATTGGGCGCAGGTAACATGGCCGAAGGTTACCTCTACACTTTAGCCGCAGTAATTTGCTCCGGGGTGGTTATGTATCTCTTTGGTCTATTACGTTTTGGAGCTTTAAGTGACTTTTTCCCAACAGCCGCAGTTCAGGGAATGCTGGCTGCCATTGGCCTTATTATTATGGCAAAGCAAATTCATGTAATGCTGGGAGAGGTATCCCCAGAAGCATCGGGTACAGCAGCCCTGTTTGCAACTTTGCCTGCTACCTTGTCTTCCCTTTTCAGGGGAGAATTGCCCATGCTTGCGTATGCAATCGGAGCCTTATCTCTGGTGATAATGATTCTTTACTCGGTTGTCAGAAATCGTTTTTTACATCTTATCCCTGCTCCTATGTGGATTGTACTCATTGCAATAGGGGTTACATATTTTTCGCAAAAGTATCCGCATATTCTTCAGCCTCTACCCAGTGAGTATTTGATAAATATTCCTGAGAACTTTTGGGATGACCTTAGCTTTCCAAACTTTGGGAAAGTTGGTCATTTTGACTTTTGGGTAGCCGTATTTACACTCACACTGATTTCGAGCATGGAGTCTTTATTAAGCATAAAAGCTGTGGACAAATTAGACCCAAAACATAGGAGATCAAATGCTAATAAAGACCTGAGAGCTTTAGGTATTGCCACCATGGCTTCTGGAGCCTTGGGGGGACTGAATGTAGTAAGCGTTATTGCAAGAAGTTCGGTTAATGTGAATAATGGAGCTACAACACGATGGAGCAATTTTTTTCACGGTGCATTTTTACTGGTTTTTTTGCTGGTGTTTACCCAAGGTTTGCAGCATATTTCTCTACCGGCTCTTGCATCCATTTTGGTTTACACCGGGTATAAATTGGCCTCACCTGCAGTTTTTAGAAGAATACTCAAAGTGGGTTGGATACAACTGGCCATATTTTTAATCACCCTGATTACTACCATCTTTACAAATCTTATCTCAGGTATTGTAGCAGGCATTTTGGCTACCATTATTTTTCAAATATGGGCCATTGATAGAGCGCAGGTTTTATTGAGATATACTTTTAGACCCAACACATTATTATACCGTGAAACTGACGGCCAGTATTTACTTAGCGTAAAGGCATTCAGTAATTTTTTGAATTTCTTAGGAGTTAAAAAGAAGTTGGATTCCATTCCATTTTCAAGCAAGGTGATTCTTGATTTTAGCTTGGCCAAGTTTGTAGATTACTCTGTAATGGAGCAATTGCAGGGTTATCAGCAAAATTTTAAAAACGCAGGTGGTGATTTGGAGATAATAGGTTTGGACGATATGGGAACCACCACAAAGCATCCATTGGCGCCAAGGCTTACTGGAAGAAGAAACAAAAAGGATTCCCAGCTTCAACTTTCACACAGGCAAAAGGCTTTAAGGTTGTTTTCGAAAAAGCTTGACTGGCGGTATGCTTCCCAGAAGTTTCAAAACACTATAGAGTTTGAAAGCTTTAAATATTTTGAAACTCGAGTGATTGATACAGGAAGAAATCAAGTTCAGGGTAAAGTGGGGGATATAGATATTTTGATGGCAGATTTAGATTACCATGAAGGTGAATTTATTGCTAGGGAGTCTATTCACTCTACCATGGTAATGCTTACGCTGAATGTGGAAATTCCAAGTTTTGTAATGGATAAAGAGAACCTTTTGGATAAGGTGGCGCACCTTGCTGGGTTTGATGATATTAATTTTGCTATGCATCCTGATTTTTCCAAAACCTTTAATGTAAAAGGAAAGGATCGAAAAGCAGTAATTCGCTTTTTGGATGATGAAATGATTGACTTTTTGCAAGCCAACAAAACCTATCATATTGAATCAAACGGAAAGGCTTTACTCATCTTTGAAAAGGAAAGGTTGAGCATACTTAGCGAGATTAAACAATTAGTTAGTTTTGCCAGCCGATTATCCTCTATTCTCAATTCTAAATTGTACGATGAATGCTTAGATTAAAATTACCTACCGACCCACGCTGGGCAAATATTGCTGAAAAGAATCTTGAAGAAATTCTAACAGATCACGCCTTTTGTGAGCAAAAAGCAGCGTCCACCGCTATTTCTTTATTGATTACTTATCCCGAGAATTCTGAATTGGTGACCAAAATGGCGGCTTTGGCTCGCGAGGAAATGAGTCATTTTGAAATGGTGCATCAGCGAATTTTGGATAGAGGTCTTACTTTAGGACGAGAACGTAAAGATGAATACGTAGCAAGGATTTCGCAGTTTTTTCCAAAAACAGGTGATCGCCAAGAAAGACTTATCAATAGGTTACTGATTGCAGCGCTGATAGAAGCTCGTAGTTGCGAGCGCTTTAAAGTGCTTTCAGAGAATATTTCGGATCAGGAACTTGCAAAATTTTATGCCAACCTTATGGAAAGCGAGGCAAATCATTATACTATGTTTATTACGCTTGCGCGTGATAATGGAAACAGGGAAGAGGTTGATGAAAAGTGGGATAAGCTTCTTGATTTTGAAGCCGAAGTAATGAAAGACTTTGGTGATAAGGAACTTATTCACGGGTAAGAATGGGGCATTTCGAATCTACTTTTGATCTCTACCGTCAAATGGCGGCAAATATTCCCGATTGCTCGATATACATTTTTGATCATGATTTTGACTACCTACTTGCTGAGGGTGAGGAGGTGAGCAAGCTAGGTGTAACTTCAGAAAGCCTGATAGGCTGTAACTTTTTTGAGGTATGGCCCCAGGAAGTTACCATGATGATGTCTCCTTACTATTTGGAAACCTTAAAGGGAAAACGCCAAAAGCTAGAGCAAACCACAGAGGAAGGAGTTTTTATTCAGCACTTCATTCCCATTTTTGATAAAGAAAAAGAGGTGGTGGCAGGCATGGTGGTTTCTCAAAACGTATCTATTCTTAGAGAAGTAAAGGAAGAGCTTAGCGCTCGGGATGAGGAGCTGGAAAGTAAGCAAAGACTTTTTGAAACGGTAATAAATACTGTTGGTGAGGGTATAATGGTTTCAAACCTAAAAGGAGAAATACTTCTTGTAAACCCAGCTGCAGAAAAGTTACTGGGAATGTCTTTAGAACATAAACGCCTCAACGACATTAGTGAAAACCTGATAGTAAAAAAGGCGGGTGAAACCGAGTTGAAGAATGAAGAGCTGCCATTTGGTTTAGCCCTGCGTGGAGCCAGACTTGATGGCTATGATACTCAAGTTGAGTTTCGAAATTCAGACAGACTAATGCATATTGAAAATTCTGCCCGACCACTTAAAACCGGTCAAAATGAGGTGGAAGGTGCGGTGCTGGTAATGCGGGATGTGACATCGCGTAAGGAACTAGAAAAAATACTAGAGGAAAACCTCGTAGCAACTAAAACTAAAAGTGCAAGACTAGAACATTTTGTCAAGAAGCTTTCACATAACTTGTTGGGCCCCACTGCAAACCTCAATATTCTTTACTCACTTTTAGAAAAAAGTACCGAGCCTGAAGAGCGAGAAGCTTATATTTCCAAAATTGGGGAGGTGGCAAAATTGCTTCAAAAAACCGCGTCTGAAATAGGGAATTCTATGCTTGCTTTTACTCACAGTCAGGATCAATGGGGAATAAATAGGTTTGAAAGTGCAGTAGAGCATTTTGTAAAACAAAATTATAACCAGTTAGATTCTAATTCAATTACAATAAGCTGTGATTTTGTTGGTGCCAAAGAGGTGGTTTATCCAACACACCAATTTGATATCATTTTTACGAGAATACTCAAAAATGTATTGAAACTTTGTAAGCCAAATACTCAAGAGGTATTTTTGAGATCTTTTATGAAAAACGAAGTTGTAGGGCTAAGTATCAAGGCAAAGGTTTTACAGCCATTGTGCGAAGAAACTCAGGGCCTAAAAGATGTGTTAAACAAAAAGTCTGAAGGAATTTGTGAGGCTAAAGAGCAAATAGAAGCTTTGGGAGGGAAATTGAAATTTGAAGGTGATCTAATTCAAATCATATTTTAACAGATGGGCGAAAAAGTGGGGATGGTTTGCGTGATTGATGACGATAATGTGTATCGATTCACAACCGAAAAGTACATTCAGATGTTAAATTTGCCAATCAAGGTAGTAAGCTTTGGTGATGGTGAAATGGCTCTGGAATATTTAAAGAATAATTCTAACCAAGCTGATAATTTACCAGATGTAATGTTTCTGGATGTAAATATGCCGGTAATGGATGGTTGGGATTTTTTGGATGAGTATGAGGATTTGAGGAATAGCTTAATCAAAGAAATAAAGATTTACCTGGTAAGCTCATCTACTGATGAACGAGATCATAATAGGTCGATGAAGTATGCATATGTGGAGGATTACATTGTAAAACCCATTACTGAAGAGTATTTAGAGCGCTTGATAAAGCGTTGATATTAAACGAGAGTATTATTAAATTGATAATTTGGATTTGATGAAAAACATAGAGTTAAACGATCTACATATTGAGCTTGGTGCTAAGATGGTGCCTTTTGCTGGTTACAACATGCCTCTTCAATATGAAGGACTGAATGTGGAACACTTACATGTTCGCAGTAAAGTCGGCATTTTTGACGTGAGTCACATGGGAGAATTTTTTGTAAGTGGCGATGGAGCCCTTGATTTTTTGCAAAAAGTAACCACCAATGATGTAAGTAAGCTTACTGATGGAAAAGTGCAATACAGCTGTATGCCAAATGATAAAGGTGGTATTGTGGATGACCTTTTGGTATATCGTATTTCTGAAAAAGAATATATGTTGGTGGTAAATGCTTCTAACATAGAGAAAGACTGGAACTGGCTAAGTAGCCATAATGATACTGGTGCCCTTATGGTCGATGAATCTGATGATTACAGTCTTTTTGCTGTACAAGGGCCAGAAGCGGTAAAAGCTCTACAAAGCCTTACAGAAATCAACCTTGAGGAAATGGTGTACTACACTTTTGATAGAGGAACTTTTGCTGGTGTGGATAATGTATTTGTTTCTGCAACTGGATATACAGGTTCTGGAGGTTTTGAGATCTATGTAAAAAATAAGGATGCTAAAAAAGTTTGGGATAAGATCATGGAAGCTGGAGCTGAGCATGACATTAAGCCAATTGGTCTTGCGGCCCGTGATACTTTACGTTTAGAAAAAGGGTTTTGCCTTTACGGAAACGATATTGATGACACTACTTCTCCAATTGAGGCTGGGCTAGGCTGGATTACCAAGTTTACCAAAGACTTTATTGGTAGTGAAGGTTTCAAAAAACAAAAAGAAGAAGGCGCCTCCAAGAGATTGGTTGGTTTTGAAATGATCGATCGCGGAATCCCAAGGAAGGATTATGCCATTAAAAATGAAGGCGGAGAAGTGATTGGTAGAGTAACTTCTGGTACACAGGCTCCATCATTGGGTCAGGCCATTGGTATTGGATATGTTGATACAGCTTACAAGGCTGCTGATACCGAAATTTATATTGACATTAGAAACAAAATGGTAAAAGCCAAAGTGGTGAAAATGCCGTTCGTGAAGTAAGTCTTATTTCTTATAAATATTGAAAAACCCTGATTGGCAACTGTTGATCAGGGTTTTTTGTTTTGAAACAGTAGCGAATTAGTACCAAAAGAAAAGGCCACCCAATGGGCAGCCTTTCATTATATATTTAAAAGCAATTATCTACTAATAGTAACGCTTGCGTCTTACCTGAGCGATGTATTTGCTCAAGCGGATAACCTGGCGAGTGTAACCATATTCATTATCGTACCATACGTACAATACAAGGCTTTTTCCGTCAGGAGATACGATGGTTGCTTTGCTATCAAATACTGATGGGCAAGAGTTACCAACGATATCAGAAGATACCAGTTCGTTGCTCAAAGAAAAACGAATTTGCTCTACCAAATTACCGGTAAGGGCGGCATTGCGCATGATTTCGTTTACAGCTTCTACGCTAGTTTCTTTACCTACTTCCAGGTTTAGAATAGCCAATGAGCCATTTGGAACTGGCACACGGATAGCGTTTGAAGTAAGCTTTCCTTCCAACTCAGGAAGTGCCTTCGCCACAGCTTTTCCAGCACCAGTTTCGGTGATAACCATGTTAAGGGCAGCAGCTCTACCTCTACGGTATTTGCTGTGCATGTTATCTACCAAGTTTTGGTCATTGGTGTAAGCATGTACAGTTTCGATGTGTCCTTTTACTACACCAAGGTTGTCTTCAATCACTTTCAATACTGGGGTGATTGCGTTTGTGGTACAAGATGCAGCAGAGAAAATATCTACTGTTGCAGGGTCAAAATGTCCTTGGTTTACACCGTGAACGATGTTAGGTACATTTTTACCAGGAGCGGTAAGTAATACTTTAGCAGCTCCTTTAGCTTTAAGGTGACGAGCAAGAGCTACATCATCTCTAAAAGCTCCAGTGTTATCAATAATCAAAGCATCATTGATATCATAAGCTGTATAGTCAATATCTTCAGGGTTAGAAGCGGCAATCATTTGCACAGTTCTACCATTGATGATAAGAGTTTTGTTTTCGGTATCGGCTTCTACAGTACCTGGGAATGGTCCGTGTACAGAATCCTCGCGAAGAAGAGAAGCACGTTTTTCAAGAGTAAGATCACTTTCGCCACGGGTTACAATAGCGCGAAGACGCAACTGCTCACCTTTACCTTCTTGGGCCAAAAGTTCGCGAGCTACCAAACGGCCAATACGACCAAATCCATAAAGAACAACGTCTTTTGGGGTAGTGCGCTCTAAATTGTCAGGACCAATGAATGAAGCAAGTTTGTCTTCCAAGAAAGATTTTTTGCTGTCATAGTTAGCCTGCTCTTTAATCCACTCACTTGCAAGACGTCCGATGTCCATACGTGCAGGAGCAACTTCAAGCTCTACCAATTCTCTCAAAAGACCCAAAGTGTCTTCGATGGTAATGTTTTGACCGGCAAATTTGCGAGCATATTCGTGAAGATTCAATACTTCACTAGCGCGCTGATCGATTAATTGATTTCTAAAAAGAACAGTTTCTATCCCTTTGTCAAGGTGTAAGTCACTGATTTTGCTGATAAATTCTGCTGCAGCTTTCTCTTTTGCAATACGCTGAGAAACCGAGCTTTGATAATCTAATACTTCAGCCATGATATTTGAAGAGGTTAAATTTTTAAATTCCGGCAAAGATATTCCTTTTAAAAAGGTTGTACAATGTTGATGGTCAAATAAAAAAAGCCTCATAGCGAGGCTTTTTTATGAGTCAACAGTCAATAGCGAACAGTCCACAGATGAAGGTTTTCAATCTATGGTCTGCGGACTGAAAGCTGTGGACTTGTTAGTATCCAAAAGCATAATACTTAACTCGGCCTTCTCTGGTAAATCCTTGAATTACTACAGGATCGTCTTTACTCAATCCTTTTACGGCAGTGTTAATATCATCTTCGTTTTCGATTTGCTTACGGTTGATGTGGGTAATTACAAAGCCTTCGGGAATACCTTGCTGTTGCAAAATTCCTTTGCTCAAGCTTTTCACCTTTACGCCAAAGTGTACCCCGTATTTTGACATTTCAGAAGAGGATAGTGGTGAAAAATTAGCACCCAGCATATTGCTGAACTTGGTATCATCTTTACGAACGATGTTGGTGGTCCCGTTCATATTTCTCAACTCCACGTCAAACTTCTTTTCAGAGCCATCGCGGTTTACGGTAACAATCACTTTATCACCTGGTCTCTTGCGGCCTATCAATTCTTGAAGTTCACTGCTCTTATTTACTTTACGGCTATCGATAGCTACAATTACATCACCTGATTCGATCCCTGCTTCGTATGCCGCTCCTTTTTCAGAAACCCCGGCTACATAAACTCCGTTTTTCAAATCAAGTTTTAGCTCTTCATTAAGGCGAGGTGTGATATCTGAAATATTGACACCAATAAAAGCACGCTGCACAGTTCCGTATTCCAAAATGTCCTTCACTACTTTTTGTACAATATTAGAAGGCACTGCAAATGAATATCCTTCAAATGAACCTGTGTGTGTAGAAATGGCACTGTTGATTCCAACAAGGTTTCCCTGAGTGTTTACCAAAGCCCCACCACTGTTTCCAGGGTTTACCACTGCATCTGTTTGAATAAAAGACTCGATGGCGGTACGTTCATTTATAATACCAATGCTACGGCTTTTTGCACTCACAATACCAGCGGTTACCGTGCTGGTAAGGTTAAAAGGATTACCAACAGCAAGAACCCATTCGCCTAAGCGGATTTCATCAGAGTTGCTGAAAGTAAGAAAGGGTAAATCCACATCTGCATCTATTTTTAGTAAAGCTATGTCAGTTGTTGGGTCAGTACCTACCACTTTGGCAGTGTACTGCTCCTCATTATTCAGGCTTACTTCAATGGTCTTGGCATTGTCAATCACGTGATTGTTGGTTACAATATAACCGTCTTGTGAAATGATAACTCCCGAACCAGAGCCCATCTGCATTCTTGGATTTTGCTGGTAACCTCTTGGTACACCAAAAAAGAAATCCAGTGGACTTTGCGCTTGGTAGCCATTGCTTTCTACTGCGGTTTTTACGTGAACCACACTATTCACAGTTTTTTCGGCTGCTTCGGTAAAACTAATTTCATCTGAAGGAAGCATACCCGTGCGCATAATTGGCGTGGGTTGCGATTCAAAAACCGTGGTTACCTGAGGTTCTTCAAAAAAGACTTTATAGGCGCCCAAAGTAAGAGCTCCTCCTAAAGCTGATACCAGGAAAATCTTAGCTATGTTTCTCATAATTCTAATTAACGTTTAATTTGCACTTTCGCTTTTTCAATAACTATTCCATCAATGAGCTTATTGCCACAGTGGCATTGGTTTTAACACGATTTTAACGATCTATACATGACCATACAATTTTATAAATATCAGGGTACCGGTAACGATTTTGTAATGATTGACGACCGCGACAATAAATATACGGACATTACTGAACAACAAGTAAAACATTTATGCGACAGAAGGTTCGGTATTGGGGCGGATGGTCTCATCTTTTTGCGAAATTCCGATGATTATGATTTTGAAATGGTGTATTACAATTCTGATGGGCGAACCAGCACCATGTGTGGAAATGGCGGCCGTTGTCTTTTACGTTTTGCCAGCGACCTTGGTATAGAAGGTGAAAACTACAGCTTCATGGCTGTGGATGGTGTTCATTTTGGAGTGGTGGATGATGAGGTAGTAAGCCTGCAAATGGTGGATTTGAAAGACATTGACGACTTAGGTAATGATGTGCTTTTCATGAATACAGGTTCTCCGCATCATGTGGTTTTCACCGATTCGCTGCCCGCAGATGATTTTGTGGCTGTGGCCAAAAGCATTCGCTATAGCGACAAATATGCTGAAGAAGGTGTGAATGTGAATTATGTAAAAGTGACAGGGAATAACCTTGAAATGCGCACCTATGAGCGTGGAGTAGAGGACGAAACTTACAGCTGTGGAACAGGAGTTACAGCAGCAGCATTGGGTGCTGATTTCCTTAAAAAGACAAAAGGTGACCGCCTGAAAATAAAAACTGCTGGAGGGAACTTGGAGCTAAGCTTTAAGGCGCAGCGCGAAGGATATACCGATATTTGGTTAACAGGGCCTGCTGAGAAAGTGTTTAAGGGGAAGGTTAAGTTGTAAAAACTTCTGCGTAACTCAGCGTGCTCTGAGACTCAATGGCAAGGAAATTACTTTAACGCAGAGACGCAAAGAGCGCAGAGCTTACGCAAAGGGTAAATAGCCCAGAGGTGCTTCACCTTGGTAGAAAAAGGTAAATTGGGCGCAAAGCTTTTGACAATGATAGAACCATTAAGGAGTAAAGGTTCATTAAGGGTTTCTTCATGCTTCTTAATTGCTTTATGGTAAAAAATAGAACACAGAATTATTGAATGCCATTTTTAAACGGACATAAAATAAAGCTTCGGGCCATAGAGCCGGAAGACATCGACCTGCTGATGCAATGGGAAAACAACATTGTAAACTGGGAGGTGAGTGGCACCATCACGCCTTTTAGCCGCAATCTTTTGCAGCAATATATTGACAATGCCCATTTGGATATTTATCAAGTGGGTCAGCTTAGGCTGATGATACAGGAAGGAGAAGGGCAAACCATTGGCACCATTGATATTTTTGATTTCGATGCTTTTCATCACCGTGCGGGAGTAGGTATTTTGATTGGAGACCAAGCCAAAAGAGGAAATGGTTATGCATCAGAATCTCTTCGATTGGTAAAGAAATATTGCTTTGAGCATTTGGGCTTAAAGCAGATTTATTGCAACATTTTGGTAGATAATACGCTTAGCTTAAACTTGTTTCAAAAGGCCGGATTTGCAATTACCGGAACCCGCCACCAATGGGTTCGCTCAGGCGGAAAATATAAAGACCAGCATTTTTTACAGTTGTTTAGAGAAGAATGATAGGAAAGCACGCTTTACGATGGGGGATTTTGATGACCATTGCGGTAAGTGTGTTTTTACTTTCGCGGTGTGATAATTCATCAGTGAAAACTGAACCTGAAAATACTCAGGTTGCTTACCTCAATCACAATGACACCGTAAAGTATGTAGGCATAGAAACCTGCAAGCAGTGCCATTATTCTATTTATGAAACGTTTGTGCAAACGGGGATGGGTTCCTCTTTTGGTCATGCCGATACGAGCAAGAGTATAGCTGATATTGATGGTGAATCGCTGCTCAGAGATTTACATAAAAACCTAAACTACCATCCGCATTGGGTAAACGATTCTTTGGTGCTTACCGAGTTTAGATTAAGCGGAAGCGACACCACCTACAAAAGAAACGAAACCATAGACTATGTGGTGGGTAGCGGCCAGCATACTAATAGTCACATGATTTATCGGAACAACTACCTTTTTCAGGCGCCATTTACCTGGTATGCCCAAAAGGGAATGTTGGATTTGCCGCCTGGTTTTGAAGACGGCAGAAATACGCGCTTCAAGCGATTGATTGGTTTGGAATGTACTTCTTGCCACAATGCAATGCCCACTGGTTTTGAGAAAGGCTCCATTAACAAATACGCCAAAGTGCCGAGTGCCATTGATTGTGAGCGCTGCCATGGCCCCGGAGAAATTCATGTTAAAAGAATGATGGCAGGGGAGTTTGTGGACACCGCGAATGAAATCGATTATTCTATTGTAAATATCAAAAAGCTTCCGGTAGACCTGCAGTTTGAAGCTTGCCAGCGTTGCCATTTGCAAGGAAATGCCGTGGTGGCTGAGGGGAAAAGTTTCTTTGACTTTAAACCTGGGATGAAGCTAAATACTGTGATGGACGTGTATTTGCCAAGGTATTCCAACGCTGAAGATGAGTTTATCATGGCTTCGCACATTGACCGATTTAAACAGAGCGAGTGCTTCATTCATTCGGACAATCAGTTTAACTGCACCACTTGTCACAATCCGCACATTTCGGTGAAGCATACCAATATTTCTAATTTTAATGCTACTTGTGCCAATTGCCATAAAGGTGCTCCCAAGCATGAATGCACCGAAGAGATAAGTGCTTTGCAGGCGGCAGACTTTAATTGTGTGAGTTGCCACATGCCACAATCGGGCTCTACGGACATTCCTCACGTAAGTGTACATGACCATAAGATAAAAGTGCCGCAGAAAAAGGTAGATACATCAGGTATTAAGGAGTTTTTGGGTCTGGTGGCCATAAATAATCCCAAGCCAACAGATAGAAGCAAGGCCCTTGGGTATTTGCAGCAATATGAGCGCTTTGATGCGAAACCTTATTATTTGGATAGTGCTCGGTATTTCTTGAACAGAATGGGAATGCAAGAAGAGAATCCTTCGCTGTGGGTGACGTATTACTTTTTGAAAAACTACTATTCTGACATTCAAAATTTGGTAAACAAAGTGGGCGTTAATGCGATGCTGGCAAGATTGAATACAATGAGTTATGATAATGCTGATGCCTGGACCGCTTACCGCATTGGTGAATCATTCCGCGAAAGCGGCCAAGAAACGAGTTTGAAATTTTACAGTAAAGCGATTGAGTTGGCGCCTTATGTTCCTGATTTTATGAATAAAAAAGCCACGGCTTTGGCAGGAGTGGGGCAGCTGGATGAGGCGGTAACTTTGTTTAAGAAATTGCTGAAAGAGCAGCCACAGCATGCAGAGGCGTTAAATAATTTGGGCTATACGTATTTACAAATGGGGAATATTACTTTAGCCGGATTGAATTTTGACAAGGCGCTGGCTGTGGATCCTGATTACTTGCAAGCTTGGCTCAATAAGGCTTCGTTGCTTATAATGCAGGAGAATTTTGCGGAAGCTAAAAAGGCGCTTAAGGAAGTTTTGAGACTCAATCCAAACCATGAACGAGCCTTGCAGGCAATGGCGTATTTAAATCAACAATCTTGAAGAAGAAAATCTTACTTATAGTAGTTGTGGCCGTGTTGGTCGCATGTAGCATTTTAGGTTCCTTGTATTACAAGCGTATTCTTGCGGTAAACGTAAAGTTAAAGCCAGGGCAAACTTTTGAGCTGTTTATCCCCACAGGTTCTGACTTTACAGCGGTTCGTGATAGTCTTGTTTCCAATGACATTTTGAAGAACACTAACACCTTTGAGTGGGTGGCGGATAAAAAGAATTATCCAAGCTTGGTGAAGCCGGGCCGCTATGTTTTGGTTCCGGGAATGACCAACAATGCTTTGGTGAATAAATTGCGCAGTGGCGATCAGGATGCGGTACAACTTACGCTTCATAATATTTCTGGGATTTATGAGCTTTCAGCAAGGCTTTCGCAAACCCTGGAAGGTGATAGTTTGTCTTTTCTCAATCTATTGGAATCTGATGAATCACTGTCTGCTTTTGGTGTAAGCTCAAATACTGTGAGCGCTTATTTTCTGCCCAATACTTATGAGCTTTGGTGGAATACTTCGCCATCAGCTTTGCTAAAAAGAATGCGTCAGGAGTTTGATAAGTTTTGGAATGAAGAACGTCAGGCTAAGGCTAAAAAGCTTGGATTGACGCCTATTGAAGTGGTGACTTTGGCGAGTATTGTGGAGAAGGAAACCAATAGAAATGATGAAAAGCCAACAGTAGCCGGGCTTTATGCAAATAGAATTAAGCAAGGGATGAAACTGCAATCCGACCCAACGGTGATTTATGCTTTGCTGCTTGAAAATCCTAAAATGAAAATAACGCGTGTGTACTACAAGCACCTGCGCTATGACTCGCCTTACAATACTTATATGTATCCAGGTTTGCCTCCGGGGCCAATTAAAATCCCTGAATTAAGCACGGTGGATGCGGTACTCAATCGCGAGAAACACGATTACATTTTTATGGTGGCCGACCCTGAACGTCCGGGTTATCACACCTTTGCGCGAACGCTCGCACAGCATGAGCGCAACCGTAGAAAGTACATTGACTGGGCCAATCGCAACAAAATATAAATGCGATTTTCAAAAGCCATAACTGTAGTTTTTTTGGCGGCTTGTATGTTGCCCACTTTGGCTTTTGCACAGCTTTGGAGCGATTCCCTTTCTTTTTTTGATAAGTCTCCTTCATTGAATAAAACACGTGTGTGGACTGTTGCCGGGACCGAAGCAGCTCTAGTGGCTGGAACTTATGTAGGCCTAAATCAGCTCTGGTATGCTGATTATCCGAAATCTGATTTTCATCTGTATAATGACAATAGCAGTTGGCTGCAAATGGATAAAGCCGGCCATGCCATGACTTCCTATTATGTAGGGTATGCTGGTATGGAAGTGCTTAAGTGGAGCGGTGTTTCTGATAAAAAGTCGGTGTGGTATGGCGGTACTTTAGGCTTTGCTTACCTGGCAGGTATAGAAGTAATGGACGGATTTTCATCTGAATGGGGTTTTTCTTGGGGAGACATTGCCGCCAACGGAGCTGGGGCAGCGCTGCTTATAGGGCAAGAGCTACTTTGGCAGGAGCAGCGTATCACTATGAAGTTTTCCTATCACGGAACCAGTTATGCTGAGGAGAGCCCTGACTTACTTGGAAACTCATGGAACACCAGTATTCTTAAAGATTATAATGGCCAAACCTATTGGTTCTCTTTTAATGTGCATGACCTTACGCAATGGGATGCCTGGCCGCAATGGCTAAACGTAGCGGCAGGTTATGGAGCCGATGGAATGGTAAGCGCCCAGTACAATGCCAGTTATTACAACAAGCACCCGGAGTATAAATGGCAGCGCCAGTTTTATGCCTCACTGGATATAGACCTCCGCAAAATACCCGTGAAGAATAAGTTTCTAAAATCGGTACTCAACACCATCAACTTTATCAAAGTGCCCATGCCCACCATTGAGTGGAATCAGAAGGGAAGCCCGGAGTATTATTGGTTGTATTTTTAGGGAGTGCATTACCAATGATAGCATCCGAATGAAAGTGGGAAGGATATAGAAACCCAAAAATACTATTACTCTATGAGCAACGGTATTTTTAAAGTGAGTCTCTAATGATTCAGTATAACTAAAAAGGGAACGTGACAATACCAAAGTGTGTTGGCTGCAAAAAACGTCAGATGAAAAAGTCATTATTTAGCTTATTAATTTTAGTTTCAATTGTGGCCAGTGCTACCGGGCAAAGGAGTGCGTTGGGCATTTCTATTGGTTCAGGGTTTTCGAGTACTCGAAATGAGTATTCTTCTGAGGCTTGGAAGCAAGGCTTTATTATCAATTTGGAATATAGCTGGTATCTCACTAGAAGATTGGCACTTCGAACAGGGTTGGCATTTGAGAAAAAGGGCTCCAAATTCGACCCAGTTTGGTGCGCTACCGGTGAGTTTGAAAATCCTTACAATGTGCATTTTGATTACTACTATGCAAGTATTCCTGTATTAGTAAACTTATCTTTTGGCCAAAAAATAAAGTACAATGTATACGCTGGTCCTTATTTCTCTCGACTTTTAAGAACCGATTTAGATGCTAATGATGAATTCAGAAATGATGTTATTGTGGAGCAAGCTTCCAACCATAGGGCGATAGATTTTGGACTTTCCACGGGAACCAGCATAGATATTCCGATTGCCAAAAACTTGTGTATTCCTATAGAGCTTAGGTATAATTGTGGGTTGTTGAATACCAGTAAGGAGCGATTACATCATTACAATGTTATTGACAATAAGACATACTCTGAAGACATGGTAGTAAAGCACAATGCGCTTTACCTTATGATTGGCCTAAAGGCAAATTTGTAGATTGGCTTGGCAAGGGCTAAGCAATGTCTGAGTATGTAAAGCTGAGCGGCAATTTCTGTTTTGTTAAAACTGTTCGAAAGTTGATTGGATAACAGGTTTTAGCTCTCCATTGTTGCGAATAACCTTTACCACTTCATATCCGCCTTCATCAATTGGATGCAAATGGACTCCTTTATTTTTTTAGCCGTTCAGCGTGCTTTTTGACCAACAGGAGGTTTGGGTAGTAGTATATGTTTATCTGGGTTTTGTACGAATCGTTTTTTTTAGATGCCTTTTCAAATCAAAAAAAGCTTTACGAATATCCGATAGCACGGATTTGTAATCCGTGTTAATACCTGTTGAAGGCTTAGGTTCCATGCAATTCTACCGTGGTCGCAACATGAATTTAATTTTAGCAAGAAAGTCCACCTCCGCTTCGTTCCTCAGCACCTCCGCCAGCGGAGGACAGCGGCCGTGTATCCCCCGCTGGAGGGGGTGCCTGAAAGGCGGGGGAGGACACTGAAAAATCACTCCTCAAGTTCTCGTCTTAACTTCTTCACCCACCCCTCAATATTTTCCCTTACCTCATTTATATGCTGAAGTACTTCTTCATCCTTAAATCGAATAACTGTAAAGCCTAGCTGCTTTAACCGGTCTTCACGGAGCTTCTCTTTTTCTTCATTCTCAGGAATTTGATGTGAATAGCCGCAACTTCAATAATGAGTTTTAAAGGCAGACAATCGAAGTCTACAATATAGTTTTCAATCGGTCTTTGTCGTCTGAAGGTATATCCCAAAATCTGTTTTTTGCTCAAAGCATATTTCCACAAGTAAGCTTCAGCTTTGGTCACAGCTGACTGGTTTTTAATGAGCAAAACCCTAAAGATTTGGATTGTAGTGGTTGTTGGTTTTCTTATACCTGAGGCTTGACTTTTAATAAAGAAAGTAGTCTTGCGGAGCTAAGCTTACTCAATGCTAATATAAAATTCGCATAGTGCTTATAATACTCTATCGCCCAAGCGTAACATGGCCTTGCTCGTTTCCTTTTGTGTAAGGGGTAGAATACTTGAAGAAGTAAACATATACGGCTAGTGGTAAATCTCTTCCTTTCCAGGTACCATCAAATAGATAATTGGGGTCTTTGGAGTGGAATATACGCTGACCAAAACGGTTATAAATTTCTAGTTCAAATGAAGTAAAATCACAAGTAGTTACTGGTCCAAAATAATCGTTGAGGCCATCTCTGTCTGGTGTGAAGGCATCTGGGAAAACCATTGGACATTTGCAGTTGTATTCTGAAACATCGATATATTCTTTATGACTGGTACATCCATTGGATAACTCTATTTGGAGACTACCAGCGGACCTTATTGTAAAAGATTTACTACGCTCATTATCGATTATAAAGGATATACCATCGGGTGCCTTTAGTACCAAGTTTTCTCCTGTACAAACCGAGGTATCACTCAGGTAGGTTTCACCAGTAGGAATCGCTTCTACTATTTGAAAGGTATCTATGTAGGTGCAACCTAAATTATCGGTTGCAATAACCCACTCTTTGCCGAGGTTAGAGTAGTAGGAGCTATTAGCTGACTCTCCATTACTCCAAAGTATATTGGAATAGTTGTTTGAGATTAACTGAACGTAAGCAGAGTCATTCTCACAAAGGTGGCTTGTATCTGCTACCAAACTAGCCTGCTTACTTACAAAGGTGAGGTGCAAAGTATCAACAGATTTACACCCCCCTTGATGATCAATTTCAAACCAAAAACTACCGCTGGTGTAAAAGTCTTTTACAGGATTAGCTGAGCCATCAAACCACCTGTATCCAGATCCTCCATTTACGGCTATGTCATGTCTAAAAATATTTCCGCACACCGAAGTATCTTTTGAATAAGAAGGAATGCTAGAGCTATTGCTAACGGTCACATTAGAAGTGTCGGAAATGATACATCCTGTAATGGTATCAATAGCCGTGAACCAGACATTTCCAGATGATAAAATTTTATTGACCGAAGATAGAGAACCATTGGACCAGCTGAAATTAACAAGAGGGGAGTTGGTTAAGTCAAAAAAGATGGAATCACAAGCCGAAGTATCATTAGGTAAATAGTTAACTATGGGTTTGTTAATTATGACATTAATAGTATCACTAAGCTGACAACCATCATTATATACCACAACATGATATACGCCTGATGAGGTAACAGAAATGGTTCTTGCAGTGGATGAATCACTCCATATTACACTGTCGCGATTAGGTCCGGAATCCAATACCAGTGCTGCGCCAGCACAAAAAGTAGTATCCGCTCCAAAGTTTATTTCCGGTACAGAATCTTTTACGTGTATTGTATGGGTCATTGTATCTCTACAACCCAAATCCGAAGTAACATTCTGAATGATATAATTTCCTGGAAGTGTATAAAGTTTCCCATAATCAAGTTGAGTAGAAACCTGAGTTCCGTTTTCATACCATCTGTACGTATTAGGTCCTGTACTGTTGTTATTATAAAAAATGGAGTCACCGACACATACATTGGTGGCAGAGGGTGAAAAATTGGCTGTCGGTCCTTCAATAAGAACTGAAGCACTAGCTGATGAAACTATTAATCCATTAAGCAAGCCTGTGGCTGTCACATTATGGATTCCTTTAGAGAGTTTACCTAAACTGAAATATTCAATGACTGGAGTATTTTGGTTAACACACGGAGTATTTCTGGAGTAAAATATATACACATGAATGGTATTGCCTAATATGTGAATACTATCACGAACATGAGTTATGTTCGTACAGGTTTTTAGAACATCTACCGTAAAAAGAGTATTGGTACAAAATGTAGCCGGTAATGAGGGGAAAGTTAATGTTTGAATTTGAACTTGCTGTCCTACACTTCGCAATGAAAGTATAAGAAAAAGGATTAAAAGTGAGTATTTAATAATCGAAAGTTTCACAGCTATTTATACATCCATGTTGATTTTAAAGGTAATAATTTTTTAGAGCCAACTAGAGTGCATTTTGGTATAGTTAGAATGGCTTATTGTTAGCTTTGGTCTTTATTTATCAGGGAGGTGTAGTGCAAGAGTAAATAAGGAGGAATAATATTAATGTTTTTCACAAATGCGTGGTTATCAGTGATAGACTCAGTGTCTTTGTACTCAAATTTGTAGCTTGATAAAATCCACGAAATGACAGAACAGGAATCATTATTCAATAGCATAGGAGAGAAGCTGGGCGAGAAAAGCCAAATGTTTGGAAAACCTTGCTATAAGGTGAATAAGAAGGCTTTTGCATGTTTTTTTCAAAATGCCATGGTTTTTAAGCTCACTGATGAAGCACATAAAAAGGCATTGAGTTTAGATGGTTCTCAGCTTTTTGATCCTTCAGGAAAAGGGCGAGCTATGAAAGAGTGGGTACAAGTTCCTTTTGATTACAAGGAGCAATGGAAAGGCTTTGCTGAGAAGGCGCTGGAGTATGTTGGTGACAGATAGTTTCATCTTAGTACCGAATAACAGCTTGATTCCGCCTGATAGGATTATTACATCTAAAAATATTCATGCGGAGCTTGTATATGGAAAAAGAAAGTAAAAACTGCTTTAAACCTTATGAACTCTGTTTCATCCTATTTTCATGGCTCATAGGTATGAGCTTTTTTAATTCACTAACAGTTTTCATGAAATATTATATTATAAAGGTTTGGTTATTGGCCATAGCAATATTCGTAATTGGTGGATGTGCCTCCAGCCCGGTTTATACATCAAAAAGCACGAATAACACAGAGGAACTTCCATCACCATTTGTAGATCAGGATAGCAAAATACTTTATTGGGCACAACACGATTCTAAAAATCTGCATTTAACATTGGCCACAAGCGACCCAACTAGCCAAAGACAAATTTTGATGCAGGGGATTTCTGTGTGGTTTGATGAGGCTGGTAGAAAAAGGGAGTATTTAGGTTTTACCTATCCTGCAAAAGATCCTCATGCCGAGGGAGGCAGACCTCCGATGGATAGAGGGGAGAGGCAGCCGATGGAGGATTCTCGGGATAATAAAGAAATGGCACGTAGGCTCATGCAACAATTTCAAAGCCGAATCAGCTACATTGAACTTCACGGATTTTTAGAAGAAGGTAGTTTTGAACGCTTGAACTACAGATTGGAGAAGGGACCGATAAAGGTAGATATAAGCATGAATAAGGATGGGGAATTACTTTATAAAGTCAAGGTTCCTCTCACGAGTATTTTTACTGAAGAAGGTGGCACAAACAGATTAGTAAGTGTAGGGGTAGAAGCTAATTTCGAGCGTGGAGCAAAGCCAAGTGCTCCTCCATCAGGAGGAGTACAGATGGGGGGAGGCGGACCTCCCGGTGGAGGACAAGGTGGTCAAGGAGGTGGAAGACGACCTGGGCAAGGTGGTGATGATATGGACTCATCATCAGGAATTAACTTTTGGTTTAAAGTACTTCTATAGAGAAAATTTTTAGGCCGTTCAAATTGGATTTTTTTAAAAAAGTCCAAAATTTGTCATCGATTGAAAGCTTAACTCTACTACATGAAGGCTACTTTTTCGGCTATTTTGCTGCTGTGCTTTTTTTGCGCTGTAGCTCAAAATGATTTCTCCGATCCCGATTATTTCTTGGTTGAATCTCTTGATCAAATTCAACTAAGCACAGAAGATAGTGCATTGGTGCAATCTAAAATGGCACTTTATCACCAGGCAAAGCAAGACACCAGCAGGTTGGCTATTTTGGAAGACCTGATAGATGAATGTTGGAATGATGAGGTTTGGCCGCTGTATAATGACGTAATTCTACGGAAGACAAACCAAATTTTAAGCAAAACTCAGGAATCTACCCTTCGTAAAAAGTACTTGTACTACCACGGTGTGGCCTACGCCAATAAAGGTTACCTGCACGATATACAAAGTGATTTTGAACGAGCAGAACTTCATTACCAAAAGGCTTTAGAAGCTTTTGAAGAGGGTGGATATGAAGAAGGGCAGGGGAAAATGCTATACGCCATAGCCCTTATCAATGAAGAGCGTGGGCGACTGCAGGCTGCCATAGATTTTTATAACCAAGCTTTGCGTTTGGCCGAGACCAGCGGAGATTCTTCCGGCCTGGCCAATGTGGATATAAGTTTGGGGGATGTACATAGCAGTTTGGGAAATCAGGCGGAAGCACTAAAACATTACCAGCGAGCATTGCTTATTGCCCAGCGTATAAGAGACAAGCGTCTTGAAGGATTTGCTTCTACCACTCTGGCCAGCGTTTATTTTTCACAGAAGGATTACTTACAGGCACAGAGGCTGAGCCTACGGGGTGTGCAACTTTTGGATGAGGCTAGTGCAGGGGCTGACAAGATTAATGGTCTGGATGTTTTGGGAAAGATTGCAGCTAGTCGTGGGCATTTGGATTCTGCTGAAATATATTTTACAGAAATTGTGCAATTGGCCGAAGCGGCTAATCGCCCACAGGATGCTGTGCAGGGCTTACTTTCTTTGGCACAAAATGACTTTAATCGTGGTGATTTTGCTAAAGCTGAGAAAAATGCAAACGAAGCATACCAAATCTCCAAGGTATTGGGGCTAAAGCATAAGCAGAGCAAAGCTGCAGGTTTACTGGGCGAAATTTATACGACCACCAAAAAATATGAAAAGGCCAATCAATACCTACTGGAGTTCAATAACCTGAAGGATACCCTTAGAAATGAAAGCCTGAAAAACCAGGCACTGGAGCAGGCCATTTCTTATGAATATGAAAAGCAACAAGCGCTTGCTGAAGCCGATTTTCAAAAGGAAATAGCTGTAGCACAGGAACAGGAAGCTCGCAAAAATGTAGTGATACAGGCGGGTATAGCCATTTTGGTGCTCATCAGTATTGGCCTGCTTATCAATTACAAAAGGCTGAAAACTATCAGAAAGCAAAAGGAGGAGTTGGATGAAGCTTATCATGAGTTGGAGCTGAGTAAGAATGACAAAATTCTGGCTTCAAACCTGAAGGCGCTGCAGGCGCAGATGAATCCTCACTTTATTTTTAATGCCCTTAATTCTATACAAACACTGGTGTTGCAGGGCAATGTGGATAGTTCTTACGATTACATTAACAAGTTTGCTACGCTTATCAGAGAGACGCTTAATTCATCTGAGCAGGAATATATTTCCCTGAAAAAGGAAATAGAAACGCTGGAAACTTACCTCAAGTTAGAGAAGCTCCGCTTTCGTGAGGATTTTGATTTTGAAATCAATTATCCCACAGAAATACCCGAGCGCGAAATTCCTCCTATGCTTATTCAGCCTTTTATTGAAAATGCGGTGAAACATGGCCTTTTTCATAAAGAAACGGATAGAAAGCTACAGGTGCACATGCAGGTAGAGGATGCGCTGATTTGTGTGATTGAAGACAATGGGATCGGCCGAAAGGCGGCACAGAAAATAAACCAGCAGCGCAATACCAAGCATCAGTCGTATGCTATTAGTTCCATAAAAAAGCGACTGAACATGATGCAGGAAAAGCTGAAAATCACCATCGGCCTTGAGTATGAGGATCTGGAAGAAAATGGCATCGCCACAGGAACCCGGGTGACGTTGCGCATTCCGTTTGCGGACCATTCGTCAAATATTTCAGCACAATCCTAAAGTAAATACTGCACCTTATGAATCGTATTTCTTCATTTGCCGGGATGGATACCATACGCGCTATTATTGTGGATGATGAGGCCAGCGCCCGCGAAAACCTTTCGCTTTTGGTGAATCGGTTTTGTCCTCAAATAGAAGTTTTAGGATGTTTCAACCTGTTGCACAAAGCTGTTCAGTTTTTGAAGCAAAATGAAGTGGATGTAGTTTTTCTGGATGTAGAAATGCCTGAAAATGCGGGCTACGAAATTGTGGACTACTTTGATGAAATCAATTTCGATATCGTGTTTTGTACCGCTTATGATAAGTACGCTATTAAAGCATTCGAACTTTCAGCTATTGACTATTTGCTGAAGCCTGTAGAAATAGATCGGCTGAAGCAAGCTGCACAAAAACTACAGGAGCGCCAGCTGCACCGCATGAGTATGGAGCAGATCGGTCAGATCAACAGCTCATTTAGAAACACCCTAAAACTGATGGACAAAGGGGAGAGGGTGTTTGTGAAAAAAACGAACATCATCGCTATTGAAGGCCAAGCAGCTTACTCCAAGATATACACTACCGAACGCAGCTTTACGGCCAGCAAAAACATGGCACAGTTGGAGGAGGAATTTGCCGAAGATTCATTTTTTTACCGTGTACAAAAATCATGGTTGATCAATCTCAACTGTATTGAAAAGGTGAATAAGTCTGAGCGTACCGTTTTGCTCACATCCGGCATTGAGGCCCGCGTTTCACGCCAAAAGGCCCGTGATTTTTATAGCCTCCTGAACCTGTAAGTGCACTTCCTCAAATATTTCCTGTAGTTCCTCAAAGTTTTTTTAGTCTCGATTTTTCTCCCAATACGTTTGCGCCATTAATTGAAGCAAATAATTGTATTTAAAAATTGAGATTATGAGAAAAGCTTTACTCACACTTAGCCTTGCGGCTGCGGCATTTTTAGGTAATGCACAAACAATAATTTATGTAGATAAAGATGCTACGGGAATGAACAACGGAGTGTCTTGGGCCAGTGCCTACACCAGCCTTGAAAAGGCATTAAATGACAATACTGTTACTGGTGCTGAAATCTGGATAGCAGAAGGAACCTATACTCCGAGCTATTCTTATACCTTTTTTGATATAAGGCTGGGTGAAAAACTCTACGGTGGATTTAACGGTACTGAAACCAGTTTGGGCCAGCGCAATCCAGAACTCTACAAAACTATTTTAAGCGGAGATATTAACGGAGACGATGCCAATAATGTATTTACCGATAATGCACCCAGAATTATTAGGGTAATCCCATATGACCCTACTGGTACATTAAATGATGAAGAGGTGGTAGTACTGGATGGACTTACCATTTCGGATGCCTATAGCACTACAGATGCTGGTGGTGGAATAGGAACAGATTATCCAGGTGTTCGCCAAAAAGGACTGAGAATTAACGGCTGCATCTTTGAAAACAACACAGCGCTATATCAGTCTGCATTTAATTTCTATACCAGCCATGAGGCCCCGGTTTTAGAAGTGTCAAATAGCATCTTTAGAAACAATGTGAGCCATCAAGCCTATCTACTGGAGTTTAGAGTAAATAGTGTTATAGGGAACGCTAAGAAGGCCACTTTCATTAATAACCTCTTCGAAAACAATACTACTGGCTCTGCGGTAACAAGTGGCGGTGGCATTGGCGGAAGGTTTGTAAACCTTACCGTTGGCACATTTGACATTCAATACACCAACAATACTTTTGTGGGGAACAAAAATGATGCGGCCAACTTCAATAAGTGCCTATTTGTTTTAGAGCGTGGCGGTTCTGCGAATGCAGATATTATCATAGACTTCGATAATAACTTGTTTTACGAAAATGAGCATATAGATAATATCGCCATGGACAACAACAGTAATTCCAGTACAAAATACGTGGGTGCCAACTGCTTGAATAATGGTGGTGACTGGAATCAACTGAACAGTTTTGTAGGGAGTACTGTAAGTTCAACTTCACCTTTTGAGGATTATGCTGCAGGCGATTTCAGACCAACTGTAGCTTATGCCACGCAAGGCGATTCAGCATCTTACGAAAGTACATGGACAAATGTTGATTTGGCAGGTGAAGAGCGCAGAGATGCTGTAACCGGTAGTATTGCCATCGGAGCTTACCAGCCAAGAGTTAGCGGTGTTTCTTTGGTAGAAAGAGCTAGTGTTGATCTTACTATTTACCCAAATCCAGCTACCAACTATCTTACTATAACACAAACTGAAGATATTACAGAGGTAGCTATTTATAATATGTTTGGCCAGCGTATGCTTTCGCAGCAAAATGATTTTGGAGCAACCATGAAACTGGATATTGCTGATCTGCCAGCAGGAACCTATTTGATGCAAGCCAATACTCTGCAAGGACCACAAGCTGTACAGTTTGTAAAGAGATAATCCCCTTACCTAGTTTTGAGTTCCCCTTTTTCGGTCATGAGGACAGAATGAAAGGGGAACTTTTATATTAAAGTAAAAAAGCGCCCTAAGGCGCTTTTCTTTTTAGTCCATTTCAGGAAGTTCGGCCGGGGCATTTCTAAATACCAGACTGTCGTTCTCGGTGTCAATGAGTATCAATCCATCTTTGTCAACTTTGCCTGCCAAAATCTCTTTAGAAAGATGATTTAAGATACGTTTCTGAATAACTCGCTTTATTGGCCTTGCTCCAAACTGAGGGTCAAAACCAACATCGGCTAGGTAACTCAGTGCACTGTCTGAAGCATCAATCATGATTCCCTGCTTTTTCAGCAGTTTTTTCAAGCCATTGATTTGCAGTTTTACAATTTGCTTCACGTCATCTTTACCCAGAGGCTGGAACATGATCATCTCATCAATCCTGTTCAAAAATTCAGGACGAATGGTTTGTCTTAGCAACTGTATCACTTCATCACGGGTGTCTTCATACACTTCATGTCTATTATCATCGGTCATACCTTCAAATTTCTCTTGTATCAGGTGCGATCCGAGGTTTGAAGTCATAATAATAATCGTATTCCTAAAGTTCGCCACACGGCCTTTGTTATCCGTCAATCGGCCTTCATCCAATACTTGCAACAAGATGTTGAACGTATCGGGGTGCGCCTTTTCAATTTCGTCCAAAAGGACTACAGAGTAAGGCTTTCTGCGTACAGCTTCTGTAAGTTGTCCACCTTCATCATATCCCACATATCCGGGAGGCGCACCAATCAATCGGCTCACCGAATGACGTTCCTGGTACTCACTCATGTCTATGCGTGTAATGGCATTATCATCATTAAATAGATATTCAGCCAGAGCCTTTGCAACTTCAGTTTTACCAACTCCGGTGGTACCAAAGAATATGAAAGAACCAATTGGTCTATTCTGGTCTTGTAATCCAGCTCTGCTTCTGCGTACGGCATCAGATACAGCCATTATCGCTTCATTTTGACCTACTACACGCTTGTGCAGTTCTTCTTCCAGGCGTAGCAGTTTTTCACGTTCGCTTTCCAGCATTTTAGAAACCGGAATTCCTGTCCAACGGCTAATTACATCAGCCACATCTTCCGCGTCTACTTCCTCTTTAATAAGGGGAGAAGAAGACTGTTGCATGTCTTCAATCTGGCTTTCAAACTTTTTAAGACGCTCTTCAGCTTCACTCATTTTCCCATACCGGATTTCAGCTACTTTGCCGTACTCGCCACTTCGTTCAGCTTGGTCGGCTTCCAGTTTAAGCTTCTCAATATCATCTTTAGCTTGTTGAATTCCTTCTACCACCGATTTCTCTTCTTCCCATTTTGCGGTAAGGGTTTTACGCTGATCGTTGATGTCAGCCAAATCCTTCTTCAAAATTTCCTGTTTCGACTTGTCACCTTCACGCTTAATAGCTTCCAGCTCGATTTCAAGCTGCATAATCTTCCTATCCAGAATATCAATTTCCTCAGGCTTTGAGTTCATCTCCATCCTCAATTTAGAAGCAGCTTCATCAATAAGATCAATCGACTTATCCGGAAGAAAACGATCTGTGATATAGCGTTGCGAGAGCTCTACCGAAGCTAAGATTGCTTCGTCTTTAATTCTCACTTTGTGATGAGATTCATACTTTTCTTTAATACCTCGCATTATGGCAATAGCAGACTCTGTATCGGGTTCATCTACTATTACTTTTTGAAAACGCCTTTCCAGTGCTTTGTCTTTCTCAAAGAATTTTTGGTACTCGTTCAAAGTTGTGGCTCCGATGGCACGCAACTCTCCACGAGCCAATGCTGGTTTTAGAATATTTGCAGCATCCATAGCTCCATCACCACCTCCGGCACCTACCAATGTGTGTATCTCATCAATAAACATCACAATGCGTCCTTCCGATTCGGTAACTTCTTTTACTACAGATTTAAGTCTTTCTTCAAACTCACCCTTGTATTTAGCACCAGCTATAAGTGCACCCATATCCAAACTGAAAATCAATTTGTCTTTTAGGTTTTCAGGTACATCTCCGTTTATAATACGATGCGCCATTCCTTCTGCAATAGCAGTTTTACCTACACCAGGTTCACCGATAAGGATAGGGTTATTTTTGGTACGTCTGGAAAGGATTTGAAGCACTCTTCTTATTTCTTCATCACGACCAATTACGGGATCTAGTTTTCCGTCAGCGGCCAATTGATTGAGGTTTCGTGCATATTTTTCTAAAGCATTATAAGAATCTTCAGCGCTACTAGAAGTTACTCGCTGTCCTTTGCGCAATTCTTGTATGGTAGCTTTTAGATTTTTTTCTGTGATACCATTATCCTTCATCATTTGGCTAATACTATCGCCACCCTTAAAGATGGCCATGATGATGTGTTCCAATGAAACGTATTCATCATTCCATTCTTTAAGAGACGAAATTGCACGATTGAGTGTATCGCCAGCATATCGTGAAAACTGAATGTTGCCACCTTCCACTTTAGGGTAGGAGGTAATTATGCTATCCAGCGTTTGCTGAAATACATCAACATTTACACTTAGCTTTTTTAAAATAAAGGGGAGTATATTTTCATCTACATCAAAAATAGCTTTGAGCAGATGACCATTTTCCACAGACTGCTGCCCATGTTCCATGGTAAGTTGCTGGGCTCGTTGTAGAGCTTCCTGCGTCTTAATTGTAAACTTATTTTGATCCATTTGTTCAATTTTAAAATGCTAGTGTCAATTTTAGTTCCAATTGTAAATAAGGCTCCTTGCGCAGTCAATTTGACATAATATTTTGAAGTCAACTGAAATTTTGACGGAAGTTAAAAAAGAGAAAGCCCCGCTTCGAAAATTTCGAGCGGGGCCTTCTGATGTATTATAAAGAGAGGAGAAGCTTACTTAACCACAAGTTTTCGTGTTACAAGTTTACCTCCATATTCAAAGTTTACAAAGTAGACTCCTGCGCTCCAGTCAACAGTGCTAAACGATACTCTGTTGACACCTTCACCGAACGAAGCACTTCTACTTTCCATCAGCTGACCTACAATATTGTAAACTCTAATCTCTACATCCTGCGGAGTAGGGAATATGAAACTCAAATCTGAGTAGTCGGTAGCTGGGTTTGGAACCATATCACCAACAATAGCTTCAACGGGTAACTGATACTCATCTTCGCCAATAATTACATTAGGCTTAGCGCTTGATGTATCCTTAGTCCAGCAAAAGTCATCTATTACCCAACCTTTGCCTGTTAGATCATAATCAGAACCAAAACGGAAACGAAGGATTACTTTTCCATGATCCTGGAAAACGATTCTTTGAATTGCATTTTGCCACCCTGAAGTAGTATCAGTCCATCCTCCACGAATTTGATCAAGTGCAGTAACAAAATCTGTATTATACCAAGTGTTTACTCCTTTTTGTCTGTAGCCAATCGGGTACCAAGAAATACCTCCATCAAATGAGTATTCTACATTACCACCATCGTGGTATTTCTCAGATTGCATCCAGTGATAGAATTCCAACTTGTACTGAATTCCACTATCCACCTCAAACACAGGTGTGAAAAGTGCCGCTTGTTCAAGGTTATCATATCCAAATTTTCCTGTATGTGAATCTTTAAATGTGTCAGTAACTGCCCAAGCATTAGCCCCGCTATGTGCTGTGATCTGGCTAGGAGGGCCTTTTTCCCAACATTCATCCTTGTCAAACAAATCTATTGCATCCTTGTGTAGCCATTGGAATGTAGTTGCCGATTCAAAGTCTTCACAATACTCATCTTGCCCTGTAGCTGTAAAGTCTAGTTCAAGCATTACTGGAATATTGTCACAAAGTGTATCGTCATAAGGCTTTTGATCTGGCTTATTGTCTGGGCGAGAAGTATATACACATACATTGTGAGGGCCAGAAGTTACACTAGCCCCTAGCCAAGGGTACTTATAGGTCCATCTGTAAGTTTGATCTTTACCTAATTTACCACATTGAACCCAATGGATTGGTCCCAATGGAACATTATCAACTTCAACATATACTTGAAAAGAGTCAATTACTTTTTCCGCGGTATTTTTCACAGAAATACGTAGTTGTTGATCAAAACCAGGGAGGGGCAGTGGGCTTAGGGTTGTCACTTTAGTAGGTGATACACTATTTTGTTCAGGAATAATAATCTGAAAATCATCTATACCCATACCACCACGTGCGGCACTTTGCTGCATGCCTGGATCTGACGTAAACTCAAAACGAAGGGTAAGTGCTGCATTGGAGTCCAAATTGAATTGGTTCAATGGGTATTCAGTTTCTATCCAAGTACCATCTCCAGTACCTCCAGTCCACCCCGGGCCACCATTCAAGAGATTAATGGAAGGCTGTCCATTAGCACCACCATACCAGTTTTTACCTAAGTTGGCAGCAATAGTGTTTTCTCCAAGAATTTGCCATCCTTGGTTGAAGTAGTAACAGGTAGCAGCTACATTATAATTTGTACCGCCAGTACCACCATTGGAACCAAAATTCAAGTTCATGTAGAAATTTAGCTTAGCATTAACTACTGTATCAAACTCTTCATAAACAGGTGTTCTCAACCATTCTTTGGTTCCTACCAAGAAGTCGCCTTCTAGATTAGTAACCCAAGCATTACCACCACCTGTACGGTCGTCAGTAATAAGACCTGAAGTAGCTAGGCTGGGCTTGCCTTTTTCCCATTGCCAAAATCCTGAGTTTTGAGGTGAAAAACCTTTATCGTCATAATCACAGGTGTCAAAGTCGGTAAACCAAGCAATATCATATCTATTGTTTCCACCAATTATATTGCGACAGATAGTGTCATTAAAAGCAATGTTGTCAGCAGAGCCATTTGGTGATGTAACAAATACACACGCCTCAAACTCTCCAATTGGATATACAACTCCTGCGCTTGACATATCCACGGTCTTCACAGTTCCTTGCGCAATGCTTGGCCCATTATAATAATATTGATAGGTAGTAGGGGCGCTATTGCCACAAAGTGGAGTAATTCTAAAATTAACCGTACAGGTGTTAAGAGTTGTATTTCCAAAGTTGGCAATACTTACCTGAGGATCAGAAGTACCTGAAGGTCCTGCAACTGCACCTCTAGCCCCTGGGTTAATAATAGCAAAACCGCCAGCATCATTAGCATCTCTATCATAAATCATGATTTTATCAATGGCAAGGTTGGTTTTGTTTCCGGCTCCCTTTCTAATAGCGGCAAATCGAATTTTGATACTACCAGAGTAACTGCTCAAATCCACTCTATGTAGTTTCCAATTATCTAACTCTTTAGATTGCTGGCCAGCACCATTAATTGTACTTACGGTGGTCCAAACGTCAATAGGCTCATCTCCTTCAGAAACCTGTATTTGTAGTTTGTCAATGTCAGCACCATACATGTGGTAATAAAAATCTAAGACAGCATTGTGGCCTGTACCCATCGTGCTTAAATCAAGGCAAAGAGTACGTAAAAAAGTGCTTAATCCACCAGAAGTACCATTAGATTCCGCATATAGGTATTTACCTTCAAAGTGGTATCCACTATATGGACCTGTAGCTCTTTCAGTAGTCATTTCTTCATCCACCTGCCACTTAAAGTTGGTATTAAGGCCATCGTCAAAGTGCCAGTTATTATTACCTAGATTTTGAGTACCTACGGTACCGTTCTCAAAGTTTTCAATGAATGGGAAAGTAGTTATGGGTAATTCATACAGCAATTGATCACCCATAGCAGTATCATTATCATTATCAGCATCACCGACTGCAGCAGACCAAGCTGTAACCTGATGCGACCCGGGAGCAATGGTAGGGAATAAGTTAGTAAACGTATATGTTGCGGTGTCTCCTAATTGTAGAGCAGGACTAAGAGTTGCGGTTTCTTGGTATACAGTAGCGCTAGAGCTAAGCTTATAACGTACAGGTACCGAACTAAGCGAGTCACATCCATTATTTCTAATAACGATATCTACAGGTTGACCAGCAAAATCACAATATCCATTTTTAGGCTCTGGATTGGCAAGAACTTCTACATCTACCGGGTTTGGAGTAAAGATGCTTAAATCATCGATGGCTAAATCACCTCTTTTTAATGGGTATGATCCTCCGGTTGGTCTTACTCTAAATCGTACTGTAATATACTTTCCAACAAAATCATTAAGAGAAAATACGGCACGTTTCCATGCTGCTGTAGATGAGTTTTGCTGTTCATCTTTGAGGATTTTATAACCAGTTACTCTATCAGCTGGTATAGAAACAATACCCTGACCAGTATCAATATCAACCAATAATTCACCTATGTCTGAACCGAACATGTGATAGTAAAACTCAAATCCTAAGCAACCAGTTTGATTAGTGAGATCAATACAAGGAGTGGTGAATAGAGCAGGGGCACCACCTTGAATGGTTCCATCTGTTTCTACATACATATATTTACCAGCAGGGCCACCAGTCGTATGGTCTGCACTTGGGCCTGTATATTGAGAAGGTGTTCCTCCTGCGCCTACTGTCCATCCAAAAACATTGGGCGGAGTAGAGTTTCCTTGATAGTTTCTATTCCAATAAATGTTAGGAGTAGTTCCTTTATCATTTCCTCCAGCACCGATTACCCAATTTGGACCATCAAAATTTTCAGTCCAAGGGAAGGTTCTAATTACGTCCGGAGCAATGTTACAACTTGGTGCACCGCACTTACCAGGTAGACCTTTTTCTATAAAGAAGTTGTAAAAACCATTTCCATTGTAAGTAATATCTGGCATACGAGTTTCGTTAGGTGGGCAGCTCTTATCATAAGCCATCATATACCAATCTACATTGTCACCCACAGCAAGTGAGTTAAAAAAGCCACGATATTCCCCATTTGTACTGTTTATCAGGTCTAAACCAAATGTATCAAGCGTTCCTCCATTTACTTTGTAAACTACATATACACTATCTACTCCTGTATCATAGGATTTAGCAGCATCAGTAACCCTAGCAGCTACAGGATAGTTTGTTGAGACAAGTTCCGTTTGTCCACCTTCTGGGTTGGGGGCAAAACAGCTTGGGCCACCAGGTACACCTTGTGGAGAAAAAGCAAAATTAATTTTAGGAGGGTTGAGCTCACATGGAGCTCCAGTTACAAGAATATCATCTACAAACCAACCAGATGCATAATTTGTGGTGTTTATATTAATAGGGAAAAGGAAGCCTACTTTAAACCTAATCATAATACTATCGTAGCCTATATTATTCGCAATGTCTGATAAAACATCAGAAAGGTCATAGGTTTCTTTTTGCCACCAGCTTGGCAATGGAGTAGCGTAAGGATCTCCATTTACGGGGTCACCTTTCCATATATCATTCAAGTTAGCATATGAAACCTGATTAAAGTATCCAAGAGTTTGATAGTTAGGGGAAGCACCCTGATATGTGGTTGCTAGAGGAATGTTAGCCCATGTTTGTCCACCATCGATGGTATAGTCTAAAGAGGCTTGATTGGTAGAATAAAGTTTCGCGATATTCCAAAAGCTAAAGCTGATATAAGGTTTACCAGTAGCATCAATTGTATCGGTTTGCATATGCACAGTGTGCCCTGCAAGCTTTCCTTTTACATGGTAAGAGTTATTGCTGTTATAACCAAAGGTGTCAATGACAGCCCATTTGGGAGGTGTACCTTGAGTTCCTGCAATAGAAACACCCTGAGTAACTTGCGCATCACTACTATCCGTAGGTATGTTTTCAAAGGAGTTAAAGTACAGTGTATCTTTTTGCGCTGAAGCAGCAAATGCAAAAAGGGAAATGGAAAAAAGGAGTAAGAACTTCCTCATATCGGTGAAATTAAATTGAATTATAAACTACGCTAGACCCACAAAGATAAAAAGTCATAGCAATTGGCAACACACTATTTATTAATAGCGCGTTGTTGTTATTTAACGTTTAGTTTTAGCAACGTTTGATTATTGAGCATCAATTGCAAAGTATCATCTTTGGCAACTGCGCCCACACCAGCAGGGGTGCCTGTAAAGATTAAGTCGCCAATCTTGAGTGTAAAGTATTGAGACACGTATTCAATCAATTTATTTATCGGAAAAATCATGTCCTTTGGATAGCCTGTTTGGCAGCGGATTTCATTCTTATCTAGCGTAAATTCTGCTTGATTTAAATCACCTACATCGCTAAGCTTTACAAATTTGCCAACAGCGGCAGATCCATCAAAGGCTTTTGCTTTTTCCCAGGGCAGTCCTTTTTCCTTTAGCTTTTGCTGAAGATCCCTTGCGGTAAAATCAATACCAAGAGTAACTTCATCATAATATTTATAAGCAAATTTTTCCTGTATGTTTTTACCAATCTTATTGATGCGAACCACCAATTCAGCTTCATAATGCACATCGTTGGTAAAGTCTGGGATAAAGAAAGGATTGCGCTTTGGCAGAATGGCCGTTTCGGGTTTCATAAAAATGACGGGCTCGGTGGGCACTTCATTTTTTAGTTCCTTGGCGTGATCTGCGTAATTACGGCCTACACAAATTATCTTCATGACTGCAGCTTACTCAGTTTGATTTCAGTTAATACCTTTTTAGTATAAAGCGGAAAATCTGCATTTTGCATCCAGCCGTAGTAGCCAGGGTTTTCATCAAATACTTCTGCCACCGGGCGGTTTCTGTATTTACCAAAACTAAAACAGGCCACATCATCTTCATTAAGGATAATAAAACCGGCAAAGTCTACCGCTCTAAAACGGTTGCTAAAGTCAGCCAGCATTTCTATGTCATTTTCCAAATCGTCATAACGATCAAGCTGAGCTTTCAGGATTTCATATGTTGCCAAAGTATCCGCTTCAGCGGTATGCGCATCAGTCAAATCTTTACCACAGTAAAACTTATAAGCAGCACTTAGCGTACGTTGCTCTTTTTTGTGAAAGATGTTTTGAACGTCAACAGCTCTGCGCTTGCTAAGGTCAAAGTCAATTCCTGCGCGAAGAAACTCTTCAGCAATCATGGGGATGTCAAACTTATTGGAGTTGTAGCCACCCAAATCAGAATCCTTAATCATGTCGTGCACACGATGCGCCAATTCCTTAAAGGTTGGTTCGTTGGCTACTTTCTCGTCAGTGATACCGTGAATTGCTGATGTTTCTGCCGGAATTGGACGTTCCGGGTTTACCAACCAAGTCTTACTTTCTTTATTTCCGTTTGGGAATATTTTGAGTACACCAACTTCTACAATTCTGTCGGTAACCACATTTACTCCGGTGGTTTCGAGGTCAAAAAAGCAGATGGGGCGTTTTAATTTAAGTTCCATGATGGGAATGTAATGGGTTTATAAAAATCATCCCGCTCGAGGCGGGATGAATAAGGTTGTGCAATATAAGTTTTTGTAAGAAATAACTTCTCTTTAGAAATCGCGATTCGGATCGAAAGCTTCTAAGTAATCAGCTACTCTTTTTACAAACATTCCGCCAAGGGCTCCATCAACCACACGGTGGTCGTAAGAGTGTGACAAGAACATTTTATATCTAATACCGATGAAGTCTCCTTCTGGAGTTTCAATCACTGCTGGTTTTTTATTAATACTACCAGTGGCCATAATAGCTACTTGTGGCTGGTTGATGATTGGCGTACCCAATACATTACCAAAAGTACCTACGTTGGTTACAGTATATGTTCCACCTTGAATATCATCTGGCTTAAGTGCGTTGTTACGTGCACGGTTAGCCAAGTCATTTACCTTTTTGGTAAGGCCAACAAGGTTCAACTGATCTGCATCGTGAATAACAGGAACGATAAGGTTTCCACTTGGCAGAGCAGCGGCCATACCTATATTGATATGCTTTTTCTTAATGATATTGTTTCCATCTACAGAAACATTGATCATTGGGAAATCCTTAATAGCTTTTACAATAGCTTCGATGAAAATAGGAGTGAAGGTGATGTTTTCGCCTTCGCGCTTCATGAATTCGCCTTTCACTTTCTTTCTCCAGTTCCAAATGTTGGTTACGTCAGCTTCTACAAAAGAAGTTACGTGCGGAGAAGTGCTCTTAGACATTACCATGTGATCGGCAATCTTCTTGCGCATACGATCCATCTCAATGATTTCATCGTCAGCACCAATAGAAACAGGAGCGGCCTGAGGAGCTGGTTTTGCAGCAGCTTGTGGCTGTGCAGCAGGCTTAGCAGCCGGAGCAGCACTTGGGGCCGGAGCCGATGCTGGAGCACCTGAACCACGGTTTTCTATATAGCTAAGAACATCTTTTTTAGTAACGCGACCTTCGGCACCGCTACCTTCTATTGAGTCAAGTTCGCTAACGGCTACACCTTCTTCTTTTGCAATATTGCGAACGAGTGGTGAGTAAAAACGACCGTTAGAATTGCGAGGAATATCTTCTGTTTGCTCTTGAGCAGCAGTTACCATTTGCTGAACTTCAGCTACAGCAGGCTCGCTTTTTGGAGCTTCAGTTTTGGTTTCGGCAGCCGGAGCAGCACCATTTTCGCTAGCACCACCTTCGGTTTCGATAATAGCGATTGGATCACCAACCTTTACTACATCATCTTCACCAAAAAGTTTTTTCAAAAGGACTCCTTCAGTAGGAGAAGGCACTTCGCTGTCTACTTTATCGGTAGCGATTTCAAGAACAGACTCTTCCATGTCAATGGTGTCACCTTCTTCTTTTAGCCATTTTATGATAGTAGCTTCTGCTACACTTTCGCCCATCTTGGGCATTATCAGTTCAACTTGTGCCATATTCGTTTAATAAAATATTATGTTTCTCTGAAAAGGAGTGCAAAGGTAAAAAAATAGAGGGCTATTTGACGGAGCTTTACTCACCGGAAAGAAAGCGTTGTAAAAGATAAGGTTGTAAATTTTATAAAGCCTTTAATATCAAACTCTAAATTCTAAAAACTAAACTCGAAACAAATAAGAAAGCTCAAAAAAGTAAATTCAAAAACAGGTCTTATAAGATAAAAGTTAACCCACGTTTTGAGATTTTGGAAGTTCCAAACTCCTTTCGGTTTTAGAGTTTAGTATTTAGAGCTTAGGATTTATGGCTTTTGACTTAGCTTCCTAAATATCTGTAGCCGCTTATCAAAAATTGTAGGTCATTCCACACCTTGTAGTTCTTGGCGTACAGTTGATTAATGTGATTTATAGCCGCATCATTATTTGTGTTTAAACCACTTCCCAAAGTTGTTTTTAGTACAGAATGCCTAAGCTTGGGTAAATGTTCGATGTTAGATTGCGGATCATATCCCACCCAAGTTTTGCGACCGCTTAGTACGGAGAATATATTTTTGAAGAAAGCTCCTTTGTGCTCCACTGCCCAAACTATAAATGGCGAAATGATGAGTAACAAAAGGGCAGCAGTAATATCAAATATGCGCTTGGCTCTTTTATTTGCAGGCTTTGAAATATCATTAAACTGAATGGTGTACCACGAACCTTGGCTGTCAATAGAATTACTTCCAATCACAAACTCACTTTCGGTAGGTGCGATTTTTATTTCCACTTTGAGTGGATTGAGCTCAGCCATCTTTTTGAAAATGTCGTTACCCGAAATGTCTTTAGAGCAAAATATCACTTCATCTATTTGAAAGATGCGGCAGATGTCAGCTAAGTCGACCAATTGGCCAACATACTTTTCATTCTGAATAGGTTCTTTACCAGGAGAAATAAAAGCCAGGTAAGCCAGTCTTCCAGAGGTTTGCTTTATAAGCTGTTCCACTCTGGCAGCTTCATCAGGAGTACCAACTATAAGAATGCGCTTATTTTCCTGCGTTATAGAAATCAATGGAAACTTAAATATTCGCTGTAAAATCAATCGTATTAATGGAATAGAAAAAACCGCCCAAACGGAACCTAGCAAAATGATAGCTCGGGAGAATCTATAATCTTCAGGCACCAAGCTGTAGCCTACCAAAATTGCAACACTACCTATTAAAATACCTTTCAAGAGATTGATGATGCGAGTTGGCTTTTCATAACCACCGCTCACAAATATTCCAACAATCCACGCTAGGGCGTAAAGTGGGAATGCCGTCCAAATCAATTCAGAAGAATATTCACCACCCACAATAAAGCGGTGATTGTGCTCCCAGTACTCCTTTATATAATAGAGTCCCGCCAAAAATACCCCAGCATCTAAAGTAGGTAGGGCTAAAGCCGAAATAATTCTTTTAAAAACCGATAAACCAGCACGAAGGTAAATGGCCAGCGTAATCATGAAATTAAACATGGTAGCATAGGTGCCGCTAAAGTGCTTTTTGGCAAAAATGGCCATGGCCTTGTAAAACACATATACATAGTTGAGGCTACCTTTTTTGGTACTCTCACCTTTGTAGTGAATAATGCTCGTATCTGCCAGGTAGTAATTTTTGTAACCCGCTTTTACAATGCGGTAGGAGAGGTCAATATCTTCCCCGTACATAAAGAAATCTTCGTCTAGCAGTCCGGATTTGTCCAGCGCTTCTTTGCGCATAAACATATAGGCTCCGGCCAAAATTTCTATTTCGTGGTTTTCATCTTTGTCCAAATGCCCCATGTGGTAGCGGGCATACTTTGGTGATTTTGGAAGCAATGAAGAAAGTCCAAATATTTTATAAAAACTTACCCAAGGGGTTGGTAGTCCGCGTTTGCTTTCTGGCAAAAAGTTTCCTTTGCCGTCAATCATTTTTACGCCAAGTGCACCTGCATCCTTATGCTCGTCCATAAAGCGTATGCTTTCGCGGAATGTATTTTCTTCAACAACAGTGTCTGGATTCAGCAAAAGAATATACTCGCCTTTGGAAATGCGCATCGCCTGATTGTTGGCTTTGGAAAAGCCTACATTGTCTTTGTTGGCAATCACTTTTACATGTGGAAACTTTTGCTGCACCATCTCCACACTCTTGTCGGCAGAGGCATTGTCTACCATAAAGATTTCGCCATCAATACCTTGCATGGCAATATCTACCGAGCGCAGGCATTGCTCAAGGAAGTACTTTACGTTGTAATTTACTATTACGATGGATAGTTTCATGCAGTGTTGAGGGCAGCTATTATTCCTTATTCGTTTCGGGTAGCCAAGGCTTTCCTAAAGAGTCCGCAAGATAATGAGAGTTTATTTGCGCGTTGGCCTCATTTATCTCCGGAAGGTAAAAAATGGCTTTTCCGCTTTTGTGCGCGTTTCTCACTTCATCTTCAGTAGCGTAATAATCAACTTCTACATTGCTGGGATATTGTTGCTTAAGGTCGATTTGTGGCCAGTACCACCCTGCAATCACATAGGTAGGAGCGCTTTGCTTTTTTGCCCAAGCATTAAATTCTTCTACAAATTGAATTTTGGTATTTCTCTTTCTAATATCAATAATGGCGGGCCCTTGAATAGGGTCAAAAAATAGAGACTTGTCGTTTCCTTCAAACCTTAAACCTAACGGGCTGGGCGGTGCGCCACGGTACGGGTTGTAATAATCAAAGCCAAAAAAGAAGCATGAAGCGATGGAAACTATAGCTAGAGAAATCGCTTGCTTTCGGTTCATTAGCACTCCCAAATACATCAATAGAAATGGCAAAAAGGGTATGAAAAACTCAGACTTAAAAGGCAGCCTTAAAAATACCACCAGTTGCATGGCAAATATTAGCAACAGCGAAATATAAAAACCGCGTGGCATACGGCTGTAGTAGCTGTGAAGTGTCCAAAAGCTAAAGGGCTTGCGGATATTTGTGAAAAAGAAATATGCGAAAAATAATAGCAGAGGAATGCCGTAAACACCCACGCTCATTTTGTACAATACTTTAATGGTGCTGGGGTAGGGCGGTTTATGAAAATCTAAAAAGCCCATCCCATATTGAAGCAAGGGTGGCGAAAAAGCTATTGCAGCAACTAACAAGGAGGTGAGTCCCATCCTTAAAACAAACTTTAAACTATGTGTACGTGTGAAGATGATAATAGCCCACGGGAGTATAAAGCCTAGGTGGGAAATTCGAATGCCAGTGGCAAGACCAATAAAAATTCCGGCTAGCCAATATTTTCCCCTAAGGAGCTGATAGAGCGAAATGAGGATAAAGAGCAGGCCGAAATTGTAGTCTATGGTGTAAGTGCCAGCAATAAAAAATACAGGGATAAAGCTAAAAGCTACGCTTAATGCCAGCGTGTTTAGCAGATTCAGCTTGTTGCAAATTTTATAAAAATACACCACCGAGAGACTGCTCACCAATACACTCAACAAATTGAAAAGCCAATATGAATGATTGATGGGCCATAGGCCGGCAAGGAGCAATTCATAAAGTGGATGCCCGGGAAGGCGGGAAACCTCATAAATTCCTGTTTCCCAAATTTGTTTGGCATTTTGTGCTTGCGCCCATGCGTCTTCTTCACGACCGTACCCCGCATTTATAAAGGGCAATCGTGCCAACACATTTGCTGCAAATAGCAGTATTATTTCTCTTCGGGAACCGCTTTTCAAGCTCGCGAATTTTGATTTTGAGTAATGGAATTTTCGTAGGGCACGCGGTTGGTGATGCTTCGTGCCAAAGTTACTTCATCAGCATATTCCAGCTGGTCGCCAACGGCAATACCGCGTGCTATGGCAGATAGTTTGATGTCAAAACCTGCCAGTTTTTTATATAGATAAAAAGTTGTGGTTTCGCCTTCCATGGTGGTGCCCAATCCAAAGATGATTTCCTTGGGAGTGCTTTGTTCCACTCGGTTTATCAAACTTCCAATATTCAGCTCAGCCGGGCCAATGCCTTCCATGGGGCTGATTACACCGCCAAGAACGTGATATAATCCTCGATACTGACCGGTATTTTCAATGGCCATTACATCGCGCACATCTTCTACCACACAAATGAGTTCATCATTTCGGGTAGGGTTGGCGCATATTTCACAAATATTGTGATCAGAAAGGTTACCACATTTTTGACATTCATTCACCTTGCTTTTTAAGGCAAGCAATGCTTCAGAAAGTGAGCCTACAGCTTCTTTGTCCTGGCGTAATAAATGTAGCGCCAGTCGCAAGGCTGTTTTCTTTCCTATCCCCGGAAGGTTAGAAATTTCGTCTACCGCTTTTTCTAAATATTTAGAAGAAAAGTTCATGAGTGCAAGATAAAGTTCAAAGATAGGTACACAATAGGAGATGAAAAGCTTTTTTATTTTTTGCCGCTGAGGGAGGAACTTTTCCAAAGTTTCAAACTTTGGAAAAGTCTAAGAGTGAGTTTGAAACTCTTAACTGATTTTTCATAAGGTTATAAAACCTCCTCTGTGAGCAAAAATGAAAGCGGACTCGTTTAGCATCTCCAAAAATTACTCTTATTTGTGAAAAATTAGAACACATGAGTCCCATCTTTATCATTACGCTGGTTGCTTGTTATTTTCTTTTGCTCATCGGGGTTTCTTACCTCACAGGCCGCAAGGATGACAATGATTCCTTCTTTTTGGGTAATCGCCAAAGTCCTTGGTATGTGGTGGCTTTTGGTATGGTGGGGGCTTCCTTGAGCGGGGTTACTTTTATCTCCGTTCCTGGTTGGGTAGAAGGGAGCCAGTTTAGCTACATGCAAGTAGTGCTGGGCTATGTGCTGGGTTATGCGGTGATTATCAAAGTGCTTTTGCCGCTTTATTATCGTTTGCAGCTCACTTCAATTTATACCTATCTCGACCAGCGTTTTGGGCCTTCATCCTACAAAACAGGCTCTGTTTTCTTTTTGATTTCCAGAATTATCGGGGCGTCCTTTCGTCTTTACTTGGTAGCAATAGTTCTGCAATATGCGGTGTTTGATGCTTTAGAAGTTCCCTTCTGGGTAACCGTGATGGTAACGATTTTGTTAATCTGGGTGTACACGTTTAGGAGCGGAATAAAAACCATCATTTGGACAGACACTTTGCAAACCACCTTTATGCTGGTGGCGGTAATTATTACTGTTGTTCTCATTAAGAAAAGCTTGATTCCTGATGGCAATTTGATAGAGTACGTGAGCAATTCGGATATGTCACGGATTTTCTTTTTTGATGAATGGAAAACGGAAAATGCTTTTTGGAAGCAATTCCTCTCGGGGATGTTTATCACCATTGTGATGACAGGACTAGATCAGGACATGATGCAGAAAAATCTAAGCTGCCGAAGCTTGAAGGATGCGCAGAAGAACATGTTTTGGCTCAGCATCATTTTGGTGTTTGTAAACCTGATTTTCCTTTCTCTGGGGGTTTTACTTTACGACTATGCTGATGCTAATGGAATTGCTGAAACAGGCGATAAGCTATACTCTGCTGTGGCCCTTAGCGGAGATTTGGGAGTTGTGGTTGGCGTACTGTTTATACTTGGTCTTATTGCTGCTGCATATAGTAGTGCCGATTCTGCACTTACCGCACTTACCACTTCCTTTTGTGTAGATATTTTAGGAATTCAAAATAAAGAGGCTAAGGCAGGAAAGAGGATTAGAAAGCAAGTGCACATCATGTTCTCCGTTATTTTACTTTTGGTGATTCTGGCTTTTAAATACACGGTAGATGAAAGTGTGATCAAAGAGCTTTTTGTAGCTGCCGGTTACACTTACGGACCATTGCTTGGTATGTATGCTTTTGGACTTTTTACTAAATGGAATGTAAAAGACAGGTGGGTGCCGGTAATTGCGATTATCTCTCCAATTTTGAGTTACATCCTTAAGGATAATTCAGAGGCTTGGTTTGGTTATAAATTTGGTTTTGAGCTACTATTGGTAAATGGACTGTTTACTTTGATAGGACTTTGGTTATTGAGAAGAAAACCTGGAGAGCAACCCGAAATTGAAGTGAGTCCTTAAAACAAAAGCGCCCCGCAGTACTACGGGGCGCTTTCTATTTGTAAAAATAGCTAAAAGGCTATTGCTTAATCATACTTAGGTTTTGCGAACCTGCATCAGTAGTCACAGTAACTATGTAAGCTCCTTTTGGCAAGTGGCTTAAGTTTAGTGTAAACTCTTTCTGATTGTTTGCGTCTGCGCTGTTCGTGAAAACTTGCTTCCCTGTAATAGAATTTACAGTGAAGCTTACTTTACCATTTTGGTTCTCTTCAAGCGAAACAGTGAATACGCCTGTTGTTGGATTTGGATAAAGGGCAAGGTTTCCAAGTGGACTTTCTTCTAAGCCAATTCCAGAGGCTTGTACAGAGAAATTATCAATTGCAAGGTCAGATCTAAATCCATCACCCGTTTTTCCGCGTAAGCGAATCACTACTTTTTCGCCTAGGTATGGAGCAAGATCTATGTTAGCTACATTCCAGTTCACACCTTGATCACCCGAGAAGGTAGGAATTACATTTAGAATAAGTTCATCCTGCGAAATTATATCCACATCAAGTTTACCCATTTGAGCTCCACTCATGTGATACTCAAAAGATGCCATGGCGCTCTGAATATTTGCTGATGTAAGATCGATACAAGGGGAAAGTAATAGGGCTTCATTGCTATCGCAACTTCCTGAAGCTTCTAGGTAAAGGTAGTTTCCGGTGCTGGTTCCAGGATTAGCATCTATAGAGGGGCCAGTACCCGAAGATGGTGTGCCTCCATTATCCACTCGCCAATCTATATCATCAACATCAATATTTTTGGCATTTTCCCACCCAGCACTTAAATTACATTCTCCTAAAGAACAATTGGAAGTAGTAGCACAGGGGCCAAATGATTCAAAATCCTGAACATAAGGGGCTGTAATGGTTGTTCCCGGAAGCAGAATCACAACTTCACTAATGCTGTCATTGAATTTGTTTTGATCGGCAGCTAAATTTACCCAAATACTAATGTAATAGTTCGATCCACCTACGATTCCGGCATTACTTGTAAAAGAATAATCAAGACTTCCACCAACGGGTATGGTATCTGTTATATTATCAGTAACCACAGCGCTGTTGTTAATTTTATAGCTCACATCAAAATTGTAAACCTCACTGGCACCAGTATTTTCTAACCTTACCTTTATTGGAGTATTGTCATAATCAAAGCAATCTGTAGTAACCCCTGAGGGTGGAGAAAGCATTTGGCTTACTTCAATATCAAAGTTTAGATTACAATTAATAAGGCCTGTTGGTTTTTCCACAGCATAGGCTCTTCGTCCTGGTACACTGTCAAGTACTGCGGCTACACTATACCAATTGCTTACACTTGGGTTGTTGTTGCCAAATGTGAGAGAGTTGGTTGTGGTGTAACCAATGCTATCCATGTATTTACTTCCAAGCTCATATACAATGTATCCCGTAGCGTTTGGTACAGCAGTCCATGCTATGGTAGCAGAGTCAGGACATTGCTTAGGGAAGTTTATGCTTGCAGGAGTGCCTATAATACTGAATGTACCTGGCGATTCAGAAACTTGAGTTCCGCGAGTTACTCTCACCTTGGCTTCGTTGGTCACGATATTTGGTACCGCCCAAAAGAAATAGGAACCATTAGCGCTTACGTTGTTTATTAATGACCATGTGTTTCCATTATCAGTAGAATATTCTACTGTAAAACTTCCGGTTCCTTCTGAAGCATCCCAACGAATAAACTCAGTTTCAAATGGAACAAAACCTTCGCCACCAAGAGGGTAGGTAAGCTCTACTTCATCCATTACAAATTCATATACAATAAAGAATTTTTGACCATTAGATGGCAAGTTGAAAGCATCTACATCTACACTAATGTTTCCTGAACTAGGATTAGAAATCACAATCTGCTCAATATTATTCAGGCTATCACGTGCTTCTACAGCATTGGCATTTAGCGTAGTGGCATTTGGATTAGGATTCAAAACCAATGGTTGGTAATTATTACTTCCTTGGCTTGCGCTTAAGTCCAAATCATTAACCAGCACCTTAGCCGCAGTAAGTGAGGCAGCAGGATCTGGCCAAATAAGCATAATCTTTACTTCTTTTACGGTTCCCGTAGATGGCATATTAATAGTAAATGACTTGGTAGTTCCAGTACTACTATCGCTTATAAATGTTTGAGCATCTATGACATTATAAGCTCTGCGTGCGTTTATTCGGCCAAAACCAAATTTAAAATCGGGGCCAGGATTACCTAAATCATCAGCCGTATTTAGAGCTATACCTTTTAGCAAGCTAGAATGAGGATCACCACCTACTTTATCTCGGTAAGCTTCATGGAGGGTTGCTAAAGTGCCTGATACACCAGGGCAAGACATTGAGGTTCCTGTTTTGCTGGTATAGGAATTTGGAGCAGGTAAGTCAGTGGTGCTGTAAACCGAAGTTCCAACGGCCGAAATATCCGGTTTTATTCTTCCATCTTCAGAAGGGCCACGACTGCTACTGGTCGCTAAAACATCTGTGCGAGTAAGGTTGGCTACAGTAACTACATTCTTGGCAATTTTATGCCCTCCAGTAATATTTCCCCAAACTGAGCCAGCTCCATAACCACAGTCCTGAGTTCCACTATTTCCAGCAGAAAAGACATGAAGGACGGTATTGTGATCATCCATATCTAAATCCATTTGGCGCGTAAAGCCAGTATAGCCCGCATTGCAACCATTACTATAGGATGATGAAGTAATACGAACACCATGTGTATTAAAATCCTGATCTACATTATTTAGGTTATCAGGATAATCCTGATAATAAATTTCAGCTCCTGGAGCCATTCCTCGTCCTTTCGGATCAAGGTTTCCTGCTCCAAAAATAGTTCCCGCTACGTGATCACCATGATCACCAGTCGAGGGAGGTGAGTTTTGGGTTAAGCGGCCTGTGTAGTCTATATGGTCGCCAAGTGCGCCATCATCACCGTGCCCTACAGTTACACCTGTTCCATCATAATTTGGAGCTCCATTGTATGATGCTTGTAAAGTATTTACTCGGTGATCAGTCCTGGCCGTAGAGTTTTCAATTTGTCCCGGGTCCTCCATTTCTTGTAGATAACTCACAAAAGGAAAAGCCGCAATTTGTGCAGCATTTTCCGGCTTCATGCTTATCGCAAAAAAGTTAAGCTCCGGCTTGGTGTCAATAATTTCTAGTCCTTCATTTTGAATAAGCTGACTTGCCATTTGTGGATCAATATCTGCGTAAGTCTGAATCCAAACTTTGATTTGCTTATTATCAATCCAAGCCCAATCGGGGATATCACTTTTAAATAGGCGGGGAGAAAGTTTCCACTCAGCTTGCCACTTGGCTACCCGAGATTTTTTTTCAGTTAAAAGAGCTTCAAAACTATTTATTGAAGAAGCATTGATACTTACCAGGAAAGCATTATGTGGTAAATATTCAAGCACTTCAAAACTTTCGTTTTTCATCTTAAGCTTAAAGTACTTCTGATTGCTTTCCTGAACAATACGGTAAATTTTACCATCCACAACTTCGTCAGGGGTGAAATGTAAATCATCCGTTCCTGACTGAATATGTATTGTGTGATTTTTGAGGTAAAGCGCTGGTGCGGTGCTTTGAGCCTGCGAATTAGAACAAAATAAAGTTATGCCTAGTGAAAGGCCAAGTAGCAATCTTTTCATATTTAGGGATTTAGAAAGGGCTAAATTTAATGATACATTATCAAAAAATTGTCAATCCATTAAGTTTCTTCTCATAGGAAAAGTCTATGTGAGCGCTTTTGATCTTTTTGTGACCTTCGCGGGATTACTATTTTTGGCGTTCAAATTATTTTTATGAAAAAGCTTTCCCTGTTTATATTCCTTATTAGTGTTGGTTTTGCCTTTGGGCAAAAAGATCTTTCTGGAGGTGAAATTTTGCATGAGCTAAAAAAGCTGCAAAACCCTACACGAGTGCTTTACCTGGCAGCTCATCCTGATGATGAAAATACCAGAATGATATCGTGGCTGGACAATGGAAAAGGCGTTCGTACAGCTTACCTATCGCTTACTCGCGGAGATGGTGGCCAGAATTTAATTGGTACCGAACTGGGAAATAAATTGGGAGTTCTTCGCTCACAAGAGCTAATGCAAGCTCGAAAAACGGATGGTGGCGAACAATTTTTCAGTAGAGCAATAGATTTTGGCTATAGTAAAACCGCTGACGAAACCATGGAGAAATGGGGTGAAGAAGAAATACTTTCAGACGTGGTGTGGGTTATTCGCACCTATCGTCCGGATGTGATTATCACCCGCTTTCCACCAGATAGCAGAGGAGGACATGGACATCACACCGCATCTGCAATGCTTGGAATAGAAGCATTTAAAATTGCAGGTGATCCTAAAAGCTTCCCTGAACAATTAGAATTTGTAGAGCCTTGGCAGCCAAAGCGTATCTATTGGAATGCCTCCAATTGGTGGAATAAAGATCTGGATAAAATTGCAGCTACTGATGACAATTATGTAACTGTAGATGTGGGAGGTTATAATGCGTTGCTTGGCGCTTCTTATAATGAAATAGCTTCTTATAGCCGAACTCAGCACAAGAGTCAAGGATTTGGGGTTTCGGTGGCACGCGGAAGTACTATAGAATATCTTCAATACTTAGAAGGAGATAAGGCGGATGGAGATATTTTTAGTGGTATCAACCAAACCTGGGAGCGCTATGATTTTAAAACTGGAGATAAAAAGTTGGCAAGTATTTTAGAAAACTATGATGTAACCAACCCTAGCGCAAGTCTTCCAGCTTTGTTTGAGCTTTTAGCTGAAGCGGACAAAATAAACGATGCCTCCCAAAAGGAATACTTCAAAAAGCAGCTCAATGAAATTATTGTTGCCTCACTGGGGTGGCATGCGGAATTATTGAGTGATGATTTATACCTAACACCTGGAGAGGATGTTAGTTGGACCTTGGAAGCAATCAATCGTTCAGCTCAAGAAGTAAGGTTGAAATCGCTGGACTATGAAGGTCAAAAAACGGATTTGAGTGAAGCTTTATCAGCAAATGAAAATTGGAGCAAGGAGATTAATGTAAAAGTTGCAGAGGAGATCTCTCAGCCTTACTGGCTGAATAATCCCGGGCAAAATTTATTTACAATAAATGATCAAAAGTTGAGAGGTAAGGCCGAATACAAGCCTTTGCCTCAGGCAAGACTTACGGTAGATATTGATGGCCATTCTTATGATTTGACCTTACCAATTTTAAACAAACATTCAGATAGAGTGGAAGGTGAAATTATTGAACCTGTGTTTGTAGTGCCGCAAATTGTGGTAACGCCAAATTTGGAGAACATGATTTTTGTGAATGATGAGCCGCAACAACTGGTATTAGGGGTTCGCACTTTTGGTAAAGAAGTGAAGAGTCTTCAAATAATTGCTCAATCATGGAATGTGGAGCCATCAGAAATAAAGTTGGATACTGAAGGGGGAGACTTTCAGAATGTGGTACTTACTGTTTCACCCACAGATAAAAGCGCTAATGACGCACTGAGAATACAGATAAATGGAGAAGGCGAGGCACTTAACCTTACCGAAATAAAATACAGCCACATAGATGATCGCGTGGTATTTGAACCAGCTCAGGTAAATCTTATAAAAGTTGACCTAAAAAAGGATGGAGATCTTATTGGATACATTCCCGGAGCTGGAGACAAAGTAGCTGAAGCTATTGAGTTAATGGGTTATAAAGTGGAAACGCTGACGAAAGATGAAATCATGATGAATGATCTTTCAAAATACAAAAGTATTGTTGCAGGAATTAGAGCTTATAACACGCAAGAGTGGTTGCCTTTGGCTAAAGACAAACTGATGAATTATGTGCAGAATGGAGGAAATTACATTGTGCAGTACAACACTTCTTCTCGCGACTTACTGAGTGATGATATCGGCCCATACCCATTCGAAATTAGCAGAGATAGAGTTACTGAAGAAGATGCCAAGGTGGAGTTTACAAGAGCTAAAAACCCAGTGCTGAACTCTCCAAACAAGCTTACGGACAAGGACTTTGAAAACTGGGTACAAGAACGGGGTTTGTATTTTTCCAATAAATGGGATGATAAGTACGAAACACCAATTGGCTGGCATGATAAGGGTGAGCCAATGCGTGAAGGTGGCTTGCTGATTGGTAATTACGGTAAAGGTGCATTTATGTACACGGGAATTTCCTTTTTTAGAGAGTTGCCGGCAGGAGTTCCCGGAGCATATCGACTTTTGGCCAACTTATTGAGTTACCAAAATAAAGCCGATAATGAGCAGCAATAAAATCTTTAAAAGTTGGAAACAACTCTATGCCTTTGTACTAATTTTTCTGGTATTACAGCTCATTGTCTTTTATTTCATCACCTCACATTATAGCGCATGAGTATTTTAGATTGGGTAGTGCTTTTTGGTACCCTGCTTGCCATAGTGGGATTTGGTGTATGGAAAACCCGCCAAAATCAAACGGTGGATGATTACCTGCGTGGAGGCAATGAGATGCGCTGGTTTACCATCGGGCTTTCGGTGATGGCCACACAGGCTAGTGCCATTACTTTTCTTAGTGCGCCTGGGCTTGGGTACGAAAAAGGCCTTCGCTTTGTTCAATTTTACTTTGGTCTACCACTGGCCCTGATTATCATTTCGGCCTTCATTATTCCTATCTATTACAGGCTCAAGGTTTACACAGCTTATGAATATTTAGAAAACCGATTTGATATAAAAACACGCTTGTTGGCGGCCTTTCTTTTCTTGGTGCAGCGCGGCTTAGCGGCTGGTCTCACCATTTTTGCGCCAGCAATTATTCTCTCCACGCTTTTAGGTTGGAACCTAAATTTCACAAACGTTTTTGTTGGAGTATTGGTGATCATCTACACCGTAAGCGGTGGAACCAAAGCGGTGAGCCTCACTCAGAAATGGCAAATGGGTGTTATCCTTTTGGGGATGGGTGTTGCCTTTGGGATTTTGATTTATAAAATTGGAGGTTTTGTAGAAATGGGCTCCGCCATGAACCTTGCAGGCTCGGTAGGTAGGCTAGAAGTTTTGGATTTTGACTTTAACCTAAACGAACGATACACGGTATGGAGCGGCCTCACGGGAGGTTTGTTTTTGGCGCTTTCCTATTTTGGCACCGACCAAAGCCAGGTGCAGCGTTACCTTACCGGTAAAAATATTAAGGAAAGCCGATTGGGCTTGATGTTCAACGCGATCATCAAAATCCCGATGCAGTTTTTTATCCTCTTCACCGGAGTGCTGGTTTTTGTGTTTTATCTATACGTGCAGCCGCCAGTTTTCTTTAACAAAACAGCCATTGAAAACATACGTGGCAGTGAGTACAAAGAGAAACTGGAAGACCTGGAAACAAAGTACGATGCTCATTTTGTAGAGCTTCAAACGGTGCGTGACAATTTTGTGGAAAACGATGCTGACCCACGGGCCAAAGAGCAGTTTAGAGAAGTGGTGGCTCGTGATGGAGAAATCCGTGATGAAGTGAAGAGTTTATTGCTAGAAGCTAATCCTGATTTTAAAGTAAAAGATACCAATTATGTGTTCCTCACTTTCGTGATGGATTACCTCCCAATAGGCGTGGTGGGACTTATAATCGCCCTTATTTTCTCAGCGGCAATGTCTTCTACGGCTGGTGAATTAAATGCCTTGGCAACCACTACTTCCGTAGATTTTTACCGTAGGCTTTTTAATAGAGAAGCTTCTGAAAAGCACCAAGTGTGGATGTCAAAAATACTGACGGTACTGTGGGGCTGTCTAGCCATAGGATTTGCCCTAACTGCAACCTTGTTTGACAACCTTATTGAAATGGTGAATGTGCTCGGTTCGCTATTTTATGGGACTATTCTAGGCATTTTTGTGGTAGCCTTCTTTATCAAAAAAGTAAAAGGAAATGCGGTGTTTTATAGTGCACTTATTGCCGAAGCTTTTGTTTTACTCATTCACTTTGGTAGAGTGTACGAGATTCCATTTTTTGTAAAATATGAAGTGGAATACCTATGGTACAATGTGATTGGTTGTGTGGCGGTAGTGGTGCTTAGTTTGCTTTTTACCTTGGCTGCCGGTTTTAAGAAATCTACTTAACCAACCCAAACACTTTTTTAAACTTAATATAAGTAGGGTTGAGCTGCTGGAAATAGCTATTCATTCGCTGAAACTGTGGAAGCTTTTTCACTAAATCAAGATTGGCTTGCCTTTGTTTTTCAAAGATCTGAAGGCCGAGCTTATAAAGCTCGATGTCGTATTTCAAAATTTCTTCAAGTTCCTGAATGACTTCGGGGCTGGGATAAGGTTCCTTTTTCTTGGTCTTGCCATCATTCATGCGGGTGTAGTAAAGCGTTTTCCAGTTTAGAGCTTTGGCCATCATTAGTAAAGAAAGGTCAAACTCTTCGGTAATTCCTACTACTTCAAATTGGTTAAGGTTGGCTTTTGCAGTTTCTAAAATTACCTGTAAATCTGTGTCGTGCTTGGTGATACCTGAAATAAAGCGGGATTGTAAATTATTACCATAAGGGCCTTTTGCAAAGTCAATAATGCTTTGTGATTCTTTTGGTAAAAACTCAAACTTCTCCGGAAAATCTTTGGTGTATTGATAATGCGAAATCACATGGTCAATAGGGTTTCGCAAATAGGTGAAGTAATATGCTGGCCTATTTGAAAACCTGTGAATACCATATCTGAAATGTCCCATTACGGTTTGAAGTTCTGGGCGGTTTTCAAATCCCTTTTGCTGCTTTTCAAGAGTATAAATCAACTCTAGAGCACCAATTGCTTTATGTTGCCTTCGTGCCAAATACTGCAAGCTCATGCCTGCAGTTTTGGGAATGTGCATTATGTAGTTCAAATGGGATTTTTTCATGTGACTCTTTAAACTATCATTGGGTGGTTTATTGACGCAAAAGAACGTCAATATCTCTTTCTACAATTTCATAAATCACAAGGTCTGGCTTTTCTTCTAGTATTAAATCTTTGTCAAAATCATGAAATCGAATAAATAAAGATTCCCCAAAGGTTTCTGCAATTGGTTGTATTAGGGCTTTTGCAAATGAATCTCTAAAAACAAGAACCTTAAATGACTTATCAGGACAAGAATATCGATGCTCATACTTTTCTGCCGGACCTTTGTGCTTTGCAGGGATAGGCAGCTTGTTGTCAATTTGTATGGCACAAGGGTTATTCATTTTCAAGAAAGGTTGATGCTCTATAGTCTCTATAGCAAGCATTCTGGTCAGGTCTTCTTGATTAACTGTATCGTCCACTATGGTAAAGTCCTTTGGGCCAATTGGTTCTACTGTAGGGAATTGGGTACTTATCTTATCCATAAGGGCTGTATAGCCATAATAACCGCCAAGATCATTCCAGTGAGAGCCAGTTTTATCATATAATTTTTGATTAAGATGATCTTTTAAATTCTCAGATAAATCAACAAAATTGATTTTCGTTTTGGAAAGCATCTCTTTGACTTGGCTTAACTTAGTTTGCAAATTGCCTTGTGCTATGGGAAGAAACTGACCATAAATAGTGTGTTTATTTGGCGCAACGGCTACATAATATTCTATGTTATACTGCTTAAGCCAGCGAGCATTATTTTCCATATTTTCTTTTATGCGGCTGAGTTCTTTTTGGCTAAAGTTGGAAATACCTTTTGATTCTGCTATCACATTGGAATATAGATTCCCTAAAAAGTACCACCCTTCATTTCCTTTAACTACTTTTTGAGGAATGGGGTTGGTATGAAAAACTTTAGTCTGTAGCTGGTAGTAGGTTGTGAACAATATTGGTTTGAACGCAAAGTGATCATTATAATAAGCGTCAAAATCTTCAAAATACTTACCTAATTCTGCAGATAAGTTTTGAGCGTTTTGTAAAGTGCCTTTAGATTCTTTGGAAGTCCACCCAAATTGTGGTTTGGGGGTTAGTCTTCGGTTTTCAGTATTTTCAAATTCAGGCCTTATTCCAAATATGAAAAGTATAAATGGAATAGTTAAGATGGCAATGAAGCCTAATATGACAAGTTTTTTTTCCATCTAAAATTTAAAGTAGATAAATGGATTGTAAGTGCCCGCACCTAAGTAGATAATGGTGGTTATGAACAAAAGAAGTAATGCGATTGGTCTAAACCATGAGAGCTTTTTTCGAGTAAAGAATTTTTCAGCTTTAGGATAAAATGGTGTGGAGAAAAGCACTGCAAAAAACACCGCAAAGAGGGTATGTAGATTTATGTGAAAGAAGCTTAAATAGCTACTTAAAGCAGAATTTCCTGAAGTATATATAAACATGGTTTTAACATATGTCAAAGCTTCAGAAAGTGTTTCGGCTCTAAAAAATACCCAACCTACAATTACTATCACAAGAGTGTATAATCTTTGTAAAATAACAGGAATTTTGGATAAGCTTTTCCCAAACCCCATTCGTTCTATTATCATAAAAAAGCCATGGAATAATCCCCAAATCACAAAGTTCCAGCTGGCACCATGCCATAGCCCCGTTACAAAAAACACAATAAGCAGATTAATGTAAGTATGCACATTTCCTTTTCGGTTTCCACCTAATGAAATGTAAACGTAATCTCTAAACCATGTGGAAAGTGATATATGCCATCTGCGCCAAAATTCCCTAATGCTTTTTGAGATATAGGGGTAATTAAAGTTTTCAGGAAAATCAAAACCAAGCATTTTACCCAGACCAATAGCCATATCAGAATATCCAGAAAAGTCAAAATAAATTTGAAAGGTATACGCCAAAATTCCTAGCCAGGCATAAGGAGTAGAAAGATCCTGTAGGTTTTGCTTAAAAATATCATCAGCAATGGCTGCAAATGAATTTGCGATAAGCACCTTTTTGGCTAAGCCAATAATAAATCGTTCGCAGCCATCGGCAAATTTGTCACTACTAATAATTCGCAAATTGAGCTGATGGCTAATATCAGAATATCTTACAATGGGCCCAGCTACAAGTTGCGGAAACAGGCACACATAAGTGGCAAAGTTTAGTAGGTTGTTGTCAGCTTTTACATTTCCACGATATACGTCTATGGTATAAGACATAGTTTGAAAAGTGAAAAAACTAATTCCAATGGGCAATGCTACTCCGGCAACATCAGGGATTACCCCTTCAGCAAACCCTAAGAACTGAGCAATACGAGAAAGGTTATCAAAGGTGAAATCGAGGTATTTGAAATAGCCAAGTATAGCAAGGTTGAAAATCAAGGATATGGTAAGTCCTATCTTTCGGTAACCATAATGTATGATGCGGCCACAATAAAAGTCTGTAAGTGCTGAAAGTAAAAGTAGTATTACCAATCTGCCTTCTCCCCAGCTGTAAAATATTAAGCTAAAAACTAGAAGTACAACATTCCGAAGTTTTTTAGGCGCCAAAAAATACACCGCAAAAACCAGTGGTAAAAAGAGAAATAGGAAAATAGGACTGCTAAATACCATTCTCTAAAAGCATAAGTTACAAGCCCTAGCTACATCCTGTGTTACTCTAGTGGTATAAGCGTGAATATTACTGATAAGAAAAAATGGAGACATACTTGCTCGTGCTTTTAGATAATCTATAGAGCTACGGGCAAATATACTTTTTGCAATGATAAATAAAAGGTAGGGGTACCTTGTTACACCTTATTCCACAAGCTATCTACAAAATAATCGCGACTATCGGTAAAATGTTGGCTCACTTCAAATCCTGTTTTGCCGGCCAGGTCTTCAATTTCATCTAATCTGTACTTCCGTGAAATCTCCATGTGTACCGGCTCAGAATCTCTAAAAGAGTAGGTGTGACCAGTAGCTTCAATGGTTACATCTTGTTTTTTACAACTCATCAAATAACTCCTGCATTCGCCCGTAAAAGGATCATAAGTAGGGAAGTGGTCCCAATCTTCAATTACAAAGTTTGCCCCCAATTCGCGGTTCATTCTCTTTAGTAGATTTAGGTTGAATGAGCGTGTAATACCAGTGGGGTCATTGTATGCTTCAAGAATGGTGTGTGGGTCTTTTTTTAAATCTATGCCACTCAAAAGTTTGTCACCCGGGCGCATCACTTTATTTAGTTTCTCAAAAAACGATTGTGCTCTTTCTGGTGTGAAGTTGCCAATGTTACTTCCCAAAAATAAAATCACCTTAGGTGAATCGTCCAATTCGTTTAGCCTTTCAAGAGCTTCAAAATACTCATAGTTGAGGTTGGTAACTTTTAGTTGTGGAAAACGATCGTTGAGGTCAGTTTTTAGGGTCATCAACACATCTCCAGAAATGTCAACAGGAAAGTATTCAAAGTTGGCTTCTTGTTTTAAAAAATGCTCAAGTAGGATTTTGGTTTTATATCCATCTCCAGCGCCAAGTTCTACCAAGTTAAATTTAGAACCCGGATTAATAGCTGAAAGTATTTGATCTTTCTGTTGATTGAAAATCTCAAACTCGCATTTGGTAAGATAGTATTCGGGCATGGCCATTATCTGCTGAAAAATTTTGTCGCCCGTAGCATCATAAAAGTATCGTGATGACAAAAACTTTTGCGGAGCAGACAATCCTTCGTGCACATCTTTGGCAAATTGACTGGTCATTTTATGTTTGGTGGTATCCATATCGCTGAGTGGTAGACAGGTTAATGTTGTTTTTGATTTTTGGTAAAGGAGTCAATAAAATAGTGATGGCTAGGTAAGGTAGATGACATATTAGTTTTCATAAATAAGCTCGTTTACTTTACCAATCTTAGGCCTGTAAATTGCCAGCGCAGGTGCGGGTGAAAAAAGTTACGGTACGTTTTTCGGCTATGATGTGGCGAGGTGGCTACTGAACTTCCGCGCAATACCATTTGGCCTACCATAAACTTACCATTGTATTCGCCCACGGCACCTTCAGCTTTGCTAAAACCTGGGTAGGGTAGATAGGCCGAATCCGTCCATTCCCAGCGCTGTCCCCAATCAAATTGGTCAGAAGCAATTTCCCATTCGGCTTCAGTGGGTAATCGCATTCCAGCCCATTCCGCGTAAGCGTAAGCTTCGTAGTATGAAATGTGAGCAACAGGCTCGTCAGGGTTTACTTCTTCCAATCCTGCCAAAGAAAAGCGATGCCATTTACCATCAATATTTTCCCAATATAATGGAGCTTCAATGTGCTCATCATTTACCCAGCCCCAGCCTTCGGAGTGCCAGTATTTAAAATTTTGATAGCCTCCTTCTTCTATGAATTTCAGCCAGTCACCATTGGTCACCAGCTTACTCGAAATCTCAAAGTGGTTGAGGTAAACCCGATGAGCATTCAATTCATTGTCAAAACAAAAGTGTTCGCTGTCATGACCAATTTTATATAGCCCGGGCTCTACCTCCAACCAGGTTTGGTGCGGTTCAGTTTCGCTTTCGCTAAAATGTGAATCGTAAACAGGATGAAAGGGCTGAACTCCCAAAATATATTTGAAGTCGGTAAGAAATAATTCTTGATGCTGTTGCTCATGATTTAGCCCAAGCTCTAAAAGTTTCAAAGCTTCAGCAGGAGGGTTCTCATCAAAGAATTGCTCCATCTGAACATCTACATATTTTCGGTATTCATATACACGCTCCAGCGGAGGGCGTGTCATAGTGCCACGCATATCTCGCAGCAATCGCTTACCTACAGATTCGTAATAAGAGTTAAAGAGGAAATTGAAATTAGGGTCGAATACCTCATAGTTCTGCTTAAACTTAGCGAGTATAAATGTTTCAAAAAACCAGGTGGTATGCCCCAAATGCCACTTGGGTGGGCTTACATCTGTAATGGGTTGCGAAAGGTGGTCTTCTACCGAAAGGGGACTCATAAGCTTTTCGGTATGCTGCCTTATATTATTAAATCTTTCGAAAAGTGTCAAAATAGGATTCTTGTTGATTGTTGAATTTTGAAAAGGATAAACGCCAAAAGAGATTTGAAGGTTTACGCTAAGAGGCGAAAAAGGTAAGATTACCTATGTCCATAAACAACAAAAGCCCTCTGAAAACAGAGGGCTTTTGTAAGATTTAACAATTCCTTTATTTATTCAGCAGTAGCTGTGCTGCTTTGCATTACCGGATAGTAAATTTCAGTAACCCACTTAGCGGTATCAGGCTCGGTGCCTGGATCAGTTACGTAAGATTCCCATGGAGAACCTGCCATTTCATAATTGTTGTTGCCAACATATTCATACAGAGCCATGTGTAAATCTCCGGTTTTGTCATATGCACCAAGGTGAACACCTTTTACAACAGTACCAGCGTAAGTATTTCCTTTTTTGATGCGGTCGTTTCCTGGTTTGGTAGAGGTTGTAGCAATAGCTACTTCCACTTTTGCCATTTTGTTTTCTTCGTCCCATACATGGTAAATAGCAAATGGAGCGCTAAGAGTATTCTTCATGTCTTCTCCCAAATAGGTAGCTAAAGCACCATAGCGCTCAGCAAAAAAGTCTGAACCCATATCAGCCCAGCTTACTTCGTCAGTAATTCCGTAGTACGGCATAGATTCTACCTGAGTAACTGAAATATCGGCTGCAGGGGAAGCCTCTTTCTTGGGCATGTTTTCAGAAACGGATTTAAGGTTATCAAGCCCCTCTTCAAATTGTGCTCCAAGCATATCGTCCATAAATACGCCCCATACTCTACTGAAGAAGTCAAACTCGGTATGAAAACCCCAGGTAACTTTTGTTCTTGAATCCTCCACAGGTTCAAAGTTCCAGTAACCTTCAGAACCACCCATTCCTTCAAATTCCATCGTGTAAACGATTTCTTCGTTGGGCACCACCGTGGTGTTAGTGTATTTTCCTGATCCCATGTTTCCATCAGTGCTGCTCCATGTGTAATATGCACCTTCACCGGTTACTACATCAGAATATTCGTATTCGGCAGTAGTATCAATTTTATACCAAGGGCTCCATTTTGGCCATTCAGTAAGGGTGTTTACTTCTGTAAATACTACTTCGGGTTCAGCATCAATTACTGCTGTTCTTTCCATGTCGTATTCAGTGGGTAGTGTTGCCATCCAGATGCAGTACCCCCCAAAGAGGACAGCAATGATGATTAGAATAACTTTTAGTGCTTTCATTTTAATAGCGATTTTTGATGTTTAGATTGTCTCAAAAGTAATAATATTCCTGAATGCTTGATTATAAAAGGTTTTCCGTTGGTTAGGAATTTTAATAAAATGTTAAAAATCAAAGTAGCCTGAGTAATCGGTAGCTTCAAAAAACGATTTACCTTTGCGCCCATGCAAGAAATGATCCTGATTTTAGACTGCGGATCGCAATACACGCAGCTTATTGCGCGCAGAGTTCGTGAGTTGAATATATACTGCGAAATCCATCCGTATAACAATGCACCAAAACTTACCCCTGCTATGAAAGGGGTAATCATTAGCGGAAGCCCTGCTTCGGTGCGTGATGATGATTCTCCAAAATTGGAGCTTGAAGAAATCAAAGGTAAACTGCCACTACTTGGTGTGTGCTATGGTGCACAGTACATGGTGCAGGCTTTTGGTGGAAAAGTGGAAGCTTCTGATTCGCGTGAGTATGGTCGTGCCAATTTGAAGTTTATTGATGAGCAATCGCCATTGATGACGGGTATGCCAATGGGCTCACAGGTTTGGATGAGCCACGGAGATACCATTAAGCAAATGCCGGAAGGTTATAAGCTTATTGCCAGCACTGCAGATGTGGAAGCGGCAGCATATAAAATTGAAGGCGAAACTACTTATGGTATTCAGTTTCACCCGGAGGTATACCACAGTAAGGATGGTCTTAAACTATTAGAAAACTTTACCGTTGGCATTTGCGGGTGTGTACAGGATTGGACACCTATTTCTTTTGTAGAAGATACAATTGAGAAGATGCGCAAAAAGCTAGGTAAAGATCATGTAGTGCTTGGGCTTAGTGGTGGTGTAGATAGCACCGTTACCGCTGTATTGCTTTCAGAAGCTATTGGTGATAGGTTGCATTGCATCTTTGTAAATAATGGTGTGCTTCGCAAAGACGAATTTGAAAATGTATTGGAGCAGTATAAGGAGATGGGCCTTAATATTAAAGGTGTTGATTCTTCTGATCGTTTCTTGAATGCACTTGAAGGAATAGCAGACCCTGAAATAAAGAGAAAAACTATTGGCCGAAAATTCATTGAGGTATTTGATGATGAGGCTTCATTGATCACCAATGTAGAGTGGTTGGCACAAGGAACTATTTATCCTGATGTGATAGAATCTGTTTCTGTAAACGGTGGACCTTCTGCTACTATTAAGTCACACCACAATGTGGGCGGACTTCCTGACTTTATGAAATTACAGGTAGTGGAGCCTATGAAATCCTTATTTAAGGATGAGGTAAGACGTGTAGGTAAAGCATTAGGCATTGATGATGAGCTTTTGGGCCGACACCCTTTCCCGGGCCCGGGATTGGCCATTCGTATTATTGGAGAAATTACCAAGGAGAAAGTACGAGTGCTCCAGGAGGTAGATCATATTTTTATACAAGGCCTAAAAGACCACGGGTTATATGATGATGTATGGCAGGCAGGAGCAATGTTGCTACCCGTGCAATCAGTTGGGGTGATGGGAGATGAACGAACTTATGAGAATGTAGTAGCGTTACGCGCAGTAGAGTCTACCGATGGTATGACAGCTGATTGGGTACATTTACCGTATGAATTTTTGGCAGAGATATCCAATAAAATAATAAACCGCGTTAAAGGTGTAAACAGAGTGGTGTATGACATTAGCTCTAAGCCACCAGCTACAATAGAATGGGAATGATCAGAAGTTTTTTGTTTATAGTTTTTTTATCGCTAATAAGTATTGGCAGCTTTGCTCAATCGGATAAGTATATTTTTCACGATGTAGTAGAAGGGGATACCAAGTACAGCATCAGTAAGGAGTATCACATTAGCATAGAAGATCTCGAAAAATTCAATCCCGAAATAAAAAGTGGCTTACGCCTAAATACCAAGCTTCTTATTCCAAAGGAGCTGATGAAGAAGAACGAAGAGCCCGCACCGACAAAAACCGTTGGTCCGGGCTTTACCTCGTATACCGTAAAAGCCGGGCAAACCTTGTATTCGATAGCTAAAGAATACGGAGTGAGTGTGGCCGATATTCGCAAGAATAATCCCCAATTGGCAGATGGCCTTAAAGCTGGAATGATACTCAATATTCCCCCAAAGGCTGCTACACCAAAGGAAACAACTCAAAAGAAAGATACAGGTGATAAAACCCATACTGTACAGCCTGGAGAAACTTTATACTCTTTGGCTATTCAGTACCATGTAGGCATTGCCGATATTAAAAAGCTAAACCCTGAACTGGAGCAAGATGGATTGAAAGTAGGTATGGTTATCAAAATTCCGGAACCTCGCGAAGAAGTAAAGGATGAGATAGCCCAACAACAAGCTCAGAAAGCGTACTACATTCATGTAGTTAAGAAAACTGAAACGGCTTATTCCATCAGTCGTCAGTATGAGCTTTCTTTAGATAGTTTATACCTAATAAACCCTACTGCAAAGGAAGGTTTGCAAATAGGGCAGGAGCTTAATATTCCTGGAAACAGGGCACCAAAAGAAACGATTGTTGAAAAACCAGCAGAAAGGTTAAACTCTGATGAAGGAAAAGAAATAGCCTCAGTAAACGATAGTTCGTCACAAAAGGGTGAAGATGAAAACTACTTCTTGTACAAAGTAAAAAGTGGAGATTCTTTTTACTCCCTAAAAAGCCGTTACAATGTAAGTCAGGAGGAACTGGAGAAATTAAATCCAGAAATTAAGCGCGGGCTTGAAGTAGATAAGTACATTATTATTCCACAAAATGGAAAGGCAGAAGATGTAAAATGGCTGGACAAACTTTTTGCAAAAGAGACAAAAACTACACCTATTGAAGCACCAAGCGATAATAAGAAATTCAGAAAAGACAGCCTGAATACGGGTGGAGAGGTGATTACGCAAGTGCCTGAAGTGAAGTTTGAGGATACACTTATGGTGAATACCAGTAAAACTTATAAGGTGGGATTGATGCTTCCATTTAATGTGGTGAGTGATACAGTTGTTCAAAATTCATCTGCTATTGAAGGTACTCAAAAAGTGTCTCTTGATTTTTACAATGGATTGCTGATGGCGGCCGATACTTTGGCCAAGCAGGGAATGAATTTGGATTTGAATGTGTATGACACTAAGAACAGTTTGTTCCATTTACAGGAAAAGAGCAAGGAATATCGCCAGAAGAATTTTGATATGGTGATTGGGCCATTATTTCACAAAAACGTGGAATACATAGCTGATGATTTGCGTAAGCAAAATGTACCGGTAATTAGTCCATTGAGTAAATCTGTGGATGTAGCTGGCAGACCAAACCTTATAAAGTGTAACCCGGGAAATGCGGCAGCCGGGCAGGTAATAGCGGATATGCTAAATACTGAATACGCTAAGGCACGTGTAATATTTGCTTACAGTAGCTCGGAAGCAGAAAGCGTGCAGCAAGTAAGGGCAAGACTTTTACCAAGAGCGGATAGTAATAGAATTGACGATATTACTTTTACTAAAGAGTTGATAGAGCGCAACGTACTGAAGGATATGATGGCACCGGGTAAGCAGAATGTGGTGATTATCTTTTCAGAAGATCAGGTGTTTCTAAGCGATCTTATTAGCAATCTTCGCTTGATGCGCTCTTATGACATCGCTGTGATTGGGCCTTCTAAGTTGCTGAAAATACAGACATTGGAGATGGACTATTTGAATAAGCTAAACCTTAGCATGCCTGATGCCAACTACATTGATTACAATGATCCCAAGACAATTAGTTTTATAAAAGATTACCGAGAGAAATATAAGGCTGAGCCTTCGCAATTCGCTTTTCAGGGATATGATGTAGGTATGTACTTTTTGCAAAAGCTATGGAAAAACGGAAAATACATGATGTACCATTTGGATGATGAGCAGCCGATGCTGGGCACAGGTTTCAAAATCACCAAAGACGCAAAAGGGGGCTATCAAAACGACTTTATGTACCTCACCGGAGTGCGAGACCTCACATTGGTGAAACTGGAGAAAAAGTAAGTAAAAGCTTTAATTGACATGATTGTGAAAAACCGTTTTGAAGAAATTCAAGGCGGTTTTTTGGTTTTTATATCTTCCACATCTCAAATAAATTAAGCTCATGACATTACTCGGAATTATTGGTATTTGGCAAATTATTCTCCTGGCATTCTTTTTATCTCTACTATTATTACCGGTATGGGCAATTGTAGTAATGCTAAAAAATGAGCATGAACCTAATAATCGACTTCTTTGGATAGTCCTTATTATTTTATTGCCAATAATAGGTTCGGCAGTTTATCTTATTCTTCGCGGAAATTCTCGTAACCGAAGCAATTATCAGCGTTAGAGTCATCTCTTTTTCCTAATCCTTCATAGTTTTATATAATGCGAAATATGGAAAACAAGCACGCTCTTTGCTTGTTCTGTTTTTGTGTTTTGCAATTAGGCATTCCCAACATTTCAAACTATTCTAAAAATAAGATATGAACGATTTTCAGTTTCAGAATCCTACCAAGATAATTTTCGGAAAAGACCAGATCAAAAAGCTGGCAGATGAAATTCCCGCTAATGCTAAAGTATTGATGCTGTATGGAGGGGGAAGTATAAAGTCCAACGGAATATATAATCAGGTAACAGAGGCACTTTCAAAGTTTGAAGTGCATGAGATGGGCGGTATTCCTCCAAACCCGGAGTATGAGGTTTTGATAAAAGCTTTGGACATTATAAAAGAGAAGAATATCACTTACCTGCTTGCTGTTGGTGGTGGTTCGGTGATTGACGGTACAAAATTTATTTCCGCAGCAGCGGTATATGATGGCGATTCACCTTGGGATTTGATAACCCGCCAAAAACCGGTTACAGACGGAATGCCTTTTGGTACTGTGCTTACATTGCCAGCTACGGGTTCAGAAATGAACTCTGGATCTGTGATTACCCGTAGAGAAATGAAGCTTAAACTTCCGATTGGTGGTCCAGGCCTCTTTCCAAAGTTTTCCATTTTAGATCCACAGGTGGTGTATTCTATTCCGCAAAGGCAAATTGCCAACGGATTGGCCGATGCCTTTACTCATGTGCTTGAACAATACACAACATATCCTGCACAGGCTTTGCTTCAGGATCGCTTTGCAGAAGGTATTTTGCAAACACTTGTGGAGATTGCTCCGGCCATAATGAAGGACAATAATGATTATGATGCTGCGGCTAATTTTATGTGGAGTTGTACAATGGCTTTAAATGGTCTTATTCAAAAAGGAGTGCCTACTGATTGGAGTATTCACGCCATAGGCCATGAGCTTACGGCTTTGTACAATATTGACCACGCACGTACTTTGGCCATTATTACTAAAAGTTTGTACACCTATAATTTAGAAACGAAAAAGGAGAAGCTGGCTCAAATGGCAGAGCGCGTATGGGGAGTTACAGAAGGAGATACTCAGGAAAAAGCCCGTGCCGCAATCAATCACATTGAAGATTTCTACCAGTCTTTGGGTATTAAAACCAAGCTTTCGGAATATACTGAAGATTACAGAGGAACTGCAGAGTTTATTGCTGAGCGTTTTACCGAGCGCGGAATGACAGGAATTGGCGAGAACAAAAATTTAGCTCCGGACGATGTAGCCAAAATTGTGGAGATGAGCTATTAGAAAATCTGTTTTTACATAAATCAGGCCCGCAAGACTTAGGTTTTGTGGGTTTTTTTTATAGTGGCAAATCTACTTTTACGATGGCGTCAAGCAGCCCGCTTTGTATGCCTTTCCACCAAAAGTTGACGAAGGGTTCTTTTGCCGGACGTTCGAAATATATCTTCCCCCCATCCGATGCATAGGTAGAGTTGGTATTAACTAAAGCCCAATTTCCCAATCCTGATTTTACTTTGTTCATAAATTTCCAGCTATCCTTATTGCCAGGTGCTAAGCTTACCTTTAAATCAGTATAAGCAATATCTAAATCTCCGCGTATGCTAAAGTCATTGCCGCTCATGTGAACCCGAGCACCTGTGCATTGTCCTTCTTCTACTTTTACTCCTGTAGTAGGGTAGAGGATGCTATTGAATGCCGCAATTGATGTGGGTTTCATAGAGAGTTTCACCTCAAAATCGTGATGGGTTTTATCGGCAAATAAAATGGCGTCAATACTTACGGCAGCCTCTTTTTGCAGACGAGCAGTTCCCTCAATGTTTACTTCAGCACTATTGGGGTGACCAATATTGTTGATGGGAAAAACCTTTAGCGTAAGTTCATCTACCTCTAGTGCGGCTTGCCCGAGCTCAGGTTTCTTTGAGGTATGATGATAATGTAAAAATGCTCTTTGTAAAATAAGCGAGTCTATATTTACAGGAATAGGAATATTTGCGACAAGCTCTGAAGGCAAGGGTTTACGAACGTTTTCACGCTCCTTGCGAAGGTCTTGGTAAATAGAAAAGTCACAGCTATCCAACACTACTTTGGAAGCAAAAATACCATTATGAAGCTCATTGATATTAAGGTCACTGACCGTTATAGATGACATGTAAATATCGGGCTGTACTTTTCTGAAAGGATACTTTTTAGAAAACTCTTCTGCCGTGATTCGTGGCTTCATTATAAAAGCATCAATCTTTAATTGATTGCTCTTTGAATCATAATTCAACGCATCATAAGCTAAATCAAAATCGGGAACCACATTTTCAAAAAGGGCATCTTCTGAATGAAGTTGTACACGCGCTAAATGCCATTGCATACTATCCTTACGGGAAATACTAAGACTATCAAGGTTAAGAGATGTTTCAAGGTTTATAACTAGGGAATCCTTCTCAAATTTTAAATCGAGTAGCTCCACATTTGTGTTTCGAAGAATGATGTCGGGGCTTTCAGCTTTTCCCGAGCTAGAAAACCTCTCAGAGTCTTGGGCGATGTACTTTTGCACTTTCCAATGTACCGCACCCTCACCAATTTTTATTGATTTTACATCCCAAATATTTTCCTTCCAGGCTTTCATCCAATCTATACCACCTACTTGGGCATAACTGATGGCTCCTGCCCAATTTATTAAGAGACTATCTTTTGAGATGTGTAGCTTGAAATGGGCGTCTTTTAACTTTAAACCAATGGGAAAGAATTGAATATTTACCGCGCCAATACTTACGGAATCCTCTTGGTAGTAGGTAAGTTTTTCTTCAATAGTCTTTTTTATAAAAGGCTCCGCAAAAATGGCAAAGGCCAACCATAGCAGAAGAAAGATGCCAACGATAATAAGTGAAACGCGTACAAGTATTTTCAAGTGAAGTGTTTATGTGATAACTCAAAACAGGGCTAAAGGTTGAAGATAAAACTTTATTGCTTGCGCAAAATTTTTAAATTCTGGTATCCATCTATGAAAGAAATCAATTTTCAGGTGGCATAAATCTCTAAAAGAAAGCATGTTTTATATCCCTACTTTTGCCGCTCAATTCTAGTAGAAGAATGACGAATAATAGGAAGGAGGGTGAGTTGGAGAAACTCACTGAGGAGCAAATACTTCAATGTATATCTGTATTGGAAACTTTGAATGCAGATACCAATCAGATTTTTGAAATTCCCAAAGACAAGCGATTGGCTTTACTGATGGCTGCAGGTTTACTTTCAAGGCCTAGTCGTGAGGAGTTTGCAAGACGTAAAAAAGAAGCTAAGAAAGCCGAAAAGCGCAAGCTTAGGGAAAAAGATAAGCACGCTAGAAATGCCACTGGTATAAGAAGTGCACGTGAGGCTGTAGTGTTTACAGCGCCTACAATGATTGATCTTACAGCAGAGCATATTGCCGAGAAAGAGGTGGACTTGGAATCACCACGAAACTGCTATGTATGTAAGGCCGAGTACAAGAGGTTACACCACTTTTATGACACCATGTGTAAGGAGTGTGGCGATTTTAATTATGCCAAACGTTTCCAAACGGCAGACTTAACTGGGCAAGTAGCCTTGGTTACTGGTTCACGACTTAAGATTGGTTACCACATCACTTTGATGATGCTCAGGGCTGGTGCTACGGTAATTGCCACCACGCGTTTTCCTGTAGATTCAGCTTTGCGATTTTCACAAGAAGCTGATTTTACCAAATGGGGGCATCGACTTAAAATTCATGGTCTGGATTTGAGACATATTCCAAGTGTGGAAATCTTCTGCAACTTTATAGAGCAGCAATATGATCGCTTAGATATACTTATAAATAATGCTGCTCAAACGGTGAGGCGTCCAGCTGGGTTTTATGCTCACCTTATGCCAAATGAGGAGCGTGACTTTGCAGAGCTTCCAAAGTATGCAAAAGATCTATTAAAGGATCACGATGTTTGTTTAAAAGAGCTTCGTGCCTTGAGCTCTGGTTTTGAAGAAGGGCAAAGCAAAAACCTCCCGGTAAGTTGGCACGGAAAGCAATTGGGCGTGGGGCTTAGCTCTTCGGCTAAATTGTCTCAAATTCCATACAGTATCGATAATTCATTGACACCTGAGGAGGTATTCCCGCAAGGAAAGCTTGACGCAGATTTGCAACAGGTAGATTTGCGAAAAACCAACAGTTGGAGATTGAAGCTTGGTGAGATAAACACCACCGAAATGCTGGAAGTACAATTGGTGAATTCTGTTGCTCCATTTGTATTGTGCAATCGATTAGCTGATTTGATGAAGAAAGAAAACACAGGCATTAAGCACATTATAAATGTGTCAGCTATGGAAGGTAAGTTTCACCGTTGGCACAAGGAAGATCGCCATCCGCATACCAATATGGCCAAGGCGGCCCTCAATATGATGACGCACACTGCCGCATCTGATTTTGCCAGGTATGGCATTTATATGAATGCTGTAGATACAGGCTGGGTAACTGATGAGGATCCTGCTGAACTAGCAAGGAAAAAAGAAGAGATACATGATTTTCAACCACCACTTGATATAGTGGATGGTGCGGCTCGTGTGATGGATCCGTTATTTGATGGAATAAACACAGGTAAACATTGGTGTGGTAAGTTTTTGAAAGACTATAAACCAATTGATTGGTAAAAGAAGATTTCCTTCCATATTGAAGGAGTCATGAATACATGAATATGTCCGATAAAAAGAAAGAGCATCCCAAGGTAAAGTCGAGTTTGCACGCTAGAAACAGGCATCGCCAGCGTTACGATTTTAAAGCGCTGACTGAGAGCAGCCCTGATTTGGCGGCTTTTGTAAAGCCCAATAACTACGGTGATGAGTCTATCGACTTTTTTAATCCTGAAGCTGTAAAGGCGCTAAACAAGGCTTTGCTAAAACATCATTATGGTGTCGATCATTGGGATATTCCCGAAAGCTATTTGTGTCCGCCAATTCCTGGCAGGGCAGATTATTTACACCACATTGCAGATTTATTGGCGCAAAGCAATGGCGGAAATTTACTTATCGGTGAGCATATTAAATGCCTAGATGTAGGAGTGGGGGCTAACTGCATTTACCCCATAATAGGAAATGTAGAGTACGGCTGGCGCTTTGTAGGCAGTGATATTGATCCTGTGGCGATAAAGTCGGCAAGGAAAATTGTAGAAGCCAATCCGCTTATAAGCGAAGAAATAGAGCTAAGATTACAATCTAATCCTAGATTCATTTTTGAAGGAGTTTTAAAGCCGGGTGAGCAGGTAGATTTAGCAATTTGTAATCCACCGTTTCATTCTTCAAAAGCAGAAGCGCAAGCCGGAACAGTACGAAAGTTGAGAAACCTGAAGCATAAGAAAGATGTGAAACCTGTTTTGAACTTTGGTGGAAACAACAATGAGCTTTGGTGTGAAGGAGGGGAGCAAAAGTTTGTAAAAGATATGATTTTTGAAAGCCGGAGATTTAGTAATTCCTGTTTTTGGTTTTCCAGTCTTATCTCAAAAGAAGCAAATCTGAAGAGTGTGTACAAAACCCTGAAAAAGGTTGGGGCTATTAGTGTGAAAACTATCCCCATGGGGCAAGGAAATAAGGTGAGTCGCATCGTAGCCTGGACATTTCTTACGCCAGCTCAGCAAAAGGAGTGGAAGACCCGAAGGTGGAATAAGAAACCAATGGAGTGATGACGAATTTGGAAGACCCGTGTTTTACTCGTTTTTCAAAATCTATAGAGGGTTATTCACTTCCTGAACGATTTACTTATCCGTTTGAATACACGCCCCATCCGCTTAGTATGCTGGCTGCTACCGAACTGCAAAAGCATCTTGAAACCCAAAGGCAATGGGATCACAACTTTGGCCTTGAGCAAGGAAAGGAAGGAACTGTAATCGGGAAAATGTTTGGTGTTTTGGTGGTGAAAAACGAGTCTGGAGAATTGGGATATTTATCTGCCTTTTCTGGTAAACTCGCTGGAGGGAATCACCATAAAGGTTTTGTGCCTCCGGTATTTGATGCACTTACTGAAGGAAGTTTTTTGAATGAAGGTATGCTTCGATTGAATCATATGAGCACGGTAATAAAAGAGCTGCAATCGGAGAAGTCAAAGAATAATCAGCAGAGAATAAACGAACTGAAAACAGAACGGAGAGATTTTTCAGTTTCATTACAAGAGCAGCTTTTTGACGCTTATTCATTTCTAAACCAAAAGGGACAAGAGAAAAGCTTGCGTGCTATTTTTAAAGAAACAAAACATAAAAATCCTCCAAGTGGAGCAGGGGATTGTGCGGCACCAAAGCTTTTACAGTATGCCTTTCAGCATAAATTAAAGCCTTTAGCTTTCGCTGAATTTTGGTGGGGCTTATCACCAAAATCCTATTTTTGGGAGCACAAGCATTTTTACCCCGCTTGTGAGCTTAAGTGCAGGCCAATACTGAAGCATATGTTAGAGGGGATGCTAGTTGAGCCCAAAACAAATGGGTATAAATGAAAAACCCCTTGCGCTAACAAGGGGCTTCGTTATAATAACCAATTGTCACGTCCTGAAATAGCGTTACACAAATTTGTAACCTTATGAAAGACAATGGCTACGTAAAGCGTACACAAAAAGATTACAGCTTAAACTTCAAGCTGCAAGTTGTCCAAGAAATAGAACGGGGCGAGTTAAGTCAGCATGGAGCAGTCCGAAAATATGGCATTCAGGCTCGCAGTACTGTGCTGAGTTGGTTAAGAAAGTATGGTAACTTTGATTGGGAAAATCAAACTCCAATACAAATGCCCAAAACTCCAGAACAAAAACTGATGGAACTAGAGCAAAAAGTTCGGCTATTAGAAAAGCAGAAAAAGCAGCTGGAACATCAAATAGAACGAGCCGACAAAAAGGCGATCATCTTTGATATGATGATAGATATAGCCGAGAAAGAGTACAATATTCCAATCAGAAAAAACTCCTTACCCGAACAGTCAACCAATACAAAGAACACTACCAAGAAAGCCTAACGGCTACCTGTAGATTGTTCGGGTATAGCCGTCAAGTTTATTATCGCGCCATTAAAGCCGAAGAAGCCAAAAAGCAACGTGCGCAAAAAGTAGTATCACTCGTGCAGGAAAAGCGCATGTCCATGCCTCGGCTAGGCACACGTAAACTTTACCACTTGCTACAGCCAGAGCTGCAAGCACTGGGCGTGGGTCGCGATAAATTGTTCCACATTCTAAAAGCAAATCACATGTTAATACAACCCAAGAAATCATACCATATTACCACCAACTCACACCATAGGTTCCGCAAACACAAAAACGTGATTGCAGACTTACCCATTACCCGGCCAGAGCAGCTTTGGGTGGCCGATATAACTTATGTGGGTACCCGAGAAAACCCCATGTACCTGGCTCTAGTTACCGATGCCTACTCAAAAAAGATAGTAGGCTACAATGTATCAAACAGTTTGAGTGTGGATGGTGCGCTATCTGCCTTAAAGCAAGCTATCAAAAATCGAAAATACCCTAGCCAACCTCTGATCCATCACTCAGACAGAGGCCTACAATATTGTAGCACCGATTACCAAAAACAACTGGCTAAAGCCAAAATAACCTGTAGCATGACAGAGTCTTATGACCCATATGCCAACGCCATAGCGGAACGTATAAACGGTATTTTAAAGCAAGAATTTATTGAAGTAGTAAAGGCCGATAAACTAGACATCATGAAGCCTTTGGTGGAAGACAGTGTAAGCATTTATAATAAACAAAGGCCACACCTCTCCTGCCAAATGAACACTCCAGAACAAATGCATAAACAAGATCAGGTCAAAATAAAATCCTATAAAAAACAAAACCTTGGTGAAGCTAGCTTCACCAAGGTTTAATTACTATGTTTAATCTATATAAAAACCTGTATCGGTTATTTAGGACGGGACAAATCTAACTTAAAAGCAAATTCTTCTTAGTAAACCTTTGAGCTTATAGGATTTTCAAACCATAATAGGTTGGAAGCTCCCTTTGTGGTGGCCCAAAGTTGAAATTGTGGGTAAGATTCTAAAATATCGGTTTTCTCTAATGGATGTCTAAAACTGAAGCCTGCGGGAGTTATAATTTCGATAGCCCAAGGCAAGCCATCTTCTGTATTATAAGTTCCATTAAAATCATCACCAGTATTCATAAGGTTGGTGTTTGCCGCGGAAGTTGCTGCAAAACCATCTAAGTGAATTTCATGTGATACATCATCTCTACGGAAAATATAAAAATCAGGAAGAATGCTATTCACCGTGTTTGGAACAAATGTTACAGTAAATTGAAACTGATCTGGTGATGCACTTGGGCCTGAACCAGTGTTTGTGTAATAGGTGCTTTGTGCAGCAAAAGCATCATCAAACACAACGATTCCATTTTCAATATTACTATTTTCAGAACCGTATCCGCTAATACCGGCAACTATATTACTTCCAAAAGCCTGCTTATTTGTGTTTAGCAAAACAATACCCAGTCCATTTCTTATTCCGGCTCCTACTGCATTCAGGTCTATGGTAAATGTTGCGTCAACCAAGTAGTTGTTAGCATCCTTTGTAAATACTACCTGATTTCTTAAAACCATATCATTGAAATCAAAGTCTCCTTTTGAAGGCCATAAATCTTCGAAAGCTAAATATTGATTACCCACAGTAGGAAAAGTTGATTGGTAGGCACGATTTGGATCATTTGGAAACATATCCAAATTATCGGCTACACCATCACCGTCAGCATCACTTATTGCAGGAGTGCTGATAAATTTAATATCATCAACGTAGGAATTGGTAGAGGCAGATGACCAGATCAGAGCTTTTACTGCATTAGCAGGAATGGTACCTGTATGTTGCCCACCAACAGTTACACCAAAATTACTTGGATAAGAATATCCAATAAATTGATCACTAGAGTCGAAGAAGCTAACTACAATTCTACGGCTTGCATTTTGCCACAGTGAGCTAATGGTAAAAGAGCTACCAGAAACAACATTCACCGTCTGTCCCCAAAAAGTAGATGTACCATCCAAAGACATTTTTAATACTGTGTCATTTAGTACAGTGGTGGTATTTAACTCATAAGAATTAGTACTTACGTACCATTTACCATCAATTGCGGTTGGGCTCTGATACCCGAAGCTTAGATCTGTGATTACTCCGCCTGGAAGATTGAAAGCACTGTTTGATAAGAGGTTTAACCCAACTGTTGCGGTCGATTTTTTGCTGACAAAACTGGTTTTCTTTGATCCTGAAAGAATCTCACTTATAGAAGTCAAGCGCATATTCATATTTCCTGTGCCAGTTATTTTTTTGCTATCACCTGTGTTAGGATAGTATATAAAGGCCTCAGCGGGTTGAGGAAGATGAATGTAAAAGTTGGCCATGCCGTTTTTAACATTTACTCTTTCCAATACTTTTCCGGCACTATTAACAACATGTACAGGTTCTCCTTCCATGTGTAAGTTATCTTCAGAGATAAGAGAAACTTTTAGATTTCCTTTCATAGAAGAAGACCAGTTAAAATCTGGATCAATGTTCAATTGGCTTAAAGAAGTGGCTCCAGGGGTATTGGAATAAATGTCTTGAGTATCCTTTTCTTTTTGACAGCTTATCAGCGCAATTACTGCAGTGGCAATGAAGGCTTTTTTGAAGTTGAATAATGTAGTTTTCATCTGTTTTGATTTTTAAATTAAAGGGGCGAAATACTTTGTCTGATTTCTGAAATCAAATTTATATGCATGCATAGTATACTTAATTCAACATTCGGTGGATGGGCGCAAAACAGGGGGTAATGGACTTGTTATTTAGGTGGTTGGGGTTTGTTTAGAAAGATTTGTAGTCCTAATATTTCAGAATTATTCCTTGGTGTAATCTAGCTCTGACAGAATAGTAAACTTACAATGGGATTTTTTTCTTAAAATGAGAAAATGTATCAAAATGAACTTGTGTTCTCGAAATAATTCTGGAGTGATAAAGATAGAATCGATGAAGTAGTTGGATGACTTTCCTTTGACCTAAATTGAAAGTTTGAAGTGTCTGTAAATTAAAAAAGCTCACGTTTGCAAACGTGAGCTTTTAAGTTATACTAAAAAGACGATTCTAGTTTAAATCAATATCTAGCTCCCCACCTCGCAGGTAACTGCTAAAGAGATCTGAAAAATTGTATCCGCTTACCAATCGTTCTTTGTTCAATTTGGAATATTCAGCTAATGCCCACAATACCATTTCCATTAAAAAGTACTTCTCTTCATCAGATGTATTTTGTTGGTATTTATTAACCAGTTTTGGAAGAGGAGTAATGCTATTCAAAATATCCTGATACTCCTTATCAGTAAAGTCGGTTAGGAAATCAATTGAATTGCCGCGACCAAACCATTCAATAAGCTGGGTGTATGGATTGTCTTTATCTCCGGATTTTAAATGATCCATTTCAGGGAAATAATCACCTAAGAGGCTTCGTACTGCAGAGCCAATCAAGTTCTCGGCTACCATGGCGGCTCCCTCTTGTTCGCCTTCATATACTAGTTCTACCTTTCCGGTAATGGAAGATATCACACCCAAAAAGTCGATCAGACGAATGGTGGTTTTATCAGAACCATTGACGAGGTTTCTGCGCTCAGCAGTACTAACCAAGTTCTCTGAAGCTGTAATGGTAAGCCTTGCGGATACTCCGCTTTTGGAATCTATATATTCATTATCGCGTGCTTCAAAAGCAATTTGCTCCAACAGATTCCTTGCCACATCAGGAACAATTACCGTTTTGTTTCGGTCGTCATTGCTTTTAGCTTCCTGAGCGGTAATTTTTCTCGCTGTCTCAATGTCCTCAGGATAGTGTGTCAATATCTGACTACCAATTCTATCTTTTAAAGGAGTTACAATTGATCCACGATTGGTGTAATCTTCAGGGTTTGCGGTAAATACAAATTGAATATCCAAATTAAGCCTAAGCTTAAAACCACGGATCTGCACATCTCCTTCCTGTAAAATATTAAAGAGTGCCACCTGGATACGTGCTTGCAAATCGGGCAATTCATTAATTACAAAAATGCTGCGATTGGCACGAGGAATCATTCCAAAGTGAATTACGCGCTCATCGGCATAAGACAACTTTAGATTTGCAGCTTTTATAGGATCTACATCACCAATAAGGTCAGCAACTGTAACATCTGGCGTGGCTAATTTTTCATAGTAGCGCTCATCGCGATGTATCCAATATATAGGAGTGTCATCACCTTTTTCGGCAATGATGTCCAATGCCGTTTTACTGATTGGGTTCAGAGGATCATCGGATAGTTCGGAACCGCTAATTGCAGGAACATATTCATCCAGCAGGCGCGTCATCATCCTGGCCATTTTTGTTTTGGCTTGACCACGAAGACCCAAAAAGTTAATGTTATGCCCCGAAAGGATGGCTCGCTCCAAGTCAGGAATTACGGTGTGTTCAAAACCATGAATACCTTCAAAAACCGTAGTTCCCTTTTTTAGGTTTTCTACTAAATTCTTTCGAAGCTCTTCCTTTATGGTTAGTGGTTTGTAGCCCGATTTTTTGAGCTCACCAAGGTTGGTTATTTTCTTTATATCCATATTTTATTGTTCAGATTGCGCTCTGGAATCAAAATCCAATAGCACCGAATCTCTGTATGATTTTGTGTTTTTAATATCACCTACATCTTCGCTGATGAGTTGAAGCTTATTTTCTACAGAATCTTGTAGAATAGTAACTGTTTCTCCATTATGCTTTTCAATAAGAAAGCGATCTACTTCCTCACTTTTTTTGCCACGTAAACCATGCTGATAAATTACAATAGTGTTACCATTTTGATTGTAATCAAATACGAAGGGATTGCGGCTATCAGATTTTACGGTAAGTAAAGATTTGCCATCGAGCCAAAGTTCAGAATAGGCGCCCTGCATTGTATTAAATGACCATTTGCCCTTTAGAGATTGAGAGTTTGAGTCAGAATTGCAGGAAGAAAAAATTAGTGTGGCAGCACTGCAAGCTAGTAGTAGTGATTTTAGTTTCATGGTTCGAAATGTGTTTGAATTAGTTAAAACTCAAATGTAAGAGCATTGTTTGAGTTAGCCTATTTGATATTTCGTCTTCGGTTATTTTCATAATCATGAAAAATAAAGTCACCCAATCCTTTTAACCCTGTGAAAAATGCCTTGCTCTTATTAGCTTCAGTAAATTTTTGGATAAAGCTTTGCAAATAAGGGTCTTGAGCAATCATAAAAGTGGTGATTGGGATTTTTAGCCTGCGGCAAGCGGCTGCTTTATTCAGGCATTTATTTACAATGTATTCATCCAAGCCAAAGCTATTTTTGTAATACGTTCCATCAGGTTCGTGCAGGCAACTGGGCTTACCATCGGTAATCATAAATATTTGCTTGTTGGCATTTTTCTTTTTTCGCAGTAAGTCCATGGCTAGTTCAAGGCCTGCCACTGTGTTGGTGTGGTAAGGTCCAACTTTAAGATAAGGGAGTTCTTCAAGTTCTATTTGCCAGCTATCATTCCCAAAAACAATAATGTCTAAAGTATCTTTAGGGTAGCGTGTTTTTATCAATTCAGCTAAGGCAAGAGCTACTTTCTTGGCAGGGGTGATTCTATCTTCTCCATACAATATCATGGAGTGGCTAATGTCAATCATCAGCACGGTAGACATCTGCGCTTTGTGGTAGTTTTCCTGAACCACCAAATCGTCATGTGTCATGCTAAAGTCATCAATACCCTGATTTACAAAAGCATTTCTTATGCTTTCGTTCATGGCAATTTGATCTAGGCTGTCACCAAAGTGATAGCTACGCATGTCACTGGTTTGCTCGTCTCCCTGGCCAGTAAATTTTGTGGTGTGATTTCCGCTATTCGATTTCTTTATTTTGCCAAATATCTGCTCTAAAGCACTGCTTCTTATGGCTCTTTCTGTTTTTGCTGTAATACTGAGTCCGCTGCCATCGCCAGTTCCGTCTCCATTAGGTGTGTCAATTTCTTCACGTAGGTAACCTTTCTTTTTTAGCTCCTCAATAAAGTCATCCATCGTGTACTCAGCCGTGGTGATTCCATATTCCTTATCAATTTCATTTAGCCAGTCCAAGGCTTCGTCCACATCACCAGAGGTGTGAAGAATAAGCTCTTTAAAGATGTCAAAGAGTTTTTCAAAAACGGTTTTATTTTTTCCTGTAAACTCAGAAAATCGAATGCCTATCATAGGGATGGTTTTACACTTCGAAGATACGTGGATGATTTGTTTGAGTTAATAAACGTTGACAGTAGGGCAAAAGGTTTTAACGATGAGGAAAATTCTGGTGAGCAGTTGGGGGTAAAACATCAAATTGAGGAATATATCCTCGAATTCAGATGATTGATGTAAAAGTTGTTAGGGTTGTCGGTGTTGATTGTCAGTGGTTTAGTGAGTTTTTGTTGTAAAAATGTTGGTAGGTATGGCTTTTGTTTTATTTTGCGTGTGTAAGGGGTTATTAATTAATGTTTTATTTAAAGATGAAAAATCTGTATTCTAGTGTTATCATCTCCGGATTGATAGCCATTCTATTAGTCATGATAGCAGGTTAACTCTCAATCAAATTACATTACTTAATAGTTAAGTTAATTAGAAACGGTTTCGATTTTTTTTCGAAGCCGTTTTTTTATTTTCTCTGGTAAAGTGGAATAGCCGTTTCGTTTTTGATTTCTTCCATTACAAAAATGGTTTGTGTATTGCTGATATGCTCCAATATGGTGAGCTTGTTCACAATAAAATCGCGGTAAGCCGCCATATCATTTACAGTTATTTTCAAAATGTAGTCGTACTCTCCGGCTATGTGAAAACACTCCGAGACTTCCTTTAATTTTATCACTTCTTCCTGAAAAGCCAATAAATACTTTTTGTTGTGACTACTTAGGCTTACGTAGCAAAATGCAGTTAATGTAAGGCCTAGCTGTGGTTGGTTTATAAGCGCCACATACCCACGGATGAAATTGTTTCGCTCCAGTCTTTTTACCCTTTCATATACAGCGGTGGTGGATAATGCGAGCTTCCCGCCAATTTCTTTGTGAGTCATTTTGCCATCCTGCTGTAGAAGATCTAAAATCTGTAAATCCAGTTGATCAATTTTCATAGGTGATATTATTTCTGTTTTATCCACTTTCAACCTCTTAATTCTGATTAAAAGTTTTAATAAATACTATACACTAGGTTTATTTTCATGAAGTATTGTGGTGTAAAGGTAATTTTTCTCTTTTGTATAAAATTTAAGAAATGGATAATAGCAAACAGATCATCAGTGAGCTTTTGGAGAAAGTTATCACTAACACCGAAAACTTTTTGGGTTACCCGGTATCAAAGGATTTTGACTATGATGAGCTAATGCCATTTCTTAAATACCCAATGAATAACCTTGGTGATCCTTTTATTAATTCCACTTATGGTGTGAATAGCAACGAAATGGAGAAGGAGGTGATTGCCTTTTTCGCTAAGCTGTTTAGGGCTGAACCCAACAATTGGTGGGGCTATGTGAGTAATGGTGGTTCCGAAGGAAACTTATATGGGCTTTACCTAGCCAGAGAGCGCTACCCAAAGGCTATGGTTTACTATTCTGAATCGACTCACTACAGCGTTCAGAAGAATTTACACCTGCTAAATATGCCTTGTATTGTAATCCGAACTCAGGATAATGGTGAAATGGATTATGATGATTTAAAGGAATCTATGCGTAACCATAGAAATGTGCCGGCTATTGTTTTGGCAAATATTGGTACCACTATGACAGAGGCAGTTGATGATGTTCAACAAATCAAGCGAGTGATGAAAAGCTTGGCGATTCAACATCACTATGTGCATTGTGATGCCGCTTTGGGTGGAATAATTAATGCCTTAACTGAGCCACGTCCTGCTTTTGATTTTAAAGATGGTGCAGATAGTATTGCCATTAGTGGTCACAAGTTTATTGGAAGCCCGATACCGTGTGGGGTAGTGGTGGTAAAGAAAGCTAATAGAGATAGAATCGCGATGGCGGTTTCTTATATCGGTAGTTCAGATACAACCATTACTGGTTCAAGAAACGGTCATAGTCCATTGTTTTTATGGTATGCTTTGCGCAAATTAGGCATAGAAGGGCTGAAGGCAAGAGTGGCAAAAAGCCGTGAAACGGCAGAGTATGCTTTAACGCAATTTAGAGCTAATAACATTCCAGCCTGGCGAAACCCAAATGCCATAACCGTGGTTATTCCACCACAACCGAAAGTTGTAGCGGCAAAATGGCAATTGGCAACGGAAGGCGATCTAAGTCATGTTATCTGTATGCCAAATGTTACCCATGCACAGATTGATGATTTGATACAAGATATTCTGAACTCAACAGAAGACGAGCCTCTGGGAAGTGAGATGTATGAACTTTACTAAAGGCTTTTTCTTATAGTAAGCACAGCCTTGGTTTTGTTTATTTTTCAGAAAAGCATTTAATATCTTGGCACAACCAAAATACCTTTGCCGTAAGGCTAAATTTGTGTCATGAAGTTTACTCCCGATAATACTATTTTCAAAATTGTAATTGTGCTCTTTATCACTTTAGGGGTGCTGGGAGCAATCAGTTTTTTTAGCTTTAGGAGCTATCGTGAGTTTAGTTATGCACTGGATAAATTGTATAACCAACCAGACGAAACCAGGCTTACGGAAAGCATTCTTACCGATATTGGAACTCTGGAAAGCCATGCGAGAACGTATTCGCTTACACTTGACCCAAAAGACCTGCAAGTTTATATTCAGAATGTGGGTGAAATCAACGAGCTGATTGATTCCTTATATCAAAAGAGTTTTGGCACAGAATATCAATCGGAAGTAGATACTCTTCGGCTATTGTTTAATGAGAAAGTGCAAAGTTTCGAAAATCTCATTGACATAAAAGTTCGACAATCCAGAAGACAAATCGACCGCTCTGCCCTTCGTGCACTGTCTCGCACTCAAGAAACTATGCTTCGTGATAGTCTCTTGATGCCCAAGCAGGAAATTACCACGACCACCACAACCCGCACTGAAGCCATGGATGCCGATGACGAGAAGTCAGAAAGCAGTCCGGGTTTGTTTCAGCGCGTGTTTGGGTCAAAAAAAGAAAAGGAGGATAACACGATTCCGGTAAGGAGTGAGGTGCGAAAAGAGCGTACAGTAGCTTATGACAGCGCTTATTTTGAAAAAGTAGACACTCTTATTACAACAGCTCGAAAAGCTTTAGAGGCAGCAGAAGCTCAGCGTCAGCAGCAATCTGCTTTACTTACTGGTAAAGAATTGGAAATGGTGGCAAAGGATCAAATGATCTTCAGCCAGCTGCGATCCATTATTTTAAATATCAAAGGAATTGAGGAGTTGGTTAGCAATGCGGAAAAAAGGGAAACTTTATCCGTTGCCAAGCAATCATTTACCTCGGTAGCCATATTTGCAATTCTTGGTGGAATCTTATCTATGGTTCTTATTTACCTGGTTATAAGAGATATACTTTCTGGTCGTAAGCTTCAATTAGAATTGCGTAAAGCAAAGAGCAAAGCAGAAAATTTGGCCAGCGTAAAGGAAGAGTTTTTAGCAAATATGAGTCATGAAATAAGGACTCCATTAAATGCAATTATTGGTTTTTCGGAGCAGTTGGCCAGTTCTAGGTTAGATGAAGATCAACGATTGCGATTACAAAAGGTAAGGAGCAGTAGTGAGCATTTGTTGATGCTTGTGAATGATATTCTCGATTACTCTAAAATAGAATCGGGTAAGTTGAGGTTGGAAAAAATAGGGTTTAAAGTTTCGATGGTGGTCAATGAAAGCTTAGCGACTTTGGAGCATTTGGCAATCAATAAAGGGATTGAGCTGAAGAGTGAAATTGACCCTGAGTTAGAAGAGCTCATTGTGAATGGAGATCCTATTCGCTTAAAGCAAATACTGATAAATCTTGCTGGTAATGGTGTGAAATTTACCACTTACGGTTATGTGAAAATAATGGTAAAAATCAGAAACCAGAGGAAGGATAGACTATGGCTGGAATTTATTGTGGAGGATACGGGGAAAGGTATTGCTCCGGAAAAACTGTCTAGCATTTTCGAGGGGTTTGGCCAAGAGGATACTTCAATTTCCAGAAAGTATGGAGGAACGGGACTGGGGCTTACCATTAGCAAAAAATTGGTAAGCTTACTAAGAGGTAGAATTACCGTGGAAAGTGAGATTAATGAGGGTTCAGTATTTTTACTGGAGCTTCCCTTTAAAATTGGGGATAAGGATGAGTATAGTGGTAAGTTTGACTTAGAGCGTGTAGAAATAAATTTGGAAGGCAAACGCTTGCTGTTGATTGATGATGACAGCATGAATCACGTTTTGCTTAAACCATCTCTAGAAAGGTGGGGGCTTGATTTTGAAAGTTGCTATGATGGAGAAACTGGAATAGAGAAGGCCGCGAGCTCTTTCTTTGATTATATATTGGTAGATCTTCAAATGCCAGGTAAGAGTGGCCTGGAAGTGATAGAAGAAATTCGTTCTGAGTCTTCTGCTAGTAAAGGAGCTGCATTGATTCTATGCACGGCCAATGCAATGATCAAAAAAACAGAAAACCCAGCTTTAGAAAAGGTAGATGCTACTTTATTGAAGCCTTTCAAGGAATATGAGATAGCAGCTTTGCTAGCGGGAATAAATCACGGAGAAGGGGAAGAATCCGACTCTGAAAATCAAAACAGTTTGGAAGAAGAACCCTTGTTTTCTTTGGAAAACTTTAATGCCTTTGCGGGAGATGATGCAGGAGTACTTAAAGAATTTTTAGTCTCCTTTATGGAAACTAATGAAGAGCATTTGGCTCTCCTGCAGTCGTACTTTGAAGCTAATGACTTTGTGAATGTTGGTGATACAGCTCACAAAATGAAAAATACTTTTGGCCAACTAAAAGCTACAGCGGTAATGCAACACCTGCAAGAGCTCGAAAAACTGGTAGACAGCACTCAGCCAAAAAAGCTGGTTGAAGAACGCATAAATAAAACTCAAAAGCTTTCTGAAGAGCTCTTTATAAGTTTGCGAAAAGAGGTGGAAGCAATGTAGAGTTGGAGGTTAAACCTCCAACCCATAAGTTTTGATTTTATTATAAAGCGTCTTGCGATCTATGTTTAGAAGTTTAGCTGCTTTTGTTTTGTTAAACCTTACCTTCTCAAGAGCTTCCATTATTTTTTGTCTCTCCAATGCACTTTCCAGCTGCTTTAAATCTGTAGAATCTTGAATGCTTCGAATATCTTCTGCTTGCTGTGTATATCTACTGGAGATTTCACTTGGTAAAGCATTCTTCTCAACAAGTGAACCTTGCGTAAGAAGCACGGAACGTTTAATCACATTTTTTAGCTCACGAAGGTTTCCAGGCCAGCCGTATTCCATGAGTAGGTTCATTGTTTCTTCCTGAAAGCCTTCTACATTCTTTTCAAGTTCTTCATTAGCTTGATTTAGAAAATGATTGGCAAATTGCTTCACTTCTTCAGTTCTAGCCCTTAGCGGAGCTATTTCAATTTTGAATTCATTTATTCGGTGAAACAAATCTTCCCTGAATTCACCATCACCAATGGCACGCTGAAGATTTTCATTGGTAGCAGCAAGTAATCTTACATCAATCGGAATGTCATCACGGCCGCCAACACGTCTTATTACTTTCTCCTGAATTGCTCTAAGCAGTTTAACTTGTATTTCATAACTGAGGTTACCAATTTCATCCAGAAAAAGGGTTCCACCATTGGCTACCTCAAATTGACCAACTCGGTCTACAGACGCTCCAGTAAAGCTTCCTTTTATATGTCCGAAAAGTTCACTGGCTGCTAGTTCTTTGGATAGAGATCCGCAATCTATTGCTACAAATGCCTTATCTCGTCTTTTGCTAAGGTTGTGAATTTGACGAGCTACATATTCTTTACCCGTTCCACTTTCGCCTTGTATGAGAACACTCATATTAGTTGGGCCAACTAAATCAATGTATTGGTTTACATTTTTGGTTTGTGGACTTACGCCTTTTACAAAGTCAGCTTTTGAAGCATGGCTTTGAGGAGTATTGTCAGAATTGGTGTTTGATTTTTTGGCAAGAGCACTCACCTGCGGAACAGACTTTTCTTGTGGCGTTTCAATTACCGAAGTAACCAAAGCCAAAAGTTCTTCAGGGTTTACAGGTTTGGTCAAGTAGTCTGAAGCACCAAGCTTCATTGCATTTACGGCAAGTTTGATGTCACCATAGCTCGTAATCAAAATAAGGGGAGTGGTGATACCTTTTTCCTTGAGTATTTTAAGCATTTCAATTCCATCAATACCAGGCATGCGGTAATCTGAAAGTATAAGGTCAAAGGTATTTTCTTCAATAGCTTGAAGGCCTTTTTCTGCGGTTGATTCTGTGTGGGGTATAAAACCCTTCTTTTCTAAAAAGGATTTTAACATTAGTAGAAAGGTGGTGTCGTCATCTACCACCAATATTTTCGGTTTTGTATCTTTCATGTTCATGGCGTTAAAGCTATAATAAAGATACTTAGATAAAATTGTTCAGGTAGGTATAAAAAAAAGAAGTCACCACTCTCCAGTGGTGACTTCAGCTCAACTCGAACAACTAAAAACTAACGCTGCTATTTATATAGCTTTTTAAATATTGTGAACCACATTGTGGTCTCTGTTTTATTTCTAAGCAACATTCATACCACTATTGTATTGAAATGCTGCTGTTATCTTCTCTTACAAATTTACAGTCTTTTTGATAAACTAAGCTAGAATTTTTGTTTTATTTCGCTAAAATTCAGCGTTATAACATCTATTCTTGTCTAAATGAAGACTAAATTATTTGCTATTCACAGGCAATGTAAGCTCTTGATGTTAGCGGGCAAAAGCTCCATTGCTGCAAGTAAGATGAAAAATTAAAGAACTCTCAAAATATTTAAATTTTGAAGGTGTTATTTGGTTAGTAACACGCTTTGTATAAAGTGAATTCCGTACCAAAATCAAGTTGCTCTTAAAAATATTGAAAATCAGCGACTTAAATATTTTGGTGTGATGTGAGTTTTGGGGAATTTGTCTACACATTGCCTACCTCAATCCCCATTGTGTTACTCAGGTTGGACGGTATTTTTAGGATTTCCATTCTTGTCATATAATACAACCCATTTTTTAGGTCCTTTTTTTACTTCTACTTGATAGCCCACTATTTCTCCATCAATCACTTCCTTGTATGCCATTAAGATTTCCGCTCCATGATATTTGTCTGTAATGTCCATCCTTACTTCTTTGGGGATTTCCTTGTGCTTAATTTCAATTTTCTCCGCTTTTTGTTCCAGTGGTGTTTCTACATTTAATGCAAATGAAGAGGGTATAGCAAACAGAATGCTGAGTGACAGTGAAAGAATAAATGTTTTCATAGTATTAAGTTTTTGATTTATACTTGGGTAACAGACAAATTGTTATTTTGTTGATTTAACGGCTTATTATGAATAATAGGAACCTTTACAGAGTTCTGCCCAACAAACTAAAAACACAATGGAAGCACAGATGGAAAATCCAGTTAGTCCTGTCTTGGATTTGAAGAAACAGATATTAAGCGGCTATCGTGAATATATATTAATGAATGGCCATCAGCCGCCAAGTATTAATGCTTTTTGCAAAGGGCTGAATATCTCTGAAGAGGACTTTTATCTGTGCTTCAATTCATTTGAGCGAGTAGCTGAAGCTATTTGGTCCGATTTATTTAATCAGGTAATTCAAACAGTGGAGGGGAATTTAGAATATGGGGAACGTAGCATTCGCGAGAAGCTTATGAGCTTTTATAGTGAATTTTTCTGTCAAATGAAAAGTTATAGAAGCTACGCCATGATTACACTTGAAGATGTTCTTTCCACTTTTGGAAGTACACCTACCGGGATGGCAGAAACGAAGAAAGAGTTTAAAGCTTGGGTAAAGGAACTTATAGAAGAGGGAGTAAGGCTGGGACGAGTTGCCGAACGAAACAAATTGACGGATACCTATGATTCATTATTATGGTTTCAGTTTTTGTTTTTGCTCAATTTTTGGAAGAGAGACAAAAGCGTAGGCTTCGAAAAAACTGAGGTAGCCGTTGAAAAGGCCGTGATTTTGACCTTTGACCTGATCGAAAAAAACGCCCTAGATAGTGCTCTGGAATTTGGGAAATTCATCTTCCAGTCGATAGAGACGAAGTGATGAGACACCAAACCTTTGTTAGATTTGTGGAAACTGAAACAAAACTGTGAACTACTGTAGTAATTGCGGCAGTGCCGACTTGATGTATAAAATTCCGGAGGATGACCACTTTCCACGCTTTGTGTGCCCGGATTGTGACACCATCCATTATACAAATCCCAACATGGTGGTGGGCTGCCTGATAGATAAAGATGGAAAAATAATGCTTGCCCGCAGAGGAATAGAACCTCGCCTGGGATTTTGGAATCTGCCTTGTGGCTTTCTTGAAAATGAGGAAACTGTGGAGCAAGGTGCGAAGCGTGAAGTGTATGAGGAAACTGGAGCCACTGTGGAGTTAGGAAATTTGCACACCGTATATAATCTTCCACATGCCAATCAGGTGTATCTGATTTTTAAAGCAGACATGGTGGGCGATAAATATGAGTTGACCACAGAAAGCACAGAAATCCGTTTCTTCGCGCCTGAAGAAATTCCATGGGATGAGATTGCTTTTTCCAGCAATGCCTTTGCTATTAAAAAATACATAGAGCATGGAAAGGCGGACAAAATCACCCACGTAGGCAGCTATTTTAAAGACAAGATTAGATAAATGAGTGCATCGTTAAGTTTAGTTCACGAAGTATTACCACCGCAACAGAAAACCGAAAAACCACCACTTTTATTGATGCTTCACGGCTTTGGTAGCCATGAGCAAGATTTGTTTGGCATGGCGCCCATGCTCAACGAAAAGTGTTTTGTGGTTAGTGCCCGTGCTCCAATCGATTTGCCTTGGGGCGGATATGCATGGTATGAAATCGACTTTAGCAATCTTGGCGAAAAGATGAACAATGTTCCTCAGGCCAAAAAAAGTATGGAGGCCATTCTTAAGTTTATTGATGAAGTTCATGAGGCTTATGGAACGGACCCTGAAAATGTAAACCTGCTTGGCTTTAGCCAAGGAAGTATTTTGAGTTACGGATTGAGCTTGAGCCACCCGGAGAAGTTTCAAAAGGTGATTGCCTTGAGTGGATACATTATGCCGGATATTGTTCCTGAAAAGTACAATCCTGAAAGCCTGAAGCACCTTGACATATTTGCCAGCCATGGCACTGCCGATGAAGTTTTGCCGGTAGATTGGGCAAGGAATGCTATGAAGGTTTTGGAACAACTCAACATTTCACATCAATACCGTGAATACGCAATGGGACATGGTGTAAGCCCTGAGTGTTTTGAGGATTTGAAGAGTTGGATGAAGGAGAAGGGGGTGAAGTAAATGATTCACAGCTACATCGCAGGTGAATCATAGAGCTTTTGAATATATGATCTTTAAGGACTTATCTTGTGAGTAGCTGAAGTAGGATCAGACTTTCGTCAGTTTTTGAAATTATAAATTCAGAAATATCGTCTTTAGGGTAGACGTAGGCATTCTCCGAACTTTTATCTTGAATAAAAATATAATTGCGTGTTTCACCTAGATAAACACATTCAGAGTTTGTTGCAATCTGATTTCCTTGGTATTTAAAGTTTACAATGGACGGGTTATTCAGAGAGCTCCTAATCTCTTTGCTAACGTTGGAAATTGTGAAAAAAGAGAACAGTACTATAACTGATATAATGTTGTGGACTGTGGCACTAAGTTGTTTTCCAGAGTTTAGCAGATGTTTTCTGTGAATTTCGGATAGAAAATAGCCCAGTATGTAAAGAAGTGTACTAAATAAAGTGATTAATAATAAGAATGAAAAATTTGGTCGGTGCAGATAGTATGCTACTACAACAAGTATAAAGCATATGATTAGTGAAATAGAATACCAGAAATGATATTTAAAATATTTAATGAACCGATTAACTAAATACTTTTCGCTAACGTGATCTTCCGAGACATTAACAAATGCGCCATACCCACTAGGCGCAATTACATAGTGGAGGAAAACTGATAAACTAAGCAATACCAAGTAATAGATTACATCTGGGAGAAAGAGTATTATTATTTCTGTAAAATCAATAAAATTAATTATCTGTACCCCGAAGAACTGATAATATAAGGAGAGTTTAAGGTACCCAAAGACGATAAGGATACTTGGGTAGACTGGTATGAGTTCCTTTAAGATTGCTTTATTGAAGTATGCCATGGTTAGTAATTGTTATTAAGAGGTTATTGGAAATTTACCTAAATAATGCGATTGGTAAGATTAGAAGAGGAAGTGAAAAATCTAATCAACTAATTCACGGAGTTCTTATCCTGTTCAAAATTAAATACCAAAATCTTTTTGGTCCTTTTTGCAGCAATGGGAAAAAGGGCATGAAGATACTTACTTCAAAAACGCCTCAACCGCTTTCCTTACACCTCCATGCTCTTTCAATAGTCTTTCAGCAGTTTCAGCATCAGTACCGGTTTCGCTCATAATCATGCGGGTGCCACGGTCTACAAGCTTGTTGTTGCTAAGCTGCATATCCACCATTTTGTTGCCCTTTACGCGGCCAAGCTTTATCATGGTGGTGGTAGAAATCATATTGAGAATTAGTTTTTGAGCGGTGCCGGCTTTCATGCGAGTACTTCCAGTTACAAACTCAGGGCCTACCACAGCTACTATAGGAAAATCTGCTTCAGCGATAACGGGAGCATCAGCATTGCAGGTAATGCAGGCTGTGGCAATTCCTCGTTTTCGGCATTCTTTTAATCCCCCTATTACGTAAGGAGTGGTTCCTGAGGCAGCAATGCCCAAAACCATATCGTTTGTGTTGATGTCAAATTCTCCCAAATCGCGCAAAGCACCTTGGGTATCATCTTCGGCAAATTCTACAGCTTTGCGAATAGCGGTGTCGCCACCGGCAATAAGGCCAACCACCATATTGGGATCAGCGCCAAAAGTAGGAGGGAGCTCAGAGGCATCTAAAATACCCAAACGTCCGCTGGTGCCGGCACCAATGTAGAAAAGGCGACCACCAACTTTCATTTTTTCAACCACCACATCCACCAATTTCTCTATTTCTGGAATGCACGTTTGCACAGCCAGTGCCACCTTTTGATCTTCATTATTAATGTTAGTCAAAAGATCTTGTGTGCTCATCTTTTCCAGATGATTGTATAGAGAATCGCTTTCGGTGGTTTTCATGAAATGTGTTCCTTAAGTTGGGTAAGTGAAATTATTTGGCAAGTGTCGATTTTTCCTAAAACAAGTAAATCATCATCTCCGCTCACTAAAAAATTGGCATGGCCATCTACAGCAAGGTTTAAAAGAAAGTTATCATCAGGATCACGGCAAAGTTCATAATTTGAATGAACATCTATCATTACACCATACTCTTCAAAACGCAAAAGAAGATCGGTGAGTTGTTTGTCGGAAAAGTACTTTTGGAGCTTAGGTTTTTTAGCTACTCTTAGAAATTCAGAAAGTAGCTGTTCACTAAATAATAAGTGAAATTCAGGATTTTTGAAAAAATGATCGAGCCAGCTTAAATGGGGAGAAAGGAGATAACTTATCCAAATATTGGTATCCAATACAATTCTCATTCTCCGTCATTCATCTGCTTACGTACAGCCTTTACCTCTTTTTGGATGTCCTCCAATGAAGGTGACTCCTCTTTCCTCAAGTCTTTCAGCAGTTCAAAAAACTTGTCTCGCTTGAATTCAGATTTAGAAACTTTTATAAGTTTCATATCCATCAAATTCATCAGAAGCTTTTTGGCTTTGGGGTTTAGTATTTCTACATTCAGTATTTCCATACTCGTAAATTTAAGACAATTTCAAGTTAAAACGTAGTACCCACTAATAGCTTGCTTAAGCTTTTTGAAGTAGAGCCATGTAAAAACCATCCGATACTTTGGATGGGTTCACGCGCTTTTCTTCAATCAATTTAAAATCTTCACGCTTGGCCAAAAACGTCTTTACCTGATCTTCGTTTTCGCTGTGTAGAATGGAGCATGTAGCATAAACCATCATTCCACCAGACTTAAGCATAGTGGAGTAATCGTTTAGAATATCTTGTTGAATCCCTTTTACTTTTTCCAAATCTTCAGGTTTGATTTTCCACTTGGTATCAGGGTTACGTTTTATAACTCCCGTACCCGAACATGGAACATCAAGCAAAAGACGATCAGCTTTGTCCTTCAATCTCTTGATGGTTTTTGAACCCTCGATGTGCTTGATTTCAATATTGTGAGCACCATTTCTCTTGGCGCGTCTTTTTAGTTCCACAAGTTTTCGCTCTTCCACATCCATGGCAATGAGCGAACCTTTGTTTTGCATAAGCGCAGCAAGGTGAAGTGTCTTACCTCCGGCACCGGCACAAGCATCAATTACCTTCATTCCAGGCTCTGGCCTAAGGAACGGAGCGATAAGTTGCGAACCACCATCCTGAACTTCAAAAAGGCCACTTTTGAAACTTGCATTGCTAAAGATATTTTGGCGTTGCTTAAAGATCAAGCCGACCTCATTTTCTGAGAAATTGTGCGTTTCCACACCTTCTTTCTTAAAAATGGTTTTCAATTCCTGGCGAGTGGTTTTTAGGGTATTTGCCCTTATTATCAATTCTGCAGGAAGGTTGAGATTTTGAGCGATAATTGGCCAATCTTTGCCTAAATCTTCATTAGCCAGTTCGTCAAACCAAATAGGAAAGGACTGCTGCACGCCTACATCATTGGGAAGCGAGCGTTTTGCACTTTTTATGTCAATATCCTGAACCGCTTCAAAGCCATGCCACTCTGGTAGCTCCTGACCATTAAGGCGCCACCAAAGACCAAAAATTCGGGTCAGTTCATTTCGCTTTAGCGAAGGCGACTTGCCATAAAGTTCCCATAGGTATCTCCACCAGCGCACTATTTCGTAGGTGCTTTCCGCAATAAAAGCTCTGTCGCGAGAGCCCCATTTTGGGTTGGATTTAAGTGTGCGTTCAATCACTTTGTCTGCATAAAAACCTTTACCAAAGATGGTTTCAAGTGAATCTATTACAGCCTCAATGAGGTTTTTGTGCAACCGGGGTTGTCTGTTTTCCAAGGGAAATATTTTAAGTCCAAAAAATTAAATTGCTGGAAAGCGAGTAGGGTCAGCTTCGTGCATCATGGCATATACTTGCTCTACAATATCGTCAGCTGATGGCTTAGAGAAATAATCTCCATCGGTACCATAAGCAGGGCGGTGAGCTTTTGCAGTAATGCTAAGCGGCTTGCTATCCAAATGCTTGTAACCACCTTGCTCTTCTAGCACTTGCTGCATAATGAATGCGCTTGCACCACCAGGCACATCTTCATCCATCACTACCAAGCGATTGGTGTTTGCCAGGCTTTTTACAATGTCATGGTTTCTATCAAAAGGAAGTAGAGACTGTACATCAATCACCTGCATGTCGATACCCATTTCTTCTAGAAGATTAGCAGCATCCATTGCAATTCGGCAGCTACTGCCATAAGTTACAAGGGTAAGGTCACTTCCTTCGCGGATAGTTTCAACTACACCAAGTGGGGTCCTTATTTCGCTAAGGTTATCAGGAGTACGCTCTTTCAAACGGTAACCATTTAGACATTCCACGATAAGTGCAGGGTCATCACTTTCCAGCATGGTATTATAAAATCCAGCTGCTTTAGTCATGTTTCTTGGTACTAAAACATGAACTCCGCGAACGGTATTAATAATAGATCCCATTGGAGAACCGCTGTGCCATACACCTTCTAAACGGTGGCCACGAGTACGAATTACAACCGGAGCTTTTTGACGACCTTTGGTTCTGTAGTGTACAGTTGCCAAATCATCACTCATTATTTGAAGTGCATATAGCAAGTAATCTAAATATTGGATTTCAGCGATTGGGCGCAAACCACGCATCGCCATTCCTATACCTTGACCCATAATAGTAGCTTCACGAATACCAGTGTCAAACACACGGCCTTCGCCATGCTTCTCCTGAAGTCCTTCCAAACCTTGGTTTACATCGCCAATTTTACCGCTGTCTTCCCCAAAGATTAACACTTCTGGTTTTTCAGTAAGTAGTCGGTCAAAGTTTTCTTTAAGGATAATTCGAGCGTCAACTTCTTTCGAATCATCGCTATAAATTGGAGCAACCTCTTCAATGCGAAGAGGACTTAAATCGGATTGACTATATAGGTAATCGTTGTAACGATCTTTGTTTTTTACGTTTTCGGCTTCTAGCCAATTTTTTAACTCTGCGCTGGCATCACCGTCATTGCGAAGTGCCCATACCGCTCTGCGTGCTGCAGAAATAGCATCTTTTCGCAAAGGATCCATAGTGCTTTTTAGAGTAGCAGCCATTGCCGAAATTTCCTCACTATTCGAAGATTTTGCGGCAGCAGCTTCAATCATACCCACTACGGTGTTTACTTCTTCTTTAATAGGATTGATAAAGTTGCTCCAAGCTGCAGTTTTAGCTTCACGAGCTACTTTTTTAGCAGCTTTTTCAATGTCTACCAATTCTTCTTCTGTAGCCACCGCGCTCATTATCATCCACTCGCGCATCTTTTTGATACAGTCAAATTCTTGTTCCCACTTAAGGCGCTGCTCATTTTTGTAGCGCTCATGCGAACCAGATGTAGAGTGGCCTTGCGGCTGAGTGATTTCATTAACATGAATCAATACAGGAACGTGCTGCTCGCGAGCTATTTTTTCTGCTTTCTCATAGGTTTCCACTAAACTTGGGTAATCCCATCCTTTTACATTCAGGATTTCAAAACCATTGGTGTCTTCATCCTTTTGGAAGCCTTTTAATATTTCAGAGATATTCTCTTTAGTAGTTTGGTACTTGGCGTGTACCGAAATACCATAATCATCATCCCACACAGAGATAACCATCGGTACTTGTAGTACACCGGCAGCATTGAAAGTTTCAAAAAACAAACCTTCAGAAGTAGAAGCGTTACCGATAGTTCCCCAAGCTATCTCATTACCATTTTTAGAGAAGTTGGTGAAGTCCTTAAGATCTTTATTTTCACGATACACCTTTGAAGCTTCTGCCAAACCTAGTAGGCGTGGCATTTGCCCTGCGGTAGGAGATATATCAGCCGATGAATTTTTTTGAGCAGTAAGGTCTTTCCAGTTACCATTTTCATCCAAAGACTGAGTGGTAAAGTGCCCGTTCATTTGCCTTCCGGCAGAAGCTGGCTCGTTCTCGTGATTGGTATCTGCGTATAAGCTGGCAAAAAATTGCTGTGTGGTAAGCTGGCCGATTGCCATCATAAAGGTTTGATCGCGGTAGTATCCAGCGCGGAAATCACCATTCTTAAAAACCTTACTCCAGGCAATTTGAGCAACTTCTTTTCCATCACCAAAAATTCCAAACTTGGCTTTACCAGTCAATACCTCTCTACGTCCGATAAGACTTGCTTCGCGGCTTTCAATGGCTAATTTGTAGTCATTGATTACTCCTTCTTTAAACTCTTCAAACGTCAATTGCTTATCAGATTGGGTGCGGGTATCACTCATATTAAGATCATTTTTAATGGAGTGCAAATGTAGCCAATAATAGGAGGTGAGTCAATGGAAATAGAGATCAGCTATTTTGGGGCTTACTTGAAGGGCGAATATTGAAATACACGGCCAGATGCTAGAGAAAGATTGCTAAATAATGACCTGATTTTAAAGCGGATATTTTAGAATTTAACTATTTTTAGTGGCGATGAGAACATCATCTTAACTAACAAACTAACATACATATCGCTTTGAACACAAACAATACACTTCAAAAAGTACTGTTTGAAAGTAAGCATTTAGCTCTATGCTTACTTGATAAATCAGGAAACGTTGTAGCTGTCAATAGCACTTTTAAAAATCAACTCTGTCAGGAGGAAATAGACACTTCAAGGCCTGTTTCTATTCGTAACCTTTCATTTTGGAATAAAGACTTAAAAGCCTTAGACACTGCCTGGAAAGAGTTTTTAGTAAATGGTGCGGCCAGTTTTAATTCATATTTATACAATAGAGAAGAGTTATTGTTTCATGAGGTAGAACTTAAACAAGCTAATGATGAAGGAGGTGTTTTGATGGAGTTTTTTAAGAAGCAAGAACCCACCAAAGCTGAAAAAGAATCAGCTAAGACGGATGGTGAATTGGATAACATAGCGGCAATAATCTCGCATGATTTAAGAGGTCCTGTTTCAAATATTGCCTATTTGCTTTCAATTTTTGATGGAGGCGTAGCTGATAAAGAAGAGTTGGAAGAATTTATGGATGCCCTGAAAAAATCAAATGCTAAAACACTGGATATAATTGATGAAATGGGAGTAATTATAAATCCCAAACTTAAGCGCAGGTCACATTCTGCATCATCGCTACAACCCTTGATTTGCTCAATATTAGAGAATTTTGAAGAGGAAATATCTCAAACTCAGGCCAGGGTTGTTATTGATATTCAAGATCATTCAGATTGGAAGGTACCAAAGGGAGCGTTTGAGATGATTTTGAAACAGGTGGTTTCAAACAGCCTGAAGTACCGTAAAGAAGATGAAACACCAAAAATTGTAATAACTTGCTCTCGCAAAAATGGAGATAGAATAATAGAGGTTAAAGACAACGGATTAGGTTTTGATGTGGTTGAAAATGAGCAGCATTTATTCGGCTTGTTTCAAACCTTTCATAATCGTCCAGACTCACGTGGTATTGGATTATTTCAGGTAAAAAACAGGCTGCTATCAATCGGGGGTGCGATAAGCCTGAAAAGTCAAGAAGGAATAGGTACCACCGTAACCTTAAATTTTAAGCAAAATGAACTCGAAGAAGCACCTCTGTATAATTGATGACGATAAAATTTATCAATTTACTATTAAGAAGACACTTGAATTAAAGCAAAACTTTGATAGGCTAAGTTGCTTTGATGATGGTTTAGCTGCAATTAATTACATTAAAGATAATCTGGATAACCAGACTGAAATCCCAGATATAATACTGTTGGATATTAAGATGCCAAGAATGAACGGTTGGGATTTCCTTGAGGAGTTTTTAACTATTAAACCGCTAATAAAAAAGGAACTTGATCTTTTTTTGGTTACATCCAGTATTGATTACCGCGATAGAGAACGGGCACTCGATTATTCGGAAATCAGTAAATTTAGAGTAAAACCTATTTCCTACAAAGAAATGGAGCATATCTTAATGGAGGTGGCTTAAGTCATAAATAAAGAACAAAACTAGAATCATGAAAGCAATTTGGAACGGAGAGGTACTTGCGGAAAGTGATGAAACCATAGTAATTGAAAACAATCATTATTTTCCTCCTAATAGTATAGATAAGAAGTTTTTCAAGCTCAGCGAGTTACATACTTTTTGTCCATGGAAGGGAGAAGCATCATATTACGATATAGAAGTAAATGGAAATGTGAATGAAAATGCAGCGTGGTATTATCCTAAAACCAAGGACTTAGCGAAGGGTATAGAGGGCTATGTTGCTTTTTGGAAAGGGGTAGAAATCAAGCAATAATTTTATTTTTCAGAATCTACCTCTAATTTGCTGAGTTCAATTATCTTTGGAACTTATTAATTTTCAATTATTTTAGTTATGCCTAATGGTAAAGTGAAGTTTTTCAATGATTCTAAAGGATATGGATTTATTGTAAACGATGACACCCAACAAGAAATCTTCGTACATGTATCAGGTCTTTCTCACGAAGTGAGAGAAGGTGATGCTGTATCATTTGACGAACAAGAAGGAAAGAGAGGAATGAACGCAGTAAACGTGCGTGCCATATAAATGATTTGATTTTTTCTTTTGAAATTAAAAGCCCTGAAGAAATTCAGGGCTTTTTTTTTGTTTCAATGTCCCGTCCTTCAATAGGTTTACACCAAACCAAAAAAGGAGAACCACATTGGTTCTCCTTTTTTGATAAAGTCAATATCCAGCCTAATTCTTCATAAACTTGGCTGAATAAGTAGTTTTTGCCTCACTTGTTATTCTGATAGTATATAAACCCTTTGCCAAGGTTTCAACAATGATAGACTGTCCACCTTTCCTATTGTTTTCAAATTCACCATCCAAAACTATCTGACCCTGGAGGTTGTAAATCTGATAGGTATAATTGGATAATGTTTGGCTTAGTGGTAGCTCTACCGTAAGTGAATGGTAGGTAGGTGAAGGGTATAGTGATAAAGTACCGCTCATACTTTGCAATTCTTCTTGCCCTACTGTTTCACAACTCCCTGTACTTAATTCTAAGCATAGGTCATCGATGATCCAACCCTCACCGTGGTTGCTCGCATTGGATGCAAACCTGAATCTAAACTGCATGGAAGTATCCCAGAAAACTTTAAAATCGTTTTGTGCCTTTTTCCATCCATTAGAAGAGCCACTCCACCCTGGCTTTACCCCATCAAGAGACTGAATTGCTTGGGTATTGTACCAAGCGGTATCTGTACTCCAATATTTACCTAAAGTTTGCCATGTAATACCTGAGTCCAGACTTAGCTCTACCTGGCAACCATCATAATTTAATTCTGTATCGTATTGGTGCCAAAAGCTAAGTGTGTAGCACTGCTGTCCCGTTACCTCAAATACGGGAGTATAGAGGTAGGTGTTTAAAAGTGGCTGGTATTCATTTCCTGAGGTAAACCACGCATTACTTCCTTGATGGGGGCTATTAAAAATAGTTTTAGACGGTACACCCTTTTCCCAGCTAGTATTTATAATTCCGGTGGAGGCATTCAGTGGAGCAAAATACTGGCTACTTTCAAAATCAAAACATAGAGGCAGTGTATCATTAAAATTAGATATAACAGAAATAGGAATGATAAGGGTGTCATCATTGTTGATGTCATCCTTTCTATTATTCGGGTTTGATGTATAAATTATCAATTCAGTGATACTTGTATCAAGCTGTATGGCATTACTCAAAACAAGCCAGCGCGACTGCCCTTTTTTTAAGGGTGGGTTTAGGCTAAAATTTTCTGTAACAACTGAACTAGAACTGGTGGCTATACTAACCTCAACCTGACTTAGAGGCGCCTCTGCAGTATTAGAAATTTGAACACTTCCATCATTAGCCCCTTGCTTAGGTATTAAGTTGGTAAACTCAAGATTAAGAGGGGAACCTGAATTTTGACTAGGAACATATATAGCGATGCTATCTATTGCCCAACCAAATACTTTGCTTGCTGATGTTACAAAACGAAGCTTTTTAGGCCCAGGAGTATTAAACTCATCCAAGGGGTAAGAAGATCGAATCCACCCATTAGAGTTTCCGGTAAACCCTTTTGGGTAATTACTGTTGGAGGTGCTTGAGATATAAGATTTCCAATTAACACCATATAAACCTGCGTTGGTAAGCTGAGCCCAATTCTGACCATCATAAATTTCTACCGCCCCAAAGTTGGAATTGTCAACACTAAAATCAAAATATTGCCAAAACTCAAGACGTACATTATACAATGTATCTAGGCCGGAAAATGTAGGCAGTTCGAAATAGCTATTATATGCATTATGATTGAGAGCGTTAGTGTCTGCGTTGGTTACTATGCAACTTGTTCCTTTTAATGCCGAATCCAACTTGTTTTTTTGAGGAGTGGCTACTTCCCACTGCTTCATTCTACCGTATGGAGATACTTCATTATAGCAGTTTTCAAAATCATTAAAATATGGAAGACTTATTGAGCCGAGTGAAACCAAGTCTTGATAAATTGTGTCATTTTCGGGGCTTAGGTCACCAGGTGTTTCCAGCCAAAACTTTGCACGGTAATCTCCAGCTGGCACCGTGCTTTGAAAGGATAAACTATTGACTATTGCACCAGTGTTTTGTCCACTATTAAAATTGTAACTCGTGTCACTTTGTCCATAAATAACAGGAAGAGTGGGATCACATTTATTGATGAGCGCCACATGTAGCACCTTTGGAAAATTGGTAGTAGAGCTGGTGTCATTCCAGTTGCTAAAGTTTATAGCTATTGAAGGGTATGTGTTTGTGCCTTCATCTACCTGTACTAAATCAACCATGGTAAGAGCTAGATCCTTCGTAGGTTGTTCCCGTATGGTAATGTTGTCCAATACCGCCATATAATTTTGCGGAGGGTTATTTACCTCAATTTTTAATTGAATCACTTTTCCCGCGTATGCTGCTAGTGAAACTTTGAGACCGAGCAAGTTGCTTTGTAAAGGTGTATTTTGAATATAGGGACTAATTAAGGTCCAGGAGCTCTGACCGTACTCACTAGCATAAATGCTTAAGCTCTGGCCATAGGAGGTGAAATAATCTAAATTTAGAATAGGATTGCTCAAGCTGCTAAGGTCAATACATTGAGATTCTAAACTAGACTTAAGCTGCCCAGGTCTTCCTACTCTTGATCTAAATACCAAACAGTTTCCCTCGACACCAAAACCATTGCTTGGCGCAAAAATATCATCGGTAAAATATCCAGAATTTATTTCCCAAAAGAAGGCAGAGTCATTACTAGAAATAGTCCAATGCGGAGAATTTAAGTTGGCAGGCTGGCCTGTTACGGCAATACTGTTGTCAAAGTGGAGAATATAGGGGAAAGTATTGATGGCGGAAAGCTGCAACACAGGGATGTCTAATTGTACGGTATCATTGGAAGTTCTTTGGTCTCCCAAAAGATCTGACCATACCTTAAGGGTGTGGCTTGAACTTGGCGAAAGGCTAAGTGGTGTTGAAAAGGTAAAAATTGAATCTTCACCTAGTGATAAAGTACTGGCATCAATGGTATCAAACACTACCGGGCCATTATCGAGCTGATAAGCAAGTGCTACACTTGATAAGGATCCTACACCAAGGTTTGCCAAATTTATAGTTACCGGAATATTACTTGTTCCAAAGCAAGCTAGGTCATCTGTATTTGGTGAATTTAATTGAGCTACACTTAAATCATACTGGTAAGCATCTTGTATTTCTAAATCGTCAATGGCAATGTTTCCATAATGATGCGTATTGGGATTGATGATGGATGCAAATCGAAGTCTGATTATTTTACCCTTATAAGGCGAAAGGTCTATAAATGCTTTTTTCCAAGGAGCTGAAGATGAGATTTGTTGTTCGCCCCAAATTATTAGTGGCTGGTGCCAAACTTCGGTTGGAGATGCAGAGGAGTCGACAAGTAAGGCTAGCCTATTTATGTCAGCACCATACATGTGATAATAAAATGAGAAATATCTAGCTACAGAATCAGTAAGATCAATGCAGGGAAGAGTGAAAATTGTGTTTGCCTGATTAGTTTTATTCTGATATTCGGAATAAATATATTTTCCACCACCGGTTGTATGATCCCCATTGGGGCCGCTTAAAGTGGCGGGAGTACTATTTCTTCTTATTGACCAACCCGACAGTTGATTTTCGATGGGGGCAACTGAATAGGAGAGTTCCTCAGGGAAGTTACCTCTGACCGATGATCCAGATGTGCCTGTTCCTTCAATCCAAAGACTGTCTTCAAAATCCTGAGTCCAAGGAAAGGAATTGATGAAGTTATGACCAGCATTGCAAAACCCTGTAGCGCATTTTGGAAATGATTGCTCAAAGTAAAACTTATAATAACCCGTGTCCGGGAAGTAAGAGCTGTTTCCACAGATGTCAAAAGCTTCCATTTTCCACTTTATAGTATCAAAGTTATTATAGCCGCTAAATGTTGCTAAATATCTATTCGATGGATAAGAAGCTAAGGGCATATTAGTGTATCTGATAAGTGTATCATTTATAATTTCAACCAATCTTAATGAATCGATTTGATTATTATCCTGTGCAGAAACCTGGTGCGAATGCGAAAATGTGGTTGCATTATGTTGTAGACCCTCCAAGCTTTGAAAATCACAAAAATTCGTAACACTGCTAATAGAATCAATGCTTGGGGGTATCATCTCGCAGCTTGAACCCAATACCCGTATGTCATCTACGTACCAGCCACTAAGAAATGTATTTTGTGGAGGTACACCTATGGAAAAATCAGCTCTAAATCTTATAATAACCTGTGAAAAGCCAGTAGGAGAAACTACCAAATTGGTTAGGTCAAATAGTTCCTCTTTCCACCATTGATTATTAGGGATTGAATTGGGGCCAGTAAAATCCAAAGCATTCCAATCAAGATAGGAAACACTCGAAAAGCTATTATAAGGAGGAATATTTATTGAGCTTCCTAGGTATGAATTTCCATAAATCACATTATTCCAATTAGCTCCGTTGTCAACGGACACTTCTATGCTTCCATTATTAGCAAAGAAAAGTTTAACAATGTGGTCAAACTGAAGGTAAACGTGATTTTGCCCTACCGTAGAGAAAGGCTGTGTTTGAAAAACAACTTCTGAATTGTTGGCAGAACCTTTAATATGGAAAGAATGGCCTGATGAGGTATAAAGAGAATTGGTATCATTCCATGTAGTAGTAGGACTCCCAGATAGGGTTGAGACGGTAACGCTATCTGGTCCTGAGGGCTGATCAAAATTTTCATGAAACAGCAGGGTTTGTGCGTTCAGTGCACCAAATAGCAACGCAAGTACGGTTATGAAAGTCTTTTTCATGTGATGGATATTATAGCTTAGCGTTTTTCAAATTTGATTACCTCGATACCTTCGTCAGTTTGCAACTGAAGCGCATAAAAACCTTGAGGAAGCGGACTTATATCTAAGTGGTCAGGAACATCTGAAGAGGAAAGGTTAATTAGAATTTTTCCGCTTAGGTCCAGCACATTAATATTTATTGCCATCGCGGGATTCGGACATTCAATTTTTAGGAAATCATTTGCTGGATTTGGATATACTGAAAATCCTATCATTTTGGTTTCTGCTGTAGAAACCCATCCTTGGCAGCCGTCCACTTTTAGAAATAAACTATCTCCTTCATTTATTTCAAAACCACATGATGTCTCTAGAGTGTTTAAATCAGAACCCTTTCTCACGGTGAGCATGAGGGTGTCATTATAAGATAGTGGCTGGTGCAGAAAGACCTCAACCTCCCGGCACTCAAGATTGTTTTTACCTCTTAATACAGGTGATGCTCCTTTGATTGGAATCAATTGTCCTAAGCTGTTTGTCAATCCAAAATCACTACCATCTGCAGCTACCGTTGAGGTTAAAATAGGATTGTAAAATTTTACAATGATTGAGCTGTCCTGGCATGTAGAATAGGGAATACTATCTATAGAAGCATTTGACGAATAAAGTACATGATAGAGAGATGCTGTGCAATATGAAGATGCTAATATTGGCAGCTGTACATCTCTGGATGTTTGTCCTATTTTATAAAAGCTATTGGTTGCAGAGTTCAATCGAAACTCTTCTACAGTTATCTTAAACGTGATTACTTCTTGCTGAGACCCCGTAAAAGTTATTGTACCAGTTTTATAGTCAAAAGCAAATGCCCCAGGAGCGGTGGTAATAGGCTGAGATTGATGATATCCGGGAGTGTAAGCTATGGGAGAGTAAGCACCTCCACAGTTTCCAGCTAAAGGAATGTCTAGTGAGTAATATAAGCTATCACCATCTGGCTCACTAGCCAATTGGTGCCATGTAAATTCTTTACCTGCACAAAATGTCTTTACAGCAGGTGACAAAAAAGTAGGACTACTATTATTTCCAAGACTATTATCCAAACCAGCTTCAATATAAAAGTCTAATGCCCCTTGCAAATTGTCGCACTGATTTCGTGCCACTTCAGAAAATGAAAAGTTAAAGTCTGAGCAAATGCCTGGCAGATCTACTTCGGCACTATAGTAATAAAGTTCAGTTTTGTGAAAAAAGAAAACGCCAGCAGGACTGAGACAGCTCAATTGACTTGGCGTAATGATGCTGCCAACTCTGGACCCAACCAGGGTATCACTATTAGGTGCTAAAGTAATTGGATCAAAAGACAGTGAAATCGACATTTCGGGAAAACAACTAGAAGTAATACACACGATCTTGACACATGGAAATGATGGACACATAGGCACGCCTGTTTCATCCCTATATAAAGCGAGATTTACTTTATATCTATGCGGGTTGCTTGCTGTACCAATGTATTCATACCAAATATCGCCACCGGCTAAGTGACTAGCCTGCATAGAGGTGAGGGAAATGACAGAGAAAAGGAGGACGTGTAAATACTTTTTCATAATGCATTTGTATAGTTAATGAGTTGTGTGATTTTAAAAATCAAATAGCGCAGTGTGTATATCATACATCCTGCGCTATTTGGAGTTAGTGGTTCAATTGAAATTATTTTTTCAAAAATTTACTTACTCTTACTTCACCAGAAGAGCTACTTAGCTTAATGGTGTAGAGCCCAGCGTCCAGAGAATTGATATTTACCTTCTGACCTCTACTTTTATTTTTTTCAAAGCGATTATTCAGGACTTGTTGGCCATGTATATTAAAGATGGTATAATTCCAGTGATTCAAAGTTTCACCCAAAGGTAGCTCTATCATTATATAGTCGCTAGCAGGCGAGGGGTATAGCTTTATGGAGCTAGCCTTGTGCTCATTTATGGTAAAATTAGATTGACAATTGCTAACATTAAATGATACGGAATCATTAGCCGGAATGGCGGTACCGCAAATATTGAGAATGGTGTTGGTGTCACTCCCTACCTTTGACGTTATCGTAAATTTACCATCATGGTAAATAGGCTGATTGAGCTGCAACCAAACTTCATCTGCAAATAGTGAAGAGCTCTTATCATTGGTAGTAGCACTGACTACAGGAATGAGCACATTACCTGCATCCACATCCATTAGCGTAAAGTCACTTCCATCTGCCGCTAAGCTTGACTTTAAAAATGCAAAACCGGTTTTAAACTTTACGATAGAATCATAACAGTTGGGGTCAATTGAGGCGTCAATTACTATAGAATCCTTGGAGAACGACCAACTGAATTTAGCCGTGTCACACGTAGAAACTATTTGATATTGAACCTGACGACTAGTTACCCCTACGAAAATTCGAGCCTGAAATGCAGTGTCCATTCTATACTCATGAACTTTTATTTTTACTACATCATTCTCGATAGTATTTGGTATAAAGCTCATTACACCATATATGCTATCAAAATAAACACCATTTAAAGTAGATATAGGTTGAGTACGACTGTAAGCACTGTCAAAAGCTATCGGGGTATTGGCTGCAGTCCACGGGTGCGCTAATGTATAGAATAGCGAATCTCCATCAGGTTCTACGGCCGAATGATAACTAGAAGCAGGTTGGTTTAGGCAATAAGACAAAACCGGTGAAATTTCAAATTTGGGAGATGTGTTTGGCCCTATCGTATTATTTAAGCGGGAGTCTAAATATATGTTATTAGATGCAGGGTTTTGAAGGTTGGTTATGTTATTGTTTAAGCAACATAGTGAGTAGGAAAACACAAAATCAGAACATTTGCCAGGGAGTAAAACATAAGCTTGATATCGATGAATTGAAATATTAATCCAATTTGGATCAGTAATATCCGCATTAGAGCAATTGCTTTTTGGCTCAGGAAGAAACCCACCATCACCTGCATCCAGATGGGAAGGGGGCGCAACTCTTTGTACACTTATAGTCTGACTACTATAACAGGATGAGTTTAAATTTAATTGAAGGGTTGCACCTAAGCTTGCCGATCCTGATTCATTTCTTCTCAAAATTTCCAAATTAACCTTATAGTGGAAGGGTATCCCTGTTGAGTCACCGATGTATTCGTACCAAATAGATCCACCGGCTGCGTGTGAGGCAGAGGCCTGAGTTGCGAAAAGAGAAAGGATAAAAATTGTAAGTAGTAATTTTTTCATACTGTAATTTTGAGAGGTTAATTAAATTGAAACTCGTTTTAGTTATTTTTTTACAAATCTTTCAATTTGTTCAATTCCCTGATTGTTTGATAATTTGATGTTGTATAACCCCGTGGGTAGATGTGCCACATTTATCTTATAAACTTCACTGTCATTTTGGGAGAATTGCTTAGTTAAAATTGCTTGCCCTTGGAGGTTATAGATAATACATGTCCAGCTTTTTTTGCTTGATTCATACGGCAGTTTTACCATAATATGATTACTGGCAGGAGATGGGTATACAGAGATATCCTTTCTAATGGTTACAGGTTCTATCTGTCCAATAGTTTGACAACCTGAGTTAATAAGCTCCATACAAATATCATCAATAGCCCAGCCTTCTCCACTCATACTAGCATTGGATGCAAATCTGAAACGGAATTGGACTTTTCCATCCCAAAATACTTGAAGGCTTTTTTCTGCCTTTACCCAGCCATTAGATGATCCACTCCAGCCAGGCTTAAATGCATCTAAAGATTGAATAGCTGGTGTATTATACCAAAGGGAATCAGTGCTCCAATAGGAGCCTAGTGTTTGCCAGGTAGATCCTGAATCTAGGGTGAATTCAACTAATCCTCCATCAAAGCTATATTCGGTTTCATACTGGTGCCAAAAACTAAGTCGATAGCACAATCCACCTTTTATAGAGTAAATGGGCGAATACAGGTAACTGTCCAAAAGCTTTGCATAGTGGTTTGTGCCAGTGAACCAGGTGTTTTGACCGCTCTTTGCTGTGGTAATAACACTCTTGCCGGGAGATCCATTAATCCAACTGGTATCAATAGTATTGGAAGCAATATCAATAGGGACAAAGTAAGGTGATGTCTCTAAATCTATACAAGATGGTAAGTTATTTACGCTAGTCATAAAGTATAGTTTGATATACAAAGAATCATCCAAGGGTTTAGCGTCTGTATTGTTGTTTGGAAGAGATGTGTAAATAAGTAAATCCTGCAGGGTAGTGTCTAAAAGTAAAGCCTGCGTGAGCGCAACATTGGTGGATTTCCCAGCCTGTAGTGGAGTTGGTAGGGTAACACTTTCTGTAATTAAGTTGATACCATTACTTTCCGCATGCACGTTAAAAGTAGTCAATGGATGAGCACCACTATTCGTAATATTTACAAAAAGACTATTGTAACCTGATTTTGGTAAACCTGAATTGAATTTTGCACTATTTGGTCTACTCGAGTGTTGAGGGGCAATACTTATTTCAAGATCATCTATAGCCCAGCCTTCTACATTATTTGCTGTAGTAAGAAAACGAAGAATATAGGGGCCTCCATTGTTTGTGTGTGGAAGGGGTACACTTGAGTGAGTCCATCCATGGGAGCTACCTACAAAACCGTAGTTCAGTGTAGGGTCTGTAGTGGAGGAGATAAAATTGTTCCAATTAGTTCCTCCTTGATGCAAGTTGGTAAGATTGATCCAATTCTGACCATCAAAGAGCTGAACCACTCCATATCCACTATTTGTTGATCCAAAATCAAAATTTTGCCAAAAGCTGAGCTCCACCCCATAGAAGGAATCCAGGCCTGTGAAGGGCTCTAACTCAAAAATATTGTAGCTGCCAACGAGGAGACTATTGGTATCAGCATTTGTTACCATGCAGTAATCACCTCCATATGCGGAGTCTATTTGAGTTTTTGTGGGGCTACCAATTTCCCATTGGCGCATCTTTCCGTATGAGTTTAGGTAGTCATCACATGACTCAAAATCTTCGTGAATAGGTAAGCTTCTTAGTTCTGAACAAGAAAAATCCACATACAAGGTATCGTTAAAAGGCCCTTGATCTCCCACCGCACCAATCCAAAATCGCGCTCTATAGTTTCCGGCAGGCACAGGGCTTTGAAATACTAAATTGTTGTAAGTAAATTGTCCGTTGACTGAGGCGGTAGGTAATGGATTTGTATCGACATCACTCCAGCCATAAATTATGGGAGCGGAGGGATCGCACTTATCATATAGAGCTACATTAAGTCTCTTGCTATAGGATTGAGAAACTTGATGATTCCAGTCATTATAAAATATAGATATAGAAGGGATAGTATTTACACCAGCTTGGGTGGTTTGAAACGAAAGTTTACTAAGCTCCAGATCAATAGAGGGTTGTTCACGAATTACTACGTTGTCAATGGCAATAAAGTTACTCGGTGCGTTAAGAGTGTTTCTTGCTCTAATACTTATTTGAATCATTTTGCCCACATAAGCCCCAAGGGGAACTACAGCACCATGCATATGCTCTTTTGGCAAAACATCACTAAGGGTAGGTGTAATATCAACCCATGATGAAGTGCCAACTTCTTTTACAAGAATACTAAAGTCATAAGCGTTATTTTTATGATAAAGAAAGTTTAAGACTGGATTCGTAAGATTATTAAGATCAATACATTGTGATTGAATAGTGGCATAATTTGAATGAGAACTATACTGACTTTGATAAACTAAGCACTGTTGGTTTTTTCCAGCCACATTCATCGGGCCAATGTTATTATTGGTAAAAGGAGCTTTTCCTATTCTCCATTTTTCAGTGGAATTGCCATCTGGGTTTAGTATCCAGTTTGAAGAATTTAATGAACCAATTCCGCTTCCTGCATAGGTGCTATTTTCAAAATTTAAAACGTGAGGAAATGAGGTAATAGCTTCAAAGTTGTTATCAAGCAAAGACAGCTGTACAGTATCATTTGACTTGGTAGTATCTAAGGCTACCGTACTCCATACTTTTAAAGTATGACTTGCGCTTGTGGTGTAAGTGAGTAGTTGTGAAAAAGTGAAATTATGGGAGACTCCAGTTGCAGCATCTGTTAAGAAAAGTGTATCGTATTCTACCGCATTGTTATCAAGCTGGTAAGCCAAGGGTATTTTATAAAGACTATCAGAGCTTAAATTTGTAATCTGAACCTCTACCGGTATGTTTGTAGTTCCCAGACATGCTAAATTGGTAGGGGTTACAATAGAGTTTACCTCAATATCAACAGCTGGGTTTTCTGAAATCTTCAAATCATCAATGGCTATATTTGCGCGTTGAAAAGTAGAAGCATTTGAAATTGCTACAAATCGAATTTTAATGATCTTACCAGTATAAACACCTAAGTTAATTATAGCTTTTTGCCAAGGGTCGGTAGAAGAGAGTTGTTGCTCGTTTTGAATAGATTTTGCAAGGTGCCAGTTGGCAGAAGTACTACTTGTGGAATCTATATGGACATTAAGCCTAGATATATCAGCACCAAACATGTGGTAGTAATAAGACAGATTTAAGTTCTGTGTATTATTACTTAAATCAATACATGGTAGTATGAATATTGTGTTATTTCCTCCGGATTGACCTTGAAATTCAGAATACAAGTACTTGCCGTAGCCAGTGGTATGATCTTCACTTGGACCGGTATTGGTGCTGGGTGTGGCGTAACGTCTCACTGACCATCCATAGTAAGAAATACTATCAGCTGGAATAGCCTCGTAACCTTGACTTTCAGGAATGCTTCCACGCACATTCAAGCCTGAAGATCCAAAACCTACTTCCCACGCAGAGCTTTCAAAGTTTTGACTCCATGGGAATTTTTTAATGTACGCATGTTCTGAATTACAGTTGCCTGTTATACACTTGGTATTATGAGGAATAAAGTAAAACTTGTAAAATCCTGTGTCAGGAAAATAAGCCGCGTTGCCACAAGTGTCAAGTGCTTCAATACGCCACTGTACAGTGTCTGAAGGTGTGTAGTTAGCAAAAGTATAGCTGTAGTATTGTGTGGATCCTATTTTTGAAAGGGGGATATTAGGTTGAACAACGCCATTTTTTATTTGCTCCAACTTTACAGAGGCAATGGCAATATTATCATTTACCTCCCATACTTTTTGTTGACTAATTAAGGTAGGATTTACAAATCCACCATGCATAATTTTGTTGTTACACTGTGGAATAACGGTGCCTGAAGTAGCCACTTTTATAGTAGGTTTAAATATCTCGCATTGAGTTCCTATAACTTCAATGTCATCAACATACCAGCCGCTTGCATAAGTAAAGGGCATATTAGGAATATAAGACTGGAAAGTACCTTTAAATCTTACTTTGACCTGGGAATATCCTTGACCAGTAACAGGATGCAGGGTGAAGCTGGAAATATCAAAAATCTCATGCTGCCACCATTGATTATTCGGAATAGAAGTCGGCCCCGAAAAATGACTCAAAGAAGAACCCCAAATGGTAGGATAAGAAACGGAGTTAAAAAAACCTAGACTGCTGAAATTTAAAGATTGACCATAATAGCCATTTGCACCCGACAATGTTGACCATGTAGTACCATTGTCGGTTGATACTTCAATTTCCACTCTATTGGTTATCCAAATTTTTGCTATTTGATTAAAATTTAGATAAACATGCTTTTGGCCAATAGTGGAAAAAGCTGGAGTTTCGAAGCTCACAGCAGAATTATTTTGCGAGCCTTTAAGGTGATAGGAGTTACCGACAGACGAAAACACGAAGTTAGTATCATTCCAAAGAGTTGGATTATTACCTGCAATAACAATAGAGGCGCTCACGCTATCAGGGCCAGAGGGTGAGTCAAAATTTTCGTGAAAGAGTACTGATTGCCCGAACATACTTGTACAACCCATTAGGAGTACTGTAGCTATTAAGTTTTTCATTTGGAGCACTTATAGTTTTTCAAATTGCTTCGTTTCTGTCCACTCTTTGGTGGAAATGCGTATAAAGTAGATTCCTTGCGGAAGATGTTTTACACTAATATTTTCGGGTAGTTTGATAAAGTTGTTTTGCAACACTATTCTACCTGTGAAATCCAGTACCTCTAATGAGACATGCTTTGCTGACTTGGTGTATTGAAAATTGATTAAGTCATTTGTAGGGTTTGGGTATGTGCTGAAATAGTTGAAATTAAGCTCGTCTAGAGAAATTGAGGTTGTACAATCTTCAACTTTAAGTATCAAACTATCACCCTCATCAATCTCATATCCGCAGGTACTCATTAAGGTGTTTAAATCTGATCCTAGCCTGATTTTTAATTGCAGTATATCATTATACATAATGGGCTGATGGAGTGTAAGTTTTATTTGATTGGTTTTTAAACTTTGGCCATTTAGGGATTTTGCTTCAGCACTTATTATTGGAAGTATATCACCCACACTATTTAGTAAACTAAAATCGGTGCCATCGGTGGCGATAGAATTAGTGTAAATTAATTGATCCAGAAAAACGGTGACGCTGCTATCATTACATTTTAAAACTGGAGCAGCGTTAGTATCCTTGCTTATGGCAAGCCATTCTTGCGGTGGTGTTCCACAGTTTCCTGTGATAGGTAGCTGTACATCTCGCGAAGACTCTCCAATTAAAATTGGCTGACCCGTACTTGTAAATCGGTACTCGAAGGCATTTACTTTAAAAGTTACTACTTCTACTGCGGCTGGGGTAAAATTTAAATCTCCAGTAATGGGATTTAAAATCATAGGACCAAAAGTGGTCATGGGATTTTGTTCATTAAAGCCTGGGGCAAAAGCGCAGTATTCCGGTAAAGTACCACATCCTGTTCCATCCAGTGGTGTTCGAAAAGCATAATAAACGCTGTCCCCATCGGGCTCAGTGGCAGTTTGAGGCCATGAGTAAGCAGTATTTATACAAAGTGATTTTGATCCCGGAGTAATAAACTTTGGGCTACTATTGTGGCCTAATGTGTTGTTGAGCTTAGCTATAAGTTTAAAGTCTAATGATGTGCTATTTACCAAATTATCAGAAACGTTTCGACAACACAATGAATATCCGAATTCATAATCAGAACATATTCCACCAAGATCAACCTGTCCTTTAAAGAGATACTGTTCAGTAGCAGGGGAAGCGCTCATGGGGTCAGAACAATCATTGAATTCTGGCGTAAGAATAGAGCCGTTTACGGAACCACTTGTAGTGTCACTGCCCGATTGAGGTATATATGGAACAAGAGTTGCCACAACATTTTGGCTAGGAAAACAGCTAGAGGATATACATATGTTAATAGTACAGGGTCCCCCACTGCATAAGGTAGCCGCATTTACCCTATTTCTATAAAGTTTTATAAATACGTTGTATCGGTGTGGATACAAGGAGTCACCGGCATATTCATACCAAATGTCACCTCCGGCCATATGGCTACCAAAGGTTGATGTTAGAGAAAGTCCAAACACAAGCAGAATTAGCAGTTTCTTCATAGCATTAGATTTAGCCAAGGGTAATAGATAGGATATATACGAATAGGAGAGGCTGGATAGGACAGGGTCTTATCGCCTAATTTTATCTTTGGATAAATAAACTCTTTGGGAAAGACATGTTGTCTAAAAGTCCTAAGCCTTCTGCTTTGAGTGATATTGTGTTTCTTTGCACAAAGAGGCTTTTGGGAAATCATGAGTCATTATCGCGTTGAGCATTTAAAAAAGCTGCAATATTACAAATTGAAAAGTAGACTTATCTCTATTTTCCAGACAATTACAGCTCTATATATTAATTCAAAATCACGTATGAGAAAAATTACTTCATTATTATTTGCCTTACTATTTGTGGCTGTCAGCACCCAGGCAAAAGAGGGGATGTGGCTGCCATATCTTATTGGTCAGCTTAATGCTGATGAAATGACGGCAATGGGTTTACAGATTTCTGCTGAAGATATTTACAGCGTAAACAATTCTTCCATCAAGGATGCTATCGTACATTTTGGTGGTGGCTGCACAGCTGAGCTTATCAGTTCAAAAGGGCTTTTGCTTACCAACCATCATTGCGGTTACGGCAAAATTCAATCTCACAGTAGCTTGGAGAAAAACTATTTGAAGGATGGGTTTTGGGCAATGTCTTCTGAGGAGGAACTTAAAAACCCGGGTCTTACAGCTTCTATTGTAAAGTACATGAAGGATGTGACCAACCAAATGCTTGAAGGTACCACCGTAGATATGGACGCTGCCGAGCGAAAAGCTATAATGGATGAAAATGCCAGTAAGATTATAGCTCAAAATGAAGATGCCTATGAAAAAGAGATAAAAGCTTTTTTCTATGGAAATCAATACATCCTTATTGCCAAAGAAGAGTTTAGAGATGTGCGCTTAGTTGGTGCTCCACCATCGTCTATTGGTAAATATGGAGCAGATACGGATAACTGGGTATGGCCTCGTCATACAGGGGATTTTTCAATTTTCAGAATTTATGCAGGAGCAGACAATAAGCCTGCTGATGTATCTGATGATAACGTTCCTTACACGCCTGTTCAGCATCTTAAGATAAACTTGAGCGGAGCTAAAAAGAATGATTTCACTATGGTGTATGGTTTTCCTGGAACCACCAATGAGTACTTACCATCTAACGAGATAAAGTATATCATAGAGGATTATGACCCAGCTCGAATTGCTGTTCGCGATGAGCTTTTGGCCATATTGGATAAAAAGATGCGTGAGAGTGAAGCTACTCGAATTCAGTATGCCTCAAAATACGCCCGTATCAGCAATGCCTGGAAAAAATGGAAAGGAGAGGTGAAAGGTCTTAAGGAAACTAAGGCTGTAGCCAAAAAAGAAGCAATGGAAGCTAGCTTTGAGGAGGCCGTAAATGCAAACGCTGAATGGCGTCAAAATTATGGAACCTTGCTTACAGATTTGAAAAAACTATATGAAGAGCGCAAACCAATCGTGCTTGAGCGATACATGTTTTTAGAAACCATGTATTACGGCAGTGAGCTTATGAAGCACTTGTATGGTTACAGAAACTTAACTGCTTTGTATGATGAAGAAAACGAAGAGGATTTGGCTAAAGCTGCTGCTAAAAAGGCGGAGAGCCTTGATGGGTTTTACAAAGATTATGACAGTGAGCTGGATGAAAAAGCGATGCAAACTTTACTTCCTGTTTATTTGGCTTCAGTAAAAACAGAGCCTGTACCCGAGTTTATCGCTAAGCTTAAAAAAATGAGCGCGGAAGATTTGAATGATTTTGTGGAAGATATGTTTGAAGATTTAATGGTTCTTCAGGAGCGCGAAGACTGGAAGGAAATGCTTAATGAAAATCCTGAAAAGGCTATCAAAAAGCTAAAGAAAACGGATGCCATGCAGCTTGCTACTGCCTCTTGGACTCATTTTATTGAAACTGTGAATCCAAAAACTAATGATTGGGAAGACAAGATTGATGCTCTTCAAGGTAAATATGTAGGTGCTTTACGTGAAGTATTCCCAATGAAGAGAATGTACCCGGATGCTAATAGTACTCTGAGGATATCTTATGGAAAAGTACATGGATATGAGCCAGCTGACGGTGTAGAGTATGAATCACATACCTACCTAAGTGGTGTTATTGCTAAGTATGTACCCGGTGATTATGAGTTTGATTTGCCCGCAAGGCTGATTGATTTGTACAAGTCAAAAGACTATGGTAAATATGCTGAAGGGGATAAAATGCCTGTATGTTTTATTGCTTCAAACCATACTACAGGTGGAAACTCAGGTAGCCCTGCCCTTAACGGGAAAGGGGAACTAATTGGTCTAAACTTTGACCGAACCTGGGAAGGAACTATGAGTGATTATAATTACGACATTGATCGTTGCCGAAACATTATGGTAGATATACGCTATGTGTTATTTATAGTAGACAAATTTGCCGGAGCAGGCTACTTGGTAGATGAAATGGATATTGTTACATCAGTGCTTGAAACTGGTGTAATTGACGAAGAGAGTAAGGTAAAAGGTAAAGAGATGCCGGAAACAGCTCCAGCCAATTAAGCTTTAGAAAGCTCTTTAATACAAGCCTCCCGTGTGGTCCAAATTTGGTCAAGCGGGAGGTTTATTTTTTCCTCCTCAGCCCAATCGGCAATAAAGCCCTTGTGTATGCTTTCTTTGAGATCACCAATACCTTCTGGCTCAATATCCATCTCATCGATAATCATTCCCTCTTCAATAGGGGAGCTTTTGGAAGTGACGTCCACATAATTTCCATCAATCACCAAAAAGGTATGTGCCTCTGGAATACCTTCGAGGCCAGCTTTTTCCAAAATATCTTTTAATCGGGGATAGATATTTGAATCCATAAAGAAGAACCCAATATAAAGATCTACATCTGGCCAGTTGTTTTCAATAGCCACAGCTCTTACTAAAGCATGTTTTGTGCTGCAAGTCCCTTTATTTTCTTTAAGTATTAAAGTATAATCTGTGCGGTCACTATTTCTGCCGTACGGCAAACCCAATAACCAATCCAACAAATTTTGAAGAGAGGTTATTTCTTTAGAATATAAAATAGCCGAAAGCTGGCCAGCCTTCGGGTCGATAGATAGGTTTGGGATATTCATTTATTGAGCAGAAATAATGAAGATGGCAGGCTTTTTCTCAAGATCTGGAATGTTCTTTTTCCAATATGAAATAGGGTGTGTTTGAATAAACTCTGATGGCAGGGTAATATCCCGTGCAATGCAAAGCCTTGTGTTGTCGCTGCAAGTGTCCAAAACAGTGTCCAGTAATTTGTGATTGCGATAAGGGGTTTCCATAAAAATTTGGGACTGCCCTGAGTCTTTGCTCAGTTTTTCCATTCGTCTTAGAGCTTTCACGCGGTCTCCTTTTTCTATTGGTAGATACCCAGAAAAGGCGAAATTTTGGCCATTCATTCCACTTGCCATCATAGCTAGCAAGATGGAGGAGGGGCCAACAAGAGGTACAATGCGAATTCCTTTTTCATTAGCAAGAGTTACCACATTACTGCCCGGGTCGGCAATGCCGGGAGCACCCGCCTCAGAAATTACACCGACATGCTGGCCTTCTAAACAAGGGGCTAAAAAACCCGGTACATCTTCCGGCTGGGTATACTTATTAAGCACTTCAATTTTTAGCTTGTCTTGGCTTTTTCCAGGGTGTACCCTTTTTATAAAAGCCCGTGCCGACTTTTCATTCTCTACTATGTAGTGGTGTGTAAAATCAATCACCTTTCGTACGGCCATCGGCAATACTTCTAGCGGTTCTACATCTCCTAATAGGGCAGGGATGAGGTATAGTTTGCCGGTTGGTTTAGAGTTGTCCATTCTTTATTTTTTCTACAATCTTATCGGTGGCAGCGTCTAGCATTTTATATACATTTTCAAAACCATTGTCTCCACCGTAATAGGGGTCTGGCACTTCTGCGTTGCTCTTAGGTTCAATTTCATTTAAGATATACCTCACTTTAGATTTATCTTCTTCATTTCTGGCCATCAATATTACCTTATGATAGTTGTTTTGATCCATCACATAAATTAGGTCAAAATGATCAAAATCTTCAACTACAAATTGTCGTCCTCTTAAATCAGAAATATTGATGTTGTGCTTTCTACCAATTTGAATGGAGCGAGTATCAGGGGCTTCATCTACGTGATAGGCTGAAGTTCCAGCGCTATCAGTTTCCACATTTAGATCTTTTACTTTTTCGCGTAGTATACCTTCGGCAAGTGGTGACCTGCAAATATTACCGAGGCAAACCATTAATATTTTCATATTTCACTATTATTTTAAAGACTGTCAACCTGTTGACATTTGTTAAAATGTAGGGTGAAGGTAATTGAAATATCAATAATTGAAAAGGCCGATTTGATGGGTTTAATTTTCGGTTTATGTAATACAAAAAAGGCCTCCCAAACAAGGAGGCCTTAATAATCTGTAATTCAAAGGTTACTACTGTAACGTCAATTTCTTCCTCAAGTCCTCAACGTAGTTCTTAAAGCGCTTGTCCGTTTCGGCAAGGTTATTTACCGTACGGCAGGCGTGTAAAACTGTAGCGTGATCTTTGTTTCCGCATTGCGCACCAATACTGGCGAGCGAAGCTTTTGTAAGTTGTTTTGAAAAGTACATGGCCAATTGGCGAGCTTGTACAATTTCCCTTTTGCGTGTAGGTGATTTCAACAAGTCTATTGGCATATCAAAATAGTCACAAACTACTTTTTGGATATAGTCAATAGAAATTTCACGAGTAGTGTTTTTTACAAACTTGTCAATCATTTGCTTTGCTAACTCTACCGTAATCTTCTTTTTGTTCAAAGAAGATTGCGCCAGTAGCGATATCAAAGCACCTTCTAGTTCTCTTACATTAGAGTTTATGCTATAAGCAAGATACTCTATTACATCAGCTGGCATTTCTACACCATCATTGTACAGCTTTTGATGAAGTATGGCAATGCGTGTCTCCAAATCAGGTACTTGAAGATCAGCGCTAAGGCCCCACTTAAATCGAGACAGTAACCTTTGTTCCATGCCTTGTAAATCTACAGGTGCACGGTCGCTGGTTAATATTACTTGCTTTCCATGTTGATGCAGGTGATTAAAAATCTCAAAAAATACATCTTGAGTTTTTTCCTTACCGGCAAAAGAATGCACATCATCCATAATGAGTATATCAATCATTTGGTAGAAGTGCACAAAATCGTTCTTGGTATTGTTGCGAATTGCATCAATAAACTGCTGGGTAAACTTTTCAGCAGACACATATAGTACCGTTTTTTCAGGGTACTTGTCTTTGATTTCAATACCAATTGAATGTGCCAAGTGGGTTTTTCCTAAACCATTGCCTCCGTATATCAATAGCGGATTAAATGAGGTTCCTCCAGGTTTATTACTTACCGCGTATCCTGCTGATCGCGCCAAACGATTACAGTCACCCTCTACAAAGTTGTCAAAAGTGTAGTTAGGGTTCAGCTGCGATTCCACATGCACTTTGCGAAGCCCAGGGATGATAAAAGGGTTTTTAACTCCTTTATCACCAATATCCACAGGCATACTCACCTTTGGATTTTTAATGGGCGCGCGGTTGCTACTTGGAATTTTCACAGTGTAGGGGTTGGCGTTGCCATAGGTGTTTTCCATTACAATGCTGTACACCAATTTGGCATCCTCACCCAGTTCGCGGGTTATGGCACTTTTGAGAAGTTTAATATAATTCTCCTCTAGCCATTCGTAAAAAAACTTGCTCGGTACCTGAATGCTCAGAACATTGTCCTTAAGTTTCAGAGGCTTGATTGGAAGAAACCACGTCTTAAAACTTTGTGTAGGAATGTTGTCCTTGATATAATCAAGACAATTCCCCCAAACTGTTTTTGCAGTAAGCTCCATCAAAAATTTTTACGGTTGATACATTAAAATTAATTCCCTCTCGGTAGGTTTGCCGAGGGCATAATCCTTACACTTATCAGGGCGGCAAATGTGTGGATAAAAAAGTGATTAAAAAAATGATTGAGCTATTGAATATTAGGTTTTTTTTGCCCACCTTAATGCAGTCGATATAGCTCTGAAACCCGCATTCTACGGCACAAGACCTTTAATTATCAGTAAGAAAAGAATATGTTTGAAAACACTACAAGCCTTCGGACGAGATATGCCGAAACTGACCAAATGGGAGTGGTCTATTATGGGAATTATCCACAGTATTTTGAGGTGGGTAGAGTGGAAACCTTGCGACAGCTTGGAGTGACGTATCGAAACATGGAAGAGGATGGAATTATGCTTCCTGTTTTGAAGCTCGAAATCAAATATTTGAAGTCTGCAATGTATGATGATGAACTTAGAATAAAGACCTTTTTGAGAGAAATTCCCAACACGAGAATCACGTTTCATCATGAAATATATAATAGCGCAGGGGAACTTTTAACAGTGGGACTTGTACAACTGGTTTTTGTAAATGCAGAAACCCGCAGACCTATGCGTTGCCCTCAATATGTTGTTGATAAGTTGGAACCCTACTTTAAGGAAGCTTAGAAGCGAATAACTCTGAAGCTTTGGCTGTAACCTTTTTGAGTAGAAATGGTTATCAAATAGACACCAGTATTCAGTTCAGGAAGATCTAGATCAGCCTGCATTTCGTTAGGAAGCGCACCTTTGCTGATTAATTGCCCACCAACAGAATACACCTCGTATTGGGTAAGCTTGGTAGGTGAAGATAGCTGTAACGCTTCTCCTTTACCAAAACCATAGGTATTACTAATCTTAATAGCGCCCTCGGTTAGTAAGCTGTATTCATTTAGCGAAATACTTGGTACAATATTCCTTTCCATAAATGCATCATGGATAACTTGAGAGTGGCTACCATTATACAGAAGCGTATCAGCCATCATCATGTATCCTGCAAAGTCAGGCATATTAGTATTATGAGTAAGGTTAAAAAGAGTTTCTACAGCCAGTTCATCTGCCAAATTTCTTCCTAGTGTTTTGTTGATGCTCATTAAGCATGAAGCAAAAATGTCCGTGTTGGAATAATAGCTACCCGTTTTGAAGGAAAGGAAGCCGTAATCCTTTGTGCTTTCAACTGACCGGACAGGCGACCAAACGGTGCCATTACCCGAATCCCAATTAAAAACTATGCTGCTGTTAAATTCACTTATTGAGGCTGAGTAAGAAGCTGCAAAGTAATCACACAGAGCTTCTTCAATACAACCACGCTCGATAGTAATTTGCGTAGAAGGGGATGCAGCATAAATCACAGCGTGTGAAAATTCATGAAGAATAACATCCGCATCCTCTGCATCATCTACACCACCTTCACCCATATATATGCGATGTGGTGTATTGTTGGTGGTAAAAAAAGATTGATCACTTCCTTGAAGTGCATGTGGATCAATTTGAATCTGGTAGGCAGGTAAATTAGGATAGCCTAAATCTATTAAGTGCTCACGGTGGTGAGTGATGTGATACATCACATTTACATCTTCAAATGAGGCCGAATCTCTGGTAAAGTGAAAATGAGGAGTAGCTGAGGCTACCGGTGGGATAGATGGTAAACTGAAGTCGGCAATTTTCACAAAATCGTTTTCGGCCAAAAACAATCCATTCTGGAAAGTGAAAGTGGTATTTCTGCTTTTAAGCTCCGCTTCTAGCTCCACCGAGTTTTTGTCATTATTATCTGTATAAGCTCCACTGTATGGTGCTTTGGCTGTTGTCAAAGGATCGGGATCAAAAACTGAAACAGAAACAATACTATCATTTGGTCCAGTCGCGGAGTGATACTTATGTAAATCCTGTTGAGCTACAATTTCATTACCTACGATCACTACGTTTCTATGTAAAGTCTCTGGTCCCGATAACTCTATTAACCTTGCTTTGGTGAGCTCATCGCCTCCCAGATAAATAAATACTTCTCTGTTTTGAAGTATTTTTTCAGCCCCAATCTGTTGCTGAATGTTTTCAGCATAAGTAGATGAAGGAAAGCTGCCGTTTATATTTTGCGGAATATTTGGGATGTTTTGAATTCTCAACTTTCCTCTTGAATCCAAAGAAGCATGAATTGGGGCAGCATATATTTTTTGCTTTTCAATCAATACATCAAAATGATAGTGAGTAAGAGCTTTACTCTTTACTTTGTAAGAGAGCTCAAGGTCTACAGACTCTATAAACTTAGCTTCAGAAATGATAGCATCTTTTACAGCCTCATCAGAATAGTTATAAACTTTGGCCGTACTTTTATAGGAATGTAGAAATATATCTGCGCCAGCTTGAGGAAGTGGAGTAGGTGCTTTTTGGCTAAAAGCCGAAAAAGTTAAGAGTAGGAGTGTGGCAGTGATTAGTTTCATTGACAGCACAATATTACGAAATATTTTTATGAATTTTTACACCATGAATTTGCTCTAACCTTTTCATTAGCAGTGTATGATTACTCTTTCTAATTCCTAAAATGTAGCCTGCGCTAATCCCCATTTTTTCTTCTATAATGCTTACCTCAAGTTCTTTTATTAATCGCATTACATCATTCATCAAGGGGTAATCAAACTCTATTTCTACCTCTTCCGTCAAATATTCGGTTTCGATTTTCACATCCTTTAATGATTCTACAGCACCTTCTTTGTAAGCATTTATTAAACCGGAAACGCCAAGTTTTGTTCCTCCAAAATAGCGAACAACTACAACAATCACATTCCATAAATCAGCAGAAAGAAGCTGGTTGTAAATAGGCATTCCTGCCGAGTTTGAAGGTTCGCCATCATCATTAGCGCGCACTTGTGGCTGAGTTGGGTTTATTCGGTAAGCAAAGCAATAGTGGCGGGCATCATGGTATTTTACCTTGAGTGCATTCACATGTTCCATTGCTTCTTCCACCGTATTTGCAGGAAAGGCATATCCAATAAATTTACTGCCCTTTTCTTTATACAGCCCTTCGCCAGTTGTATAAATGGTTCGAAAATTATCGGTATGAATAGCTTCCTGCTGATGCATGATTAGCTTGTTTTTAGGGCAATTAGTAGAATGGCGATGAGCGCAAGAGCAATGCCAGCTTTATTGATTTTGGAGAGATGCTCTTTAAAAAACAATTTTCCCACAATTACTGATAAAGCAACAATACCTACGTTGTTTATTGGAAAAATGACAGAGCTTTCCAGCGAATCAATTTCCAAAGCTTTTAGCAAAAAATAGATGGATCCATAATTGGGAATACCCAATGCTATCCCGCCAAGTATGTTTTTCCAGTGAAATGAAACCTTTCTTTTTAGGGTTTGATAGCTGATGAAGAGGATACCAAAAAACCCTGCCGCTAAAAATGTGCTGGATGCAAAATAGGCATGTTCGCCAGAAGGGACGGATTTAGCCTGAATAAAATTGATGAGGGCGTCTAAAAAACCGCTCCCAATAAATAGTATAATGGGTAAGAATATGTAGGCTATTTTTCCTTTTACTTTTTCAGGTTTATAGGTAACAAAGTAAACTGCAGCCAAAGCGCATAGTATACCTATTATTTTTATCCAAGTCATTTCCTCATCATAAAAAATAACAGCCGCTATAACAGGTATTACGAGAGACATTTTTACAGCAATACTCACGGCCGAAACTCCAAACTTTTGGGAAACCAAGGCCATTAATTGAAATAAAGTGATAAATAGAAAACCAAGGACAATGCTACCAGTACACCACGGTTTTGTGCCAATGTCCATAATACTGAAGTCAAAATCGCTGGATAAGTACCCCACTGTAAAAGCCACAAAATAATTGACTACAATGGCTTGCAGGTTATTGATATTGTACTTCGTGAAAAGTTTGAATACCACAAAAATCAGGGTGGAGGAGGCTATACAAAGTAGAAGCCAAATCATCTATAGAATATTCTTAGAGAATCCTTTCCAAAGCGATGGGTTTCTGTAGGATTAAGGGTTAAAGAGGGAGCTCTGAGGCCTTGGCCAAATGAACTAGCTCCAGTCAATACTCTGGCCTCGTCCCAAAGGTTTGCTTCTATAAAAGATTGTAAAGTGTGTGCTCCGCCTTCTACAAGTATTGATTGAATTTGTAAATCATAGCACGCTTTAAGAACACTTTCCAAAACTAATTTTTTACTATCTAACTCAAAGTAAGTGATATTCTCTTGACTTGCTTGAAGCTCATTGCTGAATACAACTGTTTTTCCGCTTTCGCTAAATATTTTAGCGTCTTTGGGAATTCTATTATTGGGGTCGATTATCAATCGCATTGGGTTTTGACCCTCCACTAATCTCACCGTCAGTTCTGGATTATCATTGATAATTGTCTTAGCGCCTACCAAAATCCCATCTACTTCGTGGCGCCAGCGATGCACTAAGAGTTTGGTTTCTGGTTGTGTAATCCAGTTTACACCATTGTCTTTTTCCTCACGAATTTTATCCAAATAACCATCTTGAGTTTGAGCCCATTTTAAAATAATATAAGGGCGTTTTTTAGTGTGATAGGTAAAGAAGGCGCTGTTTAATTCAAGACACTCTTTTTCAAGAACGCCAACAAGAACTTCAATTCCGGCTGCCTGTAGTTTTTCGATACCTTTTCCATTTACAGCATCAAATGGGTCACGGCAGCCTATTACAACGCGGGGAATTTTATTTTTTACGATAAGGTCAGCACAGGGGGGAGTTTTTCCAAAATGAGCACAGGGCTCAAGACTTACATAAATGGTACTTTCGGTAAGTACACTTTTATCCTGTACGCTGTTTATTGCGTTAACCTCTGCATGGGGCTCACCCGATTTGGCATGCCAGCCTTCACCTATTATTTGGTCATTATGTACAATCACTGATCCCACCAACGGATTTGGGCATGTATTTCCCTTGGCGTTTTCAGCTAGTTGGATGCAGCGTTGTATGTAAAGCTCATGTTTCATTGAAGGCAAATGTAAACTGTAGAAAATAATACCGGATGTATATTGAAGAACAAAAGGTCTATTTTACAAACCGAATGGCCCTAAAAAGAAGAAAGCCCCATTTGTCAAAAAAGACAAATAGAGCTTTCAATCACACATCAAGGGAGGAATCGTTTAATACACCAATCTTCTCAACTCGTGTACTAGTATTTTTAAAGTACGGTTGTTAGTGTTTAATGATGGGTTTTCAAAGAAAAACGGATCATAAACCATACTAAGTTTTTTAAGAACTATCTGCTCTCTAATGGCGCGTAAAGTCCTTTGAAAAAGTTCTATTCGCTCTTGAGAGTTAGACAAAGATAACAGATGTTTCTTAATGAACTGCACCAATTTTTCATCATTTACGCTTTCGTCATCATTTTCGATGAAATTGGTTTTGTAAAAAGATACTACTGAGTTAAGGTGGCTATCAACGGTCATAATCAAGGGGTATATGCTTTTCTATAAGCCAATATTACCCGTTATTATTAGTGAATAGCACCTAAAAGGAGGGGAGTGCCCCCAATCTTTAGTGAATGGAATCTATTGCTTAGTCAAACTGTTCTAGGAACCCCTCCAACTCACGTTCGTTTACGTACACCTGATAGCAGCGTTGCACTGATCGGAGAAACTCGTAGTCATTCATGGTGTACATACGAGCGGTAGAATATTTACAGTAAAACATAAAAGCTTCAAGATCTTCTTTTGATAGACCAGTAAGCTTTGTCACGCTCTGCCTGTTAGAATTTTGCTCCAATACTTCGCGGTAGTAATCTTCAGCTTTAAGCTGAGCTAGCATTCTTAGTTGTCTTGGCTTACTGCCAAATAAGTTGTAGAGATATTCTGCTGGATTGGCCACAGTGGCATTCGTAATCCTACCATCGCTAAGGTCTTTATTGCTAGGAGTTTTTGGAGCTTTTATTTCCATTTCCCTATCCTTATTGGTAGTAAGCTTGTAGCTAAATATACTCACATCGCTCAGTAAGTAATTTTGCTCCTTCAATTCAATTACAACATCTTTAATGGGAGAAGTGCTATCTGAATAGATAAAGTAAAAATATTGATAAGCAATATTTGAGAAAATAACCGTGTCGCCAAAATTTAGATTAATGGAGAATGTACCATTAGCATTGGTGAGGGTGCCCTTTAAAGTGCGTTTATTTATCACATGTGTACCAGGAATTTGCTCCTTAGAAGCATCATCTATCACTATCCCAGAAAGCTGTTGAGCTAAAAGAATAGGGCTTGTTAAAAAAACAAAAAGTATGACAGAAAATATCTTCTTCAATTGCAGCATGTAATCTTATCTTTGAGCCTTTGAATAAAAGGGTGAAGCCCTTTTGATGAATGAGACAATATTAGAAATAAATAGTTTAAAACATGTCGGACGATAAGAAAGTGATCTTTTCGATGAGTGGGGTGACCAAGACCTATTCATCCAACAACAAAACGGTACTTAAGAATATTTATTTGAGCTTCTTTTACGGAGCAAAGATCGGTATTCTTGGTCTCAACGGATCGGGTAAATCTACTTTGCTTAAAATCATTGCTGGTCTTGAAAAAAATTATCAAGGTGATGTTGTTATTTCACCAGGATACAGTGTGGGGTACCTTTCACAGGAGCCTGAGCTTGATGAGAGTAAAACGGTAATCGACATTGTGAAAGAAGGAGCACAGGAAACTGTGGATATTCTTGCGGAGTACAATAAAATCAATGATGACTTTGGTTTACCAGAGGTTTATGAAGACCCTGACAAAATGGAGAAGTTAATGGCCCGTCAGGCAGAGCTTCAAGATAAAATTGACGCAACTAATGCATGGGAACTAGATACGATGCTGAATCGTGCAATGGATGCTCTTCGTTGTCCGGAGCCTGATACTCCTATAAGTGTGCTTTCTGGTGGTGAACGTAGAAGGGTAGCTCTTTGCCGCCTATTACTTCAGCAGCCAGATATCTTGCTACTGGATGAGCCTACCAACCACTTGGATGCGGAGTCAGTGCTTTGGCTTGAGCAGCATTTGCAGCAGTATAAAGGAACTGTAATTGCGGTAACTCACGACCGTTATTTTCTTGATAATGTGGCCGGTTGGATTCTTGAGCTTGACCGTGGTGAGGGTATTCCCTGGAAAGGAAACTATAGCAGCTGGTTGGATCAAAAAACGAAGCGCCTTGCTCAGGAAGAAAAGCAGGAAAGCAAGCGTAGAAAAACCCTTGAGCGAGAGCTTGACTGGGTAAGAATGGGAGCCAAAGGCCGTCAGGCAAAAGGTAAAGCCCGTTTGAACAATTACAATAAAATGCTTAGCGAGGAGCAAAGAGATAAAGAGCAAAAGCTCGAAATGTTTATTCCAAATGGTCCTCGTTTGGGTAGTAATGTGATTGATGCTAATCATGTGAAAAAGGCATTTGGTGAAAAGCTTCTTTATGATGATTTGAATTTTAGTCTTCCACCTGCGGGTATCGTTGGGATTATTGGACCAAACGGTGCTGGTAAAACCACCATTTTCAAAATGATAATGGATCAGTTGGAACCAGATGCTGGAACCTTTGACGTAGGAGAAACTGTAAAGATTTCTTACGTAGATCAAAGTCATGAAGACCTAAAGCCAGAGAAATCTATCTATGAAATTATTTCGCAAGGAAATGAAGAAATAGAGGTGGGCAACCAAAAGTTGAATGCACGTGCCTACTTGAGCCGCTTCAACTTTGCGGGGCAAGATCAAAGTAAGAAAGTAGGAGTACTTTCTGGTGGTGAGCGCAACCGCCTACATTTAGCAATGGCGCTAAAAGAAGGAGGAAACGTATTGCTACTGGATGAACCTACCAACGACCTTGATGTAAACACACTTCGAGCACTGGAAGAAGCTTTGGAAAACTTTGCCGGCTGTGCAGTTATTATTTCTCACGACCGTTGGTTCTTAGATAGAGTGTGTACACACATTCTGGCTTTTGAAGGTGATTCTCAGGTATATTATTACGAGGGAGGTTTTTCTGACTACGAAGAGAATAAGAAGAAACGTCTTGGTGATATTGCACCTACCAGAGTGAAATACAAGAAGCTGATTAAAAACGGATAAACTTTTGCGGTACAGTTTGGTAAAAAGGCTGCTTTAGGGTGGCCTTTTATTTGAACATTTCCTTTGAACTGAAGTTAGAATGGCAGTAAAATATTGCACAAACAGTTGTTTGCAATTTTGGAAGTTATCAGTCAACATTATTACGTTAACTACTAATTTGCAAGTCTAATTTAAACCAAATGAACATGAAAAAAATCACAGTACTATTTGCCTTTGCAGTTTTTATACTGGCTTCACCAGCAGCACAATCACAAACTTTTGATGAAGGAGATAATGTACTAAACCTTACGATTGGGTTTGGATCAACAGTTTTTCCAGGTGGATACAACCAGGCTCCAGGTTTGGCCGTAGCGTTTGATCATTGTTTTTGGGGTGATCTTATCAATGGCGATTTCTCCATTGGAATGGGTGGATACCTTGGTATGGGCTGGTCGGGTTATTCTTACCTTGGCTCAGATTATAACTACGTAGGTTTTCTGCCTGGAGTAAGAGGTAATTTTCATTGGACAGGAGTTGAAAATCTTGATTTATACGCAGGGCTTTTAACGGGTGCTCGTCTTTATAATGGTGATTATGATGGGAATTTCGGGTATGCCGAGCCTCACCATGGAGTGTATACCAATGCTTACGTTGGCGCTCGCTATTATTTTAGCGACACTTTTTGCGTTGTAGGTGAGTTGGGAGCTGGTATTACTTACGCAAATGTTGGTGTAGGATTCAAGTTCTAATCTAGAACTACATAAAATTGCAAAACCCCGTTTTGGTTCAGATAATTGTCGGAACCAAAACGGGGTTTTATTTTGGATCTTATCTGTATTTATTGTCTTATAAGTGTTATGAATTTGTGCAGTTGACTTTGCTTTGTTCGTTTGTTTTAGAGGGAGTTACAACAGTTTGTCTATTTAAGTTTCATTCATTTAAATAATGAGTTTTTATATCGAATAAGTTGGATTTTTAACACCATTAAAATTACAATATTGGCTTTGTGGATGAAGAATGATCGGGAGGTTTTTGAGAAAATATCCTTCGCTAATCATAAGTTTTTGTAGTCTTATTCTGTAAGGTGAAATTATGTAATTGGTACTTTTTCTACAAAAAAGGAGACTTGGATTTAATTTTTGAAAAATTATTTAGTCGTTTGGTAAGAGTTTAAAAAAATCAAAGTGGTTATTTTCAAATCATTGTGAGAGACAAATTCTACGCAACACGTTTACAGAGGGTTAGTTCCATTGATTCTTATGTGTTCACACTTCTAAATCGCATCTAGGGATTAGTTATTTGATTAAAATTGAGCGGACTGAAGGAGGTTCAGTACCCGATTAATTTTAACATGATTTATCCCTATGAAAAAGAATATTCTTTTGTTCTTCGGAACTTTAATTAGTTTTTTATCGATGGGTCAAGGTACCATCAATACACATGCGGTGTACCCTGACAATAATGGCTCTTCAGCCGTTTCATTTGAAGTAGAGAGTACTACGCTGGTAGAAATTACTGGTATTTCCAATGTATTTAACACTGGTGTAAGTTCATCCGATGTTTGGGTAAGGGTAGGAGGAATAGCTTCAGCTCCATTAAATACTGCTGGAAACTTGGAAATAACCGCAGCTAATGGTTGGGTTTTGAATCAAACCTGTGCTGTGGCAGGTGGAGGTGGAATTAACAGTACTCCTGTGCCACTTCAAAGCTTTGTGCCTATTTTGGTACCTGTAAATACTCCCATAGGTATAGTAATTACAGGCGGGATGCGCTATTCAGGTACTGCGAGCCCTGTGTCTCCAACTGCGTTTACTCATGGTCCCGTTACATTAAGAACAGGGGGGGTAACAGGATCCACAATCTACGGATATGGTGGCGCATTACCGTCTGCTTTAGGCAATAAACCACGAGGATTTTTAGGAACATTAACATATGGCTTGGTTGGGCCATGTACCAACCCACCAGTTGCAGGTACTGCGGTTGCCAATTCAGGATTGGTTTGCGTTGGAGGAAATGTGGATTTATCCCTTTCGGGAAACACCACAGGTACGGGCCAAACATATCAGTGGCAATCTTCTATTGACAATGTAAACTGGACAAATATTGCAGGAGCCACTTCGGCACTAGTAACAGCAAACCCTACTGTAAATACCTACTACAGAGCAGGAGTGACTTGCGGTGTTACCACTTATTCTTCATCAGTACAGGTTTTAACGCAAGGAGGAACCCTTTCCGGAACCTACACTATTAATAAAAACGCACCTGTTTCGGCTACCAACTATCAAAGCTTTGCTGATTTAGCTACAGCCCTGTCTTGTGGAAACATTACCGCAGATGTAACTGTAAATGTGGTGGCTAATTCTGGTCCTTACAAAGAGCGTTTTGTGCTTGGTCAAATTAACGGAGCTGGCCCATCAGCACGATTGATCATTAATGGAAATGGAAATGAGCTTAGAGATAGCACTAACACCAGCAATGAGCGAACTGCATTTTTGCTAAACGGAACTGACTACCTTGTGTTAGACTCATTAAACATTGTAAATAAAGGCACAACTTATGGATGGGCTTTGCAACTCACCAATGGGGCAAACAATAACATTATTAGAAACTGTAAGCTTGAAACCAGCATTACATCCACTTCTTCAAACCATTGTGGTCTGGTAATGAGTTCAAGTTTGACTTCTGCTACCACAAGCGGTAATTCAGGAAGTTATAATCTAATTGAAAATAATAGAATAATAGGAGGATACTATGCATTGATGTCATATGCTACTACCACAGTAGGCTCTCGTAATGTGGGCAATTCCCTTATTAGAAATAAGATTGAGGATGCCTATTACTATTCTATTTACAATAGTGGGCAAGACAGTATGACCGTGATTGGAAATGAGATCAGTCGTCCGAATCGTCTCGCTTATGGTGGCGGTTATGGGATATACAATAGTAGCGTGGGTAATAAATCTCAGTTTAGCAATAACTGGGTTCATGATATGTTTAAGCAAGCTACAGGGACAACTACAGCTCTTTATGGTATTTATTCCTCAGCAAGCGATAATACACCGGGCGCAGAGTGTTTAGTGTTTAACAACCTTATGTCAGATAACCAAAACAACGGTGCGCACTACTATATCTACAATACGTCTTCTGATGGTTGGAAATATTATCACAATACTATAGTTGCAAATTCTCCAGGGTCAACGGCAGGACTTACAAGAGGGTTTTATCAACTTACCCTTGCTACCGGAATAGAGTTTAAGAATAACTTGATTTCTATAAATAGAGGAGGAAGTGGCCCTCATCATGCGATATATGCTGGTACTACAACTAGTGTAATGGACATAGACCGCAATGCCTACTTCATGGCCAATGCTGGTTCCGGAAATGATCACTATGGATATTATACCTCAAATCAAAGCACCTTTGCTAATTGGCAAACCGCAAGTAGTTACGATGTCAATTCTGCTATTGGTGACCCATTATTTGATGCAAATACTTTGTATCAGCCAACCGCTGCTTACTTTAATAACATTGGTCTTAATCTTCAATCTATTGTTTCAAGTGACTTTGGTGGTATTGCGCGAGGGCCAGCCCCTGATCCGGGAATTTGGGAATTTTCACCCCCTCCAGGCCCCGATCTTTCTATTGCTTCCATTAGCCAGCTTGGTGCTTCTTGTGGCTCTAGTACAAACTTGGTAGTAAGGTTGATCAACGTAGGTACTGATACAGTGCTTTCGGCTACCTTGAACTATACTGTAAATGGTATTCCTCAAACTCCAATTTTATTGAGTGGTGTGTTTGCAACAGGATTAAGTGTTTATGACACCTTATACAATATTCCTCTTACGGCAAATACAAATACCACAGTGGTAGCAACTCTTGTAAGTATAGGGCCGGGAGTAGATACGGATCCAGGTAACAATGTATTTGCCACAAATGTAAGGTCTGGGTATTCGGGTAATTTATACATCAATTCGCTAATTGCAGCTAATGATAGCACCTTTACTTCTTTTACATCTTTGGCAGCGGCTCTTATGGCAAATGGTGTATGCGGTCCGATAGTGGTGACTGTAGCTCCAAACTCTGGCCCTTATAATGAGCAATTTATGGTTGGTACAATTACAGGAGTATCATCTACAAATCAAGTGTTGATTAATGGAAATGGCCGAACATTGCAATACTCAGCTGGAAACTCGGCTGAAAGAGGTACCGTTATTTTTAATGGAACGGATTGGTTTACCATTGATAACCTAATAATAAAGGCTACCGGAGCGACCTATGGTTTTGGTGTGTCCTTTACCAACAATGCAGATCATAATACACTTAGTAACTGTACTGTGTTAACTGACTCTGTGGCTACCTCTAGCAATTATTGTGGAGTGGTGATTTCTGGTTCTGCTGGTTCTGCCACCATTTCTGGCTCGTGTGGAAACTACAATACAATTATTAATAACAACATTGTAGGTGGTTACTATGGAATCATAGCTTATGGATCCAGTACGGATTCGCTAAATGGAAACCAGTTTATAAATAACCAGGTTCGCGATTTTTACTATGGTGGTATTTATAATTACTATGCTAGAGGCTCGATGATAAATGGTAACGAGATACATCGTCCAAATAGAACAGGTAATACCACATTCTATGGTATTTATGCTTATGTAAATCATTTCTCTAAGATTATTGGAAACAAGGTTCATGATCCATTTCCATTAAATACTACAACCACAAGTACAGCTTATGGTATATATGCCTACAGCTTTATAGGTAGTGCTGCTAATTATGGCATCTTGGCAAATAACCTAATCTATAATTTTAATAGTGCAGGCACACAGTATTTGTTTGCACCATACATCACTTCTTATGCTAAGGTGATTCACAATACCGTGATTGCAGATGACGCAAATTCAACAGGAACATCTGCTTCCACTTATGTGATTTATAATCCGGGTACTTCCGATCGTACTTATTTTCAGAATAACCTGACCTACCTTAACAGGAAAGTGGGTACTGGCACATCTTACATTTATTACCAAAGTGGAGCTGTTGATGCCAGTTCTATAGTGAATAATAACGTGTATTATGCGCCACCTACATTTACTGTAAGCACTTTTGGATACTATGGAGGAGCGGCTGTTACATCTTTCCAAAACTGGAAAAATGCTACAGGTTTCGATCAAGTATCTGAGTTTACAAGGCCTTATTTTGTAAATACTGCTACAGGTAATTTTACACCACAATCAAATGTAATTGACGGGTTTGGGGTAAACTTTACCAGCGATGTAGCTACTGATATTAATAATGTACTTCGTACAGTGCCGGTAGATCCGGGTGCTATCGAATTTACCGGCTCACCATGCACGGGTGTAAGTGGTTTGACAACAAGTAATATTACTTCAAGCTCGGCTACGGTTTCCTGGAATTCAAATCCAGCTGGAGTTATGATTGAGTGGGGCCCTGTTGGTTTTAAGCAAGCTTCAATTGTAGGGACTACTATAACTGTACCTGTGGGCACAAGTACTTCTAATATTACTGGTCTTAACGGCAACTCTTGCTATGATTATTATATAACTCAAAACTGTACCAGCACAATACCTGGGGCACCTCCGGTAATGGGGCCATACACCTTCTGTACGCCTTGCCTAGGTGGCGGTCTTAATGCAGGAACTTACACAGTGGGAGGTCCTATAGGTCCGTCTAACTTTGCTACCATTGACAGTGTGATTGATGTATTAAATGGCTGTGGAATCAAAGGAGCTGTGGTATTTAATGTTCAAGCGGGAAACCATATAGTGAGCAAAACCATCGGTGAAATTGATGGAGCTAGTGGGATTAATACGATCACTTTTGATGGTTCGGCTACTACTGGAGATACTTTGAGAGGAAGTAGTACTGCCGTTATCGATTTGGATGGTGCTAAACATTTTACATTCAAAGGACTTTCCATAGTAAATAATACTGCACGTGGTGTTTGGTTACACAACAATGCTGATAGCAACACAATAGAAAATTGCTACATAAGAGTAAGTACTACAGGCACTGGCACTGCAATGGCGGGTATAGTTGCCAGCACAAGTGCTACCGGACTTTCGGCCGGAGCCGATGTGGATTACCTAAAGGTAATGGGTAACACCGTAGTTGGTGGGTATTATGGAATAGTTTCCTATGGAAATGGCACTACCTCAAAAGTGAAAGGTGCAATAATAGAAAACAACACTTTGCTCAATCAGTATTTGTATGGTGTATACGCCTATTATAATCAGGAAATTTCTATCAAGAAAAACAGCGTAAATGGCCTGCGAAACACCGCTAGTTATGGATTTTACATGGTGTATGCTGATAACTTCTATATAGAAGGAAACCAGATTAGTGATGCAAAAACCTATGGTGTATACCTTTCGTCTGCCAACTCAGGTTTGTCTGGAGTGCCTGCTACCAAAAGTACTTTTATCAACAACATGGTCTTATCAACTGGTTCAGGATGTTACTTTACTGGCATCAGCTATTTGAATGTGTTTCATAACACTGTGGAAGGAGCGTATGGTTATAGACAGTTTACACCAACTTCTGTGGATGTGAGAAATAACATTTTTGTTGGAAGCTCTAACTATGCATTTGAGTCGGGTACTGCCGTAGTAACACCCAATGTGGTGAACTACAACCTATACCATAAGCGCGGTGGAACAGATCTGATAAAAGATGGAACTCCAACTTATACGTCTTTGGCATTGTGGAAAACAGCACTTCCATTACTTAACGTGAATTCAGTAGAAGGAGCACCCATATTTATTACACCCACCGATCTTCATGTAGTAGGAAGTTTGGCAAATGATGCCGGTGATAATACTGTGGGAGTTTTGGTAGATATTGATGGGGATGTGAGACCAGCTAACGGATCAACAGTAGTAGACTTGGGAGCAGATGAATTCACACCCCTAAACTTTGACATTGCTGTAACGGCAATTGCAAGCAACCCCGGCTCCGGCTCATGTGGAGATGCACTTACTCAAGTGGATATTTCATTGGCTAATTATGGTCTTTCATCCTTATCGGGTATTCCATTAACAGCGGTAATTAGCGGGTCTGTAAATACTACCCTAACCACTACATATGCAGGACCATTGTCTACATTGGGAACTATCACCCTAAACCTAGGGCCTATAAATACTACGGGCGGTGGAGTTTACAATGTTGAGGTTTATACTAATTTGAGTAATGATCAAGATAGAAGTAACGACACAGTTACGACTACATTTACCTTCAAAAATACATTGGCACCAATCGTAACCGCTGCTATGGATACATTCTGCGCGGGAGCTTATGATACTTTGTATGCACCCATTGGAACTGCAGATAACTATGAATGGAAGGATATAAATGGAGTGGTGTTGGGCACCGGTGATACACTAGTGGTAGGACCATTGCTTGCAGCTGATACTACATTTACACTTTCCAGCGTGAGTCAGCAATATAGATTTGGACCAGTGAGCAACTCCATAGGTGTGGCAGCTAACTTTACTGATCCTTCAGTTCAGCAACTTTACTTTACTGCAATACAAGCATTCACTTTGGATAGTATAACTGTTTATCCGAATGCTAATGGAAATGTGAACATCAATTTGGTAGACTTTACTACCAATGCCATCTTGCAAACGGTAACCGTACCAGTAACCGGTGTAACTGCAGCAGGAACCAAGCAACGAATAGCTGTGGGAATGAACATTCCAGCGGGTACTTACAAAATGCATGGTGGAGGAAGTACCACTGGCGGTTTATGGAGAAACAGTGCCGGAGCGGTTTACCCTTATACAGCGTCAGGGGTAGCAAGTATCACAGGTCATAGTTTTTCTGCTTCTGGCCCTGATTACTATTATTACTTCTACGATTGGAAGATTACTTCTGGAGGTTGTCCTCGTCCTGATGGAACTAAAATTTTGTATTCTTCCTCCGCGTCACAGGTACCTGCTTTTACAAGCAACGTACAAGGTGCTACAATGACAGGCCAAGTGGTAGATTTTGATGCCAGCTCTTCACAAGGTGCAACTAGCTACAGTTGGAATTTTGGTGATGGAAATACAGGAACAGGAGTAATGGCAAGCCATACTTACACAGCTAATGGTAGCTACACAGTTACACTTACCATTACAGGCCCTTGTGGTACACAAACTATTACCAGTACTGTTGTGGTGCAAGGTATTGGAATAGAGGGAAATGTATTGAATAGCAGTTTGAGAGTGTATCCAAACCCATCAAATGGTGTGGTAAATATTTCATTCCAGACAGAAGCTTCAGATAAGGCTCGCGTTCGAATTACGGATATGGCTGGCAAAGAGCTTATGTATTTGGTAAAAGATAATATTAACGGCCACTTTGAAGGAACCGTGGATATTGGCAAATTGCCAAAAGGTGTTTATCTATTAGAGATAAGCAGTGATAACCTAAGCACCCAAGAACGTCTGATTAAAGACTAGGGGGCTTTGTTTTAGATGTGTTAATAAGGAAAGGGGCCGCTCCAAATTACTTTGGAGCGGCCTTCTTCTTTATCAGGTTGTAACAAATTATTCAGCATATTGTTAAAAAGGAAAAATCTAAGTTACCTTTTGGGCAAGGTACTTCTGAACCTCATATACGTTTATACTTTTATTGAACTTTTTGCAGATGGAGGGTTCATCCTCGCTGGAAATCCAAATTTTAAGCTCTGCATCCAAGTCAAATGTACCAGCCGTTTCCAGTGAAAAGCGAGATACACTTTTGTAAGGCATAGATTTATATTCCACTTTGCTACCGGTTACCCCTTGCACCTCTACCAAAATTAAACGTCTATCTGTAAACATAAATACATCACGAAATAGCGTAAAACCAAGTTCTACCTTTTCGTTTTCCATAAGTAGGCGACTATACTTTTCTTGTAGTTTGCTGGAATCTACCGCGCTGGCATTTCCGAGTATTTTATTAAAAAGTCCCATTCTGCTTTTGATTTTATGTTATAACCCTATTTTAGGGAGATAGTTGAAGTAGATGGAGTTAAATATAACATACGGAACTCATTTTAACCCCTCTATTGAATAAGTTCCAAAATAGCTTAGATTAAATTTGCCAGCAGCTTTAGTTTTAAAAATCCAAATTCAAATTATTAAATTTTGAATGATAGTAGTGATTTTGAACGCTAAACTATATTTTTAGACTCGCGCTAACTCATGCAGACAAGGATTGAACGATGATAGAACAGAAAGCCACCTCGACCAATTTGGATTCGTTAATACAATTTCAGAAGAAGGATATTTCACTGGAGCCTTTCTTTGAACAATCGCCTGATGTACTTTGCATAGCTGGCTTTGATGGATATTTTAAAAAAGTGAATCCTGCTTTTCAACATTTGCTTGGTTACCCTCTAGAAGAGATTTACAGTAAGCCCATCAATGATTTTATTCTAGATGAAGATAAAGCGGTAACAGATAAAAGAAGGGAGCAACTAAAACATGATAAACCTCTGCTGAACTTCGAGAACCGATACGTGAAACGGTCTGGAGAGGTGGTTTGGCTTTCCTGGACATCTATCCCGTTAAAAAGTGAAAGACTGGTTTATGCAATTGCAAAAGAAATTACCCATGTTAAAAAACTTGAAGAGGAAAGAAATATACTTTTAGCGAAACTGAGCAATGTAAATAAGAACCTAAAGCTGCTTACATATTCAACCTCACATGATTTGCGCTCCCCTGTAGCCAATCTTCAAATGGTTTTTGATCTTTTGGATATGTCCAAAATAAAGGATGAGGAAACAATTGAAATTTTAGAGTCGATGAATATGGCTACTCAAAATTTGAAAAATACCCTGAACGAATATTTGGATGTACTGGAGCGGGAAGAAAAAGAAACAGAGGCTGAGATAGAGGAAGTGGATCTGAGAGCTATTTTTGATCAGGTATGTAAATCCATAGATTCACTAATAAAAGGCAGTCAAGCTACTTTTAAGCTTGACTTAAAGGCCTTTTCTACCGTTCACTTTAGTCGTATTTATGCGGAGAGTATCTTTCTAAACTTGATAACCAATTCTATTAAATACTCAAAGGCAGATGAGTTTCCGGTCATCTCCATTAGAGCCAAATTGAACAATGGAATAAAACAATTGAGTTTTTCAGATAATGGAAAAGGTTTTGATGCTATAATGCTTAAGGATCGCATGTTTGGCTTGAGGCAGAAATTTACAGATCATAAAGATAGTAAAGGGATTGGACTGTACTTAATACACAATAACATACAGAGTATGGGCGGAAAAATTGATGTAGAAAGTGAAGTAGGAAAGGGAGCAACTTTTACTATTACCTTTAAATAAATCTAAATTTTTTCTAACTCATTTCTTGTAAGGTTACCAAATGTGTCACCTGTATTTAGGGTAGTTGCTGGTTCAAAAAGCATCACTGAAACTTCTTCAGTAGCCACCGGTCTGTGCTCTGTGCCTTTAGGAATAATAATAAATTCATTTTTTTAATAGCTCTACAATCTTATCTCTAAATTCAATTTTCAAACAGCCATCAAGCACATAAAACATTTCATCTTCATGATCATGCTTGTGCCACACAAACTCACCCTTTAGTTTGACAAGTTTTACATGTTGCCCATTTAGCTCACCAATGATTCTTGGGTTCCAATGGTCACTAAAAAGAGATAGTTTGTCAGCAATATTTACTTTTTCATTTGTTTCTGTTATCCATCATTCATCGAATTGCTCAATTTAATACTCTTATTAAATGAGTTTACCTTTTCCATTTAAGATCTATATCCTTCCAACACTATTAGTCGGTTGTTCTAAACAAACTTTTTTTGAAAGAATCTTTTTCTTGAATTTGGTTTCAAGAATCTGCTCGCGTACAAAAAGTAAGGGAATAACTACTCTTGGTAGTCGTACAGTACCTGTGTCTTTAGTTTCAAATACCAGAGGTCTGAATTGCATTCTTTTGGATCACAATTACTTTAGTAGAAAAAGTAAACCAATAAAGCTGCAATGGGAGAGCTAGCCTAGTATTGTAGGAAGAGTTTGATTATTAAATGTATAATTTTTGTTTTTTTTGTTCTAAGATAATACGCTATTAAAAAACTATTCGAAGATGCTTAGGTTTATTCTTTGTGTTGTAAGTTTATCAACTCACGAAAACTAAACTATTAAAGGGAACATATGAACAAACCATTTATAATTTGTCTGATAGATGATGATGATATCTATCAATTTACCTTCACCAAGGGGTTGAAGGGTAATAAGATAGCTAAAAGAATCTTGGTGTTTTCTGATGGGGAGGAAGCAATTGATTTTATGCTGGACAATGTTTCAAATCCAGAAGCCCTTCCCGATGTGATATTTTTAGATATCAATATGCCGGTAATGGATGGTTGGGAGTTTTTAGAAGAGTTTGTAGAATTAAAGCCTAAGGTTGGTAAGGAAATTACAATTTACATGGTAAGCTCATCTGTAGATCCTGCTGACGTAGACAGAGCCAAGGCCATTAGCGATGTTTCGGATTATCTTATAAAACCTGTAGGCGAGGATCAACTGCAAAAAATTATTGCGGGGATCGAGTCTTAGCCCATTCTTCTACAGAAATTCTGTACACATAAGCTGGACCGTGATTTTTGATAACTTTCTTGTTGGTGGTTAATCCATTTGTCTGAGCAACACGCTGAGATGGTATGTTGTAGATATGTATTAAGGATATTATGGATTCAGGCTTTAATACGGTAAAACCAAACTTCATAAAGTAAAGTGCCGCTTCTCTAGCATATCCCTTCTTCCAAAATTTTGGAAGGAGGTGATAACCAACTTCAATTTCAGGGCTTCCCTCTACCTCTTGTTTTAGTAAGCCGCTCATGCCTATAAAATCTCCTGATTTTTTTTCAATCAAAGCAAGCAAACCCAATTGATCATCCGCATATCGTTTTCTTTGTCGTGCAATCCAATCTTCGGCAGTAAAATGAGGAGGCTTAAGATTGGGCGGAAATAAGGCAGTGGCTTCATCACTATTCATGAAGTCGTCCCAGTACTTTGAATCATCCAGTAATAGCGGCCTTATTATTAGTCTTGCACTTTCGTGCGAATAGCTATAGTAGTTTACGGGCATAGTTTAGAAATTAAAAAGACCTGTTTCAGCTAAGCCAAAACAGGTCTTTAAATTTATCTAAATAATCAGAAATCTATAAAATAGCTGGAAGTACTTTTGAAGTTACTTCGCCAAATCCGATTCTTACATCATCATTTTTGCAGTATCCACGCATGATTACTGTATCACCATCATTGATGAATTTACGCTCACTACCATCATCTAATGTGATGGTATGAGCACCTCTCCATGAAAGTTCAAGCATAGAACCAAAGTTTTCCTTTTCAGGGCCACTAATGGTTCCAGAAGCCATCATGTCTCCGGCATTAATGTTACAACCGTTTACCGTGTGATGAGCCAATTGTTGTGAAATATTCCAGTATAAATACTTGAAATTAGATTCACACACTTTGCTTTCAGTGCTGTTTTCTGGCTGGATAAACGTTTGGAGGTTTATATCAAATGTGCGTTTTCCTTCGGTTTGTAAATAGGGTAGTGGAGTTGGGTCTTGCTTTGGACTTTCCACGCGGAAAGGTTCCATTGCATCCAAAGTTACTACCCATGGAGATATTGATGAAGCAAAGTTTTTACCTAAGAATGGCCCTAGCGGCACATACTCCCAAGCTTGTATATCACGAGCAGACCAATCATTGAAAAGTACCATTCCAAAAATATAATCTTCTGCTTCATCGGTGGTAATGCGTTCGCCAAGGTGTTTTCCATCAGTGGTAATGAATCCCATTTCCAATTCAAAATCCAAAAGCTTTGATGGGCCAAAAACAGGCTCGTCAGCATCCGCTGGTTTCATCTGTCCTACCGGACGGTGAATATCTTCGCCTGAAACAATGATAGAAGAGGAACGTCCATGATAACCTACAGGAAGGTGTTTCCAGTTTGGCATCAAGGCATTTTCTTTACCACGGAACATAATTCCTACGTTCATGGCGTGCTCCATACTGCTGTAAAAATCTGTATAATCCTGAATAAATACGGGCAAAAGCATTTGCACCTCTTCAATAGGGAAGAGAATTTGCTCGCGATGCTCAGTATTATTTTTTAGGATATCATTTTTTTCGTCAAATATTTCGGCAATTTTATTGCGTACCTGACGCCACACCGGACGGCCAAGAGTAATAAAATCATTTAGAGTATCCTGAAGAAACACATCTTCTGGAAGTACAATGCCATCAAGGTATCCAAGCTGATGCAAGGCCGAAAGATCAATAGCAGTATTGCCAATTCGGGTGCCTATTGTGGTAAAATCATCTTCGGGTAAAAATACACCGAAGGGAAGGTTTTGTATCGGGAAATCACTGTCTTGTGGAACACTTAACCAAGACTTGCGACTAGGATCGTTTGCTGTGAGCATATTCTGGTTATTTTTGAGCAAAGATTAAAAAATAAAGACACCCTCAAAAAACTAGATAGAAAAATGCAAAGAGATCAGCAAATATTTGACTTAATAGGAGATGAGCGCGAGCGCCAAATGGAAGGTTTAGAACTCATAGCCTCAGAGAATTTCGTGAGCCAGCAGGTGATGGACGCTATGGGATCGGTACTTACTAACAAGTATGCTGAGGGCTTTCCGGGTAAAAGATATTATGGAGGATGCCAGGTAGTAGATCAGGTAGAAACTTTGGCAATAGATCGTGCTAAAGCTCTTTTTGGTGCTGAATACGCAAACGTGCAGCCACATTCTGGATCACAAGCTAATGCTGCAGTTTACCTTGCCTGCCTACAGCCTGGAGATAAAATCATGGGTTTTGATCTTTCACATGGTGGACATCTTACTCACGGTTCGCCTGTAAGTTTTAGCGGTAAGCTTTACGAAACCTGTTTTTATGGTGTAGATAAAGCTACTGGTACTATAGACTATGATATGGCACAAGAAGTAGCTGAAGCTGAAAAACCAAAGCTTATTATTTGCGGAGCTTCTGCCTATTCCAGAGATATTGATTACAAGCGTTTTCGCCAAATCGCTGACAGCATTGGAGCAATTTTAATGGCAGATATTTCACATCCGGCTGGCCTTATCGCCAAAGGTATTTTGGCTGACCCAATGCCGCATTGCCATATTGTAACCACTACCACTCATAAAACTTTACGTGGTCCACGCGGAGGAATGATTATGATGGGTAAAGATTTTGAAAATCCTTGGGGATTAAAAACTCCAAAAGGCGAAGTGAAGATGATGAGTGCTTTGCTTGATTCTGCCGTATTCCCAGGAATGCAGGGAGGACCTTTGGAGCATGTAATTGCTGCAAAAGCGGTTGCCTTTGGCGAAGCTTTGAGCGATGAATTTTTTGAATATATCCTTCAGGTAAAGAAAAATGCCGCTCGCTTGGCGGATGTATTAGTAGGTAAAGGTTACGATATCATTAGTGGTGGAACGGAAAATCACTGTATGCTTATCGACCTTAGAAATAAGGACATTAGTGGTAAGAAAGCCGAAAACACCCTTGTGTTGGCAGATATTACTGTAAATAAAAATATGGTTCCATTTGATGATAAGTCGCCATTTGTAACCAGTGGAATCCGCATTGGTACTGCTGCTGTTACATCAAGAGGTTTGATGGAAGATGATATGGATAAGATTGCCGATCTTTTGGATCGTGTGATTTCCAACCCTGACGATGAAGCTGTAATTGCTGAAGTAAAATCAGAAATTAATAGTTGGATGGAGAGTTACCCACTTTTTAGTTCAGAGGCTGAAACAGCCTAGTTATGGATTTTGAGATCTTTTTGCAGTCGGAAGCTTGGATAGCCTTGCTTACACTTAGTTTACTGGAAGTAGTTCTTGGGATTGATAATATTATTTTCATTTCATTACTCACCAATAAACTTCCTGAAGAAAGACGAAAAACGGCTCGCACAGCAGGAATTGGTCTTGCTCTTATTTTAAGGGTCATCATGCTTTTGGGTATCACCTGGATAATTGGTTTTACACAACCCATATTTGAAATTTTTGGATTTGTGGCCACTGGTCGTGATTTGGTGCTTCTCGTTGGCGGGCTTTTCCTCATTGGTAAAAGCACCAGCGAGATACATCACAAAATAGATGGGGGAGGAAAAGAGGAAGACGCAAAAAGTATGAAGAAGCAGGCTCAAAAGAGTTTTGTTTCTATCATTATTCAAATTGGTCTTTTGGACATTGTCTTTTCTTTTGACTCTATCCTTACGGCAATTGGTATGACAGAAGAACTGCTTATTATGATATTGGCAGTGGTGATTTCACTTATTGTGATGCTCATCTTTGCTGGGAGGATTGCAGCTTTTATAGAGCGCTACCCAACCTTGCAAATCTTAGCCTTGGCATTTTTGATTCTCATTGGTTTTGTGTTGATAGCAGATGGTTTACATCAACATATATCTAAAGGGTATATTTATTTTGCCGTAGCCTTTTCATTAGCAACAGAAGTGGTGAACATCAATATGAGAAAGAAGAGTAAACCCTCGACTAATATCGATACTTGAAATAAGCACTTCAAAATTGGTGTAAAAAAAAGAGGCCGGATGAAAATGTTTTCATCCGGCCTCCTTTATTATTATAATGTATAAGACTTACCTCATTATTTTAGTTGACTTTATAACAGTTCCTTTAGAATCGCTAATGTTTGAAATATAAATACCATTAGTTAGGAATGAAAGGTCATACACTTCGTTGAAGGTTGTTTCAGAAATAGTGCTTTCAAAAACTTTTTGTCCCAAAAGGTTGTAAAGTTCTACTTTGCTAGCGCCATTCAGATTTTCCCCGTTTACGTAAAGTGAACCTTCGCTAAAGTAAACCTCTGTAGTGGTAATGTTTACATCTTCCTCTAGTCCAACGGTACCAGCAGCGGTAAGATTAACTGAGAGCACATTATTGCTAACATCATCATCATCCAGCGTTGGACAGCATGTTGAACCTCTAACATTAAAGCCCCAGGTAAAAGTGGCTCCTGGTATAACGTTATTTACCGACCAAGCAATAGGCAAAGTGATACCTACTAACACGGTATCATTTGGTGCTAAAGTTTTAGTTAGTATATAACTGAATACATTAAATTGAGAACCTCCACTTGTGTAAGTTTGTGTGGTACCATTTAACTCGTTTCTGAAATAAATTGTGTCATTAGGATTTAGGGTGGTAGTTCCATCATTGGTAACTACGAATTCACTTGTAACTTGCTGTGCATCGGTTATCGTGGCTGAGGCGTTAGGAGATACAATTTGAGTAATTGCTAAGTCCAGTTGTGCGAAGCCACATACCGTAGTTAGTGCAAGAAAAGATGAAAGTAAAAGTTTTTTCATTTTGTAAAATTTTAATTGTTAATATAATTTGTAGGGCAAATCTAACTTATTTTGGGAGTAATCCCTTTAGAAATTAGCAAAAGAGGAAGCTCTATCAGTAATCGCATAAAGCTTCCTCTTAAGGTAAAGTGTGAAATTTTCCTTACTCGGCAGAAAGAGTAAACGTACGTGTTACATCGTTCATTGGACTGTTAGCCAAATTGCCCTGAGCATCTACCAATTTTATATTGATAGTGTTTTCTCCCATTGGTAAACCTTCAATAAGGTATGGCTGCCAGGTGTCAAACTCAAACTTTGTCTTATCATTTACTGTCACAATTATTGAATGACCATTTGGCTTAAGTTCAGTATTAGCAACATAAAAGTCTAAAAGAATCTTTTGAGCACCAGCTCCTTTGTATTCTCCTTTTGGACGGCTATAAAAAAGCATTGGAGCATCTAAATCTACAGGAGTAACTTCAGGCTGATCTTTACCTGTGGTAAATTGAAAAATGGTAGCTGCTTTTCCATTTTTTACACTTTCGTGAAAGCTTCTTGAAAGGAAAGCAATAGCTACGTGATGTCCTGGTTCAAATTCTTTTTCAAATTTAGCATCATAATGGGCGCTGTATGGACCATTGTCTACAATTAGATGTATGTGTTGGCCTTTGTCAGAGTTTGCCAAACCATTGGTTCCAGCACCTTCCGTTTGTGCACCAAGCTCATAGTTGGTTACACCAAAATCAAAGGCAACTTTGCCATTTGTAGCCTTTATATCATCTGCAGGAGTGTTTCTTGTAAGTTCTGCAGTTTCAAATTTGGGAGAACCTTCAAAAGGGTAAATTTTCAAACCGTCTTTTTCGTAACTCTCAGGAGCATCATTTTCTGGCTCGGCAGTAATGCTGCCATCATCACTCAGGTCTATAATTTCCTCCTGATTTTCTTCGCTAGTGGCAGGGCTGGAGCATGATGCTACAATTGCCAATCCCAATAGGGGTAAATAAATTTTTCTAAACATGGTTGTTATTTTTATTTTGTAATGCACACAAAGGTATTTTGTTCAATGAAATGGAGGAATAGTCTGACGAAAATTTTTTCAGCTAATTGTTCAGTGACTGATGACGGGTTTTTCCATAAAAATTTGTGAGATCCTCATGAGTAGTATTTCGATGTACATAGAGTAATTTCATATTTCTGATTTATAAATATGAAATAGCAATGACCACTTTCACATCATCCTTACCCGATCAACTTTTGCAGAAATTGAGTGAAGCTGCACAAAGATTAAACCTTCCCAAAAACAAGCTCATAGAAAAGGCTTTAGAGATCTATTTAGATCAACTCACACGAGCGGAGTATGTAAAATCTTACTGCCAAGCTGGACAAGATGAAAGTATCATACTTATAGCCGAAGAAGGAATGAATGAGTACATGGCTCAATTAAATGATGAAGATGAAGCAAGGTGAGATTTGGGAAATGTATTTTGACCCAACCACAGGAAGCGAGCAATCGGGGAGAAGGCCTGCAGTGATAATTAGCGGAAACCTCCTGAACGAATATCTTAATGTGGTAATTGTGTGTCCGCTTTCTACCAGTGTAAAAAAATACAAAGGCAATGTGGTGCTTACGCCAAATACTAATAATGGACTTTTAAAAGAAAGCGAAGTAATGGTTTTTCATGTGCGCTCAGTAGCTAAAGAACAACTGAAGAGGAAGATCGGAGCAATAGAGGATGGACAACTAAGCTTGATAAAGCAAGGGCTGGAGGATATTTTGAAGTATTGAATAATAAATACAAGACAATGAAAATTTCAAGTTGGTTAGTTCTGATTATTGTGCTGACTCATATTACGGCAGCTTATGGACAATATGAACCAGTCGACTCGAATTACTTCCATGTGGAGGTAAAACAAGAGGGCGGATTTTTATGTAAAGAGCCGAGTGACCTAGCTTGGGTTTGGGGTATTGAGAAAGTTGATTCGGTGGACGGTAATATAATTGTAAAAGGAATAATGTATTTGGATGCGATAGATTATGACTTTGCAAATGACGTGTTGTGTTGTGTCGAAAAAGGAGTGCGTATATATCTAGGCGAATGGGCAAATGATGGTTATAAGCTTAATATCGTAGATGAGCTTTCTGTTACATCTTCAAAAGGAAAGTTTGTAATAACAATGGATGTAGAGGAAAGTGAATGGCAGTATTTGATTTTTTCAAATGGAGAGGGGAAGGTAGATGTAGCGCGTTTAATTTTTTACACTCTTAAAAACCTTAATCTCGCTAAAGTCGATGGTTTGAAGTTTGATTGTGACAACTAGCAATTTTCCATTTATTGGCTAAAAATGTTTTCTTAATTTCATTAGCTAAGGCTTTATACCCTATGTTTTTACAGAACTATTAGAAGGATTGTTGATAAAAATTCTGTATAACCCTGTGCGCTCAGTGGTTCCGATGAGGTTTAATACTTTTTTTATTTACCAAAGAGTTTCACTGAGTCGCACTGAGCTGTGCGGGAAAAGGCTCTGTGTAACCCTGTGCTTTCAGTGGTTATAACCCACGTAAAACACTCTCTACTATTTTATTCGCTCAACCCATTTCAAATCTTTAATTTTGCAGCCCATTAAACCGTTTGCAACAATATGTTCGATAATTTACAAGACAAGTTAGACAAGGCGTTTCATGTACTGAAAGGGCATGGACAGATTTCGGAAGTAAACGTAGCCGAAACGGTAAAAGAGATAAGACGTGCGTTAGTAGATGCTGACGTTAGCTATAAAATTGCCAAAGAAGTAACCGGAAGAATCAAAGAGGAAGCTCTTGGTCAAAAGGTATTGACTTCTTTGCAGCCAGGCCAATTGATGACTAAAATCGTTCGTGACGAAATCGCCAGACTTATGGGCGGTAGCGTGGCGGAGATGGATTTGAAATCTTCACCAAGTGTAATCTTGATGGCCGGTCTTCAGGGTTCTGGTAAAACTACTCACTCTGGAAAACTGGCTAACTTCCTTAAGCGTAAAAAAACCAAGAAACCACTTTTGGTAGCGTGTGATGTGTATCGTCCAGCGGCTATCAATCAGCTTAAAGTAGTTGGTGAGCAAATAGGTGTTGAGGTTTATTCTGAAGAAGGAAATAACAATCCAGTAAGTATTGCAACCAATGCTGTGGCTCATGCTAAAGCGAATGGTTTTAATGTGGTGATTGTGGATACTGCTGGTCGTTTGGCAATAGACCAAGCGATGATGACGGAGATTCGCGATGTGCATGCAGCTATCAAGCCAGACGAGACTTTGTTTGTAGTAGATTCTATGACAGGTCAGGATGCCGTGAATACGGCTAAGGCCTTCAACGATGTATTAGATTACGAAGGAGTTATTCTTACCAAACTAGATGGTGATACGCGTGGTGGCGCGGCACTTACTATTCGCACTGTTGTAGAAAAACCTATCAAGTTTATTGGTACTGGTGAAAAGATGGATGCTCTAGATGTTTTCTATCCGGAGCGTATGGCCGATCGTATTCTTGGGATGGGAGATGTGGTTTCTCTTGTGGAACGTGCTCAGGAGCAGTTTGACGAAGATGAGGCTCGTAGAGTCCAGAAGAAGATTGCCAGTAATAAATTCGACTTCAATGATTTTCTTGGTCAGATAAAGCAGATCAAGAAAATGGGTAATGTGAAAGATTTGATGGGCATGATCCCGGGGATGGGGAAAATGATGAAGAACATCGATATTGATGATGATGCTTTTAAAGGTGTAGAAGCCATTATTCATAGCATGACCCCAGCCGAGCGTGAAGACCCAAAACTTATAAATGGTAGCCGTAGACAGCGTATTGCGAAAGGAAGTGGAAAAACCATTCAGGATGTAAATCAGCTACTGAAGCAATTTGCCGATATGAGCAAAATGATGAAGATGATGCAAGGTGGTGGCGGAAAGAAAATGGCCAACATGATGAAAGGAATGCAAGGCGGTGGAGGTAGACCGTTTTAGCATTAGTTTTTTAGACGACAGTCAACAGTCGATAGATTTATTAAAATTTTTTTTTAGAGAGTTCTACAGGCTGTGGACTGTGAACTGAAAAGCTGAACACATGATTATACTAGACGGAAAAAAGACATCACAAGAAATTCGCAACGAGATTGCGGATGAGGTAGTAGCACTAAAAGAGAAAGGTGGTAAAACCCCTCACTTGGCGGTGGTGCTTGTTGGTAATAATGGTGCTTCAGTAACTTATGTAAATGCAAAACTTAAGGACTGTGAGGAAGTAGGCTTTAACACAACAATGGTAAAGCTTAGCGAAACTATTTCCGAAAAGGAATTGCTCGAGGAAGTGCATAAACTGAACAAAGACAAAGATATTGATGGTTATATTGTGCAGCTTCCATTACCTAATCATATAGATGATCAAAAGGTGATTATGGCTATTGACCCAGAAAAAGATGTAGATGGTTTCCATCCACAGAATTTGGGTAAAATGGCACTTAATCTTCCTACATTCCTGCCGGCTACCCCAATGGGAATAATGGATCTTTTGGATAGATACAATATTGAAACTGGAGGTAAGCACTGTGTAGTTGTTGGCCGTTCGCATATTGTAGGTTTACCTGCAAGCATTTTGATGGGACGAAACCACTATCCTGGAAATGCCACTGTAACACTTACCCACAGCCGCACCACAAATCTTAAAGAATTACTGAAAAATGCTGACATTATTATTGCAGCTCTTGGTAAGCCAGATTTTATTACAGAAGATATGGTGAAGGATGGTGTTGTAATTATAGACGTAGGTACTACACGTGTGGTTGATAAATCTAAAAAATCAGGTTACCGTCTTAAAGGAGATGTTGAGTTTGAAGGCGTTTCTAAAAAAGCTTCTTACATAACTCCAGTGCCAGGGGGCGTTGGCCCAATGACTAGAGTGAGCTTGCTCAAAAACACTTTGATGGCTGTTAGAGCCAAGTAGAACGAAATAGCTGAAATTGATTCAGGAATTAGAAATAATCTTCTAATTCCTGATTTATATTTTCAACCTCCTATCATGCTCGCGCTTCATGTCTTTATCCTTAATGGATGAGCGCTTATCGTAAAGCTTTTTACCAGTAGCCAGAGCAATTTCCATTTTGGCAATTCCTTTGTCATTAATGTAAAGCCTTAGCGGAATAATAGTGTTGTTTCCACCTTTAGTCAGGTTGTCTTCCAGTTTGCGAAGTTCGCGTTTATGCAAAAGCAGCTTGCGTTCACGAAGTGGATCGTGGTTGTGGCCGCTTCCAAAACTGTATTCAGAAATGTGAATATTTTTCACATACAGCTCTTCATTTTTAAAATAGCAGTAACCTTCCATGATGCTGGCTTTGCCTTCACGGATTGATTTTATCTCAGTGCCCAGTAATTTAATTCCCGCCTCATAGGTATCTATGAATGCGTACTCATACTTGGCTTTCTTATTCCTTATGTTGATGAAGTCTTTTGACATAGCTGGCAAATATAAAGGATTAGATAGGGAAAAATGTGAAGTTTTGATACTTCAATTATTCCATTGTATGGAAAAAGAAAACTTTTAAATAGTGTTATTTTCGCAGCAAATTTCAAGCAAGTCATGTACAAAAGCATTATTCGTCCTATACTTTTCAAATTCGATCCTGAAAAAGTGCACCACTTTACTTTTAAAATGATAAAGCTGGCGCATAAAATTCCAGGAATGCGAGGAATAATCAGAAGCCTTTATGTAGTAGATGACAAGAGACTGGCAGTAAATGTTTTTGGGCTCGACTTTACCAATCCTGTTGGCCTTGCGGCTGGTTTTGATAAAGACGGAAAACTTTACGATGAGTTGTCAAACTTTGGTTTTGGCTTTATTGAGGTTGGAACCGTGACTCCCGTTGGACAGCCTGGAAATGAAACCCCACGCTTATTTCGCCTTCCGGCAGATAAGGGTATTATCAATAGAATGGGTTTCAATAATGGAGGAGTAGAAGAGCTTGCAGAGCGATTGAGAAACAGGAGAGGTGACAAACTAATCATTGGTGGAAATATTGGGAAAAACAAGCTTACCCCAAATGAAGAAGCTTTGGATGATTACCTAAAATGCTTTGACGCCCTTTTTGATTATGTGGATTATTTCGTGGTAAACGTTTCTTCGCCAAACACCCCAAACCTTAGAGCCCTTCAGGAAAAGGAGCCGCTTAAAAAACTGCTGAGCGCCCTGAAAAATGAAAATATGGCTCAGGCTCACCCTAAGCCAATTCTTTTAAAAATTGCACCGGATCTTACAGATTCGCAGCTTGATGATATTATCGAGATCGTTCGCGACACCAAGATTGATGGAATCATCGCCACAAATACCACAATTTCTCGTGCTGATCTAAAAACACATTCCACGGAAGTGGAAAAAATAGGAGCGGGAGGATTGAGCGGAATGCCTGTTCGTCAAAGAGCCACGGAGGTTATTTCTTATTTGCACACCAAGTCAAATGGCGCATTTCCAATTATAGCAGTTGGTGGAATATTCACAGCAGAAGATGCCTTAGAAAAATTAAAAGCAGGAGCAAGCCTTGTACAGGTATATTCTGGGTTTATTTACGAAGGTCCTGCAATGATCAAAAGAATCTGTAAAGGGATTTTGAAGGAGAAGAAATAAGTCATTCCAGACGAAGCAGAGCGGAGATCTGGAATATTTCCCTCAACAATTAAGTGTGAGATTCCGGGTCTCCGTTTTACTGCGCCCGGAATGATTAGAATTCAGACTTTCTTACGCTCCGATTGCTTTTGGAGCACTCAGCCTGCCATTCTGAAAAGTTATTAGAATCCCGGATGTCACCCTGAGTGATCGACCAGAGGGAGATTGTATCGAAGGGTGAGTAATAGTGAGCTGTCAATTAAGGCTTCGATAAACTGCTCATTCTTCGCAGCACTCAGCCTGACAAGGTTTATCACTCTGAGTGATTCTAACGATAGGAAGAATCGTATCAGCTTGCCCCGCAGCATGGCGGGGAAGGGTGGTTAATTACTCGAATTTTTTCTTTGAAAGATTAGGAAGTAGATGAAATTCACCATTGATTAAAGCTTCTTTTTTCTTTCGTGACCACCCTTTAATCTGCTTTTCTTTTTCTATTGCCGTTTCCGGATTTGTAAAAGAGGCAAACCATATTAGCTTTACAGGCCTTCGGGGAAAAACGTATGCATTGGTATCTTCCCCAGAATTATGTTCAGCAACTCGTCTATCAATATTGTTTGTGATTCCGGTATAATAAGAATCGTCATTGCAGCTGAGGATATAGACGTAGTAATTTTTCATAGATGAATGAAATTACGGTTTTTAATTCAGGCTTCGATACATCGCTCGTTCCTCGCGCCACTCAGCCTGACGGAGCATGATGTCACCTTGAGTGACCGATCGAAGAGAGATTGTATCAAAGAATGGGGGCGGTCAGAAAATAAACTAGGCTTCGATACTTTAAATGTTTTGCTCCGCAACATTTAAAACTCAGCCTGACAGCCGGATATGATGTCACCCTGAGTAATTCTGACCATAGGAAGAATAGTATCGAAGGGTGAAAAAGGAGGCCTACTTATTTCCCCAAATTCTTCCCGATATACGGGAAAGCCTTCACCATTCTACTTCCGTACCAACTAAACATTTCACCATCCATAAGTTTGACTTTAGCATTTGGGAATTGCTGACCAAAGTTGTGCAGATGTTTGGTGGTAAAAGAATACGGTTCAGAGGAGAGAATAATCAAATCAGGAGTGGCTTCTTTTAAATCATCTTCAGTGATTTGAGGATAGCGTTCATCACGATGCGCAAAGGCGTTGTTCAAACCAACTTCCTCCAACATTTTGTTTATAAAGGTGTCTTGCCCTGCTACCATCATCGGTTCATTCCAAATAAAATAAGCCACAGAGCGGTTTTGAGAAATACCTTTTAGTTTTAGTCTTTCTTCAGAAATAGCAGCATTTATAGAATTGGCGAGCTCTTCTGTCTCAGTGATTTTTCCGATTTCGGAAATCATATCCAGAGCATCATCTACGGTAACGATATCGCTCAGCCAAACAGGAAATTCAGATTCCAGAGCTTCGATTTGCTCTTTTATATTTTCCTCTTTATTACCAATGATAAGGTCTGGCTTAAGCTCTCGGATAAGGTCGAGCTTTAGATTCTTGGTGCCACCGATTACGGTTTTTTCCTTAAGCCAATGGGAAGGGTGTACGCAGTAGGCCGTGATGCCTACCACTTGTGCTTCCAAACCGAGGTCATATAAAAGCTCGGTTTGGGATGGCACAGTAGATATTATTCGCAGCGGTTTGCTGCTGAGTTCAATTTTGCGATTTGTCTGATCCGTATAAATCGCCATAAAGTTTTAGCTCAAAGCTCCGATTATGTCGTGCTTGGTGATGATGTGATGCTTACCATCTTCCAGTTTCACTAAAACAGCGTCATTTTCTTTAGAAATATGAGAAGCTACTTTCTTCACATCTTCATTGCTTTCAATGATAGGGTAAGGCTTGCCCATTACTTCACGCACGGTTTTGTCACCAGCAGAAGGATCAGAAATAATCATTTGGAAAAGCTTGCTGTCGTCCAACGAGCCGACAAATTCATCGCCTTCCATTACAGGAACTTGTGAGATTTGGTACCGTTGCATTTTAAGGATAGCGTGAGAAACCAATTCAGAACTCTTAGCCGTGATTAGGTTCAAGTCTTTATGTCCTTTTACAAGGTCAAGAGCAGTTGAATTTTCGGTGTTCAAAAATCCGCGATCACGCATCCAATCGTCATTAAATACTTTACCAACGTAGCGGCTACCATGGTCATGGAAAAGTACCACCACCACATCATCTTTGGTAAGTGTATGCTTCATCTGACGAATCATTTGGTAAGCGCTACCAGCAGAATATCCTAAAAGCATTCCTTCTTTTTTGGCTAACTCGCGAGTTACTAAAGCACCGTCTTTATCGGTTATTTTTTCGAAGTGGTCAATCACGCTGAAGTCCACGTTCTTTGGCAAAATATCTTCACCAATACCCTCGGTGATGTAAGAGTAAATTTCATTTTCATCAAACTCACCTGTTTCGTGGTATTTCTTAAAAACTGAACCATAAGTATCAGCTCCCCAAATTTTGATGTTTGGGTTCTTTTCCTTCAAGTATTTTCCAACACCCGAAATAGTACCACCAGTACCAACACCAACTACAAAGTGTGTGATTTTACCATCTGTTTGTTCCCAAATTTCAGGACCGGTAGATTCGTAATGCGCTTGAGCATTTCCAGGGTTATCATACTGAAAAGGGTAGAAGGAATTCGGAATTTCTTTATTCAAACGCTCTGCTACCGAGTAGTAAGAATCTGGATGTTCGGCAGCTACGTTTGTTGGGCATACGTGAATTTCGGCACCCATAGCGCGAAGGATGTCCATCTTTTCTTTACTCTGCTTGTCGCTAAGTGTGCAGATCAATTTGTAACCTTTTACGATTGCGGCAAGAGCAAGGCCCATTCCTGTGTTTCCGGAAGTGCACTCGATAATAGTGCCACCTGGCTTAATAAGACCATCTCTCTCAGCATTTTCAATCATTTGCAAAGCCATACGGTCTTTCACAGAATGACCAGGGTTGAAGTATTCCACTTTTGCCAAAACAGTGGCAGGGATATCTTCGGCAATTTTATTAAGCTTCACCATAGGAGTGTTTCCAATGGTTTCCAATAGGTTATCGTAAATTTTCTTTACTGGACGCATGCTTTATTTAATATTTAAAATTGAATATTTTTCTAAACTCTAAACTCTAAACTCTAAACTCTAAACTCTAAACTCTAAACTCTCAAGTCTTTTGATGCCGCAAAACTAATCAAACCTTATGGCTTTCACAGGTGAAATCCTTGTAATTAAGTAGGATGGAAGTATCAGGCAAATGAGGCATATTAAAACCGTAATTCCATTAAGGGCCAGTAGAAAAGGAATGTTTAAATCAATCGAGACTTCGCTTACATAGTATGTGGTCGGGTCCAGTTTCACAAAGCCAAACTGCTGCTGAAGCAAGCAAAGCCCAATTCCGATAAGGTTGCCCCAAAAGAGGCCTCGTAGAATAAGATATGTGGCGTTTATCAAAAATATCCTTCGGATGCTTCCATTGGCACTGCCCAATGCTTTTAAAATTCCTACCATTTGGGTTCGTTCCAAAATCAAAATTAGGAGGGCGATGGACATATTGATGGTAGCCACAGCAATCATAATTATGATGATAATCATGATATTCAGGTCAAATAAATCCAACCATTGAAAAAGTTGTTCGTTGAGCTGGCGGGCACTTAAGGCATCCAGATCATAGGGGAGTAGCAAGCGAATTTGCTCGTTGGTAGCAGTAATATTGTCATCATTTTTCAAAAATATTTCATAACCCCCAACTTCTGTAGAGTCCCATTTATTGAGGCGCTGCAAATGCTTGATATCACCAATAAGGAAATTATTGTCAATCTCTTCAAAGTCCGTTTGGTAAATCCCTGAGATGTAGAAATTCCGCAACAGCGGTGGCTTTGGTGCTTCTCGCACAAAGTACATGCTAAACTTGTCATTCAGCGTTAAGCTTAATTTATCGGCAATCGCCCGACTTATGAGAATGGAATCATTGTAGCCCGTTTGGCCAATGGTGGGAGCCTTACCTTCTGTGATGTACCCTGCAAGATTTTGCCAGTGGTAATCTGCGTTTACGCCTTTTAAAAGAGCGCCTTCAAACAGGCTATCTGTTTTTATAATCCCTGCTTTTTGTGCAAAAGGCTGAATATACTCTACACCAGAAATGCCCGAAATATGCGTTAATACTGAATCGGGGAGGTCAGTGGGCGTTTGTTCATAAGTAGGGTTGGGCTGGTAGTTTAGAATTTGAATATGTCCACTGAATCCGATTACTTTGTTGCGGATCTCCTTTCTGAGGCCGTTTCCGGTGGCCATGGCCACTATCATGATGATGATGCCGAGGGCAATAGCTCCAACGGAAATACGGATTACGGGACGGGAGATTTTTTTGGCTGCCGTTTTGCTTTTTACAATTCGGTTTGCAATAAAAAATTCGAAATTCAAGCTTATGACATTATTAAGTGCGGTTGCCAAATATAGGCATTTGGTGTATGTAGCCTTGCTGCTTCCCATGTTCACTTTTTCACAGGTACACTATGCCGAAAACGTAACAGTAGCTGCTGATCGCCCAGGCGCGTATTTGCCTTTGTTTTATGGTAAATCAGTGGGCGTGGTGGCCAATCAAACGTCTATGACCAAAGAGGGACATTTGGTAGATTACCTTTTGGTAAATAAGGTAGCTGTGAAAAAAGTATTTGCCCCCGAGCATGGCTTTAGAGGCACAGCTTCGGCAGGTGAACTTATAAAAGATGGCAAAGATGTAAGCACGGGTTTGCCCATTGTTTCCCTTTACGGAAATAACAAAAAGCCCAAAGCCGAGCAGTTGGCAGACATTGATATTGTGGTGTTTGATATTCAGGATGTGGGCGCGCGCTTCTACACCTACATTTCTACACTTACTTATGTGATGGAAGCTTGCGCTGAAAATGGAAAAACATTGGTAGTGCTCGATCGTCCCAACCCTCACGGATATTATGTAGATGGCCCTGTACTTCAGTCAGGTTTTGAAAGCTTTGTAGGTATGCATCACATCCCTGTAATACACGGAATGAGTATTGGCGAATACGCCAAAATGGTAAATGGCGAGAAGTGGTTGAAAAATGGTATTCAGTGTAAACTGGAAGTAGTACAATGCGAAAACTGGGATCATACGCTTACCTATTCCTTACCGGTAAAGCCATCACCCAACTTGCCAAACGATGATGCCATTACGCTTTATCCTTCGCTTTGCTTTTTTGAAGGAACCACAGTTAGTGTGGGCCGCGGAACGGACAAACCTTTTCAGCAAATTGGTGCTCCGTATTTCACCACAACAGATTATAGCTTTACGCCAAAAGGCAATGAGGGCGCCAAACACCCGAAGTATGAGGGTGAGGTTTGTCACGGTTTTCCTTTGAGCGAGTTTGCACATTACTACATAAGTGGGCTTGGCGAAATGTACATGTACTGGCTTTTGGAAGCTTACAATATGTCACCCGATAAGGATAAGTTTTTCACTTCCTTTTTTGATAAGTTAGCGGGAAATGATCAATTGCGAAAAGACATCGTTGCAGGAAAGTCAGTAGAAGATATTCGCAAAAGTTGGGTTTCAGATTTAGAAGCTTTTAAGAAAGTTAGAAAGAAGTATTTGCTGTATCAGGATTTTGAGTGATGCGGAGCGGACTACTGTACTTACTTTGTTTTCTTTTTATCATATCATGTAATACACCTGAAAGGTTAGATGGGCTTTGGTTTATTGCTTACTCAAAAGATAAAGGAGAAAAAGCAGATTTCAGAGGTGCAAGAAACCTACTTCATTTTCATGGGAGCGAGGTCCATACAATTCAAGCTGGAGATTTTGCAGCAAACAAATTAAATAGGATTTCAATTGATACCTCCAAATACCAATTAAATGATACAATCCTTAATTTGTGGGGGGAGAATATAAGTTGCCGAATTACCTCTGATTCAATTGTGTTGTCACAATTTCTTGGTATTGAAGGAATGGTGATTCTACTGCCCTTGAAGCATCAGGGTTTTGAGGTTGAACATAATTTTTTTAAAGATTCTTGGAGTTTTCAATACTTTGGATTTGAAGATACCTTAGACTTCATCAATGATTCCTTATTTATACACACCGGAGATTTGAATGTCTATTTACCAACTGAGAGCTGGAGTACTTTTGAGTATAATGGTATTACTTTTCTTCTTTTCAATAGCGGCATCCTTCCATGGATGGCTCCAATAACAAAGTGTACGGAGGATACGATTTTATTCGAAAATATATACAGACCAAAACAGAATATCGCTTTGTTCAAAGTTGAATCTGTATCAAGGCATAATCAACTAATCGGAACATGGAGGCAAGGGCATCCAGATGATGACCGTCAACCACCTCCTCCTTCGCCTGGAATGACAGAAGCTGATAGGCCAATAAAAATGACCTTTGGTCCGGATTCAGTGACACTTACAAAATGGGATGGAGAAGAAACTCTAAAGTGGGACTTAACTTCTGATGGCAAACGGATTTACTTTATTGATAAAATAAAAGAGAAATGGGGCTCCGGTAAAATTGTGAGGCTAACAGATGACCACCTGTTTTTAAGGATGTCTGGAAATTCAATGGAAGAAGATACCTTGAAACTTTTTAGGGTTCAATAACTCAAAACCGAAAACCCATAAGCGGTAATTTCATTTCCACGAAAGTTGTAAAGGAAGCATTTTACTAAATCTTCGGGATTTAAACCTTCTGGCAAAACAAACATACACCTTAGCTTTTCTGGCTTGCTGGTGTGATGCAGCATCATGCTTATACTTTTGTAGTAATTCGTGTTTACATCGTCAGTAGCGCTTATCGCAATGTCGGTAATGGTTGGTTCGCCTGAGTTTACATAAGTCATTTCAAAAAGGATATGGCGCCCACGGAGCTCACTTACTTTTTGCCCAAAGGCAGGTCCAAACTGTTCTGTGCTTTTTATCTTAATAAATTGCTCACCAATACTATCTTCCAAGGTTTCGTAGTGGCTTGACCAAAATGATTTTATGCTGTCGCTAAAGTTCAATTCCATTGGCTTGCTAGCCGAAGTGTCAATTGGGAGCAGGTCATAAAAATGTTGGTTCAACGAATCTGTGGTGTATTTGTATACCGATATTTTGCCGTTATGAGCCAATGGCTCCAGATGATGCACCAAGTTGGGGTGATTGTAAATAATGGCATGCGGCAAGTATTCGTCCTGAATTACCACAAAATCATAGTTAAAATCGTTTACTGCGTTTTGCAGATTCTCTTTGGTAGTATGCTGCACGGTGTATCCCCACCTTTTGGACAAGATGAGCGGAGCATTAGTAGAGTAGGCATCAAGTACCAATATGCGGTCATCTTTGGCAACTCCCGCTGCATCCAGAAATACATCTGCTGCATCAAAGTTGTGACGGGTAGTTTCGCCATCATCCCAGCTTTGGCGGGTATAACGATTATCCTGCACCGCTTTTGCTTGCAAGGTCCCTTTGTAAAGTAATCCAACAGAAGCAATGACAAAGGCTATGTTCCAACCTGGACGGCTTGGGATTAAAGAAACGGCTAATGCAAACAGCATTATGATGCCGGGGTAAAAGCTGTCAATAAAGTAATAGTCGTGAGCTGGGAACTGCTGCATCATCAAAACAAAGTAGAGTGAAACTCCTGCTAAAATCAAAGCCGTTAAAAGTGCCCATTGTTTTTGAAGCGTATTCCAGCTTTTAAAAGCGAATAACTTCCAAACCAAAACAAGGGCTCCCAAACCTAAAAACAGATAGTGTGCTTTGGTGAAGTATTGATATTTCCAGGTGTTCCAAATGTCGGTGAGTAGATTTTGAAACTCAGCAAAGGATTCTGGGTATAGCAGTTCTGTAAGAAACATGGTGCCGTATTTCTCAGCAAGCATTCCTTTATAAATGGAGTAGGCAATTATTGTAAAATAAGAAATAGCGAAGTAGAGTACTTCCCTACGGTAAGATGTTTTGCAGATGATAGCTTTTAGCGAAAGCTGAATAAGCACCGCGAACAGGAAAATATTATACGGTGTGCGATATAGAGCAGCAATGGTAAGGAAGAACAGACCCCAAGCCAGGTGTTTAGTATTAGCTTCTTTTAGGTATCGGAAAACAAAATAATAGCTAATAAATATGCTGGCAAAACTATAGGGTGAAGGAACAAAACCAGCATTGTAATACACAAGCACCGGACAAGTAAAAGCAAAGAGCGCAATCGCTATGGAGCGAACTGTTGAAGCTCCAATAAGTTTTGAAAGTCTAAACAAATATAGGTAACCGATTATGCTGTAAACAAGGGTAGTTGCTCTGAAAATCCAGGGTGCCTCGCTACCAAATATTTTCATAAACCATGCAATGATGTATTCAAAAATTGGGAGATCAACGGCAGTGACGCCCTCAATCGTCATCAGATTGAAAGTGCAAGGTTTGAAAAGGTTCATGCCAGTTTGCAAATAACAAAGTGCTAAGGCAAATCGGTCAGACTGTGTCCAGGCGTGATAATAGGAAGGGAAGAGGGTTATGGTTTCAGCATAAAAGTAATAGCTCAATGACCCTAAAATGGCAATTACCATTGAAATGTTAATCCAAATACTTTTTTGCTTCATTCTAAGATTTGAAGGGGCAAGATAATAATGCTGCAATGTTTAGTGCTAGGTACCTCGATTCATTTTTGCAAATCCTGTCGCAGCTATTGCAGAACCACTTATCACTGGTCCGTAAGCAACAATAAATACAGGTCCAATATCTATGATGCCAAAGAAGGTTCCGATTGTAATTATCAAGCCAATTGCAGCAAATAGCAAGCCTCCATAAAAAATGTTCTTTCCTAGAGAGTGCGAAGCCTTATTATGCGCAGACTGCTGTAGTTGCTTGTCTACCTGTTTTACAGTGATACTGATTTCTTCATTTTCGACACCCATATCTTGAAGGCTTGGACGCATTTGGGAGAAGGACATTTCTCCGGATTCTATTTGCTGAAAGTATTGATCAATGATTTGAGCTCTTGAATATTCCATAAAGCCAAGTTTATTAGTTGAACGGGAGTAAATATATCAAACTCTCTTTTTCAACTCCTCGGTAATCTCAAAAACAGCAGGGCACACCTCTACATTCTTTCGGGTGATTTCAAGAATCTGGTGCATTTTGTTGCGATCGGTGTGAGGATATTCGCGACAAGCTTTAGGACGGTGCTCATATACTGAGCAGTAATTGTCTTCGCCTAGAAAAGGGCAGGGCACTTGCTGGAGCACATGATCTCCATCTTCATCTACACGCAAGTATTCATCAATAAATTCTGTTGGTTTTTGCCCAAGATGTTTGCTTAGGCGCGAAATATCCCGATCGGTAAAAAGCGGTCCGGTAGTTTTGCAGCAATTGGCACAACTAAGGCAATCGATGTGCGAAAAAGCTTCGTCATGCAGTTCATGAAACTGCTGATCCAATTTCTTAGGATTTACACTTTTAAGGCGCCTGAAAAACTTCTTGTTTTCAGCTCTTTTGCTTTTGGCCTGTTGATTGAATTTATCGAGATCCATTACTTTCCTCTTCCCTGAAGAACAATAAGCACTGTGTAAATAAGAATTTTCAAGTCATTGAAAAGGTTCATGTTTTCAATGTAAATGATGTCATACTTGAGGCGCTGTACCATTTCATCTACATTTTCAGCATATCCAAACTTCACCATTCCCCAAGAGGTAATGCCAGGCTTCACGCGTTGTACATGCTTGTAGTGTGGTGCTTTTTGTTTGATAAGATCAATATAATATTGACGTTCTGGACGTGGCCCAACGATAGACATATCTCCGATAAGGACATTCCAAAATTGTGGTAGCTCATCTAGTCGATACTTTCGCATAATGCGCCCCCATTTGGTAATGCGTGAATCATTTTCACTACTAAGTTGTGGGCCATCTTTTTCAGCATCTACACACATACTTCTAAATTTTATCATGCTAAAGTCCTTAGCATTTTCACCACTTCGTACCTGTGTGTAAAAAATAGGTCCATCGCTGGATAATTTTACCATAATAGCGGAGAAAATAAGAAGGGGAGAAAGCAGAATGAGAAGTAAGGCAGAAACAACAATGTCAAAAACGCGTTTTACCACTGATTGCCACAAAGGCATTAGCTCATGATTTAACTCAATAAGCGGTGCAGAGGCAAGAGCCTCCATCTTTACTTTACCCGAAATGATATCATACGTATCGGGTATCATTTTTACCTTCACATCGGTATCCTGCAAAATATTGATGATGTTTTCGAGCTTTTCGTGCTCGGATGATTCAATGGCAATGATTACCTCTTCAATACTATATCGTTCAATTACTTCCGGAAGTTGGGTGTGGGTGCCCAAATGTTCAAGGTTTTTTTCGACTAACACATGGATGTTGTTGTGAACACTCACAAAACCAACAAATTGATTCCCGGTTTTTGTGCGATTTCCAATTTCTGTATAAAGCTCTGCTGCTTTGTCATTACTGCCAATAAGAAGGGTGTTAAATGAGATCTTTCCTTTGCGAATACGATGCGCAGTATTACTACTGATAATAAACCTGCCAAACCCTGTAAGTACAAAATGGCTCACAAAATAAACCAGAAAACCGCGGTAATAATCGGTATAGTTTTCTACCCAATCATCCAGTATGAGGGCGAAGAAGATGAAAATACCTCCAAGCAAGGAAGCGTTGAAGGTGTAAATAAGTTCCTTAAGGCGGGATCTTCGATAGATGTCTCTATAAAATGCAGTGACAAAATAAACGATGATCCAAAAGGCGGGAATGAGGAGTAACCCTAAATAATACGAATTATTGAAGCTTAGCTCATTTACTTCAAAACGCCCGGACTCGGTAACTACCCTACGAAATACATATAAAATGGTGTAGCTGCAAATAGCAGCCACAGTGTCCATTAAAATATATTTAAATCGTTGTAGAGTATCGTTTTTCATAGGCTCCTAATACACTAACTTGAGATTATCTAAATAAACATAGCCTGTATCTAGGCCTGATTGATGCTCAGCGGATATGAAAATTTTGTATTTGGTACCATCAAAATAGCTACTGGTTTCAGTTACCAGATTTACATAAATCTTATTCCAGTCTTCTTTTGGATTGATTCCCAAAGTTGCTTTTTGCTCAATTGCACCGGTTGAAGTTTCTGCAATTACCCCAACTATCATAGGAATGTTTGAGCGATAATTCATTTCCAGATACACGTTCAGGTTAGCACTTGGCAAATCATAAGAATTTACGGTTGCCACTTCAGCATAATCTGCTTTTGAGTTAGTATAAAGCACACCACATTTACCATTATTCTCTGTCGGATCCTGTGGATTTATAAACCAATCTGAAGGGTTATTGCTCTTTATTATGGAGGTATCGCTACTACTGGTTTTTTCAAAACTTAAGCCTGCATTATCAAAAGTTTCTAAAATATCAATTTGAGAAAAACTAGCGTAATTAGTTGTACGTTGTCCTTTAGTCAAGACCATTGTATCCGCTACTTCTCTGCCAGACGGAACATAAGTGGTGTCAAACTCTATATAATCCAAACGATCATAAATAGCGCGAGAAGCATCAATGCCATTCATGGTAATACCTTCGTACAAGCGTATTTTATTACTTCCTTCATTTAGAATAACAGGAGGTGTGGCAGGCATTTCAAATGCACCTATAGATTTTCCATTTACCTCAAGCCAAACTGTTGTTATTTGCATATGAGATGTTCCTTCCAAACTATAGTTTGTAGTAACAAACATGTCTTCAATAGAAAGATAAACAGGTTTTTTAGCCTCTTTACTTTCCTTAGCACAGCTCAATAGGGTAAATAGAAATACAGCGGCAAAAGCCGTTTTCAAGTATTTTTTAGCCATGTATTAGGCGATAACGTTAAGATTAAGGTTTATTTTTTCCAAGATTTGAGTGGCAACATCCAAAGCTTGGTAACCATCTTCAAGGGTAACGCTCACATCACCCTTTTTATTGATAGCTATCGCAAAAGATTGTAGTTCTTCCTGTATGGCGTTGGTTTTTAGGGATTCAGGCTGTTCAAAATAAATTTGTTTTTCCTTTCCATTACCTAAATCCATGATCATAGCGAATGGATCATTGTGATCAACCTCGTCTTTCATGCGAATTACTTCGCTGGATTTCTCTAAAAAGTCGATTGTAACATAGGCATCACGCTGGAAGATACGCGTCTTACGCATGTTTTTTAAGGAAATTCTACTGGCCGTAAGATTGGCCACGCAACCACTGTCAAATTCTATTCTAGCATTGGCAATATCAGGAGTGTCACTTACCACCGCTACACCACTGGCATTTATCTTTTTAATGTTTGACTTTACTACACTTAACACAATGTCTATATCATGAATCATCAAATCCAAAACCACAGGCACATCTGTTCCGCGAGGGTTGAATTCCGCTAAGCGGTGGGTTTCAATAAACATTGGGTTTTGAATATAGTTTCTTGCGGAAAGGTATGCAGGATTAAAGCGCTCCACATGGCCCACTTGTGCCAAAACACCCGCTTCTTCTGTAAGCTTAATCAATTGCTTGGCCTGAGAAGCAGTTTCGGTGATTGGTTTCTCTATAAAAATATGCTTACAAGCTTTTAAAGCTTTTACAGCACAGTCGTAGTGGTTGAGTGTTGGAGTAACAATATCCACTACATCTACAGCAGCTATTAGCTCGTCAATGGTTCTAAAAAATGGAATACCCATTTCATCACTAACCTTCGCTGCCACTTCAGGGTTAGCATCGTAAAAGCCAACTACATTATAATGTTCTGGTAAATTACTAAGACACTTCAGGTGAATTTTTCCTAGGTGGCCAGCACCGAGTACGCCTACTTTCAGCATATTATTTTGGATACTTTTCGCAAATGTAGGGCATTTGCCTCTGTTCTCAATAAATACAGGATTTAGGTATTCACAGATTTTTGTTAATTATCTTTGGGAGTAGGGTGTATCAATAAGCGCGTTTATTTCTCAATTTTGCCGAGCTATGCTCAACGATTTACCAAGACATAAAGGACAAAGAAATAAGCTTGTAAAATTGCTTATTACTAAAGGAATAAGACAACCAGAGGTTTTGAAGGCTATTGGGAAAATTCCACGTCATCTTTTTATGGATTCTTCTTTTGAAGATTTTGCCTATCAGGACAAAGCCTTTCCAATTGCGGCAGGGCAAACTATTTCACAACCATACACTGTTGCATTTCAAAGTGAATTGCTGCAAGTAAAACCAGGAATGAAAGTACTGGAAATAGGAACTGGTAGCGGTTATCAAGCATCAGTACTTCATGAAATGGGCTGCAAAGTACACTCCATAGAAAGACAAAAAGAGCTTTTTGACATTACGCGTCAAACCATGCGAAAGCTGGGCTACTACTTTGATATGAAATTTGGAGACGGCTTTGCCGGACTGCCTTCTTTTGCTCCTTTTGAGCGAATCATAGTAACTTGCGGGGCACCAAAAATTCCTGAAAAACTGTTAGCTCAAATGTCCATTGGAGCACGAATGGTAATACCAGTGGGTGAGGGGAGCCAAGTGATGAAGCTTGTAATCCGCGATGCCGATGGAAGTTTTAGTGTAGAAGATTTTGGAGACTTTAGGTTTGTGCCAATGCTTGGCAGCAAAAACGTTTAGAAGTCTTCTTTTATTTCCCCAATCAGCACAAAGCGATTGCCCAACCACGCTACATCGTAGATAAAGGAAACTAAGGTTTGTGTTTTACCACTTTTATATAAATAGGTGGTTTTTGCAGTGTAAGTGTCTACACTTCGATCCATCAATTCATAAATAGTTTCATGATATTCAAACGTAGCACCCTCTTTACGCTCTACTTCATAAGTTTCCCTCAGTCCAGTTAGGCTATTTTGTACCACACTATGTTGATCACTGAGGTTAACATTAAGCTTTTGCTTAAGAATGCTTTTTTGATTGTCCGAAATTGGTTGTTTATCAATCACTTCAAAATACTCGCTTCTGCGAATGAATTGAAGCGTTTGAGCTGGAACACTATCGGTAACCATGCTTAGTACTTTCCGGCCCATTTCATCAAAATCTTCTTGAGTTTGAGCGTGGGCAACATTAATTGTAAATAGAGTAATAAGAAGGAATAGATATTTCATGAATTATTTCTGAGTATGTGATCGATATTGAAACGGCCAAGATAATTGGTTTTTAAAAAATCTAGTATTTATACTTGGGCCAAAGTTTTTGTAGCCATTGACGTATTCCACTTTCTTTAGGATTATTTCCCGGATTATATAAAGTTGTTGAAGAAACTTCTTTTGGCAGATATTCCTGATCTGCAAAGTTACCTTCATGAGCGTGCGAATATTTGTAATCGGCTCCATAGCCAAGTTCTTTCATCAATTTGGTTGGAGCATTTCTTATATGAAGGGGAACGGGCAAATCACCCGTTTCTTTTATTAAGGCTTGTGCTTTTCCTATCGCTTCATAGCTAGCATTACTTTTTGACGATGTCGCCAAATATACCGTACATTGCGATAGTATTATTCGACTTTCAGGCCAGCCAATTTTCTTCACTGCATCAAAAGTAGTGTTGGCCAATAGCAGTGCATTCGGGTTAGCCATGCCTACATCTTCACTTGCAGAAATTAAAAGTCTTCGTGCAATAAAGCTTGGATCTTCACCACCTTCTATCATTCGGGCCAACCAATAAACTGCTGCATTGGGGTCACTGCCGCGTATTGATTTTATTAAAGCTGAAATAATGTCGTAATGCTGCTCCCCATTTTTATCATACATCGAAGGTCGGCTACGAAGCAATTGCTCCACCGTTTCATTAGTGATAGGTTCACCTTCCGCTATGTTGCCGGCTACAAGCTCAAGGGTGTTTAGTAGCTTCCTGGCATCACCTCCGCTGTAGCGCAAAAGTGCCTGACGTTCTTTCAATACAAGCTTTTTGGATTTTAACCATTTATCTTGCTCAAGTGCTCGATCTATAAGTATATCCAAGGCTTCCTTATCCATAGCTTTGAGCACATACACCTGACAGCGTGACAATAACGCACTGATTACCTCAAAGCTTGGGTTTTCAGTAGTAGCCCCTATCAAATTTATAGTGCCTTTTTCTACAGCACCTAGCAAACTATCTTGTTGTGATTTACTGAATCTGTGAATTTCATCAATAAAGAGGATAGGCGTCTTTCCTTGCGCAAAAATCCCTTGGTTTTCAGCTTTTTGAATTACTTCACGCACATCTTTCACACCAGAATTTATGGCACTCAAAGTAAAAAATGGGCGATCCACCTCTTTGGCAATCAGTCCGGCCAAAGTAGTTTTTCCTACTCCTGGTGGTCCCCAAAAAATCATAGAGGGAACTATTTTTTGATTCAAGAGTTTTTTTAGGGAACCATTTTTGCCAAGTAGTTCTTCCTGGCCTATATAATCGTCAAAACTTTTTGGCCGAAGACGCTCGGCTAAGGGTGCAGACATACTTGAATTTCTGATTTTGAAAACGGTAAAAATACTATATTTAAACGCGTGCAACAGGTGAACAAAACTCATACCGCTCTTGAAGATTCTAATCAAGAATCAGGAGGTTCTGGCAGATTATATATGCTGAGGCCTTTTTACTTTGTCCTTTTATTATGGGTGATTTTTTGGGCAGATTCCCGCTTTATGCTAGATCTGTATCACCTGGGTGTTTTACCAGGTTCTGCAGCAGGTATGTTCGGGATTTTCACTTCGCCACTTATTCATGGTAGTCTCATGCATTTGGTAAATAATACATTCCCCATTTTAGCGCTTGGTGCAGGCTTGTTTTATTTCTATCCCCGAATAGCATGGAAGGTAATAATAGTGAGCTGGCTCGCCTCGGGGCTTATGACTTGGCTTATAGGACGTGAAAGTTATCACATCGGTGCATCAGGTTTAATTTATGCTTTGGCAGGATTTATATTCTTGTGTGGCATTTTGCGTAAGCAAGCTAATCTTTTAGCACTATCCCTTTTGGTTGTATTTTTTTATGGAAGCCTGGTATGGGGAATTTTACCCATTGAAGATACTGTAAGCTGGGAAGCTCACCTTGGCGGTGCTTTTGCCGGTTTTGGTCTGGCCATATATTATAGAAAATCACCACCAAGGAGCAAAAAATATAGTTGGGAGTTGGTAGAGGAAGAAGTTGAAGAAGCTGAAAGTCACGATGATATTCCCGAGGAGATATGGAACAGAGAAGCATGGGAAGAATATTCAGGCAGTAATCACGGGATAAGGTATATTTACAGGACAAAAGAACCGGACGATTTAAACGCTGACAGCTAGATGAGAATATTCTTTACGATGATTTTTGCCCTTGGTGTAATTGGGCTTTCTGCTCAAAAATACTTGTACATAAAAAAGGGAAATGAATTCCCAAAAGAGCGAATAGGCTTGAACGAGAGAGTAACTTTTAAAACCTCGGAAAGCACAAAATTCACTAAAGGAATATTGAATGACGTTACACTAACAGCTATTACTGTAAATGGCAAAACGTATGAGTTGACAGATGTTGTAGCTTTTAGAACACACAACGAAATAATGACGGTTACCGGAACTGCTTTGGCCGGTGGTGCGCTGCTATTTACTACATTAGGACTGATAAACCGAGCCACTAGTAGCTATGAAGGAGGTTTGACCAACGGACAATGGATTACAGCTGCATCTTTTTTTGGTGGTGGTTTACTTTTAAGGTGGGCTGGTAAGCGCACATTTAAAACCGAAAAGGGTTGGCACTGGGAAGTAATAGATCTAAATCAAAGTTTGGGAATTGAATAAGAAGGCATGCATACTTGGGGCCACAGGTCTTGTGGGAAGCGAATTGCTTCAGATACTTTTGAATGATGAAAGTTATGATGAAGTGTTGGTGTATACCCGTAAGTCATTAGATATTTCACACCCCAGGCTTTCTGTAAAAGTTGGAAATCTTACAAATGAAGATTTCTTCAAAGAACCAATTCCTGCAGATCATATTTTTTGCTGCATTGGCACTACCCAAAGTAAAACTCCGGATGTAAGTGATTACAAACAAATAGACTTTGGAATTCCGATTCATTCAGCGCAAGCTGGGCTTGCAGGAGGTATGAAGAAGTTTTTGGTTGTAAGTTCTTTAGGTGCAAATGCAGATAGCAAAATGTTCTACCCAAGAGTGAAAGGCCAAATGGAAGATGCTTTACGCAAAATGAGTATTCCTCACCTTCATATTTTCCGGCCATCAATGCTGTTGGGTAATAGGGAAGAATTCCGGTTTGGCGAAGCTTTCGGCAAAGTGGTAATGAAAGTCTTTGGCTTTTTGATTCCATCCAAATACAAAGGCATTCAGGCTAGCGAAGTAGCTGAGGCGATGCATAAAGTAGCCAACCTTGATATTGCTAATGAAGTTTACGAGTCCAAAGAAATAAAGAAGTTGGTTTCTTAGGTTTTCTACTTAATATTCTCAAAAACGCCCATCCCAAATAAGGCAAAATCATAAATCACTGGATCTTCAGGGTTGAACTTTCTAAGTGAAGCATCCAGCTCTTCCACAGCTTTCCAATCATTTTGCTTGCGCTTAAGAAGTCCCAGTGCTCGCGCTACATTTCCAGTATGAACATCAAGCGGGCAGGAGAGTAGCGAAGGCGAAATATTTTTCCAAATACCAAAATCTACACCCGCATCATTCGGGCGAACCATCCACCTTAGATACATATTTATCCGCTTGCAAGCAGAATTTCTAAAAGGATCAGAAACGTGCTTTTTGCTTCTTTTCAAATGGTCAATCTCAAAAAATATATTCCTGAAATTATTGATGCCATTCTTTAAGTTTTCATCACCACTCTTTGGCGTAAAGCAGTTTTCCAAAGAATCATGGCGCAAATAAATGTTTCGCAAAGAAGTGATGAAAAACAGCAAGTCATCATAATTGAAGGTACGGTGCACAAAACCTTCAAAGCGCTGTAAGTCTTTTGGAGTGTGGTTTAGAATAAAATTATGTGGAGCAAAATCCATCCCTTCAACCAAGCGTTTGGCATTCTTAATAATAGTGGGGCGTTGCCCCCAAGCTATAGTTGCGGCTAAAAATCCACTGATCTCAATATCTTCTTTCTTGGTAAAAAGATGAGGGATTAGAATGGGGTCAGATTCTATAAATTCAGTAGAATTGTATCGAAGTGCTTTTTCGTTTAGCAGCTCTTTTAAGTCACTGTACTTCATCACAGATTTCCTTCAGCTACTATTCTCCTTACTTTTTCTAGATCAGCGGGAGTGTCTACTGAAATACCAGAGTGATCAGTTTTTGCAACCCTTAGTTTTTTTCCATCCTCCAGCCAGCGTAGTTGTTCCAAGGCCTCAGCTTGCTCCAGACTACTTCCGGGCATTTCTGCAAAATGCTTCAGCGCAGCTGGTGTAAATGCGTAAAGGCCAATATGCCTCCAGTATTTATGATGGTTTAACCATTCTTCTTTTTTAACACCACGCGCATGAGGGATGGGCGATCTGCTAAAATATAAGGCATCCTGATTTTTGTCCATGGTTAGGAAAACGGTGCTGTCGCCCAACAAATCTTCATTGGAAGTCACGGCACTTGCTAAAGTGGCCATTTCTACACTTTTATCATCAAAGCATGAAGCCAAAGCTTGCAATAGTTCGGGCTCCAAAAGGGGTTCATCGCCCTGAATATTTATGATCACTTCAGGATTGATGTTATTCTCGGCATTGTAAATTTCAAAAGCTTCGAGACATCGGTTGGTTCCACTATTGTGATGTACTCCGGTCATTACCGTTTTACCGCCAAATTTGGCGACAGCCGCCATTATGCGTTCGTCATCGGTGGCAACTACCACATCTGTAAGGGCTTCCTGAGCTCGCTCGTAAACCCACTGTATCATTGGTTTTCCATTAATATCAGCGAGAGGTTTTCCTTCAAGACGGGAAGAACCAAAACGTGAAGGGATAATTCCTAAAATTTTCATGTTGCCAAAAATAGAAAAACCGTTCCGCTAAACAGTGGAACGGTTTTCTCAAAAAATAGGGAAGTTATATTATGAAGTCTTTTGTTCTTCATGAATTCCTTCAACAAATTCCTCAACCATTTTACGATTGAAAGCGTCCAAATCTTCTGGTGATCGGCTCGTTACAAGTCCGTGGTCTACCACCACCTCGCTATCTTCCCAATTTACACCAGCATTCTCAAGGTCGGTTCTAATACTTGGGAAGGAAGTCATAATACGGCCTTTCAACGCGCCAGTTTCTATCAAGGTTTGTGGTCCGTGACAAATAGCGGCTATTGGTTTTCCTTTATCAAAAAAGCTCTTGACAAATGCCACAGCATCCTTGTTTCTTCTCAATTTGTCTGGGTTGATAACGCCACCAGGAAGCATGAGGCCATTATAGTCACCTTCTGAAATTTCGGATAAAGTTTTGTCAACCTTTACATCCATATTCCAATTTCCGTCATTCCAGCTTTTTATTGTACCGCTTTGGGGCGAAATAACATGAACGGTTGCTCCGGCCTCTTCCAATGCTTTTTTAGGACTGGTTAATTCTACTTCCTCAAAGCCGGTTTCGCTTAGAATGGCAATTGTTTTGTTTTCCAACTTTTTCATAATGCTTATTTTATTTTTGTTTATAACTGATTAGCTGCTATGCATAACAGGTTTGTTTTCAATTGGTTTTATAAATATTGCTTACTTGAAAAATAGTTTGTGTCTATAAATGAAAACCCTTTTATCTTGGACGGACTTATCTACAGGTTGTGGAGTTACTATTGTGATTATTTAAAAGAAAATTTATCGAATGAAAAATTGGTTATATGTCTTGCTAGTAAGCGTTTTTGCGTTTTTAAACTCCAATACTGCCTGGTGTCAAAATGCTGTTGAATTAGGTGATTTGTATGAGCAACTTTCTGGTGAAAGCGAGGAAGGTTTAGCTTTATTATTGGAAAAAATTGGGGAACCTGACAATAATAGAGAAAGAGCTAGCAAAGGGGTTTTGTTAATGAAGTTTGCTGCTTTTCAAAGTGGTCCTGGAGATAAACTATCTACCTTTAAAGAAGGTCATACATTATTAGAAAACGCCATTTCTAAAGAGCCCGAAAATTCAGAGTACCTTTTCTTCAGACTTTTAATTCAAGAGAATGCTCCAAGAATTTTGGGCTATAGCGATAATATAGAAGCTGATGCATCTAAAATTAGGGAATCGTACAATGGACTTTCACAAGAGTTGAAAAATGCTATTTTGGCCTATTCGAAAACCTCGAAAGCTCTAAACTCGGAAGACCTTGATTAACAACTAATGACCAAAAATGTACTCGTCATTTATTATTCCCAAACGGGTCAGCTTGGGCGTATAATAGATGAATTTTGTAAACCTTTGCAAGCAGATTATAATCTTGAGCTTGTAAATATCTCTCCAAAAATGGCTTTTGAATTCCCCTGGAGTGGAAAGGATTTTTTCAGAGCTATGCCTATGTCTGCCCTAGGAGAAACAGTGGAATTGGAGGACTTTAGTTTTAAGCGTTCCGAGTATGATTTGGTGATTTTTGGTTATCAGCCCTGGTTTCTGTCGCCCAGCGTTCCGGCAACCTCGATGCTCAGGCATCCAAAAGTAAAAGCCGTGATGAAAGGTACGCCAGTAATTACGGTTATTGGCTCTCGCAATATGTGGCTCAATTCACAGGAAAAAATAAAGGTTTTACTGAAGGATGCTTCGGCCAATTTGGTAGGGAATGTAGCTTTTGCTGATCGCCATCATAATTGGACAAGCGCAGTGAGTATTGTGTATTGGCAATTGTATGGAAAGAAGAAGCGATTATGGGGTATATTTCCAAAACCAGGTGTTTCTGAAAAGGATATTTCCAGTGCATCAAAGTTTGGGCATTTGGCACAAAGCCATATAGAGTCAGGTGATTGGAACGATTATCAACAAGAGGTTATAGATAATGGTGGAGTAGAAGTGAAGCCTGACATAATGTTTATTGAAAGCAAGGCAGGTCGTTTGTTTTCAATTTGGGCTAATTTTATTGGCAAAAAGAAGAACCGAGACCCTTGGTTGGTTGTCTTTAAATATTATTTAGCAATAGCATTATTTGTAGCTTCACCCTTTGTGGTTCTATTAGATATGTTATTAATTAGGCCATTCACACACAAAAAACGTAATAGTAAGAGAAGATACTTTCAAAGTATTGAACTAAACGGGAAGAATGATTAATGAAGTTTATTTAACGAATACAGCTGCATATGTTCCCAATGAGCCGATAGGCAATGAGGAAATTGAGGAATATTTGGGGCTTATAAACGGAAAGGTGTCCAGAGCCAAAAGGATTGTCCTTCGCAATAATGGTATAAAACGAAGGTTTTATGCTTTGCAAAAAGATGGAAAAAGTACGCATACCAATGCACAGATGACTTCGTTGGCTGTGAGATCTCTTTTTGATAATAATGCGGAAAAGCTGAAAAATTTTGACTTACTAAGTTGTGGAACTTCCACACCCGACCAAATGATACCATCGCATGGAGTAATGGTGCATGGTTGGCTGCCTGAGTGCAATGCCATTGAGGTAGTTTCACCTTCGGGTGTTTGTTGTTCAGGTATGCATGCATTTAAATATGCTTACATGGCTGTAAAAACGGGTGATGCCAAAACAGCTATTTCTACCGGTAGCGAAAGGGTTTCAAGACTTTTGCGCTCTGAGGTGTATGAAGAGGAAGTGGTGAATCTTACAGCCTTGGAGGAAAATCCATACATCGCTTTTGAAAAAGATTTTTTACGATGGATGCTTTCTGATGGAGCAGGTGCTTTTTTGATGAGCAATAAGAAAAATGAAACAGGTCTTAGCCTTAGAGTGGATTGGCTAGAGGGTGTTTCGTATGCACATGAAGTAGAAGCGTGCATGTACATGGCCAGTGAAAAAGAGGATGGGGAGCTTAAAAGTTACATGGATTATGATCCTCGAGATCTTCTTACGCAAAGTATCTTTAGCATAAAGCAGGATGTAAAATTGCTGAGCAGTAATATTATATCCTTAGGTTTTGCTAAGCTTAAATCCATTTGGGATGAAAAAGGAATGACAGTAGACGAGATAGATTACTTTTTACCTCACATGTCAAGCGAGTTTTTTAGAGATAAATTAGCTAATGCGTTAAGAGAAAACCAAATGGACATTCCTCAGGAAAAATGGTTTACCAACCTGAGTAGTATGGGTAATGTGGGGTCGGCATCTATTTACCTTATGGTAGATGAGCTGTATAAAAGCGGAAAGCTAAAGAAAGGGAATAAAGTTTTGTTGGCTATCCCTGAGAGCTCTAGATTCTCATACATGTTTGGATTACTAACTGTTTGCTAAACAATGAAAAAGAAAGATCTTCCACAAGATAACAGCAAGCTGGAAAATGTGACCCGTGAGCTTTGCTACACTCAGGATGAATCAGGTGAGTATACTACTGGCCTGAGCAAGGGGTGGGAGGTAAAGGCCAAGGCGCTTGATGTGGCTTGGGAAGATATAAAGGAACGAACTGCTGAGGCCAGAGCTAAAGTAGAACGCGGAGAAGCCAGCCCAATCTTATTCTTTATGGAGCTTCGGCTAATGGATTTACCTATTCTAGCGGGCTATACAGGTTTTTGGAAATGGACCATAAAGCGTCATCTCAAACCCCATAATTTTAAAAAACTATCCACCAAAAAGCTTCAAAAATATGCGGATGCCTTTGATGTATCGATTGAAGATTTGAAGCACATGCGATTCAATGAAAGTTGATTTCAACCATATACAGTCGGCACATTGCGAAAACGGTGTGACTACCAATTTGCTAAAGCATGTTGGTATAAATGAAATTACAGAGCCACTGGCCTTCGGAATGGGAGCCGGGCTTTTTTTTATTTATATACCTTTTCTTAAAGTAAATAATGGTCCTGCGTTTTCATACAGAAGTATGCCCGGACAAATATTTAAGCGCACCTGCACCTCGCTGCATATTCCGGTTACCCGTAAAAAGTATTCTTCGCCTGAAAAGGCTATGCGAGAATTGGATAACCTTCTGGAAAAAGGGCAGCCAGTGGGAGCTCAGGTTGGTGTGTATTACCTTACTTATTTCCCTAAAGAATACCGTTTTCATTTTAATGCGCACAATCTTGTAGTGTTTGGTAAAGAGGGTGATAATTATCTGATAAGCGACCCAGTAATGGAAGAAGCTACAAGGCTCACATCTTATGAATTGCAGCGCGTGCGTTTTGCAAAAGGGCCGCTGGCGCCTCGTGGGCAAATTTATTACCCTGGTAAGGATTTGGTGAAACCTGATGAAGCAACAATTGCCAGAGCGATTACAAGTGGCATAAAGCATAATACTAAGATGATGATTCGCGTGCCAGGTAGCATAGTTGGCGTTTCAGGAATTAAGTACTCCGCTAAGCTTGTAAGTAAATGGCGCGATAAATATGGCGTGAAAAAAGGTGGTCAATATTTGGCGCAGCTGGTGCGAATGCAGGAAGAGATTGGTACCGGAGGTGGCGGTTTTAGATACATCTATGCTGCATTTTTGCAACAAGCACATGGCTATATTCCCAATGATGAGCTACTTAGTATTCCAGAAGAATTTACAAAAGCAGGAGACCTTTGGCGAAATGCAGCTGTGCAAAGTGCTGGAATTTACAAAGGAAGAATTACTGCTCAAGCGGATTTTGATGTGATTCGAGATCAACTGTTTGAAATTGCTGAGATTGAGAAAGGAGCTTTCAAAAGGCTGGAGAAAATTAAGTGGAAGTAAATGCAGGCAGTTCAGGTTCAAAATTTATCCCATCAATATAAAGGGGCTGAAAATCCTTTGATGCAAAACCTAAACCTTTCGGTAAACGAAGGGCAAAGCTTTGGCTTGTTTGGACCAAATGGAGCTGGAAAAACCACGCTGATGTCTTTGATTACGGGAGTAATTAAACCTCAGACAGGAAGTGTGAAGCTTTTAGGCTTGAATATGACAACGCACAAAAAAGAGGTGCGCCATCAGTTTGGCTATGTTCCGCAAAGCTTGTCCTTTTATGATGAGCTTACACCTATTCAAAACCTGGAATACTTTGGTGCTATGATGGGGCTTTCGCGGAAGCAAATCAAAGATAGAGGAGAGGCTTTACTTCATGTGCTGGGGCTGGAGAAGGTAGGTACAAAACCTGTAAAGGAATTTTCAGGTGGAATGAAGCGCAGAGTAAACCTTGCCATTGGGGTTCTTCATCAGCCCAGGATTTTGTTTTTGGATGAGCCAACCGTTGGTGTAGATGTACAAACACGGCATGCTATCATTCAATATTTGAAGGAGCTTAATGCCAATGGAACTACACTTTTTTATACATCGCATCACCTTAGTGAAGCTCAGGAGCTCTGTAATGAAATTGCATTGATGGATAACGGAGAAATCCTTGCCAAGGATAGTCTGGAAATTATGCTCAAGAACCATGGAGAGGAGACGCTTGAAAATCTCTTTTTAAAATTAACAGGAAAGCAGTACCGCGATTAAAATGAAAAAGCTGCTGGCTTCCATAGTAAAGGATTTTAGATTGCTGCTTCGCGATAAGGTTGGTCTTATCTTAATGTTTGCGATGCCTATACTTTTGGTGTTGGTAATTACCAGTCTTCAAAACAATACTTTCAAAATAGTAAACGACCATCAAGTACCACTTGTATTTTTTAATCAGGATGGGGAAGAGGTGAGCCTGGAACTGGAAAGAGCACTCAGAGAAGTGGGTATGTTTGACCTAATTGTTGATTCAAAATCTTCCAAATCTTCCAATGTTTCAGACATCTCAAATACAATGTCAGGCCATGATGCTTTAGTAGGTTTATATATTCCAAAAGGCTTCTCAGATCGCATTACTCAAAATGCGGAACAGCTTACGTCACAGGCTCTGAAAGACCTTGGGGTTGGTGGGGAGGTTGCAAGCTTTAGTGAAAATGCTTTAAGCGATTTGGATGTTTACTATAGTCCAGTTCTGCAGGAATCGTACAGAATGGCGGTGGAAGGGGCTTTAAGAAGTTCGCTTCAGGTGATTCAAAGTCGTAAAATGCTTAACCTAATTTATCAGGCTTTAAACGAAAGTGAGATGCCCGAAGAAGTGGAGCAAGACCTGCTGCACAATGAAATAGTATTGAACTCTCAAACTGTGACAAATGACGGTAGCGGCAAAATCCCAAACGCTCCTCAGCACAACGTTCCAGCTTGGACGATATTCGCCATGTTTTTTATGGTAACCTCATTAGGCAGCAGCTTGGTGAGGGAGAAATTAAACGGCAGTTTTATACGATTGAAGACTATGCCTGGCGGCTATTTGGTTGGAATATTTTCCAAACAATTGGTTTATCTGACCGTTGCCTTGGCGCAAGTAGTGGTCATATTTTCGATTGGTGCGTGGATATTCCCGCACATTGGTTTACCTGCTTTAGAACTGCCTTCAGACTTACTCGCTTTATTTGTGGTTTCTGTAGTTTCAGGGCTTTGCGCTATTAGTTATGCGTTGTGCTTAGGTGTATATTCTAATACGGAAGAACAGACCAATGGATTCGGGGCAGTTTCAATTGTAATATTGGCGGCATTAGGCGGCATATTAGTTCCCAGTTTTGCCATGCCTGAGTCATTTAGAATATTTACCGCTATTTCGCCATTACATTGGTGCTTAGAAGCGTATTACGAATTATTTTTGGCCAGCGGAAAACTGGCTGACCTTTGGCCAAGTTTGTGGCCCATTTTAGCCATCACGTTGTTTTTACAGGTTTTGGCGTTTGTTGGATTAAAAAGAAAGAACCTAATTTAAGTTTCGGCTGTAGCCGGAATACACTATACCCCACCGCTATGGAGAAAGAAAAATTGAAATTAGAATTGAAGGAAAATATCATTGAGTTTTTGAACTTGATGGGTACTTCGCCAGAGGATATTAAGGATGATGAGCCACTTTTTGGCGGAGATCTAGATCTGGATTCAATTGACTCATTAGAGCTTATTGTAATGCTGGAGAGAAATTACGGCATCAAAATTCAAGACCCGAAAGAAGGCCGCAAAGTGTTGGTAGATGTAAACACCATCGCTGACTACGTGGAGCAACACAGAATAAAATAGCATTGAGTGATATTGTAGTAACAGGTATTGGCGTGATTACGGCTTTGGGCGATTCTGCTCAAGCCAACCGTTCGGCTTTAATAGCCGGTAAAAGTGGATTGTCTCATCTTGAGAACTTTGAAACGGTATACGCTAAAACCCGCTACTATGGCGAAATTAAGCACAGCGATGATTGGTTGAAAAATCAGCTAAAAGCTAAAGAAGCTTCAGTAATTCGGACTTCATTACTATCCCTTCATGCCTTTAATGAAGCTGTTGCGGATAGCAACTTATCATTCGAAAATTTACAATCACAGCGAACAGCTTTGGTCAGTGCTAATACCGTGGGAGGTATGTGCTACACCGATTCTATGTACAAAGATGCGAATAGTAAAGAAGGTGCATCGGCTTACATTTCCACTTATGATGCCGGGTCGTCTACCATGTATTTACAGGAGCGTTTTGGCATGAAAGGACATATGAATACCATAAACACGGCATGTTCTTCCTCAGCAAACTCTATTATGTATGGAGCTCGGCTTATTGAAAATGGAATGGCTGACCGCGTAATTGTTGGGGGAGTGGATAGTTTGGCCAAGTTTACCATCAATGGTTTTAATGCACTTTTCATTCTATCACCAGAGCTTTGCCGCCCGTTTGATAAAGGTCGAAAAGGTTTGAATTTAGGCGAAGGAGCAGCATATTTGGTTTTGGAGAAAGCCGAGAATGCAGGTGACAAAAAAGTGTACGCTCGTCTTTCAGGTTATGGAAATAGAAATGATGCTTTTCATGCTTCTTCGCTTTCTGAAGAAGGAGTGGGGCCTTATAACTCTATGGAGAAGGCTTTGCGCAAAGCTAACTTGAAGACTGAACAGATTTCCTATATAAATGCTCATGGTACAGCTACCGAAAACAATGACTCTACGGAGAGCAATGCCATGAAGCGTTTATTTAAAAACGTACCCACATTTAGTAGCACCAAAGCCTTTACAGGGCACACGCTGGGAGCGGCAGGAGCAGTAGAAGCGGTTTACAGTATTTTGGCTATAGCCAATCAAGAGGTTTATCCAAACTTGAATTTTGAAGAAAGTATTCCCGAATGTGGGCTTATTCCACAAAGGAAATATGAGCAACAGGAAGTGAAGCATGTGATGAGCAATTCATTTGGATTTGGCGGAAATTGTAGTTCACTAATTTTCTCGGCTGTATGATGTATTTCCATAAATCATCGTGTATTTCGCCACAAGGCAATCTGGAAACACTGCAAAAAAGTGTGGACAATTGGTTGGTAGCCAAAGAGCCTTCTTATGAAAATATACCACGCGGAGTACTGCGTAGAATGGGAAAGGCCGTAAGAATAGGAGTGGGAGCTGCATTGCCATTAATTGCTGAAGAGGACAATCTTGGAGGAATAATATTAGGTACCGCCAATGGCGGGATGGAAGACTGCATTCGATTTTTGAATCAAATTATAGAATATGATGAGGGCAACCTAACACCCACCAATTTTGTGCAAAGCACCACCAACGCTATTGCCGGGCAAATAGGCCTTATGGCCAAAAGCACAGCCTACAATACTACTCACGTGCATCGTGGTTTGGCTTTTGAAAATGCTTTACTGGATGCCAGCTTTATTTCGGGTGAAAACCCAGAGCAAAGCATACTGGTAGGGGGAGTGGACGAGATTTCGACCTACAATTACAACATTGATTTTTTGGCCGGTTGGTATAAAAAAGAAGAGCTTGACAATACTGAGCTTTACCAAAACAACAACCAGGGAAGCCTTGCTGGTGAAGGTTCAGCCATGTTTGTGGTGAGTCAAAACGCTGAAAATGCCGTGATGAAGCTTGAAGCTTTAAGAACTATTCATACCACGGATCTTACAGATCTCAGCGCTATTATTGAGGAACTGAAATCGGAATATAATATTACTACCATCCTTAGCGGAGAAAACGGAGATTCGCGCATTACACCATTTTATGAAAAGGCAGAAAACAGCTTGCCCGATGCTTCGGTGTGGCGTTATAAGCACCTTAGCGGTGAATACCCAACTTCTACTTCGTTTGCCCTATGGCTGGCCATGAAAGCCTTTGAAGACCATGAGCTTTCACCTTTGATTGATGTAAAGCGAGGAGATACTCATTTACCTGAAAAGGAAAACTGCATTTTGATTTACAATACGTATCACGGGAATCAGCACGGATTTATGGTGGTGAGAAGTAGCTAAAGCATTAATAAAATGACATACGTACCTGATCCAAATGAAACTCAAGAGGGACAGCTAAGAAGAGCATATTCTTTAGGGTTGAAATTGAAAAATTCTGGACTTGATGAGGAGGTGATTTATGCACGACTAGAGAAGCAAGGGATTTCTGAAGAAGTAGCTAAAGAAGTGGCTGCAAATATTTCGATTCAGAGAAAAGAGGACTTGGTAAAAGAGGAGCAACCATTTTACTATTCTGCTTTGGTAAAAGTAGGGGCAGGTATTTTAATCGCCATTGTTTCTTTGATTGTTGCCCCTGATCAGATTATTATTCCAGTGGGATTTATTCTAGGAGGAATTATTTTGGCTATTTCATCAAAACAAAAAATTAAGTAGAGGACTGTATTAAAAAAAACAAAATCCCGCTCCGAAGCATATCGAAGCGGGATTTTTTATGAGAACAAATTGGAGTTTATAGAACTACCAATTTCTTGATGATCACCTTATCCGTTTGATCTTTGATGTGTACAAAATAAACACCTTTGCTTAGGCCATTGGCGTTGTACACAGCTTTGTTTCCTTCTGCTTTAGCAGAAAGCTCCATGCGCTGACCTACATTGTTAAAGACGTTGATTTCTGCGTTTTTCACATCTTCCATTTGTACGGTAAAGCTACCTACAGCTGGGTTAGGGTAAAGCTCAATGCCGTTAGCAGCTTCTTCATCTTCTAGCGCAAGCGGAGTGCTTACAGTAAAATTATAATTGATGAAGCGACCAAAGTCTCCATTAAAGGTTTTAAGCGGAACCGGGTTGCTGATATTTCTAAATCTTAGCGATCCAGAACCTTCATTATTTGCCCAAAAGGAAATACCATTATCACCAGTGTCTTCCAAACGGAAGTTGTAGCAACCAAGTGCTAGATGTACGGTATCAATGTAACTTGAGCTTGCAGCCAAATTATTTCTAGAAAGTACCACATTCCCTGATTGATCGGTTAGGGTATAGCTATTTTGATTGCCTGTAGAGTTAGTAGTAAACATAATAAGGAAATCAGCAGGCATAAATTCTGGAATATCAAACTCTGTGGTCATTTTGTTATTAAATGCATAGTCATCGGCTCCACCATTAGGAGCAGAAACTTCTACATGCATCGTATTATCAGCACCACCGCTTAGATAGTTCCACAAATCATAGCTTCCAGGAAGCGTTACTTCTTCCGTTTCCAGATAAGCTAAGTTTCCGCTCCAGCTAAAAGTTTGTGGGGTAGGGGCATTGTTTACCCAATAATCAAAGCTCAATGAAGTAAGGTCAGTTGTACCTGTATTTTGAATAAGCACTTTTACACCTTCGCAAATAGCGTCCTTACGTCCGTGCTCTGGTGTGCGGGTTGGTGAGATTATATCAATGATGGCCGCATCTTGCGTAAAGTTATCTTGACCATAAGTTACCAACTGGTGGCTCACTATATATCTAGAAGTTCCTTGTGTAGAAGTGATACCATAATCAATATTAGCGGTTTGGCCGGCAGTTACCATACTGGTGATATCGGAAGTTTGAATATCCGTGGCTTCTCCTGGACACCATCCAGCACGATCATAAATCCAAGTTCCTCCTTGTGGGAAAATTGGGTTGATAGCGCACTCTTTCCACACTTGCCAGTTGAAGTCAGCAGAACCACCACCTATATTTAGCCAGTGGTTTTGAGGAATAAACTCACCTTCTTGTCCGTGGCCTGTAATGGCACTTTTAATTACGAATGTTTCGCCATTTGGATTTAGCATTACATCGCGTGGGTCAAAATACCTGTCATTCGCAATATCTGCATAAAGAGGATAGTCTACTCTCCATATTTGCTGAATATCCAAAACCTCACGAACAGGTGTACCTACTACAAAAAGGAACTTAATGTCCATTTCTTCTTGCCACTGCCCACCGCGCTCAATGGTCATTCTTTTTTGCCCTTTAAGGATTGGCATAAAGTCGGTCATGTCAAATGTCCAGGTTTTTCCTTCTTGACCAAAGTCAAGGCCTATTCCGTAAGGAGTTACAAAAGACATAATCTCAAACTTAGAAGGACTACGCTCCCAGTAAGGAAGATCGTTTAGGGTAATTGTTCCATCTGCCGTTACGGGAATAGTGCTTACCTGAGTGCCACTTGGGTCATACACATTTTGTGGGCTTGCATCCCAGTAGGTATTACTACTTAATAGACCTATGCTATCACTTTCTACAGTTCCAGTTTTTGAGAATATTCCGAATTGATTTACGATATGCTGCTGGCGAGCTACAGAATCTAAAATTGTATCCGTAACAATAGTAATATTATACTGTCCTTGATGGAAAATGGTATTGGGTCTGTCGGTAACACTTTGCAGGTTCTTAAAATGATCAACACCATTGGTGGGTGTCCAAATAGTACCATTTATTGTACTTGCATCATTTCCGTTAGGAGAGGCATCAATTATCGTGGAACCACTGCCAGAGTTTAACGGGTAGTAAAGTTCAAGGTTAGCATAGCTGGGGTGGCTGCTTGTCAAGGTTTTGAATCTCCAATCCTGAATTTCAGTTGCGGTAAGAGCTTTATTCCAAATACGTACTTCACTAATAGTTCCATCTATATAATTATTGTGTGGTCCTCTGGTTACTTGAAAGTTGGCTCCAGAGGTGGTGTTGATTGCTATAGCATTGGTGCTAGAGTTCGTTTCTAGCTGACCATCAACATAGAGATCAAGGTTATTGGTGTTGTTACCATCCAAAACTACCGCCACGTGATGCCATTGGCCATCATTTATAGGTGTGGTTCCTATTCTATTACCACCAGCTACTTCAGCTCTTAGCGCTCCAGAACCATCAAGACGAACAAGCCATTTTTGCCCGGTTGCATTGGTTCCCCACGAAACGATAGCTGATCCTGCAAGTGTAGTTTTTACCCATGCTTCCACAGTTCTATTTGCGTTACCTAATATCCCTTTGTAGGTGTTTGCCTCAATATAGTTTGAGCCATCAAAGTTGAAATCATGATCACCCTTTGAAACTAAACCGCTACCACCTGCAGTTCCACTAAAAGTAATAGCAGATCCATTGCTTGTGTTGGTAAATGACGTTTCTACGATAATGTTTGATGTTCCATTCCAGTTGAAAGGAGTAGCAAAATACAACTTGTTGGCACCTGTGGTAAATTGTGTCTGGTGGAAATATACTTCTGTAAAACCAGTAAACTCAGGATCAGTATCGCTTAATGCAGTTGCTGTTGTAGCTTTCAATCGAATTCTAAAGAACTTGGCTTGTCCAGGATTGGAAGCTACATTTAGCGTAAGCGCATCAATATTTCCGGCATAGGCGCCAGCCGCTGATAACTCACTTGCTGTAAATAGATACTGTGTTTTTGCAGCAAAGGTGTCTGTAGGCAAAACATTATTAAGCGAAAGTGAACCAGAGCCAACAGGAGCAGAAGTATCTGTTGGTGTTCCCGTTACACTTACATTCTTCTGAAAGCTTTGATGAAAATCATAAGTAGGAGAACTTAAATAGCTAAAAGTATTTCCGCTATATCCTGAGATGGTATACTCAGGAGTAGTATTCGTAATTGAATCTACATGCGTAGAGTCATGTAAATAGGTATTGCAAGAATAATCCCATTCGCCACATCCAAGGTTTCTATTTGTTCCGGTGGACACTTGTGCATTTTTACAGCGTAAGCTGTACTGCATATATACTTTGTGATAGGAAGTAGGTGCGGTAGGAAAATGAACGATGGTGTCCCTTGTACCTGATTGAAAGTTGAGTGATTGTACCACTATGGTATCGCCCGGACTTTGGGCCATTGCCTCTGTAAAGCCCAATAGGCCTGACAAAAGGAGGAGCGCGAATGTAATTTTTCTCATAAAAAGTATTGTTCTAATCCACAAATATGGTTCAAAGGATTTAAACTAAGGTCACTTTTTGGAAGGTTTTATTGTGCAGGCATAGATTGTTAAAATTTTGCTAAATCGTATGTATCAGGTATTTACCCTATAAATTTTTTGATGATGATGTTCGTTGTGTACTCTAAATCTTATCAAATGTCAATACCTATTTCATGTTATAATTGGCTTATTCAGAGACAGTCAATTGTATTTAGCATTATTCTATGCATGGCACTTATCACGGCCAGAGTGTTGTACACCAGCTCTATTCTTTACCTGTTTTTGGTGTGGAATCTTATCCTTGCAGGAATACCTTATTTGCTTTCAGAAAAACTGAAAACTAAAACTAGCTTGAAGCTAAGCACCGTTTCTCTTTTGGTGCTATTAATTCTCTTCTTGCCCAATGCACCTTATATCACCACAGATTTGTTTCACTTACGTGGAAATTTTGGAGACAGCATATGGTATGATACACTTTTGATTCTATCCTTTGCCTGGAGCGGGTTGTTACTCTTTTTTCATAGCCTTAATAATATTAATGCTTTCATGAGGCAATGGCTTCCTCATGGCAAACGAGTGTTGCTTCTTGTTGCAATTATATTGCTCTGCGCTTATGGAATTTATATCGGTCGATATCTTCGCTTTAATAGCTGGGACGTGGTGAGCAATCCCTTTTCATTGCTTTCACAAATGCTGGATCATGTGATGAATCCTTTTAGCCACCCACGTACTTGGGGTATGACTTTGCTCTATGGAGCGTTTTTAGGGTTTTCTTATTTGAGTTTTAGTAGACCCAAAGAAATGGATTAGTTGAGGTATCATTCCGGGCGAAGTGAAGCGAAGACCCGGAATCTGTTTCTAGCGGAGACGAGCTGGAAGAGATTCCGGCTCAAGGCCGGAATGGAGGGAAAGAGGCTGGAATGAACTATGACTACACCAACCTCTCAATAATCTTCTGATTAGGATCAAAAGGTTTCAACTCATCCAAACCTAAAAACTTGATGGCTGCTGCGATGGCTTCATCATCGGTAAAGGTTTGTCCGGGATGGGAGTGCTGCGTAGCTTTGTGAAACTCGTTTATAGGTGCCAATCCTACCAATTCACTACCGGTAACTTCTACACCTAGCTTTTCGGCTTCTTCTTGGGTGGCTAGGAATACATCCAGCATTCCGGCTTCAGTGATGTCGGTGAGATTGTAACTTACCTGAGCTTTTTGAAAATCCTCGATGTACCAGCCAAGGCCTTTTACAGATTTCAATTTGCCAAAGACTTTACTGCGTTCTCCATTTTCAGCAATTTCCCACTTACCCGATTCACGCACGTTGGAAGCTATCTTTTTGGCAATAGACACATCTTTTGTATTGAGGTTTACATTATAAGCTATTAGTAGTCTCCGCGCACCCATCACCGTTACGCCAAATCTCTCCCAGTTTTTTGGGGAGCCAAAATCGGGTGGGAGGATGTCAAACTTTGCAGGCAAAGATTCGTATTGTCCTTTTCGTAAAAAGGCCAAATTCACACGTTCGGGGTGCACCGCGCTATATTCATAATAATAACCGGGAATGTTGATGGCTTCTTCAAGCTTTAGAGCCAGGCGCACAGTGTAATCAATCACCTCGTTCATGGTTATTCCCTGCAAAGGAATAAATGGACAAACATCTACAGCGCCCTGACGAGGGTGTGTGCCTAGGTGCTTGCTCATATCAATAAGCTCATAGGCTTTCAGATACATCTGAAAAGCAGCTTCCATAACGGCTTCCGGCTCTCCGGTAAAAGTGTACACAGTGCGGTTGGCCGCCAATCCTGAATCTACGTGAAGGAGTTTTACACCTTCTACAGAGCGTATGCTTTGCGCAATAGCTTCAATAATATTGGCATCTCGGCCTTCACTTATATTGGGTACACATTCGAGTATCTGCATTTTGAGCCATTTTGAGGAATGCTAATGTAGGGAAGCTTGGGAATTTTTGATTCGCAAATCGCGATTTGAGGATTGACCCTTAGCTTTTGCCAATCCTCAAATAAAAAGATACCTTTAATACAGTATTACAGCTATTTACCCATGGAAATCAAGGCATACGTAAATCAGGTGATTGCCATGTACCGAAACTCCATTCGGTTGCGCATGATTTATGCCTTGGCGCTGGTGCTGATTGGACTTGCCGTAATTATCCTCAATACGCTTAATGTGCTTTCCCTGCCAGGAGAAATGAAAAACCTGGTAAGTATTTCCGGAACCTTGATTTCATCAATCTGTGCCTTGCCCATCAAGGAAATTGTGGACCGGCTCAACAAAATCAAGTTGATCAAAATTTTGTCAGAAGATGTAGAGAAAGCTTCGGCACAAGACCGCCAGAAGATTGAAGACCTGCTTTGGAGATTTATTGAAAAGAACGCTTTAGACTAAAACTATGGACGATACCATTCTCAAAAAAATAGAGCAGGAAGAAAAGCGTAGAAAACGCAGAATGTACTGGTATTCGTTGATTCCTATTATCATCACGGCTATTTTGGTAGCGGTATCGTATGCTGAAGTAAACTCTGCCCAGCAAAAAGTAGACGATGCCCAAATGAAGGTTGACACGCTGGAAAACCGTGTTCATACTCTAGGTGAAGAGCTGAAGCAAAAGAATGATTCACTAAAAATACTGGAGGAGAGTTTTGAGTTTGCCGTAAATTATAAGGACAAGCGCTATGAAATGAGCTATGTGGGCGATAAGGAAATGTATTCGCAGTACCCTCGGCAAACAGAAATGCTGACCGAAGTGCGTCACCTGATTGAGGAAGATGCCGTAAAATGGAAGCTGGGCGGCAGTTCGCTGCAAGAAGGTTTTGATTCTCCAAGTTTTGCTACGTATCTGATCAATAAATTTTCGAGTACGCAAATACCTAAGGACAAAACCTACCGAATGTATGATTACCTCACCAAAGTGAACCAACCCAAAGTAGGGGATTTAGTGATTTATGAAAAAGGCTACTCTATGATGTACTTCCGCTCGGGCGGAAAGCGCTTTGTGGTAGGTATGACGCCCGTTGGCTTGGCTTCCTTGCAATTAGACTTTGGCCCAAAGATTTTGGGGTATTATAGGGTTGAATATTGATTTATTGGAACCACGCGTTATGAAAAGCGCGGGAACGGGTTTTTGAGATGCCGTGCCTCTGGCACTCTTTAACCTTTTGCTGTTTTATGGTGCTACCAAAATGTCGCTCCTCTGGAGCTTATATTTCATTCCGGGCGAAGTGAAGCGTAGAACCGGAATCTTATATTATGAATAAGCCTAACACCTTTAAATCCACAAAATTTTTACAGTTAAAGTCCCGTAGGGACGATAGCTAGGTAGAAAAGTATTAGGATAATGGTTTTGGAGCCCTGTAGGGACGGCATCTTAATAGGTGATTAACCACGAGCGAGGGCACAGGCAGCAGCGGGCAAAAGAACTACGCGTTATGAAACGCGCGGTACCGGGGTGGAGTATTAGTTTGTTCCTATGTTCAAGCATTTGAACACACAAGTGGTTAGGGAATTTACTCAATTACATAATTAATTACGGTATCAAGATCTTTCACGTCAGATTTTATTGCAAGCCGAATAAACAGATTTGTATTGCTAGCGCTAAGTTTCATAAATGATTTACATCTTGATTTGATTAAAGGGATTAAATAATCTTTACCAGAAACATATTTAAGCAATTTATTATCCTCAGAAGAAATACGGGAACTGATTTTTTCCCACTCAGAGGTGTAGATATTTTTTTCAATTTGACCTGTGGTATTGGTGTATAATTGGTCAATTCTTTTTTGTGTTTTAACAGGACAAACTACACCGTTGCCGTCTTTCGTTAGGCGGTTCACCTTATAACCAACAGTGAGTGTTTCTGGAGTAAGTTTATGAACAACAGCATAGGTAGTAAATAGATTAACTAGCAATTCCTCATTTAAACTGACCCATCTTTTAAAATCCAGTTTCTTAGTCAATTCTTCCTTTGTTATTTCGGGATCTTCTTCATATAGGACTTCGGTAATTGCTTTTTCATCCAAAAGAAAGTTTTCTATTGAATAGCGCGGCAAAACAAACAATCCTTTTAATTTTTCAGTTGCCTCACCTCTGAGAATATATAAGTCACCATCAACAATGAACACCTTTTTTCGTCCATCTGATAACTGATTAGCTCTACATTCTTCAATAACAACATCTCTTGAGCCTAAAGGAAAAATATGCTGGATTTCATATTTATTTTTGAAGGCTTTGTTGAGAAGTTCAACGAAAATTTTTTTGAATCCGACACCTGTATCTTCAACATATACATCAACATCATTGTAATCTTCCAGTAGCACCGACTTAGCTGATTTACTTGATACCCTCCGTTCAATCATCCTAGTGAGAGCTATTTATTCTTACACAACTTCTTTTGTATTCCCCTATAATATCAGGGGAATGAGTTGCTAAAATGAATTGAGTTGCTTTTCCAGCTGACAGCATTTTTTCTATAAATCTCTCCTGCCACCTAATGTGGAGAGAAAGCTCGGGTTCATCAATGATAAAAACATTTTCAGGAAATTTGTTTTCACCATTAAAAATTACGTTAGCAAATAAAACTACCAATTGTCTCTCTCCAGAAGAGAGTGCATCAATCATTGTGGTTTTTCCGTCAGGACGTATAATATTTAGACGCCCTACCTTATCAATTGAAATTCTTTTTTTAGAGTCTCCCAAAAATGAGTTGACTATTGAAATAAACTCATTTATTGGTTTAAATGCTCTGCTTATATTTGAGTTACTTTCATCTATGATATCAAGAATCTTGGTTATTCGTTCAATCTGAGCCTGATTAGTTAGCCATTCGATGTTTATACCATCTTTGCTTTTTTCCATCTGATTGATTAATTCCTCTAGTTTATCGAAAAAGCTCTCTAATTTTTTGTAAAACCTCTCATTGCTATAACCTATTTTTGAAAGTACTTCTTTAATTTCATTCCTCCGTTCCAGCATTTGTCTCCTTTCGATATAGTTTTGCTCTGTCAAGCGTCCCTTAAATGTTGTATACTCAAAGGAAGATAGCAGTATTTCATCTTTTAATTTAGCATGAGAGCGTTCTTCGATAGAGCTTCTTCTTCTATATGCTTCCTGAACAAGCATTTCGGTTTCGAACAAGCTTGTACCTAAGGAGCCCTTAAATTGTCGTTTATAGTTTATATAACCTTTTCTTTCTTTAGCCATTTGACTTCTTCGCTCAAACATATAATCTTCATTCTCCCTATAAATATCATTTGTCCTGTCCAGTCCCATGAAAACTGGTGTCTGTATATTTTTTAGGAAATCGATAACCTTACTAGGTTGATTCTGGGCGAAAACTTGGTCATTTATGTCATGAAGTTCTTTTTTGTGATAATTTAAATATTCAATATTTTCCTTATTAATTGTAGGAATAATTAATGGTTCCTTAATCGAGCTAACTCTAAACTCCAGTGCATCTGAAATACTCTTAACTCCTAGTGTATACTTGGTTTTATTAATTAAAATTGTAAGTGATAAGGTTTCAAACGGAATTGTTAGTAGATCTTTGAAGTTTGGGCATAATATTGCTTGCATTAATACGATTGCAGTAGTTTTTCCAGATCCGTTTCCACCAACTATTATGGACAGCTCATCATTAAACTCAGTATGTATTGGGATATAGCCATGAACTTTAGTAGCTCTAAAACTTAATATTTTCATGTATAATGTTTTACTTTAACCGTGTGTAAAAAGTGTTTTTGAAACTACAAAGGATATAATGAATTGATAAATAAATGGTATCAAAACTAAAGTTTTTGACTTTATCGAAAATACCCCTTCACAAAATCCGTCACTAAATAAGCGATACTCTTGCCGAGCATATCTTTTTCCTGCTGCGAACTGGCGCGGCCGGGTGAGCCTTCACACATATGGAAATAGGCAGGGGCGCGTAGGCCGGCTGTGGCGCGTACTAGGGTTCGTACTTCATTTAGCGTAAAGCCGGAGGGGTTGAGGGCACTCACCGGAAATTTGGTGATCGCATCCAGGTCCAGCTCCAGGCCAAGGGCATCATGTCCGCACCAGTTGAGGATATCCATAAAGATGTGGTTGCGCTCGCTATCGGTTTTGGAAAGCAGCCCTTCAAAGGTTCGGAAAGTAAGTTTGGGGTCTGATTGAAATTTCTCAATAATGCCTTTGCCATTGTAACCTTCATGCAGGCCATACACCGCGTATTTGTCCAAATAGCCCTCGTGACGGGCATAACTAAAGCCATTGCCACTGTGGCGGCCTTCCATATCGCGAAAGTCGGTGTGTGGGTCTATATTCAGCACATTGATGGCCTTGCCCAAAGCTTTGGATGTACCGCTGATATTACCATAGCTGTTGTTGTGGCCACCACCGATAATAATGGGCACTTTGCCGGGTCCTACAATGGCTTCTACGGTTTCGCTTACGTGCGAGTCAATCTTTGTGGTAAGCTCACGCAGTCTTTTCAGATCATCAGCATTGGAGGCGTTCAGATCTCTGGCTTCTGCAAGTAGGTCTTCAAAGCCAAGGTGTCCCAAAATGGCTATTTCGCTGCCATTCAAAAAGGCGTTGCTCTGCACATTTAGCAAGGCTTTGATGGCAATATCCCAGCAATCGGTTGCTCCGCCTATGCCCAGGTTGGCGCGTATGCCGATGTCTTCTTTTATACCAAATAGCACAAAGCGTGCGGTAGATTGCGACAAATCATCCAGCGAAGAAACCAGCTGAACGGTTTCGCCAAGTTTGGTTTCACCCGCACGGGTGGCGGTATTGGCTTGTAATTGCTCTTCGGTGAAAAGCGATAGTTGACTACTCATAGATTTTACCATTTATCAGTACGTGTTCGATGTGATTGTGGCCAAAGTTGTACGGCAGGAATGAAGGGGAGGAGAGAGGCTTGGTGATAATGAGGTTGGCGCGCTTGCCTTTCTCAATACTTCCCAATTCGTCACTCAACTCGATAGCTGCGGCACCGTTTAGGGTAGCTGCCGAAATAGCCTCTTCAGGCGTCATTTTCATCTTGAAAGTAGCGAGTGAAACTACGAGGTTCATATTGCCACTTGGAGACGATCCGGGGTTGTAATCTGTAGCCAATGCAACGATGGCATTTTTGTCGATCAGTTCACGTGCCGGACCGTAGGGGATTTCCAAAAACAGGGAGCATCCCGGAAGCAAAGTCCCGATGGTATCAGACTTTGCCAAAATCGCCACATCTTCGTCAGTCATTACCTCTAAATGGTCTACTGACACCGCGTCATGCTTAACGCTTATTTCAATGGCTCCCAGTGAGTTGAATTGGTTAACATGAAGTTTTGATTTTAAGCCATTTTCATTTCCTGCTACAATGATGTCTTCCATCTCTTCGGTGGAAAAATAGCCTTTTTCGCAGAATACATCCACATAATCTGCCAACTTTTCTTCGGTAATTTTTGGAAGCATTTCTTCCACAATCTGCTTCACATATCCTGCATGATCGTCCTTAAATTCTTCGGGAAAAGCATGCGCTCCAAGGAAGCTCGTTTTGATCGGAATCGGGAAGTTTTCAGCCAGCTTTCGAGCTACCCTCAGGATCTTCACTTCGCTCTCGGTGGTCAGTCCGTAACCACTCTTAATTTCGATAGCTCCGGTTCCTAGTTTTATTAATTCATCCAGTCGTCCCGCTGCTGCTTCGTAAAGCTCTTCTTCGCTGGCGCTTCGTAGCTTGCGTGCTGAGTTTAGAATGCCTCCACCTTCATTAGCAATCTGCTCGTAGGTCATGCCGTGCAGGCGCTTGGCAAATTCATCTTCTCGTGTACCCGCATACACCAGGTGAGTGTGGCTGTCAACCCAGGTAGGGAGTAGCATTCCGCCTTTGGCGTCTATCTTTTCGTCTGCTGCTGGCTCCGAGCCCTTAGTTCCGTAGTCTGCGATTTTGCCATCCTCCATCAATAGCCATGCGTTTTCAGTAGTCGGGAAGTCTCCCAATTCCTTACCGCGCTTGTGTTTACGCTTGTTTTGGTCGATGTGGAGGATTAGGGAAATGTTATGGATTAATGTTTTCATCAATTGAAAATATGGTTTCTCTATTTTGGGTGGTAAAATTAGAAGGAAAATATGGACAGGAGGTTCTTGCAGGTTATCAAAGCCTGTAAGTTTTGAGTACGATCCTAAATTTTAATTACGACTATCTTATTATCATCAATAGTAACTCTAGCTCCACTATAAGTGAAGTCTGAAATATTCTTAACGATAAAACATTCTCCCGGCTGGCTTGTGATGCTCACTTGAATTGTATCTTGAACGCTGGAGGATAAATATAAATAGTATTCCTTATTAAAAGTTAGAAGGCCATAGTCAAAAAACACTAGGCTATCTTCAATTCGTAAATCCCATCTTTCAGCCCCATTTATCATTTTGATAGAGTCGGGGTGAAACATTTTACCTTCTCCAATAAGGGGGCTTCCCCATCTGTCCAATAAAAGAAATTGCCCACACGCACAAGCGGGCATAACGTTGGCGCAAGGCCCTAAATCATCGTCAGTGCATGAAGTAAAAAGAATTATAATGGAGAGAGCGGTAAAAAGGAATTTAGGAGTTTTGTGCATGAAGCTGAGCTTAGGTTTGTGACTGGTTTAGTTTTTCGAGCTTCAATATAAGGTTTTACTTACTTTATGTATTTGGAATTAGCGTCAATTATGGAGTCTGGTAAGTAGTCACTTTTGATTTTTAGAAAATCATAAAGCTGCTTTAAATAAGCTTCTTGTAAGAGCACAAAGGTTTCATAACTCCATATCATCGATTTGGATTCGCTTCCCATTATGTCTTTTATTATTTCTGTAGATTTCAATTGGTTGAGCTTTCTGCTCTTTTGAGAACGTTTCATTCTATCTAAAACAGAATTGCTTGAAATAGAAGCATCACGAGTGCAAAGGATGAAATTAGCATCATAGAAATCTTCCCATTCAGAAATTGGTGGCCATTGAGAAATTTCACCAAAAGGGAGGGAGCGATGGCAAACTAAATGCTTGACCTCTGAGCAAGGTTTGGTAAACCCATTTTCTCTATCGCAATCCCACTTATTGCAGCAATTAAATCCACGACCATTCCAGCCGGTATCACCATTGAGGGCTGTAGATATCACTTTAGCAATAAATGTGCTTCCCGAACTTTCCGGACCAATAACGAAAATGCATTTTTCTTTCATGGGTGTAGATAAATCTTGGTGAGATAAAACTTTCCAGGGTAATCAAAATTAAAAAGCCACCCTTTTGAGGTGGCTTTCGCAATCAGATAATTTCTGATTAAATATCGTCAAAGCTTACATCGGTAAAAGCTTTTGCTGCTGGTTTTGAAGAATCATTTTCTGCATTAGCAGTTTCGTATTGCTCTTCATTAGGTTCACTTCTTTGGTGAAAGTCCGATTGATGTGTTTCTGAAATTACCTCTTCACCTTTTTCATTTACAATAAAGTCAGTGATTTCGTTTAGAATATCTCTGAAGTTTTCAAAGTCTTCTTTATAAAGGTAAATCTTGTGCTTTTTATAAAACTGGTTTCCGTTTTCGTTGGTGTGCTTCTTACTTTCTGTAATTGTCAGGTAGTAATCATCTGCCTTGGTGGCTCTCACATCAAAAAAGTAGGTTCTTCTACCTGCCCTTAAAACCTTGGAATGTATTTCTTCTTGCCCGTTATGAACTTGGTCCTTCATTGTATCAATCAGTTTTCAGATACGGACAAAACTAAAAAAATTCTCTTATTACAAACACAGAATTAAAATTACACGGCTTTTTTTGAATCTTCGATCAATTGCTGCTCGTACATCATCTTATAATAACCGTCTTTTTCCATTAGCTCGTCATGGGTTCCTTTTTCTATAATCGCTCCGTTATCAAGCACCAGGATAGAGTCAGCATGCTTTACAGAAGAAACTCGGTGGCTAATAATAAGGGTTGTCCGCTTATCAATCAATCGCTTTAGGTTGCCCAAAATCTTTTCTTCAGTCTCAGTATCCACGGCTGATAAACAGTCATCAAAGATCATAAGCTTGGGCTCCTTAATGATGGCACGAGCAATGCTTACACGCTGCTTTTGCCCACCACTTAAGGTTATTCCTCTTTCACCTACGCGCGTTTCATATCCTTGCGGAAAATCCACAATATTGTGGTGAACTTCTGCATTTTTGGCGGCATTGATTACCACTTCTTCGCTGGCATTTTCAAGGCCAAAACCTATATTTTTTGCAATAGTTGATGAAAACAGAAATGCTTCCTGCGGCACATAGCCAATAGATTTCCTAAGGTCGGAAAGGTTTATTTGCTTGATATTTTTATCATCGATAAGAATTTCACCCTCCGTCACATCATATAAACGTCCAATCAAAGATGCGATGGTGGATTTACCAGAACCGGTCTTGCCAATTACCGCCAGCGATTGTCCTTCTTCAATGGTAAATGAAACATTATTCATCGCTTTGATTCCAGTGTCAGGGTAGGTGAAGCTTACGTTCTTAAACTCAATTTTACCTTTTAGGTCAAGCGGCTCTGTAGTTGGATTTTCAATTTCTGGAGTGATTTTTAAAAACTCATTGATACGGGTTTGCGAAGCTGCTGCTCTTTGCACAAGTGAAGTTACCCAACCAATGGAAGCAACTGGCCATGTTAGCATGTTTACATAAATGATAAATTCAGCAATGTTTCCGGTAGTAATATTGCCCTTGATAGCTTCCTGACCTCCAATATATATGGTGAAAATGGTAGACATGCCAATCAGCAAAAGCATAAGGGGAAAGAAGAGGGAGTTAATTCTATAGAGTTCTTCGTTTTTTTCCAAATAGGTATCGGCTTCTTTTCTAAACTCTTTGCGAGAATGTGCCTCACGCACGTACGCTTTTAGCACTCGTATACCTGAAAAAGCTTCCTGTACAAAAGAAGTAATAGAGCTTAGTTGACGCTGTACCTGCTCACTTTTTACATTTATCATGGCGCTCACATAGTATATGGCTACGGCCAAAATGGGGAGGGGAGCCAATGCGTAAAGCGTAAGTCTTACATTGATAGTAAGCATTATACTAATTATGATAATAAGTGATAAGCCCACGTTAATCGTGTACATTATAGCTGGCCCCAAATACATTCGCACTCGGCTCACATCTTCGCTTATACGGTTCATCAGGTCACCCGTATTGTTGCGTTTATAGAAGGCTAACGACAATTTTTGATACTGGTCAAAAATTTCATTTTTCATATCATACTCAATAAAGCGGCTTACCACAATTATGGTTTGGCGCATAAAGAACATAAAAAGACCCTTTAACAATGAAGCTCCTATAATGATAAGGCCATACATGATGAGCTTGCTACGAAGTTCGCCCATATCTGTATTTCCAGTTGGTGAATTGTAACGGTCAATAGCAACTTGCACGGTGTCAAATGACTCGCGAACAAACTGTGCCGGAAATACTCCGAAAATTACGGAGATGGTAACAAACAGAACGCCCAGTAAAAGGCGTCCGCGATATTTGTAGAAATATTTATTTAGAACTTTTAGAGACTTCATTCAATTGCTTCCTGTCAAAAATTCGATTACTTTTGCCGTCTGAAATTTAACCCCCACAGGGGGCGATTTTAGAGCTTTCAAAGGTAAAGCTATTATCTCGTTTACGATTTTTTACAATATCAATATTAGCAATGAGCGATCTTACCATACTGAACAAGTCTATCGACCGCGGACCGGTCTTTAATTCAGAGGCCTTTAAAGGGCACGAGCAACTAGTATTTTGCCAAGATGAAGAAACCGGCCTAAAAGCCATCATCGGTATTCACAGTACCACATTGGGCCCAGCCCTTGGAGGTACTCGTATGTGGAACTACGAAAATGAAGCTGACGCGATTCGCGATGCACTTCGTCTTTCAAGAGGAATGACTTATAAAGCATCGATTTCAGGGCTTGACCTTGGCGGTGGAAAAGCAGTAATTATTGGCGATAGCCGTAAGGATAAAACGGATGCTCTTATGCGCAAGTTTGGTGAGTACGTAAACTCACTTTCAGGACGCTACATTACAGCAGAAGATGTGGGTATCAATACTCACGATATGGAAATGGTAAAGCTTGAAACCAACCACGTTACTGGAATTCCTGAGCACATGGGCGGTAGTGGTGACCCCAGTCCCGTAACCGCTTACGGGGTGTTTATGGGTATGAAGGCTTCTGCTCAGCAAAAGTGGGGGTCTGATAACCTTGCCGGAAAAAAAGTATTAGTTCAAGGAATTGGTCACGTTGGTGAAACTCTGGTAAAATACCTGACTGATGAAGGAGCTATAGTTACCATCAATGACATCCACGAAGATAGAATTGTAGAAATTTCTGCTAAGTACAACACTCAAGTTTACCGTGGTAATAATCTATTTGAAGTTGAAATGGACATCTATGCACCATGTGCTCTTGGAGCAACGGTAAATAGCAAGACCATCGAAATGATGAAATGCGATATTATTGCAGGAGCAGCCAATAATCAACTTGAAGATGAAGTGGTACATGGCCAAATGGTAAAAGATAAGGGTATCTTATACGCACCGGATTTTCTTATTAACGCTGGTGGTTTGATCAACGTATACCGCGAAATAGCTGGTTATGATCAAGCAGAAGCCATGCGTAGAACCGAGAATATTTACGATACCACTTTAAGAATTTTCAAGCTTTCGCAAGAACGCAATATTTCTACTCACGAAGCAGCATTGAAAATTGCTGAAGAGCGCGTAGCCCTAAAAAAAGCTGAACTAGCTAACGCATAAAACCAAGCCACTACATGCTGAGCCGTAGACATATACGTATCAAGGTGCTTCAGGCGCTATATGAGTACTTTCAAAATGAAGGTACAGAAATGACCAGGGGCAATAAGCGTCTAATGGAAAGCATCCATGGCATTTATGACCTATATCTTTTTGAACTCAAAGCTTTATCGGATTTACTCCGAATAGCTGAAGATGAAATTGATAGAAGAAAGAACAAGAGACTGCCTACAGCCGATGATCTTAATCCAAGTACTCGCTTTGTGGACAATATGTTTTTGAATTGGTTAAAATCCAATGTTAATTTCAACAAACAGATTGAGCTAAACCATGTGAGTTGGGGAGAGAATAGAGATGCTCTTCGCAACATTTATAAGCAAATGGAGGCTAGTGAAGAGTATGCAGAATACATTGCTCTTCCTGAAAATAGTATTGAGGCTGATAAGAAGTTTATAAAGTGGGTTTATGGAACCTACATTGTAAATAGCGATTTGGTGCACCAACTGTATGAAGATAAAAACATGCATTGGGCAGATGATTTGGATGCTGCACAAATGATGGTGGCTAAAACCATAAAACGCTTTTCAGCAGAGATGGATGAATTTACAGCTTTGCCAAAGCTTATCAAGGATTCTGATGATTTGTCATTTGCCGAAACACTTTATAAAAAGTGTATAGCCAATAGCGAAGCTTATGAGGAACTTATCCACGAAAAGGCGGTAAACTGGGAAATGGATCGCATTGCGCTTATTGATATTATTTTGATGAAGCAAGCCATAGCTGAACTTACCAACTTTAAGGAAATACCCATTAAAGTAACCTTTAATGAGTACATAGAATTGAGCAAAGAATACAGTACGCCTAAAAGTGGAAACTTTATAAACGGGATACTTGACAAGTTAAAGACAGATCTTGTTGATAAAGGTGATATCCGAAAAATTGGCAGAGGACTTCTTTAGCATCATTTTTGTTAATATTGAAAACTCAAATTTTAAAAAATAAAATACCACACAAATGAGAAAAATTGCATTCGCTTTTTCAGGATTGCTTTTAATGGCATTCACCGCATGTGACAATGCTGCAAGTAAAGTAGCTTCAGATGATACTGAAGGTACTAAAGTAGAAGCTGCTGACGTAGAAACTAAAGGAACACCTTCTTTTGAATTTACTGAAGAGACTTTTGACTTTGGCGAAATTGAGGAAGGAACTGTAGCTAAGCATGACTTCGTATTCAAAAATACAGGAGATGCTCCGTTGATTATTACCAATGCAGCTGGTAGCTGTGGATGTACTGTGCCACAATGGCCACGTGAGCCAATCGCCCCAGGTGAGGAAGGTACCATCCACGTTGAGTTTAACAGCCAAGGCCGTGCAGGTAACCAGCAAAAGCAAGTTACCCTTAGCGCTAACACTGTACCTAATTCTAAAGTGCTTAAGATTTCAGCTCAGGTAAAGCCTTCAGCTGATGCTAGTGCAGAAGCTCAAAATTAATATTTGATGATATTATCTATTTTTTTACAAGCGGCCGGTGGTGGCTTGGGATCTCTTTTACCGCTTTTACTTGTAATTGTGGTTATGTATTTCTTTTTCTTCCGTCCGCAAATTAAGCGTCAGAAAGAAGAGAAAAACTTCCAGAATGAAATAAGTAAAGGAATGCGCATTGTGACCACAAGTGGTATACACGGCAAAATCCTTGAAGTAGAAGAGAAATATATTATTTTGGAAAGTGAAAATAGCCGCTTGCGAATTGACAAGACAGCGGTAAATAAAGCTATGAGTGCTATTTATCTTCCAAAAGATGAAAAAAAGAAGGACGATCCAAAAGAGAAGTCCGACAAGAAGTAAATTAGAAACGGGCCTTAGTGCCCGTTTTTTTATATGGCAAACAACAACCTGGAAAACATAAAAGAAAAGTTGCTAAAATTGGGGAAACCCTTGCTAGCAGGTGATAATCGTGCGAAAGTACTTTGCATCATCCTTTCTGTTTTTCTATGGTTTTTGATTAAGCTTTCAAAAGAGGGGTACACAGGTGAAGTCAACTTCCCTGTGATTTACAAGGAAGTTCCTGCCAATAAAAAGTTACTAAACCAGCCAATCGATCACCTCAAGGTTACGCTTCGTTCTCAGGGCTTTGAAATTTTAAAATATAAGATTCGTTCATTACGTCCTATCGAAATTGACGTAAGTAGGCTGGATATGAGCAATGCCGAGCATTATACTTGGAATACGCAATCCAGGCGAAATATGATCTCGTCACAACTGGGCGATAATACCGAAATAGTGGACATAAAGCCGGATACAGTTCATTTTAACTTTAGCCTGGTGCGAAGTAAGAAGGTTAAGGTGTACTTTAAAGGAAAACGTCAAATTTCAGATTTTAAAACACTCTATGCAGAGCCTGTAATTACACCAGACTCTGTTATGATATCTGGTTCTGAGCAAACTTTAAGTCAAATAGACTCACTCTTCATTAAACCAATATCTCCAAGTGAGGACACAGATTCCTTAGATGTAGAGGTGGAGTTGCAAATGTCAAAAAACAAGGATTTAGAAATTATTCAGGAAAAAGTAAGGGTTCAGGCTTTATACACCAGCCTTACCGAGGGTAAGTTTGAAATTCCTGTAAAGGTGATCAACCTGCCAAAGTCATATAATATCACGCTATTTCCTAATAAGGTTTTTGTCAAATATCAACTTGCTTTAGAGGATTTTAGCAAGGTTTCAAAAGATGATTTTGAAGCTTATGTAGACTACGATCAAATTGAGAGCATGGAGAATGATCGCTTTCTTACTGTTTACATGGAATCTTCTCCACCTTATCTCAAGAAGCTTATTATTGACCCTAAGCAGCTTGAGTTTATTATTACCGAAAAATGATAATTGGTCTCACAGGCGGTATAGGTAGCGGAAAATCTACAGTTGCCAAAATTTTTGAATTTTTAGGAGTTCCGGTGTATGAAGCCGATGCTTTTTCTAAAACCATTATTGATACCGATAAGGAATTACAAGCTGAAGTGGTAAGTCTGTTGGGAACCGAAATAATAGAGGAAGGTAAAATCGTTCGCCCAAAAATGGCAGAACTCATTTTTGGAGACAAAAATCTGTTACAAAAGGCAAATGACCTAATACACCCTGCGGTAGCGCGTCACTTTCAAAACTGGTACGAGAATCAATCCTATCCTTACGTGATAAAGGAAGCTGCTATACTTTTTGAGAGTGGTAGCTATAAGAGTTGTGATAAAATTTTGGTAGTAGCAGCGCCAAAGGAGATGCGAATAAACCGCGTAATGGCCCGTAGTAGTATGACTAGGGAAGAGGTTGAGGCAAGGATGAACAATCAATGGCCGCAAGAACAAAAATTGGAAAAAGCTGATTATATTGTTACAAATGATCTTACCGAATCGGTGATAAAGCAAGTAATCAACATCCATGAAAATATTATCCGCACAGCAAATTCGGGAAGCCGATAAGCAAACTATACAAAACGAGCCAATATCCTCTATAGATCTTATGGAGCGGGCGGTTTCTAAGCTTTTTGAGAGTATTGATGCCAGTTATTCTGATGATAGTTCTTTTGCTATATTTTGTGGTAAAGGCAACAACGGTGGTGATGGTTTGGCTCTTGCCAGATGGCTTTTTCAAAACGACTATTTCGTTCAAGTATTTATAATCGAACATAGTGATTCTGCTAGTGAAGATTTTAAGGAAAACTATAAAAGGCTTAGTGATTTAGAAGTAGGAGTATTGCATATTTCAGCTGCAGCAGAAATTCCAGAAAGGGATGATGACACTGTTTTAATTGACGCAATGCTTGGGTCGGGGTTATCAAGACCACTCGAAGGTTTGCTGGCCGATGTAGTAAAATCTCTTAATACTTTACAGAATGAAAGGCTTGCGATAGATATTCCTACAGGTTTATTTGCAGATGATAACTCTGAGAACAGCTTTGATGTAATTTTTAAAGCAGATGTGACGCTTACATTTCAATGTCCTAAGCTTAGCATGGTGCATAAGGATACCGCGCATTTAGTTGGTCAAATCGAAGTTTTGGATATTAACTTAGATGAGGCCTTTATTGAAAGAACGTTTTCTTTGTATTCATACCTTATACCTGATCAAGTTGCGGACTTATATAAGCCAAGGGAAAAATTTTCATATAAAGGAACCTACGGTCACGCTTTACTAATTGCAGGCAGCTATGGTAGTTTGGGGGCAGCTCTGATGAGCGGAAAGGCTTGCTTGCGAAGCGGAGCAGGACTGCTGACAGCTTTTATTCCAAAATGCGGTGTAGAAATTTATCAAAGTGCTTTACCCGAAGCCATGGTGATTTCTTCAGATAATGAAGAGGTAATTTCAGGTTTACCTGATTTGGAAAAATACAATGCGGTAGGAGTGGGCCCAGGTTTGGGAACTTCTTCTGAAGCGTCTAAAACTCTAGAAAACCTATTAGGAGCCTTTGACGGCAAAATGGTGCTTGATGCTGATGCCCTAAATATTTTGGCAGCAAACCCTGACTTTGTAAATAAGCTGAGTACCCAAACAATTCTAACTCCTCACCCCGGAGAGTTCAAAAGGCTTTTAGGTCTTCAAGAACTAAAGCCAGATTACCTAGAAAGACTGAGGGAATTTGCTAAAAAACATTCCATTATTGTTGTTTTAAAAGACGCCATCACGGCCATTGCAGCGCCCGATGGACAAATCTATTTTATGGACTATGGCACCCCTGCTTTGGCTAAAGGAGGAAGTGGAGATGTGCTCACAGGAATTATTACAGGACTTTTGGCTTCTGGCTATGAGCCTTTACATGCAACAAAATTAGGCGTTTACCTTCAGGGGATAGCGGCCCATTTTGCAAGTGATGAAACTTCAGAAGAAGCATGCCTGGCCACAGATGTAATTCATAATCTAGGGAAGGCTTTTAGAACGTTGAGTTAACTTACTTCTTTTGAAATAAAACATATTTCAGCCCACTGGGAGAAGTCCATTCATGGAGTTCTTCCAGTTTTTGCTCTTGTCTTACTTGTTGTAATTCTATGCCATATTGCACCGTAATATACTGCTGATCAAAAATGAAAAGAGAAGGTTGCGTCAATTCATCCAAATGATTGTAGACGTTCCAATTGCTTCTTTCCTGAGGATCAATAAAGTTAATCCCTAGTCCAATTGCGAGGTACGGCTTGTCAATTACAAAATGCCGTATATCGGGATACTTTTCTTTGATGAATGGGCCTATTTCAGAATTGATAAAACGGTCTTCTACATTAAGTTTTAAATGAGCATTGTAGTAATATTTTGAAACCGGACTAGTGAAGGTAATGCCGGCCTGAATGATAATAATTGTTAACGGGAGGATATATGATCGGCCAGCAAAAAGCTTAGCGGAAGTGTCTTTTAAAAGAATTAGCCCATCCAGCATGATCAACCAAAGAAGAGGAAATACGGTGATTAATGTTCGAGATAAGCCCGCGCTGCCATAAATCCCTAAAGCCCACACTACGGTATGTCCTACAAGTAGCGAGAAGAAAATCCCATGGACAAGCCACAGTTCGGATTTCCACTTAAAACTTCCCTGAATAAAAGCTTTACGCAAAAATTGAATGAGACCTAAGCCTGCCAAAATAATAAAGGGAACCCCCAGCATGTGAGTAAGCATATTCACATAATGCAACCATTCACCATGGCCATATACCGAGCCAGTAGGATTATAGGGTACTTCAAAAATCCATAATGGACTTTCTAAATATAAGGAACCTACCAAGCCATAAATAAGGTAGCCAGAAAGTAGGAGTGGAGTGAGTTTCCAACCTTTATTTAAAACGGCAAAGACAAAGAAGAAGAGAAGAAAAACCTGTGCTTCGGATCTACAAAATGGAAGAAATGATGCCAAAAATAATCCCCAACCCATTTTGCCACTAAGGCAGAGGTACACAGCACCAACTACTACTAAAGATGAAAAAGGCTCGGTAAGTCCGCTGAAAAGAAAGGTGTAATAAGCGGGTGCTACAAAAGCCATAATTGTTATTGCCCAGGGCCATGGCTTCGATAAGCGTATGGCAATCAAAGCTGTGAGGTAGGAGCTAAAAACACCACAGAAAATATTGAAAAATTTAATACCAATAAAACCAAACTGAGCCCATGGTGAAGCAAATAGCGTGAAAAATGGTTTTCCCCAATGGTCAAAAAAATTGATGGGTTCTTTCCAAGCTAATTGAGCAAAAAAGAAGTGGGTGATAGAATCACCGCCACCTCCTGTGCCATCAGTAAAAAAAGCTAAAACCCAAAGCACCAAAAGAATGATGGCATGGGTTATTAGTAAAATGCGTTTTGTCATAAGATGGAAAGGTCACCTTTTCCTTCCCGAATAACTTCAGGGCTACCCAAAGTAAGATCAATAACTGTAGAGTCATGATTATCTCCCATTCCGCCATCAATAATGAGATCTACCTGTTTGCCATATTTTTCTAAAATAAGCTCTGGATCGGTGGTGTAATTAATGATTTCGTCTTCATCATGTACAGAAGAAGCGATGATAGGATTTCCAAGAGCACGTACTATTTCGCGAGGAATATTATTGTCAGGAATACGAATACCAATTGTTTTCTTTTTGCTTTTAAAGATTTTTGGAATGGCATTACTGGCATCCAAAATGAAAGTATACGGACCAGGAAGAGCACGATTGAGCAATTTGTAGGTTGGTGTGTCTACTTGTTTGGTGTATTCTGAAAGGTGAGACAAATCTGAAAAAATAATGGAAAAATTGGCCTTTTCAATTTTAATATTTTTCAAACGAGCAACCTGCTCTAAAGCCCTAGACTTAGTAATATCACAGCCAAAGGAGTAAACCGTATCTGTAGGATAAATGATGACACCACCTTTTTTTAAAACGTCTATTACTTTTTGAATCGCTTTTGGATTCGGGTTTTCAGGGTAGATTTTTACTAATTCTGCCATGGTTGAATTTTAATGACCCAAAATAAAAAATGCCCCTGAATATTCAGAGGCATTGAAAATATAAATGTTGCTGTTATTCTATTGAGCAGCTTTTTTATGATCAGCAAGGAATTTTTCCAAACCAATATCAGTAAGCGGATGATTAAGCAAACCTGTAATAGAGCTTAATGGACCTGTAATTACATCAGCGCCAATTTCAGCGCAGTCAATTACGTGCATAGTATGACGAACAGAAGCAGCAAGAATTTCCGTTTCAAAACCGTAGTTGTCATAGATTAGACGAATCTTTTCGATTAACTCTAAACCATTGGTTGAAATATCATCCAAACGACCAATAAATGGAGAAACATAAGTAGCTCCAGCTTTGGCTGCTAAAAGTGCTTGGCCTGCAGAGAATACTAGAGTACAGTTGGTTTTAATACCGTTGTCACTAAAGTATTTAAGGGCTTTGATACCATCTTTGATCATTGGTACTTTTACAATGATTTGTGGGTGAAGAGCAGCAAGAGCTTCTCCTTCCTTGATCATTCCTTCAAAATCGGTTGAAATAACCTCTGCACTCACATCACCATCTACCAATTCGCAGATTTTCAAATAGTGTTGCTTGATGTTTTCTTCACCTGTAATGCCTTCTTTGGCCATCAGTGACGGATTGGTAGTTACACCATCCAATACTCCAAGATCCTGAGCTTCTTTGATTTGTTCAAGATTAGCGGTATCAATAAAAAATTTCATGGTAAATGTTTATTGTGAGCTGCAAAAGTAGAAAGTAAAATAGTATCTACCTTAATGAAGTTGCTTTTTTGATAGATCGTTTGTGTGAGCCATGGGCAATTGGAATTTAAACTCACTGCCTTCGCCTTCTTCCGAGTTAACGGATAGTTCGCTTTTATGCAAATTTATTAGCTCTTTACACAAACTCAAACCAAAGCCTGTACCTTGTTCCTTAGCAGTTCCCATGGTAGTAAACTTTCCTGGCCCTTGAAACAGTTTTTTCTGATTTTCTTTTGAAATCCCTTGACCGTTATCTTTCACCGAAATACAAATCATGTCACCATCTTGTTCAGAAATTACTTTTACACATCCAGATTCAGGTTGGGTGTATTTCAGGGAGTTATTTACCAAATTTCTTAATACTGTCTTTATCATTTCACGATCACCTGAAACTGCAAGGTCACTTGGAATTTCCATGCTCAGCGCAATTTTCTTAGAAATGCTCTTTGGATAAGATGCTTCAAAAACTTCACTGACTAAATTTGATAAAATAAAAGGGGTAGGGTTGATATCTAATCCACCTGTTTGGGTTCTGATCCAGTCAAGAAGGCCATCAAGCAAACTTTTGGTTTTATCAAAGTTACCGTGAAGAAGTGAGAATAGGTGAATGAGCTCTTCTTTTGGAAATTCATCCGGAGTTTCCAAAACCAACTCGGAGAGGGAGTGGGCAGAATAAACAGCATCTTTTAAATCATGAGCTAAAATAGAAAGCATTCGCTCTTTAGCCTTATTGCTTTTTTCAAGGCTATTATTTTGCTCAGACATTTTTATGTTAAACTCGTGCTCTTTTGTAATGTCATTGGCTACCATTACAAGCCCAGCGTAGGAGCCGTCTTTATGTGAAATAGAAGAGAAGTTCTCTAGAAAATAATATCGTTGTTTTTTTATGTTGAATTGAGATACCTCCTTCCAATGTTTGACAGATTTAGACTTCTTCAAAGCATTTTTCCAAGATGAAAAAGCCTCTGTTTCAAGAAGCTTTTCTTCCATCTGATCTCCGGCCTGCAATTCTACGTTAATCCAATTTTTAAAGAAATTTACAGCTGGTTTATTTATCACACGGATCACGCCATCGGCTCCCAAAGAGATAATAAGACTTTCAGAACGATTGATTACAGCTAGTATTCTTAGGTTTAGCTCCCGTTGGTTTTTTTGATTTTCTTTCAACTTATTGTTAAGTTGAGTTACTATATATGCTATAAGCAGAAGTAAAACTATTAATGTAACGGAAGCAATCAATAGATCTTTTTGATCTTCAATGACATTTGAGTATTCATTCTTAGTATTCTGAAGCTCATTATTTTCATGTTGAGCCTCTATCATTTCACCGCCCAGATTCATTAAATCCTTTAGGGCAATGCTATTTTGGGTGATAAAAGAATCTTTTAGTGCTGAAACCTTTTCTGAATAGAGAAGCGCATCTTCGGTATTTCCTTGCTGTAACGCTATTTCTTTGTTAAGATTAGTAAAGGCGATAGCTCCTTTATAATCACGGCCAGCAAGTTGTTCTCTATAGCCTCTGGTTGCATAGGCTTTCGCTTGGTCAAATTCATTGGTAGAAATATAAAGTTTGCTTAAGCTTTGGTTCAGCTCTTCATAAAGCTCTTCTTGTTTATTAGTGTATGCATAACTATTCACCTTGTCCAATAGAATCTGTGCTTCATCAGTATTTCCTTGAAGGATTTTTAGATGTCCTTTTTTAAGTTCTAATTGTTTATACCATATATTATTAGAATCAAGCCCGTCTAATGCAAGTCCTTCATTTATCACTGAGTCAGCCTTAGCATAGTGCCCTAAATCGCTGTGAACCCTTGCTATGTAGTTGTGACTGTGAGCAATTAGTTCAGGTTGGGGTAGTGTAAGCCTATATTCAAGACCTTTATTAAAAGATTTCAAAGCCCCTGAGTAATCCTTAAATTGTAATTGGCACAATCCAATATTATTATGAGCAAGGGATTTACCATATACTTTATTGGCTTTATCAGCCGAATCAAAGAGGTCAATGGCAGGTTGATAAAATTTTATAGCTTCTTCATACTGCCCAAGGTTGTAATAAATAGTGCCGAGTTCTATTTGAGCAAAGCCTGCGCGAAATTTATGTTTGTCGCTCTGATTGTAAAGGTTGATACTCTGCCTGAGAGCCATGCTCGCCTCTTTATAATTTAAATTAGCAAGGTGCAGAGCTCCTTTGATTTCTAGGATTTTAGCTAAAGCTAATGTTTGTGTACGAGCGTTGGTAAAGTTGCTAGCTGAGTCTAGGTAACTTTGTGCAAGGTCAGGAGATGTAGAGTTTACTTTCCAAGCAAATTGTTGAAAATGATTGATGATACTGTCCATAACAGCATCCTCCTTATCTTCCATAGCATCATTAAGAGACTGACCATAGACAATGCTAATAGAGAATATTAAAACAAGAAGCGTTAAAACAGTATAGTCTTTAGTCAGCTTCATTAATCGCGTTAGAGGTTAAGGTTAATGAGGTACCAAAGTAAGAAAGATAACACAATTTCACCTTTTTACTAAGTAAGCTGTTCTATTTTTTTAGTGAGGGAGAGAAATTGCTGGAGAGAAAAAAAGAAAGGCAAGCGATCCATATCACACCGCTCGACCAGATACCCTTGCTACGTTCCCGTCCTGGGGGAGTTCACCAGGAGCTGGTTGTATGGGACTTGCCTTAGTCGGCAAAAGTAGTATAAACATTGGAAACATTAAAACTTTCTTCACTTTTCTCGCAAGGCATTTTATCTATATTTGTCGCCTATCCTAAAACATAGAATTTCGACAATGAACAATGCCGTAAAATCAGCCGCTTCAAAGTTTGGCCCTATCATAGCCGCTATAGGTATATCTTACACATTAATAGCCTACTTAGTAGATATGCACCTCATGGTGAATATGTGGGCAGGTATCTCATTATGGGTTATCAATTTTGTCTTATTGATTATCGCTGTGCGCACAGCCAAGGTTGCAATGGGTGGGTTCATTTCATTTAAGAATGCTTTCTCCACGTTCCTTCTAACCTTTGTTTTATCATCTTTACTGTCAACTGTTTTTGCAATTTTGTTGTTTGGAGTTGTTGATACTGAGGCTGCTGATCAACTGCAAGAACTTACCATAGAAACTTCAGTATCCTTTATGGAAAAGCTGGGTACACCAGAATCTGAAATTGAAAAACAGGTGAGCGCTATGGAGGAAAACAATCAATTTTCTGCTTTAAATCAGGTAAAAGGCTTTTTTATGGGAATAGTGTTTTACGCTATTTTGGGACTTATCGTGGCTGCGGTAATGAAAAAAGACAAGCCCAATTTTGAGTATCAACCTCTAGATGGCGACAACGAATAGATGGATATTTCTATAGTAATTCCTCTTTATAACGAAGACGAGTCCTTACCGGAACTTTATAGATGGATTGCCAAAGTAATGGTGGCCAACAATTATTCTTATGAAGTAATATTTGTAGATGATGGCTCTACCGACAACAGTTGGCAGGTTATTACTGAATTGGCTGCTGCTCATCCCGAGGTAAAAGCAATCAAATTCAGACGTAATCACGGAAAGTCGGCAGGGTTGAATGTAGGCTTTGAAGCCGCCCAAGGTGATGTAGTTTTCACCATGGATGCCGATCTTCAGGATAGCCCGGATGAAATACCAGGGATGCGCGCCATGATTGTAGATGAAGGTTATGATCTTATTAGTGGATGGAAGAAAAAGCGCTATGATCCGATTTCTAAAACTATTCCTACCAAGCTTTTTAACTGGGCTACGCGCAAGATGAGCGATATCGAGCTGCATGATTTCAATTGCGGCTTGAAAGCATATAAACACGATGTAGTTAAAAACGTGGATGTACATGGTGAAATGCACCGGTACATTCCTTTTTTGGCAAAAAATGCCGGATTTAAAAAGATAGGGGAGAAAGTAGTGGAGCACCGTGCCCGTAAATATGGTACTACCAAGTTTGGTTTGGAGCGTTTTGTCAATGGCTTTTTAGATTTGGTAACCCTTGCCTTCATTTCCAAGTTTGCCAAGCGCCCTATGCACTTCTTTGGCCTTTTCGGAACGCTGATGTTCTTAATAGGTTTTGGAGCCATAGTTTATATAGGTGCTGATAAACTTTATATGTTGAGCATTGGCCAAAAGGCCCGACTGGTAACTGATATCGCTTGGTTTTACATTTCGCTTACCTCAATGATATTGGGAACCATGCTTTTCCTTACAGGATTTATAGCCGAGCTTATCGTTCGCAATAGCGGAAGGAAAACTGAGTATACCGTTGGGCAAAGATTAAACCTAGACTAGCATCGTGAAGTTTACCCTTATTTCGCCCACCTTCAAAAGACCGGATGAAGTAACCGAGTTTTTAGAAAGCTTGCTTTCGCAAAATCACCACAGCTTTGAAGTTATACTTGGCGATGGAACTCCCGGAGATACTTTGCGTCCTGAGCTTAAGCGTTTCGAAAATAACGGTCATTACCCGCTTACCATAGTTTATGAAGAGTACCTTTCGGTGAGTGATGGCAGAAACCGTGCGGCTGAACATGCCAAAGGGGAGTACATCATTTTCTTAGATTCGGATTGTATCATTCCTGAGAACTATCTCAATAATATTGAAGCCTACTTAAAGCAAAATCCTTTGGATGCTTTTGGTGGCCCAGATGCTGCGCATAAGGATTTTACCAATCTTCAAAAGGCGATTTCTTACAGCATGACTTCCATTTTTACCACTGGAGGAATTCGCGGCAAGAAAAATCATGTTGGAGCTTATCACCCTCGTGGTTTTAATATGGGCATGAAACGCTCGGTTTTTGAGGCGGTTGGTGGATATTCAGAGTTTCGCTGTGGCGAAGATATTGAGCTGAGTATTCGAGTAATAAAGGCTGGATACCAAGTTGGTCTTATTGAAGAAGCTTATGTGTACCACAAACGCAGAACTAGCCTAAAGCAGTTTTTCAAACAAGTGTTTCGCTTTGGTGCAGCCCGCATCAACATTTACAAACGCCATAAGGAAGAGCTTAAGTTGACCCACATGTTTCCTTTTGCCTTTTTACTCTTCATGATCACCGTTTTGGTGCTTCAGTTTACACCATTTACTGAATTGGCCTTATACGCAGCGGGAGGCTTTGCCGCATATTTAGTAGCCATTTTTGCAGGAGCTTTGCTCGAAAGCAAAAATATAGGTGTTGCATTTTTGTCTATCGCTACTTCCATTACCATGCTTAGCGGTTATGGCTGGGGTTTTTTTAGGAATTGGTGGGCTTATAATATTGCAGGTAAAGAAGGTGGTTTGAAGTTGTAGAGTGTTTGATATCCATTACAACCTTATCAATATTTTAAAATAAAGCTTCTATGCGACTTACGAAAGGAGAAATTTGCGGAGCAATCATAATTTTAGCAGTGGTGGTAGCTGTGATTGTTTACAATATTCGGGAAGGTTCTTTACGTGACCAAGAGCTACAACTTGAGTATCCAATTTTGCAAAAAGAAATAACCATAAAAGGAAAAGTACTTTTTAAATACAACTTTATAGAGAATGGGTTTAGAGACTTAGCGGTCTTTTCAAGGCTCCAAGTTGGAAATGACAAGTTTGGAGTTGTAGCTGAAGAGGATAAAGGGGCAGGCTCATTTGGAATTAATGAAATTGTGGAGGTGGGAGACTCATTGTTTAAGGCAGCAGATAGTGACACTATTTTGATTAAGAAACATAATTCGATTGAGGTTTACTCTTTCTTAAGAAGGGATGATAATTATTAGCTTACCAGTTAGCGCGGATTTGTAATCCGTGCGGAGTACAACAACTATAGCAATTAAGGTATTTGGCACGGATTACAAATCCGCGCCATCTCGGGTTTTTTTAGGAATTGGTGGGCTTATAATGTTGCTGGGAAGGAAGGGGGATTGAAGTTGTGATATTAAGGATTGGTATGGCTTCTAATTCGCGCTAGTACGAAAGTATCCACAGCAGCTTTATCCAATGCAAAAAAAAAAAACATTTTGAGTCTTTGAATAGATAAAACAATGGAGAACTGGAAGTATATATTTCTCGGGGTTGGCTGTCTTGTGTTTGGGATAGTTCAGTATATTCTTTCGAAAAGGAAGGAGCGAGAGAGTGAGGATGGCTATGATAGATTATATTCGATAAGAGTAAATGGAGCAGCTGTGGGGGCGATTATACTTGGGATTTACTTATTATTCTGGGAAGTGTTGTTAAAATAGAGTCTCTAGTTCGCGCGGATTTGTAATTCTGGCGAAGCTTCTACGCAAAATATACCCATAGAGACGACATTATCAATAATGTCCTTTAACCGATAGAATGAAGATTTCGTTTTCAGCAACCTCGTAGACAAGGCGATGTTCTTTATTTATTCTCCGTGACCAACATCCGGTAAGTTCATGTTTTATTTACAAGCCTAAAAATTCTTTGAGATCGTCTTTGTCAACTTTTGTGGTTTTTCCCTCATAAGCTTGATTTCTGATTTCCTCTACTTTAGCCACAAATTCAGAATCATAGGTTTTCCTCTCACTTATTTCAAACTTCATCTTAAGTGCTTTTATAAAAGCCTTAAGGGCATTTTCCTGCTCTTTGGTTTCAGGGTGTATGATGAATGTGTTCTCTGTTTTCATGATGGAACTGTTGGTTTCTAAGAGTCCATTAGTAATAGCTTCATAAGCTAATGTGATTCTTAACCTCTCACAAAAATAGACGTTTTAAACATCTGAACCAATCCGCTCTAACTTCCCAGTGAAAGCTCACAGTTATCGTCAGCTGAAGTCTTCTTTTTTCTTGAAATTCAAATTAAGCACAGGTACATACAACTTTCCAATCCTATTCAATAGTCCAATCTGAACTCCTCTAAAGTCATCTGAGCTATTAAATAAACCTATTTGCAAGCCTTTACCTCGCTTACAGGAGTTGGTAATTCCAAGTTGAAGCCCATTTAAAATCCAACAACCATTGAAGCCGGCAACTTCAACACCTTGCATGAGACCAACCCTTGTCCATCCGGCAGAAACTATCAATCCTTGCGCCTTGATACTTTGAGCTTCAAATATTGAAATTCCCATACCGCTCAATCTTGGTATATAAAACCCAAAACCATTTATTGAAAGTCCCTTAAAATTACTGTTGCTCAATAGTCCAAATGGAGAAACGGATAGCCCGTTTACTTTGCTGGTAGTCCAAGAATCTAGGGTGTCATTAAGATTACTTAGATCAAATGTGTCCGAAATAATAAAAGTGGAACGTGGAGTAGTCATCGTGGCAAACCCCCGCCCGATAATTTCTAGGTGAAAGCCGTTGGAGTTTTGATATTTATTTATCGCATCAGTAATTATTAGACCATTGTTTTTAGAATAATTTTTTGGAAAGAGAGCAATTACATTGTTAGTCTTCCACTTGATTGAATCTGCGGAATTCTGTGAATAGAGGTTTGCCGGTACACTTGTTACCAATACGAATATTAAAAAACATTTCAGAGAGAATTTGATCATGTATTTAGCATAAAGAAGGAAGGCTACTAAAGCGTGTTACTTGATTTTAAATCATGTACAAAGTAGTAAAGAAAATGAAAGTAGAGAAGAGTTTCCGGTCAGCGCGGATTTGTAATCCGTTCTAAGTACTAAACTACTATACACGGAAGGCCAGCTCCGTAAGCGGAGCACAAAGTTATGTCTCCCTCGGGAGGGGCGCCTGAAAGGCGGGGGAAAAACAGCTTGATATAATTCACAATTAGATCTTTTTTAAAACGGTATACAGCCACCCTAAGCCCGATATTTCTTATAATTTTGCGGCTTCTTACTAAATTCAAAAAATAGTATGTCTGTAAAACCGAGCTTGCCTAAGGGCACACGCGATTTGTTGCCAGAGGCGATGCAAAAACGCGAATATATTCTGAGCGTTTTAAAAGAGGTGTTTCGTAAATATGGCTTTTTGCCTATCGAAACTCCAGCTATGGAAAACCTTGGCACCCTTACCGGAAAGTATGGTGAAGAAGGTGATCGCTTGATTTTTAAAATATTGAACTCTGGAGATTTCATTAAGAAATCAAATAAAGATGCCTTTGTAGCGGATGATTCCAATGCGTTTGGCCAGTCTGTTTCTGAGAAAGCTCTTCGCTACGATCTTACTGTGCCCTTTGCGCGCTTCGTAGTGCAAAACCAAAATGATCTTCATTTTCCTTTTAAGCGTTTTCAAATTCAACCGGTTTGGCGTGCAGACCGACCACAAAAAGGGCGCTTCCGCGAGTTTTATCAATGCGATGCTGATGCGGTAGGATCTGACTCTTTGCTTTTAGAGCTGGAGTTTATCCGCATGTATGACGAGGTTTTCAAAACACTTGGCGTGGATGCAGCCATTCACATGAATAATAGAAAACTCCTAGGTGGTTTAGCCGCAGCGCTGGGCATTACCGAAAGGTTAGGAGAGTTTACCATCATTTTGGATAAGCTAGATAAGATTGGTGAGGAAGGCGTAAGAAAAGAATTGGACAAAAATGGTTTTGACCCAAAAGTAGGAGATGGCCTTTTTGAAATAATAGGAGCTACAGGAAGTAATGAAGAGCGATTGGAAGTAGTTTCCAAATTGGTTTCTTCTACTGAAGTTGGCGCCAAAGGAGTAGAGGAAGCTAAGTTTTTACTGGAAAATTTAAAGCAGCTAAATCTTAAAAATGAAGTAGTGCTGGACATTAGCCTGGCCCGTGGATTGGACTATTACACAGGAGCCATCTTTGAGGTGAAAGCCAAGAATGTAGAAATGGGCTCCATCGGTGGCGGTGGTCGCTATGATGACCTTACCGGTATTTTTGGAATAAAAAACCTTTCGGGAATTGGTATTTCATTTGGCTTGGATCGCATCCAAATTGTGATGGAAGAGCTGAATTTGTTTACCGATGAGCAAGTAGCTTCTACGGAAGTGATGTTTGTGAACTTTGGCGAAAAGGAAAGTCTTTTCAGCCTTACTTTGGCGAATGATCTTCGTGACCTTGGCGTAAAAGCGGAAGTGTATCCGGATAATGCCAAAATGAAAAAGCAACTGGATTTTGCCAATAAAAAGAATATTCCAAACGTGGTAATGATAGGTAGCCAGGAGATGGAGGCCGGAAAATTTAGCATGAAAAATATGCTGAGCGGGGAGCAGAAAGAATACAGCCGCATCGAATTACTAGAACATTTTTCTACTCAAAAAGGAAACCAATATGGCCGACACTAAGGTTCACAATATATCAGCAGCCCATATCTCACTAAAGGGGCTGTATGAAATGTTTAGCGAAAATCTGGAAGTTCAACTTTCGGATGAAGCAAAGAAAAGCATTGACGCTTGTCGCGAATATTTAGACAACAAAATAAAGGAAGCAGAAGATCCCATTTATGGTATAAATACTGGCTTTGGGTCTTTGTATAATATTACCATTGAAGGGCATGACCTTTCGCAGCTACAGGAAAACCTTGTGAAATCTCATAGCTGCGGAACAGGAGCAGAGGTGCCACAGGAGTTAGTGAAGTTGATGCTTTTGCTAAAAGCTCAGTCTTTGTCTTATGGCCATTCGGGTATTAGCCGCCAAGTGGTGGAGCGCCTTCTTTATTTTTATAATAATGAGCTGTTGCCAAAAGTATTTGAGCAAGGTTCATTGGGCGCCTCTGGTGATTTGGCGCCATTGGCACATCTTTCATTGCCATTACTTGGCGAAGGGGAAATGTACATGGATGGCGAGTTGAAACCTGCGGCTGAAGTGCTCAAAGAGCACAATCTTTCTGCCATTGAGCTTCAATCAAAAGAAGGTTTGGCTTTGCTTAACGGAACACAGTTTATGGCCAGCTATGGTTGCTCGGCACTTTTCAAAGGGTTGAAGTTAAGCTATCTGGCAGACCTGATTGCAACAGCTTCACTTGAAGGTTTTGACGGTCGTCCTGAGCCTTTTGATCCGTTGATTCATCATGCTCGTCCGCACAATGGACAGATAAAAACAGCTGAGGCTGTGCGCGAGTTTTTGGAAGGCAGCGAGCTTATAGGTCGCAAAAAGCAACATGTTCAGGATCCTTATTCTTTCCGTTGTATCCCTCAGGTACATGGTGCTACCAAGGATGCTTTGGAATACGTTCAAAAGGTATTTACCACCGAAATCAATTCGGTTACGGATAATCCAAAGATTTTCCCTGAAGCTGATAAAATCATCAGCGGAGGAAATTTCCATGGTCAAACTTTGGCCATAGCCCTGGATATGCTGGCCATCGCAACAGCTGAATTAGCCAATATTTCAGAGCGTAGAACTTACCTTTTGGTGAGCGGACAGAGAGCATTGCCTACTTATTTAGTGGCAACTCCCGGGCTCAATTCAGGTTTGATGATTGCTCAGTATACAGCTGCATCTATCGTTAGTAAAAACAAGCAGCTTTGTACACCTGCTTCTGTTGACTCTATTGTTTCGTCTAACGGGCAGGAAGATCACGTGAGTATGGGGGCCAATGCAGCAACTAAGGCTTGGCAGGTAGTTGATAATCTGGAAACTGTTTTGGCTATTGAGCTAATTTGTGCTTCTCAAGCTCTTTACTTTAGAGATGATAAAACTTCGCCCTTTATAGAATCGTTCATTGAAACTTTCCGCCAGGAGGTTCCATTTATTGATAAGGATAGGATTCTGTCAAATGACATTGCAAGAGCGAAAGCATTTATTGCAGATCTAGAAATAGACAGCGAGCTTATCTTTTAGCGGATAAGCAATACCGTATTTTTGGTTACATCTTCACCGGTTTTTAGCGAAAAAGTATATACACCTTGTGGGACGGGTTTACCTTTATAGGTACCGTCCCAATAGGTATCGAATGGACTGTTGGTTTGAAAAATCAATTGTCCCCAGCGGTTGTAAATACGCATGTAGTCACTGTCTTTACAATTTTCACCAAATATTTCAAATTGATCATTTATACCATCCCCATCAGGGGTAAATGAATTTGGGATGAAGGTAGATTTATTGATGGTTTGTACATTTAGGTCAAAAGCAAAATCGTGGGTAGCATTACAAAGAGTGTCCTCAATAGTAAGCATTACCTTATGGAGTCCTCTTTGTTGAAACCTAATCTCAGGGTGTGCTCCGCTAAATCCTTTGCCGTTATAAATCCAACGGTAATTATAACGTTTACGATTGTTTTCAATAGTCACTTCAATTTTTCCATCACTGCAATCAGGGTAGGAGGTAAAAACATTAGGAGTAATTACTGTATCTGAAAAAGTGACAATTTTGGTTAAGGTATCCCGTCTGTTACAGTCCGAACTGATTGAGATTAATTGAACTTTGTAAGTACCTGTATCAGGAAAGGAGTGAGTAGGCTCTTGTAAATTGGAAGTGCTTCCATCACCAAAATCCCATTCATAGGTATCAGTATTGCTTGAGTAATTTTTAAAATTAGCCTCGTAGTTATTATTACAGCCTGCATAAGAAGCTTCAAAATCGGCAATTACCGTGGCGCCCTGTTGATGATTAATCACAATGGAGGAAGTATCTGATAAATCACAAACAGTATCCTCGGCCACTAAAGTAATGGTATAGCTACCAAATGCGGTGTACTTAACGCTTGGTTGATATAAGTTTGAAGTTTGCCCATTTCCAAAGTCCCAGTGAAACTTATTAGCATGTATACTAGTATTTGAAAAATTCACAAAAAGTGTATCACAAATAGTATCAATACCCATAACTGGGTCAATGGTGGCATTTGCCCGAACAGTTTGCTGAAAGTCGATTTTTATGGCTCCAAGATTACAATCATTGTTTGGCTTTGTAGGAGAGTATGAGTTTGGAGTAGTAGGAAATGTCCCTCCAAAGCAGCCAGCACATACAGCCTGATAAATCACACCGTCCGGGCTAAATCGGCTCGTTCCTCCATCCACATGTTCTTCAGAGGTTCCGCCAAAATAACTTCCAAACAGAAAGGATTGGGCGTCTTTAGTCAGTATCATGAAATAGAAATCACTTCCATCTGTGGTATTTTGAAAAGCATCAGGAGAAGTAGGGAGACCATTTGTGTTATTTGAAGAAAAACCACCAGTCGCAACCGAAGTATTCGAACCTCCATTCCAACCGCTCATATAAATATTATAGCAGCGATCTACCATAAAGGCTGTGGGAACCCAATCACTTTTGGTTCCTGTTCCCACATTAGTACTCCACTGTAAAGTGGTTAAATTATTATTTAACTTTTGAATGAATTGCTGCGCCCCGCTAGTACCATAAGTATTGCTGGAAACAGGAATGGTACTTTCAGTTTGACCATGGATATAAATGTTGTTGTCTTTGTCAATATCTAAAAAGAAGGCTTGATCATCTTCTGCTCCTCCCAAATAGGTGCTTTGAATGAGTGCTCCATTAGAAATTTGAAATTTTGCAATATAGCCGTCTAACTTACCTATGTTAGAAGAATTTAGACCTCCCGTAGAAGCAGGAATTGAGGCGCTGTTGGTAGCTCCAGCCACATAGAGATAGGTCCCATCTGATTTTACGGAATAACCTGACTCATGGACGTCACCACCAAAATATGAGCCCCACACAATTTGAGATAGACTAGAATTCATGACTACTACAATGGCATTTTGATCAGACCCAGTGGTGTTTATTCCATTGTTGATTAATGGTAAGTTTTTAGAAAGAGAGCTTGATGTAAATGCAATGTTTCCATTGGAAAGTGCTAAAATATCTCCGCGAAAACGGTCACCATAATTTCTATAAATTTTCATGTTTATACCATCGCCACCGCTATCGCCTAAAAGGGAAGATGAAATAAGGTTTGTTCCGTCACTACTCAGCTTTGCTACAAAAATGTTTGATCCTTTATTATAGTAGGGAAAGGTTGCTGAATTTGAAAAATTAGGCCCTTGTACAAAATTCGTTTGAAAAGCTCCGGTAGTGGTAGGAAAATTATCAGAATCGGTATTGCCTAAAATCAGTAGTTCATTTTGTGGAGTTATATTAAGACTGTGAGGTGCGTCAGACCGTCCACCACCTAAATGCGTTGCATATAGTAAACTTGTACCGTCACTTGAAAATTTATTAATCGTAACATCCATTGGGCCACCACCAAAAGGAATTTGAACAACACCGGGGGTACCTTGAAAACCAACGTTAAGTGCGGCTCCACCACCATAAAAATTACCATGATTGTCATAAGTGGCGGTAAAACCAAAGTTATTAGCAATACTACCTGAGAAAGACGAGAATACCAATATTGGATCTATAACCACGGGGTAATTTGTATCATGCTTTCCGAGTTTAAAACTCACTGTGTTTCCTTCTACTATATAGTAACAGTTTACCTTTTTCTTTTGGTCACCTATTTCCTGATATGCTTCCGGAATCCATTCTTCAATATTTCCAAGTTCGGTGATAATATTCAGGCGATTCCTCTTAACTTCAATTGATTTAATTCCCGAGTATTTCATTTTGATTGTAGAAGCCGGAACGCCAGAGGCTAAATACAAATCATACTTAAACAGCCCTTCGGTACTGTAATATTTCACATCTACTCCAGGGTAAATATTTTGGTAGATCAGTTCTTCAAATACAGATACTTTCGTTTTCCAGCGGGAGGGTTTTTTACCTAGAATATAGTTGCGGTAGTAGTTGGTACTTTTGGTTGGTATGAGTTTTTCTGCTTGCCCATTTACCCAGTTCATCCGTATGTTTACGGCTTGTTGCTTTTCAGTTACAGGCTTACCACTTCCTTCATGGGAATGATGGTGGTGTCCTTCACCAGGAATGAGGAGAGTGTAGAAGCCGTTTTTGTCAAAAAATGCGGCCCCACTGCTTAGGTTGGTTTTATATTCAAAATCGCCTTCCCACTGACCGTTATTTGGAATAAAGGTAGCTTCTTGCCCTATCAAAGGGCAACTTCCTAAGAATAGGAAGAAGAGTATGAGGACGCTATGACAAGCTTTAATGTTCATTAATAACCCACTAAAGTACCAATATTAAACAATGCGCAGGTAATATGCGAGGTGTGATTTATTTACCGCTGTATATGGGGCTTTTAGCGAAAGTGTTACAGTAATTTTGCCTTGATGAAAATGTGCTTTTCGCCAATGGTTTTTGTGGCAAGCAAATAGTCTTCTTTATGGGAAAGTAGTTTTAGTTTCTTTTCTATTTCGTTTGCCTTCTTTGGGAAGTTTCGGCTAATTACATTGAAGCGTCCTTTTTTTAATGAAGGATGAAATGGGGTGAGTACTTCTATAATTTCAAAAGATTTCCCTTGAAAATCGTCAACCTTTTCAGATGAAGTAAAAAAGTTACTGTTTGGGTGTAATTTGTTTAAAGCTAATTTTTTAGCTAAAAAATCCTGACCACCACTTTTTAAAATTGAAGCATTAGGTTCATACAGGTAAGTCAATGGTTCGGAAAAGGAGATATCAGTTTTAACATTAGGGGAGAGCTCAAATTCGAATTCTTCTGTTTCTCCAAGCCCTAAGTTAAAAGTCCTAACCTTTACAGCTGAATCTTGATTTTCTTGTAGTTTGAAAATAACCTCTTTGCATTCATTTCGATTGCTGATTATCCATACTTCACTTACATCTTGAAGTTCTTCTAAGGTGCTATGGATGCTCAACATGGGGCTGGCCTTGATGTAAGTGATTCGCTTCCTTTGTGTGAGCAAAGGCTGTATGTCCAATACATTAGGTTCACAATCTGCTAGCGAAACCATTTTTTGATTGCTAGAATCTCTTCGGTAAGGATCTATATATACCACATCCGCATCGCTACTTTTCAAAATATCTAAGCCATCATCGCAAACGGTTCTAATTCGTTTACTCAATGAACTCAGATTGTGACTCGCTACCTTAAAAAGTTCTGGATTTTGCTCTACATAGGTAGTTTGCTCAAAATTGTGTGAGAGAAAATAACTATCTACACCCAGGCCTCCTGTAATATCGAGCAAGTGTTTTCCGGAAATGAGTTTAGCTTTTAAAGTCGCAGTATCTTCTGAGCTTGATTGCTCGAGGCTGAGTCCTGGTAGAAATATGAGATTGTAATTATCATACCATGAAGGCAACTTCTTTTTAATCCTTTGGCGAGATGCAATCTGTCCAATCAGTAGTTTTTTGCCTTCGTCCTTGCCATGTTTAAAAAGGAGTTTTACAGGGTCTTGACTGATGAGTTCTTTTATAAAAGAATTGTTTTTACAAATAAAATCTATCTCGTTTTGAGTCATGGTTTTACCTCACCGTTCAATACATATTGAAGAATATTGGCTCCCATTTGCAAGGCTTGTTCACGCACTTGTGGAGGGTCATTATGTACTTCTTCGTCTTCCCAGCCATCACTTAGGTCACTTTCAAACGTGTACAATAAGGTGAGCCTACCATCTATAAAAATGCCATAAGCTTCGGGTGGTTTATTATCATGCTCATGTATTTTGGGCAAACCATCTGGAAAGGCATAGTGTTGGGCAAAAATTTTATGAGATGGAGGGATTGGTGCCAATTCGGAATTTGGAAAAATTTTCTTCAATTCCGGCCGGATAAATTTGTCCATGCCATAATTGTCATCAATATGGATGAAACCACCTGACTGTAGATAGGATCGTAGGTTTCGAGCCTCTGCCTCGGAGAAAATCACATTTCCGTGGCCGGTCATGTGTATAAAAGGATAATTGAAAATGTCGGAAGAACCCACTTCTACGACTTCATATTCTGGGTCAATAGAAGTGTTGAGATTTTGATTGGAGTATAAAGCCAAGTTTACCAATGCAGTAGGGTTGGAGTACCAATCGCCACCTCCATTATATTTTAATAAAGCAAGTTTTTGAGAATATTGAGCTGTCAGCAAAGCTGTAATTCCGAAAACTAAAATGCAGCTAAAGAGAATTTTTTTAGTCATGCAGCAAATGTAATTGTTCTGTTCTACAGAAAGCAAAATCAGCTTGGTAGGAATAGTATTACCAAAATAAATAAAGTTAAATCGTTTACTAATTGAGCCTAATTGATTAGCTATTAAGCCTCTCGTTTATAAATATTTATGGCAAAACTTTGTATTTTCACACGAAAGATCAATTATTCCCTAGACCATGTTAAAATATTATCTAGCCTACCTATTCTCTGTACTTTTATTTAGCAATTCAGCTTTTGCCCAAACTACTACTATAGCCACGTATTCAGCCGGAAATATATCAAGCGATCACTTTACAGGCACTACCACAATAAGCTTAAATTCCAGCTGTCCTGGAATACTAAATGTGCCCGTTCCCGCGGGAAGATATGTTACAGCAATTGATGTGGAGTATGATTTTATGGCTTTAAATAATGATTGGATAAGTGAGCAAAGTTCCTATTTAGAATGTGTAACCACAAGCACCAAGGAGGCAAGTGTAACTTTTGGGCCACCTACAAATGGCAATGGCACACAATCTTACTCAAGAAATGGAATTTCTATTGCAAATGGATTAGTACCCACTGGGGGATTGCAGTTTAAGCTTCATGCGTTTAGATCTTTTACCGGTGGAGGGTGCTCTACTACAGCTCAAAGAATAGTAAATAACTCTTATAAAATTACAGTTCATCACGTGGCGGCACCTACCTGTTTGCCACCTTCCGCGGTGTCAGTAGGATCTATTTCGGCTACCAGCGCCAATATTAGTTGGACTACAGGAGGTGCCTCTAATTGGCAGATAGAATATGGACCCGTGGGATTTACCCCTGGTAGTGGCACAATGTTGCCAATGTCCACAAATCCATATACTTTAAGTGGTCTCAACCCTAGTACGCGTTATGAGTTTAGATTGAGAGACAGTTGTGGGCTTGCTGATGTGAGTTTTTGGACGAGTATCCAGTCTTTTAGAACTAGCTGCGCAGTTACTGCTGCTCCATGGTCTGAAGATTTTGAGTCGGTAGATTGGAATACGGGTACTGGCTTTTTTGGAAGGGGAACAATTGATACATGCTTTAATCGCGATTATCAAGGACATTTTTTAATGAAAGTTGGCCCACCACAGTTTTTGCCATTTAACTCTGGTCCTTCAGGTGATCATACCTCAGGGGCGGGTAAATATTTGTTTTCCGAAAGAATTCAGTTTGGTACTTTTCCAGACACCGCACATATAGTTTCTCCTCCAATTGATTTATCACCACTTACTATACCCGAACTGTCTTTTTGGTATCACATGTTTGGTCCTGATGTTAATTTACTGGAAGTATTTGTGTCTAATAATGGAGGGGCAAGTTATACATCAGTTTTTTCGAAACAAGGTCAACAGCAGACGAGTTCTGCTGATGCGTGGAAAGAGGCTGTGGTAAACTTATCTTCTTATGCCAATGACACTATTCAATTGAAGTTTATTTCATACCAAATAACAGCAGGTACGGGAGGAGATTTGGCAATTGATGATATAGATATTCATGAACAGCCGAGTTGCCCTAAGCCTCAAAATCTTGTTTTGTTGGGAGCAACGAGCAACTCAGCATCTATGCAATGGCAAAGCGGTGGAGCTTCCAATTGGCAAATAGAATACGGCCCGGTAGGTTTTACTCAAGGAAATGGAACGATTGTAAATGCTAACTCCAACCCTTTTGTGGTTTTAGGTTTAAGCGCTAGTACCGATTATGATTTTTATGTGAGAGATAGTTGTGGAATATCAGATGTATCAGCTTGGATAGGTCCTGTATTTGCAAGAACAGCTTGTCTTCCAACTGTAGCTCCGTATACCGAAAACTTTGATGGTTCTCAATGGACAATTGGAACATTTACTGTTCCTGGAAATATAGATGCCTGCTGGTATCGCGATGAAACAGTGAATTACCAAATGACTCCTATGAGTTCTACCACCAGTTTTGGCACTGGGCCATCCGTAGATCATACCAGTGGAACAGGCAAATTTTTGTCTGCACAAAGGTTTTTTGGAACCTTGGCTCAATCCAATTCCGGTGTGGTTGAGTCTGGATTAATTGATCTTTCGTCACTAACTGTTCCCGAGCTTTCTTTTTGGTACCATATGTTTGGTGGAGATATAGACTCTTTGAGAGTTGATATTTTTGATGGTCAGAACTGGAGTAGAGGCGGTGCTATTATTGGGCAACAACAAACAGCTAAAGCGGATGCATGGGAGGAGTATATTATAAATATGAGTGCTTATGCAAATGATACTATAAAGTTGAGATTTAGCTACTATCGAAATTCCACATTTGCTTTTAACTCAGCTATTTCTATAGATGATATAGATATTCATGAACAGCCAACATGCCCCAAGCCCCAAAATTTGATGTTGTTAGGAGTTACAAATTCAACTACTTCGCTACAATGGACAAGTGGTGGTGCTGCTAATTGGCAAATAGAATACGGGCCAACAGGCTTTACCCCAGGAAATGGTACTAAGGTCAATACCAACGCTAACCCTTTTGTTCTTACTGGTCTTTCTCCAAACTTTATTTATGATTTTTATGTAAGAGATAGTTGTGGCGCCAATGATGTTTCGTTGTGGTTAGGGCCAGTGACTGGTAAGACAGATTGTAACCCGGTGAGTGCACCATACACAGAAAATTTTGATGGATCACAATGGACTATTGGAACATTTACTGTTCCAGGGAATATTGACCAATGCTGGGGTAGAGATGAAACAGTAAACTATCAAATGACACCTGTAACTACTGTCACCTCATTCTCTACCGGGGCCAGCATAGATCATACTTCAGGTACCGGTAAGTTTTTGGCTGCACAGCGTTTTTTTGGCACACTAGGCCAATCTATGGAAGGAGAGGTTGAATCAAAACTGATTGACCTTACAGCGCTCACTATTCCAGAGCTTACCTTTTGGTATCACATGTTTGGGGTTGATATCGATTCTTTGCGCATAGATATTTTTGATGGCCAAAGCTGGAGTAGAGGTGGAGCCATTATTGGATCGCAGCAAACTGCAAAGACTGATCCTTGGGAAGAGTATCTTGTGGATATTAGTAGTTATGCAAATGATACTATAAAGCTTAAATTTACCTACTATCGAAATTCCACCTTTGCCTTCAATTCGACTATTTGTATTGATGATATAGACATTCATGAACAGCCAACGTGTCCTAAGCCCAGTAACTTAACTTTAAGTTCAACATCATCCAATTCTGTTACCTTAAGTTGGACTACCGGTGGAGCCACCAATTGGAATATTGAGTATGGAACACCAGGGTTTACTATAGGTACAGGTGCAAGGGTTACTGCCACCACAAACCCGTTTACGGTAACAGGGTTAAATAGCTCAACGAGCTATGATTTTTACGTAAGAGATAGTTGTAGTGCTACTGATACAAGCTTTTGGGTTGGTCCTATCAATGCCACAACTGACTGTTTACCCCTTTTAGCTCCTTTTACCGAAAATTTTGACGGAAGTCCATGGGCAGTTGGACCAAATTTCAATGACACTGGTAGTATTGGGCAATGCTGGGCCAGAACTCCTTTGTCCAATTATTTGTGGAAACCCGGCCCACCAATTTTTCCTTCTACATTTACTGGACCAGCGGTAGATCACACTACAGGCAACGGTAAATATATATATGCCGAATCTATCTTTGGGGGTGGAACAGCTCCATTTGACGCATTTATTGAATCACCATTAATTGATCTTAGTGCGTTAACAGTTCCTGAACTTACTTTTTGGTATCACATGTTTGGTAATGCCATAGGTAACCTTACTGTAGAAGTTGATGATGGAAGTGGATATACACAGGTATGGACTAAATCAGGTCAACAGCAAAATTCTGGTACAGAGGCTTGGAAAGAAGCGGTAATAAGCTTAGCTCCTTATGCAAATGATACTATTCAGATTCGCTTTAAGGCTGATAAAGCCAGCTTTAATACTCAGGCTGACGCAGCTATTGATGATATAGACATTCATGAAGCGCCTAGTTGTCCAAAACCTCAGGACCTCTTGGTAGTGGGTACAACCAATAGCACTGTTACCCTACAATGGACTACTGGTGGAGCTACAGGTTGGAATATAGAATATGGTTCACCAGGTTTTACCTTAGGAACTGGTACTATTGTAAATGCCACAACCAATCCATTTACCGTTACAGGACTTTCTGCAAGTACTGGTTATGAATTTTATGTAAGAGATAGCTGTGGTCTGGCAGATGTTTCTGATTGGGTAGGTCCTGTAGGTGATACCACAGATTGTAATCCTGTCACCACACCATACCTTGAAACATTTGATGGAAATTCATGGGTTGTTCCGCCAAGCACTTTTGTGGCTGGTAATCTTGATCCCTGTTGGGACAGGGATAATACTGTAAACTACGTTTGGGGTGCACGCCAAACTGTAACTACAGCTACCACAGGTCCATCTGCAGATCATACTTCTGGTACAGGTAAATTTCTTTATACACACCGTACTTTTGGTACAGTTACCCAATCTAATAATGGAGTAGTGGTTTCGCCACTCATTAATACAGTTCCTCTTAATACCCCTGAATTAAGCTTTTGGTATCATATGTTTGGAGCTGATATTGATTCACTTGTTTTGGAGCTGTATGATGGTGCATCTTGGAGTCAAGAGCTGACTTTGTCAGGTCAACAACAGATATCTAAAACTGACCCTTGGAAAGAAGCAATAGTAGATATTTCCGCCTATGCGAATGATACTATCAAAGTTAGGTTTACCGGCTATAGAAATTCCACTTTTGCATTTAACTCAGTTATAGCAATTGATGATTTAAGTGTACATGAACAACCAAGTTGCCCTAAACCTTCTAACCTTGTAGCTACAGCCGCTACCTCAAACTCCGTTACTTTGGGTTGGACTACCGGTGGTGCAAGTAATTGGCAAATAGAATATGGCCCCTCAGGTTTTACCCAGGGAGCAGGAACCATTGTGGCAGCTGCTACAAATCCTTTTACAATTAATGCATTGCTCAGTTCCACCACTTATGATTTTTATGTTCGTGATAGCTGCGGTACAGCAGATGTGAGCGACTGGTTAGGATATGTAACTAAATCTACAGATTGCTTACCAGTGCTAGCACCATATAGTGAAGATTTTGAAGGTGTAATTTGGCAGTCTGGACCAAACTTTAATGATACTGGGAGTGTAGATCAATGCTGGGTGAGAACACCTTTGACTAATTATTTTTGGAGAACTGGCCCAATACCTTTTCCACCGACCTTTACAGGGCCTTCTGGCGATCACACCACAGGATCTGGAAAGTATGTTTTTGCAGAATCTGTTTTTGGTGGCGGTACTGCACCATTTGATGCTTTCTTAGAAACTCCGCCAATAGATCTAAGTTCTTTAGCAGCTCCAGAGATGCGTTTTTGGTACCATATGTTTGGAAATGGTATAGGCAGCATGTCAGTAGAGATAGATAATGGAACTGGTTTTACACAGGTATGGTCCAAAACAGGGCAACAACATACTTCCAACACAGATCCTTGGGATGAGGCAGTGGTAAGTTTAGCATCTTACATCAATGATACAATTGTCGTAAGAATAAAGGCAACAAAAGCAAGTTTTACTACAGCAGCTGATGTTGCTTTTGATGACCTTACTATTGATGAAGAACCAAGCTGTCCGGAGCCACAAAACTTGGCAGTTACAACATCTACTAATACCAGTATTACAATAAGCTGGACTACAGGTGGTGCCAGCAACTGGTTAGTTGGGTATAGGCCATCCGGTACTTCTGTTGCACTTACTATAGTTCCAGCCTCCACAAATCCATTTGTTATAAATGGCTTGAGTCCATCTTCGAGTTATGACATTTTTATAAAAGATAGTTGTACGGCAGGTGATGTGAGTATATGGAATGGGCCTGAAATAGGTACTACACTTTGCGGAGTGGCTACTGCTCCATGGGCTGAAAACTTTGATGGGTCTGTGTGGGTAGAAGGAACTGGTCTTGGTAATGTTGGTAACCAGATTAGCAATTGCTGGTCAAGGCCTAGCATTAGTAACCCAAATTTTGGAACAGGTTCGGGTACAACCTCAAGTGGTGGTACTGGACCCCTTAGTGATGTTTCCATCTCAGGAAATTATATCTACACAGAAGCAAGTGGCGGGGCATCAGGTGCTGGAGAAATTACGACTCCATTTATTTACATCCCAAGTTCGCTTCAAAACCCAAGGTTCAAATATGCCTATCACATGTTTGGTAATAGTATCACTTCTATGACTATTCAAATAGATAATGGTAGCGGATTTGGGGCCAATGTGAAAACGTATACAGGTCAGCAGCAATTTTCTAATGCGGCCGCTTGGCTGGTAGATTCTATAATGCTCACCGCTTACTCTGGAGATACAGTGAGGTTTAAATTTATTGGGACCAACTCTGGAATTGCTGGAGATGTATGTATTGATGAGGTTAGCGTAATAAGCGACCCCGTATCATGCTCAGCCCCAGCAGGTATTTCTTTTACATCAGTAAATGCAACGGGCTTTACCGTAAATTGGGTAAGCTCGGCAAATGCTACGGTAGAAGTGGTAGAGTCTGGTCAAGCACAGGGTAGTGGAACATTTTATCCAAACTCAAACTCCCCACTTGTGGTTTCTGGTTTGCAAGGCAATACGGGATATGATGTATACATCCAGGATAGTTGTGGAGTGGGCAATCTGAGTGCATGGGTCAGTGCCAGTAGAACTACTTTAACATGTCCATCAATAGGAGCCTCCTTTGCCAACACCAATAGCTGGTTAAGTGTAGCTTTCAATTCAGGTAGCACCACCAATGCTGACTCGTTGTATTGGGACTTTGGCGATGGGTCAAATTCATCAGCCATTAATCCCAATCACTTATATGGTATGCCTGGAACTTATACTGTAGCTATGAATGCATTTTCTGATTGTGGAGATACAACGGTAGTGTTTGACACCATTCAGGTGTGTGATACCTTAAAAGCCGACTTTAGTCAAACTCCTATAGCTGATTCCATAAGATTTGATGCTTCAGCATCAACAAATGCAACTTTCTTTAAATGGAAAATAGATGGTACAGATACAACGGGAACAAGTATCACTTTTAAATTTACTTCGTCAGGTACCAAAACAGTTACGCTCACAGCATTCAATGATTGTGGAGACAGTGTTACTGTTTCTAAAAATGTGAATGCTTGTCCACCCGCTCTAGCCAGTTGGACATACAATATTATATCCACCACATCCGCAGGTATGAATGTTCAGTTTGACGGATCGGCTTCCACTAATGCCGTAAGCTATGATTGGGATTTTGGCGATGGAAATTCAGGTACAGGTGTCAGTCCTCAGCATACATACATCACACCAAGTTTAACCTATTTAGTAAGACTTACTGTAAAAAATGCTTGTGGAACCCCACATGCCAAAGCCTTTAAGCTTAATGAAATAGGATTGACTGAGATTGAAGTTGTTAAAAGTATCAAAGTTTATCCTAACCCGGCAAGTGATTATTTAGAGCTGATTTGGAGTGGATCTGAACTGGTTTTAAAAGAGGTTCGTATAAATGGTATTTCTGGTAAGCAGTTATTCAAACAAAACGTGCTTGATGATAACTCGGGTAAACTTTCCATTGATGTTAGTCACTTACCGGCAGGCCAATACATTATCAGTGCAGATGGTACCTCTGGTGAATTCTGGCAACAGAAAATTCAAATAAAATAGAACTAGAAAAGCTTTAACTTTCAAGAAGTCAATTGATTAGAAACTTCGTGTGGTGCAAAAAAAATGTTTATTTTCATTAATTCAGGAGTTAACACAATAAGCTTGAAATGAAATATAAATATCTATTATTTCTATTAACAACCTTTCAACTGTTGGTAGGTCAAACCACTCCTTGTTCAACGGTTTCTGCTCCTTGGTCAGAAGATTTTGAATCTTCTGACTGGAATACGGGATCTGGTTTTTCTAGTAATGGAACTATTGATACCTGCTTCAAACGGGATTATCAGAGTCATTTTTTAATGAAAGTTGGTCCATCACAGCTTTCGTCTTCACAATCCGGTCCATCTGGTGATCATACCACGGGTAGTGGCAAGTATCTTTTCTCCGAAAGAACAACATTTGGAATATTTCCTGATACAGCGAAAATAATTACTCCTCAGATAGATTTATCAGCTCTAACGGTGCCGGAGCTTACCTTTTGGTATCACATGTTTGGTGCGGATGTTAACTTGCTAGAGGTTTTTGTTTCAACTAACGGAGGTGTAAGTTATATTTCTGTGTTTGCAAAAACAGGGCAACAGCAAACAGCTAAAGCAGACGCATGGAGGGAGGCTACAATAAACTTGGCTTCTTACGCTGATTCTACAATAACGTTAAAGTTCATTTCTTACCAAACTAGTACGGGCGTTTCTGGAGATGTAGCTATTGACGACATAGATATTCATGAAGTTCCACCGTGTCCTAAACCTCAGGATTTGGTTTTGGTGGGAACAACAAATATTTCGGCTTCACTTAGTTGGCAGTCTGGTGGTGCTTCAAATTGGCAAATTGAATATGGTCCTGTAGGATTTACAGTTGGAACCGGAACTTTGGTAAGTGCTAACTCCAACCCATATGTAGTAAAGGGACTCTCTCGAAATACTGACTATGAGTTTTATGTAAGAGATAGTTGCAGTGCCACCGATGTTTCAGCATGGATTGGGCCTATTGAGGCAGGCACAGACTGTTTGCCAGCCATAGCGCCTTATACAGAAACGTTTGATGGTGCACAATGGACTCTTGGTACGGTTGCCGCTCCTGGGAACTTGAGACCATGCTGGTATCGTGATGAAACAGTGAACTATCAAATGGTGCCAACCAATACGGTCACATGGTTTTATTCAGGACCATTAGTTGATCATACCACAGGCACAGGTAAATTTTTGTCAGCTCGAGTAGTTGGGGTTAACGCGACCCCCTCAGCGTCAGGTGCAATCGAGTCTAAATTGATTGACTTAAGTCCTTTGACTGTTCCTGAGTTATCCTTTTGGTACCACATGGCTGGTATGCATATTGACTCACTTCGAGTAGATATATTTGACGGCAAAAGCTGGACTAAAGAAGCTTGTATTGTAGGCTCACAGCAAGCTGCTAAGTCAGATCCTTGGGAAGAATATGTCATAGATATGAGTGCCTATTCAAATGATACTATAAAACTAAGATTTACTTATTATCGTGAACTAACAAACGGATCTTATGCTTGGATTTCTATTGATGATATAGATATACACGAACAGCCTACTTGTCCAAAACCTCAAGATTTAACCATAGTGGGATTGACTAATACTACGGCCGTACTGCAATGGGCGAGTGGTGGTGCATCCAATTGGCAAATAGAATATGGCCCGACTGGCTTCACGCAAGGAAATGGTACGATGGTAAATACTAACTCCAATCCTTTTGTAGTTAATGGGCTTTCAGCAAGTACCACCTATGATTTTTATGTAAGAGATAGTTGTGGGGCTACTGATGTTTCGGCTTGGGTAGGGCCTATTAACGGTAAAACGGATTGTAATCCTGCGGCAGCGCCATATACCGAAAATTTTGATAGCCCCCAGTGGGTAGTTTTAACATTTGGAACTGGGGGAAACCTTGATATATGTTGGCGTAGAAATGATTTGGTAAACTATCAAATGGTTCCAGTACCATCGGCTGGAGCTTTTTTCTCAGGACCAATTGCTGATCATACCAGTGGAACAGGTAAATTTTTGTCTGGAGTGAATCGTATTGGATCATCATATGGAGGTTCATTAGTAGGATATGTAGAGTCAAAACTGATTGATCTTTCACCTCTTAACGTGCCGGAACTTTCTTTTTGGTATCATATGTTTGGAAGTGGTATCGACTCTCTAAGGATTGATGTTTTTGATGGGCAAGCCTGGAATAGAGGAGGAGTAATAGTTGGGCAACAGCAACTATCTCAATCTGCACCTTGGGAAGAATACCTAATTGATCTGAGCTATTATGCAAATGATACTATTAAGTTAAAATTTAGTTACTACCAGAAGATAGTAGCTGGTGCACCAATTTCTATTGATGATATAGATATCCATGAGCAGCCAACATGCCCAAGACCAAGTAATCTTAGCGTTGCAGCCAAAGGGCTTGATAGTATTACCTTAAGTTGGACTAGTGGAGGCGCCAATAACTGGAATATAGAATACGGAACCTCAGGGTTTGCTTTGGGCACGGGCACAAGAGTATTAGCTAATACAAACCCTTTCATCATAAATGGTCTGAACAGCTCAACGAGTTATGATTTTTATGTGAGAGATATTTGCAGCACTACAGATACCAGTTTGTGGGTAGGGCCAATTAGTGTTTCTACAGACTGTTTACCACTTTTGGCACCGTTTACTGAGAATTTTGACGGAAGTCAATGGGGGCGAGGTATAGGTATGGACGATACTGGAACTGTCGGTCAGTGTTGGGTCAGAACCCCATTGGTAGATTACTTTTGGAATCCTGGGCCTAAAGTATCGAGTGGCAATCTTACTGGTCCGGCAGCTGATCATACCTCTGGTAATGGAAATTTTATACACGCAGAATCTAGCATGTTCTCTGTAGGTTCCGGGTCCTTCTCAGCCTTCATAGAATCGCCTTCCATTGATCTCAGTGCATTAATTAATCCTGAATTGAGTTTTTGGTATCATATGTTTGGTCCTAATATTGGCACTCTTGCGGTGCAAGTGGATAAGGGAAATGGATATACTCAGGTATGGAGCAAATCTGGTGAGCAACAATATTCAGATATTGATGCCTGGAAAGAAGCAGTAGTAGATTTATCAGCTTATGCAAATGATACAGTTCGAGTTCGTTTTGTAGCAGACAAACTGGGTTCTGGATCGTTTGCTGATGTAGCCATTGATGATGTAGATATTCATGAAGGGCCTAGTTGTCCTAACCCTCAGGATTTAGTCGTTGTAGGAACTACCAATTACTCCGTTACCCTGCAATGGACAACAGGTGGAGCTAGCAATTGGAATATAGAATATGGCCCTTCAGGTTTTACACCGGGATCTGGAACCATAGTAAATGCAGCCAGTAATCCATTTACCATAACTGGCCTTACGGCTAATACGGGTTACAAGTTTTACTTAGGTGATAGTTGTGGTCTTGCAGATGTGTCTGAATGGATAGGTCCGGTGAGGGATACAACGGATTGCATACCCGTGCTAGCGCCATATTTAGAAACATTTGATGGAAATAGTTGGATCATTCCTAACACCACATATGTAGCAGGAAAGATAGATCCCTGTTGGAAACAAGACAATAGTGTGAATTATGTTTGGGGAGCTCGTCAAATGGTTAGCACCTTTTTTACAGGGCCATCAGTTGATCATACCTCTGGCACCGGTAAATTTCTGCATGCGCAGAATAACCTTGGTACAGCGGATCAATCCAAAAGTGGTACCGTGGTTTCTCCAATAATCAACACCATTCCTTTGAATACACCAGAGTTAAGCTTTTGGTATCACATGTTTGGAGCAGGTATAGATTCACTTGTTATAGAAGTTTTTGATGGGTACAACTGGAGCCGCGAGTTTGCACTTGTAGGGCAACAACAAGTTTCTAAAGCAGATGCCTGGAAGGAAGCCACTGTAGATATTTCAGCGTATGCAAATGACTTTATCAAGGTAAGGTTTATAGGTTACCGAACTACAACGTCAGCACTTAACGCAGTCATAGCGATAGATGATTTGAGTGTGCATGAGCAACCAACTTGCCCTAAGCCATCAAATCTTGTTACTACTGGTGCTACAGCAAGTTCAGTCACATTGGGTTGGACTTCTGGGGGAACTAGTGGTTGGCTAATAGAGTATGGCCCATCCGGGTTTACCCAAGGTGCAGGAACTTTAGTGGTGGCCAATACAAATCCCTTTACGATTACTGGCCTTGCTAGTTCTACTGCTTACGACTTTTATGTGAGAGATAGTTGTGGCGCGGGCAACCTGAGTGCATGGGCAAGTGCCAATCAAACTACTTTAGTATGTCCTTCAATAGGGGCTTCGTTTGCCAACATCAATAGCTGGCTAAGGGTGGATTTTAACTCGGGGAGTACCACCAATGCTGACTCGTTGTATTGGGACTTTGGCGATGGATCAAATTCATCAGCCATTAATCCCAATCACTTATATGGTATGCCTGGAACTTATACTGTAGCTATGAATGCATTTTCTGATTGTGGTGATACAACGGTAGTGTTTGACACCATTCAGGTGTGTGATACCTTAAAAGCGGACTTTAGTCAAACACCCATTGCTGATTCTATAAGATTTGACGCTTCAAGTTCAACCAATGCAACTTTCTTTAAATGGAAAATTGATGGTACAGATACAACGGGAACAAGTATCACTTTTAAATTTACTTCGTCAGGTACCAAAACAGTTACGCTCACAGCATTCAATGATTGTGGAGACAGCGTTACCGTTTCTAAAAATATAATTGCCTGTGCACCAGCATTGGCCAGCTGGACGTATAATATTATTTCTACCACAGGAGCAGGTATGAATGTGCAATTTGATGGTTCTGCTTCAGCCAATGCAGTAAGCTATGATTGGGATTTTGGTGATGGAAATACGGGTACGGGTGTTAATCCTATTCACACTTATATTACACCGGGTCTTACTTATTTGGTAAAGCTTACTGTAAAAAATGCTTGTGGAACTTCACATACTAAAGCTTTTAAGCTTAATCAAATTGGGCTTGAAGAGATTAAAGCCATCAAGAGTATTAAAATTTATCCAAATCCAGTAAACGATCAGCTGAATCTTGTCTGGGATAATTCCGAGTTGAGTATTAAGGAAATTCAGATTAATGATATTTCGGGTAAGAAAGTGCTAAACCAAAGCACAACGGGTATTGAATCTGGTAAGCTAAAGATTGACGTTAATCACTTACCTGATGGCCAGTACATTATTAATGTAGAAGGTAGTGCCGGAGAATTTTGGCAAAAGAAAATTATTATTGAATAAAACTGCCTATTCATTGATGAGCAGGTGCATTGCTGCTTAGGCATTAATGGACCTGTTTTTTTTAAAACAATTGTTGTTGTGTAAAGTATGCTACTAACTCTCCCGTTGAAGATACCTTTAGCTTTTTTAGAATATTTCTACGATGAGTATCTACCGTATGCGGACTTATAAATAACTTTTGGCTTATTTGTTTACTATTATTACCAAGTGCTAAAAGCCTAATAATATCCCGTTCACGGTTTGTTACTCCATCCGAAAGGAGAATTTGAGAGTAGTTTTTGGTTAAAAGCGTTTCATATTCATTATTGTCATTTAGCTTTTTTACACTGCATTTTAGAGGTAAAGCTTCACCATCGCCCACCACAGTTATGTGTGCTAAGCCAATCACCGGTTTGCCTTCGGCATCCAGTTCCATGGGAACCATGTGTTCAAATAAGTTCACAAAATTACCAGCAGCAGTACGAACTCTAAAAGTCCAGGTGTAGGACAATTTTTTTCTATCTTCTGGTTTCACTTCAGTAAGAGTATACCCCATTAAATCTTGAAGAATCTGCATCCATACAGGAAGGTCGTCTGGATGGTGATGGCCCAACCAGTAAGGTACACCTACAGAATTCATGAGCTCTGGATCAAGGCCAAGGTTGGTTACAAAATTTTTACTGACGTATGGGAAATTGTTATTTGGGGTATCAGACAAAATAAAAAAGGAGGAACTGGGGGGTAAAAATTTATCCAGTTCTTTAAGTTTCTTAATGTGCACGATGACCTCTTCTCGGTCAAGATTGTAGTTAGTTTCAAAGATTTCGTTGTAGAAATCGAGTAAATCCGAATCCATGTTTCCCTGTAAAATGTATGAGTAAAGCGCGTACAAAATAGGAAATTTTACTACAAACGTTAAAATCAGTAATGTTGTAGTCTCAACTCAATCTTCTAGGTTTGCAAAATCTCGAAGTCTTTTTATATTAAACAAAAGAGGGAGGCAAAAAAAAGTATCCTTATAAATTTATTCTAAAGCCAAGATTATTTAGCGGGTCGTAAAGGCCAACCCACTCTGAGTGGTCTTGGTACAATGTATTGGTCCAAAACGTTGTTTCAGTGCCGGAAAAAGTCATTTTTCCGAATCTAAAACGAGTATCAGCAAAAAATACTATCCTATCTGTAAGTTTAAAATTTACTGAGAAACTAGGGGCTATGCCAAAATAACTTCGCCAGTGGTTGAGTTCATATTCATTTGGCACCCCTGGTGACTGTGGGCCTGAGTCGTAAGTTCCACGTAATTTTGATACCTCTGCAAAGCCCTCTAAATTTAACCTTACGAATATGCGCTTTTCGTTATTTGTTGAAATTCCGGCCCCAACACGTATTTCAACGCCTTTTGAAGTAGAGTGCTCATAAGTATCAATTCCGCCTATTTTAACTTCAGTGTTAACATTCTGTAATCCGGCAAAGTAGGTTAGATGATTTGAAGTGGAATAATTAATAGTGAAACCAGGAACAAAAGACCATTCACAGTAATCCATATAAAGACCATAAGGTTCTGAGTAGCGAATTAAATTAAGGTCTACAGAGAAGCCTTTTAAATCTTGGGCTTGGGTATTTAGATTTATTAGAAAAACAAAGGAAAGAAGAATGCTCACTGCGTTTTGTTTCATGATGGAGGGGATTTTCTTAAAGGTGATAATATTACCATTATCTGAATAGGTTAATAATCAAGAGTTAAAGCAAAGCTATGTTTCGTTTGGAGAAAAGTTCAGAAGTTTTAAGGAGCAGCAAAGTAACCCTTACGTTATATATATTTATGAAGAGGAATTGCTCGAGGTGGATTTTAATAAAACTTAGAAACCACGAGTTTAGAAACTCGCGGTAGCAGTAGTGTTATTTAAATATTCTCCTAACAATATGTCCATTAGATGATTCTATGCGCAATAGATAGACTCCATTGGTTAAAAAATCAAGATCAGTAATTTCTTCATTCATCACAATTCCTTTTTTTAGAGTTTGGCCATTAATGCTCAATAGAGAATAACTTATTCCATTTTCTATGCCTATTAAATGGAGTGATGAAGTGAAAGGATTAGGATAAACCTGGAAATTCTCATTGGCAGAAAATTCATTTGTTCCAACAGATGTTACCTCTCTGGCAAGGAAGTTAATATTTTGAACACCCAAATTGGTTTGAAAGCTCCCGCCAATGTATAAATCCCCATCTAAATGCGCTAGGCTATTTACCGGCTTATCTAGCAAGGCAATCGGTTTAATATAATTGTGCACCAAATTATAAGTGGCAATTTTGCTTCCAAATGTTCCCATAGGCTGCATAAAATTAACGTCACCCCCAAATGTCAATTCGTTACCAGAGTAATAAGAAATGGCTTTAATTGAAAAGTTTTCTGTACCATAATTATTAAGAAATAATGGTTGCAAGGTTGAATTGAAATATCTACTTAGGCATATATTATTTGACCCCGGTTGGTAACTACATGTTCCTCCAAAAATTAATGCCCCACCAATATATGCTACAGCATTTACCGTATCACTTACACTACTACCGATTCCATACCAGATGTTAGAATAGTTTGTATTAATAAGAACATTATTTACAGTGAGAGTGGTGTCAACTATAGAATTTGAATTGTAGACCATTACTGTGTCTAAATGACCAACATGAACTCTACCATAACTACTGGCAAGAATATCCAAAATAGTTCCTTTTACTTTTGCTTTCTTCTCCCAAGTGCTGTCATTTAGAAAATGCCAAATTTCCTGATGCCCCGGAATCGAATCATGATTAATGGCCATTTCCAATAGATGTCCTATACCTGCGCTATGAGCAGATGTGCACATAGCTCCATCTCTATTGGGTATCTCAATATAGCTCCAGGTAGAGCCATCATATTTAGCACCAGGGTAGGTTTCTCCATTATGATTTAAATCACCAAAAACGTAAACCGCACCTGATTCATGAATTACGTCATAAATTATCCCATCAACACCAGTGCCCAAGCAAGCAAGTTGATTATTATGGTAAAATCCAACATTTAGGCACGGTAGGTTATTTAATTCAGTGAATTCGCCTGCAATGGTAAGGCTTCCGTTATAGAAGTTGTATTCTAGTTTATTGACACTTCCGTTTGTTCCACCAAGAACTTGTTCAATCTTGGCAGAAGGAGGGTAACCAGGTTGAATCCATTTTAGTTCGTCTATCGTAAACCCAAACTCATTTGCCCATTCAGTAAGTCCTTCTGTTTTAATATCCTGTATATAGTCGTAGTTATGCTCTTCACTGATTTTACTTACCAAGTGCTCGTAGCCTGAAATATATATCATTTGACCAACGGCACAATTAGTTCCTATATCATCAACAAAGTATGGTTGTCTAGCTGAATGGTATTTATTCACAGGAAAAACTTTCTTGTCGATATATTTTTGCAATTCTGCTAACATGCTTGCTCTGTTGGCAAGTTGCGTGGAGTTTAAGTTTGATGCTCTGTTCGATGTCAGATACTTAACTACCAAATTGAGGTGTAATTGAATCCTGTCTGCGTCTGAGTTAAATGAAATATTTCCTTTAGGACTAACTTCTTTATGGTTTAACCACTCTTTATTGATCTCAGACAAATGGCTAAAGTAGGTGGTCGTTTGATTGTGATTGTGTGCATAGATGGATAGACTTAAACTCATGAAAATTGTGAGGAGTATTGTTTTAATACCTTGTCCAAGTTGATCGATGTACATATATCTAAATTTAGTGTTTCTTCATAGTAGCCAATGTAGTACAACTATGTTGCAAAATCACCATTCAATTAGTAAACGAAAGTTAACTGAAGGGTGTGTATTTGAAAAAGGGTATGCCTAGTAGTTCTATGACATACTGGTAAGCTCGACTTGATTAAAAAAAAAATCCCCCATGCTTTCACAAGAGGGATTTTACATTTATTGCTTGTCACGTCCTGAAATAGCGTTACACAAATTTGTAACCTTATGAAAGACAATGGCTACGTAAAGCGTACACAAAAAGATTACAGCTTAAACTTCAAGCTGCAAGTTGTCCAAGAAATAGAACGGGGCGAGTTAAGTCAGCATGGAGCAGTCCGAAAATATGGCATTCAGGCTCGCAGTACTGTGCTGAGTTGGTTAAGAAAGTATGGTAACTTTGATTGGGAAAATCAAACTCCAATACAAATGCCCAAAACTCCAGAACAAAAACTGATGGAACTAGAGCAAAAAGTTCGGCTATTAGAAAAGCAGAAAAAGCAGCTGGAACATCAAATAGAACGAGCCGACAAAAAGGCGATCATCTTTGATATGATGATAGATATAGCCGAGAAAGAGTACAATATTCCAATCAGAAAAACTCCTTACCCGAACAGTCAACCAATACAAAGAACACTACCAAGAAAGCCTAACGGCTACCTGTAGATTGTTCGGGTATAGCCGTCAAGTTTATTATCGCGCCATTAAAGCCGAAGAAGCCAAAAAGCAACGTGCGCAAAAAGTAGTATCACTCGTGCAGGAAAAGCGCATGTCCATGCCTCGGCTAGGCACACGTAAACTTTACCACTTGCTACAGCCAGAGCTGCAAGCACTGGGCGTGGGTCGCGATAAATTGTTCCACATTCTAAAAGCAAATCACATGTTAATACAACCCAAGAAATCATACCATATTACCACCAACTCACACCATAGGTTCCGCAAACACAAAAACGTGATTGCAGACTTACCCATTACCCGGCCAGAGCAGCTTTGGGTGGCCGATATAACTTATGTGGGTACCCGAGAAAACCCCATGTACCTGGCTCTAGTTACCGATGCCTACTCAAAAAAGATAGTAGGCTACAATGTATCAAACAGTTTGAGTGTGGATGGTGCGCTATCTGCCTTAAAGCAAGCTATCAAAAATCGAAAATACCCTAGCCAACCTCTGATCCATCACTCAGACAGAGGCCTACAATATTGTAGCACCGATTACCAAAAACAACTGGCTAAAGCCAAAATAACCTGTAGCATGACAGAGTCTTATGACCCATATGCCAACGCCATAGCGGAACGTATAAACGGTATTTTAAAGCAAGAATTTATTGAAGTAGTAAAGGCCGATAAACTAGACATCATGAAGCCTTTGGTGGAAGACAGTGTAAGCATTTATAATAAACAAAGGCCACACCTCTCCTGCCAAATGAACACTCCAGAACAAATGCATAAACAAGATCAGGTCAAAATAAAATCCTATAAAAAACAAAACCTTGGTGAAGCTAGCTTCACCAAGGTTTAATTACTATGTTTAATCTATATAAAAACCTGTATCGGTTATTTAGGACGGGACAGCTCAGACTATGATTCGTCTTCAGCCTTTTCTGTTTTCTTATTTATAGTAACGGTGATTTCTTGCTCATCCTTACCTTTCTTAAGGTCGATAAAGATTTCATCACCTTCTTCCACTTCAGAGTTTATGATTTGCTCTGCTAATGGATCTTCAACATATTTCTGAATAGCGCGTGCCAGTGGGCGCGCACCAAACTTCTCGTCAAAGCCTTTGTCAGCAATATATTCCTTGGCCTTGGTACTCATTTTTACATTGTATCCAAGTCCTTCAATACGCTTGTAAAGCTTTACCAATTCGATATCGATAATCTTAAGGATATCTTTTTTGCTAAGGCTGTTGAACAGAATTACATCATCAATACGGTTCAAGAATTCAGGGGCAAAAGCACGCTTAAGAGCGGTTTCAATTACACCCTTGGCCACATCACTTGGGTTAGAAGTTTTAGCCGCTGTGCCAAATCCTACACCGCCACCAAAGTCCTTCAACTGGCGGGTACCGATGTTAGAAGTCATAATAATGATGGTATTCTTAAAGTCAACTTTGCGACCCAAGCTATCCGTCATATGTCCATCATCCAGAGCTTGTAGCAATAAGTTAAACACATCCGGGTGAGCTTTTTCAATCTCATCCAAAAGAACTACAGAATAAGGTTTTCTGCGCACCTTTTCAGTAAGCTGTCCGCCTTCTTCATATCCTACGTATCCGGGAGGCGCTCCTACCAATCTTGAAATGGCAAATTTCTCCATGTACTCACTCATATCAATTCGAATGAGATTATCTTCGCTGTCAAATAAGCTTTTAGAAAGCTCCTTTGCAAGCTGAGTTTTACCAACTCCAGTAGGCCCTAAAAAGATGAACGAACCAATCGGTTTATTCGGATCTTTCAATCCTGCACGGTTACGCTGAATAGCTTTCACAATCTTATCTACCGCATCATCCTGACCGATAATTTGGCTTTTCATTTCCTTGCCCATTCCGGTAAGGCGATTGCTCTCATGCTGCGCCACACGCTGTACAGGAATACCTGTCATCATAGCTACAACTTCGGCTACATCCGGCTCATCTACAGTTTCGCGGTTCTTCTTCACTTCTTCTTCCCAGGCAGCCTGAGCATCTTGAAGTTGACCTTCCACACGCTTTTCATCATCTCGAAGTTTAGCAGCTTCTTCATAGCGCTGTTTCTTCACCACCTGAATCTTCTGCTCGCGAATCTCTTCAAGTTTTTTCTCAAGCTCCATTACATCCTTAGGAACATGAATGCTTGTAATATGAACTCTTGATCCAGCCTCATCCAATGCATCAATTGCCTTATCCGGCAAATGACGATCGCTGATATAACGAGAAGTAAGAGCCACGCAAGCTTTGATAGCTTCTTCAGTATAAATTACGTTGTGGTGATCTTCGTATTTATCCTTAATATTATTAAGGATCTGAATCGTTTCATCAGGGGTGGTAGGATCTACCATCACTTTTTGGAAACGCCTTTCCAGAGCACCATCTTTCTCAATATATTGACGGTATTCGTCAAGCGTAGTAGCTCCAATGCATTGAATTTCTCCACGTGCAAGAGCTGGCTTAAACATATTGCTGGCATCCAAAGATCCAGTAGCACCACCGGCACCTACAATTGTGTGAAGTTCATCAATGAATAAAATGATGTTTTCGTTTTTCTCCAACTCATTCATCAAAGCTTTCATACGCTCTTCAAATTGGCCTCGGTATTTTGTTCCTGCTACTAATGAAGCAAGATCTAAAGTAACTACACGCTTGTCAAAAAGTACACGAGATACTTTTCTCTTCACAATGCGCAAGGCTAGTCCTTCTGCTATTGCAGATTTACCAACACCAGGCTCACCAATAAGTAGGGGGTTGTTTTTCTTTCTACGAGAAAGAATTTGAGAAACACGCTCAATCTCTTTTTCTCTTCCCACTACGGGATCAAGTTTTCCATCTTCTGCCAATTTGGTAAGGTCTCTACCAAAGTTATCCAAAACAGGAGTCTTGGTTTTTGTTTCAGTTTTTCCTTTACCACCAGTGTAGCCAGGGTCTTTACGTTCAAAGTCATCATCATCTTCACCATAAGACATTTCGGCACGCGGTTTATCTTTTAGTTCATCAGCATAATGCGATTGATACTCTGTTTTTACGTTATCGTAATTAATTTCATAATGTCTCAAAATTCGGGACACAGGATCATCGTCATTGCGCAGTATACACAGCAAAAGGTGCGAGGTGCGAATTTGATTGCTTTGAAAAAGTTTAGCTTCTAAAAACGTGGTTTTCAGTGCTTTTTCCGCTTGTCTTGTAAGCGGTAGGTTCTTCTTTGTATTTATTTGACCTGAGATATTGGGGGCGCTAATGGCCTCTATTTTTCTTCGGAAAGCGGGTACATCTACACCCAGATCTTCTAAAATCTGGATGGCACTACCTTCACCTTCACGAATCAATCCAAGCATCAAATGTTCAGTACCTATGTAGTCGTGTCCCAGTCGTATAGCTTCTTCTTTGCTATAGCTGATCACGTCTTTTACTCGGGGTGAAAAGTTTTCGTCCATATCTATTTTTCTAAAAAGGGAATTATAGTAATCCGTGGGTTCTTACAAATAAACTTACGAATATTATGCCATTGAGGCTTATTCTCAAATGTAGCTTTATTGATGGAACGGCCAAATAAGGGTTACTTTATAATTATTAACAGCCAAAAAGGGAATATTGTGAAGAAATAAGGGGTTTGGCGACTTTTATAGGGTATAAGAGTACTTATATTTACGGCTTGAATAACCTATACTTTATAGTAAGGTAAAACACTGACAACATGGCCGAAGGCGAAAGAATAATACCTATTAACATTGAAGAGGAAATGAAATCCTCTTACATCGACTACTCTATGTCGGTGATCGTTTCACGTGCACTACCAGATGTACGTGATGGTATGAAGCCCGTACACCGCAGGGTTTTATACGGAATGTACGAGTTAGGAGTACTTTCTAACCGTTCTCATAAAAAATCAGCTCGTATTGTAGGAGAGGTACTGGGTAAGTTTCACCCACATGGTGATACTTCTGTATATGATGCTATGGTACGTATGGCGCAACCATGGAGTTTGCGCTACATGATGGTAAACGGACAGGGTAACTTTGGTAGTGTGGATGGTGATCCGCCCGCAGCAATGCGATATACCGAAGCCAAGCTTCAGAAAATATCTGAAGAAATGCTTGCCGATATTGACAAGGAAACTGTGGATACACAGCTAAACTTTGATGATACGTTAAGCGAACCAACCGTATTACCTACCCGTATTCCAAACCTTTTGGTAAACGGGGCAAGTGGTATTGCAGTAGGTATGGCTACTAATATGCCACCTCACAACCTTACAGAGGTAGTGAATGGAATCATTGCCTACATCGAGAATTATGACATTACCATTGAGGAGCTAATGCAGCATATTACCGCTCCTGACTTCCCAACGGGGGGTACTATATATGGATACGATGGAGTTAAGGATGCCTTTGAAACTGGTCGTGGAAGAATTGTGCTTCGCGCGAAAGCGACCATGGAAGAAGTAAAAGGTAGGGAATGTATCATTGTTACCGAAATTCCATTTCAGGTAAATAAGGCTGACATGATTAAGAAAACCGCAGACCTTATCAATGATAAGAAGCTTGACGGTATTTCTGATATTAAGGATGAAAGTGACCGTAAGGGAATGCGTATCGTGTATTATCTAAAGCGTGATGCTGTGCCAAATGTGGTACTAAACAAGCTTTACAAGTACACGGCTCTTCAGTCTTCTTTTTCGGTAAATAATATTGCCCTTGTAAAAGGACGTCCTGAGCAGCTTAACCTTAAAGAGCTTATCAAATACTTTGTGGAGCACCGCGTAGATGTGGTAATCAGAAGAACAAAGTATGAATTGCGCAAAGCAGAAGAAAGAGCACATATCCTTGAAGGATTGCTAATTGCTTTGGATCACCTTGACGAAATCATTGCACTTATCCGTGGGTCACAAACTCCAGAAGAAGCGCGTAATGGTTTGATGGGCAATTATAACCTTTCAGAGCTTCAGGCTCGAGCAATCCTTGATTTGCGTCTACAAAAGCTTACCGGACTTGAGCGCGATAAGATTAAAGAAGAGTATGCTGAGTTGATGGAAAGAATCGCTTATTTCAAGCGTATTCTTGCTGAGGAAGATCTTAGAATGACCATCATTAAAGAAGAGCTTGAAGAAGTAAAAGAAAAGTACGGTGATGAGCGCAGAACTGACATCGAGTATGCTGGTGGTGATGTGAGCATCGAAGATATGATTCCTAACGAAGAAGTGGTAATTACCATTTCTCATGCTGGATATATCAAGCGTACACCGCTTACCGAATACAAAAAACAAAACCGTGGTGGTGTTGGACAAAAAGGTGTGAATACACGTGATGCCGACTTTGTGGAGCACATATTTGTAGCTACCAACCACCAGTATATGCTATTCTTTACAGAGTGGGGAAGATGTTATTGGTTGAGAGTTTATGAAATTCCTGAAGGCTCAAAAGCCAGCAAAGGACGAGCTATCCAAAACTTGATCAATATTCCTCAGGATGATAAGGTAAGAGCGTTTATAAACACCAAAGACCTTAAAGACGAAGAGTATATCAATAGCCACTTTATTGTGATGGTTACTGAAAAGGGTGTTATTAAAAAGACTCCTTTAGAAGCTTATTCTCGTCCACGTGTTAATGGTATTAATGCTATTACTGTAAGAGAAGGTGACCTTCTGCTTGAAGCTAAATTGACTACCGGTAAGGATGAAATCCTAATGGCTAAGAAGAGTGGTAAAGCAATTCGCTTTAATGAAGAGAACGTTCGCTCTATGGGTAGAAATGCCAGTGGTGTGCGTGGTGTAACTCTTGAAAACGAAGAAGACGAAGTAATCGGAATGGTGACTGTTCCTCACGGGGAAGAAGAGCCAACAATTCTTGTAGTTACTGAAAAAGGATACGGAAAACGTACACTTCTTGAGGATTACCGTGTGACCAACAGAGGTGGTAAAGGTGTGAAAACACTTAACACTACGGAAAAAACCGGAAACCTTGTAGCTATTAAGGCTGTAAGCGATGAAGAGGATTTGGTAATCATTAACAAGAGTGGTGTGATGATAAGAACAGGAGTGGCCGAGCTTAGAGTAATGGGCCGCGCAACTCAGGGTGTGCGTATTATCAACCTTAAGAAGAAGGATGCAATTGCTTCTGTAGCTAAAGTACCTGCCGCTGAAGAAGAGGATGAGGAACTACTGGAAGGTGAAGAAGGAATGGAAGGAACAGTAGTAGAGGGTGCCGAAGGTGCCGCTGCAACTGAAGAAACCGAAGACACCACAGAGGGAGAAACTCCTGAAGCTGATGGCGAGGAGGAATAAATCAAACTTCCTTTATAAATAATGCGAAAGGCTGATTCAGAAATGAGTCAGCCTTTTTTTATTGAGCTAAGAGTGAGCGGATGATGGCCGCTTCTCCATTATAATTATAATCTAACATCAAGCTGAATAGAAATGCAATCACCAATGTAATAGGTAAGCCAGCCCGCAGGTAGTCGCTAAACTTGTATTTACCAGGGCCATAAATAATGGCCAAAGTGTGATAGCCCAAGGGTGAAACAAAACAGGTGCTGGCACCAAAAGTCACGGCTAGCAGAAGAGCTTTAGGGTCAATGTCTGTTTGCCCGGCAAGGCTTAGAACTACAGGAGCCATAAGAAGTGCGGCTGCATTATTTGAAATAAAATTAGTCACCAGCGTTGTAGTTAAGAAAAAGGCCAGAATCACCCAAAATGGCTCAAAACCGTCAGTACTTGATATTACCAAAGCTGCCATTTCTTTATCCAAACCGGTGTTTTGCATGGCAACGCCAAGTGGAATAATCCCGGCAAGTAGAAAGTAAATTCTCCAGTCAATCTTTTCGTAAAGCTTTTCGGTTTTAAATATCCCTAAAAAAGCCATAAGAACAACTCCACCAAGAGCACTTACTGCAATTGGTATAATATTGAGCGCAGCCAATAGAACTACCATCAAGATGATGCCAGCTGCTAAAAGTTGTTTGAAGATAGGTTTTGACTTTCCTTGTAATATCCTGTATTGAATGAGGTCGTGTTTTACTTCTGGTTTTTCAAAAAAATGAGGAGGTGCTTCCACCAAAATACTATCACCAATATTGATGCGATTTATCGCAAAAAGTCTTTTGCCAAGATTCCTAAAGTATACATCACTCACCTGACGAATAGCTAAAGGGTAAGCACCGTATTTTCTATGGAAGGAAGCAGGGTTAAATAAATTACCTGCAAGGGAAGACGAAGGGCTGACTACGGTTTCGGCAATTATACTGTCTTTATCTTTTTCCAGTCCTTCTTTAATACCGGTATGCAGCGTCAATCCATCGTCTTCCTGTAAGCTTATCAACGCTTTTACATCTGCCTTTATAATAAGCCTGTCATCTTTTTCCAGTTCATCTAAGTGGAGCTGTACATTTTGTACTTCTCGTTTTCTAAGCAGTTTTATGATTTCAATTTCTTTCTTCTTAAAAAGCTCTTTTAGATTTAGGGAGTTAATGTATTCGGGATTAGAAATTACTATCTCGGCTTGGTAAGTATCAGTAGTGAATTTTTGGTTGTAATCCTTCACGCGCTTACGAGAAGGAATTAGCTTATATCCGCCAAAAGCAAAGAAAAATATGCAGAATATTACACCAGCAATACCGTAGGGAGCAAATTCGAAAAAGGTTAAAACATCGGTACCGTATTGCCGAGCAACTGTGTTTACCAAAAGGTTTGTACTGGTTCCTATCAGCGTACTCATCCCGCCAAGGATACTCACAAAAGCCAATGGCATGAGTAGGAGTGAGGGCGAAATGTTTTTTTGGTTAGCCATTGTAATTACGATGGGTAGGAAAATGGTGATAACCGCAGTATTATTAAGGAATGCGCTTAAAATAGCCGCAGGAATCATTATTACCAATAAAGTAATAGGAACACTGCTCGATGCTAATTTTGATAAACTAAAACCTAAACGTTCGAGTAAGCCTGTTTCCTCTAAGCCGGCAGAAAGAATGAGCAAAGCCAAAATGGTAATAGTGGCTTGGTTACTAAATCCTGATAGTCCTTCAGGAATGCTTACAACCCCGGTGAGCATAAGCGACACAGCAATCAATATAGCCGTAAGATCGATGGAAACTTTTTCTGTAATAAAGAGAAAAAGTGCCACCACAAGTATGGCAATTACGATGTAAGCATCTACGCTCATATAATATGTTTTGTAATGAAACCCTGATTCATTATAAAGGTTTTTCAAAAACCAATTAACAAAACAGTCCTTTTTGGGTTATAAACTAAAAGAAAGATAATATTAAAGATGAGGATAAACCCTAAGAGTATTTGGGAAATGCTAAAAGCCACTGCAAAAAGTTGGAATGATAGCGACCCATTTCGTCAAAGCGCCATTATTGCTTACTATGCAATATTTTCTATACCAGGTTTATTAATGATTGTAATCTGGGTGGCGGGTTCACTATTTGGTCCAGAGGCGATCAGAGGAGAGATTAGTGCTCAAGTTTCCCAATTTATGGGACCGGAGGCTGCAACAGGAATAGAAGATTTGCTTGCAAATGTAGAGCTTAACGATAGTAATTTTGTGATGAAAACTATTGGAGTGCTTACATTAATTTTTGGTGCTACCACCCTATTTTTTCAATTGCAGAAATCCCTCAACTATATTTGGGATGTAGAGTCTAGTCCTGAAAATGGAATCAAAAAACTAATATTAGATAGAGCTTCTTCTCTGGGGTTAATTTTAGTAATAGCTTTTTTGCTCCTTATCACACTGGTACTTTCTGCAATTATATCAATTCTAGGAAACTGGATTGACAATAATTTTGGAGATGTATTATTATATGCGGTTCAGTTACTCAACTTCGTACTATCCTTAGGAGTGGTTTCCTTGCTTTTTGCAGTAATGTTTAAGTTTTTGCCGGATGTCGAAATTTCCTGGAAATCGGTTTGGGTGGGTAGTATTGTGACTGCAGTTTTGTTTTCAATTGGTAAAACATTGCTAGGTCTCTACTTTGCGCATGCTGACCCGTCTTCTAGTTTTGGAGCGGCAGGCACTATCATTTTGGTTATGATATGGGTAAATTATACTTGCCTTATTTTGTTTTTCGGTGCTGAATTTACGCAAGTGCATGCCCGTAAATACAATCATAAAATACGACCTAGTAAACATGCTAAATGGCGTGCAGAGCATATTCTTAAAAATATGGAAGATAAACCGGAACCTATAAAAGACTAAATGGACAGAGAAAAAAGGCTACAGCGGCTACGGCAATTGGGTTTTGGCACTAAGGGGATGATATATGTATTGTTGGGAGCTCTTGTAACTATGGCTGCATTTGGCCTAGGAGGAAAAGTTTCTGATCAAAAAGGTGTGATGCTTTTTCTATTGGATATCCCTGCCGGTAAAATAATGGTAGCTATTGTAGCATTGGGGCTGGTAGCATATACCTTATGGCGGTTTTATCTGGCGTATGCCGACCCCAGGGGTGAAGATGTAGCCGATGTAAAACGATATGGTGTAAGAGTTCAATATGTGTATTCTGGTTTATTTTATGGCTCCATTGCCTTTTCTTTTGCCAAGGCACTTTTTGGAAAAGCATCTTCGGGTGGAGAAAAAGAAAAAGTAATGCTGGGTAAACTTTTGGAAACAAACATTGGGCCCTGGCTTATCGGGGCTATTGCTATAGGAGTTGCTGGTCAGGCTATATTTCAGGGTTATTTAGCTTTTACAGGAAAATATATGATTCAAATTGATGACCAGCCAGATAAGGCTTATAAATTGGTAAAGTATACGGGGCGAATTGGTTATTACGCAAGATTTGCCCTTTTTGGAATATTGTCCTATTTATTACTAATAGTTATTCTGGATCATAATGCTGATGCCTATGATGGTACCACTGGGGCTTTTCGGCATCTATTAACTTACGACTATGGTCGTATTCTCATGGGAGTATTAGCATTAGGGTTTTTGAGCTATGGTTTATTTTGTATTCTGGTGGCGCGCTATAGTAATATGACTAAACTTTTATAAAAATTTAAAAATTAAATAAAATCGACTAATTATGAACATTTCTGAAAAGCAAGCAAAAGAAATAGCAGTAGGACTTGGAGCCTTGGCTGCCGGATTTTTTTTGAAAAGAATAATGGAAAAAGGTTATGAAGGTATTTTTGATAAAGAACCACCAAATGCAGTAAAGGATGAAGATATAAACTGGTTACATGTCATAGGATGGTCAGTGATCACTGGTTTTACAGCCACAATGCTCAAAGTAGGTATCAAGAGAATGGGAGGAAAGTATTTGGATTAAACTTCTGTAAGCATTGAAGTATAAAGGATATAATTATTTTTGTGCTCCTTGAAAAAAAGATAAGATTATATGGGAAGAGCATTTGAATATAGAAGAGCAGCAAAAGAAAAGAGATGGGGCAAGATGTCCAGAATATTTCCTCGATTGGCCAAAGCCATTACCATGGCTGCAAAAGAGGGAGGGATAGATCCTGATACAAACTCAGCTTTGCGCACAGCCATTCAAAATGCGAAGGCGCAAAACATGCCCAAAGACAATATCGAGAATGCTATAAAAAGGGCTTCGGGCAATGATGCAGAAAACTATGTAGAAGTAAACTATGAAGGCAAAGGCCCTCATGGAGTTTTAGTTTTTGTAGAGTGCGCTTCTGATAACACTACCAGAACAGTAGCTAACGTAAAATCATATTTCAATAAGGCAGGTGGAGCAATCGTTCCTACCGGATCACTTGAATTTATGTTTGATCGTAAGGCAGTATTTGAGATTGAAGCCAGTAAAATTGAAGATACAGAAGAATTGGAGCTTGAGCTTATTGACGCTGGACTGGAAGAGATTGATGTGGATGAAGAAACTGTGTACTTGTATGGAGACTACACTGCCTTTGGAACATTATCTTCAGCATTAGAAGAAAAGGGTATTGAAGCGAGCAAAGCCTCATTACAAAGATTTCCAACTACTCCTGTGGAATTTACGGAAGAACAGATGGTAGACATTGAAAAAATGTTGGAAAAGATTGATGATGATGACGATGTTCAGGCTGTATTTAACAACATTGCATAATGGGAGCTACATCTAAAATAGTTTACCAAGGTGGACTGCGTACAGAAGCTGAGCACTTAAAGTCCGGCCAAAAAATAATTACAGATGCACCAACTGATAATTATGGTAAAGGTGAAGCGTTTTCACCAACTGATTTATTGGCCACAGCACTTGGAGCATGCATGCTCACGGTAATGGGAATTAAAGCACAGTCTCTCGGTTTTGACTTGGAAGATGCCTCGGCAGAAATCATAAAGGTGATGGATGACAACCCTAGAAAAGTAGGAGAGGTAGGTGTAAAGATTTCGCTTAAGCAGAACTGTGATGATAAAACCAAAAAAATACTTGAAGGCATTGGTTTAAACTGCCCCGTAGCGAAAAGTCTAGCTTCTGACTTAAAGCAGAACGTCAGTTTTGAATGGAGAAGTTAAGGTTGGAATTTTAAAGTTTTTTACACGGCAGCATTTTTAGGTTTTATATTTCTGGATAGGTGAGACACAAATGAACCAAAGAATACGATTCGTAAATGCAAGCCTTTTGGATTCAGAGCTTAAAGGTTATAATCAGCTTTAAGAACTTAAACTTGAGGAAATTATTAGGGTTTGCAATTTCTTTTCACATTTTTACTTGTAAGTAATTGTTTTTAAAGGGGTTGTGTTTGTTAGCAAAAAAATAGGCGTGTAGATTCCGACCTCAGTTTTGCATAATCCAATTTTTTTTTCCTAAAATTGCTGCAGATAATTAAAAACAGTAAAAAGCTGTTTGTTTTAACCTCATTTAACAATTATTCTTAAGATGAAAAAATTACTTTTCGTATTCGCTATCGCTGCTATCGGTTCATTGGCTAGCTGCAAAAAAGATTACACATGTGAATGTACTATTCTTGGTGTATCAACAAGTTTTGAATTAGAAGACCAAAAGAAAGGAGATGCTGAGGACGCTTGTGATGCTCTAGAAGCTGGCGGATCTGAGTGTGAGTTGAAGTAAGACTCTAAAAGTTTTAATACTTGAAAAGCTATATTGAAAAATATAGCTTTTTTTTGTGCTTAATATTTTGAATTATGAAGTGGTTAAAACTTGCTCTTCGCCTCATCGTTGGGGTGTTTTTTATTTTTTCAGCCTATGGAAAGCTCGATGCAATGGGGGCATTCGAGGTGTATGTTTTCAGATCTAGTTTTCTTTCATTTGACGGAGCAAGTGTGGTAGCTAGATTGATAGTTGCGGCAGAAATAATAGCTGGTGTTGGAATTATTTTTAAGCTAGGTTATAAAGCTATTTGGAGACTTACATTTCTGTTTATATTAGTTCTGACTGGCTTCTTAGCAAAACAGTTGCTGCTTGGTAGCGATGAAAACTGTTTTTGTTTAGGAGAGCTTATGGAAATGTCCCCAGCTGAATCACTCCTAAAAAACGTGGTACTTATCGGTCTATTATTACTGATAAGGAAAGATGATGTTACATTCGATTTTCGTCTTAAGCAGCTAGTGGTGAGTTTGGTTTTTGCAGCTTCTGTTATTGTACCTTTTGTAATTTCTCCACCAGATCTTTTTGTAAAAGGACAATTCAATTCGGCAGAATACAATCAGACTGCATTAGATGATGCGATTGCTAATGGAGAAATTTCCACAAAATTTTTAAAAGGGCGAAAGATGCTTAGTTTTTATAGCATGAAATGTAAGTACTGTAAAATGTCGTCCGAACGTATCTCTGCTTTAGTTAGAAAAAATGACATCCAAAGGTCTCAAGTAAATATTATTTTTGGAGGAATGAGTGGAAATCCCATTGAGTTTTTTGAAGAAACGCATTCTCAGGTTTTTGAATTTTCACGTTTACCTCGCGAACCTTTCTTGAGTATTACTAAAGGAATGATGCCTTTGACATTGTTAATTGAAGATGGAAAAGTTATTTCTGAGATGAATTACAGAACTATTGACGAAAAAGAAATCACAAACTTCCTGAATGGTAAAAGCTAATATTAAGTAGACAATTAGGTTCGTTGTTTTCTTATATTCGGTGTGTGCTTAAACAAGCCAATATTTAAAACCTTCACTTGTAGTTTTATGAAAAATGTACTGTATATCGGAGCCGTGGCTGCTGTAGTAATTTTGAGTTCTTGCCGAAAAGAATACACGTGCGTATGCACGGAAGATGGTTACACGCAGGAGTATGAATACCAAAGCATAAAGGAGGACGATGCAAAAAGTGAATGTGAAGATCAGCAGGATACTTTCAATGCGAATGGGCAAAGTGTGGTTTGTATTCTAGACTAGAATAATTCCATTTGTCCTTTTGGGGCTCGTACAAAATGCTCAAAATTATACTCGGGCATTGCCTTCCCTTTAAAGTACTTTTTCCGTGCAAGCATAAATAAACTGCGTATTTGTTCGGCTATCTTGCCATCACCACGCATCCTTCGTCCATATTCTGAGTCATTCAAATTACCACCGTGTAGTTCTTCTATTTGGTGTTTTACTTTTTGTGCCCGGTCGGGAAAATTGTGATCCAACCAATCCAGAAAAATCTCACCAATTTGTCCATTTAGCCTTACCGTGGTGTAGTTTATAGAAAGCGCTCCCGCATCAGATACAGTTTTGGCTAAAGGCAAAATCTCATGGCTATTCAAACCGGGGATAATAGGGGCCATCATTACATTTACAGGGATGTTATGTTTGGCAAATAGCTCAATGGTTTGAAGCTTTCGTTTTACAGAAGCTGTTCTAGGCTCCAGTTTTCTTCTCAGACCTTCTTCCAGACTTGTGATGGACAAACTCACTTTTAGCAAGCCATAATTATTCAGTTCTTTCAGTATATCTAAATCACGCTGAATGAGTGCATTTTTGGTAATAATGCCTACTGGATTTTTGTACTTTAATAATACTTCTAATAGTTTTCGGGTTATGCCAAATTTGGCTTCAGCGGGCTGGTAACAATCCGTATTTCCAGAGAGCATAATAGGCTCTGGCTCCCAGGATTTTTTCTGTAGATGCTTCTCTAAAAGTTGTGGAGCATTTTTCTTTACCAAAATGATTTGCTCAAACTCGCTTCCGGCACTGTAGCCCCAATATTCATGTGAATTACGAGCATAGCAATAGGTGCAACCATGCTCACAGCCTTGGTACGGGTTCATACTCCAGGCCATGCCCACGTCCGGGCTTGCAACCTTGTTTACAATAGATTTTGGGTAAACCTCAATGAACTTCGTCTTTTGCTCCAAACTAGTATCTTCATCATTCAATCGTAGAAATTCCAGATACTCATCTTCTACCTCGTAGTTGTTTTGCGCAAAGCGATTATGCGTATTTATTTGTGCTCCTCTTCCTTTTTTATAATCCATCAGCTGACATTCAAAAGCTTATACAAATCGACCTAGTTACCCAAATGTAAGAAGGAGAAGAGAGGATTACCAGTCTAAATAAGAGGTATTCAAATAACTTATCAAGAAGACTAAAAGTGATTGAGGTACTACTTAACTAAGTGGATGGCAATGGCTTGAATATTAATTAAAGAAGGCTGGTAAAAACGTTTTGCCAGCCTGAAATTCAAGCGTAGTATTATTCACGCTAGTTTGCTAAATATTCTAACTTTACCGCCTTCAAAAAAACCAATTTTATGTCTGCAAAACTTTTAGAAGGAAAGAGAGGAATAATATTCGGAGCCTTAGATGAAAACTCCATAGCATGGAAAGTTGCTCAACAAGCAAATGAGCATGGAGCAAAATTTATTTTGACAAATGCACCTGTCGCCTTGCGTATGGGAGCCATAAATAAACTGGCTGAGCAAACTGGTTCTGAAGTGATTCCTGCCGATGCAACAAATATGGAAGATCTTGAAAACCTCTTTAAGCAAGCTGAAGAGAAATTAGGAGGTAAGCTGGATTTCGTTTTGCATTCAATCGGTATGTCTATCAACGTAAGAAAAGGTCAACACTATACAGACCTTAACTATGATTGGATGGCCAAAGGTTGGGATATTTCAGCAGTATCATTTCACAAAGTGATGCAAACTGCCTGGAAACTGGACAGCATGAATGAGTGGGGTAGTATTATGGCTCTTACCTATATGGCCGCTCAGCGTACATTCCCTGACTATAATGATATGGCAGATAACAAGTCATATCTTGAAAGTATTGCCCGTAGCTTTGGATACCACTGGGGTGTTCGTAACAAAGTTCGGGTGAATACCATTTCTCAATCTCCAACGGCAACCACCGCAGGAAGCGGAGTTAAAGGCTTTGATGGCTTTATCAATTATGCTGACAAAATGAGCCCTCTAGGTAATGCTACAGCAGATGAATGTGCAGGATATGTAATCTCTATGTTCTCTGACCTTACTCGTAAGGTGACTATGCAAAACCTATATCATGATGGAGGTTTTAGCAATGTAGGCGTGAGTGATGCTGTGATGGCGCAGTTTATGAATAACGAAAGCGAGTAGTTTTAGCGAATTACTTAATTCAAGTAAATATTAAGACCCTGCTTCGAAAGCGTTCGGAGCGGGGTTTTTTGCGTTTAGAGTGTTGCGGAAAAGCTTTAGATTTATAGTTATGAAAAGACTCCTTCTGACTATCGCTTTTTTGTTTTCCCTTTCAGGAAATGCACAAATCACCACATATAATTTGAACTATAATGGTCGACCATCTAAAATACTATCTGTTACAGGGAACACATTGATTGTTTTGAGTAAGTATAATTCTGTGCGAGATTCAATGGCGTATCTACAGAAGTATAAACTAATTAGCGATGAATATGTACAAGTAGGGAGTTTCAATATCGCTTCAGGTTTATGGGATTATAGGTTTTCAAATGGAAAGTTACACATAGTTGCCAATCAACAGCATGGTTGTGGGAACAATAGCGAAATCAATTATGTGGAAATTGATACCGCCAGTTTTGTTATTTTAAATACAAAGAATATAGGGTTAGATGTTGATGATGTGTGGCAGGCCAAGTTTTTAAATGATACGAGTATAGCATTTTGGCATAATTCACTTCAACCCTGGGGGTATTTTCCTGTAAGCAATAAATTAGAAAGACTTGATGAAAATGGCTCGCTAATCTCTGAACAGGGAGATTTTATTGCGCCAATGTATGATGGAGAGTTTATGCTACAAGTGTCAACACTTTTCGGTGGGAATGTTTGTAAGTTCAAGGTTTTTGAAGAGGGTCCACAAAATTATTGGGGAATACCTCAATTTGTGCCTTCAGATGTAAAGTATGCTCATTTTTATGACATTGACTCTATACTTCTGTTAACTGCAGATTCTATTGTAAAGATGGATACAACGCTTACATCTTATACAAGTCATGCTATCCCTGGTTATCAAATTTATCACATTGTAGATAATCATTTGTTTTTAATGGATGCTTCAAGAGTTTTGACCTTACGCTTACCTGATTTGACAATTATTGACATAGATAGTATAAAAGGTCTAGCTACACAATTTGATATTGTAGATGTATATCCTTCAGATAGTAATACCATATTGTGTGTTGCGGGTTCTGTATACTCTCCATCTTTAGAACTTAACCAAGTTCTGTTGAAGGCTGATATTTCTGCACCGAACGAAATTGAAAGAAATGAAATTAGTATGGATAGTGCGGTATTCGTACAGGTACTTTCTACCACAGCGTTTTGGCAATACCAAGAATATAAACTTTTCGTGACTAATCGTGGTAGCGATACCATTCATCAGTTTAGAGTATTGTATAATCACTTTTCAGGTATGCACGGCTGTGTGTCTAGACATAACTCAATAAAAAAATTACTAGTGCCTCCGGGAGAAACTAGGAGTTTTACAAGGAACGTAAATATTAGAGTGGAATGGCCTTCTGGTCAGGGATGTTTTTACGTAGCAGTTCCAGACAATCGACAAGAAGATAACCTAAGTGATAATTCTGCATGTGTATTTATTACTTCAAGCATAGGGATTGAAGAAGTAAGCGGTGTTTCCAAAGTTTCTTTTTACCCAAATCCTGTAGTTGATGACTTTCATATAGAAGGTGATCTTAAAGATTTGGAGTCTATGCAGCTATTTAGTCTCGATGGCCGAGAAGTAGAGTTGAATATTAATTCTTTGACAGACACCAAGATGACGATCAATCTAAATGGACTGCCAAAAGGAATTTACTTTTTACAGGTGCAAATAGGTGAGGAGGTGATAAGTCAAAAATTAATAAAGGAATAGGAGCATTCTACAATTAATAGATTAAATGGAACAGGAAAATTTTTCCTAATCATCTAACTACCCCGCCCTCTGGGCACCCCTTCAAACATTGAAGGGGAATTTCTGGACTTTGATCAAACCAAATAATCCTCAATCAACTCCCTCACACAGCCTGCACCACCGTTTAGGCTTAGCACCACTTCAGCGGTTTGCTTTACAGCAGATACGGCATCGGCAGGGCAGAAGGAAGCTCCCACTTTTTCGAGAATAGGAATATCGGTAACATCATCACCGATGTAGGCGATATCTTCAAATTTAAGATTTAGCTCTAAAAGCCAATCATTCAGAATTTCCAACTTAGGTTGTTTGCCAACGTAGACATGTTTTACGCCAAGCATTTCTGCACGCTTTTCTACCAGGCCAGTGCTAATTCCAGCACTGATGATTCCGGTGTTGATGCCGTTTTCACGACATTGCTTTATGCCTTGTCCATCCTTAGCGTTAAAGCGCTTTATCTCATCACCGTTTTTACTAAAAATCATAGCACCATCCGTCAGTACTCCATCACAATCCATGATGAGCATTTTGATAGCACGATTGCGGATAGACTCGCGCTTCTCCAAGTTTTTATGTAAAAGATGCTCAACAGGAATAGAAGTAGTTTTGCTTACCTCGAGTAGGGTATCTAAATCGAAAGAGGAAGGCTCGTTTCGTAACAAGCCCTTCTTTACCAAATACTGAATATTGCTAACGAAAAGAGAGGTATCAGCCATTGAGCACGTTTCTGATTTTCATACATTTTTCAAGAATCGGCTTTAGCTTATCCAGCTGAAGCATCGTGTGAGGGTCACTTTTGGCCGATTTTGGATCAGGGTGAGTTTCGATAAAGAAACCATCAGCTCCAGTGGCAATAGCCGAAAGAGCGATAGTCTCAATCAAACTGGGATCACCACCTGTTACGCCCTCAGTGCGATTTGGCTTTTGTACAGAATGTGTACAATCCATGATTACGGGCACACCGTGAGCTTTCAATCTTGAAATAGAAGTAGCGTCAACAATAAGATCGGAGTAACCGAAAGTGGTGCCGCGTTCACACACCCAAGCATTTTTGTTTCCTGTAGAAAGCACTTTCTCCACTGGGAACATCATAGCTTCTGGTGAAAGAAACTGACCTTTTTTGATGTTCACACCTTTACCGGTTTTACCGGCAGCAAGTAGAAGTTCCGTTTGGCGACAAAGAAAAGCAGGAATCTGAATATGGTCCACATATTTTGCAACGAGATCTGCTTCGTGGCTTTCGTGAATATCGGTAATGGTTTCTACACCTAACTCTTCACCAACTTCTTTTAATATTTGAAGGGCATTTTCATCACCAATTCCAGTGAAGCTGTCTAGCTTAGAGCGGTTGGCCTTGCGGTAGCTTCCTTTAAAAATGTAGCGGATGTCCAGCTCATCGCAAATGGCTTTCACCGTCTTTCCGATGTGCAGCGCCATCTCTTTATCTTCTATGGCACAGGGGCCAGCTATAAGTGTGAATTTCATTCGGTTCAGAATATTTGCTTGCAAAAGTAAGGGTTTGGGAAGGATTTTGAGGTGTGCTTTAAATCTCTTGTTGTCCACCCCCGTGTTTCAAACATCCCCTCGAGCATAAGGCCCATGTCCTCCTAAGGAGGAGGTGCCGAGGTACGAGGTGGAGGAGGACATTCTCATATTTTAGCCGAAAAATATCATTGCTCAAGCCGCATGACTCATACTTTTTCATTGATAAAAAGCATGCAACCCCGATAATTATCGGGGAGAGCATTTTAAAGAACTTTTGTTTTGTTAGACTTCGTATGCCACTGTTAAATGAGGTGTTGGTTTGATTGAGCAGAGAGTATTTTTATAAGCAATTGTCCATATGTGGAAAACACAGGAATCAAGAAATGCATGGGGTATACAGTATTTATTGTTTTACCACTTTCAGCAATGCTCTGTGGCCCTTACTTGAAAGAATTTCTAAAAAGTAAATACCTGGCATTACATCAAGATTTAAGTCTACCGAGTGGGCATGGCCCAATTCCTTTTTCAATACTTCTTGTCCCACTTGATTAGTAACGGTTATGCTAGTATATTTATATGTTTTTCCGAACTCAATGTGTAGATTTCCATCAGTAGGATTGGGGTATAGTTTAAAGTTATTGCCAAAGCTATTTTCCGCAAGCCCAGCATTGTGTACTGCTTCACAATAAGAAATGCCGGTACAACCATTTTGACTTACTGCTACAGCATAGTTACCATTTTTTCTGGGGATAAATGATCGACTGGTTTCTCCAACTATGCTGTCAAAGTTATTATCACAATCTAGCCATTGGTAGGTAGCCCCAAATGTGTTAGCTGTAAGTGTGGGGGCATTATTTGTAATTGACACATCTACAGGGCAAAATTTATATGCCCTCACATGTCCAGCATCATTTCCGTTACCATCATTAAACCTCGCTCCCACAGCTACAGTCAAACTATCAGCGCTGAGGTTTACGGAAAGTCCTGATTCATCATTCATTGCTTCACCTTCAATGTCGGGGCCTAGTTGTGTCCATTCACCGGTAGTAAACTTATATATCCGTACATGTCCGGCATTCGATCCATTACCATCATTTAATTGTGCTCCAATAGCTAGGGTTAGGCCATCTGCACTAAGACTTATAGATCCGCCTGACCTATCATCGGCTGCTTCACCGTCAATATCAGATCCTTTTTGTGTCCATACACCAGAAATCAATTCATACACACGTACATGGCCAGCATCCGTTCCATTTTCATCATTATAACGTGCGCCAACTGCCACTGTTAAGCCATCTGCACTGAGACTTACGGATTGACCAGACAAATCGCCAATGGCTTCACCATCAATGTCTGCACCTTGTTGAATCCAAGCACCCGTATCCAATTTAAATACCCGTACATGGCCTGCATCCTGACCATTTCCGTCATTATTAGGTGCACCAATGGCTACAGTTAAGCTATCCGCACTAAGGCTTACTGACCAGCCTGATTCGTCATCGGTGGCTTCACCGTCAATGTCCGCACCCTGCTGTGTCCATACGCCCGAAATCAAACTGTATACGCGTACGTGTCCGGCATTTGATCCATTTCCGTCATTTTCTGGTGCCCCTATGGCTACCGTTAAGCCATCAGCACTTAGGCTTACAGAGCGGCCGGATAAGTCATCCGCTGCTTCTCCGTCAATGTCTGCACCTATCTGCGTCCATGCTCCAGAAATAAAACTATATACCCGAACATGACCAGAATATGCACCGTTTCCGTTATTCCCAGTTGCACCAATAGCTACCGTCATGCTATCCGCACTAAGACTTATCGAAACACCCGAATGATCAAAGGCTGCTTCACCATCAATGTCTGCACCTATCTGAGTCCACGTGGCTGTGTCCAGGCTATATACTCTCACATGACCTGCTTTAGATCCGCTTCCGTAATTTCCGGTTGCTCCAATAGCTAGTGTCAAGCCATCTGCACTTAGGCTTAAAGCCGCACCTGATTGATTATTGGGGGTTTCACCATCCATATCCATCCCTAATTGATTCCAGGTTTGTGCAAAGGTGGTGTTCATACCTGCCAAAAGTAATAGGCAAAGTGTTAGCTTGAGTAGCGAGTTTTTAGTGTAGTTGATCATTGTTAGTGTTGATTTTATTTTGCTATTTCTACATAATGAATGTCATATTCAAATTCATTTATTTCGCAAAATATTTTGATGCAAAGTAAAACTTTAGAAAGTACTTTAAAGAGTCAAATTCTACTTTAGGTTTATACCTAAGTTTAGGTACTGTTTTGGAAGATTGATCTTTTTAAAAAGTAGCGAAGGATAGGGTTATAGAATTAAAGAAGTCTAAGTTTTGGTTCATTTTACAGACACCTTCATTGTTATCACCAGAAGTAATGTGTGCACATAATGGCAAATCAAATAATGTAATCGGTGTTTCTCAAACATTAATGACAAAGTGCTAATCCGGACTATCGAGGTATTGTTACGATTGCTTTCAAAAGCAGTTTCAAGAAAATAACACGGAAGTCTATTTCTTCCTCGCCATATCACCCAAATACCCACTATGGTGTCTCTTCGAATATTCCTCTTTGCTAAAACCAATTTCTTCCATCATTAATACCACCAAAATATCACCAACTACGCTCATTACCGTGGTAGAAGTAGTAGGAGTGAGGTCTAGTGGACAAATCTCCTTTGGGTTTCCGGTACTTAGGCAGATGTCGCTAAACTGGGCCAACGGGCCATCAGGGTTTCCTGTAAGGCCAATGATTTTAATATTTGGATAAAGGCGTTTTGCCAAATGTTCAAGTTCAATAATCTCCCGGGTTTTCCCGGAGTTTGAAATAAGCAGGAGAACATCATTTGCTTGCACCATTCCCAGATCGCCATGCTGTGCTTCGCTTGGGTGCATAAACACTGCCGGAGTTCCTGTGGAGCTTAGTGTGGTGCCAATGTTTAAACCGATTTGTCCGGCTTTGCCCATCCCACTGATTACAACTTTTCCGTTTTTGTTGTGAACTTGTTCTTTAATCAAAGCCACAGCTTCCTGAATAATTCCGTCAATCGGAATGTTCTGAATGGCTTCTACCTCTTTGGCTATAAGTTCTTTTATTTTCGATTGGATCATTTGATGCAAATTGAGCCAGCTAAATTAATGTTTTCTTACACCTTCGAGCGACTGATTTTCCAGCAGGCCGTCTATCATTTTTAGCTTACGGTCTGCAAGGTTTGCCAACTCGGGGTTATGGGTAATTACCACAAAGGTGTTGTTAAATTCATTCCTGATTTCAAAAAACAGACGGTGCAATTCTTCCGCATTTTTGGAATCCAGATTTCCTGTGGGCTCATCGGCCAATATTACCGAAGGATTATTGATCAGCGCACGGGCCACGGCCACACGTTGTTGTTCACCACCACTCATGGCTGAGGGTTTATGTGTCATTCTATCTTTTAATCCCAAAAAATCAAGCAGTTCTTTAGCGCGTTTTTCTACTTCAGGCTTTGACCTTTTGCCAATAAAGCCGGGAATGCAAACATTTTCTAAAGCAGTGAACTCCGGCAGGAGGTGATGAAACTGAAACACAAAACCGATGTGGTCATTTCTAAACTTTGAGAGTTTTTTTTGCGAAAGCTTAAAAACATCTTCGCCATTTATATGAAGCAATCCGCTATCAGGATTTTCTAAAGTGCCCAAAATTTGGAGCAAGGTGGTTTTTCCGGCACCAGAATCACCCATGATGGAAACAATTTCCCCCTGGTTAATTTCCAGATTTACACCTTTCAACACTTTTAGTGAGCCGTAGGATTTTTCAATTTGTTGTGCTTGTATCATCTTTCAATGCGTTGAAGTGTCAAACCTACGATATAGAGTGGACATTTATTGAACGCAACAACTTCATGAATGGATTTAGTTTAATCTGAATTTAAATTTTGTTCTTTGCGCTGGATAATTTTTTGAATGACAAATATTACTCTTTTAATGAATAGGTTTATCAATTTATCATACCCTTTTGTTATAACACTTTTATTCGTTTTGGGCATGATTTCATGTGAAAGAGACGAAACCGGGGATATTGAAACTCAAGGAAAGGCATCAGCCAAAATTAATGGAATGGATTGGGGAGCTGAGGTAAACTCTAGGCATAGAGGTGATAAAGTGAGTATCATAATGACCCATTTCGAGGAAATAGATGGGATGATGGTGCCTTGGGAGGATATTGGAATTTCAATGATTCGTAAAAAGGAAGATTCGATTCAGAGAATCTTTATGCTTGATTCTTTAATTTCTACAGCACCTTGGCTGGTGACAACGGTTTCTGGCTCTTTTTCTACTAATCAGGAACTCGGTCATGTGCAATGTGATTATTATGAGGTAATAGAGCAAGACTCTGTAAACAATTGGGTACGGATAAATCAACAGAAAAATGACTTTAAGAAAGTATGGGGGAGTTTTTCAATGCATTTGTACAGAACATCATCTTGTAGCTCAACTATTTACCCAGATACTTTACTGATTACCGATGGCCAATTTTACTTTGTATTATAATGCACAACAACCCTGTTACCAAGTTGAACATGAAACAATGCCTATTTAAAAGTATCCCAATGTCAATATTCCTGTTGGCGGTAGCTCTTCTATCATCTTGTGAAAAAGAAGAAAGCCAAGGAAATGTTTTTTCAACTGATGGTAGAGCATTCTTCAAAGTAAATGGAGAGCCCTTAAATGCAGGAATAAAAGTTTTGAATAGAGACGGCAAGCTCGTAATCATACTGGAGCATTATAGAGAGCAGCATGGAGACCTATACCCTTGGGAAACTTTAAGTATAGATAATTTCATGAAAACAACGGATTCTACTCAGCGGATATACGGAAGTGGAGTATCATATAGTAACTCGGTTACGGGATCATTTGCTACGCTCGAGTTTTACGATATCCTTTGTGACTCCTATAAAGTTATTGGACAAGATTCAATTAAAAACTGGGTAAGAATAGATAAGGAGAAGAATAACTTTAATGATGTACGTGGTAGTTTTTCTATGTATATGTACAAAGAAGGAGGCTGCTCTTCCGCACTTTACTCAGATACTATATTAATCACCGATGGTCAATTTTACTTTTCATTGTAATACGCAAGAACCCCGTTATCAAACAAAACATGAAAATATACTTATTTGAAAGTATTTTAATGTCAATATTTTTATTGGCAGTAACTCTACTTTCATCCTGCGAAAAAAACGCTAAGACAGATATTCCTTCTGTAGGCAAAGCTTCATTTAAAATAAGTGGTGAGTTGCTAGATACAGAAGTGAGGGCTAAGAAACGCGGAGATAAGTTTCTAATGGCATTGGAAAAATACCGCATGTCGGGCGGAGAACCATCGCCATGGGAAGTTTTAAGCATTGAGTATGTGCATAATAAACTGGATTCTGTTCAAAGAATTTACAACATCGATTCGCTAGGTACAATTGCTCCAGAATTAGTAACGCAGGTATCTGGCTTTTTTTCGTCACGAAAATTTTATGATGTGGGTTGCGAAATATTTGAAGTTGTAGAAAGTGATTCCATTAACAATTGGATCGTTCTTGATGGGCAACGCAATAATTTCAATGAAGTTACTGGGAGATTTGCGCTGCATATGTATAAAGTACAAGGTTGTGATGCAGAGAAGTATCCAGATACTCTTCTTATAACCGATGGTCAATTTTATTTTTCATTGTAGTCAATATGGGAGTTTAATGGGGTGGAAGTGAAAAGATTGATAAAAGCGCCCGAAAATTTTCTCCAAATGAATGATACCGCTATTTTTGCGCCACTTCTTATAAAAATAAAAATACGATATATGAATCTACACGAATATCAAGGTAAAGAAATACTTGCCTCATACGGAGTGACTGTACAGCGCGGTATTGTTGCATCTACGCCTGATGAAGCCGTAGCAGCTGCAAAGAAATTGAGCGAGGAAACTGGCACCGGATGGTGGGTTTTGAAAGCACAAATTCACGCTGGTGGTCGCGGAAAAGGTGGCGGTGTGAAGCTTGCAAAATCTCTTGATGACGTAAAAAATATTGCTTCAGACATTATCGGAATGCAATTGGTTACTCCTCAAACTTCTGCTGAAGGTAAAAAGGTACACCAGGTTTTGGTTGCAGAGGATGTATACTATCCTGGTGATAGCGAAACTTCTGAAATCTACATGTCTGTATTGCTAAACCGTAACACAGGCCGTAATATGATTATGTATTCTACCGAAGGTGGAATGGATATCGAAGAAGTGGCGGACAAAACTCCACACTTGATTTTTACTGAAGAGATTGATCCTAAAGTTGGTCTTCAAGGATTTCAGGCTCGCAAGATTGCCTTTAACCTTGGTCTTAGCGGAAAAGCATTTAAAGAAATGACCAAATTCGTAATGTCTCTTTACAAGGCTTATGATGGTATCGATGCTTCTTTGTTTGAAATCAACCCTGTGCTTAAAACTTCTGACGACAAGATTCTTGCTGTCGATGCTAAAGTAACTTTGGATGACAACGGTCTTTTCCGTCACAAAGATTACGCAGAAATGCGCGACAAGCGTGAAGAAGATCCTATTGATGTAGAAGCTGGTGAAGCTGGTCTAAACTTCGTAAACCTTGACGGTAACGTAGGATGTATGGTAAACGGTGCTGGTCTTGCAATGGCTACTATGGATATTATCAAAATGGCAGGTGGTAACCCGGCTAACTTCCTTGACGTAGGTGGTACCGCTGACGCTGCTCGTGTAGAGAAAGCTTTCCGTATCATTCTTCAGGATGAGAAAGTAGAGGCAATTTTGGTAAACATCTTTGGAGGTATCGTTCGTTGTGATCGTGTAGCACAAGGTGTAATTGATGCATACCAAAATATTGGCGACATCAACGTTCCTATTATTGTAAGGTTACAAGGAACAAACGCTGAAGAAGCTAAGAAAATGATTGACGAAAGTGGGCTAGAAGTACACTCTGCAATCGTTCTTAAAGAAGCAGCTGATAAAGTGAAAGAATTGATAGGTTAAGAGTCTATCAAAGCACATATAATAGAAAACCCGGCCAAATAGCCGGGTTTTTTTATGCGCTTTAGTTTTATTTCTTTTATAAAGAAGGATGAAAGTTTTTATAACACTTATTTACTGTCTCAATTAACTCTTCCTTATCCATGGGCTTATGTAAAAGTGCATTTACATTTCCATCTTGCATAGCTTCTTCAATATCCTTGTTAGTATCAAATCCTGTAAGAATCACAGATGGACGCTGGCCATATTTTTCATTTGCTTCACGGATAAACTCAACTCCATTAAGCCCTGGCATCTTAAAGTCAGAAACTACTACGTCTATATCTTCATTTGCTTCTAGTTTTGCTAAAGCTTCTTCGCCAGACATTGATAGGATAACCTCGAAATGTTTTTTAAAGTTAATTTTAAATAGAGTCGTATTTATAGGCTCATCATCCACATAAAGTACTTTGATAGGAGGATTATGCGTCATTCTTTGAAGAATTTAGTGGTAATTTAATGGTACATACCGTACCAACATTTTCTGTAGACTGAAGGTTTATGCTCCCAAGATGGGAAGTGATAAGCTTGTAACTTACATAAAGTCCAAGTCCTGTGCCTTCGCCTGGCGGTCTTGTTGTAAAAAATGGATCAAATGCATGATGAATTATTTTCTCACTCATTCCGCAGCCGGTGTCCTCAATTTTTATTTCCAATTGATTGGATTCTAAAATTTTAGTGGAAATTGTAATAGTTCCTGATTTAGTAATAGAGAGAATGGAGTTTTCTAAAATATTTGTAAATATCTGATGTAGACTTCCTTCGTGTCCTTGTATTATCGTATTATGATGGGCAAAATTAGTGCTAATAGTACAAATTGCACTATCAATTTTTGGTTTTAATACTAAAAGACAATTTTCTAAAATTTTACGGATATCGCAAGGGACTAAATCTTTACTTATGCTATTACCGCTAAAGCGATTGAGTTCACCAATCACATAATTGATTCGCTCCATTCCTGTGTCAATATGCTCTACGATGGTGATAGATAATTCCTTGTCTTCTTCATCCGGAAGTTTTTCTATAATTTCTTCAAGAGCGTAAATGCCGGACTTAATAAAATTGAGGGGGTTATTTATTTCATGAGCCACACCAGAAGTAAGCACACCTAGCGATGCTAATTTTTCGTATTGAATAAGCTTTGATTGTGCTCGCTTTAGTTCATCTAAAAGTGTTTCTAATTCTTCATTATTTTCTTCTATTTCATTTTGATTTTCAAGTAATTTTTGATTTTGCTTGGCAATAAGCAGATTAGAGTCTTCTAGTTGATTGTTTTTCTTTTTAAGAAGTTTCGATCTTTTTATTCGTGCTCTTATATTCAGGGTGAGTAATAAAGCTATAATTACTAACATTCCGATGCCAGTCATTAAAGCAATATTTCTATCCTTTTCATGCTTTAGTCTTGCAGTTGCAAGGGCATCCTTTTCTGCTTGCTGAGCTTTCATTTGTGCTTGCTTTAGAGAAAATGCAGCTTGTTCATCACGTTGGGTTAGCTTCCTGACTGCGGCAAGGTCTTTTATAGAATCATTAATAACTTTTAGCTGAAGATGAATGTTATACGCCTTTTTATAGTCTCCCATTTGAGCGTAAACATTATGTAAATTGGACAAGGCTTCTTTGGTTCTAAGGTTTTGACTTGTTTCTTTGGCCTTATCAAGACTTAGCAGGGAGTATTTTTCTGCCTGATTTAAATCATTAAGATTGATGTAACTAATTCCAATATTGTTTAGAATGGGAGTTATTACGAGCGCATCCTCCATTTGTGTGGCTAGCTCCAGTGCTTTGAGATTGTAGTCCAGTGCTTCAGTATATCTGCCCAGAGAATTTAGAGTAAAGCCAATATCGCTGTGACATATTGTTCTACCTTTTAAATTATTTAAGGTATTAAATACTGCGAGACATAACTTATGGATTTCCAGTGCTTTTTCCTTTTCACCCTTTGCCCAATGTATGTAACCTAAGTAATTAGCATTAAACTGTGCGGATACGGGTAACCCTATTTTGCTAAATGCAGCATAAGCCTTTTGAAAATACTTCTCTGCCTCATTTCCACCTTTTATTTCACCAAAGTAATAGGCCGAGCCAAGGTCACTATACAGCTCGGCTACAATGGAGTCTTTACCAAGTTGCTTATAAATTTCCAGAGCCGATTTAAGCTCAGTAATCGCTTTGGGATAATATCCTATTTGGAGGGATGTGGTGCCTAATTTGGCGTATACCTTAGCTTGCAGCAGTTTTGCATTTTTTGTAGTTAGCTCGTCTGCAGCTTTGTGATAAATATTGAGGGCCTCTCTTGGGTTTGTGTCTAGCACCATATCTCCTTTTTTGAGGAGGGCTTCAATATCATTTGGTTGCGCTACTGTTGAAACAGCAATTAGCAATAATGCAAAACCTACAATTTTTTTTAGAATGGAATGTAGTATTTGAAGAGTAGAGATCATGAGTTTAGTGAGGTTGGTTGTGGGGTTTAGTTTGTTAAGTTATTAAGTTTTCATCATATTATTCTTGAATAGCAATAAATAAAACTCCAACTAAAATGGCGATTCCAAAACTTACAAGTGTGCCAATGAGTATGTATTCTGTAAGTTTTCGGTCTTTAGATTCTTTTAGGTCGCCAAAGCGAAAAACAGATTTTGCAGCAATCAAAAAACCGATGGCTTCCCAGTGGCCGGAGATTACAAATCCAAAAACAAAAAGGCGTTCCAGCATTCCTATATAGGTGCCGGCTTTTGCCAATGAATCGTCTTTGTCATCTTCGGTGGCAGGGCTCCAGTTTGAGATTAGGACCTTAATCAAAATGGAAGAAACAAAAGTGAGTAACGAAACCGCAGTAGCTAGTAGCAGTAGGTTTTCGCTCCAAAGTGCCGGGAAGTTTATAAAGTCAGGAAAGTAAATTTGGGTAACTCCAATAAGCACCAGAATGTGTAAAAACTGGTCACCAAAAAAGAGTAATCGGCTGTTGTATTTGCCTTGTAGGTTTATTTTTAAAATGTCAATTAACAGGTGGCTTACTACTATAATGAGTATTCCCAGCCAGTACTGAAAATCAAAACTTAATAATACCAAAAGGAGTAGAGCATGTATGCCAATGTGGAAATAAAGCTTAGGCGAGCGGTGCTTACGCTGCATTTTATCCTTTACCCATTTTGCGGGTTGCAGACCAAAATCCCCAAGAAGGTGAGCTAATAATATGGTGAGAAAAAATGTCATATTTCTTTTAGTTTTTGAGAAATAAGAAGTTCATATCTCTGGTTCATTTTCATGATTTCGTCAAAGCCAGCTCGCTTTTGCCGCTCGCTTACACTGCTTTGCGATATGTTCAGCATTTTTGCCAAATCACTTTGTGTGGCTTTAGGGTGTGCAATGGAAAGTTGAACTGTTTTAGCTGAATTTTGCGTCCAATTATCTATTGTCAACAGGGCCAATTCTATGTTCAAATTCATTTGGCTATCCACATCTGTCCAAGGTGAGCTTAGGGCTAAAGTGTGTTTCTTTAGATTTTCAAAAAGCTCTCCCGCTCTTACAAAGGCATCACCGTTGGCTTCGGTTATTTTGGTGGCATTATAGCTTTTTTCGCCTATGCCAATAGCCATGCGTACATCCAGGTTTACCGCACTGCGCAGGGCTGCTTTTATTTTGAGTGTTGTGAGCAGGGCTTTTTTCGGGTCGGTAACTTCCACCTGAAAGCTATCGCCCCTAAATATTTCCCAAACCTTGGGTTCAGGGCCTATTTCATTCAGTACTGTTTTCAGTGAATTCAGCCACTGCTTTGGCGTTTCGCTATTTCGGGAATTTATGATGTCTCCAATTATTACACTGGTCATGAGTATTTTTTTACAACTTCAATACTCAAATATATCTGCTTTAAAGCAGATAATCTAATTTATCTGGCTATAACCCGATATTTTGATTTATAAGGCTATAGCCCGATAATCGAAATTATCGGGTATAATTGCTAACTACTCGTTTTAGGTTTTCCGAAAGGTTGTGCAGCCACTTTAACTGATCGGCAATCAACCGAGATTCTTGGAGACGTAAGCGTAAATCATCGCTAATTTCGGTTTGTCCATCCTCAATTTGTTGTTCTCTTTTAGCCGAAAGGCTTTCAAACTTTGATTCAAGAATTTTACTGGCTTCCTTAATTTTTGAAGGATCAGCACTTTCTCTGTGTTCCTCTTTATTTAAAGTGGCAATAGCTGCATTTAGATTTTGCTGAATATGTTCAATATACGTTTCAAAGTGAGTAGAGGCAGGGAGGGTATCATGGTTTTGGATGAAAGTTCCCAGTGAGGCTGAGGCAGAAAGAAAAGTCTGATTCAGCGCTACAATTTCAAACAAGTCACCAATATTTTTTTGCTTGGCGGGAGGGTCTTGTGCCATTCGCTGAAAAGCGGCATTGAGATTACCCAAGCTTAAAAATGCTTGCTTGCGAGACAACTTGTACGATGTGGGAGGTAAGCTTTTCTTATTGTGATAATACTGATCAATTTCTTTAAGATACTTGCAGTTTGCCTCAATGCTCTTTTCAATAAAACTGTTGACATTCATAAATTCCCAAGAAGGGAGAATCAGGAAATTGGCAATCACGGCAAGGGCAGCGCCAGTAACAGTATCAAGCACACGATATTGAATTACATTGAAGGCATCGGGCTGTAAAAGAGCGTATACAAATACAATATTGAGGGTGATAAAAATGGCCGATGTTCTATAGTTTTTTTGAATAAAAGAAAATGCCAACACCAAAGAGATGGCCGCCAATACTCCATAAATAATAGTGTTTTGCGTAAGCAATACGATTACCGATGCAATGCCCGCGCCTATTAAAGTTCCAATAATACGATGCTTAGACCGCTGCTTGGTGAGGCCATAATTGGGGCGCATGATCACAATTATGGTAAGGAGTATCCAGTATGAATTTTGAATTTGAAAAATGCTACCAATAAAGTAGCCTATTAAAACAGTGATGGCCAAACGCAACGAGTGCCTGAAAATGGGCGATTGAAGTCCAAAATTTTCGACTAGCACTTTAAAAGAGTAGTCCTGTTGGGTGATGAATTTTTGGCTATCCTTTATTTTGAGTAAGTGATTCTTGCTAACTAAGTTTTGAAGGATTCGCTCAATGGAAACAAGTTTTTGCACTTGCTTTTCTTCGTAGTCCAAAAGGTTTCGAAGCATCAAAGCACCTTCACGGGCCTTAGGCATTCCCACTTTTTGCACATACAATTCCACGCTTTCTTCAGCATCTTTTAATAAAGATTGTAAAGCCGAGTTAGTTTCCAGCTTAATGTTTGACTGCAAAGCTTCTCCAATGTGTTCAAGTTGCCTCGCTAATTCAAAAATGATATCAACGTAAGGATCAATTATTTCAGGGTACTTACTGAACTTATCATCTACACTACGATAATTGGCAGAGTTAGCTACGGCTAATTCCATCATATCTACCAATTCAATAAAAATCAATAAATAACGCCTGCTAAGGTTGGATGAACCAGACTCTGCTCTGGCGGTAAGAAGTATTTCTCGCAGAGTTTCCAGGTTTGTATTTATGAGTTCGTGAAGCTCTAATAGCCGCTTTGTTTGCTTTTCCGGATTATCATTTCCCAAAGCTAATTCGGCCCGAATGCGCATATATTTTGCGATTAGCTCCATAGATGTTGCGAGCAAAACTTCGGTATGCTTAAGTGGTAAAATATGAGCCAAAAGAACAGATAGGCTTAGATACCAAATGCCTCCTGTAAAAATGAACCCGGCATGTAAGAGCAAGTCAAAACCTGAATGAGGATGGACAAAAGTGAGTACCATGGCCAACATTCCCGAAAAGGCTACCAAGGAAGCACGGAAACCATAAACCGAAATAAGGGAAATACAGAAAATAAGAATAGTGAAAGAGGGCAGGAGCAGCCATGAATCGTGTACTAAGCTTATCAAGATGGTTGATACAGCCGCAAGTGATGCAGAAGTAATGATCCCGATAACTTTATGTCTAAAGTTTCCCTGAACATCAGAAGTAGAGCTCAGTAAAACTCCAATGGCAATGCTAAGACCCCAAGAGGTATAGTCCAGAGAATAGCCAATAAAAAGAGGAATGACCATAGCTAAAGCCAATACCAAACCTTTGAAAAAGTCAGGGCTTTTTAAGAATGCAGCTATTTTTTGTTTGGTGATGCTCACGCGACTATTTTGGCTTTGCTAAAATAGTCCTTGCTCGGTATCAGCTCCGAAAAATGTAAGAATATTATTAATAAAAAAAGAGCGCCATAAACTGAATTAAGACGCTCTTCTGCAATTTAAAATTCTCTGGCTTATGTGATTCTTATGCCAAAACCGTGGTGCACGGATCCTTGCGTGAAAGTGCCAACTTCAGGAATATTATTGACATTCAATGATGGACGTAACTCAAAGAACAAATGAGTTCTTTTCCAGAGTTCTCTTTTCTTGCCCAGTCTAAAATCTACTCCCATAGGAATGTAGCCACTTACCAAAAATGAGTTGTCATTTCTTACTGTTTCCATTTCGTCTAAAGAGCTATCACTGTATTGTCTTTCAAAGTACTGATCGTCATTTTGGTTTTCGATGTATGAATTATTGTAATGATAAATAATGGTGTTAGCATTGATAGCCATTCCACCCATTACCCCAACACCACCGTAAAAAGACCAGCGAGCCGCAGGGTTAGTGCGGAAGATAAGGGATACGTCCAGCACAATATTGTCTGAATGATAATTCATGTCATAGCTGTCATAATTCACCGAATCCACAAAGGTTTGGTTTCCTGTGCGGGAAGAAGTTAAGGTGTCGTAGGCAAATCTATCCTCATTCCAATAGTTACTGTATAGTGACACACCATTGGTATAAGTAAGGCCAATTCTAAGTTGTGGAGATAACTTACTTACGTCATCATCTTTTTTCTTAAAATCAAACCCCAACATAAATGAAATACGCGCTGAGGAATTCCATGAATTATAACCCGAGGAGTTATTGTATCCAGTAAAATCATTTTGCAAAAGATTGGAATTTGGTGCCAGTAATTGAAAATCTTGTAGTGTACCATAGTCTCCACTGGTGTTGCCTCCCAGGTAAACTGAGAAGTCAGACAGGTGCATAGATTGTGCTTGGGTGTAAATAGGGGAGCCACAAGCGAAGGCCAAAGCCGCTAAAACAAAGGTTTTTAAATGCATATAAAGTTTAGATTAATAATACAGCAATAACTGTGTGTCCAGCATTCTTAGTATGTGTGAATAATGAGAATGTGAAACTTTAACAATTACTGGCTGGCAACAGCAGGTTTCTTAGGCTCAGCTAAGGGGATGAACTTCTTGTAATGATCGTAACGCAAAAAGATCTCTTTCACATACAAATAAGGCTCTAATCCGCGTACAAAGCCATAGCGAACCACTGGGTTTGTATAGTATTCACGGCTTGAAAGCTTGAGAACATAGTCTTCAACATTATCATCCCATAGTAGTGGGTTTTCCCCAAATGCTGTAGCCAAACGCTGGGCATCACGAACGTGGCCCAGTCCACAATTGTAAGAAGCCATTACAAATTTGGTTCGCTGCACCGAATCTGGAATTTTCTTCCAATTGTTCCAGAGTTTCTTTAGATAAATAGAGCCCGCTTGAATATTTTGATCAGGATGAGAAATATCTTTGAGGCCTAAATCCTGGGCAGTGGAAGGCATTATTTGCATTAAACCTCCGGCTCCAGCCCACGAGGTAGCTTGTGGTTCAAATCTTGACTCTTGATAAATCAAAGAACTTAGAAGTCTCCAATCCCAGCCGAGGGGTGCGGCATGTTTTTTTATAATTTCATCATACTGGCTAATTTTTCCAGAGTTTTTACTGTAAAAGTCACTTTTAATACGTCTTTGGTAAGATTTACGGTTTTTAAAATACTTGTTGTAAAGTACCCTGTAGGAAGACTTTTGCTTAATTTTTTTGAGCCACATATTTACTGCCTGTAGCAGTAGCGGGCTATTTTTGCGAACACCCCAAGCTATTTGTTGGGAAAAACTAATTTGTGTTTCTACATCGAGAATAGGGTAGTAGGTTTGATTAAGAGCAGCAATATTGTAATCGGACACTGTGTAATCAATTTCGCCATCTACCACCATTTTTATTATTTCATCTGTAGTCTTGTCTCCAGAAACAGTTTGAATATCAATGTTTCCGCCAACTTCTTTCGCCAAATTTTGAAGGCGTTCGTAGTAAGAAGAATTACGCCTTACATGCACCGTTTTGTCAATAAGTTCAAGGGGGTCATCAATCAATTTGTCATCTAGCTTGTAGCCCGGCAAACTTCTCCAGTTGTCAGGTTTGCGCTGCACCAAAGCCTGGTGGGTTACATAATGAGGTTCGGTAAAGTTGATAAGCTTTTTACGAGATTCAGTAATAGATAATCCATAAGCGATGATGTCACCCTCACCATTATTCAGCATGGTAAAAAGGTCATCAATATCCTCTGCAACCCTTATGCGCAGTTCAAGTTTGAGCTCTTTGGCCAATTCGGAAAGTAGTTCATATTCAAAACCCAAGGGTTCTCCTTTGTAAAGAAAATAGCTGGTAGAATTATAAATGGCGATTGCTGTAAGATACCCGTCTTCCCTAATCTCATTAATATCCCGCATTACTATTGACGGCTCATCATTGAGAGCTATTTCACTTGATTCCGGCTCAGAAGAACCACAGGAACTAAGCAAAGTAGCAAACGCAAGAAGCAGCAGAAAGTAGGGTTTTTGCATAGGCACATGTTTGAAGTATTCAATGAAAAACACTTCATATTGGCTTCATCCAAAATATGAAAATTTATGGAATAGACATTTTTTTAAAGTTGCGTATTACAACCTTATGTCAGCTTTTTCATGTGTTTCACCGAAAGAGAAACAAGCTGCTCAAGCACATCTATGTCAACATCTTCAAGCTTATTGATATACAAACAGGATTTTCCGGTTTTGTACTTTCCAAGTTTACCCATTAGTTCTTCATATCTATCAAAACCAGGCATTATATATAATGTAAGTGATTGTTTGCGTGGCGAAAATCCAGTTATCATCCAATCACCTTCACGACCACTGGCATATTTGTAATGATAAGAACCATACCCCACAATACTAGGGCCCCACATAGTTCCTTTTTCACCTGTTATCTTTTCCATCAGATCCATCACTACCAGGCTGTCAGCTTTTCGTTTTTCATTTTCTACAGAAGCAATAAACTCCATAGGATCTTTATCGTTCTTTTTGGTTTTTAACTCTGACATAGGAATAAATATGAGGGTTATATTTTTCAAAAATAACAAAACCTGAAGGCAGTAAATAATAGGGAGGCTGTACATTTGCGGCATGAAGTGGAAAAAGCAAACCAGAGAAGAAATTAAGACACGTGTATTTAGTGCCTTAGATGAGAATAGAAACTATGATTCCGATTATATTTTAGGAATTCCAGGATCATATTTAGATACGGAGCAGTTTTATCGCGATGCAGATTTTCTTAAAGATGCGCCTTATTTAAAAACCTTCATCAATAACCCAAACCACATTGGCTGCCATACCCTTACCGAGGATAAAGGTGAGGACCTTTTTAGGGGAACACAGAAGATGGAGATCGAGTTGATCGATTTAGTTTCTGAAGAAATAATGAATGCTGGCCCAAAAGAGATTGATGGTTACGTAGCGCCAGGTGGAACGGAAGCAAATATTCAAGCACTTTGGATTTATCGCAACTATTATAAAAAGGAGTTTAAAGCCAAAAATGCTGAAATAGGAGTGATTTTCAGTACCGATAGCCACTACTCATTTTACAAAGGTTGTAATCTGCTTAGTATCAATCCACTTCCTGTGGAGGTGGATTTTGAGACTAGGCAAATTGATCCTCAAAACCTGAAAGCCACTCTAGAAAAGGCTAAGGAAGCCTGTATCAAATATTTGGTAATAAATGTAAACATGAGCACCACTATGTTTGGCTCGGTGGATGATTTGGAGGCTATTTTACCAATAATAAAACAAAGTGGATTGCCTTATAAAGTACATGCTGATGGTGCTTTTGGGGGATTTATCTATCCTTTTACTAATCCAGATAATCCATTAGATTTTAGAAATCCAGAAATTACGAGTATCACTTTGGATGCGCATAAAATGCTAATGGCTCCCTACGGAACAGGCATGTTTTTGATCCGAAAGGACTGGATGCATTATGCAGCTACTGAAGAAGCTCAATATGTGCAGGGCTTGGATTATACCATCTGTGGCAGCCGTAATGGAGCACAAGCCGTCTCTATTTGGATGATTCTAACAACTCACGGCCCAAAAGGATGGCGTAAAAATATCCAAAGCCTGATGGATGAAGCTGATCGCTTATGCAGAGAGTTTTACGACTTGGGAATCCCATACTTTAGAAATCCGCATATGAATATTATAACCACCAAAGCAGGTTTTATTCCAGAAGACTTATGCTATAAGTATCGTTTAGTTTCTGATGATTATACAGGAAAAGCCAAGTGGTGGAAAATTGTAGTCATGCCGCACACCAAAGGCGAGGTGATAGATAGATTTTTGGAAGAAGTGAAAACTAGACTAAAAAAATAGAGTCATTAGATTATGACCGACTTATGCTTCGAATATGTAAATTTGGAGAAGTCGATAAAACTAAACGATTATGAAAATATTTAAGCTTAGTCTTTTAATCACTGTTATAGCCTTGTCAGTTTCCTGTGAAAAAGAATACACCGAAACAGGGGAGGTGTTTTTTTCAGGAATTACCAACCGTGATGGAAATGGAGATCTCAATGGGAATATTGATCCTATGGATTGGAATTTAAATACCACTTTTACTAGTCAGGAAGATGCTCTTTTTGCAGCGGATAACCTTCCGATTTGCACTGATGCAAATGATACATTACTCAAAACGTATGTGTACCCCAACCCAAATAACGGTGTATTTACATTTGGATCCATTATTCAGATGGATAGTATCGCTTTAAAAATAGTAGATGATAATTTTACGATCCTATACGAAAACGACAATTTAACTTCTTTGTCCCTTACGATCCATGAAAATGGTGATGGTGGTTCGCGATTAGTTCGCATGTATTACCGAGTTTATAATGGAGCTTGTAAGTATCAAGGTTATGGAGATTTGTCAATTAGGTAGAGTCAAAAACCGTCAACTTTTTTCAGGACGACACACAGATAATCAAAAAGCCCCGAGTTTCTTCGGGGCTTTTGTTTTAGTTTGCCTTAGGTTTTGAAGGCTTATTTTCTGGTTTCTTACCTGGCTTTTTGCCGAAAGGCTTCTTTTTATAATTTGGCTTTTTACGCCTGTTCTTCTTTGGCTTAGACTCCGTCCACTCCGGGCCTTTACCTAATGATTCAGATGGAGGAAGCTTTTCAAACTTGTTTTCAATAAAAGCTTCAATACGCTGAAACTTGTACATATCATCCTCGTTCACCAGAGTTACGGCCATACCTTTAGTTTCTGCTCTGGCGGTTCGGCCTATTCTATGCACATAATCCTCGGGATCATTTGGCACATCATAGTTTATCACAAGATTTATGTCTTTAATGTCAATACCACGGCTTAACACATCAGTGGCTACCACAATTCTGGTTTGCCTTGCTTTAAACCTAAGAATTGCAGCTTCACGCTTTTCTTGATCGTAATCAGAAGAAACGCCTTCTACACTGTAGTTTTTTGATTTTAAAACGCGTGTCAGCTGTTCCACTTTTTTCTTCGTGGAGCAAAAAATGATAATACTTTTAAAATTGTCTTTATCACTCAAAATCTCTTTAACCATAGGAGTTTTTTGAGATTCAAATGTGAGATATACTTTTTGAGTAACTCCTGCAGCTGGTTTACTTACAGCCAAATTCACCTCTTTTGGACTATGCAAAATCTCCTTAGCCAGCTTTCTGATTTTTGGAGCCATTGTAGCGCTAAACATCAAGCTTTGCTTCTTCGCTGGTAGTTCTTTAATGATTTTAATTATATCGTCATGAAAGCCTATATCCAGCATTCTATCTGCCTCATCTAAAATTAGATGTTGAATATTGGAAAAGTCAGCATAGCCATTATTCATGTGCGAAAGAAGGCGACCCGGGGTAGCGATGATAATATCTACTCCATCAGTCAAGGCTCTGCGTTCTTGCTCCCAGCTGATGCCGTCACCACCACCATATATGGCAAATGAACTGGTATTGGTGAAATAGGCGAGACCTTGCACTTGTTGGTCAATTTGCATTGCCAATTCGCGGGTAGGGCAAACTATTAAAGAATTGGTTCCTTTGGTTTTGCTAGTGGCAATTTTATGCAAAATAGGAAGGATGAAAGCTGCAGTTTTTCCTGTGCCAGTTTGGGCACAGCCAATAATGTCGCTTCCTTGTAGTATAATGGGAATGGCCTTTTCCTGAATCTCAGTGGCCTTTTCAAAGTTCATGTAGCCAAGGGCTTCTACCAATTGGTCATTTAGCCCAAATTCGTCAAACGTCATAAAAGTCTATTCTTTGTAAATACGCAAAAGATAATTTGCGTTTAGGGTGCTTACTCATGGTGGTAAATATAAGCAATCTCAAAATGTAGCAATACACACCGAAAGAGCCTATAGCAAACAAAGAAAATAGAACAGGAAAATTTGTCTTAAACAGTGGCTCGGTCTGCTACCACTTTGTAGTCAGGGTCTTCCAGAATATTTACGTCAACAATCTTTTCTGCATTTTTTAGCATGGCAATACAGTCTGGGCTGAGGTGGCGTAAATGAAGTTTCTTGCCTGCTTTGAGGTATTTCTCGGTCAATTTATTCAAAGCTTCAATAGCTGATAAATCTACCACACGGCTTTCGCGGAAGTCTATAACCACTTCGTCTGGATCATTATTTACATCAAACTTATCATTGAAAGTAGAAATACAACCAAAGAATAATGGTCCAAATATTTCGTAGTGCTTCACACCGTTTTCATCAATATGCTTGCGGGCACGAATACGTTTTGCATTTTCCCAGGCAAACACTAATGCTGAAATAACAACACCAATAAGTACGGCTAGGGCTAAGTTGTGAAGAAATACGGTAATTAGAATCACCACTAACATCACAATAATATCAGAAACGGGAACTTTACCAAATACGCGAAGTGTGGCCCATTCAAAGGTTCCGATGGCTACCATGAACATTAGTCCAACCAAAGCAGCCATAGGAATCATCTCAATTACAGGACCTACAAAAAGTACTATGCTCAACAATCCAAGTGCGGCTACAATTCCAGAAATACGACTTCTACCACCAGCATTTACGTTGATTAAACTTTGGCCAATCATGGCGCAACCGCCCATTCCGCCAAAAAAACCTGTTACAAAATTTGCCAATCCCTGAGCAAAAGACTCCTTATTCCCGCTACCACGTGTTTCCGTGATTTCATCGATAAGAGTAAGAGTTAATAGACTTTCTATCAGACCAACACCCGCCATAATTAAGGCATAAGGGAAAACGATTTCTAAAGTTTCCCATGTAAATGGAACGTTTGGCAAGGCAAGGCTAGGGAAGGAGCCTGATACAGAGGCTAAGTCACCAATAGTTTTGGTAGGAATATCAAGGCCAATTACCAAAAGTGAAATCACAACAATAGCAGTAAGTGATGATGGAACGGCTTTAGTAAGCTTTGGCATAAAATGAATAATAAGCATGGTAACTGCTATCAAGCCAAGCATTATATAAAGAGAATTACCGCTCATCCATGGGCTGTCAGGCTCGTTGCCAATTTTGAATTGACCAAACTGAGACATAAAAATAATGATGGCCAAGCCATTCACAAAACCATATATCACGGACTGAGGTACTAAGCGAATAAACTTACCGAGTTTAAAAACACCAACCAATATTTGTATTACCCCCATGAGGATTACTGCAGCAAAAACATACTCACGACCATGATTGATAACAAGGGAAACCAAAACAACTGCAATAGCGCCAGTTGCCCCCGAAATCATTCCTGGGCGACCTCCAAAAATAGAGGTGATAATACCAATGAAAAATGCTGAATAAAGACCAACAAGTGGAGAGAGGCCTGCGATAAATGAAAACGCGATAGCCTCGGGAACCAACGCTAATGCTACGGTTATACCCGAAAGAAGTTCATCCTTAAGGTTTCCTTTCTTTTTGTCGTACTGTAAAAAGTTGATGATTTTGGCGCGCATATTCCCAGTTTTTTAAGGGCTGCAAAAGTATACAGTTATTTGTGAATGACCAGTATACAGCACAATTGCTTTATCTAGGCTTGATATTTTGGTAAAGCGGTTATATTCGTTGCTCTAAAACTGACGGATTGGAAGAATACACTTTAGCAGATTGGATTCCTTTTTTGGTGCTGATGGTGGCATCGGCTGTGTACTTGAGTAGGTCAGCATTGGGTTTGAGTTCAAGACGGAAGCGACACAATTATAGACCTTTAGAAGAGGAGTACAAGAGGGAGTTGGAAGAGCACTTTTTGTATTATCAAAACCTCAGTTCAACCAATAAAAGAAAGTTCGAAACCCGGGTTCAGGCATTTATTGATGGTAATGATTTTATCCCCAGAAGTTACACACATGTAAATGCTGAAATGAAGGCGTTGATAGCGGGTTCAGCCGTGCAACTCACTTTTGGTTTTGAACATCTCAACTTAGAGCATTTCCGCAAAATCCTTATTTACAAAGACGACTATTATTCTACGATTACTCGCAAGTATCACCAAGGAGAAGTGAATACTCGTGGATTGATTGTTCTATCATGGAAAAACTTTGTGGAAGGCTATGAAAAGCATGATGATGGTCGGAACCTTGGTTTGCATGAAATGGCGCATGCTCTTCGGTTGGAAAATTCCATTTATAATGATGAGTATGAATTTATAGATAACGCTCATATAGCAAAGTTTGAACGTATGGCGGAAGCCGAAATGAAAGAGATAGCTGCAGGCAATGATGTTTTTTTTAGGAAATATGCCGCAGCCAATAGGCATGAATTTTTTGCAGTAGCTGTTGAGAATTTCTTTGAACGATCCGAAGGTTTTAAGGAGTACCACCCTGAGCTTTACCACACTATGAGTTTATTGCTAAAGCAAGATCCAATTCGATTGTTTAAAGGGTATAATTCTGTACCTTTCTGATCTATGAATTTACCCAAATTAGCAGCAAAAGCCGCCACTTCACCTTTTTATAGATGGGTTCTTAGCAAAGGGCTAAATACGATGGTTCCTTTTAATGGACCACATAAATTTAAGGTTCATGATATTGGGAAACATCATTTAGAGATTCACCTTCCTTATCGGAAGAAAAACCTCAATCACCTCAAAGGTATACATGCATGCGCGATGGCAACCTTGGCGGAGGTGAGTTCAGGTTTTCTCCTTATTGGAATTTTAGACCCAAAAAGGTATAGACTCATTTTACAACGTCTTGAGATGGTCTATCATTATCAAGCTAAAACAGCAGTAAAAGCAAGGTTTGAAGTGGATCCATCATTTATGGAAAAAGAAGTAGTGGAGCCATTAAAAAAGGAAGGGAAGATAATGCTTCCGGCCACGATTAAAATTTTTGATACAGAAGATAATCATGTGGCCACCGGCATAGCCCACTGGCAGATAAAGAGTTGGGAAAAAGTAAAGACAAAAGTTTAAGTTGGTTCAGCTTTTGATGTAAGATTTTCCTGAACAATTTGCCTGCTTGATGACTTATCAGAGTATAATTAATTAAATAAAAATTACACTATGGATAAGTTAGAGCTAAAAGGAAAATGGAATGAGACCAAGGGGAAATTGAAAAAAGCTTATGGTGATCTTTCGGATGATGATTTGAAATATGCAGAAGGACAGGAAGATGAATTAGTTGGTAAGCTTCAGCAAAAACTTGGTAAAACTAGAGACGAAGTGGTGAAAATTATTCGAGACCTATAGACTAGTATGGAGCATAGCTCAATTTTAAATAAAATATTAACAGCCCTTGGTAGCCTAATGCTACTGATGGGCTGTTCTGTTAATCAGCCTTTAGAAACGGCCAAAGATGTGTCGCTTGAAAAGTATCAAGGGGTATGGTATGATATTGCTCATCTGCCTCAAAAGTTGCAGGATGATTGCCGATGTGTGACTGCGGAGTATACCTTGAAGGACGGTTTTGTTGAAGTTTTTAATACTTGTTACAATAAAGAATCTGGGCAAGTAAGTACCATTACAGGAAAGGCAACTACCTCTACAGAGAGTGGAGATAACTCCCAACTTCAGGTTCAGTTTTTTTGGCCTTTTAAAGGTGATTATTATATAATTAAAATAGAGCCAAATTACAGCTATGCCATGGTTGGAGCGCCTGATAGAGAAAGTCTTTGGATACTTTGTCGTGAGCCACAACCAGCAGCGGTTAAGCTTAAAGAATACTTAAATTTGGCAGAGGAACTTGGATTTAATACATCAAATTTGGTGTACACTGATCAAAGTTGCTATAATGCTAAAGAATTAAAATAGTAAGCCTGACAGGAAGTAAACATTATTTTCTCTGAACTGTAAATAAAAGAATGATAGATAAAAAAGCACCAATAGATTATTTAACAAGGCCCGTAAAATCCATCTTTTCTAATGAAGCTACTATTGGGGTTTTACTGTTTTTATCAGCTGTTGCAGCTATGGTGGTCGCCAATTCTAGTTGGGGAGGTGAGTGGTATGAACACCTTTGGGAAAAAGAAATTACCATTAGCTTTGATGATAAGGAGTTTGGGCTCACATTACATTACTTGATAAACGATGGCTTGATGGCCATTTTCTTTTTTCTAGTGGGTCTTGAAATAAAGCGTGAAGTAATAGCTGGAGAGCTTAGTACTTGGAAAAAAGCTTCTATGCCTATTGCAGCAGCAATAGGTGGAATGGCAGTCCCAGCTTTAATTTTTATAGCCTTTAATCCTGGTGAAACAGGAAAAGGATGGGGTATACCTATGGCAACAGATATTGCTTTTGCTTTGGGACTTATCAATTTAGTAAGACGAAGGATTGCCCCCTCGGTAAAAGTATTTATTACATCACTTGCCGTAGTAGATGATATTGGTGCGGTGCTGGTAATTGCCTTTTTCTACACTTCCAGTTTTGATGTTGATCAACTTTATATTGCGGGAGGCGCATGGGTGCTGCTTATGGCTGCAAATCGCTTAGGGATACGTAATGTATTTTTCTACACTTTTATCGGGATAAGTGGTATTTGGGTAGCATTCTTCTATTCAGGAATTCACCCAACCATTGCTGGAATTCTTTTGGCTTTCACTATTCCTGCCAAGTATCGAATTACAAAAGATCAGTTTACGGATAGACTTAAAATTCTTTACCGAAAGTATTTGAAAACAACCACAATTGATACGGACTTCAATACTGAGCGAGAGGATTACTTGCTAAAGGGAATTCGCTCAGCAGGTGACGATGCGCGTACACCGTTGCAAAAAATTGAACACGGCTTGTTTCCCTTTGTATACTTTGTGATAATGCCCATTTTCGCTTTCGCTAATGCTGGATTAAAAATAGAAGACAATTTTTGGGCAGGACTTGTGGAGCCTATAGGTCTCGGAATTATTTTCGGTTTGATAGTTGGAAAGTTTGTGGGCATCAGTCTGGTTTCTAGATTGATGGTAGCCATGGGCTTGGCACAATTACCAGAAGGCAGTAGCTGGAAACAAATTTATGGTACGTCAATATTGGCAGGTATAGGTTTTACCATGTCATTATTTATTTCAGAACTAGCTTTTGTTAATCGAGAATATGCAGAATCAGCTAAGTCAGCAATTTTGGTGGCATCTATTCTTGCCTGTGTTATTGGATTGCTGGTTATCCGATTTACAAACTCCAAAAAACCAATGCTATGATAGAAGGAAAAGACGCTGAAACAAAACATAGAATACTTCCTGAAATTACTAAACGCTGGAGCCCTCGTGCATTCAGTGAAATAAAGGTAGAGCAAGAAAAGTTATTACGTGCTTTTGAGGCCGCTCGCTGGGCACCAAGTTCTCGAAATGAGCAACCCTGGCGATTTATTGTAGCACAAAAAGGAGAGGAGCATTATGATAAGCTTTTTGACTGCTTGGATGAAGGCAATAAAAAATGGGCTTATACTGCGCCAGTTTTAGCTGCTTGCCTGGCCAAAACTAATTTTGACTATAAAAATAAGCCCAACGCACATCATGCTCATGACCTAGGTTTGGCCATGGGAGGTCTTTTGGCGCAAGCCACCACAGATGGTCTATATGTTCACCAAATGGCGGGTATCATCCCTGAAAATATTTTGAAGAATTTTAATGTGGATGGTGAAAAGTTTGTTCCAATGACCATGTTTGTGATGGGCTATCGTGATGAGCACCGCCTTAAAGAGTTGAGTGAAAATGATCAAAAATCAGAGCATGAACCTAGAAAACGTAAGGAGTTGAGCGAATTAATTTCAGGTTCTAATTTTGGCGAAGCTCCTGCCTGGACGGTAGAAGAGGAGTGAATCTCTAATCTAACCTTTAGTTTTTTATAAATATTAAGGTCTTAAAGATCTAATCTATTATTTTCGCAGTTCCAAAGTAAAAATTGCAAAATCATAAATCACACGCATGAGTGTATTAGTAAATAAAGATTCGAAGATTATTGTGCAGGGATTTACCGGTAGTGAAGGTACTTTCCATGCTGGTCAAATGTTGGAATATGGCACCAATGTAGTTGGTGGTGTAACTCCAGGAAAAGGTGGTCAATCTCACCTTGATCGTCCGGTATTCAACACTGTGGCTGATGCTGTAAAAGAAACTGGTGCTGACGTATCTATCATTTTTGTACCACCAGCATTTGCTGCTGATGCTATTATGGAAGCTGCTGACGCTGGTATTAAAGTGATTATCACTATCACCGAAGGTATTCCTGTAAAGGATATGATTATGGTGAAGGAATACCTTGGTGACAAAGATTGCCGCATGGTAGGACCAAACTGCCCGGGAGTAATGACTGCTGGCGAAGCTAAAGTAGGTATCATGCCTGGCTTTATCTTTAAGAAAGGTCGTATCGGTGTAGTTTCTAAATCAGGTACTCTTACTTATGAAGCTGTAGATCAGCTTACCAAAGTTGGTTTGGGACAGTCTACAGCCATTGGTATTGGTGGAGATCCAATTATCGGTACTTCTATGCAAGAAGCTGTTGAGCTACTTCTTAACGACCCTGAAACTGACGGTGTTGTTATGATTGGTGAGATTGGTGGACAAATGGAGCCAGATGCTGCCCGTTGGATTAAAGCAAGCGGTACTAAGAAGCCTATCGTTGGTTTTATTGCTGGAGAAACTGCTCCTGCTGGACGTACAATGGGTCATGCTGGTGCTATTGTTGGCGGAAGCGATGACACTGCACAAGCTAAAAAAGCTATCATGCGCGAGTGTGGTATCAACGTAGTAGATTCACCTGCAGATATAGGAGCTAAAATGGCAGAACTTATTGGCGTAACGGCTTAATAATTTCTCCACATAGATATATTAGAAAGCCTCGATTATTCGGGGCTTTTTTATGGAATAGAAAACCGAATAGCCAATGTCTTTTCAGTACTACCTCGAACTTTTAGGAACCTTTGTATTTGCCATTTCCGGAGCTTTGGCTATTACCGGTAAGGACAAAGACTGGGTAGGGGCCACCTTTACAGGGTTCATTACTGCCATTGGTGGTGGTACTTTACGTGATATTTTACTGGATCGTCATCCTCTGGTTTGGATTTCGGACATGGCTGTTGTTTATACCATAGTAGCAGGAATCGTGTGTGTGTATTTTTTCTCCAAAACTTTAGGGCGCCTTAGCAAAACACTCTTGCTTTTTGACACTTTGGGAATAAGCCTTTTTACCATTGTAGGAACCGAAGTTGCTTTGCATCATGGAGTTCGTGGTGAAATTGCTGTGGTTATGGGGATGTTTTCGGCTGTGATGGGGGGAGTAATTAGAGATACACTTACTCAAGAAACCCCGGTGATACTTCAAAGAGGTGTGTACGCAAGTGCTTGCTTTATCGGAGCTGTCATTTATCTTATACTTCGTTATTTCGATTTAGATCGAAACCTGAATTTTGTTATTTCAATTAGCTCAATTATAATAATTCGACTGCTTTCGGTAAGGTATGAATGGGCAGTTCCCGGCTTTGATCGAAAGTTTATGCGCAAAGAAGTTGATTAAGTCTAACTTATAATAGAGGCAATTAATAAGTATTGACTATTCTTGCCAATTCAATTTTTTTAATACTATGGCCAAGTGGATCGCAAAGGCAATCGTTCAGAAAACTATTTCGGTTTTTCCCTTTAAGGAAAAGCTAAACCATGTATTTCAAAAGCATATTACCAAAGGTGTTCAGCTTACTGATGAGCATTTTGGCAATAAGCTGATGCACGCTGCCGATCATGTAAAGTATTACAAAAAGTATAGGGGCCAGCTCAATAACATAAAGGTTTTGGAGCTTGGAAGCGGCTGGTATCCTGTTGTTCCCATTGCTCTATATCTTTCTGATGCAGGACAGACAGACTCTTTAGACATACAATCTTGGATGAACAAGGAGACGATAATGACTACCATTACCAAGTTTAAAGAATGGAATGATAAAGGAAAACTGAAATCATACCTACCAGAATGGAACGAAGAAAAGTGGAAATTGCTTCTGGAACTTCCTGCTCGTACGGATAGTATTTCGATTGATGATGCCTTGGCCGCTATCCAACTGAAACTTCACTTGAAGGATGCCCGTAATACTGGGTTTCAAAAGGATTCATATGATTTCATTTGTTCTAACAATACCTTTGAGCACATTTATGATGATGTGTTAATCAACATTCTTAGGGAGTTTAAACTTGTAGCAAAACCAGGCGCTTTTATGTGTCATTTTATTGACTTGAGTGATCACTTCGCACATTTTGACCATAGTATCAATATCTACAACTTTTTGAAGTTTAGCCCCAAAGGGTGGAAAATTATAGACAATGCAATTCAGCCACAAAACCGCTTACGCTGGAAAGATTACTTAGAAATGTATAGAAAAGTAGAACTTCCGGTAAGCGAGGAAATCACTCGGGAAGGTGATTTGAAACTCTTGTCACAGGTTAAGGTTCATAAATCTTATCAAAGCTATTCGCAGGAAGAGCTAGCCATAAGTCATGGCTATATTCTATCAGAGTTATAAATAGAGCTATTAATGTTTAGCATGCAAATGCTAAGCACTACTTTTGCCGGGTATGACGGAGAATGACAAAGTAGAAAAAGGGCTTTTTCTTCCTCTTATGGAGGAGTTTTATACAATTCAAGGTGAGGGTTACCATAGCGGGCGCGCAGCTTATTTTATAAGAATAGGGGGCTGTGACGTAGGTTGTCATTGGTGTGATGTAAAAGAAAGCTGGAATCCAAAACTTCATCCTCCTACTGATATTCAGCAAATCGCTGATCATGCTGCTGAGTATTCCAAAACTATAGTGATAACAGGGGGAGAGCCACTTATGTGGAATATGGAACCCATTACTACTTTGCTAAAGGATAAAGGTCTTGAGGTACACATCGAAACTTCTGGGGCTTATACCGTTTCAGGAAATTGGGACTGGTTTTGCTTGTCACCCAAAAAAACTAAACCTCCCGTAAAAGAGGCTTATGAATACGCTCATGAGTTAAAAGTTATTATTTATAACAAACATGACTTTAAATGGGCTGAGGAGCACGCTGCCAGAGTAGGAGCACACTGCAAACTTTTTTTACAACCCGAATGGAGCCGAAGGGAAGTAATGATGGATGATATTGCCAATTATGTGATGCAAAATCCAAAGTGGCAAATCAGCCTACAGACGCACAAGTACATCGGTATACCATAGTGTTATATTCCTTTACGCCTTAGCTTCTATTGTTTTAGATTTAAACAATTGGATTAATACAAAAGAAGCAGCTAAACCAGAAATCATTCCCTCAATGAAAACTATGCTGGCTGCACTTACAGCGGTTATTTCTCCACCAAAACTTTCTTTTACTGCCAGATTTGCCATGAAGGTTTTATCGATCTGATCCAGATAAATTGCTAAAAAGAGAGCAAATAAGCCTATCCCTACAAAGCATGTTCTGACACTAATCATAAACATAGTATTAAAGCTTTGATAGGACTCACTAGACTGCCGTCTAAACGATAAAATCGAATTTCTAACAAAGAGAATTAGTATTACTAAGTTGAAAGTACGAAGCCAATAAACTTCAGCGAGACCAACCACGCGCATTAATAAAAAGTATGCTATAAGTCCTCCCAACATAAATAGTCCGTTCTTAGTTGGAATGGTTCTGGTTATTCTATCAAACGTGCTCATAACGAAAATAATTTAGTTCTTATTCCTAGATCTTAGACTCCCTAAAATAGTCTTAAATAATTGTAAAACTCTGAAAGCTAGCGAAGTCGTTCCTACCTTAATGTGGGAGACTATAAAATGATGCTATTTAATAAACTCTTAAAGCCTAAGATTGTTCTTACAAAAGCATTTAGGATAAATAGAATTCTATTTTTGTGCACTATTTAGAACTTTTTGAACAGGTATATCAAAACATACACGATCCCGATTCTCATCCTATTTCACTTTATAGGTCTTATAGGAATGGTATTCATCAACTTAGAGCGCTTTGCAGCACTTAGCATTTACAACCTGCTACTTAGCGTTATCTTAATATTTATCAGTCATGCCTCTTCACAATTTAATTTTTTAAAATTATTTATTCCTGTTTTTGTTTTGGGGTACTTAGTAGAGTTACTTGGTATAATTACGAGCTTTCCATTTGGGAATTACCACTATGGAGAAGCACTTGGTTTCAAATTATATGATGTACCACTAATAATAGGCGCAAACTGGTTCATGCTTGTAATGGGCAGTGGTTTTTTTGTGAGAAAAGTAATTTCACAACCTTGGCTTCAGGTTTTTGCTGGAGCATTAGTTATGGTCATTGTTGATTATCCAATCGAGCATATGGCTTCTACTTTGGATTATTGGTATTGGGACGGAAATAATATACCACTGTCAAACTTCTTGGGCTGGTTTTTCGTTTCTATCATTATGCAAATTCTATTTGTAAAGTATATGAACAAAGAGACCAACCACTTGGCTATCCCTTATCTTATAGTGGTTTCTGTTTTCTTTGTACTATTAAATCTGTTTATATGAGTATTTGGCAGATAGCTCTGGTAATTGTAATAACCTTTTGCACAATGGAGGGAGTGGCTTGGGCCGCTCACAAATATTTGATGCACGGATTTTTATGGTTTTTACATAGAGACCACCATATTAAAGAGCCCGGAGTATTAGAGAAAAACGATATCTTCTTTTTGATTTTTGCAGTTCCAAGTTGGCTTTGCATAATGCTTGGAGTAATTTATAGCTCGCCACTTTCTATTACTATAGGTTCTGGAATAGCAGCTTATGGATTAGTTTACTTTATGGTACATGAGGTTCTGATACACAGAAGGTTAAAGTTTTTTAGAAACATCAAAAATTTATACCTGAGATCACTTATTAGAGCGCATAAAATGCACCATAAGCATTTGAAAAAAGAAGATGGTGAAAATTTCGGGATGTTATTGGTTCCAAAAAAGTATCTTAAAAAAGAGCGTGAATTAGCTCAAAAGCAATCTTAAATAGTACACTCTGGAAACATCATACCTATATCTCTATTTGATGGCTGCCTCATTTGCCGGGCCATTTTTTTTAAGCTTTGATAAAAAGGTTGCTTTTTACAAAAGTTTTGGGTTTTTATTCAAAAGCATAATTCCTGTAGCCATTGTCTTTTTAATATGGGATGCAATATTCACCTCATTCGGTTTTTGGGGTTTTAACCCAAAGTACATTTCAGGTATATCCTTATTTGGACTTCCTTTAGGTGAGTATCTCTTTTTTATAGTAATACCTTTTTGCTGTGTATTCGTTTATGAGGTTTTGAATAGTTACATAAGTCAAGATATACTGGGAAGTTGGAGTACTTCAATTAGTAATTTCTTGATGGGTTTCAGTGCTTCATTGGCTGTTATTTTTTATGATAAGTGGTATACGGTACTCACATTTGGCCTTTTGGCAGTATTGATATATTGGCATTCTAAAAAGAATAGGACACCATGGCTAGGGCGCTTTTATTTAGCTTATACCGTAATAGCATTACCTTTTTTAGCTATAAATGGAATTCTTACTGGTACTGGATTAGACGAAGAAGTGGTGTGGTATAATGATGCTGAAAATATTGGAAAGCGAATTTTTACTATTCCAATCGAGGATTTTTTCTATGGAATGCTACTTATACTTGCTGTAGTTAGCATGTTTGAATACTTTAGGAAAGTTGAAAGAGAAAATGGCCCAGAATACAAAATATCAAGAGATGAGTTTTAACAAGGTTCTTACAGATCCAGCTTATATTTTAAACAATAACAATGAGATGATTGCGTCTCACGATACTGATGGAAAGTATCTATTTGTTAATGATACTTTTCTAAAGATAACGGGGTATACAAAAGAGGAATTGATAGGAAAGAACCCCTATGATTTTTTTCACCCAGATGATAAAGAGCTTATTAAAAAAGAAGGGCATCTACCTGCTATAGGTGGCAAGGACAGTACTTTGGTAGAATTTCGTTTCATCGCAAAAAACCAAGAATATCTTTGGTTGCAAACACAAACGCAACCAATTAACAAAAATGGAGAGGTCATAGGTTTGATCACCTCTTCGAGAGATGTAAGTTCTGTGATAGACTTAGCAACTACTGCAGAAGTCTCTAATATGCTTTTTGACCAATCATCTCAAATGGCAGTGCTGGGTGCATGGGAAGTGAATGTTGATCCATTTAAGATAAACTGGTCAAAAACAGTTTATGATATTCATGAGGTAGATTATAGTGTAGAGCCTGGCTTGGTTAAAGCTTTGGACTTTTTTGTTGGAGACGATCGTACTAAAGTGGAAAAGCATTTTGAGGAGCTGATGAACAGTGGCACTCCGTATGATCTAGAGGTGCGCTTTAAAACGGCTAAGGGTAACCTTAAGTGGGTAAGAAGTATTGGTAAAGCACAGTTAAGAAATGGAAAGGTTTGGAAAGTGTATGGCGTTTTGCAGGATGTTACCAATGCTGTAGAGGATAAAATTAAACTGAAAGAGCTAGCTCAATTTCTTACGCGTCAAAAGCAACAGATGGAGCAGTTTAATCAAATTGTATCTCACAACCTTCGTTCACCAATAGCCAATCTGGGAGTATTGCTCAATTATTATGATGAAAGTGAGGACGAAGAGGAAAGGGCCCAATACATTAAGTTTTTGAAGCAAAGTTCTGATTCACTTCAGGACTTGTTGAATGACCTCGTAGACACTGTGAAGGTTCTAAATGATAAGGAAATCCCTCAGGAACCTATATCAATTGAAACTCTGATAACTAAGGTAAAGAGAATACTGGCCTTAGAAATTTCTAATGCTGGAGCCACGGTATCACTAGACAAAGTAGAGTGGGAAAGTATAGACTACGCACCAATCTACCTTGAGAGCATTATGATGAACTTGGTAAGCAATGCAATAAAATATCGCTCTGAAGACCGAGCGCCAGAAATTAAGATTTCCGCTATTCTTAATGAAGAAGGGGAAAAAATTCTCAAAGTTTCTGATAATGGAATGGGAATAAACATGAAGCGTCATGGCGAAAAGCTTTTTAAGCTTCACACCACTTTTGCGCGCAATAAATCAGGAAAGGGACTCGGTTTGTTTATGACCAAACAGCAAATAGAAGCAATGGGCGGTGAGGTAGAAGTAGATAGTGAATTGGGAGTGGGCACCACATTTCATATCAACTTGGTGAAATATCGAGTGTAGCTTTTTAGGCTGCTTCAGATAAGTTAGATTGTATTTTTTCAAGCATTTCTTTGGAACCATTTAACAGGAACCTTTCGTCAAACTTATTGTATTTTAAACTTACTATTTCACTTGGAATGCCAATCAGCTTTTGTGCAAGGTTCGCTTTTACAAGGTGAGCACTTCTAATGTTTGAGAAAGCAATTTGAACTTTTTCAAATGGAGCGTGAATCAATAAGTGATCTTCTTCAAAAACGTACTTAGTGCGATAATTGCGAGAAGCATTTACTGTAGGCGCTAAAAAACCCGCAGTACCAAATGCTACTTCCCAGCTAATAAAGAAACTTCCGATGGTAATAGCCGTAACTACAAGGCACCAATAGAGTACTGCTGACAAAGGAGTTTGAGATTTTAAAGTAGAGGGCATAGAGATTCAATTGTTTAGTTTTTGCTAATCTAAAAAAGAAAATTAACTCACTACTACTGTAAACGGAGCTTCTTTAAGATTTACCTCCACATGCTCCATAAGATTGGTGGAAAGTGAAAGTCCTTTAAAATCAGCTTTTACGGGGAAGCTTTTATGATTTCGATCCACAAGCACAACGGTTTTTAGCTGCTTTACTTTATGGTCTAAAAAGTGTTTTACACCGTAAATCAAAGTAGAGCCCGTATTGAGCACATCATCCACCACAATTACCGAAGTATCTTCAAATGATTCTCTGGCAGGGGAAAGTTCAGTAATACCGTTCAACGGGTTCTTTTTGTCCACCTTTAGTCGATAAAGAGAAATTTTTAATGGACAGATATTCTTCAACTGCTCAGCAATAAGTTCTGCCAATCGATACCCTTTATTTACTATTCCAGCCAAAATAATCTCCGCATCGTCCTGATGTGTTTCATAAATCTGCCAAGCCATGCGTTTTATGCGATCTTCAATTTGCTGGTGGTTAAGCACTTCTGTGGATGTAGTTGTCATTCTGCTGTAATTTGGTGTCAAATATAAAACTATGGCTTGATGAGCTCAAAAAACAATTCACTTCCCATTCTTGGTTTTATGCTATTGTAGCACCTTTCCATTTTTGCAATAGTAAAGTAGGGGCTAAATAGTTTTTCGTATTCTTCTTGGCTTCCTCCAAAAGGTGGACCTTGTTCTGTAAGCGCAAAATCAAAGAGAACCCCAGCCAATTTACCACCAGGTTTTATTATTTCAGCCATTTTCTTCACATAATCCTTCCTCTGATTAGGCTGTAAAGCACAGAAAAATGTTTGCTCAATTATTAGATCAAACTTCTTATCCAACCCAAAAAAATCGCCAAACAATAAATGAGAATCCGGAAAGTCAGGAACTCTACTTTTTAGGTTATCCAAAGGAATTTGGCTGATGTCCATTACATAAGCATTGGTAAAGCCATTTTTGTGGAGCCACTCTATTTCGTATGCATTGCCAGCTCCAGGTATTAGTATTTCCTGATCTTTATGAACTAGCTTTTGTAAAAAGGCGGTAAGAGGCGGTGAAGGGCTTCCCATATCCCAGGGCGTGTTGCTGTTTTTATAGCGATCTGTCCAGTAGGTATCCATTGATTTATTTTCAATTACTGCTGCAAGGTATGGCATTTGCAAAGGGCATAAAATGCCAAATAGGTTAATTCTATAAACGTATGATAAAACAAAATGCCGCATTTTCTACTTTTGCTTTCTATGGATGACACTCACTGTTTGAACTATCGCAACACGAGATATTTCTCAAAGCTTATTTGCGACTACTTAGATCAAGACCCAACATTGAAACCATTTTACAATAGGTTTCCTAATCTTGAAAATTTTAAAGATCAGATAGAAGAGAAGAGTAGCTTCACTCCAGAAGGTAGAAAAGTGCTTGTAGAAGCACTCTTGGAGCAGTATTCTGATTTGGGGAAATCTGCAGATACATCTAAAACTCTTGAGAATATTCAGCTTCTCGCTGATGGCAAAACGTTTACCGTTACCACAGGGCATCAGCTAAACTTGTTTACCGGGCCATTATATTTTTTGTACAAAATTGTCTCTACCATCAACCTTAGCCGTGAGCTAAAGAAGGCTTATCCGGAAAACAACTTTGTGCCTGTATACTGGATGGCAACTGAAGATCATGATTTTGAGGAGATAAACTTCATCAACCTTTTTGGTGGTCGCTTGCGCTGGAATAAAGAATCAGGTGGCCCTGTAGGGAGGTTTTCTACAGAAGGTATTGAGCCATTAATTAAAGAGCTTAACGAGCATCTTGGCCCTGGTACCTTTGCAAAGAAGTTTTGTGAGTTGCTCAAAACAGCATATTCGGAGGGTAGAAATTTAGCGGAAGCCACACGCTATTTGGTTCATCGTTTATTTGGTGAACATGGCTTAGTAATAGTTGATGGTGATTCGTCCAAACTAAAAACTTTGATGCAGCCTCTATTTAAAGATGAGCTGCTAAAAAGTGCATCTCATGATTTTGTTTCTAAAACCACTTCAAAACTAGAAGAGGTTTACTTTCAGCAGGTTCACCCTCGTGATATAAATCTATTCTACATAAAGGATGGATTGCGCGAGCGCATCGGAAAACGAGATGGTCGCTGGTATGTTTTGAATACCAAATTGGAGTTCAGCCAAGAAGAAATTCTAAAAGAGTTGAACGATAACCCAGAGCGATTTAGCCCAAATGTAATTCTTCGTCCGCTTTATCAGGAAGTGATTTTGCCCAACCTTGCTTACATAGGAGGAGGTGGTGAACTGGCCTATTGGTTTCAGCTTAAAGATATGTTTGATGCATTTAAGATTCCCTTCCCAATGTTGATGCTGCGTAACTCTGCGCTTTGGGTTCCTGCTAAAGAAAAGAGCAAACTTGAAGAAATGGGTTTAAAGGTTTCGGATCTGTTTTATCCTTTGCATGAGGTGAAGAAGAACTATGTATCTGAACATGCGCCTGTGGATGTAGAGCTTGACCCTTATCAGCAAAAGCTACAGCAGATGTTTGATGAGCTGGAAGATGTGGCTAATCTTACCGATAAAAGTATGCTGGGGGCTGTAAATGCTCAGCGCCAGAAGCAACTGAATGGTTTAGATAACTTAAAGAAAAAGCTAATCCGTGCTGAAAAGCGCAGGCAGTCTGACCAAATGGAAAAGCTAGAGCGTGTGTATTTTGCACTTTTCCCAAAAGGAAGCCTACAAGAAAGACACGACAATCTATCGGTGTATTTTTCAGAATATGGCTCAGCCTTTATTGAGCAGTTTTTCGAAAGCCTGGATCCTCTGGATTATCGCTTTAGGGTGATTACAGAAAAGGAGTTGGTTTAGCGTTTTATAAAAGGAACTGCCGAACCTTTATTGGTTCTGATAAAGTAAGCTCCAGGGGATAAGGCCTCAACCGAAATACCTGATTTTTCCTTTGTAATGCTTTCTTTCAATAGAGTTCGCCCAACCTGATCAATTATCGTGATTTCCATTTGTTGCACCCCATCTGGCAATTCAATATTCAAAACATCCGAAGCTGGGTTGGGGTAGATTTTTAGTGGCCTTTGTTGAGCGAGTTCCTCGATGCTGATGTTATAAGGTTTTCCCCAGGTTTGGCCGGTAGAGCTTTCAAAATAGATGAGGCTCTGCTCATTTACCTGAGGAAAGTTCACATCGTAATAGTGTACTCTCCCTAAGCCTGAAAGATATAAAGCTTCTTTAGGAGAAGGTTCAAAAGGTATTAAAATACAAGAACCATTGGTTGGAAACTGATTGCTAGATGTGAAAACCCCAGAGCGTTTCAAATTGGTGTCAAATGTCGATTTGAATTTTTCACTAAGCGAATAAGATGTAGAATATCCATAATAGGGAAGATGAGACCCTGCAGTGTCCGACTGAAAAGTCAGTTCATTAGTTATGCGCTCATTCAGTTGTCCGTAGCCAAACTTAACTGTATCACGGTAAATAATTTCTTCCATTTGAAATGGAGGTGTTTGTGTATTTAGTACAAACTTATTGTACACACGATTTACCGTGTATAAAACGCTATCCGCATTGATTTGATTTTTATCAATAATAGTAAGGTTCGAATAAGTCCTGTGCCTGTTCCAAGGCTGATCAATAGTGTATGAACCATGATAGTAGTGAAATATGTCTCCCGCCTGAAAATCATAAATATCTCCGTTGGTTAAAGGCTTAAAGAGGCTTCGGGTAAAGGCATTTGAAGAATTATAGGTTGGGGCATAATATTGATCTGAGTTATAAAGTAAAGGGATACTTATAAGCCCATGGTTTTTGGAAACCTCAAAATAATGGTTAGTGAAATGAGTAATTCCATTCGAATCCAAAGCCGTGATTTCAAAAGTCAGCAAGGAATCGATTTGATTATTGAATAGTGTTTGTTGAGACTTTCCAATAAATTTTGATAGCAAAGTGTACGACATACCATATGCTCTTAACCAGCCAATAGAATCAGGACTGGTGTTTCGGGCTGATAGATCTATTTCAAATTCATAAAAAGTATGATGAAAGGTATACTTCATCGGTGCAAGGTTAACTATCTGATAACCGCACCAGGCTGTATCAAACAAGTGTCCGAAACAATTTTTATTTAAAGAACCAGTAAAGTCCGGGTGGGTTTCCTTTTGTGGCCAATAGGTGTTTCCAGAACTAATGGAATCAAAAGCAATAAAAATCACATTTCCTTCTGTATCTGAAAACGCCAAAGTATCACTTGGGTTGGGAAACAATTTATAGTTCTGAGCATTTGCCGAAAGGCTGAAGGCAAAAAGCAGGAGGGGTAGAAGTTTTTTCATTTTTATGAGTTTAGTTGTAGTAGAGTAACGATACGTTGGGCTAACAAGTTGGGTGTGAATTTATGAAAGTCTTTTTTTTATTTAAAATGCCTCTTTCACCACTGTGGCTATCTTCCTATATTCGGGGCTTTAATTAAAATCCGTGTATGAAGCGAGTTAGCTTAGTATTATCAGCAAGTATATTTTTTATGAGTTGTAATCAACAAGGTTCGGAGCCCAAAGAGGCTACCGAAGAAGTGATGAATAAAGATTCACACGATAATTTTCAATGGGAAACGGAGCAGTTTGCGGATTTACGCATCCTTCGTTACCAAATAGAAGGTTGGGATAATCTTAGCCTTAAGCAAAAAGAATTGGTATACTACCTTACACAAGCAGGGCTTAGTGGCCGTGATATTACATGGGATCAGTACTACCGCCACAATCTGGAAATTCGTAACGCTTTGGAAGCTATTGTGAAAAACTACAATGGCGACAAAGAAAGCGAGGATTGGAAAAACTTTATGACTTACACCAAGCGTGTATGGTTCAGCAATGGTATTCATCACCATTACAGCAATGCCAAAATGAAGCCTGGGTTTGAAAAGGCATACTTTGAGCAATTGCTTTCTGAGAGCAATACTAGCCTTTCGGCTGAAGCTACAGATGTGATATTCAATGATAAGGATATGAAGAAGGTGAGCAAAGATTCTGATCAGGATTTGCTTTTAGCTTCAGCGGTAAACTTCTACGATCCGGATATTACCGAAGAAGAAGCAATTGCTTTTTACAAAAAGCAGATTGATCCAAACACTAAAACGCCTATCAGCTACGGACTTAACTCTAAATTGGTGAGAGCCGAAGATGGTAGCATTAAAGAAGTAAAGTGGAGTGCTGAAGGAATGTATGGTTCTGCCATCACCGAAATCATCGGTTGGTTGGAAAAAGCACAAGGAGTGGCCGAAAACGAAGCTCAAGGAAAAGCTTTGGGTATTCTTATCGACTATTACAAAACCGGAGACCTTAAAAAATGGGATGAGTACAACATTGCCTGGGTAGAAGCTACCGAAGGTGATATTGACTACATCAATTCGTTTATTGAAGTGTATGACGATCCATTAGGCTACAAAGCTACTTACGAGACTGTGGTACAAATCAAGGATTTTGATGCTTCTAAAAAGATGGCGGTTATCAGCGATAACATCCAGTACTTTGAGGATAACTCACCTATAATGGATGAGCACAAAAAGCCAAACGTAAAAGGAGTGACGTATAAGATGGTGAACGTAGCTGGTGAAGCTGGAGCAACCACGCCTAGCACGCCAATCGGTGTGAACCTTCCAAACGCAAACTGGATCAGAGCTGAGCATGGTTCTAAGTCTGTGAGTCTTGCCAACATTGAGCATGCATACGAAGAAGCCAAAGGAGCCGGATTTCTTGAGGAATTCACCTTTACCAAAGAAGAATTGGAGCGTGCTAAGAAATACGCTGGTAACTCTAGTAAAATGCACACAGCACTTCATGAGGTGGTGGGTCATGCTTCGGGTAAACTGAATGATGGTGTAGGTACTCCAAAAGAAACTTTGAGAAACTATGCTTCTACTTTGGAAGAAGGGCGCGCTGACCTTGTAGCCCTTTATTACATCATGGATCCTAAGCTTATGGAAATGGGCCTTATCGACACCATGGAAGTTGGAAAAGCTGAGTATGACAATTATATCCGCAACGGGTTGATGCTTCAACTTCGCAGACTTGAGGTAGGTGAAATCATTGAAGAGGATCATATGCGTAACCGTCAGCTTGTAGCTAAATGGGCTTATGAAACTGGTAAGGAAGACAATATAATTGAGAAGAAAACTCTTGATGGCAAAACTTACTTTGTAATCAATGATTACGATAAGCTAAGAGAAATCTTTGGCGATCAGCTTCGTGAGATTCAGCGTATAAAAAGTGAGGGAGACTACGAAGCAGGGAAGAAGCTGGTAGAAACTTATGGTGTACAGGTAGACCCTGCTATCCACAAGGAAGTATTGGCTCGTACCGAAAAGCTACACATTGCACCTTACAATGGCTTTATTCAGCCTGAGCTTAAGCCAGTAATGGAAGGCGATAGCATCAAGGATATTGAAGTGATTTATCCTACTGACTTTACTCAGCAAATGTTGATGTACGGGGAGAAGTATTCTTTCTTGAAATAAAGGAAATGATGTATTGATTTATGAAAGCCCGTTGGTTCGCCAACGGGCTTTTTTTATGGAGATACACAACATGGCAATAGAGGGATATTATAATCTTTATGCATGCATATTAAACTTGAATCTGTAAATTCGACCATTATTCTAAAGAAGCATTATGAAAGAATATTCTAGACCCATTTCCCTTCGCTGGAGCGACATGGATCCAAATTTTCACGTTCGTCATTCGGTATATTATGATTTAGGAGCCCAGCACCGAACGCAGTATCTTATTGAAAATGGCCTTTCACCAATGGTGATGGTAAAGAACAACTTCGGGCCTATACTTTTTAGGGAAGAAGCTGTATTCAGGAAGGAAATACATTTTGGAGATCAGCTAACCATGAACATCGCAATTGTATCTATGCGCAAGGATTATTCGCGCTGGACCATTCGTCATCAAATAATGAAAGGGGATGTTTTGTGTGCGGAAATTACCGTAGATGGAGCCTGGATAGATACTATTAAGCGTAAGCTTACAGTACCACCAGAAGTAGCGCATGTTGCCTTTGATAACATGCCAAAGTCAGAAGACTTTACCTGGCAGAATTAATTAAGATGATTTTTTACAGTTATTACAAGAAAGGCCAAATAGGCCTTTCTTGTTTTAGTATAATCGCTAATGATGCTTCTTTTCTTTGGGCTCCCAAATAAGTCGTAGAAAAGAACTAAAACGTTCATTTTCTCTGCTTACAGGAATCCCGGCAACTATACCGATCATAATATTATGAGTTATACCAAGCCTCATCTGCGGACGAATGGTCATATCAAAATCATGGTTGTGGATAGTTTTATTGAACTCCACACCCACAAAGTTTCTAGTACCAGTAATCATGTAATGAAAGCTTGTATTAATATCATAGGCAAAATGAAAATCTGAACTGGCAAAATTCTGTTCTATCATAGGCCCTGTGTATATCAATGAGTGAATGTTATTTCCCCATCGTTTGGCAATCACAAAAAATGGATTGTACACATTTCCTTTGATTAAAGGATCTCCAAAACTCCCAAAGTCTGAAAGTTCAAATTCATTTATATAACCCAAGGCCATTGAGGTTGCAATTTTTTCACTTACAAAAAATGACCACTGCGTAGCAAGCTTAATGCTATTGAGCTTGTTATTGGGCGTAGTCTCTTTTGATTGTTCACCCAAGGGGCTATAAAATGTAAATGGTAACTCTACTTCTAAGCCTAGTCTATCAATGGGAGCCCACTCGTATTCTACAAGTGCTTCGTATGAATCAAAGGTTAAATTGTCAGTTAATCCCAAACCAAGGTTCCATTCCTTCTCGCCCTTTCTTGCTCCAAGGTCACGAATGAGGTCGATGTACAAGGGTTCGGCATGGAGTACTTTTGGAGGTTCCTGAGAGTCTTCTATTTCATTAATAAAAAGACTGTCTTTAATTGAATTTTGATTTTGGGCAACAGTATGCGTGGTAGCTATCAGCATAAGCGCTGATGCTTTTAATATTCGAATATTCATGATGATTTGTTTTGAGATAAATAAAGTTTGTGCCAAGAGTCAAAAAGACAATGGCGCTAGAAATTGCTATCAAACAAATCAGGCTTGTGGAGGAGGGGTGAGTAGCTTAAAATATCCAGTAGTGATGCTTTGACTGTAATTACCAAAGGTCAACTTATGGGCTATAAAGCAAGATCGAAAAGAATGTAATGAATTGGTTAGTAGGGTGTCAAAATTTATAGGCCCATTTTTACCTTCCGTCTCATTAGAATCCACATCATCGTACTCCGAAACAAAATTTTCAAAACCTAAAAGTTTCTCTATTATAATTTCAATAATACTTTCTTGATCATTGATGGTTAAATCTTCTGAAATGTGCTGTGGATTAAGGTCGACACTATCCACGCTAATATTTAGCAAGAATAAGCCTAGAAAGCCCCAGATGACTTTTAAGTAGACGCTATTTCGGATCGAATTAATCACTTCGCAAAGCTAACGTCTGATTTGAGATTATAATATTGAGAGTGGGTGATTTTTAGATAAAAGCTTAATCTCAATAGGCTTAGTTAAGAAATCACACATATAAACCGAAACCAAACCATTTGGAAAGGAAGAATTACTCTACAGCGATTTTAGGGCTAATCCAGTGGTTGCCTGTAATTGTGTCCAAAATGGTGGAGCCATCTACATCCAGCACAAAATTGATATTCATGATGTCTCCTTTTGCAGGATTGAGAGAAAACTCGGTATAGTCGTCATATTGGTAGGGTTGATCCAAAGCTATTGTATCTCCATCTTTCACCACCTTCACATCCGAAATTTGAAAACTGTAACCTTTTATTTCGCCCGGCTCGGCAGGGGAGGAACCCAGATAAATTTCTGATGGGCGATCTAAATCCAGAATTATGTTTTGAGGTAAAAGTTCCACAACACTTTCTCTGTCATTATGACTATAGATAACCCTCGTGTAGTCAAAGCGAAACATTACATGATCGTAGGTTCTGCTTTTATTGGACGTCATGTAGTAATTGATGGTAGCCTTTTCGTCTTCCTCCTTATTACAGGCAAAAAGCGAAACTATGATAGCGAAGAAAAGAAGATTTTTCACGTTCATATTTTAAGGCATTATTCAAGTGGTACAACAAATAATGTTGCGTAGCAGAAAACGAATATAAGGATATTGCAGCGTATTGTCAATAGTGCCTTTAGTTGGGCTACTTTCTATACCTTTTATTATATCGGTTTCGGGTAGGTTTTACCGTGTTCACTTGTGTGGTTTCGGGGTTATCACTTAGGTAAATATGCTCATCATCTGCTGCGGTAAGTACAAGTATGTTTCCATATTCTAAAGGCAGTTCAAGCTCTTCAGCGCTTTTCCATTGACCTTGGCCCAAAACCGAAACTCTTTCATTGGTTTCTAGAATGCCTTCTTTGTATCGCAGCTGTTTGTTAAAGCCAAAGAAATTTTCGCTCTCATGATTATGCTTTTTCAAATAGCTCTCTAGTTGCATTGTAGCATCATTAAGTAAGCCAGAAGAATACTCCTTATCGATTACAATATTGCTCATCACACGTGTGTCATTGATTAAGGCATAATGCTCACCTTCCTTTATCAAAAATTTATGCGAAACCTCATTCTCAATAATGGTACGCCAATATGAATTTTTGCCACTGGACTTCTTTTGCTCTATAAGCACATAATAGTAAGAACATTTTCTTTTGGATAAAGGAGCTAAAAGCAGTTCACCAATTGGAAATACCTCTCCAACAATTTTGGCAACTTCGCCATCCTTAAATTCAGATATTTTGCGTGATGGAGCCTTTTTCAACTTTCGGTTTATCCTGGCCTTTTTGCTGAAAAAGAAGTTATAGATCATGACACCGAGAATAAGGGCTATGACAAGAACGAAGAAAATGGAGTTGTTCAAATTGGAGGTTTTAAAGTAATTTTTTAATTAAACAAATCAAAACACATAAAAATATGTGAGAAGTGGAGTAAAGCTTGGGAAATTTATAAAAAAAGACAATTGGTCTATGTGGCTTTTAATGAAGGTATCCACACAAAACAGCCCCTTCAAATAAATGAAGAGGCTGCGATAAATGAAAACTTATTAAAACTACGCGGTGTAGTAGAAAGACTTCTGTATTTGATGGGTGCCAATACCACCATCACCTGTATGCAATCTTCGTTTTACATTAAAGGTGGCAATGTATGAGCAGGTTTTAAGTGCTATACTATTTGGTGCCTGAGTAATTGGCAGGCTGGCATCATTACGATGGTTTAGACCTGCATTGGTATTATTGTTTACCGGCAGTCCTGGCCCTACAAGGTTTGTGTTTATGGCGCTGTCATTACTTCTAATGTTTATGCGCACATCTTCCAACTCTGGGTGGTGGGCAGTGTAGGCCACATCTATATTTCCGCTAAGGGCATCACAAGCCGCTCCACCGCTGTTTTGTTTAATTTCAAATTCCACTGTAGGAGCGGTGTTGTTTACCACCATGGCATTTAAGGTTTGCCCACTGCCGGAGAGATAATTGAAATTGTTGGCAGCCTTATCAATCACTTCGCGAAGTTCAAAGCGTATGGCTATTTTCTCCACGCCTTTACGCTGCGCTGGGGGTACTGCATCGCCAGCTTGTCCCACACTGGGCATGTTATTATCCGTAAGCACGGAGGTATTTATTCCCATCATTCCGTCCAAGTCTACCCAGTGCCATTTGCTACTTTCTGTTGGGTCGGTAAGGTCAGCAGGGTTTAGGCCGGGGTCATCGGTAAAAGTGCGAAGCACACTTTGGTTTGCATCCAGCCAACCATCGCTGTCCAGGTCAGCAGTGGTGGCTTCAATATCAACAACTTTAAAAGGACTACCGTTGTACCACATCTGTCCTATTTTGATGGAAGAAAATAGTCCAGAATCCACACCTACTATTTTGGTGAAGTTGGCTGCATTTACCGGCACGCCTCCATTTACACCAGTTACGCTATCGCTCACCAAAAAGCGGTACTCATAAGGATTGCCCTGCATGGCTTTGTTGGTACTGCTAATGGCTACTTGTCCTGTGGCACGTATGGCACCGGTAAGCCCATATCGCAAAGAGCCGGCATAACCTTCAGTGTCAAAATCATTTAGATCTACACCCACAGGGATGGTAAATTGAGTGCCGATGCCTGTCCACGCACTCACAATTGTATCCGGACCAGGTATCTCAAAGTCAACACATAGGTTTATGCAAAAGCAGTTGGGGGCATCACGCCTATCGGGAGTTTGACCATCAGGTCGGGTTTCTTCATACAGCACCGTCCCTCCACTTGACTCTACCACAAAGTAAAGGTCAGGGCCAGAGGTAGAGGAGAAGGGCGTTTCTACATTAATAATGGGAGATAGAAATGTTTGCTTAAAATCCTTGCTGGTATAGTCAATCCTAAAGTGCCCACCTCCATCCGTGGTGGCTGTTCCAAGCAAATCATCACTTAGCCAGTCTGCATCAAAAGCTGAAACCTTTACGCCTACCAAAGGGGTTTTGTTGTCTACACAAGAACGAACAGTTCCACAGATTACCCATGCATCAAACAAAGCACGGATGGCACACCAGAACCTGTAAGAAAGACAGTAGCTCCAAGTGAAATAATGGTCGTTGTCGTTTCCTCGCCATGCAGGCTGCAAAGTAGTGATGCTAAACTGTACAGTTTTCTTTACATCACTGGTTTGCTCTGGTACTCTCGATAGGCTTACATCAATTACTACAGGGCCACCATTGTACCCTTTCGGTAAGGTAATTTCAAAGCTTCCCGACTCATCGGTTTTTCCTTCCGCAAGAAGTTGCTTTTTCTTGGCATTCACTTCTTTTTCGTCAAGTACCTGTAAGGTGTACTTTGGATCTGCAGCCACTATGTCGGGCTGATTTTGGCTATCGCCAGGTTCGTAAATGCGAACCACGACATTGCTGAGTGATTCACGGCAATCGCGGCAGATATAGCCACAAAGATTGCCTCTAATAATAAAACTCATAATTTTAAAAGTTTAGTTTGTTAGGAGAAAATTCTAAGCTTAAAATTAGAGAGACACTCTTATTAAACAGAGGCAAAATGAGTAGTTTACAAAAGCTGAAACGGTTTGACCTAGAAGCGATTGTCTTTAGTTATTGATTGACGGTTCGTTTGAATACATAGACCTCTCTGTATTGAACAGAGGATCACATGGTTGATTATGTATTTGACAAATAAGTTTTTAGATCGATTACTTCAACCGCTCCAAAGCACCTTTTCTTTTCACTAGATTCTTAATTTTATAAAATTGGCTTGATTCCTACTTCTGATAGGCGCCAGAAGAATACGTTAGCTCATAGCTGTGGGTGTATATTTCAAATACAATTCCGAAAGGATCTTCTACATACACCATTTTATAAGGCTTTTCGCCTGGGTAATACTCACGGATAGGCATGCGCTGCTTGCCACCGGCTTCTACTATTTTCTTGGTAAGATTTTCAATATCCGGATCCTGAACACAGAAATGGAAAAGGCCCGTGTTGAAAGGATTAAACTCCGGAGCTTCCTTTTTGCCATGAGGAAAAGAAAACAACTCAATACCAATACCATCAGAAGTGGACATGTGAGCAATTTCAAATTCTTCCCAATCGTCACCAAAGACATCAATGCACATTTGGCCAATAGCAGTGTCGCTTTCCTTCTTCACTTTAGAAGGTTCCATTATTATGTACCAACCCATTATTTCAGAGTAAAACTTAGTGGCCGCTTCAATATCCGGAACGGTGATTCCTATATGTGAAAATGATTTTGGGTAATGTGTATCACTCATAGTTAGTGTATTTATAAACTTCTTGTTTTTATTGAATACTGATTTTATTGACGCTGAATTCCATAGCAGCAATGTTGTCGCTTACTTCGTGGATCCTTGAATTGGTAAAGTACAATTCACCCTTGTAAATACTAAAGCTATCGGCCCACTTAATTTGGTCACTTTCAGCTATAGCTTCCAGTTTATTGCTAGCGGGGTTGTAGCGCATTATTTTGTGATGCTCAAGGTCTGCTAGGTATAAATTCCCAGACTCAAAAATCATCCCATCAGGAGCGGGGGTGGTGGCTACCAATTTTACATTATTTTCTATCTCAGCTGCATTGCCGCCAGAAAGTACGGCCGTGGGCACAGCATATAAACTATACCCTGTAAGGGAGTGATAATATAAAATACCATTTTCAACATCCAATGCAATTCCATCAGAGTTTACCGTGTTGCTCCACTTTTTACCATTTATAGTAAGATAATCCGTTTCTGCGCTGGTAGAGGCATGGCCATCCAAAACTCTAAACGATTGGCCCGAACTTAAATCTACCACTACTAAACCGCCTCGCTCAGAATCAGTAAGGTACATTTTGTTATGCTGAGTGTCTATCCTCAAATCATTGATATAGGAATTAGAGTGATAACTGCCGAGCGACAATACATAGGTTTTAATAAGCTGATCTGTGTTAAGATCAAACACAAAAATACGTGGCGCATCCAGTACTCCTTGAAACTTTGGATTGCGGGTATCTAATACGTAGAGATTGTTCTGGTGAGCAAATACAGATTGCACGCCTATAAAAACAGAATCGCTGGCGGCTTCTCCTATTTCCCAATTATTCCATTGTGCGTTGGGATAGGGGGTGAATTCTCCATCACCATTCAGCCGCGCTACAGATTGTTTTACGCCACTTCTCCAGCGTGGAAAGTTCACAAAAATACTTCCTGTATTACTTACAGCTATGCCGGTAAGTTGCTGGCCTTTTATAGCCGCTACTTGTGTGATTTCTGCTTTTGGTGAGCTACAAGCCACAGTAAAGGCTGCTGCTAATAGAATAATAATATGTTTCATAGTCTGTTGGCTTTGGGTAATAAGAGCTGCTGAAATCAGCTTTATATCACAGCACAAACTTAGCTACTTAAAAAAGGCCAATCGAAAGCCTTTGCCTATGGACTAATATGTTTTTAGAATAGTGGGGGAGAAAAGGAGAAAACCTGCCAACCTTGACAAAACAGATTAGCCTAAGTTTTTGCAACCTTATTCTTTTGATGTTTTAAAGTCAATCAAATAGGGTTTTAAAGGAATGTTTTCTTCAGTTCTAAAGTTGTTGGAGATTAGAATTTGGTACTGCTTGTTCGGTTCCAGTGCTACAGGAATTGTCCACGATAAATTGTCGTCAGACCATCGCCTGCCTTCCAAAGTTCCTTTTGGGAAAGCATCCTGACCTAAATCACCAAAATCTACACCGGTATGATGGCCCGTTAGCGCCCGAGAAAATTCTATCGTGATTTCCTTGGTGTCAGGGCTTACGCTTTTACTGTTGTTTTCAAACTGTTTTATAGCAATAACCGTAGGGCGTTTTTCCTCAAACTTTTGATAAAGAACATCAAGGGGTTTAGAAAAGTAGTTGGACTTGGCTACGAAATCTTCTACGGCAGCTTCATCGGTATAGTCCAGTTCAATCATGGTTTTTATGGCACTGCCTTTATCATCGGCTTGCTGGTAGTAGTTTTCGCAAATTTGATATCCCACGTAATAGCCCAAATCCCTCATGCCAAATTCGTTTGGTGCGTTTCCATCCAGCCACTTGTATAAATTATTGTTGTAGAACATTTCGGTTTCATACACTTCTCTTATTCTCTCAGCATGTTTTTTACCAAAAGCAATTTGAGGGTTAGGGGAGGATACGCCAAGCGCCTTACTGGCTACAAACTCCGCAACACCTTCATACAAAGTAAGAGACAGAATATTAAACACTCTCGGGTTTTGCTGCGTATGCACGTATTCATGTACGTTCAAAAATACAAGGTGCTTATTTGGGTTGGTAGCAAAATGTGATTGTAGATGCGATAAGTTTTCGGGAAACTCGCTCGTTATGGTGCTGCTATCCGTCATCGAAATTTCTGAACCAATAAGTACCAAGCTGTCTATCGTTGTGCCACCAGTTCGGAAGGCGCCAATGGTAAAATAGATTTTTGCCGGTTTTAAATCAGGGTATATCTGTTTAAACTTTTCTATACCACCTTGCAGTTCAGCGCTTATATCGCTAGCCTGCAAAGTATTTTCCCTGATTGACTCCCAAAACCTGGGGTAATTATTTATAGCATTTATATAATCCTGAGGAGTATAGTTTCGTGCCTGCCTTATTCCTTCTAAGCCTATTGTCCCTTTCTTAAAATACAGGCTGTCCAGATATTGGTATTGCAGGGCTGAATCCTGCGTAGAAGTAATTTTATCATAGGCCACCCAGAAGTTGGTGATGTCCGATGTAATTACATTTTTATTGGGTGGCATAGGGTTTTTACAGCTGGTGAAGGCTAGCACAAAAAGTAATGCAATCAGGCAGTTTTTCATCTTTTAATGGGGTTTGGTTGGTTGTAGCATTTTAATCAGCGGGAAGTTATCAAATCATTTTCTGCCTTGCGAGTTTAAATGCTGTATTACTGGAAGATCCTGATTGTAGAATAGCGGGGGAGAATAAGAAAAAGCCCGTGACGGGCTTTTATTAGTATGAACATCTTCGAAATACCTGAGGGCGGTGAAGGTTTTTGTCAACACTCTAAAAGTTAAAAAATGAAAACACAAAATGGAATAGAAAAAATTTAAATAGTATTCTTAAATATCTAACCTAAGGTTGGGAAGACTGCTTTACATGGGATACATTGTTGTATGCTGTTTTTATTTGTCATTATAATTCACTCTGGCTTAATGAATAAGTCATCAATAGCACTTTCTTCATTTCTACTTTCAAATGCAGCTTCCTTGTACTGTTCCTGATACATTTCAGCCTCATGTTCAGCCTTTAGGTCATTGTCAATATTTTCTTCTATTTGTCCCTTCCAATAAGATTCGTCTATCCCAATCTCAAAATCATGATCTTCGGTTAAGTTCGGAAGTAGTTCACTCATTAATTCATATTCAATAGAGTAGACATCATCATAAATAGATTCAACTTCAGTCATAGCTTTCACTTCATCCTTCTTATCATATTTCAGTTCCTCCTCTTTGCTTACCAATACGTTTGTCACTAGCGAAATAAGTCTGTCTAACCCTTTTTCTGTTTCTGAGTATTCTTCATAATTCTGTTCGTATTTTTCAAACAATTCAGGAACGACTTTGGCATTATCCAACTCTGTCATTGAAGTCATTAAAGCTTCAATAATACGGATGAAGTTGTCCTTAATAAAAGAATATGTTAGTGGCGAATCTCCAAGATTTAGTAATAAACCTTCTAATTTTTCACCAACCATTTCAACACCTTCTTCGAAATCTATTGATGAAAAGAAATCAGACAGCAGACTGTCGATATTGGTACCAGAGCAAAATCTATATAAAATGTCAATTTTGTTACCAAGTCTTACATTATTTGTGAAATAGCTTTTGTCGCTGTTAACAAATTCCAACTCATCTTTTGCTATTTTTTCTCGAATAATTAGCTGAAGTTCTTTTTCTAAAGGCAATAACCGCCATTGTGGAGAAAACTGATGCAGCTGTTCTGCATATTTTATACTGGATAAGATACTCTTTCTTTCTTGAAATGAATTCTGGCAGTATCCAATAAGAAAATCTCCTAAAGAGGGGTTAATGAAAGAGTATTCCCTGATTTTTTTAGGTCTCTTTATTATCGTTGAGGAAATGAAACCATTTAATAAAATCTTTACTGATGAATTAAACTGATCTGAGTTAATAATCTGATTATGGCTGTTTTTTTCAAATTCTAACCGACTTTCAAAAGCATTGATTAATGTTGGCTCATCTATTTCGCGGGGAAAAGTGAATAAGGTTAAAAGCAGACATTTATCTAGATACTCAATTTGATTATTGAACGAATACCTCCAAATTTCAGAAGGGTTGTTGAGATTATTTAAAATGAACTGGAGATATTGCTCTGGAGATAATGATTCTATTTTAGTTTTATCCGTAATGAATTCGATTATCCGTGGTGTGTAGTTTTTATGTCGAATAATCGTTCTATAAAATTGGTCAGTTAGTATGCTATTATATAATTCCTCACTGACATTAGTAAAATATAAATGATTGTACAGTATCAGAGCCTTTTCGAATCTGGTATAATCTGTTAGTTTAAGTTCAAATTGATTATTCGCCATTTTGGAATGGCTGATTTTCTCATATTTTTCAATCGCATGATTTAGAATAACCGTTCTGGTAGTTAGAATCAGATATTTATTTGGGCTATTTTTTACTCGTTCAACAAAAGATGTAAGCTGTGTTTCTGTCTTATTTGCATTTATTATTTCAAAATAATTTGCACCCAAGAAGTCATCAAAATAGAATAGTTGCTTCTCATCAGAGTCAACTGAAATAACATCTTCAGCTTCCCTAATGTTTTCGACCTTATAAATTTTGAATCCCTTCTTTGCTCTATCGAAAAGCAAGATGTCGGCTAATGTCGTTTTTCCAATACCGGGTTGACCAGTTATAAGTAATAACTTCTTTTCATTAAGGATTTTATTAGCATCATCTAATTTCTTGGTGATAACGTAAAAACGAATTTTATTTTTTACACTTTGAAGATGATGCTTTGTTCTTCCCTCAATAGCATTATTAAAGATAGTTTTCAAAATCTTGATACTGGAAAACCATAATTTGAAATGAGTTTTTTCAATTTCCTCATTTGACCTCAGAAAGGCATTCAAATCATCTTTGCCAATAATATCATTTGAGGTAAGGACAAAAGGGCTAAGTATCTCCTTTAATTCATCTTTTTCCTGTGCTGACAGAGGTAGGGAGGTTACAACAATATATCTTTCAGGCTTGAGGTTACGGACTTTTTTAAGTTCTTTCTCTTTAAGGGTGTGTTTTAATTGAGCATAGGCGGAACCGACATAATGTTTAGCTTGTACTACAATAGCATTATTGTTAGCAGGTGTTGAGTACCGAAGATCAATACCCTTGTCTCTTCCAATCTTAAACCCTTGCAGCCTGAGACTAAATTCTGCATTGAGGAGGTCAAGAGATAGTCTCTCAAATTCCTTATCATTTAATGTAGAAAAGTCATAATCGTTCATAAAAGATCGAAAATCATGATGTTAATTTTAATAGCATACAATTAGCGGCTAACAGGAATTCACATTATATCCCATATATATTATTTCTCTTAAAGCCTTGAAAAAAACTGGGGTTTTAAAGTGGTAAGCGTGGTTCTTTCAAAGAATGGGGGTGAAGAAAGTTTACCAAGATTTAGCCGTTAGTTTCAGGTAGTACAATACTACTAAAAGTCCTGTAAAAGCTAGGCAAGTTTTTAGTGGGTGCCGTGGTTTGTAGAGTAAAACTAAAAAGCCCCGAGAATTTCGAGGCTTTCTATTTTCTATAAAAAGAGGGTGGAGGCTTAGTTTACTTTCTCCACATCTTTTATTCCATCAAATTTGGGTTGTACCACCCAAACTCCTGTTTTGTCAATTACTCCCCAGGCACCGTTTTGCTTTGCCGCAGCATAGCCATTTTTAAAATCGCGCACGGCTTCAAATTGTGGTTTAATAATCCACTCACCGGCTTCATTGTAAAAACCAACTTTCTCGCCCGTTTTGCCATAGGCCAGGCCTTCAGAAAAATCTTGAACATCTGCTACTCCAAGGTCTTTTATTTCTCCGGTACGGTTCACAAAAGTCCACTTGTCATTTAGCTTTACTCGGGCAAGGTTTCCTTCTTTCGGGAAATCCTTTACAGCATCAAACTGCGGCTGAATCACCCATTCGCCAGCTACATTGATAAATCCTATTTTGCCTTCAGCGTTTCTGGCCCAAGCCAGGCCACCATTAAAATATCCTACTCGGCTAAACTTAGGCTCAATAAGTATTTCCCCGGAAGGGCTTATAAATCCTTCCTTTTTTTCTTCGGTAGCAAAAGGGGCAAGGCCTTCTTTCATGTCTTTTACCACTTTGGCTTTTGCATTTATAGGTGTTTCATTTCCCTTGGTATCTATCACCATGTACTTATCATTGAGCTCTACTATAGCGTGGCCATTATCAAATGGGCTGATATTGTCATACTTAAGCGGAATGGCAATTTTTCCATCAGTACCTATGTATCCCCATTTTTTATCTTTTCCAATGCCGGCCAATCCATCACTGAATCCTTTTAGGCCAAAGCCAAAAGACGATTGTAAGGCAAAATCAGTTACCTCGGTGGCCAAAGGTTCTCCGCTAAGGTTTACAAATTGATACTCTTTGTTTTTAGGATTTTGGGCAATGGCCAGACTTTCTTCGCTAAAGGGTGCGCATTTTCTGTACTTAGGCTCAATGGCATACGAACCGTCAGTTTTCATATATCCCCATTCTTTGGAGCCCTGCGGCTTTACCATTACTACATACGTTTGGGCCAGCATAGATGCTGTGGTAAAAAGGCTTAGGCTAAGGGTGGCCAATAATTTTGGTTTCATACTAAAGTGTAATTTAAGATTGTGACATCAAATTTTGTGAAAAAAACTGAAGTATCCATAACTAAAAAAAGCCCGGAGTGATCCGAGCTTTTCAATTGGTCAGTATGCTTTATTATTTAGCTTCTGCTTCTTTCATACCTTCTTCAATCATTCCATAAAATTGATCCAATTTTGGAAGAATGATGATGCGGGTCCTTCTGTTTAGTGATCGTCCCTCAGCCGAATCGTTTGAAGAAACAGGAACATAATAACTACGTCCGGCAGCAGTCATACGGGCAGGGTCTACACCAAAGTCGTCTTGTAAAATGCGCACTATGCTTGTGGCGCGCTTCACACTAAGGTCCCAGTTGTCTTCAAGCACAGTATTTTTTATAGAAACGTTATCGGTGTGTCCTTCCACCATAAGATCCATGTCCGGCTTGTTTTTCACCACTTTGGCTACTTTTCCAAGCACTTCTTTTGCACGACTGCTTACATAGTAGCTTCCGCTCTTAAATAAAAGTTTATCAGACAGTGAAACGTACACTACGCCTTTCTCTACACTTATTTCGATATCCTCGTCATTGATATTACCCAACACACCTTTTAGGCTGGTTACCAATGCCAGGGTTACAGAGTCCTTCTTGCTGATAGCTTCGTTCAAAGAGTTGATACGCATATCTTTCTCTTTAATACTTTCTAGCGAGCGCTCAAGGTTTTCAGCACCTTTTTGCGAAAGCGTAGCCAGGCTGCTTACATTATTTAATAATTGGTAGTTGGTAGATTTTAAGTGTTCAATCTCCTTTTTAGCAGATTCGCGATCGGAAAGGCAGGAGGCCAATTCCAACTTGGCAGCACTTAGTTTATCAGCAGTTTCCTTCTGTTCATCCTGAAGGGTGGTATATTTCTTTTTAGAAACGCATGAACTCATCAATAGAATTGCCACGAATGACAATGGGATGATTTTCCTCATAATGGTGATTTGTTTTTTTAAGTGTTAAAAAACGGTTTGTTAATAGAGTGGCGCAATCAAATCTTCTGCCAACTTTGTGTGATTTAGGCTGATTTAACAAAAATCTTTGCAAAAAGATTAAAATAATTTAATGCTAAGTTAAAAAGCTTTATAAAACGAGCCATAGCCGAGGTCAATTTCTCTAAAATCCTACTTTTGCTTTATGGCAACAAACAAAGACAAGTTGATGGAAGGGGTTCGTTTTTTGGCCCTCGGATTTCCATTTATATTCATGGGCCCCGCACTAATGACGTGGCTAGGTATTCCGGCTTACCGCCAGGGAAACTACATTTGGATAGGGGTGAGCATACTACTGATGCTTACTGCGGCATACCTTTGTATTCGAGGCTTGCGCACGGTTCTTTCTGCATTTTTTGATGGTGAAGATGAGCCGGCTACAAAAGAAAAAGAGAGTAACCCAAAAGTTTAGGCACTCTCTTTCATTTTATTTCTTGTACAGTTTTTACTAAACTTTATTCGCTTCCAGCTTCTCCAAAATGTAAGGAGCAGTGTACGAATTTTTAGCCTCGGTCATTCCTTCTGGAGTTCCTTCATACACCAGGTTTCCACCATTTTCTCCACCTTCCGGGCCAAGGTCAATCACCCAGTCAGCACATTTTATCACATCAGGATGATGTTCAATCACCACTATGCTGTGTCCGTTTTGAATCAATGCATAAAATGAATTCAGCAACTTTTTGATATCATGGAAATGCAGTCCCGTGGTGGGCTCATCAAATATAAATAGGTGCGGATTTGACTTAGCGCCTTTACCAAGAAAGGTAGCCAGCTTAATACGCTGTGCTTCACCACCAGACAGTGTGGAGCTGCTTTGGCCAAGGGTTACGTAGCTCAATCCCACATCCAAAAGAGGCTGTAGTTTTTGAGAAATTTTATCCTGCTCATGCTCGGTAAAAAATTCAATCGCTTCCTCTACCGTAAGTTCCAGAATATCAAAAATCGTTTTCTCCTGAAACTTTACATCGAGTATTTCTTGCTTAAAGCGCTGGCCATGGCATTCATCACACTTCAGGTGAACGTCAGCCATAAACTGCATTTCGATGGTGATTTCCCCTTCGCCCTGGCACTTATCACATCGGCCGCCATCTATGTTAAAGGAAAAGTGGCCTGACTTATAATTTCTGGCTTTTGCCAAAGGCTGACTTGCGTATAGAGCACGAATATCATCGTAAGCTTTGATGTAGGTCACTGGGTTGCTTCGGCTGGATTTTCCAATTGGGTTTTGATCTACAAATTCCACTTCGGTAATCTTATCCCAATCGCCACCTATGGAGGTATGTTTACCCGTTTTGTCGCCATATCCACCCAAACGCTTTTTAAGGGCAGGGTAAAGGATTTTGCTAATAAGCGTACTCTTGCCCGAGCCACTCACGCCTGTGACTACCGTAAGGCAATGCAGGGGCACGTTTACGTCAATGTTTTTAAGGTTGTTTTCACGAGCGCCTTTTATCTCCACAAACTTGCGCGGGCTTTTTCGCTCCAGCGGAATATCAATCTGATCCTGACCACTGAGGTACTGAGCCGTAAAACTTTCGCTTACTTCAGAAATTCCGGAAGTAGGGCCGGAATACATTACGTTTCCTCCATGGCTACCGGCAGCTGGACCAATGTCAATGAGGTGATCTGCAGCAAGCATCATTTCTTCATCATGCTCCACCACCACTACAGTGTTTCCAAGGTCTCTCAATCTTTGTACAACGCCAATTAGTCGTTCCGTATCTCTTGGGTGCAGCCCAATGCTTGGCTCATCCAAAATATAAGTGGAGCCAACCAAGGCGCTACCCAGGCTTGTAGCAAGGTTTATCCTTTGCGACTCTCCACCAGAAAGGGAGTTTGAAACTCTATTTAGGGTGAGGTATCCAAGCCCAACCTCTTGTAAATAATTTATACGGCTGGTAATTTCGGTGATTAGCCTTTCAGCAATTTTGGCCTCGTATTCATTAAAAGTAGCTTGCGCAAAATGCTCGGCCAACCTGTCGATTGGTAGTGTTACCAATTCTGTAATAGCCTTGTCATTTACTTTTACATAATTGGTTTCCTTTCGCAAACGAGTGCCTTTACATGCGTCACATTTGGTTTTTCCGCGATAGCGAGAAAGCATAACGCGGTATTGTATTTTGTAGCTCTTAGATTCTAAATATTTGAAGAACTCATTCAGTCCTTTAAAGTGTGGAGTTCCTTCCCAAAGCTGTTCTTTTTGTTTTTCGCTAAGCTCAAAGTAGGGTTTGTGAATGGGGAAGTCAATTTTTGAAGCTCCATTTATAACGTCATTTCTCCACTCACTCATCTTTTCGCCTTTCCACGCTACCACCGCATCTTGATACAATGAAAGGCTTGAATCAGGAATTACCAAATCTTCATCAATGCCAATGATGCTGCCAAACCCTTCACACTTAGGGCAGGCTCCAAAAGGATTGTTGAAACTAAATAGGTGAGTAGAAGGTTCTTCAAACTCGATCCCATCTTCTTCAAATTTATTAGAGAATGGCGTGTTTGTATTATCACTTACATTTTCAATTACGCAAGTTCCGTGACCTTCAAAGAATGCCGTTTGAACAGAATCAGCTAATCGATTTTGATTTTCCTGATCCTCAATATTTGCGGTAAGCCTATCAATTACAATCTCTATGGTATCCTTTTTAAGGTTCACCTTAGCGGCTTCCATTTCGTCTATTCGCATTACCTCGCCATTGAGCGCTACACGCGAATATCCTTGTTGCTCCAGTATTCCTAGCTGATCTTCAAGCTTTCTGTCCAAAAGTAGGAGTGGACACTTCACCATTATTTTGTCATCATTGGGTAATGACGAAACAAAGTCGATAACATCACGCACTTCATGGCGCTTTACTTCCTTGCCGGAAATTGGAGAGAAAGTTTTCCCAATTCGTGCATACAGCACTTTCAGATAATCATAAATCTCGGTAGTGGTACCCACGGTAGACCTCGGATTTCTGGAAATCACCTTTTGCTCAATGGCAACGGCCGGAGAAATTCCTTTTATATATTCTACCTCAGGCTTATCCAACCTTCCAAGAAACTGTCTAGCGTAAGAAGAAAGGCTTTCCACATACCTTCTTTGGCCTTCAGCATATAGGGTGTCAAAGGCCAATGAGGATTTGCCCGAACCACTCAAACCGGTAATGACAGTAAGCTTTTTGTGAGGGATGGCCACATCCACACCTTTAAGGTTGTGCACCTTGGCACCCTTTATAATTATGAATTTTCGTGGATCTAATTGATCTAAAGATTCTTTGGACATGGAGCGTTTTAAAAATAGTTTGCAAAGTTACCAAACTCATCTGCGTTTGGATATTTGAATAAAAAAATTTTATATTTGAAAAGTACAATGTGGAAATAGTCCACAAATTATGGACAGCATTTTTATAATATTCATTAAATCTCATTGCATATAGATACATAACTACTTGACTTGAAACACTTTTTTTTACTAACCCAATCAGGTAGATTATGGATTATTCAAAAATGGGCGACAGCGAACTTATCAGAAGTTACCTGTCTGGCAATGAGGCTCCCCTAGAAGCACTTATTTCAAAAAATCAACAGCGAATATTTTCTTACATCCTTGTTCGTATACAGGATCAGGATTTAGCGAATGATATTTTTCAGGACACCTTTGTAAAGGTGATTAATACCCTGAAGCGCGGAAAGTACAATGAAGAAGGAAAATTTCTTCAGTGGACTATGCGTATCGCTCACAACTTGATCATTGATCACTACAGACGTGAAAAACGTATGCCAACTATGTCTCCAACTGATGAGTTCAATATTTTTGATGTACTCAAGGATAATAGCCTAAATGTGGAGTCTAGTTTAATAAAGGAACAGATTGAAGCCGATTTACATAAGTTAATCGATCAGCTTCCAGAAGATCAGAAGGAAGTATTAAAGCTTCGTCATTTCTCAGGTTTAAGTTTTAAGGAAATCTCTGAACAAACCGGAGTGAGCATTAATACTGCTTTGGGGCGTATGAGATATGCTTTGATAAACCTTAGAAAATTGATGGAGAAAAACAATGTATCGCTTTTGATGCAGTAATTTTTCGGTTGTAGACAATAAGCTGTAAATTGTTGTCGTTATTGAAATGTATCGAACAAAATACAGCCTATGGGAAATTCAACTACACTTAAAGATGAGCTCGGGTCTCATACAAAACCCCGAAAAGAAACCATTAGATTCATATTAGATTATTCAAAAGCACTGGAAGTAAAAACACTAAACAGTGGAATGGAAATAGATATGATCAAGAACTAGTAAAAAATAAGAAAGCCTCGAATAATTCGAGGCTTTCTTATTTGGTAAGGGGTATTATTCTTTAATCAAGGATAAGAAACTTCACCTAAAATTGATGTTTTTCTGTTGTGATGGTTTTGGTTGAGCTTGCGGTACATCTGTGCAACTTTTAAAGCTGAACTTTGAATATCATGATGGGCCTCTACAATTAGCCTGGCACGATCTGAGAATTCTTTTCTTAACTCTGGGTGGGTATGCAATCTAAGAATAGCATCTTTCCAAGAATTTTCGCAACCTGTTGGTACTAAAAGACCATTTACTTCATTTGCAATGATTTCTACAATTCCATCTACTGGCGTTGCAATTACCACTTTTTTCATGGCCATAGCCTCCAAAATGCCAATCGGCAAGTCTTCCCATTTTGAAGGAAGACAATACACATCCAGCATGCTTAGAATTTCCTCTACATTTTCAACAAAGGGAATGTAGGTTACGTGTGATTCTATTTTTAAATCCTTTATGGTATCAAGGCATTCTTTTTTGAGTTCGCCTTCACCTACCATCAATAAGTGAAGATTTCGGTCCGCATTAAGGGCTTGCTTAAAACCTTTTACTAGAGTAAGGGGGTCTTTCTGGTCGCAAAAGCGGGCAATAAAACCATATAAGGTTCTATTTCTTGGAATTTGTAAATCCCTCCTGTTTATTGAACCTTTTGTTCTGTGATTAAATTTTATAGTATCAACGCCATTAGGTATAATTACCGAGTTGGGGATACTTAGAAGCTCCCTACCAATTTTATCATTATTAAGAGAAACAGAAATATTTAGATTGGCTTGGCGTACAAGCAGTCGCTCCATTACAACACCTAAACTGCGTTTGAGCCATTTACGGTGTGGGTGAAAAGCCCAGTTTTGAATTCTATAAACTAGTGGGATATTTAATCTTCGGGAAGTCCAAAATGAGTTGAGGCACGCTTTGGTTCCATGAGCATTTATAAGATCAATGTTTTCAGCCCGGGCAATTTTGGACACTTGGCGCCAGACTGATAAATCAAGTCTGGAGTGAGCTGGGACAACATAACATTTAATACCTAGGCTTTTTAATTTTTCAGAAAGTAAGCCTTCAGAGAATGTTATAACAACGGATTTGAACTCAGCCTCATTGAGATGCTCAATAAGGTTAAGTAGGTGAGTTTCACCTCCCCCAACGGTACCATGATATATGGTGTGTAAAACGTTCATTTCCGAGTTTTGCACAAAGTTATAAACATAAACGGCTTGTGAAAATAAAATCGATTAAATGGACGAAAATACCGGATATCAGGTATTTGTATGATTTATTTTTCTACAAGTTATTGATGGTGAGTGACTTTGATAAAAGTATTTGGGGCTAAACTTTGCCGAGAACTTAAAATGATGATTTAGTAGTAACCTCTTCTTAAGCGATTGATGATATTACTCTGATCAATATCGAGAATAAAGCGAATACGGGAAAAATAATTGTAATCTGTTGGAACAAAATTTCCTTGGTTTACCATTGGGAAATACACTTCAAAGAAATCGGTGATAACAGAGATCCTGAGGCCTGCATCGTAATATACTTTATTGAATCCATCAGAAAGACCTGCATCTGCGTAAGCACCAAATACTGACCAAACCGGAACGACAAGGTTGGTGCTTAACATCCATTGATCGGCAAATACATTGGTAGCAGATTTGAAACCTCCTTCACTCACAAAAAACTGTTGGCTCCAAATACCGGTTTCATCAGAACGACCAAAGAAGGGGAGGTCAAAAAGAAAATCCTTGGTACCGCTTAATCCAATGCTGTAGTAACTGTTTGTAATTCCCTGCTCATAAAATTTATTGAAAAAGAAGGCTCCTGCATAGCTTCTCCAAATCAACCATTTCTTGTTCGGAAGCATCCAGCGCACATCGGCTTCAAGGCCAATTCTACTAAACTGGTCGCCAAGTTGAAAATCGGCTTGTAATAAATAGGGATGCAGAATATTGGTTTCCTGATATCTATAATTTGCATTGAAAACTGTGAAACTCGAGTTCCCGATTTCATTTGCTGGTTCTGTGAAATTATCAGGGAGTTCACGATCTAGATGTACTAATCTAAGTTTAAGCTGCTGAAGTATACTGCTGCGTGGGTAAGGCTTTTTGAAATAGAAATTTAATGCGGGTGAAATTCTGAAGTAGGCGAGATCTTGATCATAGTGATAGTATCGCGTGTACAGCCCGGCACTTATTTGGTGAAATAGCTTGGGCTGCTCGGGCACAAAGTTGTACTTAAAACTTGTATACCCTGTTAGGGTTCCGGTTCCTGTACTAAAGTCTGGACCAATAAGGTATTCAAAAGGTTTTTGCACCAAAGAGCTATTGTCTAACGAAACGCCAAGAAGTAATTTATCATAAGCATTGTAGCTTATTGTTGGAGTCCAAAATAGCTGACTACGATTGGGGTCTTCAAAACTGTAGTAAAACTGAAGGCGTAATGGCTCCAGGCGCTGAAACAAAAGACGATTGAAATAGGTATTATCCTTTTGATTCATTTCCGGCACGGTCTGATGATAGTTTAATACAACTTTATCATAATCGGCATGGTACATCTGCACCGTTTTTGCGCTGTCATGGCCATCGTACCATTGGGTTAGCACTACTTCGTCATCTTTTATCCCGGTAAGAGAAAAGGGCAAAATGAGTGCTCCTTTATTTTTAACTGTAGCTGTACTTATAGTTGGGCAATAGTCAGTTTTGGTAAGGGCATAATCATAAGACTTTGCAGTAGGTAACCAATCCTGAAAAAACCAGTCTACACTTTTGTTTGAAAAGTATTCGAATGAAGACTTTAGTAGAGGAACAGAGGACGTGCTTGAGTCTTCCACAAAACGTTTCATTGAGCGCTTAAAGGTATTTGGTGAAATGTATTCTCTCAAGTGGTTGAGAGCCATAAATGTTTTGGCTTCTGCAATGGCTTCGTAGTTTAGCCTGCTGAGTGAATCCGCAGGTGTGGAGATGGATTGATCTAAACCTTGGCGAGCTAAGTAGAGGTATAAAAATTGATTTTGATATGAATAGTCAAAGGCATCTAAGGCAAAAAAGCGACCTACAAAGCTGTTGCTAAAGGGAAGCCATTTTTCTTCAGGGTAAAATTCGTTTATAAACTGATATTTATAAAAGTAAGGGACACCGCGTGCAAGCCAAAGTTCATCAATACCATTGGGCTGTAGCTGATATCTAAAAAGCATTTCTGCACGAGCGTGAGCCAACTCAGCTGCTTGCTTAAAGGCATCTTTTGGCATTTCCAAACTCAATAGGTGGTCGCTCTGGTACTCACCAATTTTCACATCTAAAATGATAAGGTCATAATCGTCAAGAGCGTTGTCAATTTCTCCTTTGAAAAACTTGCTCACTTGCTGATCTAAAGACTCAATGGCGGATGGACTGAACCTATCTGGTGAGGTTAGATACAGCGTGCGGTTTGCATCTATTGGGAAAACGAAATAGTACTGTGAAATAAAGAACTGGAGGTTGGTTCCTACATGCTCAAAGTGAAGTGTTTTCAAACTATCACCACCTAAGTGTGGCGTGTAAGGGTGAGCTTTTAAATAATCTAAACGCTCTTTTTCTGAACTTGTGGAAAGCTCAGCATTGGAGGCTACCAAAAACTTATCGGGCAAACTTAAATCAACAGAATAAGAAGCTTTTTGAGGATACACATCCCATTGAAATGAAAACGGATAAGGATGAAAACCTGTGCTGTCAAAGGTTGCAATACTAGGCAGCCAATCTATTATTCGGAATACTTTTCCATCAAAACCATTTCCATTAAATTCATAAGAACCCAAGGCAATTTGAAAGTCAAAACGAAGCTTAATGGAATCTCCTGGAAGGAGGGGAGTGGCGAGGGGAATTTTGGCAAATTCACACTTGGTACAAATGGTAGCTATTTGGTCACCAAACTGAACTGTAGGAATTTTTATAGAACCTAGCTCTTCGGGTTTGGCAAAGTAGGCGTCCACTTTTTGAAACTCTACAAGCTCTTTTTGCAAATAAGACTTTTTGTTTTCTAAAGCTCTGGGCGGAAGGTGAAGGACGATTTCTGTAAGAGTAGCACTTGTATTATTGTGCAAGCTGACTTTGGCATTTCCACTAATGGTTTGGATGCTATCATCAAATTTTAGATTGTAATGATAGCGCACAGGCTGCGCCAAAAGTGGGAGGGAGAACAAAAGTAAAATGCCGATGGCCAAAAATCTGTACAAAGCCCGATAGAGTTTAGCGGCAAATATAGTTGGATATAAAACTAAAAATCCGCTGAAAGCTGTTAAACTTCCAACGGATTCGCCATCAATAAAAGGCTGTTGATTTATATTGAAATGATGCGATTGCTGGCTTCATATAGAATACCAATGGCCTCACGACTCTTGTGGCTGTCTCTGTGCTCCGTAAAGCTTGAGCTGAAGCTGGTATTTTTAACTTCTACGTCAATGTGAATATCAGAATTGTCAGATTCAAAATCCTCGATTATTTCATCCTCTTCATCATTCTCTTCAAGGAGGCGTTCAGGAATTTCACAACCATCGCAGCTTAAACCATACACCGTCATTGTCCAGCGTCTGTCCGCCATTTCAAAATCCCACATGTTTTGCACATTATCCACATCATAAAGTACTTCGGCCAAAGATTCGTCAATGAACACGCTGTGGCCCTCTGGTAGGTAAAGAATAACTTTTACTGTTTGGTCACGGAACTTTTGGTTACGATTGAGCAAAATATATCCAGGAATTTCAATCACTGAATCCTGAATAGAGATTTTATAATCCAAGGAACGTGCGTTGTTACGAGCTTCACGTCTGTTTGGCCCTTGTGCTTCAGTAAGTATTTTTACATACGGATTGGCATCATCTGTCGGTCTAATATCTACCTCTACTTTATCAAAAGCATTCTTTCCATCTATTCTCATCCAGTGGTTTGGATAGCTATTCATAAACTCGTGGTGCAGTGAATCATCACTCATCTGAATACGATATTCAGTGTATTCAGGTAAAGCAATTTCGTCAGAAATACGGCCGGTATTGTCAAACTGTAAACCAATTTTTACTCCTGCAATGACCAAAAGTATAAGCCCGATAAAAGTGGTAACACTTAGTGCATTTCTGGCCGGTGAGTTAAGCGGCTCTAGGTTAAAAAGAAGTCGAATTCCCAAGTAAATCAGCAGAAAGAAAGGAGCAATTACGCTCATCACTATTCCGGTAATTAATAGGTTGTAATGTCCTTCATTGGCAGTTACCAAGTGCAGAAAATCAAACAACTCATTCATACCATAACCAGCGCCCATTATTTGTACCCCTCCGGCAAATAGGCCAATAAGGAGTGCCAAAAGAATCATGGAGCCTATAAATAGGAAGAAGAGACCTATTATTTTGCCGATGACTTTGAAGATGAGCCGAAACGCGCTTAAGATGAAATCTCCTAAATCGCTGAAAAATGAACCCACATGGCTCTGTGTTTTGCGATAATCATGGTCCGCTATTTTGCTGCCAAAGCCTTTGATGTTTTCATTCACACCATGCATTTCCTCGCGGATGGCTTTTTCAATATTAGAAATATTGATTTTCTCACCACGCATCTGCAGCTTTTCTGCCGTGGTGTTTGCCTTTGGGATTACTGCCCACATTATGATGTACAATAAAAACCCAAATCCGCTGAAAAGCGCAATAAGGAAAAGTACGCGAACCCAAAGTGGGTCAATGTTGAAATACGCAGCGAGTCCTGCCGATACACCACCAATCATTTTATTGTCAGGGTCTCGGAAAATACGTTTCTTGGTATTGGTGAACCTTGGTTCACGTCTGGAAGAACTCCCAGATTCATCGTCCATTTCCAGATAATCTTCCGGCTGGCCCATTATGGCAATCACCTGGTCTACATCGGTGGCATTTATCACCTCTTTTCCAGAACCAGTACGCTCCTTAAAAAGTTCTGCAATTCGGGTTTCAATGTCGTTGATAATCTCAGTGCCACCGTCTGTATTTACAAACTGCTGTTTGAGCGTGTTTAGGTAACGTTCCAATCTTACATAGGCATTTTCGTCTATGTGGAAGATGAAACCTCCTAAGTTTATATTTAAGGTCTTATTCATGGCTGATTAGGAATTTTTTTGTGTTGTCTTGTTTACTGCTTCTACCAGCGTGTCCCACGAAGTTTGCAGTTCAGTCAGGGCTTTTTTGCCCACAGGGGTTAAGGAGTAATACTTTCTGGGTGGCCCGGAGGTAGATTCCTCCCAGCGATACGCCAGTAGCTCGGCATTTTTGAGGCGAGTAAGGAGTGGGTATAAAGTGCCTTCCACTACTATCATCTCTGCCTTTTTGAGGTGTTCGATAATGTCAGAAGCATAGGCATCTTTATGTTCGAGGAGTGCCAATATGCACAGCTCGAGAACACCCTTCCGCATTTGTGCTTTTGTGTTCTCTAAATTCATTGTTTTTCTACTTTTAGTTTGCCATTTACGGCAACAAATAATCCTGTGTTGTCTTCGGTAAGAATGAGCATTATCACATTGTGATAGTACTGCCCGTGCTTGTCGCCAAATATTTTGGCATAGCGCAAATCTGTTTCTGATTTGTCTTCAGGAAGTTTAATTTCTTTGAGTGACATTCCCGAGAGGGCAGAACTCAACTCTTTTACCTTTTGGCTGGACTGTGAGCCTTCGCTAAATGTGATAAACTTCACTTGATAAATGTCGCCCGTCATGTGCTTCATTTGGTCGTTCCAGTCAAAGTCCATGTCTACGGCATCAAGCATTTCTTTGTTTAGCGTAAGCGCCAATACACCTTCACCGCTTGAATATTTGCTGTAGAGTTTATCTACTTCGGGTAAGGTTTGCCCAATGCTGGCGGCAATAATGCCTAGGCTAAGGGCGGCTGTTAATAGGATGATCTTTTTCATTTTTATGTTTTAGGTTATACAAAGGTATGTGAAAATAACAGTACTATGCAATACAAAGTACTGTATTTGTTTTTAAGTAGCTGGTAATGTGGGTAATAAAATTTTAATAAGCGAAGGGAAAGGTCATTTTTAACTCAAAATGATAGTTGAGTTAGGTGTGCATTCAGCAGTCAAAAACCAGAAAATCGGCTTGAAAAAGCGGGATAAAAATGATTGAAGTACAAAATATGTGACCCCGCTGGGGTCATTTAGTATCGTAACAGAATAATTTCTATTGACATTTGACCTCTCTGAGGTCATTAATTCTCTGGCATGATTTGACCCTTGTAGGTTTTAAACCGAAATATCACTTGGATGCGGCCCCGAACCCGGTGGGTTCGCATATGTATAGAAATAGAGTGGCACAAAAGAAAAACGACCCTGTAAGGGTCGAATATTTATACAATCAAAATTTGATTCACTTCAAATCAAAACTTCTTTTTGATCAGCACTTTGCTGAATAAAATCCCAATACGTGAGGAGTGCACCTTGCTTAGAAACTGCAATTTGTGTAATGCTCAAGGTTTGTAAAATCCCCCAGCGGCTCATTATCAAGTCGTTTTCACTGTCGCCATCGCCCGCACTATTATGAAAGGCTTGAATGTTAGCCGGGCTTAGTTCAGGAGATTGTGCCAGCCAATCCGTAAACCATTTTCTGCGCTTGTCGCGAATCTCCTTGGTATAAAGAGTTGTAGAGGACCAAATATTGGTTTCCTGAGGATTGTGTTTCTTAATGGTTGTCTCGTCCAGATCATGCGTGATTTGAAACAAGCCGGAACTATGGCGAATGAGTAGGGTGAAAGGCTCGATTCCTTCAAAATCATAATTATGATAAAAGGCTGCGGGGCTTTCAAAATCAAAAGATTCTAAAACTACCAAGCCCCGACTTTTGCGGTAAGGCGCCTTTCTTACATACGTTTTGTTACCACCATTAAGTAGGCAAGCGGCTGTGTTATCATCAGCAAAGGCTATCCAGCTGCCGTGTGCCTCTAAATCTTCTGGGTAATAAATAGTTCTCTTGCCGACCTTCTTAGTTTGAAAACTCTTTGAAGTAGGCCGGTTACTGCGCTCATCGCGATTGTGGGTAAAAATGTACCCTTCCTTGGTGGGGATGTAGGTAAGGGTACACATATCTATTTTTCGTGTTCTTCTAAGTTAATAGCTTCCTCATTGTCTTTTAGCGAAAGCTCTTTTTGCTGCGTTTTGTCGCGCACTACGGGGCGTATAATGAGTCGAATCTTTTTGTCATAACTAAAGTAGTTGATTACCCAATTGAGCATCACTACCATTTTGTTTCTAAAGCCAACTAAACTTACCAAGTGAACCCACATCCATAGCATCCAGCCCCAAAAACCTCCCAGATGAATTTTACCAATATCAGCTACAGCTTTGTTGCGACCCACGGTAGCCATGCTGCCTTTATCGTTGTATTCAAATTCTTTGGGCGCAGAATTTCGCTGCCACTTGTATAGGTTTTTGGCCAGATTACTTCCTTGCTGTATGGCAACTTGTGCCAGCATTGGGTGGCCCTTCGGATTTTCTTCAGAAATCATAGCGGCCACATCGCCAATGGCGTAAATATTTTTGTGATCACCAACCTGATTAAAGCCATTTACCAAATAGCGACTTTTCTCAAAGTCTTTGCCCTCGGTGAGACCGGGAATAATATGTCCTTTTACACCAGCTGCCCAAATAAGGGTAGAGGCGGGAAGATCCTTTTTATTGGTTTTCACAGTACTTCCATCATAGCTTTTTACAGCAGTGTCTGTCCACACTTGCACGCCAAGTGAATCCAAATACTTTTTGGCTTTGCGCGAAGCTGTTTCGCTCATTGGCGGCAATACTCGTGGCAAGGCCTCCAGCAGATGAATGGACATTCTTCTAAAATCCAAATCCGGATAGTCATTGGGAAGTACATGGGTTTTTAATTCTGCCACAGCACCCGAAAGTTCTACACCAGTTGGGCCACCTCCTACAATTACAAAATTCATCAAGCGCTCGCGCTCAGCTAAATCATTTGTTAATGAAGCGGCTTCAAAATTCTGTAGGATAAGCGACCTTAGGTTAAGTGCCTCAGGAACACTCTTCATGGGCATTCCTTCTCGCTTCACGCCATCCATTCCAAAATAATTGGTTTCGCTACCAGTTGCGATTACCAGATGATCATATTCGAGGGTACCGATGTTGGTCTTTATAGAATTTTGTGCGGTTAGTATTTCTTCGGCCTTAGCCATACGAAAGAAGAAATTTTGCTGTCCCTTAAAAATATGACGGATTGGATAGGCGATAGAATCGGGCTCAAGGCCAGCGGTGGCCACTTGATAGAGTAGCGGCTGAAAAGTGTGATAATTGTGTTTGTCAATCATCACCACCTGAAAAGGTTTGTTTTTAAGCTTTTTAGCCAGGTTGAGACCGGCAAATCCACATCCAATGATTACTACTCGCTCCAGATTGGTATCTGGAATATTGAGGGAATTCATATAAATCAAATTTGATGTAAATGTAAGGAGGGCTGCCTTAAAATGTTTAGAACATAGAGGATTTCTAAACTATGTAGACTCCGTCTATTTTAACTGGAATGGTCGGCAATAATGCTGGCCGATTTCCCTTCCCATTGCCAAAGTAGGGAGTAGCTTCCGCTTAAAGTATCAGTGCTGCGAAACAGATACCAGCGGCCAATCATAAAAGAATATTCGCTTCCCAAATCTTTGAACTCCAGGTTTTCAAACTGTAAAGTTCCCATGGCCTCTTTATCAGGATAGGATTTTTGGTAATTGCTGAGTGTGGTGTTCCAGCCATAATTGAGCCCGCGGCTGCCCACAAAAATTAAAGAATCACTCTGCTTATAGGTTTGCATGTAGGCCTCCAAACTACCCGTGTTCCAGGCGTCTTGCTGGGCTTGCATCAGTGAGTCTATTACTTCACGTTTTTGCATAGTGCTCAGCCCTTTGTTTTCCTTAGCGGGAATGGGGGCATCGCATGCCGAAAGTGCGAGAATAATGAACAAGCAAGCTAAAACTCTCATACGTAGCGTTCTTTCAAAATAGCCAAATGATGAAAGGTGTGGCCTGCAATAATATAGGCAATGCTATTTACCACAACGTCTTTGTCGCTGGCGTTTCCGGCTTTTTCCAAGTCAGCTTCTGTAAAGCTTTTGAAAGTGCTGACAATGTAATTGCGCAAAGCGATGAACTCGTCCATTAGCTCTTGCGGCTTACGCTGGGATTTACTTGCAGATTCTACCCATTGGTCTTGATCCATACCGGGCAAAATGCCACCACCAGTGCGAGCTATCCAAAGGGCACGATAAATAAATACCATATCACAATCTATGATATGCTGTATCATTTGGCTAACCGTCCATTTACCAGGAGCATAGGAGTAACCCCACTTTGCGGTTGGTAGGTTTTCGAGAAAATGAACCAGATCGTCTGCGCTATCACGTAAATTTTGAAGGTGATTCGCACCACGGGTGCGGCTCACATATCCTTCGTAGTATGGGGCATATTCGCCTGGTTCTGGTCTTCTCATGTGTGCAATTGCTTTAGGCGTTTTTCATATTCCTGCTCAGTCATGTCGCTGTGCACAGCCTCTTTATTGAGGTTGGCAAAATCTTTAGCGATGCTAAAATCCTCACGTGTTATTTCATTTTTGAATTTGCAAATAGGGCAAATCTTAAAATGCTCGGTACGGGTAGGGATGAGGGGGATGAAAAACACATTTATATAATAGGTCATTTTGCCGAGCAGCCAGTGCTTGGTGTTGTGGCAGTTGGGGCATTCATGCTCCTCCACAGGACCTTCAATTTTAGTAATAGGATGGTATCCAAAAATAAATATCATGCGCCAAAGGTAAGCGGTGTGGATTGAAAGAGGAAGGAAGAGATATTAACAGTTTGATAGTCGGCAGAGCACAGTCAGTAGATGCCTGACGCATTACAGATATAGAAGTACCCATATGAAGCCAATTGTGGTGCAAATCGCTGTAATTGAAAGAATGATAAGATTTCTGACTCTCTTTTTCTTTTGTTCAGCAATAAGTCGATTTCTTAAAGCAAGCTTGTCCTCCTCGCTGAAATCTGATTGTTTTAATTGCGATTTGTAGGCTACACGTATTGCAGCCGCATTCTTAGCGTTGTATTTCTGCCTTTCTTTTCTTGGCGCTGATTTCTTCTTCCCTGAGAAGCTCTAAAATGATTGAGACTACTATCCATAGTTGTAAAGTTAAAACCTTAAGTTAAGATGGACAATCATTTGCTTTCATACAGCCAGGAAAGTCGCCTAGGATCTTTGGAGTTTAGTTCTGAAAGTATCAAATTTGTAGGGCTAAGTTTTTCGATTTTGTAAACTTCAGTTTCATCAATCTGAGATTCCCCAGAGAATATGTCTTGTTTGGATGTATATCTTAAAGTAAGGATGGAGTCCTTTGAGTTTAGTGCCCAATCTCCATAGTAGTTTAGACCTATACCGCACATAGGTGCCCCTTCAAACGTGAGTTCGCCATCTTCAGAAAAAATGATATGATCCAAACCTCCTCTTGTAAGACCTATAGGAACTACTGCATTCGAGTCATTAAGAAAAGCTTGTGTCCATCGTTTATGAAGTAGCTCAATGTCAACTTGTGCAATAATGCTATTACCTGTTATTAAAAGAAATATTGATAAAAAATACTTGCCCATTAGTGCTTATTTATCTTCTCCCTTCAGCGGAGTAATCATTATATGCGCTCTATGCGTTCCAGGATTCATAATCCAAGGATGGTTGGGCTCCACCGGGCTTTCTGGTAAACCAGTAGACTCAGAAGTAGCCCATGGAATGTACACCACATAGCGATATTGTGCGCCATCTACTAAATTGGTTTCAGTATTATACATGGCTTTGGCTCCATAGTAAATGTGCAAAGTTGAACCAGGGTCGCCCATTTTCAACTTACCCGATTTTACTTCTTCCTCGCGGATATCAAATATCTCATTGTGGTTTTTTCCTTCAATTTTTAATTCGCGGCCACGAGCCATAAAGGGCTCCAGGCTTTTATGATAACATGCAGCACTAAAGCCTTCCTTTTTTGGGTCATCTGCCAAACAGATAAATTCATTGCTTCCTTCTTTTAGAGTAACAAACTCACCAGCCATATTGTAGCCAATTACGGTACATCCTTCACGGCTTTCGGCTGGGGCCGCCATAAGTGCGGTGGCAATCAGTGCTTCGTCAGAGTTTATTTCCTGAAAGGATTCTTTGGCTTCTTCAGGCGTAGCTTCGGTTTCAGTTTTTGGTTTTTCTGAAGTTTCAGTTTTGTTGTTTGTGGTATTGTTGCAGGCAACTAGGGCTGCTGCTAGTAGAATGGGGGTGATTATTTTTTTCATGGGTGGTTGTTGTATTATATTATTCTGTTTATTAACATGGGTAGGAATATTTCATTTTCATTTTCTTGTAAATCTTCTCCAATTCTACAGTCTACATTTATCAAATAGGCAACATCGTTAAAACGCACAACTTTCCGTGATTGATTATCTCTTTCCTTTAGTGTGGAATAAGCATCCTCTGGAATTTTGCCTCTAAGTTGTGCAAATGCGGATTGGTCAAAATCCCAAGTTACTACATAAGATTGGTCATCAAGTTTGAGACCACCCGAAAATGAGAACATGTCTGGGTCAAGTTGGCCAATCTCTGTTACTGGTATTTCATGGAATATGAGGCTTTCGGATTTATCAAATCCCAATCGCTTTAAATGCAATCCTAAGTCTTTTGCTAATTTGAAGGGACTATTTTGGAAAACATTATTTGGGCCAATAAATTTCATAAGTGAATCCCAGTATTTCCCGAGTTCGGTTATGTTAAAATGTAGAATTGGTTGGATTCTACCAATATGATATAAGGCAAACTCACGACCATTACATAGAGCAAAATAATTTACTCTGACTTCACTGTGAATTGCATAAGAATATGCCTGTTCAACATTCCTTGAGTTTATAATTTTCTCATTTGGTCCTTTAGCATCTAATATCCATGCTGGTTTTCCATCGACTTCAAACAAGTAATCAGGAATGATGTAAATATTCTTTTTCTTCGATCCGATTGAAACATATGGATGGAGTAATTTTCTACTTCGTATAATTTGATGAGGCTTTGATGTTCCATATCCTAATTCTCTAATAATTGGAAGTATAATTTCTTCTCTAACAGAATCTTCTTGAAATTCTGGATTATTTAGTATTTGAAAATCAAGGTCGTGTAGAATGTTTAAGAATTTCTTTTGTTTCACAAGGTCTTTTTAGATTCCAGGTAAAGGTATCTCAAATGTTTTCTGCTCCGAAACCCTTCCAGATCCTGGATCGTAAAGCTAAAATATTTCCAAGTGGATTTTTGGGATGTTGATAAGGTTTGAAAAGTAAAGGGTAACTCGAGCCGTGGGGATTATCCTTTTTGATGTTCTGGGTAAATCGAGAGATATATCACTTGGATTTGCTGTCAGTCTGAGTACCCCGAAAGCATTCGGGGGGTATCGAAGACTAAATTGTGAATGAGAATCATCCTTCGATACAACCTCCTTTCAGTCGGCCACTCAGGCTGACATGCGTGCTGGTATTGTATTAAAAATGTTCGTTTTCAACCGATATACTTGCGTAAAGGGATCGGCCTTTTGAATTTTTTCGTAAAAATCAACAGAACCGAAGCGTAGAAAAATAAGCAGCCGTAGGCCTTTTATTTTTCAGTGAAGTGGATGGTAGGTTTTAGAGAAAATTCAAGAAGCCTAGACTTTTTGGTTCGTTTTGGGGCGATGCCAAAATGAACATTAAACCATTTCACCCTTCGATACGCCCCGAATGTTTTCGGAACACTCAGGATGAATAAATTCAATTAATTTGGCGACTCCTAAAACCTAACAAACTTGCAGAACAAAATCCTCACATTTTGGAATAAAAATGAACGCTACCTCTTTTGGATATTGCTGTTGGTAAATCTTATTCCTGTGCTTGGGGTGGAGTATTTTTTTACCGGAGATGGTCCGGCACATCTTTATAATTCCAACATTATAGCTAGTCTTTTAAGCAATCCTGATTCGCCATATCAGGATTTTTTTGCGTTGCGATATGAGTTGATTCCAAATCTTGGAGGGCATTTGCTGCTTACTTTGTTTAATGCCTGGTTACCTGCAGCTGTTTCCGAAAAGTTGGTGTGCGCCTTGTACCTCATTTTGTTTCCAATAAGCTTTAGATATGCCGTAAAACGTTTGGGAGGTACTTTCAATCCACTGTTTTACTTAATCTTTCCGCTGGCGCATAACTTTTGTTTTTATATCGGTTTTCAGAGTTTTTCGCTCAGTCTGGCTTTTATGTTCTTTACCATTGGCTTGGCACATCGGGCATACATTAAAGGTACATGGATCAGCGCTCTGGCTTGGGGTATGATGCTTTTTATTACGGCTTTGTTTCACCTTTTTCCAGCTATGGTGGCCATGATGGCTTTGGGTATTTATTTTTTGATTAAGCTTTTTCAGGAGCGATTTAAGAATATTAAAACCGTTTTGCCATTTGTGGTTTTGGGCTTGCCGAGTGTAATTTTCTGTCTTCAATTTATACTGGGTAATTCAGAATCTTTTCAGTTTAACCAAACCGAACTGCATCAGCAGCTCAAGGGAATTTATCTGGCGCTTCCCATCGTTACCATTGATGGTAAAGAAACCTATTACTCTGTAATGTACAATGTGATTTTTGCCTTGTCGCTGATAGCGGTTTTCGTATATCGACTTAGAAAAAAGAGGAGCTTCCAGCTGATTGATTTTCTATTTATAACAGGAGTGTTGCTATTGGCACTGTATTTCATTCTTCCCGATTCTATGGCTACTGGGGGATTTTTGAGCATGCGCTTTTCCCTGTGCTTTTTTTTGGCTTGGGGATTTTGGGTGGTGCTCAATTCCAAGACCAACATTGTTACCCTAATTCTTGGTTTAGCCTTTATTGCTGTAAATCTCTACAAATTACCCTACCAATTGGGTAAGGCCGAAGAACTGGAAGAGGATGCATTGCAAATAATGGAGGCTGAGGCCTATATTCCTGAAGGCTCAACGGTGCTGCCGCTTAACTATTCTTACCATTGGCTGCATTACCACATCGGGCTTTATCTCGCTGCTGACAAGGATTTGGTAGTGTTGGATAATTATGAAGCTTATGCTGTGCATTTTCCTGTAAAGTGGAAGGAAGAAACCTGGCCGCAAAATTCTCTGGGAGATTTTGGCAAGAGCCATCGCCCCAAGGTTGAGATTGCGGTTTATGAAGAATATTCCGGTAAAACTGTGGATTGTGTAGTGCGCTACGGTCACTCCTATGATATGGATGATGCTTCTACACTTTATACGGATAGTTTGTTAGCGGTAGAGTTCTACCCGGCTTTTACATCAGATGATAAGATGGTGGAGGTGCATCTCAGGAGGTCGGAAGACAGAAGTCGGTAGTCAGTAGTCGAGTCACCTCTGTTCTTGTGGGTACTCTACTTCGTCAAGCTTAGCACAAGCTCTCCAGAGGTAGAAATAGACATCGAGAATTTTTTGCTTTTAGAGTTTCGCTTTTCGAGTTTACATCCAGGTGTTAATATCCTTTTTCCAGTGGCTGCATCGCTGCGCTTCAATTCCTATTTTTGCTTTTCTTACAAATTGCCATGACCAAAGAGGAAGCTAAATCGCAAATAGAGGAGCTCAGCAAGGAGCTGATGCATCACAATCATCAGTATTATGTGCTGGATAACCCGGAGATTTCGGATTATGATTTTGATCAAAAACTGAAGCAGCTACAAAAGCTGGAAGAGGCTTTTCCGGAGTTTAAGTTGAGCACTTCGCCCACACAGCGTGTAGGTGGTGATGTTACCAAAAACTTTGAAACCGTGCCGCATAAAACGCGGATGCTTTCTTTGGCGAATACCTATAGCAAAGAGGAACTCGAAGATTTTATCAAGCGAATTGGAAAGTCAATTTCCGACCCCGTGGAGTTTGTTTGTGAACTTAAGTATGATGGAGCGGCTATTGGCATCACCTACAAAAATGGAATTTTGACTCGAGCCCTTACCCGTGGGGATGGCACTCAAGGTGATGATATCACAGCTAATGTGCGCACCATTCGTTCCATTCCTTTGCAGCTTCATGGCAATGATTTTCCTGAGGAATTGGAAATACGTGGTGAGATATTTATGCTTTTGGAAGGCTTTGCAAAGCTCAACCAGCAGCGTATTGAAGATGGAGAAGAACCTTTTGCCAATCCACGAAATACAGCTTCCGGAACTTTGAAAATGCAGGATAGTAGCATTGTAGCTTCTCGCTCATTAGATTGCTTTCTGTACTACATTCTTACCGATGACCGCATGTTTGACAATCACTTTGAGAGCATGCAAAAGGCCGCTCAGTGGGGTTTTAAAGTGCCAAGTGCAGAAAAAAACTATATCGCTAAGGCGAAGAATGTTGATGAGATTTTTGATTTCATCAATTATTGGGAAGAGCACCGTCACGAATTACCATTTGAGATTGATGGAATAGTAGTAAAAGTGAATGACTATGCACAGCAAGACAAGCTTGGCTTTACGGCCAAATCTCCGCGCTGGGCGATTTCATATAAGTATAAGGCCGAGCAGGTTTCCACCAAATTAAACAGCATTACTTACCAGGTTGGGCGTACGGGAGCGATTACTCCGGTGGCAAATTTGGAACCCGTGCAATTGGCCGGAACTACCGTAAAGCGTGCTTCGCTGCACAATGCCGATCAGATAGAGAAGTTGGATTTGCGTGTGGGCGACCATGTGTATGTAGAAAAAGGCGGGGAGATAATTCCAAAAGTGATAGGTGTAGATTTTGATCAGCGCCCGCCAGATTTGGAGCCTGTAAAATATGCCACGCATTGCCCTGAATGTAACACAGAACTTATCCGCAAGGAAGGGGAAGCACAACATTATTGCCCAAATGATGATGGATGTCCACCGCAGATAAAGGGACGTATTCAGCATTTTATTAGCCGTAAGGCCATGGACATTGAAGGGATGGGCGGTGAAACCGTAGATCAGTTTGTAAACGAAGGATTGATTAGCAATTATGCAGATTTATACACATTGCAAAAAGAGCAGCTTTTGCCTTTGGAGCGCATGGCAGAAAAGTCTGCACAAAATATAATTGAAGGAATAGAGGCAAGTAAGTCGATTCCATTTGAGCGAGTTTTGTTTGGATTAGGAATACGATATGTTGGCGAAACGGTGGCCAAAAAGCTGGCGCGTCATTTTGCAAATATTGATACTTTGATGGCTGCAAGCCTTGAAGAATTGACCAACGTTGATGAAATAGGATCGCGTATCGCAGAAAGCGTAACGACATTTTTTTCAGACCCAGCAAAGGTTGGCACGGTAGAGCGCATGAAATTGGCTGGACTTCAGTTTGAAGTGGTACAGCAGGAGGGAGAATCTACAAAGCTGGATGGAAAGACAATTGTAATCTCCGGAAACTTTGAAAGATATTCCCGTAAAGAAATAAAAGAGCTGATAGAAAAGCATGGCGGAAAGAATACGGGTTCCGTTTCTGGTAAAACTGATTTGATAGTAGCCGGAGAAGGAATGGGCCCTTCCAAACGTAAAAAGGCTGAAGACCTTGGCGTAAAAATTATTGATGAAAATGAATTTGCTGAACTGATAGGCGACTAATGACACTCAAACAACGCATACGAAACTACTCGCTAAAGAAGCTAGGAAAGAATGCTGGAGCAAATGCTGCATATCCAGGTTTTATTTCCGTAAAAAGATTTGCTATAGTTTTTGAAAAAGGGGCGGCAGATAAAGACGTTTTGGATTTTGCAAAGAAGCTAAAAGCTGAGGGAAAAGATGTGGAATTGCTGGCATTCATTCCGCGAAAGCGAAAAGAGATAACCGAGCAGCAGACCTACGAATACTTTTGTAAGGACGATGTGAATTGGTACGGAAAGCCTAGTGCAGAAGTACTTTCCACGTTTATAAAGCAGGATTTTGATGTTTTGATTTCTTTGAATGATAAAGATCAAAGTCCTATTCAATTTTTGACGATTGCCGGTAAGGCTAACTTCACGATTGGCTTAAAAAGCTCCACTCTAAAAGTGCTTGATTTGCAGGTGGCACGTCCTAAAGGCGATGACTTTTTGCCTGTATTTAAGGAGGTTGATTTTTACCTTCGATTTATCAATAAATAGGATATTTAAGATTCCGGCTCCCTGACCGGAATGCTCACACGCATGTCATTCCGGGCGAAGCAGAGCGGAGACCCGGAATCTTTTTGTTATAGAAGCAAGTTCAGATTCCAGCTCTCTGGCCGGAATGCCCACACGGATGTCATTCCGGGCGCAGCAGCGCGTAGATCCGGAATCTTTTTGTTATGGAAGCAAGTTCAGATTCCAGCTCTACGGCTGGAATGATTTCACGAACGTCATTCCGGGCGAAGCAGAGCGGAGACCCGGAATCTCGTGGTTTGGAGACAGAAAGGACAGATTATGGCTCCTTGGCCAGAATGTTCATAAGGATTTCATTCTGGGAGGTGGAATGAAGGCCCAGAATCCCTACGTAGCTATTTCAAATATTCATTGAAGTCCCAGTCCTCTGCAAGGTCGTTCCAATCAGGGTTTTCTTTTTCGATCAGTTCAATTTTCCACACACGTTTCCATCCTTTTATTCTTCTTTCAAGCTCAAAGGCTTCAGGAAATGTTTCAAAACTTTGAAACCAAATTAACTTACCAACATTATAACGGGCTGTAAAACTTGTCCCCACCATTTTGTTTTTGTGCTGAAATAACCTGAGCTTTAAATCTTTTGTAGACCCTGTATAAAGCACCGTGTTGTTTTTGTTGGTTAAGATGTAAGTGAAGTACATAACAGCAAGTTAGGTTATTTACCGTTTAGATTCCGGCTCCCGGGCCGGAATGCCCACACGGATGTCATTCCGGGCGGAGGAACGGAGACCCGGAATCTTTTGATTGCAGGATGAATTAAATTGTAGATTCCAGCTCTACGGCTGGAATGATTTCACGAACGTCATTCCAGGCGAAGGAACGGAGGCCCGAAATCTCGCACATGAATCACTGGAAAAGCGGTTTTTAAATAATACTAAGCCCAGGGATAGGTTTGTCGATACTCTGATTAAATTTGCCGCGCAATAAACGATAAGGGAATTCCGTGAGGAACACCCTCAAATTCAAACAAGCTATGAGTAAATTTAGAGGAACAGGTGTGGCGCTTATCACACCTTTTGACAGCGAGCACAACATTGACTTTAACGGTCTTGAAAAGTTGGTAAACCACTGCCTGGATAATGGTGTGGATTACTTAGTAGTAATGGGAACAACTGGCGAAAACGCTACCCTAAACAGTGCTGAGAAACAGGAAGTGTTGAAGTTTGTACAGAAGGTGAATAATGGCCGAAAACCTATCGTTTATGGTATTGGAGGTAACAATACCCGCGCTCTGGTAGAGACTATCAAATCAACGGATCTTAACGGTATTGATGCTATTCTTTCTGTTTCTCCATACTACAATAAACCTACTCAGGAAGGGATTTATCAGCACTTCAAAACTATTTGTGAGGCTAGTCCTGTGCCTGTTATTTTATACAATGTGCCAGGAAGAACTTCTTCTAACATGAGTGCTGCAACAACACTTCGTTTGGCAAATGATTTTGACAACGTAATTGCTGTAAAAGAAGCAAGTGGAGATATGGAACAGGTGATGAAAATCATCAACGAAAGACCAGAAGGTTTTTATGTGATAAGTGGTGATGACAACCTTACTTTGCCGATGATTGCTTGCGGTGGAGATGGCGTAATTTCCGTAAGTGGCCAAGGTTTTCCAAAAGCATTTACGGCTATGGTAAACAATGCTTTGGATGGAAATTTTGAAAAAGCGAGAGTAGATCATTACCGTCTTTTTGAGGTTACTAAAATGCTTTTTGCAGAAGGAAACCCGGGAGGAATAAAGGCTTCATTGAAGCATCAGAATATTTGCGAGGAGCACATGCGTCAGCCACTTTGGATGATCAGTGAAGGTCTTCGTGCAGATATCAAAAAAGAAATGGATCGTAACTCGTTGTAATAAAAGAACTTGTAGGTTTGGCATTTCAATTGCATATTGCCGACTATTCTTTATAAATAAAACCAACTAAAAATACCTTGTATGAAAATCAGAATAATAGCAGCAGCCCTTGTACTAGCCGGAGTAGCGGCCAGTTGTGATACCAGCAAAAGCGTAACCCGTGTTGATGAACGCGAACAAATAGACCTTAGCGGAAGATGGAACGATGTAGACAGCCGCTTGGTGGCAGCCGAGATGGTGAATGATGGTCTTACCCGTGTATGGTTGCAGGATTTTGTGGAAGCAGAAGGAAGAAAGCCAGCTATTATTGTTGGTTTGGTAAGAAACCGTAGCAGCGAGCATATAGCTACAGAGACTTTTATCAACGATATTGAAAGAGAGTATATCAACTCAGGAAAAGTACGCTTGGTGCAAGGTGGTGAGTTTAGAGAAGAGCTTCGTGCAGAAAAAGCAGACCAACAAAACAATGCTTCACTTGAAACCGTAAAACGTTTTGGCCGTGAGCTTGGAGCTGACTTCATTATGCAAGGCAGTGTAAATTCTATAACGGATGCCAATAGCAAAACCAAAGTAGTTTTTTACCAAGTAGATATGGAGCTTACAAATATCGAAACCAACGAAAAGGTTTGGGTAGGTTCTAAAAAAATCAAAAAGGTAGTAGAGTAGTCTTAGCCGTCATCTCTTTTTTCAAACCTTATGCTTTCTAAGAAAAATCAAAACGTTTTTCAAGGCTTTCTTTTGGCCTTAGTGGTAATGCTGCTTAGCGGCTGTGCAACTTATTACCAAAAGAACCTAAAATTTCAGGAGGCCTTTAGCAGCGGAGATTTAGAAGGAGCAAATAAACTTTTAGATAAAAATGAAAAGGCAGCCGAAGGTAGAAATCGGCTGCTCTTTTTTTTGAAAAAAGGTGTGGTGCTCCAAATGATGGGGCAATATGAAGAGAGTAATAAATACTTTGAGCAAGCATACATATATGTAGAAGACTACCGTAAAAATTACGGTATGGAAGCTCTTACGCTCATTAGTAATCCTACTGTAAAAGAGTATCCTGCCGAGGATCATGAAAAGGTGCTAATCCACTATTATAAAGCACTGAACTTTTTGAAAATGAACCGTCCACAGGAAGCCCTAGTAGAAGCCAGAAGGCTGAACAATAAGCTGAATGCCCTAAATGACCGCTATGAAAATAGGCCAAATAGATATGCGGATGATGCCTTTGCCCACGTGCTTATGGGGATAGCTTATGAAATGGATAATGATGTTAACAATGCTTTCATTGCCTATAGAAACGCGTACAATACCTATAAACAATCTTACACAGAAAACTTTGGAGTAAATGCTCCTGAGCAATTGAAGCAGGATTTGATGCGTACGGCATATCTAAACGGTTTTATTGAAGAATTGCAGCAGTACGAATCTGAGTTTGGAGTTGATTATCAATACCAGAAGAGGGGTGGGGGTGAGCTGATTTTCTTTTGGCACAATGGACTAGGGCCGGTAAAGGCGGAGTGGAGTATTAACTTCACCATTGTAAAAGGTGATGGTGGCGTGGTAACCTTGGTAAACGAAGAATTGGATTTGTTTTTCACATTTCCTATTCCAGAAAACGGTCAGGGAGGAAATGGCTTTGGTGACCTAAAATTGATTCGAGTGGCTTTTTCAAAGTATGAGTCAAGAATACCTGTTTTTAATCAAGGGGAGCTTGTATTAAATGGGAGTAATACGTATGATTTAGAAACTGCCGAAGATATTGATGCTATTGCGCGTTCTATTTTGCAAGATAGAATGCTGCGTGAAATTGGAGCAGCAGCACTTCGATTGGCCACCAAGCAAGCCGCAGAATACGCTGCTCGTCAGGAGAATCAGGACTTAGGTGCAGCAATATCTTTACTCAATGCACTAACCGAAAAAGCGGATACCCGCAACTGGCAAACCTTACCCTACAGTATTTCTTACAGTCGTATTCCGCTTAATGTAGGAGAGAATAAAGTAACGCTGAAAACCAAGGACGGCAAGGGAAATCAAAATTCTACGGATTTCATCTTTTCAGCAGATAAAGGAGAAACAGTATTTCACATTTATCACAGTTTAGAGAGTTTTAAGTTGTATTAAAGCTGCTTACTCCAAACCACCTTTACTGCGGATAGTTTATCCCCTTCAGGTTTTATTTCAGGCACAACTTTAAAACCATGTTTTAGGTAAAAACTTAGGGGAGAGGAGTATGGGGTACCATTAGTCTTCACATAATCAGCATGGTCTACCACCCAGCCCGAAAGCTTATCCGCATCCTTCTTGCCTTCATTTAATAGCTTTGAGCCAAATCCTTTGCCTTGTAATTTTGTGGAGACTATCATTCCAAACCAGGTTTCATTATCTCGGGTAAACTGAAAATGCCAACCCTGAATTGAGCCTGAATCATCACACATCAAAAAGTGCTTGTGATTTGTAACTCCATTTAAGTATTTATCAAAATCTTCAAGGCTTTTATGTGCCAATGCTTCTGGATATTCAGAGTTCCAAAGCTTAGAAAGCTCCACCTTTTGAGACTCTGTGATTTTAGTTGTTTGTAGAATATTCATTGAACCCATTCTAAGTTTGGTTTTCCACTCTTTCTTTTAGTTTTTGATTCAAATCTTCAAATCCCGGAAGGGTATCTTTTTGCAGTTTTCGCTTAAAAAGCCCAACCAAAAGTCCTTTGAATTTTTCAGATTGATGAAAAGTGGTGGTGCCATCTCCATTATCCTCAAGTTTAAAAGTATGCTCACCATCAAATAATCCTTTGAAAAGCAAATGCCCCAACCAGGTGAGTTGCTCATGTTCTTTAAAAACTAAAATTACTGGTTTAAAAGTCATTCCCGGAAGCTTTACTGTTATTCGTTCACCTTCCTTCACATTTCCCGTAAGGGACTGCACAAAGGGATTCCAGGTAGGGTAGGCATCAAAGTCTGTAAGAACTTGCCATACCTGCTGTGGCGTAGCATTTATTTTTATTGAAGTGTGAATTTTCATAATCGCATTTTTCTTTTGTGATACCACAAAGTTGCGATAGGCTCATATCACTCGGCTTGACATAAATCAAGAAATACTTTTCTTTCTGATTCTGCTTAGTGTTTCGGGTGTCATTCCTAGCATTGAAGCGATGTATTGTAAAGGCACTTGATTAAACAATTCACGCTTATAGGCAAAGAGCTGCTCATAGCGTTCTTCGGATGACATGGATATAAAATTGAACACGCGGTCTTCCAAAATCATAAAGCATTTTGCCAAAAATCGTTTTTCCAATTCAGGCCATTCGGGAATTAAGCCGCCAATTCGCCTATAGTTTTCTCTACTTATAGTGTACAGTTCACAATCAGTTATAGCCTGAATGTTTCGCCTTGCCGGAGCGTCAAAAACAAGCGTTCCGAGGTCCGTTATAAATTCACCGGGTGAAGATATCCATTGGGTTATTTCCTTGTCGTCCTTGGTTTCATACACTCTCAGGTAGCCACTTTTTATAAAACTCAAATTGGCATGAAAGCTTCCGGTTGTAGTATAGTTTTCACCTTTCGGTAAAAGTGTGTGCTCGAACAAGTCTTCTATCGTTTTGAGGTGAGCATCTGGGATTCCGAGGTAAGCCTGTATTTGATTTTCTAAAGTCATAAAACCTTAATCACCTTTTTTGAAAGTCAAAGAACCTGCATCATTCCACATCTTTAGTTGATTGTCACCAATTTCATAATCCATAGTTTGTCCGTTAAGATGTTTAAGAAATTTATCCTCAACACCTTGATTAATACAGGCCATAAGGGTATTCATTAATTGGCCTACCACTACTTGATTCTTTTTAAATGCAAAAGTTCCATTAATCTGGTTGCAACCACCAAAGCCATGCAGTCTTTTTTCTGAAATATTAAACTCTAAAGAGGGGCGAATAGCACCATTCATACTTACTTCCTGGTTGTCTATTTCAGTTAGAACCCAGATGTCATTCAATCTATAATCACCCTGATAATTCCCACAACCTAAGTATTCTACTGTTTCTGTATTGGTCACACTTACTCTTACCTTGTTATCATAAACTTCACCAGACATGTCATCTGTGCAAGGTTTGTGGTACACCATCACTTGGATATATCCATTTTCAAATTCTCCCTTATAGTTGGTGGCACTTATATCCTGAGGCTTTCTGATTTCTGATTTTTCCGTTTTTATATCAAATCGATTGTCATCTAATGACGAAAATCTTATCCCAGCATTTAAATCAACTATGACTACCCAAGAGGGTTCATTACTCATTGCTATAAACTCGGTGTAAGTGTTAGCCTGTGTTTTTTTTGCGGAATTAGCTTCAGCTGTTTTTTGGGAAGAGTTGCATCCTGCACTTAAGATTAGCGTAGTAAAAATGGAGAGACCAAATATTTTCATAAGATGATTTTACAAATTTTGATTGGATATATAAAATACTGTACCAAGTTACTCTTTAGCTACGGCATCCCTTTCACCATCTTCTGCTTTTCCCTCGGCTATAAGTTCATCCACTTCTTCCATTTCACCTTCTTCCAGGCTTTCTACATTTTCTTGGTTTAAGTTTTTGCCATTGTTGATTTGAAACTCGGCAAACAGCGGAAGGTGGTCGGAGCCAAACTTATCGAGGACGGTAAATTCATTCACATAAATGTCGGGCGTATGAAACATCTGGTCAATAGGAAACCTAAACCATCTATAGTTAGCATGAAAAGTAGAAATCAGTCCTCGGCCAATTCTTGGGTCTACAAGTTCTGCAGTTTTTCTGAAAAGCGTGCTTGCTTTTGACCAAGCTACGGTGTTAAAGTCCCCCACTACCACCGTTGCAGCATTTCCATCACGTACATTTTTGGCCACGCACATCAATTCGCCATCGCGTTCTTTTGAGTTTTCTTCTTCCGTAGGGCTGGGTGGTGGTGGGTGCACCCCAAAAAAGGTGAAATTATAGCCGTCATCCGTTTGCAGTTGGGCTTCAATGCTAGGAATATCATCAGCTACAAACCAATGCACATCTACCTTTTTGATTTTTAGGTTGGTATAAAAATGAAGTCCATAGGTATTTTCAAGTGGTACTTTTTTGTGATTTGGATAGTCTTTTTCTAAAACTTCCAAAGCTTTATCCCAGTCTTTGTTGGACTCTATGGTAAGTACAATATTGGGTTTGGTCTGATGCACCAAATCTATAAAGGGCTGATAATTTTTATTAAACTGATAAACATTTGCAGAAAGCAAGGTAACTGGCGCGGAATGTTTAGGCGACTTTTCTTGGGGAACAACTTTATAGAGTGAAGTATATTTTACCAAAATGCTGGCATTATAAACCATTAACAAAACTAAAAAAGCTTGAATACCCCAAATAAAGGGAGTGGCTTCTACAAAAATGAGAGCCAGCATAAAGGTGGCAAATTGAAGCACAACAAGGTGAACCTTAGTAAACTCAAAAACTCTGAACATCCAGTGAGGGTGGTCAATAAACGACAGAATAGAGGTGATAAGGATAAAAGCGGTTAAAGTGTAATAAATAATTTCCATAGGTGATCAAATTCACTCTAAAAGTAATCTTAAAAGGGAGTAAACCCACAATAAGAGGTTAGGGTTTTTAAATGTTAAAAAATGCCCATTCCGGTTTTGGTAGTAAGTAATTCCAAGGTTTTCATTCCCAGTACCGAATTACCCAATTTATTGAGCCTTGGGCTCCAAACAGCAACACTATATTCACTTGGGTATACGGCAGCGATTCCTCCACCTACACCACTTTTACCAGGCAGACCAACACGAAAGGCAAACTCTCCGGCTTCGTCATAAAAGCCGCAAGTAAGCATCAGAGCATTTATACGTTGACTTTGCTGTTTGGTTATAATTTTTTCTTTGGTGCCCAGCATACTTCCTTTATTGCTAAAAACCATAAAGGCATCAGCCAATTGCTTACAGCTCATTTCAATACTGCATTGATGAAAGTAAAAGTCTAACACATCTTCTACATCACCTTTTATGTTTCCAAAAGACTTGAGCATATTAGCCATAGCTCTATTTCTAAAACCGTGGTCTCTTTCGCTATTGGCAACTTTATAATTGTAGTCTATATCACGGCTGCCGGTCATGTTTCTCACAAATTCCAAAAACTCACCTTTGGGATCTTCCAACTTTTCTACCAGCATATCGGCTATTACCAGTGCGCCACTATTTATAAAAGGATTTCTTGGAATTCCCTGCTCATATTCCAGGAGAACCAATGAGTTGAATGAAGTTCCGGAAGGCTCTACGTCCATTCGGCTCCAAACTTTTTGGCCAAAATGGTTCATGGCTAGGGCTAATGAAAATACCTTAGTGATACTTTGAGCGGAAAATTTTTCGTCAGCATCGCCCATAGAAAAGCTTTGGCCATCCATGCACTTCAATGAAATTCCAAACTTATTGGGGTCTACATGAGCTAATTCAGGAATGTAATCGGCCACCTTTCCGTGCTTTACATCCAAGTTAATCTCCCGCTTTATTTCTTCAAAAATTGAGTTGTAGTCCATAAAATAGTGTTGTCTAAACGACAACTAATGTCTGCATTTGTTTGGCAATACAGCAAATAAACGGGGGTTGATTATCTGATTTTCTTAATGTACGTATCAAACACATTTCCTGAAAAGAACTTACCGAATGCCGCGATAGACGAAATACTCTCACTGGCACCTTTGGTATTCACAGATTTCATGGTGGTAAGTTGCGTCATAAAATCTTTGATCAAAATTTTAAGCATCCCCTTGCCAATCACCTCACCTTCTTTAGAATCACCTTTACGTAAAGTGATAAACAGGGTAGTGGTGTCTGCCCACACATCAAATCCCTTGTCGTTTTGCACTTGCTTAAATCCTTCAAAATAATAGTGCTCACCATTTACGTCCGTCAATACGCTGCTATATAGCATCTTTTTGGTGTCTGGATTTGCTTTGTCTTCTACAAAAAGGTTGAAGGTTCCATTAAGCGCTGAAAGTGGTTTGTCCGAAAGGGCAGGAGCTACCATGCTTCCCATCAGTCCGGCCTGGTGGTCTTTGTTTTGCACAAAAGTGTCCACATCTTCGGAATGTATGGTAAGGGTAAATTCAAAAGGTGATTTTGCTGCTTTTCCTTTATCATGGCCACGCTGGTAGTTTTCTTTTTCGTCAAGCGAAAAATAGCCGCGCATGGTTTCAGTAAACTGCACACCTTTGGTAACATTGTTTTGGCCTTCTTTTCGGGGAGCATTTTCAAAGCTATAATTAATAGAAGCACCCATACTTTCTGCAATTAGTTTGCAGCTGCGCTCAGCTAAACCGCTAATGGTGAGGAGAGGATTGGTACCAACAGATTTTGGAATCACCGCTCCATCCATCACATAAAGTCCGGGGTGTAAATCCGTTCCAGTGCTTCCCGAAAAAACCTGGCCTTTATGGTCTGTCACTCCGGTATTGGCATCGTTGGCCATACCGCAGCCGCCCAGTGGGTGAACCGTAACCAGATCAAAATCCATCATCTTATTCCAGGTTGGGTTTGGAACTTTATTCCCGCCAAGGGCCGAGGTGGCAGCAGTTAGTTCGCCATCTACTTTTTTAAATATTTCTTGCTTGCCCACACCTGGCCAGTCTATTTTTAATCGATCATCTTTCAGGCTCATTTTACCTTTTGAATCATCATGCGTCATCACCAAATAAATCTGTGTGTGATTTACTGCACCGTGAAATGGCCCTTTAAATAAGCTGGTGATTTCGCGCCACTTTTCACGCCAAAAATCTTTAAATCCTCTATCGGTATCATTTCCGAAAAGGCGGGAAACTGTAACCAGCGTACTTGCCATAATAGCACGAATTGGAGCAGGAACGGTACCTTCTTCGAGCGTCATGCCATCGACAATGTTATCACGATTTCGCATATCTATCACACTTGTGATACAGGGGCCCACATTCGCGATATCCTTTATTTCATTATCGCCCATTCCTATACCATTTATTGGCTGGTCATTATTGTAGCCAAAGGCCAATACATCGCCATTTCCAGTCATATTTTGCCCAAGCATATCTGAGGTGCTTAGACCTTTTGCCTTGGAACGAAGCAGTATTTCGGTGGAGCCTAAAGAGCCGGCACTTATGATTACATTATCTGCAAATACAAATAGTTCAGGTGCGTCAAATTTTTCCCTTCCTGTATTCAACACATTAAAAAACACCTTCCAGCGGCCATTGCTTTTCTCAATATGGCGAACATCAATATTGGTAAATATTTCTGCACCATGATTGTAAGCATCCGGGAGGTAATTCATGGCTGTTGTATTTTTGGCGCCTACGTTGCAGCCTGTTACACAATCTCCACAATTGTTGCATTTACCTTGTTTTATCCCAACATGATTTTCCTCTTTGTTTTCAAAGTTTACGTTGATGTCCAGCAGTCTAAATTCCTCAGACATATAATCCGCTGACTTTCTCATGGCCTCGGTTTTGGCCAAAATGGGGTAGCCATTTTTACCTTCAGGGTATGGATTGGGTTTTAGCATATCCCAAGCGCGCTCTACACCTTCATGAAAAGAAGAAATGTTGTTTCTGATTTCAGCGGGCCATGCATTGTCTTCCATTACCCGAGGCTCAGGCTTTATCGAAACATTGGCATTTACTAAAGAGGTTCCTCCCAACCCACAACCTTTGAAAACACTGATGCCATCGCCCATGGTAAAATCATAAAGCCCATTATTATCATCTGATTTTTTACCCATGTTAAAATTCATTTCTCCAGAAGCTTCTGTGAGCTTACTAGGGAAATCTCCAGGTAAAAACTCTTTACCTTTTTCTAAAAGACAAACCGACTTTCCGATGCGGCTCATCCGAGATGCCGCAATGCTACCCCCATATCCAGAGCCTATTACGAGTACATCGTAGCTGTTTTTTAATTCCGTAATGGGGCGTGATAGTTTTTTCATAATTCAGGAGGTTTTGGTTTTAACATGGTTGATAAAAGCTTTAAACATTTTGAGTTTTGCTCTTAGGCCGGTTCGTTTATCAGTTATGGTGGAAAGATTGGTGGAGTACAAAGATTTTAATCGGCTTCCCATACTTTGGTACAGTTTGCCTTCTATCATTGTGCTGCCGTCTTCGGCTTGTACTTTTATTTCAATTTGCTTAAAGCCTAAGCCCATCGCTATTTCTATTGGGCTGGATAGTTTTTGAACTGTTGTCAAAGTCATTTCTTTTCCGTCAAGTACAAACTTTGAAACTCCTTTCAACTCTTGATTTCCACCAATTATTTCATAGTTATAGGTTGGAATTTCTAGTTCCTCTCTTCCAATTTTTATACTTGAATAAACTTCGCATACTTGCTTATCAGGAAACTGGGCAAAGCGCGTGTAGATAAAAAGTTGAACCGGAGTTTGCTTAGAATTAAAAGCCAGCTTACCGAAATATTCGCTTCTAAACGTCAGAAGAAAATCAGGTTCCTCTGATGCACTGGCTGTTTCGTCCAATAACTCACCTTCTGGCTTATAATTCTGCAAATATCCTTTGGCCTGAGCATAGCCCATGTTTACCAGTTCGCGGGCATTTATTTTATTAAAGAAAAAGTCAGGGTCCAGCGGCAGTGGAATTTGAGATTTGATGACAAAGAGCTTTATTTTTTCATCGGCTGTAGCCAACTCGTTTAGCTTATGGATGTACCGGTATTCTTCCAATAAACCCCCATTGGCACTCATTTCTATCATGTGCACATATTGATGAAATGCACCTTTCAAATAATTGGGTGAATTGCCAATGGCCCACACAAGCCACAATTCTTTTGAACCTTGATTTACGGATTCAATTAGGTTGGCATCTTTTATCCAAACCGCATCAGTGTACCAATCCTCATCAATTTTTATAGCGGGCATAAATAGGGGAAGGGAAACACCGGCAATCAGATGGTCTTCTTTTACAGTAGTGTTTGGTTTTGCCTCTACACTTTTAGTTCTGAAATTACACACATTAAATGTGGCGTTGATTTCAGCATTTGCATTAATGTTTTTTAGGTTTATACCTAAATGCGGAAACACCTTTTTACGAATATTGTCAGCATCAGCGTAACCCTGCATTTTAAACATGTGGAGATAGTCCTTAACTTTTCGGGTGGAAACAAAGTATTTCAACTTTAAGGTTCTCCATTTTTCGGCCATCGTTTTTGGCGACAAGCCACTGGCCAACATTGAAGTATTGAATATCCCGCCAGAGGTGCCATCCACATGTGAAAATTGCAAACCTGATTCTTCCAATGCCATCAGTACGCCAGCCTGATAAGCCACGCGCATGCCTCCACCCGCCAATACAAGTGAGCGTTTTACCGCTGGATTTTTGGAAGGCTTAGTTAGCATTCTCTTTCAGTGTTTTGATGTAGTATAAAAACAGTATTCCCGAGATTAAATCAAAAATTGCCACACCCATTGCCATCCAGCTAAAAAGCTCATTGTACACCCCAAGACTCACAGCCACAAAGGCGCCAAGCTTTTGCATGGCGCACCAAAACACTGCTGTACGCGAGGTATGTGTTTGGTAAACGGTATGGAGCATCAAGCTGCCAAAAAGGGCCATAAACATCCCGACAATTCCAAAAAGATGTTTGGAAATATCTGTTACCTCTGCACCGATTACGTTAAGAACAAAGCCTGGCATTACCACTTGCGTGAGCCCGGAAACAACAGTGAGTACTGAGATAACAACTACAATAAGGTTTATGAATTTTTTCATGTGAGTGTGGTTCTTGTTAGCAATGTTTAAGCGGCTTGTTTTTCCCAATATCTTCTACGAGACTTGGCAATAAAAAAGTACATGGTAACGCCCCACATAATGGATAGGATAATCCAGCGCCAATCATTGAGGTACATCCACTCCTGTAGCAAATCTTGAAGCACAGCTTCACTTTCCACACCTTCTATAAATTGATTATTTACACTTTCAATGCCTGCTTGCTGGATGATAACAGGAGCAAGTAAACCAGGAATCCAAAGGATTGGCACCCACATCAAAGGGCTTTTCCATTCGGTGATAAGCATTATCAAAATAGCTACGGCCATTATAGGGATGGTCACAAAGAAAAACTTGGTGGCCAATGTAGTTTGAGGAATTATTGCATCGTAGTAATTATCCAGATTTAAAGTGGATGGATAGTTTGGAAACCAAAACAAATGCAGGGACCAAAACATTCCCAGATAAATGGAAGAGCAAAAGAAAATGTAGGCGTTGTTGATGTCAACTAAGGTTCGTACAAATGGACTCATAGCTTATGGTTTAACGGTTATTGAATCTTAAACTTTTCATAATCAGTTATAACAGGGTCAGGAAGCCAATCTTCGGAGTAGCCCAGGTTTACCACAGATTCCAGTCCTTCGGGCATTTCCTTCGGGGGAGTATCATACGTCATAAACCAACATTCAAAATGATCATCCAAAATACCATTGGCCTTAGGCATAAACGTGGTGAAAAAGGGATCTGGGTTGATGTCAATATTTCTTAAAAAAGAGACATTGGGGTGGTCGCCAATGTAAAGGTTGGCTTTGGCCTTTCCGAAGAAATTAGCCCCAGCCTTGGTGTCAAAATATATGTAGGAAGCCATCAACATATTTCGGAAACGGCAATAGTTTACACTTCCCACTTTTATGCGCATAGATGGCGACTTTGGTATTTCTATTTCAATTCTAAAAGCAAACTGCCCATCCTTTTCATATTGTGAGGTCACATGGTTTTCAGTTACCTTAAAGTCTAGGTTGGCCTTGTGTTTGGGCATTCCCCAGATTCCCTTTCCACCTTTTACGGACATCTCAGAGCTCACTGGTAAATCCAAAATATATTGACCTGTACCATATTTTTTTACCATCATGGCATTCAGTAAGCGTGGTGCGGGTTTGGAGCCATGGGTGCATGCAATTCCAATGCTGTATTCAATGTATTTGCCGATGCTCGTGTCAATGTAATTTATAATGGTAATGAGCAAGGCTGCTCGGCCATTCGGAAGTTTTAGCGCATGCACTTCATCACCGGGAAGTAGGGCATTTGCCTTTTCCCAATCGCAACTAAAACCAGCCATGAGTGCAGGTGAGTTTTTGGCATTTACGGGCATGGTGTAGGGGATGCCGTCTACTAAAGCGTATTTTCCGGTATATCGTTTTATTCTTTTGGGAGGCATAATTCTGTGGTTTAGTTTTGATTCAATTCATTAATCATAATTGGGAAAATATCCTTGTGGGAATTTTTTCCAAGAAAAACATCCAAATGGCTATACTCATCCAGCAAATACAATTTGTGCTTACCAGGATTTTTAGCTTCCAGATAAGCAAATGTGGCTTGTTGGCTATCGGCTAAAAAGCATTTGTTTTTAACACCTCCAAATAGGATTATTCGAGGGCTTCCAGGCAGTTTATCTACAGCGTAGTTTTTTACGGCCTTTTTATCATTAGGAAGTATAACACCCTTGCTTATGCAAAAGCGGATATGGTTGAAAAAGGAGAGGGGAACGGCTGCAAATTCATCTTCTATCCAAGTCATGGTGCGTTTGTCGAGGTTTTCCAATTCCCATAAAGCAGGCATCCCTGAGCCATAGGTAAAGCTTACAAATTTGCCCACATCGGTATCTTTTTCCCAATGTGTCATTTTTACTACAGCCTTCATCAACTTGGTTTTAAAGTCAGGAGCTTCCTTGGCCCATTGCGGGTTTAGAAAATCAAAAAGCTGGTGGACGATAGGCACCAAGACATTTAGCTTAAAGCGAGAAAAACCTGGAACTTTGGGATGTAACGAAACGGCATTGCTCACAATAGTAGTCACCTGAGGAACCAGGCCTAGAGCCACCGAAATCATAAAGCTCGTGCTGCCTTGGCAATGAATTAAAGCTTTCAGATTTTTACTCCCCGTAAGTTCTAATACCTTTTGCACAGCGGCCGGATGGTCGTTTCGGGCCACCACATCCAAATCCCATTCAGTAGGTGGCAGGTCGATGCTGGCGCGCCAGTTTTCCAGCCACACATCGTAGCCGTCATCAGCCAGCATTTCCACAATGTTTTGCTCATTGGGCGGGCAAAATATATCGGCTCTCACTCCGGCTCCATGAACCAACAAAATGGGCCCTTTACTCGGATTTGGAGACAGGTAATGTTTTAGGTTGCACTTGAAGCCATCCAGAGCGGTAAACTCGATTGTTTCAAATTCAGACTTCATACGATGCTTAGTTTTTAAAGGTTATACCTAAATAAATACAGCGTAATCGAATTAATGATGAGTGGAGCGGGTTGAGCATGAAAGGCCTAAAACCTAATGGTGATGGGCTTTTCTATAAGTTGATAGCCTATTGGCTTATTTGCTGTAAAAGGTGGTTTGGCATTTTTGCCGGAAGGCTGCCAATGCGATACATTTTTTACTCCAATTGGATAAATGGTGACTTCATCCTTAGTAACGTGCAGTCGCAAAAAGTTTTTGTAGCCTTCCCATTTTAAAGAAGAATAGGCCTCATTATCATGATTGCCGAGTACCAAATTTGAAAAGATAAGGTACAGGCCAAATAGGAATCCTCCAAGTAGAAAGCCCACAACCAGACAGCCGGCTATTACGATGCTCATAGCTTTGAGCTGTGACAATGGCTCCAAGTATGGATTTATTTTTACGAAAAGTAAAAAGGAAAAAAGCATCATTTTGGCTTGACCAATACCGTGAAGGTAGCCGGCTAATGCATAAGGAAAAGTGCTTTTGAATTTAGGATTGCAAGGCGTAGTTTCGGCAAAAGCTCCAAGGCCAACAATGACCAAAATGAGCAATAAAAAGATGCCCGGGTTAAACAGAATTTCCTTAAGTAAAGGAACTAAACCGAGATTAGGATTTACACCAGTGCCAAAGCTTAAAAAAAGTAACCAACCTACCAGTGCATAAATTGCGCCCAAAACGAGCGACATTTTAAAATTGGCAAAGGGAAATTTAAAGTTGTTGAACAAGAGTTTTTTAGACTCACCAGAAGAGGGGAAGCGTGACTTTAGAATAAGGTCACCGCCAAAAATATCACCAATATGTTCAGGTAGATTTTGAGTAGGGTGTAGAAAAGCACCTCCACCACCAGCGGTAATTTTCATGCCGCCATTTTCATTTTCATAGCGAGCATAATGATGCCAGTCACCAGCGAGGGTAAGGATTTGCTTAGCATAGGGTTGTGCGGTACTGTCATTTATGGCACAAAGCTTCTTCTCAAAAAACTCAAGGTTATTGTTGGCGTCAGATTTTTTGGAAGTAGAGTAGACCCAAGTAGGCTCGGCTGTGCAGAGGATGATTTTTCCACCTTGTTTTACCTCCTCTTTCAGTACATTTTCAAAATATTGGATTTGATTAAAATCAACATCCGAATTGAGTTGAACATCAATACCAAACAGCCACATGTTATGTGGGAGTTTTAAAGCAAAATAGCTGCGCTTTTGTCGTGTTCGCCAGTTGCCAATCCAGCGCTGCTGGCAAAATACTTTTATAAATGTGGTGAGTCCATCATACCAATCATGATTGCCAGGAATGGCGAAGAGATGAGGAGCACGATCGCCATTATTATCTGTGTTATCTGCGGGTAGGGCAGTTGCATACGGGCCTTGTAAGCGGTTTCTATATTCTTCTCTGGTGGCAACAGGATAGACCTGGTCTCCACCCATTATTAAAAGCTTTCCGCGAGGGATTTTTTGTCCGTCTACTTCCAGTTCTTCTTTAGCCAAAAGCGTAGCCATTGTAAAGGTAGCGTCAAAGCCATCGCCCGTATCTGAAATGTAATCTACCCAAATGTCATCACGTCCTTGGGAATAATCATGGGCCTTGGAATCTTCCTGCTGATAAAGTGCAGCTTGTATTTCACGCTTGTCGTTGAAATTTCCGAAGATGCCCGAAATCACAGCTTTTATGCCCGTGTTGGCCAGCTGTTTCGGGTCATACCATTCTACACTTTTTTGTGGTTTAAAGTCCATATTGCGGTTAGGTTGATGTTAATTTGGAGCTTAACATCTTAAAAGTACTGCTTTTTGAACTTTGTGCATAGCGAAATGAGTCATGCGCACTAATGGCGGATAATTGCTACCAACCTTTACGTATTTGGCGAATGGCATTATTGGCAATATCGCTCAAGTCTTTGCCAGAAGATTCAAATTTTCCAAAGGTGGTTTTGCCGTCAGCCAAATAATAGGAACCCTTAGCATAGTCTACTAATTGGCCATTTTTATCCACTAAGTTTCCATATCTCCAAGTATCTTCCAAAAATTCAGCTTGAGCTTCCGGATTAAAATCCAGCCAGTCGGTTTTGTGGCGATTTTCAATTTCTTTAAACCAGTTGTAGGCATCATCTACAAACCATTGCGCACCAAGGGCATCAGCCGTGTAGCGGTTTCCGGTGTGATGATATTGCCAGCTGTGTGAGCACTCATGCACCAATAAGCTGGTTGGGAATGAATCTGTTTTGAGGTACAGTGTATTTCCTAAGGTAAAGGCACGAGGCGTTGCGTCAAATATTCCGGCATGGCCTGTAATTATTCGTATCAAATAAAGATTCATGCCTTTGTGAAAGATTTTCTGAAGTTCCGCTTTTTCATCTGCGTTAAGCGGCCGCTCAAAACCTTGAAGGTAAAAGATAGATTGCACCAAAGCGATTAGCTTACCAATCACCAGAATAATGGTACCTATAGCAGGTGAGGCCAAATCCCAAAGTCCGTGAAGAATGACTGGACCCTGACCAGTAAGTATTCCTCCCACAATTTTAATGGAAGCTCCAAGCAAACCTGCACTAATTCCAAAAACGCACTTCATAATAGCCCCTAAAATGGAGCAGCTGTTTTTAAGCACATTGCCCAGCCAAGAAAAGAGTGGCTTTGCGCCAATCTTGTTACCAAACCAGTATAGGCCATCGAGGCATGTTGTGCCTATTATTTCAGGGATAAAGGCCACAGCATTGCCCACATCATTCACAAAATACTCCAGAGTGCGGGCATTGGTTTTAACAGAATTTTTAATGGATTCCCATGAAGCCATGCTTTGGTTTTGGAGGTTTAGGAAGAGAAAGGTAGCTGTTTTTGGTAAATGATTACCCTATTAAAATGGTGTTTAAACAGCTATTGCAAATTGTCAAACTTAAGCTACCAATTACTCATTTCATTTTGCCGATGGCAAGCCTTCTCAGTACTTTTAGTTTCATTAAACGGTAAATATGTAGATCAACATATTTGCGCCAATGGCTCAACTCAAATAGTATATGTTGTGACTCCAAACCTTCAAAGCCATTGGTTTTCTTTTGTCTAGAATCACGGTTTTATAGTTTTTGAACTGACCATAACATTCTAAAGCTTTCGTTGGATTTAGAAAATAGATGTCATTTCAATACTAAACCGATGAGCACCACAAACCAAACACTGAGCTTAGAAGAGCTTTTAGGACCTCTTACCTTAAAAGGGGCACAGGAGAAAAAGGATTTCGATAGACTTTCAAAATATATTGAGGTAAGCAAAATTTCACAGCCACGTTCGAGTAGTGGAGGTAGAGCGTTTGAAAAATCTGATGCTTATGATATTCGTAAAGTAGCCCCAAGCCATTTAAAGAATATTAGCAGAGTAGCGAAGGCAAGAGAAGCGAGTTCCCAAAAAGAAAAATACGTAGTTCACAAAAGAGAGCAGCCTTTTCTCAGCAATCTGCTTTCAGGCTCGATGCCGGAATGGGCCAATGGAGCAAAGCCAGAGGCTAGTGTGGGGCCATTTGTTCAACTGGATAGCCGTCAAGTTTGGTTTGACTTTTACCCAATATTAACTTTCTCAAAATTATTTTTTGATGGAGACATCGGCCCGGCTTTGCTTTTTAAACCCGCTGGAATAAGAAAGTTAGCCAGCAAGGCTTTTGCTACAGCTTCCGAAGATGTAAAAGAAATAAGGGCAGACCTCAAGCGGGATGTAAAAATAAAAGAGCTCAAAATCAAAGATAAAATAGTGCTTCCCACCCGTGGTACTACCATTACCTTAGGTAAAGGAAGTATCTGGATTCAATCCAAATATTTGGCTAATGGTGCCCCAGGAAATGGCTATACAGGCCTCACCATAAAAGGAGGAACCATAAGCTTTAGCAAAAAGCCAATAAGCACGGGTAGCTCTTACAAAATAACGGCCACTACCAAGGTGTCGATTGAGCTTGAGCTAGATCAACCGGCAGGGCCTGCTCATAGCAAAGACAAGTTTGGTCAGGATGCCAAGGATATGCAACTAAAGTTGAGTAAAACTTTAGCATTTCATTTTACCAAAAATGCTCACGACATCGACAAAATAGCACCTGCTTCATGGGGTTTATATGGGCATGGAATGGCATTTAATTGGGGCAAAGCAACACCTGTGTATAATGCAGGCTTGTCGCAAATATTGATTCCTTTAAAACATAAACCTACCTCGCTGGAGGTGCAAAATTCCAATTCGGCTTTTTGCCAGATGGGAGGGAAGGCCACCATCGCTGAATCGTATTGGGGCTTACCTGTGGCTGAAATTGATTTAAGCAAACCTTCGGCTGCTGCCGGAATTGGCGGTCTACTTTTGAGATGCAAACAAGGGCTAAATGCCAAATGGGCAAATTTGAAAGGAGCAGTATTCCCATTGCATAACCCTTGGATTTTAGGTGCGCCTGGCGCTCTCATTATTTTAGATGAAAAAACTAAAAACCAGCAGGCTCGGCAAAAATTGATTTTATGGCCGGATAAAACGGCTTTGTTTCAGAATAGTGTAGAATTGAGTTTTGAGCAAGAAAACACTTTGGTCCTGGCTTTCAGTGCCGAGGGCCAGGAATTGGTGCAAACCTTAGCAAACGCAGACTTTGATATTGACCGTCCTGTGAAGGTGGATGCATTGCCCCCCGAGGTAAAATCAAAAAACTCACTTTTGATGATGTCAGTGAGCAAAGCCACCAAACTGGTGTACTTGCTGGACACAAACATGCTTGAGGATGCACTTAAGGAGGACACTAATAATTTAGATATACTCAAGCCAATTTCTCTGGCCTTGAGTAATGCACTCTTTAAAGTGAGCAAGCCCAATGGCTGCGTACTTTTTGGAAATCTAAGTTCGGATTTTTTGTCTGTGATAAGCGGAAACCTCTTCCTCACTTTTGGGCTGTACAATTACATCCCCACACTGCCCGACCCTTATGCGGCCAACTTGGGCGTTCTCCGTAGAAGTTTGAATGTAAGGGATGTGCGTGGTGAAAATGTGAGTTATGCCAGAAGTAGTTTTGTTGGTGCCATTCAAAATTGGCTGGTAAGCCGAACCCAATGGGAAGCACCTGAAGGGAAGCCGAAAGAAGCCGAAGTAAAAGTTTCGTTCCACTTTGCTTTTGGAGCTAATCAGTTTTCGGGAATCAATCTACAGGAGGAAGAGGCACAGAAAAAAGGTTCTTTAGATAATTCAAAAGGAAATTATGTTGCGGCAAACTCAGGTAAAATTGCCGCAAGTCGAAGAAATACGGGCGCTAGAAATACAGGCACAGGTGACAGCAACCAGGTGGAGCCCAATTTATCTGCTTATATGATGTCACATTCCGCGTCAAGCGATTTACCACCAGACTATAGGGGCGTGTGGGATAAAGCAACTGTGCATTTACAGAGGGACAACTTTGCCTTGCTCGATGTTAGTTCCAATGCCGATTTGCTCGGAATAAGTTTTGACGTGAGCCGTGGCGGTGAAAGAGATCCGATTGGAGCGGCATCCACTCAAAGTACCAATGCTTTCCCGCTGAGTATAGAAGGGATGGATGTGGTGAGCCCGGGGCAAAATGTGAAAACCTTTACCGTTCCTCAAATTTCATGGGAGCCGCTTATAAACCTCACCCCATCAGCAATTAATGGAGACCCGGACCAAGGCTATAATTATTATCCTGATGATGGCGGGCCAATGCGAATAGTAAACAATGGAGAGGATACCGTGGCTTTGGCACCTATTCCCCTGACAGATTATTTGTTCGAAAACTTTAAAAACGACACTCAAAATTTTACGGCTAAGTCCTTACTCACCTTGCCTTTTGGTTTGAAGGCATTGGCAGTTTTACAAAACACTTATCGAGGGCCAGATGAAAATGGACAGCTTATTCCCCGTAAGGGAACGGAGTTTTTGAGGAATTCAGAAAAATTTGAAAACGAAGTAAGAGGTGGTCGCCAAATACAATTGAATGCTGGAAAGGCTTATATAAATGGCGAATCTGACATGTTTGTGGGAAGTACCATCCAGTTAAATAACGTGCTCGACTTTACCGGAAACGGGGATGGGGATAGCACCTTGGGGAAAACCGTTACCGAAATATTCAACGATGAATTTTTACTAAATCCATATGACCCGGAAAGACAGCGGGGAGTTCCACTTACACGAATTGATCTCAGCGGATATGGCGCCAGTACATTTAGCAATTGGCTAAATCCTACCGCAGCATTTGCCTCTACAAGCCAGGCTAAGTTTGATATTATGCTTGGCCGTACTTCTCATGAAATTATTCAAGTAAAGAGTATCATTTATCCATGGGCAATCAAGGTGGTGCGTACCATTACTATTTTCAGAGTAGGCTCGGGTTATGTGTATAGGTTTGATTCAGGATGGAGAGCTGAGAGCAATGGTAACTTTGACTTCCGCTATTTTGTGAATATTGTGCCTGATGCTAAAACAGAAATGGATTCTCCATTTGAAATCCACCCGGGAATTGTAAAAGGCCTTTACAATGTTCAAAATATTGAAGAAACCGAAGAAATAGCCTTTGAAGCCGGAACCATGACTTCGCCCAAAATAGTGAATGGTGACGGTTTGTATGTAGATAACCCTGCTGCTGGTGACGCCTTGAATTATAGGCTACAGCCCGTGTATTTTGATGCTGACATTGAAATAGAAGATACCACGGCAGGTTTCGTAGAAAAAACCATTGACGGCAAAAAGAAAAATGTAGTGGCCTCAAAACGCATAGTGGGCTATGTACAATCTGCGCCACGCGGTATTCCAATCACACCAGAAATTTTGAGAAACCTCGTGGTGGCTCAGTTAGGAAGTATTGGGGGAGGAATAGACTGCGAAGTCAACCTTGCCAAGAGTACCCAAAAAATGCGTCTCAACCGATTTGACTTTTCAAATTCTGTTGGCAGCAATGGCAGCGATATTGTGTTTGCCTTGGCGGGAAGGGGTAGTGTAATGCTTCCCAAAGAAGGTTCGTGGACGATGGTACAGCATGAGGCTGCAAGTGGCGAGGTTACACCAGTTCCTCCAAGCTATAGTATTCCTATTATTAGGGAAGGAAAAGTGGTGAAGGATGGAGAGTTGGATGTGAAAATCGATAAAAACCCGAATTCGGTTTTAATCAGAATGGCGAATCCTTCAGAGCTTTTACAATCGCCAACAGAAAGCACGATCAACTTTGGCATTCTTCAAAGCACGGATACGCAAAAAGCTTTGTTCCTAAACCCCTCATTTGAACAAAATAAGAAGAAGCTTTTTAGCAGAACACCACCACTCTTTGTGGATGCCTTTAGGATAGTAAATTCAAAATCTATATTCCCCAATATTGGTGATGCTATTTCTGATTTTGGTGAGGCAGTTCAACTGAAAATAGAAAACGCTAGCCCTTTTGACACAGGAGCCTTAACTGATTTAGGGGAAACCGTAAGTGAGTTGATGGACATTAGCGATGTGGTGGATGGCGCCAAGCAGCAGGCTTTTAAGCTCCTTCGCAAAGCTGGTGAAGAGGCTAAGAAATTTGACTTACCACCAACCGAGTTTGAACTTATAAATGTGGATGAAGGTACTTTTAGGATTTACATTGAGTACAAAAATAACCCTAAAGATAAAAGTAATGCGAACGATCCTGAAGTGGAGGGTGAGCTTGAATTTGACATTGACTCTATTGCTCAGGGTGTTGCAGATACATGGAAAAGTAGGATGGGCAACATCGGCTTGGTGCTTGACCTGGCCGGAATAAATCGATTGATGACCATCCGTGGCTCTTGGGATTCGGCCAAAGGTTCGGAGCCATCATATCCAAAACCTAAACTGGAGTTTGCCGATGAACTGCAACCTGTGATTGATATTCTTGAGATTTTGCAACAAATACAGACTCAAGACTATGCGGGGGCGGTAGCCGGAGGATTGAAACTGGCTATGAGCAACAAGGCAGGAAGTTGGGAATATAAGTTTGAAGCGTCTAAGGAAATTCCGGTATTGCGCTTCCCGCCTACAGATGTGGCGTATAATGACCCCAATTGTCCTTTCAAGTTAGAAGCTGGATTGAAAGTAGGAGCCTATTTTAATGCTGCTTTGATGGTAAATAGTCAAGGAGCAGAATTGCTGCCTAGTGCCGGTGGATTCTTAGGTTTTTACGCTCGCCTTTCGGTAATGTGTGTTTCTGTTTCGGCAGCCACTGTCTATGCTTTGGGGCAAGTTAATATGGACATTGCGGCTGACACCGCCATCGGGCCATCCTTGCGGATGAAGTTTGGCTTTGGAGCGCAAATAGTAGTTGGACTTCCGGTAGCCGGAAATGTAAGTGTACTGTTTGTGGTAGGTGTAGAAATTTTTGCAGCCTCAGGAATTATTGAAGTTTCAGGTTCTCTATTATTTGAAGGTCATGCCGAAATATTGGGCGGAATAGTGGCGATTACCATTCGCATAGAAGCCAAAGGAACGGTGAGCAAGAAAACACTGCCGGGAGCTGAGCCTCGCACAGATATGGCCTGCCAGGTAACTTTCGGTCTGGATATAAGTATCGCCTTTATCATCAACATTAGTTTCTCAGAATCATGGCAAGAGCAACGCCAAATAGCCTAACCTAAAATTTAGAATTATGAACTCATTTCAACGATTTTCGATACTCACTTTTCCGCAGCATTTTGATGGAACAGATTTACATTTTAATGTGGTGTTGCTGCCAAGGGACCAAAACCCGCTTAACCCGGCCATAGTAAATTCTCCACCGGTAACTGATAGCACTGTGGCTTTTGCTGATGCCAATTTTGCCTTTACGGCAAAAGTGATTACTGGTTTTGGAACTTCGCCATTGCCACAACCTTTGGCTGTGCATCCTCAGTTTGCTCTGTCCGTTACGGCCACCCCCAACAAGCGTGGAATATTGGAAGCTATGGCCAAGCACATGGTCATAGCTGATGTAAATATGGTAAACAGCAATGCCAATCTTACCAACATCCCTGCGGACAGACAGCCTGAAAAACCAAGAAAGTTCGCAAACTCGGTAAAGAAATATTTGCCGAAAACGTACCGTAATGCATTCAACTTTAATGGCCCAAGAAATAGAAATGCCGTGCTGGATGATAGCTATCACTGTGCGATAAAGGCCGGTAAGTTTGACCCGAATTTTACGCCAAGTACAAATGTGGTAAGCTGGGGAAAGGTGTTTGCTTACTTGCTCCGTCAGCCAGCTTTGGCCCGTCAGGCGGGAATGATATTTTCGGGCTCTGTACCTGTTAATGCCAATACATTTCCTGATGGCGGCTATTTATATATTGATTTGGCCAACACTAGCGATTACAAAGCGCAGCAGAATGATGATGCCAACTTCATAAAACAATATGCTGCTCGTATTCCGGTTCTAGAGCCGGGTGTGGCGCGTCAGGTATTTGCGCCTATTCAGTTTCCGGTGCAAATGGTACATCAGGGAAATTATGATAAACTGTTTAAAGAAGCAGCTGAGTATGATGATGGTTTTTGTAAAATCATTCACTCTTTTCAACCGCGGCACCGCGAGTTTATACAAGAAGATAGCGATGGAAATTACCCATTAAAAGATAGCGGAGTGCAGCTTGGCTGGGAAGATGAAACGATTTTGGAATGGTACATCCGACAGCTTGCCGAAGATACAAGCGTGGGTATTGGTCAAAGAATAGACGCACCCATGGGGGTTTTTGGTTACAACATTGACGTGCGCGAAGTCGCAAATACTGAAAATGCCTGGAACTCGCTAACCCAAGTGAGCAGCAAGCAGCCAATGATTCTCACTCGTGCACCGGGAGATTTAAACAACCCCATCAACTTGGGGCCTTTTACGGGAGAACTCCCTTTTCAAGTGTATCCCATACAGCCTGATGCACGGAAGGATGCGAACTTTTGGCTGCCAATGTATTATGGTGGCTGGAATGGTAAAAGTATGGTGTTGCCAGATCAGGAAGCTGCAAATATTTATCAAAATCAGCATCCAGATTTGGAAGAAGATCCACAACGTCCTGCTTTGGATAAGGATGGAAACTCTGTAACCACTGGAACCAATCTGAAGAAAGGTGGCGCCCAAAATCAGCTTAACCAAATGTACAATGCAGGGCCCATAGCTGCTGATTTACGCTATGGCGGACATTATGAATTTAGAGTGAGAATGCAGGATATAAGTGGCGGCTCGCCTGGACTAGGTGATGAACCAGTAGAGCGCACGCCATCAGATAGCACACGTTGTAGGTTTAAACGATACCTCACGCCCAATGGCCTTCGCATTCAGGAATTGAACCCAACCGCTGCTGATGCCAATCCAAACGTAAATAATGATACCCCTCAAGAACTGACCGAGCTGAATATTGCGCGCCCAAAGTTGGGGTACCCATCCGTGGTTTACACCAAAAAATATGCAGACCCTATTGCGAGGCTTACGGCTCAATCCAATCTTGGGATAACTGTAAATCAAAATGACCTTAGCGAAAATGCCGAGCACCGAACAGGCCTTGGTATCGCTGACCCTGACGTGGATAGGGTGGAGGTAATAGTAGAGATAGCCAGCCTTAAAATGGACAAAATGGCTAGTGTTTCCGGCAAAGAAGATTTTGTGCATTTGTACACTACCATGCGAAATTTCCCTGCTGTAAACACAGATGATGATTATGAGCTGCAGCTTAATATTCCAATTATTTATAGAGATGTGACAGTGCTGCATACAGGCGCTACAGTAGATGTAGAGGCTGACCTTCAGCTGAATGATGATATTGATAATCTGGAAGAAATCTTTTTGCCTACAGGCAGAACGGTACGATTGACAATGCGTGCCGTGTGCGAAGAAAAAGACGATAATGATGAATACTATGGCGAGCTTCATCCTGGGAACCGTAAGATGGACATCCGCTATGGCGAACCTGTGGAAATGACTTGCTACAAACCATCCACGGTAGAAAGTGATTTATTAATTCAAACGCCCGGTGTTCCTGCTTTACAGGGAATTTTTATGCGTCCCGATTTGGAGCTTTCATTTGATGGAAAAATCAAATCGTATCTATTTGGCAAAAATGGGGATGAGCAACCCGAAAATGAGCAACAGCTTGCTTCCCTGCTAAAAACAGATGTGAGTGGACTGACTCTTAGCGGTGCAAAAGGAGAACGTATAGTTTTTGGTTGCTCAAGCCGAATCCGCCACACATTGGCGCCTGATCGCTCATCTATAACTTTTGCTTCCAAAGGGGACTTGGCGGGGCATTGGTTGGCTTGCATCAGCCTTGAGCTAGATCGTGACTGGATGTGGGACGAATTGGAAACCACCAGTTTTTTGGTAAAACGGACTAGAAAATATACTCACGACAATCAAGCCGAGTCTGTAGATACATTGGTTGGGGATATTGAAATGCTGCGCACGGCACCATTTGATGCTCTCAAAAATGCCAATCGTGATAAAACACGTATCATATTTATAGATGCTGTGGAGCCAACCAAAGATAAACCCGCGAACGCTTCTCAACCGGCATTTCCTGATACTATAGAGCTGGATTACAAAATTGAAGCTCAGTTTAAGGGAAATCATCAGTATACCGAAAACCTGGATATTATGTTGCCCATTACCACAGCACCAGCACAGGTGCCCAAAGTGGTGTCTGCAGGTTTGGCGCTTTCGCCTTATGCCAGAGCAGAAGATTATTCTAGTTCAGAAGTACGGAACCGCTACTTGTGGATAGAGTTTGAAGAGCCGGTAGCTGACCCTCAGGACACGGTATTTTGTAGAATGCTGGCCGTAGCGCCTGATCAGTTGCTGAGCAATAATTTGCCACAGCTTTTGAAAGCTGAAAAAGAACCAACACTGCCCATTGATCCGGAATACTTACGGGTGATTGTGGACAGTAGTTCAAATGACCTTGCTGGATTGAGCGCTATGCAGCCTATGCAAAAAAGTACGACTAGCGATAGACACTATATTTTACCAATTCCTCCGGGTTTGCACCCAAATGCGGATGAAATGTTTGGCTTTTTCACCTATGAATTTAGGATGGGACATTATAAACTTCCCAATGAGGACGATTATGTGTGGACCACCTCACAGGGGAGATTTGGACGCAGGTTACGCGTTACCGGAATTCAGCATCCGGCACCTGTGCTAAATTGTGTGACCAATCGCGATGAGGACAAACTTTGGGTAACCGCACCTTATGCGGTGGCGGTACACAAAGGCAAAAATGTAACCGCCACACCGCCACGTACTGAGCTTTGGGCTTTGCTTTATGCTCAGGTAAAACAAGCGGATAATTTGGATCACCGCAATATTTTGCTGGATGATAAAGCACTGGATTGGCGTGTGAGAATTGAGCCCAAGCGCCCGACCAAACCATTAACTGCTACACTTAGCTCTGCTACTGCTACTTTGCAAAATAATGCTGCCGAAGAAGCCATTCTTACCGAAGTTGGAAAACTGAGTTTGGCCAAAGACCTAAGTTATGCCAACTATCATAAATTCTTTAAGGTGATAAACTTTACCAAGCAAAATAAGAATACCACAAAGTATGGTAGCACCTTATGGACGAACAAGGAAGTTCACTTTTTACTGGAACTGATGGGACTTCCCGAGGATTCGGAGCTGAGTATAATTGTGGTTGAGGTGTTGCCTCAAATAACCAATGTGGCCGAGCATATTTCTGATTTGGATAAGCCACACGTTGCACAAGCTGCTTCAAATTTAGTGGATCGAAATGAGCAGCAAGGGTTTTTAGCTTACGCCAAAAAAACGGGAGGGAAGTCCCAAGAAAATAGAGGCCCCAGCCCAGTAGATGAAGCCCTAGGTAGTAAGCGGATTTATAGAACTTCTAAATTAACACCTGTACCGGATATCTGTTGTACGGATTGTGAGTGACCAATTATAGGAGAGGCGCACTCCGTTCCTATTTCGGGGCGGAGCCGTCTACTCATATCTTTGATATTCAACTAAGAAATTCTAAATCATGGTTTGTATTTTTAGTAATACAGTTTAGGAAGGAAAGGAATAAGCCGTCTACTAAACACACAGATGTTGTAATCGAGAAAGCCCTTTTCTTCCTTTCATCTTAAGCCAGAACAGTACCTAAAGGCTGGTTTTTAACTAGACCTTGTATCAGTTGTGAGTAAAGGCGATGGATGATTTTTATTAACTTAAAATATTCGTTTCATGGAAGAGTGTACAAGATTATCGAGTCAAAATGTGGGTGTTGATGTTTCTAAAGATACTTTGGACGTTGTCTTTTCCACAATGGATTTAAAACGACAAGTTAAGGTGAAGGCATCAAGAAAGTTTTCTAACAAACTCCACGGTTTTAAGGATTTTATTAAATGGATTGATGACAAGAGTATTGAAGGTTTTGAACCTACGATTCTATTGGAAGCGACTGGGGTATATTATGAGCAGTTTGCATGGTTTCTTTATGAAAGGAAATACGCTGTATCTGTAATACTACCGACTAAGGCGAAAAGATACTTCCAAGCCATTGGTAATAAAAGCAAGAATGATAAAATTGATGCAACGGGGCTTTCTCGTATGGGACTAGAGCAAAGAATACCACTGTGGCAGCCCTTGTCAAAAGACTTTTATCGGTTGAGACTATTGACTCGCCAACTGGAGGATTTTAACGAGCAAAGGACTGTGATTTTGAATCAGCTTCATGCATTAAGCCATAGTGCCTACTCAGTAAAAGAAGTTGAAAAGAACTTCAAAAAGTTGCTTAAAGAACTCGATAAGGGGATAGTCAGTATAAATAAGTCGATTGAAAAACTCCTGATGGAGGATGCAAAGCTCAGACCCAAGGTTGAGAAAATAATTACCATACCAGGTGTTGGGGTTAGAACGATAGCCGTATTACTTGCAGAGACAAACGGTTTTGAAACTTTTGAAAATCAAGGGCAGTTGGTTAGCTATTCAGGATATGATATTGTTCATAACCAATCTGGAAAGTATTCGGGCAAGACAAAAATGTCTAAAAAGGGTAATGCTCATATTCGAAGAGCGATGCACTTACCTGCATTCGGGGTAGTGCGCTGTCAGGTTGCTCCTTTAGCTGCTTTGTATAAGCGGTTGATTGAAAGAGGCAAAACAAAGATGCAAGCCTATGTAGCTGTGCAAAGAAAACTTTTAATACTAATCTGGGCGTTATGGAAAAAAGACCAAGCGTATGATCCAACTTACCATATTAAGAATATTTCCGATAATGAAGAGTCAAAGCTCCTTTTTTCGCTTGTCTCTAAAGGAGACACTAAAAAAATAGCTCTGGAAAGAACCAGAGCTACACTAGATGAACTTCCGTACAACGAATCGCCTGAAGTCCTCTTTTCGCTATTATAAATTTAATCAATAGATTTAAAAAATTACTTGCTTTTTAAGACAGTACCTCGATTATTGGCTTTATTTCAAATTCAAAAGTTCTGCGCTTTCTGACATCTTCCCACCGTAATTGAGTTCCATTTTTTATTTTCTATACATTGATTATTTTACTCACCATCTTGTCCGGGATTGGCATTTACCATTTCTTGCTTTTGATTGTATGGGACATAATTATCCTCTGACATTATGGCTCGTTGACCATATACTCGATAAATGTGTCTATCTCTATTAGATTGTCTGAGAGCATGCTTAACCATTCTTAAAGCGTACCTATCTTCTCCTTCGTTGTTTTCTAAGACAGCAGAATCAACATAAGCCGAAGCATAGGTTTGACTCTGATTTTGTGGATGGATATTATTCTGAATAGCCATATTTCTATCATCCTGGTTGGCAGCCTGTTGCTGGTCCATTCTCATACCATTAACATCATCAATTTGTGTTGATATAGGAACTGCATACATATTAGCGGTTGTAATGTTAGGAATTAGTGCATTTACATCCCCGCTCCTTCCTACACCGTGATTTGGGATTAATTTGCCTTGTTGAACAGTAATACGTAATGGCCCTTCCTTATCAGCAGGATTTTGTCTTACGCCTTTGAGAGGATTGCTTGTTCTAGTTGGGCGCCCCTTAGCCCCTCTACTCCTTTGTCTTCTCTGTAAAGTATCGTTGTTAGTTATGTCCTGAAAAGCTTTCAACTGCTTGACCTTCGGACTATTATTAGCCATCTCTTTAAGTTTTCTTTGCGCAATAGCTTCAGGTCGGTTGTCTACAAAGTGAAAAGTAGACTCATCACCGCTCTGCATCTGAGGGCTAGCGGCAGAGACCGATTGACTTTTATTCTCTTGTGTTTTGTCAGTGTGAGTATTCATTATTTTCTCTTTTCAGGTTTGTGGTCAATTGCCTATAACGTGTTTGTATATGGTTTGTTGCGTGGTTTAGTACGTAATTTAGCAAATAAAAACCGAATAGAAAGTCCGCGAGGATTTTCGTAAGTAGGCTAGAACTAGCAATAAATTATATATGGTGTTGTAAGCAGGCTTTTTTATTCCGCTTACTTTTAAATCACAAACCATTCTTCATCAAATTCCGCTATTGGTTCATAATTTTTGTTTGTTCCGAAATGAATTTCGTCTTCGTGGAAAAAGAACAAAATCCATTCAAGGCTTTGGTCAAAGACAGTCAAATCATCAGCTCCTCCATAAAAAATCGAATTCCAATATTTAACTACAAACTTCCATTTAGTTATCATTCCATTATTTCCGTCCCAAGAGAGGAAAACTTCTTTTTCAAAAGGGATTGTTCTTTGGTAAAGCCATTTCGTGATTTCTTTGTCATTATTTTCCAGAATTTTGGCTTTGTCCAAATTCCGAAACATTCCATTTTTAAAAGGCAATTTACTATGGACTTTACAATCACTTAAAAAATCAGCAAGAAATTCCGCTCCAACTTTGTCTAAAGGTTTAAATTCATTCAAATGTTGTTCAGGCAAGCAATCATATTCTTCTTCCGTAAATCTCCATTTAAGAGTAAATTCGGTCATCGGAATTATATGTTTATTCAATTGTTCAAATGTCATTTTTAGCTTGCTTACAACTCGTTTATATGTGCAATATATTGGTAAACATCACAATAAGCCACCGCATGGGCTCATTATGAATATAAATTCCCGTAAATTGCTTTCTATGTCAATTGTTGATTTTGTCCGCATACTACAGGTTAAACGGTATAGTCCAAATACAATTAATACCTATGAATCCTTTTTAAAGCTCACCCAGGGCTATTTCAGAAAGGAGGTTGGACTTGTTTCCGAAACTGAGCTTTTTATTTTTGTATACCACCTTATCCATAATAGGAACATAGTATTGACATTAGGCTAATACAAGAATTACTAGGACATAGATCAATAAAAACCACAATGATTTACACGCACATTGCTAAGGCTAGTTTATTAGGTGTAACCAGTCCGCTGGACTTTTAGACAAATTCACTTAATTCCAAAAGCCAAAGCTACAGCCAGCCCGGCCGTTTCGGTACGGAGGCGCTTGGGCCCTAAGCTACATTCCTGATAGCCTGCTTCACGTGCTTTATCAATTTCGCGAGGAGAGAAATCACCTTCAGGGCCAATAAGCATAAGTACTTTAGAGAAGGAGGGGAGTTCTTTCAAAATATTGGGCATATCGTCTTTTTCGCAATGCGCAATAAACTTTTCTCCTTCTGGGTCTCTGGTTAAAAACTCTTTTAGCGTAATTGGTTCATGTAGAATAGGCCACCAGCAAGCTAATGACTGTTTGGCCGCTGCAGATACTATTTTTTGACCACGATCCGTTTTATAAACCTTTCGCTCGGAGTGATCACAAATAATGGGTGTGATTTCCGAAATCCCAATTTCTGTAGCTTTTTCAAGGAAAAATTCAAAGCGATCATTACTCTTGGTAGGAGCAATGGCAATGTGTAGATGCCCACTTGGGTTGTCCTCACTCTTATAAACATCCTCGATGCTGAAGCGCGTTTCCAATTTAGAAGCTGCAGTAAGCGTAGCCTGATAAATTGTTCCTTTACCATCAGTTACCAAAAGGCTATCACCACTACTCATGCGAAGCACACGTGTAGCATGATGGCTTTCTTCTTTTTCCAGATAGCCTTCACCATTTTTAATGTGAGGGGTGTAAAACAGATTCACTTAAACTCCGATTTTATCTTTTTTACTGCTCTGAGGTTTTTTTATACCTTTCTCAATGTATTCAATGATTTTGCCAGCTACATCTACCTTGGTGGCTTTTTCTACACCTTCCAAACCAGGAGAAGAATTAACCTCTAAAATAAGTGGCCCACGCTTGCTTTGTAGCATATCTACACCAGCAATACCAAGGCCCAAAGCTTTTGCAGCGCCTATGGCAGCGGCTCTTTCTTCTTTGGTGAGTTTTACCAAAGTACCGCTTCCGCCACGGTGTAGGTTGCTTCTAAATTCTCCTTCCTTTCCTTGACGTTTAAAGGCAGCTACTACCTTGCCATCAATTACAATTGTTCTAAGGTCTGAGCCACCGGCTTCAGCAATAAACTCCTGCACCAAAATGTTGGCATCAAGCCCATAAAAAGCCTCTATTACAGATTTTGCAGCTTTACGGGTTTCGGCAAGTACTACACCTAGTCCTTGCGTGCCTTCCAGTAATTTTACGATAAGTGGAGAGCCACCTACTTGCTGAATGAGGTATTCAATATTACTAGGCCTTTTTGCAAAAGCAGTTTTTGGAATACCTAAACCATGACGACTAAGAATTTGGGTTGCTCGCAGTTTATCTCTACTGCGCGATAAGGCCAGCGAAGAAAGTGTAGTAAACACTTTTTGCATCTCAAACTGACGGATAATATTGGAGCCATAAAAAGTAACCGAAGCACCAATGCGAGGAATAATGGCATCAACGCCTTCGATGGCGTGATCTCCATAAAATACTTTAGGATCGCCACTTTCTATAACCACGTAGGTTTCATTATGGTTGATAATCTCTGCTTCATGTCCACGGGCTTCGGCCGCTTCTTTAAGGCGTTTTGTAGAATAAAGTTCTTTGTTAGCAGATAATATGACGATTTTCATCGGGATGTTTTTTGATTTAGTTGAGCTTGGCTAAGCTCTTTTTGGGTAACGTCAACAATAAAGCGGTTTTTCAAAAACCGTCTTCCTAATAATATTGGGAATTTCATCTTTTCACGGAAACTTAGCGTGAACTCAGTCTTAATTTTTTTTCCAAATATGACAACAGTGGTATAAATACTATAGCGGTAATCGATTTCGCCATTACTGCTTCGAACTTTACGTTCTTTAAATTCAGTGTATCTAAATTCCTTTTTGGTGCTAATGCCAAACTTGGGGTCATAAAGTTTGAAGCTCAGGATGCTTTGGTCATCTTTTTCAATAAGCCGCACACGTGAGCAATGCAATGTAGAAGTGTAGGCTCCCGTATCTATTTTGCAGGCAATTTCATCAATGCCAAAGTCGGGCAAAGCTAGGTGATCCGTAGCTCCAATAATGATTTTCTTTTTGTCTGTTTTCAAATAGTGAAATTTAAAAGGGCGAAGGTATTGGGTAAAATCCGAAACTTTAAACTCTAAACCAGAAATTCTAAATCGCAAACAAATCCAAAACCACTGGAAGCGTAGAAATTTTGAATTTTGGTAATTCACGGTTTATTTCGAGTTTAGGGTTTCGTGCTTTATTATATCTTTTCAGATCGTAAATCTAAAATTTTGTCACCCTGAGTATTTCATTATGCTTTAGCATGAATGAAATGTATCGAAGGGCCAAATCTATTCTGCATTCAGTTTTTTCCTTGCTTGTGCCAACACATCAATTTCTGAAAAGTTTTGCTTTAAAAATTTGAAGTAGCCAGAAACGGCAATCATGGCACCATTGTCGGTACAAAATTCAAAGCTTGGGATGTAAGGTTTCCACCCCAAAATATTCTCCCTTTCTTTTAGCCCTTTGCGTAAAGCAGAGTTGGCCGAAACGCCACCAGCAATTGCTATATGTTTGATACCTGTATCAGCAGAGGCTTTTTCGAGCTTGTCAAATAATATCTCCATAATGGTACGCTGTATGGAGGCACAGAGGTCGTTTAAATTTTCTTCTACAAAGTTTGGATTGGTTTTTACTTCTTTTTGCAAATAGTAAAGAATGCTGGTTTTTAATCCACTAAAGCTAAAGTTGTATTCATCCATTCTAGGTTTGTTGAAACTAAATTTGGAAGAGTCACCCAGTTGGGCATATTTGTCAATCAATGGGCCACCAGGGTAGGGAAGTCCCATAATTTTGGCAGCTTTATCAAAAGCTTCACCTGCGGCATCGTCTATTGTTTCGCCAAGAAGTACGTATTCAAAATGATCATTCACTTTTACAATCTGTGTGTGACCACCTGAAACAGTAAGACATAGAAAGGGAAATGGTGGGGTTTCCATTCCTTCATTTTCTATAAAGTGTGCAAGGATATGTGCTTGCATATGATTTACTTCAATGAGCGGGATATTTAAAGCCATTGCCATAGATTTGGCAAAAGAGGTTCCCACGAGCAGGGATCCCATTAAGCCAGGCCCACTTGTAAACGCTATGGCGGACAGTTGATTAGATGAAATTCCCGATTTTTTTAGAGCAGCGTCAACTACTGGCACAATATTTTGTTGATGAGCACGTGAGGCAAGTTCAGGAACCACTCCACCAAACTCGCGGTGTATGTCCTGATTAGCTGTTACATTTGCCAAAATTTTTGTGTTGGAAATGACGGCTGCAGAGGTGTCATCACAACTAGATTCAATGCCAAGTATGAATTTTTCCATTTTGCAAAGTTAACATCAAGAGAGTACTAAAAATATTAATGTGGATTGGGCTGAGCATTATTTTCATTTTGCTGGCCTTAGCGGTGACCTTAAGTTTTAGTGGTCCGCAAACTTTTGTGGCCAATAAGGCCATTACCTGGGTAAATGAAAAGTATAAAACTGACATTGAACTGGCTCGTTTTCAGTATGTTTTTCCAGATCAGTTTGTGCTTGGCGAAGTTTATATTCAGGATGAAAGAAAAGATACGCTGGCCTATGCTACTGAAATAAAATTATTTTTCGGTGGATTTAATTCTATGACCAACACAGCGCATAGCCGTGGCGTAGAAGCTAAAAATCTTAAGTTCTACTGGACTAAGACGGTTGGGGATGAAGAGTTTGGCTTTCAAAAGTTTGTAAATAAGTTTTCTAGCGGAGATACCACTACTGGTCAGCCTTTTGGTTTAGAAGTGAGTCAGGTTGATATTAGCAATGGCCGCTTTTGGTATGAAGATAAAAACTGTGAAGATTGCTTTAGAATGCTCTTACAAAACATTCAGATTGATGTTTCTGACTTTGATTTGGAAGGTGCCAACTTTAGCCTTGAGGCAAATAACATTAGTCTAAAAGATAAGTATAGCTTGGATGTAAAATCGATGAGCACATACTATGAAATGTATGATGACCACATGACCATCGATAAGTTGAAGTTTGAAACTGCCGAAAGTACTTTTGATGGAGATGTGCTTTTTGAGTACAACTCTATGGAAGATTTTCAGGATTTCGTGAATCAGGTTCAAATTACGGCCGAAATTCGTGAAAGCGATTTACAATCAAAAGAAATTCAAATATTTAGTGGTGAACAGTTTCCCGATTTTAAAAGATTTAGCCTTACTGGAAGCGCTCAGGGAAAGGTAAATCAGCTCGAGGCGGAAGATTTGGATTTGAACGTTGGTGCATCTACTCACCTTACGGGTAACCTTGCCTTACGTAATACCACGAATCCGGATTCTATTTTCATAAATGCTCAGAATATCAAGCTAAATACTCAGCCGGAAGATGTGCAATTTTTATATGGATTGTTTTCTGATTCGGCTTTGCCTCTTGATGTAAATCCCCTAGGAGATATTGTAATGGCTGGTGATTTTGAAGGGTACATTTTTGACTTTGAAACAGCAGGATCTTTAAAATCAGATATCGGAAACTTTGAAGCCGATCTGGCTCTGAAAACTTCGGAGGAGGTAGAGAACATGACTTACAAGGGAAATGTTTCTTTGGATGCTTTCAATATTGGTTTATTGCTCAACGATTCGGCTTTGGGAACAGTAACCACCACAATGGCCATTGATGGAAAAGGTACAGATCCTACAGTGATGAACACCAAGCTTTATGGAACTGTTTCTCAAATTTGGTTACAAGATTATAATTACACCAACATAGATATTAATGGACGGATAAAGAATAGTAGGTTTGAAGGAAAGCTGGCGATAAATGATCCGGCCTTACGGTTTATTTTTGATGGAGGAGCAAGCTTTGGTCAAGATACTTCACGATACAAGTTTACGGCTAATGTGGAGCGCGCAGATTTATTTGCACTAAACCTGGCACCTGATAGCGTGGCTGTGGTAACAGCAGAAATGAATATTGACTTTTTGGCGCTCAATTATCAAAAGTGGGCGGGGGATATTCGCTTAGCAAACACTACTTATGAAAACGGCAAGAACTTCTACTTTTTTCAGGATATTATAATGCATTCTGAAGGACTGGATACCAATAGATACATGGAAGTACGTTCCAATATTGTGGATGCCAACCTTAGCGGCAACTATACTCTATCTGGTATTCAACAGGCTTTTGCCTCGCAAATCAACAAATTTGTAAAAACAGCAGAACCAGTTCCAGGGCCGGATAATCAGGATTTCATTTTTGATTTTACCATAAAGAATACACTGTTGCTTACTGAGTTATTTGTCCCAAAACTTACAGTGGAGCCAAACAGTAAGTTAAAAGGAACATACTCATCGGAAAATAACCAATTAGAGATAAATTTAAAATCTCCTGGATTTGCTTGGGATTACAATCAGGTTACGGCTATAAATCTGGATTATATAGGCGGGGTCGAAAAATCACAACTCGGTTTTGATGTAGGGAGCGTAAAGCTCAAATCAGGATTGAAGATAGATTCAATTTCATTGGGAAATTACTATTACAATGATTCGCTTTTTTATGATTTAAGCTGGATAATGCGCGATAGCGTTGATAGTAAGATAAATTTGCTAGGATATGCTTTGCAAAACGATACAAGCACTTTTGAGATAGGTGTGTTTGAGTCAAAGTTTAATGTGGGCTTCCAGAATTTTACGATTAGAGATAAAAACAAAATTGTAATAGATACAGGAGGTGTTCACATTGAAGATCTTGTGATTGCCAATGAGGGTCGTGAGATTTTTATCAATGGTAATATTTCAGATAATCCGTATGAAGTACTGCGTCTAAATCTTAGAGGTTTTGGGATGGATTTAGCCAACTACTTTATCGGTTCTACCGCAGCCCGGTTTAGTGGAAAGCTTTATGGAGATGTGATTTTAACGCAAGTATTAGCAGAACCTAAATTTGCTGCAGATATACGCATCGATAGCCTTGGTATGAATAATACCTATTTGGGCGATTTATTGGTATCAAGCGACTGGACAGTAAAAGATGATACGATTCGTCTGCTATCTACTATGACGGCTGGTGATCTCACCACCTTCAAAGCGGAAGGATATTACCAACCAGATTCTTTAGGTCGAATCAAGTTTGATGTAAATTTTGATCGTTTCAAGATAGCCGCGTTTAATCCTTTTCTAGCCGGTATTGCAGAAAATGCCAGAGGGAGTATTACTGGAAAAATAGATGTAAGTGGAAATACAGGAACTCCAGTTGTAAATGGGGAACTAAAACTGCCAAATACGGCATTTACGGTGAGTCTTTTAAAAACAGATTACAATGTAGAAGGTATACCCAAAGTGAAAATTGAACCTGGTAGAATCAGCTTTCCGGATTTAACCTTACGGGATAGTAAGTTTGGAACTGAAGGTTTTGTCACGGGAGGTGTAACTCATAAGAATTTTAGTGATTTCGTTTTAGATCTAAATATCAAGGCTAATGAGCTTTTGGTGCTGAATACTACAGAAGATACTGATGACCCTTACTACGGGACGGCATTTGTAAGCGGAAATATTAGCATTAAAGGACCTACTGATGAGATAAAAGTTACTGCTGATGTTACCACTGAACGTGATACCAAATTTTACCTACCGATTGATGGAGCTACTGAGGTGAGCAAAACAAGCTTTGTAACTTTTGTTGATCCCACAGTAGTAGATACGCTTGCTGATAAAATTGAGAAAAGTATAAATCTTAATAAGGGGGTAAGTCTGGATTTTAATATGAACGTAAACACCAATGCTATGGTGAGCATCATTGTAGATTCAGAGCTAGACAACAAGCTCGAGGCTACAGGATATGGAAACATTAGAATGAAAATGAATCCATATCAAGACATTGAAATGTATGGAACGTATACTGTAAGAGATGGTTTCTACAACTTTGTAATGCCGGGCCTTAAGAGAAAGTTTGATGTACTTGATGGTGGAACTGTTACATGGAATGGTGATCCTTTTGGGGCGATTATTGGTCTAACGGCCAGATATACAACAAAGGCAGATCCTTCAGCATTGGTGAATATTTATGAAGGTGGGCGTACTACAGTAGTTTTAGATATGTTTCTTAGTGGAGAATTATTTGATCCTGAAATTGATTTTGATATTAATGCACCAAGATCAACTGGTACAGTTCAATCGGTAATTAGAAGCCAACTCACGGATAAGGATAAAATGTACCGTCAGGTTTTCTCCATTTTGGCATTAAATAAATTTGCTCCGGCTGAAGGTTTGGATATATCAAGTGGCAACGGACAGGAACTTGCATTTTCAGCTCTGGCCACCCAGGCAGCCGGATATCTCAATCAGGTAACTGGAGATTATGAGGTTTCGCTTGGCTACCAAGGAGGAACTAAGGATAATCCAACAGCGGTGGTGCAACAGCAAGATGAAGTGGAAGTAGGAGTCTCAAAGCGATTTTTTGATGATAAAATTACCGTAAATGGTACAGTAGGAGTAGCTGTTGGTGATAATCCTAATGTGGATCAGAATAACCAAAGACAAGTAGCGGGAGATTTTGAAGTGGAATATAACATTACCGATGATGGAAGAATTCGAGCTAAGGCATTTAACAGATCAGTGGATGATTATTACAGACTGGGGCAGCAAAACTATGAGCAGGGGGTAGGTGTGTATTATCGAATGGACTTTGAGACTTGGGACGATTTTGTACAGCGTGTAATTCACCCTAAAAAGACTGATGGTATAAAGGACGATGAAGAGGAAGACTTTATTAATCCAAATGAAAAAGGGCTTTAACGAAGATTCGAAAAAGCCCTTTTGGTAAATTCTTTTAAAGAATATTATTTCATGGTTTCATTACCAACTATGGTAAGTCCGTAACCAGTAATTCCCACACGCTTTAAAGGATTGTTGGTAAGCAATTTTACCTTGCTAATGCCAAGCTCGTGTAGAATTTGAGCTCCGATACCAAAGTCGCGGGCATCTTTTGAAAAACTCGGTTTTGTTTCTGATGGACTCTCATCTTCTTGACTAGCCTTATATTCACGCAAGCGCTGCAAAAGGTTTCCTGAAGACTTTTCCTGATTCATATACACAATTGCACCACGACCTTCCTCGCTTACTTTGCGCATAGCTGTTTCAAGCTGATGACCAGTATCAGAAGTTAAAATTTCAAAAATGTCGTGTGCCACACTCACCGAGTGCATTCTTACTAGTACTGTATCATCCTTGGTCCAGTGTCCTTTGGTAAGGGCAATATGAATCTGTCCATTGGTGGTCTGCTCGTAAGCTTTTAGTATAAACTCACCATACTCACTGTTGATGGTAAATTCCTCTTTCTTTTCGATAAGAGATTCTTTATCCATACGGTAAGCCACCAAATCTTCAATACTGATAAGCTTAAGGTCAAGCTTTTTGGCCAGCTTTCTAAGCTCCGGAAGACGAGCCATAGTTCCGTCTTCATTTAGTATTTCTACTAAAATCCCTGCTGGTTTAAAACCTGCAAGTCTGGCTAAATCTACCGAAGCTTCGGTGTGTCCTGTTCTTCTTAGCACACCACCACTTTTTGCCCTTAGCGGAAATATATGCCCAGGTCTGCCTAAATCTTTAGGTTTGGTACTTTCATCAACCAAAGCTTTTATGGTTTTGGCTCTATCGTGAACTGAAATCCCGGTGGTACAACCGTGTCCGATAAGATCTACAGAAACGGTAAACTGTGTATTGTGAAGAACTGTGTTTTCGCTTACCATAAGGTTAAGCTCCAATTCTTCACAGCGACTTTCCACCAATGGAGCACAAATCAATCCACGGCCTTCCTTGGCCATAAAGTTGATCATCTCCGGAGTTACCATTTCGGCAGCGGCTATAAAGTCGCCCTCATTTTCGCGATCTTCATCATCCACCACTATCACCACCTTTCCATTACGGATATCTTCTATGGCTGATTCTATGCTGTCCAGCTTATTGCTGGTTTCGTTTTGTTGGCTCCCAAGCATTGCTTTTTACTCCTTTTAGATATATGTAAAAGCCTTTAAGTAAGGCCACATTCATGTGTATAAAGTGTCCGGGGTATTTTAATACTCCCATCCATTTCTTTTGCGAAAATAAGATACCTACAGCGCCTAATACTATAAAAACCCCATAAAATACAGCTATAGCTCCATAGAGGGTAGAACTTAAAGAAAGCCATAGTGAAGTAGGGATAAGAATAAGTAGAAAAAACGGTGTGAACCAGCGTAATACTTTGTGCGAAAGAAAGATATAACCCAATGGAAAAAACCTTGTTATAATCAGCTTTTTGAAAGCATTAAGGTTTTGAAAGTTACCAATAGAAATACGAACCTTGCGCTTATATTCTTCCGAGCTATACACGCTGGCATCTTCATGACAAGTAGCATCGCTGTTAAATAGCACATCATATCTTTTTTGCATGGTGGCCATACTTATGTAAAAGTCCTCCATAAAGAAGAGCGGAGGGATGCCTGTAAATAACTCTTTGCGAATAATGTAACAGCCACCTTCTACACCCATGGCTTTGCCAAACAGGTCAGATTCAGCTTTTTTAATTTTGTTTTCCAGATTTAGGTAAGTGCTCTCCTGCAGGCTGATACCGGTGCTAGCAAAAGAACTGTAAACTATTCGGCCACCGCTTATCCCCACCTTAGGGTCTTGCATGTCTGCGACCAAATTAGGGATGGTATTTTTATTAAAAATAATGTTGGCGTCAGTAAAAACAATTAGTTCGGCCTTACTCTCCTTTATTAGTTGATTCAAGATTCCCGCTTTGCCCGTACGTCCGGGAAAGCGCTTGAAGTGTAGGTTTGGATAATCTTTTTGAAGCTTAGAAATTATATTGTCCGTTTGGTCTGAACTGGCATCAGAGCCTATTCTCACCGAAAGCTTATTGTTTGGGTATTTGGTTGTAAAACTGTGAATGATTTTCTCACGAATCACAGCTTCTTCATTATAAGCTGCAAAAATAATTTCTACAGTTGGCTGATAGTCTTCGTTCGGAGTAGAGCTTTTTTGATAAAACATTTTACCCAAAATGAGCATACTTAAAGGGTAAACCAAATAGGTATGAAGAATGCCAAGGATGGATATGTAAAACAGGGCTTCTATCATATCAGGCTTTGGTAAAACTTTATTAAGTTCTTGCCAAGTTGGCGATTACTATAACTCGTTTCTATTGTTTTCCGAGCTTGTGTTTCCACAAAAGTGCGGAGTTCGTCATCGTGAAGTAAATTGCTGATGGCTCGAGCAAAATCTTCCGGACTATCTGTTAGAATAATATCTTTTCCATTCTCAATATTTACACCTTCGGCACCAATAGTAGTGCTCACTTGGCACTTTCCTAAAGCCATGTTTTCAATCACTTTTATGCGCATTCCACTTCCCGCTAATAGTGGAACTATGACTATGCGAGCGCTACAAATAAACTTACGCATATCGGCAACATCCTGAAAAAGTGAAACACCACGCTTTTCCCATTTTTGAAATGAAGATGGCATATGGCGACCTCCTAGGTGAAAGGTCGTATCGGGTCTGAGCTCTTGCACCAGAGGCCATACTTTTTGCATAAACCATTCTATACCCTGTACATTGGGCATCCAGTCAAAACTGGCTAGGTAAGCGATGTCCGCAGTTTGTGTTGAGGCTTTTGAGCATGTGTCTTTTGCTTCAATATCAATTCCGCATGGCAAGCTTTGGATGGGTTTTGACTTACTAATCCAAGGCAATAAAAGTTGCTTGTCTTCTTCGGTTATGGGAACTATGGCGTCAACAGATTTTAGGCTCTGAATTTCAAATTTTGCCAGTCTGCTATTTTGAATCTTTAAGTACTTTGAGCGTAAGCTACTGGACTCGTTTTCCAAATGTCTATCCCAAATAATGTGTTCTACATTGTGAGCGCGGAGTACAATTTTAGCTTGGCAATATTTTCTAATAAGCTCAATATATACCGCCATGGATAAACCTTCGATTTGAATTATATCAAAGGAATTTTGCCGTAAAAGCAGTACCAGTTTTTTAGCGAAAGCGGAAAAATAAAAACGAGATACATGGTAGGCCTTGCCTGAAAACAAATTGGCCAAAGCCCCCCATGGAGTGATAGAAGTATTGTGATAAACCTTGTGGAAATCAAGCCGAGTGGGTAGTTGAGCAGCAGTGGCCTCGTCACTTTTAAAGTGCTTTTTGGTGTTAATGCTGAGCAAAGTTACTTCCGCTTTATTTTTTAGCAAAGCATCAATAATGCTTGACATGGCAATGCTGCTGCCATCATTAGCCGGGTAGGGCACCTTATTACTCAGCACTAAAACTTTCAAGCGATGTAATCCATTAGGTTATGCCAAGGGCGATTAACTCTTTTTTTTGCTTTTGGCAAAAATGCTTGAAATTTTTCGAAAAGGCTTCAGATAAATCTCAATATTAAATATGGCGCTATCTGTAGCTGATTTGTAGGTAAGCCAAATCCCAATGGGAAAGAGCATAAGGTTGGCACTCCAAATAGCTCTAAAAGGTGTCCAAAGTAGCTCACGGCCAAGTTTTTCGAAAGAGTAGCTGGTAACGTGGTATATAAGAAATATGATTACCGAAATCACAACAGGCATACCCATTCCTCCTTTTCTAATGATAGCACCTAATGGCGCGCCAATAAAGAAAAGAACAAGGCATGAAAAAGAAATTGAGAATTTTTTGTGCCACTCTAAAAGGTGGCGGGCAATTAGTTTATGACGCCAATTGTACTCAGTTTTTGTATTGTCATAATATGCTTTGTTGCTGCGGGCAATTCTCAAAGCATTTTGAATTACTCTGGATTTTTCGATAGGCGCAATATTGCTTAGTATATCATCCTTTAAAATTTCTGGGTCAACTTGTTCGTCCTTTCTCCTATTATTAGAAATATTAGCGGAAGAGGCGGCTTTTGTACTATCGGATAACTCTGTTTCTATAAAAGAATACTTTTCAATCATGCTTTCTTCAAATTCCTCTTTACGCCATTTCAGCACCCCACGGAGTGAATCAGTGGTGATTTCCAGCTGAATGATATTAAGCATGTCAAAATCTTTTCGAGAACCTGAACGCAAATCACCACTTTGAAAATCGGAAAGGTTGAAGCGCATAAGAGAGCGCGAAAACTCGGATCTAACAAAAGGAAAATTGTTTCGATCTTCTACTTTATTTGGGTAAATATCTTCGTAAGAGTTTCCCTCAAAAAGTTCAATGTTGAGGAACATCTCATCCTCTGTCATTTCCATTTTACCGGTTTCAGAAACAATTACTTTCATGTTTCCCATTTTGCTGCTATGGTCATATACGTACACATTGCGCAGCTCGCTTTGGTTTTCACCAAACTTTTCTCCCACTTTTATGGAGTAGCCTTCAATTCCTCCATAAAAAACCCCCTCACGAATATTGAGTGCAGGTTTTTTGTTTGTAATATTCTTAAGGAGTGTTTCACTTTTTAAGTTAGCAACAGGAATCACATAATTGGAAAAGAAAAAAGCCCCAATTGCCACCAAAAGAATAAATCCAATCACAGGACGCATTACTCTAATGAGAGAGTTGCCAGAGGCTTTGAGAGCTGCCATTTCATTGTGCTCACCCAAAGTACCAAAAGTCATGATTGACGACAGTAAAATGGCCAAAGGCAAAGACATAGGAACCACCGTAGCTGAAGTATAAAACAACAGTTCAGCGATGTAATACCACTCCACACCTCGTCCTACTAAGTCATCAATGTATTTCCATACAAATTGCATTAGCATGAAGAGTACCATTACCAAAAAGGTGATGATAAAAGGCTTTACGTAAGCCTTTAGCACAAAGCGGTCGAGTATTTTCATTAATCAGCTATGTAGTAGCCAGGGTAGTCGCTCTTCACAAATTTGAAGTGATTGGCAGGAAGCTTTTTATTAGGCTCAAAAGTGGTGATGTTAAAAGTGGTCACAGTACCGTTTGTACCGGTTTGTTTAATGTAAGCCACCTTTTTGGTTTCCTTTTCAATACCAATTTCAATTTCCTTTATCTCTTCTGATGCTATAGGCTTTAGCATCACCTTTTGAATTTTTACACCATCATCTTTTCCAGGTAGTCCCATTTTGTAGCTATATCCATCCTGATAAAGATTAAGAATAGAAGAGGGGGTAAGGCCTTGATCCTCGCCTTCAACGTATTCAGTAATTTGTACTTCTTCGTCTTCTTTAAGAATGGTATAAAGCTTTGAACCACTGCGAATCTGCTCAATACCCATAAAATTGAAATGGTAATCATCACCTTTAATGGCAATAGTGCCTTTTTCATTTTGGGTAACTCCAGCTTTTTCATTCACAAATGAATAATCAAAGCCGATATATATAGTGCTATACGATTTTAACTTAGCAGAAGCATCTGCAAGTAGCTGCTTAGCTTGCTTATTAGTAGGTTGTGCAAAAGCGGCTGTAGTACTTATCAATAGGGCGATTGCTATTCTTGCTATTTTCATATGTGGTTTAGCTATTATATTTTTCCTGTTCATTTTTCAATAACTGTTCCAAAGACATCTCATCTGGAATCAGCACTTGGCGAGCCTTACTGCCTTCAAAAGGTCCAATAATTCCTGCAGCTTCCAACTGGTCAACTATACGGCCAGCTCTGTTGTAGCCTAACTTTAGCTTTCGCTGAAGTAAGGAAGTGCTTCCTTGCTGATGTATTACAATTACACGGGCCGCATCTACAAAAAGAGCATCACGATCAGCAGGGTCACCTGCATCTGGAATTCCACCTTCACCTTCTTCGCCTACGTATTCCGGAAGCAGATAAGCTTCGGGGTAGGCCTTTTGATTACCAATGTAATCCGTTATTTCCTCCACTTCAGGTGTGTCTACAAAGGCACACTGTATTCGTATTAAGTCCGAACCTGATGAATATAACATATCACCTTTTCCGATCAATTGTTCAGCACCACCAGCATCAAGAATGGTTCGCGAGTCAATTTTTGAGGTAACTCTAAAGGCAATACGTGCCGGGAAGTTGGCCTTAATAATACCCGTAATTACGTTTACCGAAGGCCTTTGGGTTGCCACAATCAAGTGAATACCAATTGCACGGGCAAGCTGTGCCAGTCGGGCAATGGGAGTTTCTACTTCTTTACCAGCCGTCATAATAAGGTCGGCAAACTCATCAATCACCAAAACGATATAAGGCAAATATTTATGCCCGTTTTCAGGGTTTAGCTTACGCTGAACAAATTTGTGATTGTACTCTTTAATATTACGTACCATCGCATCCTTCAGCAGATCATAGCGGTTATCCATTTCTATGCAAAGTGAATTCAGTGTGTGAATAACCTTGGTGGTATCTGTAATAATGGCTTCTTCACTATCAGGCAACTTGGCCAGGTAATGGCGCTCAATTTTATTGAAAAGGGTAAGTTCTACCTTTTTAGGATCCACCAAAATAAACTTAACCTGCGATGGGTGCTTTTTATAAAGTATGGAAGTAAGAATCACGTTGAGCCCAACAGATTTACCCTGACCGGTAGCACCTGCCATAAGTAGGTGAGGCATTTTGGTGAGATCTGCCATCAGCGTTTCATTGCTAATGGTTTTACCAAAAGCAATAGGAAGTTCCATATCGGTAGACTGGAATTTCTCGCTCTTTATCATATTTCGCATGGCCACCACCTGCGGGTTGGTATTTGGTACCTCTATACCAATGGTACCCTTACCGGGAATAGGAGCAATGATACGAATCCCTAAAGCAGCTAATGAAAGAGCGATGTCGTCTTCCAAGTTTTTAATCTTACTAATACGAACTCCAGCAGCAGGCACAATTTCATAAAGGGTAACCGTTGGCCCGATGGTCGCCTTAATTTTAGAAATCTCAATTTTATAGTTATTGAGGGTTTCTACAATCTTGTTTTTGTTTTCCTCAAGCTCTTCCTGATTAATGCTTACACCACTTTGCTTAAACTCTCGCAGCAAATCGATTGGCGGAAGCTTAAATTTAGATAGATCAAGTTTAGGGTCATACTCGCCAAATTCCTTCAGCTTACGATTTAGCTCCGACTCAGAAACTTCTTCTTCAACTTCCGCTTTTTCTATTTCTAAATCTTCGGTGTCATGGAGCTCCTCTTGAGTTTCTTCCTCTTCTTTAGTTTCGTTTTGATCAATTATTAGGGGCTCGTGTTCTATTTCTGGTTCAGGAGTTTCTTCAATAGGTTTATTCTCCTCGGGCTCATCAAAGCTTACTTCATTAATTATTTCCGGCTCAGATTCTGGAGTAGGCACTGCCTCAGCTTTAGTACTGTCTTTCCATGAATCTCCTTCCGTTTCTTCCGCACGGGTAGGGCGAAGTCTAGCTATAAAGGCATTGAGGCGCTCAGGTGTCCACTTAAAGCGAACGGCTAAAAAGATAAGCATGGAGAATACCAAAATAGCTCCGGTGCCAAAAGGCCCGGCCAATGAACTCAGCCATTCTAAATTATAATAACCTGAACCACCTGCCATTACTGAAGGTAAGCCAGTATATGCAATTGCAGCCGGAATCCAGATTAACAGGAAAACAATAATGCCAAGGTGCTTGGTGAGGGAAGTAAGTTTGAGGTGCATGCTAATTCGCAATCCTGCCAAAAGCAGAAACCAAGGCGTGAGATAAGCCGCAACACCAAACCAGTTATAGATAAACTGATGGCTGATAGCAGCACCCAGTTTACCTAAAATGTTTTTCACTTTATAATCATCCCTTCCTAACAACTCAAAAAAGCCACCGCGCAAATTACTTTGGTCGGCCTGCCAGTTGAATAGGTAGGAGGTGAAGGCTCCAAACAAGAACACCGCAATAAAAATCAGTACGATTCCAAAAACGGTATGATTGGTTTTGTTTTTCAAAAAGCCACGAATAGCAGCCAGAGAGTTGGAGGTCTTCTTTTTAGTTTCGGTACTTGTCTTTTTCTTTTTCGCCATTCGGCCAATAGTCAATTAAGCCCCAAAAATAAGAACATTATCCCTTGGCCTGATAAGAAAGTACAGGAGTTATGAAGAGCTATTTTTTGATAGCTAATTTGCTACTGGTAGTAGCCGTCCCAACTATTCCTACACCACCTTTAACATTGGTGTGAATTTTAACTCCCTCTGCAAAAGGATTGTCTTTGGTGGCCATATGGGCATCATAGGTTCTAAGAAATTTATAATATTCTCCGGATATGTTTTCGAGATAAACAGACATTTCTGGAATTGGGGTAGAAAAGGCGACTGCAGATTGGTCTATTTTTAATGTTATGGATTTCTGCTTATTAGAAAATTTCTCATCCGTGATATAGCCCAAGCGAGCATAGGGCGAGAGTTGATCCGGACTTTTTAGGAGAATACTGTCAAATGGTAAAAAATTGAATGTTGTGATATCTGGATCGGTAATTTCAAAAGGTAATCCTCCAATAAAACTGTATAGTGAAAATCGGTAATAGTTTTGACCAGGTGGATCTTTGAAGGTAAAGGTTACCGTAAACTTCGTAGTGTCAAATTCTGCTTTGAGAATGGGAACTTCTTGAGGTATGGTTACTTCTGCAGAGGCTGGTGGAAAATCGGGATGATTTACCTCAACACGATATCTTTTTCCTTTGTAAATGGATCGTCTCATACTATAAATGAGGTAACTCTCCATCCATGTATTAGGATTATTATTAGAGTCTAACAGGAGTTTACCAGCAAAGCTGTTGTCTTCAAAGAGAAGGACTTTTGCATCAGAAATCGGCTCTGCTGGATTGACCTCAAAAACAGATGTAGTTTGGTTAATAAGTACTTCTATTGGGCCTATATATTTATGGTAGGTACTGTCCTGCCTATAATAGCCAATCGTATCCTGGGGTCTCAAAACTGAAAATAGAGTTAGTCTGGGTTCATCTTCGGGATAATCAAATTCAATTTCTTTTTGGCAACTCAGGAGGCTGAGTAGTAAAATGCTGTATATAAATAATTTCTTCATTTAAAATGTAAAACGGTACGAAACAGATGGAAGAATAGGAAATAGGCTGACCTGAATAACTTCTAGTTTATCTGGTTTAGTTTCTTTCAGGTCAATATAAAAAGGGTTGTTGCGATTGTAGGCATTGTAAATACTGATGTTCCAAATGCGCTCACCCCACTTTTTCTTTTTGGTGAAGTTTATACCAACATCCAAACGGTGATAAGCCGGGTATCGAAGATCATTTCTATCGCCAAGGTTTTCTAGTGTAGTAAAGCTCGGGTCAAAATCACCAATTCCATTTTGCGGGATTTCATAGCGAGATACTGGTCCAGTAAAAGCAATTCCACTTTGGTAAACCCAAGTAGCACTTACATCAATTTGTTCATTAAACTTATGATTCAGAACTAGAGAAAAATTGTGTCTTCTATCATATCTATAGGGGAAAGTTTTACCCTGGTTTAAATTGGAAAAAGTACGAGTGGTTTTTGCCAAAGTGTAGGCAATCCAGCCAGTAGTTTTACCCTTGTTTTTACGTAGCAGAGTTTCTAATCCGTAAGCTTCACCGGCTCCATCAGTTTCTACCATGGTTTGCCAATCAGCCTGTGAAATATAACTAGCACCTTCTTTATACTCTATCAGGTTTTGCATGGCTTTGTAATAAAGCTCTGCAGTGAGTTTCCAGGTTTTTTGATTTAAATATTTTGTGGTACCTATTGTCCATTGTTTAGCTGTTTGTGGACTGATATTACCCGTGGCCGAAACCCAAAGATCAGTTGGCATCCCTGTACCGCTATTGGATAATAGGTGCAGGAATTGGGTCATTTCTGAATAGGATGCTGAAAACAACCAGGAATCAGTTGCATTATAGGTGATCGAAATTCGGGGTTGCAATGAATTGTAAGTAGTGTCATCCACTTGATAAAAGCCGTAATGAACCCCTGCATTTATGGTAAGCCGACTAAAAGCTTCCCATTGGTCTTCAGCATAAGCTAAAATGTCATTACTATAAATTGGAGCGGAAAGGTTTTGATTATCTGTGTTGATTGATTGCGAATTGCTTTGATATAACTGCACAGCTCCAGGCTTAAAATTGTGGTAGGTGTAGCCCATTCCGGCTCGTACAGTATGTTTTGAAGTGGGCTTGTAAAGAAGATCGTAGCGCAGGCCTATATCCTCAATTAAACTCATATAATCCAAGCTAAAAATATCCCCATAATAGTCGTCTTCGCTGTAGGTATTTAATCTGTAATTATTGTATTGCCCCATTAGGCTTGATGACAGTTCATCATCAAAGATGTGCTGCCATTTAGAAGCCACAGTATGATTTCTCCATTTCAGTCCACTTTCCATAGCATACTGAGAACCGTCATCGTAGTTATATCTAAACTTATCCTGAGAGTTGAAGTAGGAGAGAACGACTTTGTCTTTTGGACTAAAAACATGCTTTAGCTTTAAATTGGCGTCACCAAAGAAATAATTTACCCTATCATTCTTTTTGTAGAAGGGAGCTACCGCAAGGTCATAAATAGTTCTTCTTCCAGAAATAAGGAAGGAAGTTTTACCTTTTACAATAGGTCCTTCTAATGTTAGTTTTGGAGCTATTAAGCTTATCGTTCCCTTTCCATGAAATTCATTGAGGTCTCCTTCTTTTAAATCAATATTCAAAACTGAGCTAAGCCTACCTCCATACCTTGCGGGGAAGCCTCCTTTTGTTAGTTCTACATTTTCAATCACGTCACTATTAAAGGTGGAGAAAAATCCAAAAAGGTGAGATGCATTATATATAGGGACACCATCCAGTAAAATTAAATTTTGATCAGGCGAACCACCTCTTACATGAAAACCCGTTGAACCCTCAGTGCCACTTTGCACACCTGGCAAAAGTTGAATAGCACGGATTATATCTACCTCTCCCAATAAGGTTGGAATATGTTCAATTTCTCGAGAGCTAAGTTTTACAAAATTTGAAGAAGGCGCAATTTCAGTCTTCTTATCAGCTACAATTTCTATCTCATCCAACTCAGGTGAAACAGCACTTAGCCTAAAGTCTACTTGAACGGAACCAGTGGAAACAATTACGTTTTGACTTTGCGATATATATCCAACATGAGTTGCTATAAGTGTGTAAGTTCCTCTGGTTACGTCTATAGAATAAAAACCACTAGAGGTGCTGCCAGTTCCGTAAGGTGTGTTTTGTAGCTGGACATTTACACCTGCCAAGGGTTTGTTAGTATTAGCGTCATAAATGTACCCACTAATACTTTGCTGTTTTTGGGCAAACGCAAAAAACTGGAGTGAAATAACTAAAAGCGATAGGTGACTTTTCATTGAAATAAACTCTTGACAAAAACAAAGCCAAGGAGTGGCGAACCATTTTACCATTAAGAAATGGCTGAAATTAGGATTTCAAAGTAAAGGCATCATAGCTTAAACACATAATAAAACACAGGTTTATAAGGAAGTGGTTTTTGAAAGATTATTTTTTTAAGAAATCAAGGAAAAAACTGCTTCCTATCCACCGCAGCTGTTCCTACTATGCCGTATCCATTGGTAATGTTTGAGTAAATCTGTGCCGGTTCACTGAAAGGGTTTTCAGATTGCCAGGCCACTGCTTTGGTTCGCTCATGGTTGTAAAGGTCTTCGCTAATGTGCCAAAGCTCAATTAGTCGGGGAGTTTGATTATGAGGAATGTCTATATCTCGAACGGTCATCCGCACAGTTTTTGTTTTCCCATTAAACAACTCATCTGTCATATATCCGTTTTGACCAATTTTTTCCCCGCCACTTGAAAAAGGGTCATCAAATGTATATTCATCAAAAAAATTGATAACAACGTCATGTGTACTGTATGATATTGGGTAGCTATCTGTAAGAGACTTAACGGTGATTAAATAATAATCTCCCGCGGTTGGAGGGTCTTGAAATGTGAATTCAAGATTATTACTGGATGTATCAAATATAGTACTGGAAACGGGAACAGCTTCTTTAGTAAGGCCTTCACCAAAAGCGGTTTCGTACTCTGGTAAGGAAACTTGTACCCGATACAACTCGTTAGGTAGTATAGTATAGTTGCTCGAATAAAATGTCTGTCCATATAAGTTTGATTGTACAGAGAGCCTGGACACTTCAATACCGTTTTCTATAAGGGATACTTCGGCATTTTTCGGTTCTCCCGGGTTATCTCTGGATAAGGTATAAGTACTGGTAAAAACGTGTACCACCGGTGTGTCACCTTCTACTAGCTTAGAGTCAATGGTAATTTTATTAGGCTCTTGAGGCAGGTCATATTTAATAGTTGTTTCACAAGACGAAAACAATACCAGAGAAATTAGCACAAAAAGGAAATATTTTATCTGTATCATTTTATTAAAAGCTAAAGATGTACGAAACTGATGGTATGATAGGGAAGAGGCTAACTTGCTTTACAACCTTGTCATTGTTAAAACCTCCTTCATTTGAAACATAGAGGTAATAAGGGTTTTTTCGGTTGTAAACATTATATATACTCACGTTCCAAATTCGTTCTCCCCATTTCTTTTTCTTTCTAAAATTCACTCCTAAATCCAAACGATGGTAAGCTGGCATTCGTAAAGCATTTCTATCTGAGTATCTTGTATAAGTACTGGTGTTAAAAAAGTCATCTGAACCATTTACCAAAGTGAAATTGGCAATGGGCGCTGTAAATGTGTTGCCACTACCATATACCCAAGTGGCGCCAATATCGATTTTGTCATTAAACTTATGATTGAGCACCACGCTCACATCATGTCTACGGTCATATTTATATGGGTAGGTTTTTCCTTCATTTAAGTTATCAAATGTGCGGTTGGTCCATGCCAGTGTATAGCCAATCCAGCCTGTGGTTTTGCCTTGGTTTTTTCTTACCAAAAATTCAAAACCATAAGCTTCACCCGTACCATCAGTTTCTACTGTGTTTTCCCAATCCGTAGTGCTTATAAAGCTAGCACCTTCTTTGTATTCAATGAGGTTTTGCATGGCTTTGTAGTAAGTTTCAAAGGATAGCTCGTACATTTTACCTCTTATGTTTTTAGAGGTTCCCAAGGCAATTTGCTGTGATTGCTGTGGTTTTACCTTATCCGTAGAGGAAACCCATAGGTCGGTAGGTAAGCCGATACCTGAATTAGAAAGTAAGTGAATGTATTGAGTCATGGTAGCGAATGAACCCTTTAATGACCAAGTATCATTAATTAAATAACGAGCCGAAACACGGGGCTGTAAGCTACTGTAGTTGGCCTCATTTGTAAAGTAATAGGAGTAATGAAGACCGTAATTCATTCTCCAGCGGTTGCTTATTCGCCAATCATCCTCTACATAAGCATACATGTCGTTTGCATAAATAGGTTTAGAAAGATTAAGAACAGAGTCTATGCTAGTATTTGCTTGTTCTTCAGCAAACTGAGCGACCCCAGGTTTGAAGGTGTGATAGGTATAATTTCCTCCAAAGCGCAATGTATGTTTAGTTGAAATGGAGTAATCCATATCATATCGTAAACCATAATCTCTAATAAAAGAGAAGTACTCGAAAGCGCTACTTTCTTCCATTACCTGCCCTGAAGGGGTGGTTTCTTTGGAGTAGTCGCTGTAACCAATACTAAATTTATATTGTGTGTAGGTAGCTGTTAAGTTTCCAAATAGCTTGTCGCTAAAAAGGTGATTCCAACGGATAGATCCGGTATGGTTTCCCCATTTGAGTTGTTGCTCATCGCTATATTCATAGTCATTACCTGAGAAAAAGTCATCATCATAGTTACTTTCAGAATAGAACTTATCATTACCACCATAATAGCTTATATATAATCTATCCTTGCGGGAAAAGATGTGGTTCACTTTGGCATTTACATCATAAAAGTAATATCCAGCTTTAGTTTCACCATCTGTTTGACTTTTTATAATAGGAGCTGTAAGTATATCATAGTAGGTTCTTCTCCCAGAAAGCATAAAGGAGGTTTTGTCTTTTACAATTGGACCTTCTAGTGTAAGCTTTGAAGAAATAAGCCCAATGCTTCCTTCACCGTGAAACTCTTTCATATTACCTTCCTTAAGGTCAATTTCTAAAACTGAACTTAATCGGCCTCCATGCCTTGCCGGAAAACCACCTTTGGTGAGTTTCACATTTTTGATAGCGTCAGCATTAAAAACAGAAAAGAAGCCGAAAAGGTGGGAAGCGTTATATACGGGTACGCCATCCAGTAGAATCAAATTCTGATCGGGGCTACCACCGCGTACATAAAAGCCGGTAGTTCCTTCACCACCAGACTGCACTCCAGGTAAAAGTTGAAGAGCTTTTATAATATCAACCTCACCAAGCATAGCCGGAATATTTTTAATATCCTGAGCAGATAAAGTCACCGTACTCATTTCCACACGCTCCGCAGCAAGTTCTTCAGCTACTACCTCTACTTCGGCCAGTTTTTCGCTCGATTCAGAAATGCTGAAATCAATGACCGTATCCTTTTTTAGAATAAAGGATTGGCTTGAGCCAGTATATCCAATATAGGAAGCATGTATGGAGTATTCTCCTTTGGGGACGGTTAAGGAATAAAAGCCGTAGGTATTAGTGGTGGTGCCATGCTGGGTTCCTGCCAAGTATACATTCACACCAATTAGGCGCTCTTTGCTGCTACCATCTTCTACATAACCACTTATAGTTATTTTTTGGGCTAGGCTAAAAAAAGGAGTGACAAAAAAAAGAGCCACAATAAGGTTCTTCATCAATGAGGTTTTAGTTTAAAGGCCTTCGTAAAACGGAGCAAAAATATATTTAGTGTCCAGTTTGATCTTATCATGTGTGTTAAAACTTTACCCGAATCTGAGTTGGTTAGAAAGCACTTGCTAAGTATTGTAATAACATATACTGGGTACTGTATTGCGATGAGCACTCTTTATTTACCTTTGCAATCTCAAAATCACACTATATGGCAAAAAAGCTACAATTTTTAAGTATCATGTCTGAGCTTGGTGCTGGAACCAGAGGTGCGAGTCTTGGTTTTCCGGCCTTGGAAATAGCTAGTCTAAAGTATGACCCAGAGTTTTTTCCGAAGTATTCTATTAAAGAAGTAGAGACGGATAACAACTTGGTCTTCAAAAAGAAAACTTTAAAATTTGGGAAACGACTGGACGGTATTGCTCGCATGTACCGAAATATTCAGGACGAGGTAGCTGCCACTTTTAATGATAAGAAGTTTCCTGTTGTTTTTTCTGGTGATCACAGTAATGCAGGGGGAACTATCGCAGGCATAAAAGCGGCTTATCCAACCAAGCGTCTTGGTGTGATTTGGGTAGATGCTCATGGCGACCTTCACTCACCATACACCAGCCCTACTGGTAATGTACACGGCATGCCATTGGCAACTGCTCTTCATGAAGACAATCTTGAAAATAAGAATAACGACCCTCAAGAGGAAACCATTTGGTACTGGAATGAAATGAAGGGTAGTAATCAGCGCGTGAAGCACAGCGATCTTTTCTTTGTAGGATTGCGTGATTTGGAACAGCCGGAAATTAATTTAATGACTAAGCATAATATTCCAAATGTAACCGTGGATGAACTTCGCGAAATGGGTGTGAAAGCTGTGGCTGAAAAGGCACTAATCTATCTGAAAGACTGTGATATCATTTATATTTCTTTTGATGTAGACAGTATGGATCCTAGTGTGAGTAGAGGCACAGGGACTCCGGTGGAGCACGGTCTTACTGAAGATGAAGCTCGAGACCTCTTACTACATCTTGTAGAAGATGAGCGTCTTTGCTGCTTTGAAACTACCGAAGTGAATCCTTTGCTTGATGATAAAGGAAACTCCATGGCCGAAGCCGCTTTTAGAGTGATAAAGCCAGTAATTGAAAAAATAGAATCCAACTTAAAGTAAGAAAGCCCAAGGATGATTGAGCTGAAGGAAAAAATAGAAGCAGGTGCCGTAAAGGCCCTGAAGGAGCTCTATGCTCTGGATGTAGAAGCTGTAGATTTACAACAAACCCGTAAGGACTTTGAAGGAGATCTTACCATTGTAGTGTTTCCATATCTAAGAGCTAGCAAGAAAGGACCAGAACAAACAGCTAATGATCTAGGCGAGTTTCTGGTAGGCTCAATAGATGAGGTAAGTGCATTTAACGTAGTAAAGGGTTTTTTAAATCTGGTAATAAGTGATGCTGTTTGGGCTTCACAATTGGCCGAGATTGGAAATATACCAAACTATGGCATTCAGCCGGAAGGCGATGAAACCATACTAGTAGAATACTCTTCTCCAAATACCAATAAACCTTTGCATTTAGGTCACGTTCGCAATAACCTTTTGGGCTATTCTGTAGCTGAGCTTTTAAAAGCTGCGGGTAAAAAGGTAAAGAAGGTTCAGATTATCAATGATCGTGGTATTCATATTTGTAAAAGTATGCTGGCCTGGGAGAAGTTTGGCAATGGTGAAACTCCGGAGTCTACTGGTATGAAGGGCGATAAGCTAGTAGGTAAGTACTATGTAGAGTTTGATAAAGCTTACAAAAAGGAAATTGAAGAACTGATTTCTCAAGGAAAAGAAGAGAAAGAAGCCAAAGATCAAGCACCAATAATTTTAGAAGCTCGCCAGATGCTCAAAAAATGGGAAGATGGCGATGCTGAAGTAGTTGCTCTTTGGGAAAAAATGAACGGCTGGGTGTATGATGGCTTTGAGAAAACCTACAAAACCATGGGCGTTGATTTTGACAAATATTATTATGAAAGCAACACTTACCTATTAGGTAAAAAAGTAGTGGAAGAAGGCCTTGCAAAAGGTGTTTTTGAAAAAGACCGTGATGGTTCGGTTTGGATAGATCTTACAGCCGAAGGGCTGGATAGAAAAATCCTTCTTCGCAGTGATGGCACCAGCGTATACATGACGCAGGATATAGGTACCGCCATTCAGCGTGCTGAGGATTTTGACCTTGACGGAATGATTTACACCGTGGGTAATGAGCAGGATTACCACTTTAAAGTGTTGTTCATTATTATGGAAAAATTGGGCTATGATTGGGCTAAGAACCTGTATCACCTTTCATACGGTATGGTAGATTTACCTAGTGGTAAAATGAAATCCCGTGAAGGAACCGTAGTAGATGCGGACGATCTGATGCAGGAAATGGAGGATACGGCCAAGGCAATTTCTGAAGAGCTGGGCAAAACCGAAGGCATGGCAGAAGAGGATAAGCAATCGCTTTACCAAATGGTAGGAATGGGTGCTTTGAAGTACTTTATGCTAAAGGTAGACCCTAAAAAACGAATGATGTTTAACCCTGAGGAGTCAGTAGACTTCCAAGGGAATACAGGGCCATTTATTCAATATACACATGCTCGTATTAAATCTCTTTTGAGAAGAGGAAAAACTGAAGGAATTTGGCCAGCAGAAGGAACGCCAAGTTACACCGAGCTTCAACCAAGCGAAAGGGAGTTGGTAAAGTTATTGGCGCAGTTTCCTGAGATAATAACTACCGCAGCAGATGAACACAGTCCGGCAGTGGTGGCCAACTATGTGTATGAAGTGGTAAAGGCGTACAATGCTCTTTATCAGCAATTGCCAATAATGACAGATGATAATAAGGAAGCAATAGTTTTCCGCTTAAATCTTTCATCTAGCACCGCTGAAGTTGTAAAAACCGGAATGCGAATTTTGGGGATTGATGTTCCAGAAAGAATGTAGTTTCGATAGTTATCGGGATTAGATTTAAGACGATAGATATTAGAAAGGCTGTGAAGAGATTCACGGCCTTTTTTTTGTGCCATTATTCGAGAAAGCCTTTTATTTCAAACGCTCCAAAACACCTTTCCTTTTTACAAGATTCTTATAATCCCATTGAATGTCCCTAGACTTTTGAATCCACCGGATTAAATCATCCACATTGATTTGTTTTACTGAAGTGAAAAAAATGGAAGCATCTTTAAATTTCTTGCCTCTCTCGGAAAGGTCATCTTCATCAAAGTCGGCTCCACTCCAAAACATTAACCGGATGCCTTTCTTTTGCTTACTGTAGCCCACAATAGGGTTTTTATCCAGAAACCAAACAGGATGGGCGTGCCATATTTTGTTTTCAGCTTCAGGTAAGTTTGCACTTATTTCTCGAAATAGAATATCACAAACCTGTTGATATTCCCCAGGTTGTGCTCTGTTGTACTCCAGTATTTCTGGGTCGATTTTCATAGCCAATAGTTTTTGTTCATATTACGTTTTTGGAGCAGTTATTCTACATCTAGGTCATGTCTTCGTGAAAATAGTAGGACGAATGATAAGGGTTTCAGGACTTTCAATATTGAGCTATGATATTATTGTAAACTTTAAATGTAAAAGATTTACCATAAGACTTTTGTAAACATGCTTTGATTTTATCTGTTAAAGAGTGAAGAAATTAAAGTTTAGAACCATGGCTAAGAATCACGGACCATCTATAAAAAATGACGAGCAATATGAAGCCTTACGAGATGAAGGCTATAGTAAGCAAAAGGCAGCTCGAATAGCAAATGACCCAAACTCTGGCAAAAAGGGAGGAAAGGCGGAAAATTATGAGGATAGAACCAAAGAAGAACTTTATGATAAAGCTAAAGAAGTAGGCATAGGGGGGCGTTCTAAAATGACCAAAGCTGAACTAATAAAAGCTTTAAGGAATAATTAGGGGTGCTAATACTCACTTACATTTTCAAGTTTAAAAATGCCCATGTCCTCACCATTCTCAAATGAGTACATCGCTTGGCGAGTACGCCCTGTAGCTTTTCCATTTTCATAAATTGGAAAGCGCTGGCGCAGCTGGTTGTCTATCACTTTAAATTCATCAAGGCCATTGTACCCGGTGCTTATTCTGCTGTCTTCAGCAGTCGGCCTGAAGTATATCAAACTAATAGATTTTCCTCCATTAGTAAATACAGCTTCAACATTACCAGTATTATTCTCGCCTGCCTTGGTGTACACCAAAAGTTCTGGGAAGCCATCACCATTCATGTCTCCAATTTCTGAATTGGTAACTTTTCCGCTTATATTTTTTATGAAGGGAGTATTGTCTACAGAAAGACCAAAAGGAGCAATGGTGAGTTTTACAGCTCCACCATCAGGAGTAGTGGAAATATTAAAACCAATTTCTCCGTGCGTTAGTACTTTGTTGTAAATAGTAGGTTCAACATTGTCACAACTAAAAAGTGTGAGAGATATAAATAGAAGAGAGACCTTAAAAAGTTTCATGCGATATGTTTAGAATTTATGGGAAGCAGATATTGCTTGGGTAATAAATGCAAATTTCTATGGACGAAAGTAAGGAAGATTTAAAACCTTAGATTATATGATTGAGGCAACGAATTTTTGATGCCAAGCCAAGTAAGGAAACCAGTTACTTAGGAGTTACAGCAATTAATTTTGACTTTATATGGGCTACTTCCAACATTTTCATAAAACTATGGTTAGTGCCTTATAAACTAACCGTTATGATAAAAGCACTTTCACTTATTTTTACAATTCTTGGAGCCATATCTCTAGTAGTAGGCATCATAGGTATTTTTGGGCAAAGCCTAGTAAATATAAGCCCTTGGGCATTAGCTATCATTGGAGTTATTTTCTTTTCATCCGGTATTGGATTGCTTAAGAAAAACAGTTGATTTAAATTTTCAGCTTGTTCCAGCGACTTCTATTTTTCTATTAAACTCAAAATAGGAACGTAGTATGGATATTAAAACCCTCTAAAGTGTGGACGACTAGTAAGTGGTGAAAATTCCCATGGTATAGATGTTAGGATCAGAAATAATCCGATAGAAAACCAAATGGCCATAGTTTTAAACTTCTCCAAGTCATCAACTTTTCTTTTGGACTTAGCCGAACCCATAGTAATCACCACCACAGCAATTATCATTATGGTAATGTGTTCCATTCCGAAAAACCGAATTTCACGCTCATGCATGGCTTCTGGCAGATTAGCTAAAAAGTACTCTACCATGGGACTGATAAAGTAAAGAACTAAGCCCAGCAGCATTTGAATATGCACGATGGTGGCTGTGGTGTGCCTGATAAAGTTATCTAGTTTGGTAAATTGTTTTTGTCCCTTCCAGCCGGTAAATGCGCGATAAATAGCAAACAGCAGGCTCAGCAAAACCAACCATCGGAAAAGGGAATGTAAGGGCAGAAGCGTGGAATACATACTTACACTAATGGGCAATAAAATTTACTTGGTAGTCTCTCCGCCCATTTCGGTAAACACCTTATCTACAGGTTCCCAAAGCTCCAGCTTGTTACCATCATTATCCATAATATGGACAAACTTACCATACTCGTACTCTTCAATACTATCCACTATGGTTACTCCACTATCGCGAAGTTTTTCCACTAATGCCTCAATATTTTGCACACGGTAGTTTATCATAAATTCTTTTTCTGACGGCTCAAAATACTCCGTATCCTCAGCAAAGGGGCTCCACTGTGTATAGTTGATTTCGTCAGGGTTATTGGCATTTCGAGTTTCAAATGACGAGCCATATTCATTAATAGCCAAACCCAAATGTTTGCCATACCACTCGCGGGTTTCTTTTGGGTTTTTGGTGCGGAAGAATACTCCACCTATACCGGTAACTTTAGGCGTATTGTCTCTCATAATCTTTGTGCTTTCAGTGGTATTATTCTGAGTTTCAGTTTTTGAGTTTTCCTCAATAGTGGGAGAGGAGCAAGCCATTAGCAAGCTCATAGGAAACAGAAGAGGTAGGAAGTTTTTCATTTTAAAGGGTTTCTACTTTTTGGTCAAAACATTCCATTTTCATTTATGATGTCTTTAGGTACTGCCTGACCAAAATCCCAAAGTTCTACAATTTTGTTTTCTTCAAATTTGGCGATATGCATTACTGCCAGTTCTTGATCTCCCTGCACAATTCGCGAATGTACGGCCACCGTGTCACCATCTTCCAGCGCTCGCTGTATTTCAAAAACTTTGTTGGGTGTTTGCTTGTGCGATTCTTCCATGGCCAGCATCAGGGTTTCAGCATCACCTTTAAAGTAGGCATTGTGGTGTTTTAGGTTTTCGCTGGCATATAGTTTAAATGCTTCTCGCGAATCTCCCTTAGCGCATAGGGTAAGGAAATGTTTGGTTATTTCTTTTCTGGACATTTTATTCTAGCTCTTTTAATACATACTATTCCCATTAGCTGAGTTTTTGGGTACTTGCTGAATGCTGTCCCAATGTTCGCAAATCTTTCCATTATCATCAAACCTAAAAAAGTCCATAGTTACATATTGGTCATTACCCGGCCAGGTTTGGTGGGTGTGCAAAGCCACTAAATCGCCCTCAGCAATACAGCGTACAAACTCAATTGACTTGTCCGGATATTCTTTTTGCATCCTTTCAAAATAGTCTATAAAACCCTGCGTGCCATTGGCTACATCCGGGTTGTGCTGAATGTACTCCTTGCCCACATATTTCTCAATCGCTTCTTTTGGTTTGCCCAAATAAGCAGTTTTATAAAAGGCTATGGCGTTTTTCTTGTTTTGTTCTAAGTTCATTTTGGTGGTTTTCAAGACTTTGAAATTTGTACAAAAAAATCTTTGTAGTCCTTTATGGCGGCATTTTTTTCTTTACGTCTGGTAACGGCCCGGCTATGCGCAGTGTGGGATTGAAAAGCGGTAGTTTTCAATAGTGCTCGTTAGCAAGCCAAAGCTGCGATTTTGGATTTTAAACTTAATCATAATAAAATACCAAAGCGGAGCTTTGGCGGGATAGGGGACGAGACCCTTCGGTTATTCCTTCAGCCCGCATTGCGTATAGGTTTTGTTAGCAAATGTGTTTATTTTACCAGTATAGTGTTTTCATAATAAGCGGTATCTCCCAGAATGGATTCGACTACCTTTCCCTTCAACTTGTTAGGACCAGATTTAAAGTCCACTGTTTCAAATTCAAAAATTCCATTTTTTGGCTCGTCCTCGATCGTAAAGTGTATAGAATCATTTAAAACAATTTCGGTATAGCGTTCAGACTTTAAGGTGTGCTTCATGTAACAAATTAAAACTCTTACGGTGTCTTTTTGATTATAGACTTCCTTTTCTGGTAAAACAAGGACGGATGATGTTGTCCCATATTTTATGAATCTTGAGTTAATTGCTTTAAGACGCTCTGTGATAGTTTGATCAGGAACTGAAGGAATTCCAACGTTTTTTTCTAACCGACTTAATTCAATATTTAGGGATTCATTCTTATCACTTTCATGCGTGCATGAAAACAAAATGAAACAAACTAGGGGTATTAATAGCTTCGTCATTCTTTAATATTTGCTAACTAGTGGCTAACGGGAACTCCCGTTATATCTATTATATAATTTTTGTGATATTTCTCGAAAGATAAATATTCCCACAACCTCTTAAAACACAAAACCCCGGAAATCCGAGGTTTTGTACAAGTATATCTACTGGGTTTTACTCTTTTATAAAAGTAGCTGAGGATTTTGATTTGCCATCAAGCAAAATTTGAAAAGCACCTTTAGGCAAAAGCCTTACATCAAGCTTTTCGCTCAGGGTTCCTTGCTGTACAGGTTTTCCGTTAATATCAAAAATCTGGTACTCCTTTAGTTCTTTGGGGTTATAATCTACCAAGAGGTAATCTGAAGTAGGGTTGGGGTACAAACTTACTTTGGTGGCGGTAAGTTCTTTTAGAGATATAGTGCTGTTTGTTTGCTTGTCAAAACGAAATTCACCAGCCAAAATAAGGTTGAGATTATTGTCGGCACTCAACTCTGTGATTTCTATAATTTGATTTAGTTGATTGCTTGTGCAAATAAAACGCTGAACTAAATCCAGTTCACCGTCATTATCCACATCCTGAAATCCGTCCATGGTAAGCAATCGGCCACTATTAGCAGGGTCATAGTTGTATTTAAAGTATCCATCATCTTGACCACCCAGGCTTACTGTGTAAAAGAGACTATCTAAAAGTCCTTGTTTATAGAAGTATTTATAGTCACCAATTTTAATAGATCCTGTACCCAGGTTTGCATAAATATCAATCACACTAGCTTCTCCGCTGGGAGCGTAGTTTATACGAGCTTCAAAGAGTTGTTCAAATTGGCCATTTTGATAAGCATAATAAGAAACAGCGCTGTCACGGTACTGCTTATCTAAGATGAAAACAATCTTGTCAATGCTGTCTTGTTGGATGTTGTTATAGCCGGCAATGGTGGTCTTATTAAAATCGTGGGTGGTAACACCTTTGTATTGAGCCGCTACCATGTTACTCTGGGTTATGGTTAAGGTATCTATTTTACCATTTACAAAATAATGCTGGTAGCCTGTAGCTATAGCACTAAATTGACTTCCAGAATCTGCTGAAACCGTAATAGAATCATGGACCACAATGTTTGGAAAAAAGGAGTTGTTGAAAAACTGACTCAGTGGATCCACAACCTGCGCGGAGCTCGATAAGCTAATAGCGGTAATAAAAAGGAATAAGGCTTTTTTCATGGTTTTATGTTTTTGGGTATTTACTTAATGACACTTTATTGGCAGTAAAGGATGCTTGACAAAAATAAAACATAAAATTGTAGGACTATTGGGGAGTTTAGGCTTGTGCGACAATCATCTAATCTTCCAATTTGGAATCCCTCTCAGTGTAAAATGTAATTATATCTTTGGGCAACCTATTTTGGATGATTTGGGAAATGCCCGCTAGCCTTGCGGCAAATGGGGAAACCGGATTTCGAAAGTGGTGAGAATCAAAAAAATAACCGATGAAATTACTGCAAGGAAAAACAGCAATTATTACTGGCGCCTCCAAAGGAATTGGGAAAGGTATAGCCGAAGTTTTTGCCGATAATGGCGCCAATGTAGCTTTTACCTACCTCTCAAGTGTAGAAGCAGCCGAGGCTTTTGAAAAAGAATTGAGCTCTAAAGGAGTAAAAGTAAAGGGCTACCGCAGCGATGCTTCAGTGTATGCATCAGCCGAAGAGCTTGTAAATAGTGTACTTGAAGATTTTGGTAGTATTGATATTGTAATCAACAATGCTGGTGTTACTCGCGACAATCTTTTGATGCGTATGACGGAAGAGGATTTTGACAAAGTGGTTCAAATCAACTTGAAGTCTGTATTCAACCTTACCAAAACCGTACAGCGTACCATGCTTAAGCAGCGCAGCGGTTCTATTATCAACATTAGCTCTGTAGTAGGAGTAAAGGGTAATGCCGGACAATCAAATTATGCAGCTTCAAAAGCCGGAATTATTGGCTTTACTAAGTCTATCGCTTTGGAGCTAGGTTCAAGAAACATCCGTTGCAATGCTATTGCTCCAGGTTTTATCGAAACTGAAATGACCGGAAAACTTGACGAGAAAACTGTTCAAGGTTGGAGAGATGCTATTCCTTTGAAAAGAGGTGGTACACCTGAGGATGTAGCAAATGCTTGTCTTTTCTTAGCTTCTGACTTATCAGCTTACGTTACCGGACAGGTAATGAACGTTGATGGCGGAATGTTGACCTAAAAACAAATTGTTCTCGACTTCGCTCGAACGGGCACACGTCTATCGTTTGCCTCTTTGGTCGGAGTCGAGAATATTTTATAATACGATTGTTGGTTTCTTGATAAGTGTCTGTTCGAGCGGAGTCGAGAACCAAAAGATATGAAGTGGAATCATCTGCTTTTACGAAAACTATATGACAGAAATAATCCTTGAAAATTCTCTTTTGTGGCTTATCCCTATTGCCGGGGTGGCAGCATTGGCAACTTGGTTGCTCTATTTTCGAGGTAAGATGTTTACACCCAATCAGCGTAAAATCCTTTCTGTGTTTAGGTTTCTTACGCTTTTCTTTTTGGGCTTTCTCCTTCTTTCTCCTCTTTTAAAGTCTACCAAAACAAGAGAGGAAAAGCCAATTTTAGTTTGGCTCGAAGACCACTCTTCATCTATGCTTAGCGCAAATGATAGCGCAGCGGTGATTGAAAATCTCAACAACTTTAAGATTCCTTCTTCGCTTAGCAGCAAATACGACATTCAGTATTTCGACTTTAGCGATAAGCTCACCGAGCCCAGCGATTCATTTAATGGGCTGAGCACAGATTTATACGAAGCGCTTCAGGAGGCTTCTGAAAAATATTATAACCAGAATGTAGGTGCGGTGGTGCTTCATTCGGATGGGATAGGAAACCGTGGTGGAAATCCATCGTATGTAGCCAGCGGATTGGCTTACCCAATTTACACGGTTGGTTATGGTGACACCACTCTGCAAAAGGATCTTTTTATAGAAAGGGTGATCAGCAATAAGGTGAGTTACCTAAATAATAAAATGCCGGTAGAGCTTTATTTGCGAGCTCGCCAATTGGAAGGCTTACCTTATGAACTTACCGTAAAGTCCGCCAATGGAAGTACAGTTTTTTCCAAGAAACTAAGTATTGGTTCACAGGATTATTTTGAGCGGGTAAACTTTTTCATAAAAGCTGAAAAGGCTGGTGTGCAGCGCTACACGGTAAGTGTTGGTCCCGTTTCCGGGGAAGTGAATATTACCAATAACACCGCTGTATTTTCAGTAGAAGTGCTGGACAATAAAAAGAAAATCAGCATCATTGGCTACGGCCCTCATCCTGACATTGGGGCGCTCAACCAATCACTTAAAACTTTGGAGCGTTATGAGGTGAAAACGATGATTCAGAAAGATTGGGATGGCAATATAGGTGATGCCGATTTGTACATTTTGCACGATCCTTCTTCTGTGATTTTGGACAAATTCAGTGAAAGTAAAAAGCCAGTTTGGATAATTTATGGTTCCAATACTTCTGCTGATGCATTTGCAAAGCTTACCGGTTTACGTACCGAGAGTGGCTCTTTTGAAGAAGTTTATCCTGTGGCGGGTTCTGGTTTCAATCTTTTTAATACTGACGACCAATATCAGCTGCAGCTGGATGAAATGCCGCCTTTAAATTCTCCTTTTGGTGAAATTTTTTCCAAAAAGCCTATTTATAGTTTGTTTACCAAAAAGATAGGTAGAGTGGCCACAAACTCACCGCTATGGTTTTTTACTCAGGAAGAAAATCAGCGACAAGCAGTTATTCTGGGAACAGGAATCTGGCGCTGGCGTATTTATGATTTTAAGGAAACTGAAAACCACGAGGCTTTTGACCGACTGATTTCTAAAACGGTACAATACCTAACAACCGATGCCCGCAGGCAAAGGTTTGTAGTGGACATGCCGGATAGAGTGGAGCAGGGGGAGCAACTTAGAGCAGAAGCGCGTCTTTACAATCGCTCGCTGGAGCTTACCAATGAGCCGGATTTAAAAATAACTTTTACCGCTGAGAATGCCTCGGAGTACGAGTTTAGCTTTGCCAAAGACCAAAATACCTACAGCCTAAATGCTGGCCGTTTGCCGGAAGGCTTGTATAACTATAAAAGCACGGTAACTTTGGGCGATGAAACATTTAGCCGCCAAGGCAGTGTACTGGTTGAAAAAAGCTATTTGGAACAAGCGGATGGTGTAGCGCGTCATCACGTTTTACGCAAGATTTCCACCGAAAGTGGAGGGAAGTTTTACAATGCTTCACAAATGGAAGCTTTAACAGAAAACTTGATTGCCAATACCAAGGCTACCACGTACACTTATGAAGAAACCTCTACCGACAGCTTGATAAACGAAAAATGGCTATTTGCATTATTTGTCCTATTTCTGACTATCGAATGGGCTTTGAGAAAATATTTTGGCAATTATTAAAACAAGAATAAAATTATGAATCAAAAGAAGACAGCATTAATTGTAGCCGGATTTATCGCCTTTGTGGTGGTGGTCTTGGCTTGGAATTCCTTTACCTATACGGTAAACACAGGGGAGAAAGGAATCATGTTCCGTAAGTTTCAGGGAGGTTTGGATAAAGAAAATATTTATGGTCAGGGATTTCACGTAAAGTGGCCTTGGGATAAGGTTTTCATTTATGATGTGAGAATCAAGGAATCGGTAAGCAAGATGCAGGTTTTGAGTAAAAATGGATTGACCATTATTGCTGAACTTTCCTATCGCTATAAGCCATTAGAAAGTAAGGTAGGATATCTTCACAATGAGATTGGCCCGGATTATCATGAGCAAATTATTGTTCCCGAAATACGCTCGGCCACACGTGAGGTTATTGGTAAATATTTGCCGGAAGAGCTGTATTCATCAAAAAGAGAATCTATTCAAGATGAGATTTTTCAGCGTACAGAGGTTGGGATGAAAGAAAAAAACCTTCTGCTTGACGCAGTTTTGATTAGAGAAGTGGAGCTTCCGCAAAATCTTAAAGCAGCCATTGAGCGTAAGCTTGAGCAAGAGCAGGCTTCATTGGAGTATGAGTTTAAGCTGCAACAAGCGAAAAAAGAAGCACAGCGTCAAGAGATTGAAGCTGAAGGTAAGGCTACGGCAAACCGTATTATTAACTCCTCACTTTCAGAAAATATTTTGAAAGAAAAAGGAATTGAAGCCACATTGAAATTGGCCGAATCACCAAATAGTAAAACGGTGATTATTGGAAGTGGTAAAGATGGAATGCCAATCATTTTAGGAAATAAGTAAAACGAATAGTCACACTGTGACTGATAAATTAGGAGTATGAGTACCGAAGTAAGACAGTTGGAACCAAAGTCTGTTTGGAATCATTTTGAAGATTTGAATGCTGTACCAAGAGCATCTAAAAAAGAGGAGCGTGTAATTGCCTTTATGGAAGGATTTGCCCGCAGCCTTGATTTACCTTTTGAGAAGGATGATATAGGAAACTTGGTAATAAAAAAGGCCGCTACTGCGGGAATGGAAAATCGCAAGCCTATTATAATGCAGGCGCATGTGGACATGGTTCACCAAAAAAATGCGGATACCGATTTTGATTTTGACACGCAGGGAATTCAATCCTACATAGATGGAGACTGGGTAAAAGCAAAGGGCACCACGCTTGGTGCGGATAATGGAATGGGAGTAGCGGCTATCATGGCGGTGCTTTCATCTACAGATATTGCTCACCCAGCTATTGAAGCTCTTTTTACAGTAGATGAGGAAGCTGGAATGACCGGTGCCATGCACTTAAAGCACAACTGGCTGAAAGGAGAAATCCTTTTAAACTTAGATACTGAGGAAGATGATGAGCTCAGCATTGGTTGTGCCGGTGGTGTAGATAGTAACATAGATTGGACTTACACTGAAGAGCCGCTTACTGGAGACTACGCAGCTTATAAGGTAAGTGTGAGTGGATTGAGCGGTGGCCACAGTGGTATGGACATTATCAAAGGATTGGGTAACGCCAATAAGATTTTGAATCGTATGCTTTTAGGAACTCACGAAGCATTTGGTTTACGCATCCAGAGTTTTGATGGCGGTGGTTTGCGCAATGCTATTCCTCGCGAGGCAAGCGCTATAGTTGCTGTAAAGCATGAAAAAGTAGAATCAGTGCAGCACTTTTGGGACAACCTCATTGTTGACCTTACCAAGGAATTTGCCACCACCGATCCTAAAGCGAAGATTGAATACGCTTCTTCTGAAGTCCGCTCCGGAAACTTTATGAACGAGGCTGACCAGAAGAAATTTTTATACGCTATACAGGCTTGCCAGGATGGAATAAGACGCATGAGCCCTGATGTGGAAGACTTAGTGGAGACATCAAATAACCTAGCTCGCGTGTTGTTACAAGATGGTAAAATGGAAGTGAAATGTCTTACTCGCAGCGACCGTGAGTCTGCCAAGTGGGATTTAGCTTTTGCTGTAGCTGCACCATTTAAGTTGATTGGAGCAAATGTGGAACACAGCGGTTCTTACCCAGGTTGGAAACTTGACCCAAACGCAAGGATGCTTGGTATGATGAAGGATTTGTACGCTGAGCTTTTTGGCGAACAACCGGACGTTTTGGCTTGTCATGCAGGTTTGGAGTGTGGACTTTTAGGTCAGCATTATCCTAATTTAGAGATGATTTCCTTTGGGCCAACCATTAGAGGTGCACATTCACCTGATGAGAGAGTTTGTATTTCTTCAGTTCAAAAGTTCTGGGGATATTTACAAGAAGCTTTGAAACGTATTCCAGCTAAAAACTAGTTTAGGCGAAAGCAATTCTGTTTAAAGGCAAAAAATAGAAACCAGTGAATTCTGATAAAACATTAAAACTTGTGGAATGTCCCCGCGATGCTATGCAGGGCATCCACGAGTTTATTCCTACTTCTCAAAAAATTGATTACATCAATTCTATACTTCGTGTAGGGTTTGACACTATAGATTTTGGAAGTTTTGTTTCGCCCAAAGCCATTCCTCAGCTCAAGGATACTGTTGACGTTTTAAACGGCTTGGAGCTGGATAAAACTACTTCTAAGCTTTTAGCTATTGTGGCAAATCAGCGTGGGGCAGAAGAGGCTGTCCAATTTGATGAAATCACTTATTTAGGTTACCCTTTTTCTATTTCAGAAGTTTTCCAAAAGCGTAATACCAATAAGTCGATAGCTGAATCTGAAGCTTTGGTTGGTGAGCTGATTAATATTTGCGCCAAGCAAAATAAAGAGTTGGTGGTTTACATTTCCATGGGATTTGGAAATCCTTACGATGAACCCTGGAATGTAGAAATAGTAGAGAAGTGGAGCCGTAGACTAGCTGAAATGGGCGTTCGCATTTTATCTCTTTCCGATACTATTGGAACATCAAATCCTGAGAGTATTAGCTATCTGTTTTCCAATCTTATTCCAGCATTACCAGAGGTGGAGTTTGGGGCTCATTTGCATACCACACCTGAATCCTGGCATGAAAAGGTAAAATCAGCTTACGATAATGGCTGCCGCAGATTTGATGGCGCTATAAAAGGTTTTGGGGGCTGCCCAATGGCCGCTGACGATTTGGTAGGAAATATGCCGATGGAAAAACTTCTGTCTTTTGCACAAGAGAAGAAAGTAGCCGGAAACGTAAATATGCTAGCTTTTGAAAGTGCTTATAACAAGGCGCTTCAGACATTTCCGATGTAAGCGAAAACCTAGAAATAACGTTTGAATTGTTGAATGGAGGCTCTTTTCAGAAGAGACCTCCATTTTTTTTGAAAAAAAGTCATTTTTTTTCTGTAGAAAAAACACCAGTATTCCATACCTCCAATTCATTATAACTTTTTCTCCATTTAAAGAGGCTAACATCCTGAAAGAGCCTTTTTAATCATCTGGTGCTTTAAGGCAAGCAGTTTCATTTTATAGCTATCCAAGCCCACATGGTTTGCTGATTTTTTATTAGTCAACGTCCATCCAATAAGGTATTTAGCCTCGTAGATACTGTTGAGTTGTAAATAAATTTTTCATTTTTGTCATCACTCTAAACCATGAAACATTAATATGAATGACGTATCAAAAGCCATTAAAGTGGCTCTTTCTGTTCGGCAATACCTTCAAGAAAATACGGGAGGTGCAATGCCAAATAGTAAAGAGATAGTAGAAAATTATCAACGGATTACTCAGCAGGTAAAAAACCTTGGAGGGTTATAACAATCCATTTGTAATTCTCTACAATTAATTACTCACTCAAAAACTCAAAACTGGTCATGAAAAACTCTAACTCATTAATTAACGTTACCAACATTGTACGCGATTTTCTTCAAAATGAAGCTAAGACTCTGGAAATTAGTCGAGGAAAAATGCTACGTGATGAAGATCCTGAAAAGGATATTCATAAATACTTAAAGGTTGGTTAAATAATCTTTCTCACTCGAACGCTTGTAAAACGCGATTTTGGATTTTCCGAAATCGCGTTTACTTTTTTATACAACTCCCTCATCAAAGAACATTTTGTCATAACGAATGTTAACAGCTTAAATATTAAACATTAGCATTATGAAAACGATAAAAATGGTCTTAATGGCAACATTAGTATGCTTTGGATTAGCTTCATGCATGCAAGGTACAGAAGAAGTAAAAGCTAATGAGGACAAACTAGAAGCTCCGGCAGACGAAACGGAGGTTGATGAGCCAAACATTCCTATAGATGAGGAGTTAAAGGATAATATCAATAGTAAGTCAGAAATGGATTCAGATGAAGATCCGATAATGGATACTATGCAATAGTCCGTAGTACAAAACAGAGAAGTAAGTTTAACACTAAATAGAAAAAATGAAAGTATTAGTAGTAGGAGCAAATGGCCAAATAGGCAATAAAGTAGTAAAGAAACTAGCTGACCACAACCATCAGGTTTTAGCAATGGTACGAAAGGAGGAACAGCGATCTAATGTGGAAGGAAAAAATGTGAAGGCCGTGGTGGCAGATTTGGAAGGAGATCTAAGCCCTGCTTTTGGTGAAAAGCTAGATGCTGTAATTTTTGCAGCCGGAAGTGGAGCTGGTACTGGTGTGGATAAAACTGAGGCTATAGATAATAGAGGGGCCAAAAAAACTATTGATGAAGCGGTAAAACATAATGTAAGACGCTATCTAATTGTAAGCTCTATAGGGACGGATAATCCTGAAAGTGGGCCTGAGGAATTACGTCCATATCTATTAGCCAAATCTTCGGCTGACCAGCATCTGGTACAAAGTGGCTTGGATTATACCATTGTAAGACCGGGGATGCTTAAAAATGATAGTGGGACAGGAAGTGTACAAGCCGCTGAAAAACTTAAAGACTATTCAGATAGCTCTATTAGTAGAACAGATGTGGCCACGGCTCTGGTAGAAATATTGGACAAGCCAAACACCCATCAAAAGGTGATTGAATTGATAAATGGTAAAACTCCTATTCCAGATGCTATCGGAAACATTTAGATTTGCGCCAAAGCAAAAGACTATTGTTCCAAAAAATTGATAAAACAAAATACGCTCCTCATTCAAAACCTATAATGGTTTGGGATGGGGAGTGTGGTTTTTGTAAATACTGGACCACACGCTGGTCTAAATTTACTGGCACCAAAGTAATTTATGAGCCATATCAAACGGCTTCTGAAAGATTTGAAGATATTGACGAAGTACACTTCAGACAGGCCAGCAGACTTATAGAACCAGATGGGCGTGTATATAGCGGACCCCGATCAGCCTATCGCACCTTTACCTATGGTAGCAAATGGGGTTTTCTAGATGCTTGGTATGAAAATAAAAAATGGCTTCAATCCTTGAGTGACAAGGCTTATAGCTGGGTGGAAAAGAACCGCAATTTCTTGTTCAAGCTTACCAAAGCACTTTTTGGATCAGATCCAAATGAGGTTCGGCCCTTTTGGTTAATCTACTTAGGCGTAATTCTATATTTCATTTATATGGGGTTTTAATTGCACCGGATGCCGCAGCAAACCTTGATAACATTGTTGATAGTTGATTGTCAATGCTCTAATATTCAAAAATCTAAGCCGTTATATTTGGCAAAACACAAAGTGTCTTGAGTAAGCACCTTACGTTATTTATGATATGTTTATTTGCGGGCTCTTCCTTTGGGCAGAAGTCGCTATTTAAGGTAGTGCATGACAAGCCTGTGGTAACACTTGAAGCTAGAATTGGCAAATACTGGAACATTCAGCAGCCTGATGATTCATTATCTCCTACGCAATATGACCACTTGAAAGCCATTAGCCAAGGTATTAGATATGACTTCTCGGCCTTATATCACTTTGGAGAATATTTTGAAATAGGTCTGACTTTCGCAGGCTTAACCACTTCACATACGGTAGAAGACGTAAATATTTTAGTAGTAGATCCTAAAGGAGATACCCTCAATTTATATGGAGATTTGGTGGAAGGAGTGAACCAGAGCTTTTTTGGACCAAGGCTAAATGCCAGAATTAAACTCGGTGACTTCATGTATTTACGCCCTGGAATATCTGTAGGCTACCTTAATTACGAAAGCAAAACTAATGCTGCTGGGTATAAATATGCTCTAAAGGGCGGCACTTTAGGAGTTGATATTCATGCTAGTTTGCAGTACAAAGCAGATGACAATTGGGGAATAATGATTGCCGCTTCCATAATGCCCACCTTTATTTATGAGCCCACTGTAGAGTTTGAAAATGGCGGCTCCCTGGTATATACAGGAGGTTTGCTAAACGTAGGGCATTACCATGTGGGAGCAGGCATTAGCTATACTTTTACCAAAAAGAATAAGGATGCGATGCCAGCTTATTTCTAGAACTCCGCTGACTTTAGCTTTGGCAATATCTTCCTAGCTCTGGATTTATAACCAGCAGACGCATCCTCTAAGTTTTCCTCAATTACAATTTTCAGCTCAGGCTGAAGTTCTACATGCTTTTTGCAAATATTAAAAGCAGTAGTCATCCCAAAGCATTTTACAGCAATTGGTTGCTTTGGATCAAGTAAATCACGAATGCATAAGTCATAAATAATACCTTCAAAATTTTCTGGAATATCTAAGAACTGGAGTATTCGATAAATGTTTCGGGCCACAGAGTCGTGTCGCGGTTTTTCCAACAGTCGAATGAGATTTGGTAAATAGGCTATCAAGAGGGTTTTATCCATTACACCTGCATGGCCTAGAGCCCAAGCCGCGCGCTGTGATGTTCCAGCTTCGCTAGTTTCAATAAGTTGAAGGTAAGAGTTCAGATTTTCAGGGTGTTCCACCAAAAAAGTTGCAATGCTGTGAATTGTTTCTTTGGAATACCTCTCTTCTAAAAGCTTTTCAAAATCCATATTGTTGGCTAAAATACAAAGCAGGAATATGTCTTTAAGTTTCAAATTCCTCTATTTTTTTGAAAGGAAAAAGTGCGATACCAAACATTAATTTTATGAAAATCAAAAAGTTAATGCTTGAAATGAAGAGGAGTATAGTTAGAGTTGAAAAAACAAATGGTATCTTCGCGCCCAATTTTAAGATAATAGATTTGAAGAATTTTGAAGCCTTAGGGCTTTCGTCACCTGTTCTTAAAGCCCTTAGTGAAATGGGATTTGAGAACCCTACCGAGATCCAAAGCCAAGCCATTCCGTTGTTACTTTCTAAGCCTCAAGACTTTATAGGTCTTGCACAAACAGGCACAGGAAAAACAGCAGCATTTGGTTTGCCGCTTATCGATCTTATTGAGGTAGAAGAAAAACGCACACAAGCCCTTATTTTGGCGCCTACTCGTGAATTGGCGCAGCAAATAGGAAAGCAGTTAGCGGACTTTTCTAAGCACTTGGGACGCCTAAACATAGTATGTGTTTTTGGCGGGGCCAGCATTAGCGGCCAAATGTCAGAAGTTAGGAGGGGGGCACAAATTATTGTGGCGACTCCTGGTCGATTGATTGACCTCACCAAACGTGGAGCTGTAAAGCTTTCCAGTCTTGAATATATCATTCTGGATGAAGCTGATGAAATGCTGAATATGGGATTCAAGGATGATTTGGATTACATTTTGGCGCAAGCACCTGAAGAAAAAATCACATGGCTTTTTTCGGCTACAATGCCAGCTGAAATTAAGCGTATTGTAAAAAATTACATGGTAAACCCGGCTGAAGTAAAAGTAAACCAGGGGAACATTGTAAATACAAATATTGAACATCAATATGCCGTACTTAAGGCATCAGACAAAACTGAAGCCCTTCGCAGGCTTTTGGATTTTGACCCTGCCATGTATGGTGTAGTTTTTACCCGTACCAAGCGTGATGCGCAAAAAGTAGCCGAAGATTTGGTTGAAAGTGGTTATGCCGCTGAGCCTCTTCACGGTGATCTTTCGCAGGCACAGCGTGATGCTGTAATGAGAAGATTTAGAGCCGGAACACTACAAATGCTTATTGCTACAGACGTGGCAGCTCGTGGTATTGATGTAGACAATCTTACTCACGTAGTACATTTTGCATTGCCAGATGATCCCGAATATTACACACACCGAAGTGGTCGCACCGCTCGTGCTGGTAAAAAAGGAGTATCTCTTTCTCTAATCACCAAAGGTGATATGCGTAGGGTAAAATATCTAGAAAGCAAATTGGGAATTAAGTTTGAAAAAGCGCTAATTCCTGAAATCGCTGAAATCGCAAAGAATAGAGTTTCGCATTGGGCTGATAAATTGGCTAACCAAGAGATCAGCAAAATGCTTGAGTTTGAAATGATGCAAACTGCAGAAATGGCTCTACAAGCTTTTACTCGCGAAGAAATCATTGCTAAATTCATTAGCGGACAGCTTGATAGAGTAACCAAGAAAAACTCAATCAGTGATCTTAATGATACATCCCGTTCATCATCTAGAGATGATAGAGGTGGCCGTGATGATAGAGGTAGAGGAAGACGTGATAGAGGTGAACGAGGAGAGCGTGGTGGTCGTGATAGAGATGGAAGAGAGGCAGGAATGCATCGCTTTTTTATCAATCTAGGTACTATGGATAACCTTAATAAAGGTGGTCTTCTTCGTTTTATTTGTGATAACACAGGCCTTACCAGTCGTGATGTTGGACGTATTTCTTTAGACCAGCGTCATACATTATTTGATGTAAGCGAAGATGCTTCAGCAAAAATTGCTAGCCTTAATGAAAAGCAATATGACGGTAGAGATATCAGAGTAAACCGTGATGACGACAAGGGGCGCAAACGTCCTTCTGGAGGAAAACGCGGTGGTGGAAAAGGAAAACCACAAAGAGGTGGTAACCGTAAAGGGCGCTTTTAGAGCACTCTTTTTATAAAGCATGACGGGCAAGCTTCACTGAAGTTTGCCCGTTTTTTTATGCCTAAACTTTTGCGAGAAAAGGAAAACTATATCTTTAGCCGAATCATTAAAACCCCTTACTATGCTTTATCTATCTCTATTGCTTTCATTCTATATTACCGCGCAGCCACAACCTGATAATTCAAATTTTGACTGGCTAGTAGGAACTTGGGCAGAAATAAATAATACCGAAACGGAGCAAACATTTGAAGTGTGGGAAAAGTTAGGCAAGGATACTTATCAAGGTATGGGATATAGCCTAAAAGATGGTGACACCACTTTTGTGGAGGAGCTTTCAATAGCCAATATATATGGAGTAATGCATTATACTGCAGATGTTCCTGGTAATGAAGAGCCGGTTAGTTTTGAAATAGTTAAATCCACAAAAAGTGGTTTTATATGTGGAAATCCACAAAACGACTTTCCTAAGAAGATAGAATATCAGTATGATGGTGATGTTTTAACGGCTACAATTTCTGGTGGTGGCAAATCCAAGACTTTCAATTTTGTGAAGCAATAATCACAAAACCAATCTCGATATATGCTTATACTGGCAATCTGCGCACTTCTCTTATTCGGATATCTTGGATTACAGGATTATTCTGATGCCAAATCAACGGGAAATGTAAAAGCCCTAAGACTTCAAAAGCGCGGAATATTTATTAGTATCGGAGTTATAGTTTCTTCACTGCTTCTCGTTTTGTTGATACTTCCACATATTCTTGGTGCTGAGTTTGCGTTGTCTTCAGACCGAAAAACAGTACTAGGAATCGCCATCGGCTTTTCGCTGCTCATATCCTTCATCTGGTACACATATCTTTCGTGGCTTGACATCTACGAGAAGGAAAAAGTGGGAACACTTATTTTAACCTTCATTTTAGCGGCAGCTAGCTCATTTTTAGTGTTTCCAATTGGTGATTTGGTGCATCCCCATACTTATAGCTTGGATGGTACTTTTTGGAACGACCTGCAGTATTGTATTGTAAATATTGGGATGATAGAGGAATTTGTGAAAATTCTACCGTTCCTTATTATTCTAAAGCTTACCAAAGCAATTAATGAATCATACGATTACATTCTTCACGGTGGCATTTGTGCCTTAGGATTTGCTGCGGTTGAGAATTCGCTTTATCTGAGAAATACTGACCTTTTTGTGCTAAACGGAAGAGCTATGATTAGCACTGTGAGCCACATGTTTGATACCGGAATAATTTGCTACAGCATGGCCATGGCACGTTATAAAAAGAAAAACGTTTTAGTAGCGATGCTCTACGGCTATTTGCTGGCTAGTGTTGCTCATGGCTTTTATGATTTTTGGCTAATCAGCGAAGGCTACCAATACCCTATGGTTACTATTGCGTTTTTTCTAGCCAGCATTCACATCTTTACTATCATGAAAAATAATCTTATCAATATTTCAGAATATTTTGATGATACTAAAAGGGTAGAGGCCGATAGAAATAAGTTCAGACTTTTTAATCTGCTTCTCTTTATAATGTTTGGCGGCTATGTGGCGATATATCTGATAAATGGCAGTGGGGCAGCTAATGCTTTTATCAAGGATGGCCTACTTTACAACAGTTATATCCTGGTGTACTTGGCCGTAAGTTTTGGAAGTATAAATGTGGTGAATGGTTATGTAGCTCCAATAAAGCTGGGTACACGGTTTTTCCTGCCTTTAATCAATCGCCACCCAAATTATTTAGGACTTCCTTTTGTATTGAAGCCAACAACTAGAGAGCCTTTGGACGAAGTGAAACTGTTGGTAGATTTACTTCCCTTAAAAGGACATTTTAGCAAAAGGTTGGTGGTAAACCAAAATTTCAACTGGTATTATTTTACACCTGCGCAGTATGATGAATCGCTTCGTGAATTAGGTGTTCAAATCATAATTTGCCCCGCCAAGTTTGATAGAAACCTAAAAGATCAGAAAGATCATATTGTGCATGTTGGATTTATAAAAAATGAAGAAGACATAAACGAGGTAGAATTAGATTTAAATCAAGTAAAAGGATTGCCAAGCATGTTGATGCAATACCAGCCTACGCAATAGAGTGAATGGTTTGCTTAGTTGAGTTAAATTCAAAAGTGTCATTCACAGATTTGCCAAGCATAGCTTGCGCCACAGGAGAAGTAGGAGCAATAGCAAAAATCAAGCTTCCCTCATGCTTAATTTGCCCTAAGCCTGTGGAAATAAAATAGGCTCCTTTATCAGTTTCTACCAAAGCTCCCATTTGCACAGTATTACATTGCTTTTTAGGATTTATCCTAATGAGCATATCGCGCTGCTTTTGTAATTGAACTAATTGAGAACTTAACTTTTCCTGCTCCAGTTGAATCATAGCTCTGCCCGTTTCATGCTTATCACCAGCCGTGCTTTTGCTTTCGCTTAAAAGATCTTCACGTTTTTCAGCAAATGCTTCTTTCAGTATTGAGATCTTGTTTTCAAGAATACTATTGAGGTTTTCAAAAAGCTCTTTTTTGTTCATGTACCGGTTTTTAAGCTAGCAAAGAACTGATATTAGAATGAATCGGAGTGAATCCAAAATATGAATACCTGAATTTGAGTGCTGTTGTAAAAACAAATACCGTTTCTGAGGGTTCAATATTTAGAATCAACAAATAAGAATATAGAATGAGTGCAGATAAATTGAAATTGAAACATGCTGTTTTCGAAGCTCTTTTGAGCCAGAAAAAGGCCGAGTTTGAGAAAATAAGTAAGTATCAACAAGATCAGTTAGAAAGTATAAATGAGGCTGATCTTGATAAAAGTGAAATGATAGAAAGCCAGACAGAAAACATGATGCGTGAAATGCGTACAGAAAGTCAGTCGCTTGATCATCTAAAGGAAGAGGTTAACTTTTTGGAAGACTATAAATCCTTTAAAAACAGGGAAAAAGTAGGGCCGTCATGCATTGTGAAAACTAGTATCGGCAATTTTGTGGTGGCTGTACCTGAACATGAATTTACTGTAGAGGGTGAAAAATTTACAGGCATTTCAACTAAGAGCCCCATTTACGAAGCGCTGGAGGGAAAAACCGAGGGAGACAGCATATCCTTCAATGGACAAGAGGTTAAAATATCTCAGGTGGTCTAAAATAATTTTGGCTTAGCCAAAACGATAAAGGCCCAAAACTGATGACTAATCAGCTTTGGGCCTTTCCTTATTATAGAAAGAGTATTAAACCAAGTTTCCGCTTAGAGCTTCTCTTTGTTCCTGAATTTTAGCATCACTGATGTAATCATCATAATCCATCAACTTATCCAAAGTTCCATTTACTCCAAATTCAATAACACGGTTGGCTACAGTTTGTGTAAAAGTGTGGTCATGAGATGTAAATAGAATGGTTCCTTTAAAGTCTTTCAAAGCGTTGTTCAAAGCTTGAATGGATTCCAAATCCAAGTGGTTGGTTGGCTCATCAAGCATCAATACGTTTCCTTCTTTTAGCATCATGCGAGAAAGCATACAACGTACTTTTTCACCTCCAGAAAGTACTCTGGCAGATTTGAATGATTCTTCTCCAGTGAAAAGCATCTTACCCAAAAATCCACGAACATAAACTTCGTCCTTGTTTTCAGAATATTGACGTAACCAATCGATTAGGTTGTCATCGGTATCAAAAAACGGGGCGTTGTTATTGGGCAAATAAGAAGTGGTAATGGTTTGTCCGTAAGTAAAACTTCCGCTATCCGGCTGAAGGTTTCCATTCAAAATTTCGAATAGGGTAGTGATGGCCAAACTGTTATCACTAAGGAAAGTGATTTTATCGCCACGGTTTACCTTAAAGTTCAAATCTTTGAAAAGCACAGAGCCATCTTCAGCGTGTGCGCTAAGGTTTTCAACTTCCAGAATTTGGTCACCAGCATCGCGTTGCTGATTGTATATAATAGCAGGATATCTACGGCTACTGGCCTGAATTTCGTCAATGTTGATTTTTTCCAAAAGCTTTTTACGGCTGGTTGCTTGCTTACTTTTAGAGGCATTCGCGCTAAAGCGGGAAATAAATTCCTGAAGTTCTTTACGCTTATCTTCAGCTTTCTTGTTGGCGGCTGAGCGCTGGCGCAAAGCTAGCTGGCTACTTTCATACCAAAAGGTATAGTTACCCGTGTAGGTGCGTATTTTTTGGAAATCTATATCGGCAATGTTGGTACACACAGTGTCCAAAAAGTGACGGTCATGCGATACTACGATTACTGTATTTCTAAAGTTCATTAGGAAATCTTCCAACCAACTAATGGTTTTCAAATCCAGGTCGTTGGTAGGCTCATCCAGAATAAGTACATCAGGATTACCAAAAAGGGCCTGCGCCAAAAGCACACGTACCTTCATGCTACCTTCCATGTCTACCATCATTTTGTAGTGGTCAGCTTCGGTAATTCCAAGGCCGCTAAGTAGGGAAGCAGCATCACTTTCAGCATTCCAGCCGTCCATCTCAGCAAACTTTTCTTCAAGCTCAGAAGCTTTGATACCATCTTCTTCGCTAAAGTCTGGCTTAGCGTAAATGGCATCTTTTTCCTGCATCAGGTTCCAAAGGTCTTTGTGCCCCATAATTACTGTGTTTAGCACAGTTTGGTCATCAAAAGCATCGTGGTTTTGACTTAGTACGGCCATCCTTTTTCCTGGCTCCAATACTACATTACCGGTGGTAGGGCTCACCTCACCACTAAGTATTTTTAGAAAAGTAGATTTTCCGGCACCGTTGGCACCAATTAATCCATAGCATCTTTCACCATGAAACTTGATGTTAACTTCGTCAAAAAGAACGCGTTTGCCGAATTGAAGGGATACATTGTTTGCTGAAATCATAGCCTAAATTTTGAGGCTGCAAAAGTACGGGTATTCTTTGGAATAGAGTAGTAGAGGTATTGATGTTTTAAACATCAATCAATAATCCTGTGTGTATAAGGGAAAGGGTAATTCCTCAGGTGTATCAAAGCTAAATTCAGATTTTTCTTCTCCTGTTTTCCAATCAACCCAGCCCCATTTTCCATTTTTCTTTACAGCCAACGCGGGTTTACCTTCTGCATCATAACGCTTGTAATCCTCATATATACATTCTACCGTTTGTTTGGCCTCATCATCAAAAGTCCATTTAGAAAGGTATACACCAAGCTTTCCGTTTTGATAGACAATGGTGTAGGGATTGTTAACAGGAGTAAACCTGAGGCTATCATAGGTCATGGGAATCAACTCGTCAATGGCCTCGCTGCTTAAACTTTGAAATAGACCCCACTTTTGTGTTTCGCGAGAACGGGCTTTAAAAACACCATCACCATTGTTTTTGTCAAATACCACGATGTCTGCATTCAGAGTTTGTTTGGCGTTTTTATAAGTATCTAGATTCCAATCGTCAATTTTGAAAAGTGGGACATCTTCAGCAGAATCAAATGAAGGGTCAAGGACATATATTCCATCAAACCAGTCTAGCAGACCCCATTTAGAATCCACTTTTACCTTAAGGTAATATTCATAATCCTTTTCAACTACTTTAATATCATCGTAGTCACATTTCACTTTGGTGGCCGCATCGTAAATCTCTTGTGGATTGAGAAGGATGCCATACTTTTTTTTCCGCTTTACTATGGCAAAAGGTTTATCCTCAAACCAACCAATGGAATCAAATCGGGGAGGAACGATTTCTTTATACTGCAGATTTTCTTCATACATGTACCTATCTACTTCGTACATACCCCACTTTTTGGTGCTTTTCATTTTTACCAAAGCTACCTCGGTACCGTAAAATTCACCCCAAATGATTTCTTTGGCTTGCATTTTCCTGAGGATTTCTTTGTCAGTTAACTCTTGGGCATGGGTGAAGTTGGCTATTAGGCAAATAGCGATTATAAGATGCTTGGTCATAGCTAGAGGTAATTAGCGGTGCTAGTACTTGAAAATAGATGTTGCAATACCAAATTGTACAAACGTCATTTTGGAAGAGGTAGTTACTCCACCTTTGAGAAACAAACCTTTGGTAATCCGGAAGTAAGCACCAGCTTCAAAATATACTACAGCGCCCGATTCAACTTTGTTATGAACCTCTTGTGTTTGCACTTCTGCTGTGGGTAAATCCGATGGATTATTGGCTTCCTTAAAGGTATAGCTATCCACTTGACCATAGGCTCCCACACCTACACCTGCTGATAGCCATAGTGGTTTGGCAATTTTGTAGGTTGCACCTAATGATAACCCTAACCAGATTGCACTGCGAATACTTTCTGTTTTGTCCAAAATGATGAAGCTGTTTTCAGGGCCACCAGCATCTTTTTTGAGAACATTATCCTCATCTAAGATATAAATGGGTATTTCACTAAACGCGTAAGGAACGTTTAAACTGCCAGTCCAATAAAAACCGACTCCTTTGGTTTTTAAGCCAATAGTTCCAAATCCAAAACCTCCGTTACTGTCAAACTCAAAGTGCAGAGCCACATGAGAGTTGAGAGTATTAATTTGTGATTTTAGGTTTCTCAGTTCCTTAGGCCGTTCATTTTCAACAGCCTCTTTTAATTCGTAAGCTGCCTTATAACTGCTCTTCGCTTTAAAAGTCTCCTTACTGGCATATTCAGAATTTCCTTGTTCATACAGTTGGTCGAATAATAATAGCTGAACTTCCTTTGCATATTTGCTTTCTGGATAGTTCTGAAGAAATTCCTTAGCTCTATCAATAGATTTATATTCTACAACTAGATTGTAACTACGGGTCTCTTCGATCTTTGAAATTCTAGATCTGGCATCATTCAGGTATTTTCCAAGAGGAAAGTTAGAAATGTAGTATTCGTATGATTCTTTGGTGTTTATTTCAGAGGCTTTTGCATAAGCTTTTTCATCAAAATCAGTCATGAGGTTTGTAATACGCTGGCTATGCTCCGTACTGGAGGTTTTTCGCTGTAGCTTGCGCAGAGTAATGTAGTCGTGAGCTTCAGCTGCTGCATCAATAATTTGTGTTTGATATTTAGTGGTGTGTTTGGAGTTTATTGCGATAAGAATTGCTGCATCATTTGCCTGAGCTTTTCGTGCAGCCTCAAATGGTGTCTGGCTCTTTATTTTATAATCTACAGAAAAGTCCATTTCTACAAAGCGTTGTAACGTAGCTTCTGAGTTATTGATAGCAGCAATGATCATGGTTTCACGCACTTGAACTTTCACTTTATATTGTGTTTGATCTTTGATATAGTCATTTAAAAAGAGCTGTACGGCATCAGGATTGTCTTGCTGAATTGCATATGCAATGGCAGGCATACCATATACATCGATTGTTTTGTGAAGACTAGCAGCGGTAGCGATTTTTAAATAGTTCACATCATTATTATCAATCGCCTCCTTTAATAAATAGGAGAGACGTAGCTTAACCCCCATATACTCCTCATACTTTTCAGTTGAATTAAACATGCCTGCATCCATTTCTTTGGCAGTTTCAAAAGCTGTAAAGGCTACAATGGGGTCGTCAATACCAGCATAATGTCCCATTAAGTAGAAGTACTCAGCGGAAGGTTTTTCATCTACAGCGGAGCCTGCAAAACGCACCGCAGCTTCCTTGAAGTAGGTGCTGCCAGTGCTTGTATAAAGTTGGTATTTGCGCTTTGCGGTATTGATATACTGCACATCCAGTGGGATAAGGTTGTTTTCAAGAGAAAATGTTTCCTGTGGTTTTGCGCAGTTGTTTTGTGTCCACAACGTATTACTGTAGCTGAAATTATTCTTCATATAATCAGCAAAACACTGATGGTGGGCTACATAGGCGAGGTTGTAGTTTTCTTCATTTTTTGAAAAAGTAAAAGCAGCATTTCTGTAGTAGGCATTAATACTTTGATCATTTAACTCTACTGCCTTCCAGTAAAACTGAGACATCTTTTCTTTATGCTGCTGAATAAGTTTTTGCTTTTGATACTCAGCTTCGCGTTGAGCTTCCTTTTGAGCTTCTCGTTGATCGAGATATGCAGCAGCACTCAGTAGTGCCCCATCAGTATTTCCGGAATTTAAATCGTTAAGTGCACTTACTGCTGTATTACCAATTTGATTTAAGTTATCTATCTTGTTTTGTGCTTGCAATTCTGAGATCTGAGACATGTTGTGGTTGAAATTATTCAGGAGCTCTTGTGGGTTGGAGGCAGTGCCTAATTCTCCAAAGCGTTTAACCTCATTGGCAAAAGCATGAGCCATAGCCTCACCTTGACGCTTTAGTGACATGGCATTGTTAAAGTTATTCATCAACTGCATCATATCTTGTTGTAGAGAAGGGCTTTGAGAATTAGAATTGGTGCTATTGTTAGTGCTGCTACTTTTTGACATCCCTTTGCACTTTGCTTTCGTCATGGTGGGTAACTTTCCTGCCAAGCTTGAATATTGGGAGTTTACAATTTGAACACATCCATTTATTGTGGCTACAAGCCTCTCCATGTCAGCGTCAGATAGCTCGCTCTCGCACCAACACATTTGTTCGTAATAATTGGCATATTGAAAATAGCCTTGAGAACCGTTGCTACTTTCTTTGGTTCCGGCATTATTAGCCTTGTTTCTGAATTCTTGAACTTTTGAGTCGTATCGGCATTGAGCTTGGATATGGGAGTTAAATAAACCGAAAATGATTAGTGTAAATAGTAATGCTTGTTTCATGATGTAAAGGTTTCTCAGGTCACGATTGCAAAATCCCCAAACTTTCTTTAACCCATCTGCATTTGGAAAAATGACGGTATAATTAAATTAAGTGTAACTACAAGAAAAGTAGCTTCAGCTATAGAAGGGCTAAGGTTTGAGTAGAGATTCGCGTTGTTAAGTAATTGTTTAGTTAGGCAATATATAATTTTTTCAAAAAAATCTTTTAAACAACATCTTATGATGCCTAACCTGTAAATAAAGTTCATTTAAAATTTTTCTACATTAATCCTATGAATGAAACCGCCCTGAGACCACGCTATAAATTTTCATCTCAACTTAGCATTGATGAAGTCAGAGAGAGGCTAAAAACTGCTTTAAAGGATGATCATCTCAATATTTTCAGCCTACAATATCGCTCAGTAAGTCATCATCTTATCATTTCATTTCCTGCAATACACCGTCATTTTTGGAGCCCAACTTTAGATGTAAATCTTGAAAAAGGAGCTGAGGAAAAAACAACAATACGCTTACTCATAGGGCCCGAAGCTTCCATCTGGACTATGTTTATGTTTATTTATACCGTTGCCGGTTTAGCTGTACTTGCAGGAATTGTTTTGGGATATTCTCAGTTTAGTTTGGGAAAGGGTACTTTCTTTTTATGGTTGATCCCAATTGGTGCGGTAGTGTTTCTAGTATTTTACTTTGCCGCTATTGCCGGAAAAAGAAAAGCTCAGGAGCAAATGAAACAGTTGATGGTTTTTTTTAAGAATGCCGTGGGAGAGGATGAATTGGAGCAGATAGTTCCTGAATAGATTTCGTCATCATTTATTCAACCAAAATTTCATCTGCTTCTCCAGATTGTATAGTATGAATTATACCCGCTCTTTCGCTTCCCTGCACATTGTCAATTCTATACTTATCAGTTCTCCGCTTAGTGCAGCGAAACACTTGAGGTTTAAAAAGAATAGGAGTGACCGTTTTACAAGTATTTTCATTAATACCAATAATGCAGCATTCAATAGGCTCACATTTGTAATCGGATTCAACCACCACAAATTGATTTTTTCCAAGCTTAAATGGAACGCTGCTATTGATGGTAACTAATAAAGTGTCAGAATCATCCAAAAAACTGCTGCCGTAAAAGTAGGTGAGACTCGCCATTTTCTCTGTGTCCAAATAACTAATCGGAACTACAGTTCCTCTTTCAAAATCTAAATAATATGCATCGTGGCCTTTGGGGAAAGTAGCAGCCAGCGCATAAATACCTACGCCTATTAAACCTCCAACTATACCACTTACCACCATGCCTCCACTATAGCTTTCTGATTGGGTATAGCCAGGGTAAAAGTCAAGCCAAAAATATCCCGCACTATCCGTTAATTGAAAATATTTTCGACCAACTTGTAGGTAAATATCATTGCCATCTGAAAAAGCGTAGACATCTTTCCAAGAAGCACTTTTTTGGTTCAATTTCAATTTACCTTCCGCAGGTTCATTATCCTTTGTTTTAGTTGGCTCAAAGCTGAATTGGGTTACCGTATCCATAATTCCATCCCTAAGGTCGTATACGTTGTAATAAAGCCCACGTTTGCCAGTGGCATTTATCTTTTTAGGTGGTGTGAGATCCTTTTTGCGAATTACTTCACTTTGAGGAATTTCTTTGTCTCTTAGCTCTCCTTCTTTCTTAAGGTTTTGATACTCTGCAAATGCACCATCCAAAAGCTCTCCAATGGTAGATACCACATATCTGTTTCCATAGTTTGCTCTAAACTTTAAGGTTTGAGCAGAGGTAAAACGTTCCATGTATTTATTATCCATTCTGGAAATAAAACTAACGTTCAAGTCAATATTGTAAAACCGACTATCATCTTGTAGAGTTTGGTAAACAAACAATTTATTTATGCGTAAAATGAGTTTTTCCTCCCCTTTACTTTTACCAAAGGCTCTTTTTATAGCTATGCTGACAGGTTCAGAGGGAAATACGGTAGAGTAATATTTGGTTTTTTTATTGGCGATATAACCTAGTATTTCCTTGTTTTCTCTGGCGTAAATCACACTATCAATACTAAAGGTGAGAGGCGCGGATATTTCCAATTTACTGAGGTTAGCCGTAAACCCTTGGCCAAACATATTAAGGCTTATGAGCAGAGAGAGAAGTAGAAGTTGAGAATTGCGCATTAAAAACATTTAGCCAACAAAAATATTATTTCTTTATAGCTGTGAAATGTAATACTGTTAAACATTCAAACTAGTCCGGATATATTAATCATTGGTGGTGGCCTTGCTGGCCTTACAAACGCTATTGATTTGCGATTGCGAGGCTATGAAGTGATGTTAATTGAGAAGAAAGAATACCCATTTCATAAAGTTTGTGGAGAGTATGTTTCTAATGAAGTAAAACCTTACCTACAAAGGCTTGGTGCATTTCCAGAGACTTTACAACCTAAGAGTATCAATCGCTTTGAGATTTCCTCACTTTCCGGTAAAATAGCCTCCTGTAGCATGAAAATGGGCGGTTTTGGTATAAGCCGATATGCATTTGATAATTTTCTTTTTGAAAGAGCCAGTGAGTTGGGTGTTAGGTTTATGCTAAACACCACTGTAAATGATGTTTCTTTTGAGAATGATGAGTTTACCGTGACCCTTATGAATGGTGAAACTTTCATTGCACGAGTAGTTATTGGAGCTTTTGGCAAACGTTCTGTTTTGGATAAAAAACTGGGACGGGAATTCTTTAATCAGAAAACAGATTATGTAGGCGTGAAGCATCATTTTAAAGTTGATTTCCCTGAAGACCTCGTGGCACTTCACAATTTTGTAGGTGGCTACTGTGGGCTTTCCCGTGTAGAAAACAACCATGTAAACCTTTGTTACCTAACTACCACAAAGGTTTTTAAGCAATACGGCAGTATACAGGATATTGAAGAAAAGCATCTTTCTCAAAACCCACACCTTAAAAGGTTTTTAGAAAATGCAGAGTCCGTATTTGAACCACTAGTGATAAGTCAGGTCAACTTTATGGCCAAGAAAAGTGTTGAGAACCATGTGTTGATGAGCGGTGATGCCGCAGGCTTAATCCATCCGCTATGCGGAAATGGGATGGCCATTGCTATTCATTCGGCAAAAATTTGCTCAGGTGTGGTTGATGCATTCTTGCAACAGCGTATTTCCCGCAAGGAAATGGAAAATAGATATGAGCAGGAGTGGGGTCAAGCTTTTGATTTTAGGTTAAACTTTGGAAAAGCTGTTCAAGGGATGTTTGGTAAGCCCGTTCTTTCTAATTTAGGAGTAAACGTGCTAAGCAAGTTTCCTGGGCTTTTGAATAAGGCTGTCCAGCTTTCGCATGGTAAAGAAGTGCTTTAATACTAATTCAAGTAAAATGAATTTAGCTTACAGAAGTAACGAGAAGGAAATTTTAGATGATTTTGATTTACAAGGAAATGAACTTTCTGAAAACCTTCGTGAGCTAAAATCTGTAAATACTTACTTAGGTGGTTATTCCGTAGTAATGAATGGTTTAAAAGCCATTTTTAAGCAAAAGCCTGAACAGCAAAATTGGCATGTTGTAGATGTAGGTTGCGGTGGAGGTGATACTTTACGTGAAGCTTATCATGTATTTAAAAATCAAAGTTTTAAAATAAAACTAACAGGTGTTGATGCTAATTCACACGCCATCGCTTTTTCAAGGCAAGAATCATTGGTTACACCAGACATTGAATACAAGATTCAAAATATTTTTTCCAAGGAATTTGAAGAAAGTAAGGCTGACATTTATCTGTTCAATTTGTTTTTGCACCATTTTGAGGATGATGAAATTTTGAGGATTATCAAAAACTGTAATGCGCAGGGTGCTGTTATTTTAATCAATGATTTGCAGCGGTCTAGCTTAGCGTATCACTTATTTAGGCTGACCTCTAAACTTTTGCGCTTCTCAAGGATTAGTAGGCATGACGGGCTTTTATCCATTAAAAAAGCCTTTACCAGAGCAGATTGGAAAAGGATCATGGAAAGAGCTGAAATAAAAACCTACACTATAGAATGGTGTTGGGCCTTTCGCTACCGTGTTATCGTATATTGAAGTTTAAACATAAAAAGACAAAACTCAAATCCCATTGAATACTAACCCCACTACTAAAATATTAGCAACAGCCAAGGCTTTGCCGCCACACACTAAAACAACTGAAGAAATTTTACCGGTAGTAGAAGCGTGGTTAGCAGAGCAACCCAAGAGGTTTCGGGATAAAGTTTTGCGCATTTTTAAGTACGCTCAGGTAGATCGAAGGTACAGCATCATGGATTTGGAAGATGTGTTTACCAAAACTTCATTTGAGGAAAAGAATAAGCATTATGCAATAGAAATGACCAAGCTGGCGGAGCTTGCACTCCAAAAAGCTTTGGATAAAGCAGAGCTACAACCCACCGATATTGATTTCATTATCACTACAAGCTGCACGGGTATTATGATTCCTTCGGTAGATGCATTCCTTATTAATAGCCTTAAAATGAAACAAGATGTGGTACGCATGCCAATTACCGAAATGGGCTGTGCTGCCGGTGTTTCAGCGCTTATTTATGCACATGATTTATTGAAGTCGAATCCTGGGAAACGGGCGGCAATTGTGGCTTTAGAGTCGCCAACATCTACCTTTCAGCTGGATGATTTCTCCATGACGAATATGGTGAGTGCCGCAATTTTTGGAGATGGAGTGGCGGCAACAATTCTGGGCCCTAGTGATGATAAAGTGCTGCCGGTGATAAAAGATACGGGCATGTATCATTTTTTTGATGAGCTACACATGATGGGCTTCAACCTTACCAATGGCGGATTACAAATGGTTCTAGACCCTTCGGTGCCAGAGAAAATACAAGAGCATTTTGATGATATTTTGCTTCCGTTTTTAGAGAGAAACCAGCTTGAAATAAAGGATTTGGAGCATTTTATATTTCACCCAGGCGGAAAGAAAATTGTAAAAATGGTGGAAGACTTGCTGCATGATATGGGTAAGAATATTAACATTACAAAAGAAGTCCTTCGCATTTATGGGAACATGAGTAGCGCAACAGTGCTCTATGTTTTGGAAGAGTATCTCAATAAAGAAATACCTGCTGGTGAGAAGGGATTGATGTTGAGTTTCGGCCCTGGGTTTTCGGCTCAGAGAGTTTTGTTGGAATGGGAGTAGCAGGTAAAAAGTTTAAGGTTAAAAGTTAAAAGTTGTGAGAAATTGGGTTTTAATATTAGGCGGAAGCTCCGGTATTGGTTTGGCTACAGCTAAAAAGATGGCTGCCGAAGGTGTCAATCTATGCATCGTGTATAGAGCGCGAAAGGCGGATGAAGCTATAGCCGAAAAGGAATTTCAAGCTATAAAAGAACTTGGTGTAGAATGTCTGACTTTTAACAAGGATGCCTTGAAAGTGGGGGTTGTGACCGAAATAGTAAGCGAACTAAAGGAAAGAGGCGTTTCTATAAAGCTGCTTTTACACTCCATTGCAAAAGGAAACTTAAAACTGATGGCGCCCATTCTTAACTCTGATATGTTGCCAGCGGGTTTGCAAGGTGCATTTCGTGGAGAATCAAACTTTTTGAAAGAAGATGACTTTTTACTTACAGCACAGGCAATGGCGGTGAGTTATTACAATTGGGCCAAGGCACTGCTGGACAATGGCTGTTTTGATGCACAAGCATCTTGTGTGGCGCTTACAAGCGAAGGTGGTAGAAAAGCCTGGAGAAACTATGCGGCTGTATCTTCCGCTAAGGCCATGCTCGAAGCTATTTCACGAAACATGGCTCTGGAGCTAGCACCTTATGGTATCCGTTCTAATATTTTACAACCTGGAATAACCGATACCCCTTCGCTGAGAATGATTCCAGGGAGTAGTTATTTGGTAAATCAAGCTATTCAACGAAGCCCTTTTGGGAGGCTTACTTTACCCGAAGATGTGGCCAACGTGGTCTACATGCTTTCGCTAAAGGAAGCACAATGGATTAATGGTGCAATAATACCAGTAGATGGTGGTGAATCAATTAGTTAATGAGTTTACTTAAAACTATAGTTCAACAACTTCCTTACGCGCATCCTTTTCTTTTTGTGGATGAATTGACTCATGTTGATGAGCAAGGCTGCGAAGGTTTTTATACTTTCAAAAAAGACGAATATTTCTATCAAGGTCACTTTGAAAACCATCCGGTAACACCCGGTGTTATTCTTACGGAATGCATGGCTCAAATTGGACTTGTGTGTTTAGGTGTTTTCCTCATTGGGCAAAATGTCAGCCAGAGTGGTCCGGCATCAAGCCGAACTGTATTGAAGGCTGAAAACGAAGGACAAACCGCATTTGTATTCTCAGAATCCAAGGTCTTGTTTGAAAAAGCAGTATACCCTGGAGAAAAAGTAAAAGTAATTTCCACCAAAAAGTACTGGCGATTGGGCAAACTAAAATGCCGGGTAGAAATGTACAATGAAGCAGGTGAGCGGGTTTGTAGCGGAGAACTGAGTGGAATAATCACAAAAAGTTAAACCAAGAATTTGGAAAAGCATAAAAATAGAGTAGTAATAACAGGCCTTGGCGTGGTAGCGCCAAATGGTGTTGGCATTCCTGATTTTGAGAAAGCTATAAAGGCTGGCCAGTCTGGGATTGAGTTTATTTCCGAACTGGAGGAACTCAACTTTAGATGCCAGGTTGGAGGGGTACCAAAGATTACAGACGAATTACTATCTGCCAGCTTTACGGAACTTGAGCTAAAGCGCCTTTCGGCTAAAGGTGTGATTTATGGAATATTAGCTGGATTGGAAGCTTGGAAAGACGCTGACCTAACTTTTGCGGAAAGCGATGCCGAGCCCAAATGGGAATATGGAACAGTTTTCGGATCCGGGATAAGCGGCATCAATACCTTGCGTGATGCCATTTACAGAACCGATGACTTGAAGGTGCGCAAACTTGGAACTACCATGGTGGAACAAACTATGCCCAGCGCTATTAGTGCTTTCCTTGCCGGGAAGTTGGGTTTGGGAAACCAGGTAACTACCAATGCTTCGGCATGCAGCACTGGCACAGAGTCCATTTTAATGGCCTATGAGCGCATAAGAGACGGCAAAGCTCAGATTATGTTAGCAGGGAGTTGCGATGCCGACAGCCCACACGTGTGGGGAGGCTTTGATGCGATGCGTGTTCTGAATTATAAAAGCAATGAAAATCCAAAAGCAGCTTCACGACCAATGGCTGCCGATGCCTCGGGATTTGTGCCAGGCAGTGGAGCAGGAGCACTGGTTCTGGAGTCACTCGATTCAGCGAAAGCGAGAGGTGCAAAAATATATGGTGAAATAGCCGGAGGCTTTGTAAACTCAGGCGGGCAAAGGGGAGGAGGCACTATGACGGCACCAAACTCTATGGGCATACAAAAGTGCATTGAAGGTGCTTTGAGGGATTCTAAAATTGAACCTCATGAAATTGACCTTATCTCTGGCCACCTTACTTCTACAATGGGTGATGTTCCTGAAATAGAAAATTGGAGCACAGCTTTGAGGCTTTCCGGAAAGAAATTTCCAAGAGTGAATTCCTTAAAATCAATGACTGGCCATTGCCTGAGTGCAGCAGGAAGCATAGAATCTGTGGCTTGTGTGCTGCAGCTTGCAGGAAATTATGCTCACCCTTCCATCAATTGTGAGGAGGTTCACCCAAAAATCCTTGAATTAATTGATGAATCCTGTATTCCACATGAATTAATACAGCAGGAAAATACTATTATTGCTAAGTCGAGCTTCGGCTTTGGCGATGTGAATTCCTGTATCATTTTTAAAAAATACCGTGCATGACGCGCTCAGAAATAGAGGCTCAACTAAAAACTATAATCAAGCCTTACGTGCAAAACGAGGAGGCCTTTGAAAACCTTTCTCCGGAAACGGATATGCTACAGGATTTACAGATAAACTCTGCTCACTTGGTAGATATTATTCTGGATATGGAAGAGCATTTCGACATTGAAATAGATGACGAAACAGCGGAAAAAATGCTAACCGTGGGAGAAGCCATTACGGCCACTGAAAATCTTTTGGATAAAAAGGATTAAACCAATCTTATTCCATCGTCTTCAATTGTAATCTGCTTTTCGCGATACAAACCACCAATTGCTTTTTTGAAAGTTTTCTTGCTCATTTCAAGTTGAGCAGTGATTTCTTCTGGAGAGCTTTTGTCATTTAGAGGTAAAAAGCCATCTGCACTTTTCAATTTATCCAAAATAACCTGAGTATTGGGCTCTACATTACCGTAGCCTTGCTTCTGCAGACTTACGTCAATCTTATTGTCTTCGCGTATTTGCTTAATGTAGCCTTTTGGCTTATCACCAAGTTTTAGGTTTTTAAATACCTCATTTTCATACACAAGCCCCATGTACTTTTGATTGATAATCACATTGTAACCCAAAGGGGATTGGCTGGCCACCAAAAGATCAACTTCTTGATTTGGCTGCAATTCAACGTTTTCCTTTTCCAGAAAATTTTCAATTCGCGCGGAGGCGGTGATACGATCGGTTAGCGGATCGATGTACAAATACACTGTATACCAGTGATTGGCTTGCATTCGGCCTTCTTGCTCAATAAAGGGAACGAACAAATCTTTTTGCAAACCCCAATCTAAAAAGGCGCCCATGCTTGTGGTTTGTTTTACTTGCAAATAAGCAAATTCTCCAACCTGAGCAGCAGGCTTCATGGTAGTAGCAATGGGGCGTTCTTCAGAATCGAGGTAAATAAATACCTCCACTTCATCACCTTCTTGCACGTCTTTTGGCACCCATTTCATGGGAAGAAGAATCGACTCTCCTTCAGTATCTTCCAAAAAAAGTCCAACGCTAGTGTAGCGGGCAGCAGTGAGTTTATTGTATTTACCTAATTCCATAATGTCTCTTTGAGGCTGCAAAGATGCGAAGTTTTACAGTAGGGATGCGCATGAATAGACCTTAGATTAACTTTCTATAAAACCGTCACGCGCCCAGTTCTTCAGCATTTGAATTTCTTCAGCAGAAAAACCTGGTGTTGCATTTTTATAGGGCATGTGTTTTCTATGGTCTGGCGGCAATTGAACGCGGTCCAGTATTTTTTCGATTTTGCCTTTTACAGTAGTATAAGTGTCCAAAGGTTTCTTCTTTCCATCTTTTTTAGGAAAGTGGCAAGGGGCACAACTGCGCTCCATAATAGGAGCAATGTCTGCTTTATAAGTCACTTTGGTGCTATCGAACGGCTCTTTAGCTTTTGCCGCAAAGGCTGTGTATTGTGAACATGTAACTACAAAGAAGACGACACTACCTAGCACTATAATCTTGCTAATAGAGTGAAAGATGTGATTCATGGCTTTGTAGTTTGTAAAAAATGGAAGCTAAGGATTTCTAAGTTTCTTAAAGCCTACTGCGCTTATATAGTTCAATTAACTTTCTAAAAAACCTCCGTGTGCCCAGTTTTTCAACATTTGTATTTCTTCAGCAGTCAGACTTGGGTTTTCATTCATGTAAGGCATGTGCCTAAAATTATTGGAGGGTAGCTGAACTCGATATAGGATATCATCATGCCTTTCTTTCACAGAGGTATACGTGTCAAAAGGTTGCTTTCTACCATTTTTGGATGGATAGTGACAAGGAGAACAACTACGCTCCATAAGTGGGGCAATATGCTCATTATATGTCACTTTTGGGCCATCATACGGCTTTTCGACTTTGGAAGCAGGAGCTGTTTTTTGTGAACAAGCTGCCACAAAAACTATAATACCTGACAGTACAATTGTCTTTTGGATAGAAGGCAAAATGCGGTTCATTTGTTTGTTGGTTTTTGGAGGGTTGAAGGTAATATTTTATGAAATTTGAAAACGTCTTTTCTGTTTAGAGGTTTACCGAGTTATACTCATCGATATAGTCGTAGATAGCTTCAATTTCAGAATTAGTCAAATCAAACCTAGGCATTACCGAACCGTTATATTCTTCAAAAATTGCTTGGGCTGCAAGATTACCTTCATCTCTTAACTTTTTATTGTTCCGTGTAAACGCTAATAACCACGCTATATCATGTTTAGCAGTAACATCATGCAATGCTGGTCCAATCAATTTTTGGTTGATCTTATGGCAACTACTACAGTTTTCTTCGTATAAAACTTTCCCGTCAGGATTTATCGGACAACAAGGAAAAGCAATATCATGGAGTGTTTCTATGAATTTTTTCTCTTTTACAAGCTTTTGCTGTCGCTGTTTTTCTTTTTCGAAAATCGCCATGTATTCCAAATCCTTACTTATCCGGTTTTCTTTACCAAATTTTTCGAATTCCCTGATTTCATCTTTTATATCATTCATGTTCTTTCCTTCCCATTTCAGATTAAGAAAGATGTCCTTACCAGGAATGAAGGTTTCCCTAGCGAAATAGGTTTTATCACCCAAGTATCCAATGCCTATAAGTTCTCCAAAACCATTGTTAGGCATTAGCATTTCCTTATCATCACCATTGCCTACATAAAATGTTTCACCATCATCGGTATTAAGCCTGTATATGCTTTTAATTGAAGTATAAACAGCATAGCAATACACTCTATCAAATTCAACTTTACTATCAAGCTTCACCTCTAATGGCTGAGCAAACCAAGTTTTAGGTTGAGTTCCTTTATCAATGTTTATCCATCCGGTAGAAGCCCATTCAAAACCATATTTCTGCATGCGGTGTTTTTCACGTTTGAAAAGAAGTTTGCGGTAATCGCCAGCGACTTTTTCAAAGGCCTTACTTTCTCTATCCAATTGCTTTAAGGCTTTTCTTCTAAGTTTCTCTAGTTCCTTTTTGGTTTTTGATAGTTCCTTTCCGTAATATCCTCTCAATAACCTTACATACTTGTTGGCATTTCTAACATTTGTGAGTTTATCGTGGCTATAGTTTTCAAATGTTTTAGCCATCTTATGAGCTCTCAACTTATAGGCAGCCATGCTGTCAAGTTTATAGAGGTCTAGACCAATATTATTGACATAAACCTCCAATATTTCATTTTCACAGGTTTCAAAAATGGATTGAAGTCTGGTTTGAAATTCACGAGTTGCGATCAGGGTACTGTCGTATTTACCAGATTTTAAAACTTTAATCATTGCCGGGTCTATGCCACAGCATTTGGCCTTAGAAGTATCAAATCCAACTTCCTCTTGTTGGGTTTTCGCATTGTAATATTGATAGTAAGATTGCTCAGTATACTTTCCATTTACGACCTTACTTTGTTTGTTATAGTAAGGTTCATTCATTATAATTTCTTCAGCTATTTCAGGTAGATCTCCAAGTTTATAAACAGACAGACTGTAATAAAGGCTATCTGAAAGGTTTTTAGTTAGTGTGTCATGTTTTCTAAATGGTAGTCCTTTAACAATTTCATCTTCAAAACCATTGGGATAAAAATCTAATAGATTAATGTCGACCGTGACTAAATAGTTCTCAATCGGTTGAGGATCTACCCAATTCATGTTACCCTCAGAATCCCTGATTCCCTTGTAGGCCATCATTCCCGGAATCTTTTCTTTCGTTGGTATTTCTATGTAAATGGGATTCTTTGGATTGATCCTAAGATGTTCACCGTTTGATATTGCATCTATATAGATCATGCCATCGGTTTCCAGAGGTTGACCGCTGGATTGGGTTGTGAGATTTGAAAATATCATCTCATCAAGGCTTAGTGCTTCGGCCAATTCTATCTTGATTTCGCCAATAATAGTATTCCCATAGGAATCCATAAAAGCTCCTTTTGGAATGACTATCATAGTCCCGTTTGAACCTTGTAAAACGGTATCCATTTTACCAGTTATCTCAAAACTTTGGCTTGGAACTATGGATTCTTTGAAAGGATCAGAAGCTGCAACCTTTAAGGAGTTCGTTTCTTGGTTTATATCACATTGTGAAAGTGCTAACGATAAAAGTAGAAATAGAGAGAAGTTGAACCAGGCGTTTTTCATTGTATCGAATTAGAGTTGATGCAATTTAATGCAACACATTGATTTGGAAAAACTTTGCAAAATCACAAGTCAAAATCACAAGTCAAAACCACAAGTCAAAACCACTTTTCAACAAATCTACACATCCTTCATACTCAGCTGTATTCTTTTCCTTGGAATATCTACTTCCGTTACCTTAACGGTAACCTGTTGCTGAAGCCTTACTATTCCATTGGGGTCACTCACAAACTTGTTGGCTAGCTGCGAAATATGAACCAGTCCATCTTGCTTTACGCCTATATCCACAAAGGCGCCAAACTTGGTAATATTACTCACCAAACCTTGTAAAATCATGCCTTCGCGCAGATCTTCCATTTTCCTAATGTTTGGATCAAAAGAGAAAACTTCTGTTTTACCACGCGGGTCACGGCCTACTTTCCCCAGTTCAGAAATAATGTCTTTCAGGGTAGGAAGCCCAACATCTTTTGTGATGTATTTCGATAAATCAATTTCCTCAAGCTTTTTGGTAGCACCAATCATAGAGCTTACTTGGCGCCCCATATCTTTCGCCATTTTTTCAACAATACTATAGCTTTCAGGGTGTACAGCAGAATTGTCCAAAGGATTGTCACCGTTAGCTATTCGTAAAAAACCTGTACTCTGCTCAAAAGCTTTTGGGCCAAGACCTGCGACTTTTTTCAATTCTTTTCGAGAAGTAAAAGCTCCGTTTTCATCGCGATGTTTTACTATGTTTTCGGCCAACTTTGGGCCCAGACCCGAAACATAAGTAAGCAAATGCTTGCTGGCGGTATTTAGGTTTACGCCAACTTGGTTCACCGTACTTTCCACCACATTGTCCAAACTTTGCTTCAGCTTATTTTGATCCACATCATGCTGATATTGTCCCACACCGATACTTTTCGGATCAATCTTTACCAGTTCGGCCAAAGGATCCATCAGTCTGCGACCAATAGAAACCGCACCACGCACCGTTACATCATAGGTTGGAAATTCCTCACGCGCCACCTTACTGGCTGAGTAAATCGATGCCCCTGCTTCATTCACCACGTACACTTCTGTGCCTTTCGGCAAATGCATTTTTCGTTGAATAAAATCCTCAGTTTCTCGACCAGCAGTACCATTGCCAATAGCAATAGCTTCCAGTTTATATGACTCCATCAATCGGCTGAGTTTAGCAGCTGCCTGTCCGCTCTCCGATTGCGGTGGGTGAGGGTATATGTTTTCATTGCTCAGCAGTCCGCCTTGTTCATCCAGGCACACCACTTTACAGCCTGTCCTAAAACCCGGGTCGATAGCCAAAACCCTCTTGGGACCTAGGGGAGGAGCCATCAATAGCTGACGGAGGTTTTCGGCAAAAACCTTTATCGCTTCATCATCCGCTTTTTCCTTTGAGCTGTTTTTAAATTCTGTTTCCAGCGAAGGAGCAAGTAGTCGCTTGTAGGCATCTTTCACAGCAATCTGCACTTGTTCAGAAGCCTCGTTTCTACCTTTTACAAAAATATTGTCGAGTATATCCAAAGCTTCATCCTCATCCAGGAGAATATGCACACGAAGCAAACCTTCAGCTTCGGCACGTCTTATGGCCAACATACGGTGGCTAGGGCAGCGTTTCAAAGGTTCCGCAAAATCAAAGTAGTCGCGATATTTCTCAGCCTCATCAGCTTTTGACTTTACCACTTTGGCACTTATCTCAGCCTTTCGGCTAAATAGCTGGCGAACCTTATTTCTGGCGAAAGCTCTTTCATTTACCCATTCGGCAATTATGTCACGAGCACCAGAAAGGGCATCTTCCACATCGGTAACTTCACCTTTTACAAAACGCATTGCAAAGCCTTCCACATCAGTGATCTCCTGCTTCATCAGTGTTCCCGCCAAAGGTTCTAAACCTTTTTCACGAGCTACAGAAGCTTTCGTTTTTCGCTTAGGCTTATACGGAAGGTAAAGGTCTTCCAGTTCGGTTGTATTCCAGCAGCTGTTGATTTTAGACTCTAACTCAGGCGTTAGTAAATCTTGACCTTTTATACTTTCTAAAATGAACTCACGCCTTTTTATCAGCTCCTGCAATTTTTTCCATTCCTCCTGAATGTTACCAATCTGAACTTCATCTAAACTACCTGTGGCTTCTTTGCGGTAACGCGAAATAAAAGGCACGGTAGCACCTTCGTTCAGTAGGTTTATAGTGTTTTGAATTTGTCCGGCATTGATGCCAAGCGACTTGGAAATAATAGGAATAAGGGTAGAGGACATAGTATAAAAATTGGAGGGCTAATATAAATGATAGTGTGTGGTTGAAGGGTGGATTGGATAATTTGTTGAAAGTCGAGTAAATCCTTTATTTTTAAGCTATGCCTCTCCACAACCGAAAATATCTCAAGAAATATAGACGTGATTTACGATCCAATCTCACAATTTCAGAAGCACGTTTATGGAAAGCTTTAAAAGGTTCACAGCTCGATGGGCGTAAATTCAGGCGTCAGCATAGCATTGCTAATTACATTGTCGATTTTTATTGTCCTTCCGAAAAGCTCGTAATAGAAGTGGATGGCGGTTATCACCGAAACGAGTCTGTACAGATTGCTGATGCTAAGCGAGATGCCTATTTGAATAGTATTGGAATTAAGGTTTTGCGAGTGCTCAATGAGTCAGTTCGATCCCAGCTTGGGATGGTACTTGAGGCAATTCGCGCGGAGTTTAGTACCACCCCAGCCCCTCCTCAAAGGAGGGGAGATGGCCTGTGATTTTCTAAAAGTTGCTGGAAAAATTTAAGCAGATTGCCTATTGGCAGTAACACAACTTACGAGTGGCGACTTCTTATGTAATTGAATCCTGAAATTTTAATTTTATTTCGAATCAAGTTGATCTGATTTCCCCTCCAGAAAGGAGGGGCCAGGGGTGGTACTACCTCACCAGCCCCAACATTGCTTCCTTACCCATACCTTTCAAAAAAGGCTTACTCTCTCCAACCAACTTCTTCGCCAAGTGCGACTTATCTTCCTGCATCAATTGAATTTTTTCCTCAACTGTATCAGGGCAAATAAGACGGGCGGCAATCACGTGTTTTTCCTGGCCTATTCGATACACACGATCAATGGCTTGATTTTCTACAGCAGGGTTCCACCAAGGGTCAACTAAGAAAACATAATCGGCAGCGGTAAGGTTGAGGCCGGTGCCACCAGCTTTTAGGCTTATCAAAAACACTCGGGTATCTTCATTCTCCTGAAATTGTTTGACCACAGCTCCGCGATTTTTGGTGCTTCCCGTCAGGCTTACGTGCTTTATTTTTTCAGTTTTCAGTTCATTTTGGATGAGATCCAACATGGAGACGAATTGTGAAAACACCAGCACTTTATGATTTCCGGTGATGCTGCGTAGCTGTTCCATTAGCATTGCAATTTTGGCGGGCGTTTCGCCCTTCAATTTATCTTCGCCTACTAGTTGCGGAGCATTACAAATTTGACGTAAGCGTGTGATGCCACGTAATACGTGCATTGGATTTTTGTCAATTTCTTCGTCATCATGCGCAGAAAGATATTCGCGGAATTCCTTTTCGTAAGCATCATAAACTCTGCGCTGCTCGGGCCCCATTTCACAGAAGATGGTCACTTCGGTTTTTTCTGGTAATTCCTTCGCTACTTCCTTTTTAGTTCGCCTCAAAATAAACGGACTTACCGTATCCTGGAGAGCTTTGGCGCTATCCCGCTTTTTGAATTTATCAATAGGCACGGCATAGGTGTGGCGAAAAAAGGTTTTGGTTCCTAATAATCCCGGGCAAGCAAAAGACAGCTGCGCATATAGATCAAAAGTATTGTTCTCAATCGGTGTTCCTGTTAGAACCAGTCGATTGAGTGATTGCAATAAGCACGCTGCTTTGTAGCGTTGTGAAGTTGTGTTTTTAATATTTTGAGATTCATCCAAAAACACATAGCCAAAAGTAAATTCTCGGATAAACGAAACATCTGAAACCAAGGTTTGATAGGTGGTAATCACCAAATCATAATCGGAAAAATGGTCGGTGGTTTTGGGGCGGTTTGGCCCATGGTGAAGATTATACTTTATGGAAGAGGCAAACTTCTCCAGCTCTATTTCCCAATTGTGAATGAGGGATGTGGGCAAAACCAAAAAATGTGTCTTGCGGCTACGTTTTTCACGTAAGTGCAGTATAAAGGCAATCACCTGAATGGTTTTTCCCAAGCCCATATCATCAGCCAGGCAGCCACCAAAATTGAAATCATCCAAAAAATTGAGCCAGCTCAAACCTTGCAATTGATAAGAGCGGAGGGATGCTTGCAAATCCTTTGGAGCGGACACAGTTTCAACTTCTTTAAAGTTCGTCAGCTTCGAGCGGTAGTCTGCAATTTCGGTTAAAACCTGACTATCGAGCAATTGCTCGTCATACATTTCTTCTACTGCCGTAAAGCTCATTTTAGGAATAATCAGAGCTTCTTCCTGAATCTTAGCTGAGTTGAAATATTTGGCAAACTTCAGCAACCATTCTTCGGGGATTATTCCCATCGTACCATCGTCCAGCTGAACGTATCGGCTTTTATTTTTTACAGCTTTGCTCAGGTGCTTTAAGGAGGCTTTTTGGTTACCAAACTTCACTTCCACATTGGTGTTAAACCAATTCAAACCGCTTGTTACCTCAATATTTACCTTGGCTTTATTGGGGTTGAATTTGTTTCCTTTTATTTCATTAAAACCTAAAACCTGAATATCATTTTGCTGCCATTCATCAAAAGCTTTTAAAAACCAATTTTCATCCAAAAAATGAGCTTTATGTAAATAATAATACTGAAGCTCATTTTCCATTTGCTCAGGTAAATGCGGGTGTTGCCGCATGAGCATAGCCGAAAATTGGTCTTCGGCCGTATCATCTCTTTTTATGAAGTATGTATCACCTCGTGTATCCAAGCCATACAGTTGCTTTTTGGAACGCAAAGCCACTTCCTGATTGCCGTAGCGCATGGCGGGAGTGAGGGAAATGTAATCGCCATCTTCAGCAATGTAAATCAGTTTTTGCGGGGCGAGCTGTGCGTTAACTTCTTGGGTAAATTCTTTACTTATGGATTTTATGTACGTCCTGTTTACAGGAATGTAATTTTCCATTTCAGAGAGTACATCGCGCTGGAAAGCTTCAAATGATTTCTCTTTTAACTTAAATTCATTTTCATGCTTCTTGAAATATGAAATTGCTTCAAGTATTTCATGGTTTTCACACAAATACCAGCTGCTTCCGCGAGTTATGAATTGCCCCAAGCGAACCTCTATTTCATGAAGCAGGCAAGGCATTTCATTAATAGTGAGTTCGCCAAATACTGAATACATTTTGGCATTTCGCTCCACGCGAATTTGAAAGTCAATGGCAGGAACGCTAACACTTACCGGAGAAACAGAGCGGATGTTTACCTTTTCAGAAATGCGATGGTCATGCTCATAAAATTGATAGCGAGCAGGATTTTTAAAGAGCAATCGAAGTGCTTCCTTGTCGGCTTCGGATTTATCATAAAAAGTCTGAAACTTAGAAATAGCCGCATAAAATTTCAACTCTTCAGGCCGCTCAGCCTGCCACATAAAATCTATGGGGTTGGTAATATTTAAAGGGTTTTTGAGCTGCGCGCCTTTTGTCAATTTGCATTGAATGAGCTGGGCGCTAAAAAGCTTATAATAGCGATGCTGACCAATAACCACAATGGTTTTTCCTTCACTTTCCGGTTCCTTTTTGGCAGAAGGGTAATTGGCCAAATGCTTTTCCACGGAAGTTTCTCCGGAGCTATAGGGCTCGTAGTTTTCTGCGTTTTCTAAGTTTTTGGTATTGGGATTTTGCGGCTTCATAAAGGAGAGCGCAAGATGGGGATTCTTCAAGATAAATTAATGACTTGCCTATTGATTTGCAGTCACCCGCCAAATCACATTCCCGCCATCATCCGTTACCAGCATCGAGCTATCTTTCAGAATAAAAACTCCCACAGGACGACCATACACTTTTTCATCTTTTAAATCAGAAATGAAGCCGGTGAGAAAGTATTCCGGTTTGCCGGATGGCTCTCCATTTTCAAAAGGAACGAAAAGCACACAGTAACCATTTAAGGTGGTGCGGTTCCACGAGCCATGTTGGCCTATAAAAACTCCGTTTTGGTATTTTTTGGGAAAGGCACTTTTATCATAAAAAGCCAAACCTAAAGAGGCGGTGTGTGAACCCACACCATAATCCGGAACGATAGCTTTGGAAAAATCATTAGGCATATCATCCGCCCAGCGTGGGTCAATATGGTTTCCAAAATAGGTGTAGGGCCAGCCGTAAAAACCATCTTCTTGCACTGAAGTTATATAATCTGGAACAAGGTTGTCACCCAAAGCATCGCGCTCGTTTACCGCAGTCCAGAGTTTTCCATTTTCAGGGTTCCAATCCATTCCCACAGGGTTTCGCAAACCCCAAGCGTAAACTTTCTCGCCTGTCCCATCTGGGTTTATTTCCAAAATACCCGCCCTGCGTTTTTCTACTTCCATGCCATGTTCGCCCACATTGCTGGCCGAACCTACAGAAACATAAATCTTGGAATTATCCGGACTTGCCATAAGGTTTCGCGTCCAGTGATTATTGTAACCACCAGCAGGTAGGTCCAGTATTTTCTCTCCATTGCCTTTTAATGAGATATCTCCATCACTGTACGGAAAACGAAGCACCGCATCAGTATTTGCCAGGTAAAACTGATTGTTCATCAGGAGCATTCCGAAGGGTTTGTTCAAGTCATCTTTAAAAACAAAAGAAGTGTCGGGCAGTCCGTCACCATTCAAATCTCTAAAAAGACTAAGACGATCTGCTTTTGATTCTGAAACAACTATATCACCGTTTGGTAATTCATAAAGCCATCGCGGTTGATCCAATTCTTTTGCGAAAAGCTCAACATTAAATCCCTCTGGTGCCTTTGGCGTTTGGCCTTCTTCCCAGCCTTGTACCGAACTAAAATTATAAACAGACTTGGTGGAGAAAGGCTCTGCCAATGAATCAGGGTTTACTTTTCCATAGCCTCGAGATGAATCTAATTTGGTTTCTGGAGTGAGTGGTTCATCTTTGTAAATAAAAGTGGAATTGCAGGCAGAGAATGTGACTACGATGAGAGAGCAGAAAGCGATCTTGTTAAACATAAAGATGGAGGATTATAATTTCCTTGAAATTTACGTTTTTAGAAGGTTGTATAAAAAAGCAGCTTGCTGATCTCGTTTTAGAAATTAGACTCGTGTCCGGTACTTTCCATTTTTAAGTTTTTTTTTGTTGCAATTGAAACCGCCTCTAGTACCTCTTTCTTTAAAGTCCCTTCATAGTTGGTTGATTCGATCTTTTTGTAAATTCTATTCAAGTCAACTTCGTGACTAGGTGTTTCAATCTCTTTAATTATCATTTTTTTTGTCTCAAGGTTTTCAGCTTTTAAAACGGTCAAAAATAATTTGGCGTCATGGTCAAGTAGTTCAAAAACGATTTCGTTACTCCATTCCGAGTACTCGCTATTGTTCTGACAGGATTTGTCAAAAGTGCAGAAAAAGTCCTTGATTAATTCAACTGTCAAAGAATCTAAATTCTCCGCTATCAGTTTTACATTCTCAATTGCACACTTTTCACAATTCATTGCCGAAGCAGATATCGTAGTGAAGATTAGAGCTAATATGGTAGTAATATGTTTCATGATTTTAAAAAGTATTACTTACATATATTTCACCTTTATATACACTTTGGTAGGTGAGTTTCCAACTTCAAATTTGAAATCATCAAAGTTTGGCATTGACATACCTGAGTGCTCATAATTGGAAAAACCAAATCCTTCTTTTGGAAGTACCCAGCCATAATCCATTTCACCATTGTCGTTTTCGTCATCCAAAAAAGCAATTCCATAAGTATCAGGGGTGAGAGGTAACTCCACGTGCAAAACACCATCATCAGTGGTTTTTGTTTTTGGAAAAACCTTAAGCAGATATTCTTTCTCTTTTTTGAAAGTTTCATTGTCCTTGTATACACCCAGCGCCACAGTACCTTTATTATTTCTAAGGTTTGAAATTTCAACGGTAACGCTTGTTTTCTCGGATTTAACCACAGAAAAAGGAGAGGAGAATAGTAATACAGTTATGAGATTCAGAGCAATTAGGTAATTCACTATGGAGTAGATTTTGTTTCAAAAAATAATAAATGTCTATAAAGCCGTAGCAATTATGAGACCTTTCAAAAATATTCAATTGTCTGGAAGTAGGGTGATTTGGAAAGGAAATCAGCTTTCTTTTTTCAACACTCTAATATCTGCGATAAGTTGATCCATCGAAGCTTGATTTAAACCATTGTAGATTCCACGGATATAGCCATTTTGATCAACCAAGATTACATTTTCGGTATGCAGGAAGTCGTCATTGTCTTTTTCAAGTCCTAAGTCTTCTTCTACAAAATAGCTGTTTCGGCCAAGGCTATAAATCTGATCACGGTCTCCGGTAAGCAAATGCCACTTTCCGCTCACCACGTTTTTTTTCTCTGCATATTCTTTTAAAACAGGCACTGAGTCAAAATCGGGAGTTACGGAGTGGGAGAGTAGGAGCACGTCATCATCATGTAAAAATGCTTCCTGAATCAAAACCATATTGGTGGTCATTTTGGGGCAAATACCAGGGCAGGACGTGAAAAAGAAGTTGGTCACATAAATCTTTCCCTCTAAGGTTTTCTTGGTGATAATTTCACCATTCTGGTTTACCAAACTGAATTCTGGGATTTGATGAAAATCATTTAAGTCATCACTGTCCTTGGCTAGCCAACGAGGTGTAAAGGTAGTTTCATTGTAATAGGGTAGTGCAATTTCTGTGGAAGCTTTCTTCTCCTTTTGGCCACAGCCAAACAGTACTAGAGCAAATATGTAAATGCTAAGTTTATTCACTGAATTGTACTTCTTCATCTTTTAGCTCATAACAAAGGTTGGCACGCTTTAAGCCAAAAATTCTACCATCTCTGGCTTCATAGTTTGAATAAAGTTTTCCGTTTTTGCGCCAAGCTTTTTGCATTCCATTTTCCTGACCCATGGTGTAGTTTAGTTCTTTAAACTTATCACCCGTATTGTACCATTGGGTAAGTTTGCCGTCTACTTTTCCCTCTACATAGTTTGTTTCTGAGCGCTGATATCCGTTGCTCCACCATGATTTTGTAATGCCGTGTAGTTTGCCATCAGCATAAGTAGCTTCAAAGCTCAAGGTTCCATCCGAAAACCATTTTTTTAGTTTGCCTTCTTTCTTTCCTTTTCGATATTGAATGGTTTCGGAGGGAATGGCATTTTGATAATACGAAATAGAAAACCCGCTAAAGGGCCTGTTCTGATAATAAACAAGCCCTTTATTTGGGTCCAACCTCAAGTTACTTTGTAAAACTGTGTCTTCCGCGGTTTCTGAAGTAATTTCACCAGCCACAGTAGATTGCTGGCAAGCAAAAAGTGGTAGGCACAATATGAATATTATGATTTTACTGAATGGCACTAGCTGTTCCTTGATAATCTCCCGGGAATAAAATGTAGTAGGAATTCAGGTAAAGTTCATTTTGGATGTGATAATGATATTCTGATTCGCTATTGTGTTGTGTAGGACTGGTGTGACCTCCAGAAGCATCCAGGTCAGTAGGGTAGTCTCCTGTAGAATTGCATTTTCTGCCATACAGGAAAAATCCATCAGCGATAATACCAATCAGTTTATCATCATCCTCGCTCCATGCGTGTGGCTCCAGATGATAATGATAACTCTGAGGACCAGTATGGGCTGCTGAATAATCTAATGAAGGAAGGGCATTGTCAATAGGTACATTGGGGCCTTCTTCATCATTATAAATCATAGCGCCACTTACCGCCATACCAATTGCTCCAAGGCCGGTGCTGCTAGGACTACTTGCTTTTTCAGGATTAGCAGATATACGCAAAGTGTATGAGCCATTAAAATCATCAATATTGCCGGGTGCCATGTTTTGGTACGAAGTAACAGTTGGCTCTACGAATAGTGGATGATTGCTTGCCGCAGCGGGCGTGGTCAAAGTTCCTCCATTAGGGCCAGTGCTGGTTCTTTCTGTAGTATTTGACCAATAAGGCGAAGTATGGTTTGGCATCCCATTAGATTCCAGAATTACTTCATCACCATCAAGATAGATGTTGAAATTATCCTCGTCAAATTCAGCGAAAGCTGCGTGGAGCTCTGAACCTGATGGTGTGCTGTCAGTATTTGAATCATCATCTTTGCTGCATGCTAAAAAAGCGGTGGTCAATCCAAAAATGGCGAAAGCTCCGAATGTGTGTTTAAGTTTCATATTCTATTTATGTAATTATACTGGTTTAGACAACGGTTATTTATGATTCCTTCGAAGGTGCGGAGGTGGAGGAGAACTTTTTTCGTCCATCAATAACTCATCGATTGCCTGACTTAAAAAAATCTCAAAATTTGGGTATTGATCAGGGCGAAGAATTGCATTTACCTCTTTAAAATGATTGTAGGTTAATTCAAGTTTCTGGCGATCCAGCTCCGATACTTTCTTGCGGGAATCTTCATTCAATACTCCATCACCTGTAGATAGCTGGTTAAAATATGGCCTCAAAAGTTCCTTCTGCTGATCTTCCATTTTTATCATTTTCATATGATGTAAGGTTGCCAGTTCTTCAAACTGCTTCAGCTGTTCTTTATCTAAATCCAAAATTTGAATTGCCCTTTTTCTAAAATGACCATCCTCTCCATCATGGCTGTGGGAATGACTTTGAGGGTTGTTGAAAACCAAAAAACTCACTAATCCCAGATTTAAAACAACCATTGTGATAAGGCCAATTTTATAGAATTCTAACTTTTTCATTAGTCGTAAAGATTGTAGTTAGAAATTAGTGGACTCGAATCTTTTTCCACGCTAGTGTTAACCGAATCATTAGTTCGTTCGTAGCGTACTATTCCATAAATATTAAATCCTATTATCAAGGCTGCTGCTACCGAAGCAATACGAAGCCAGTACATTGGAATCACTTGGGCTTCCTGCTGAAATAAGGCACTGTCTATTTTATCAAATAATGAAGTGCTTGGCTTTGCTCGCTGTATTTTCCCAGCGCTGTCTATTATTCTATCTATCGGATCTTCTCTCTTCATTTTTGTAAGCTTATTCTTTAGACATCCCAATTGTATCAATTCCTTCGGTGGGGATGAATAATTTCTAATTTTTTTCTAAGGTTTCCTTTGGCTCTCTGCAATAGAGACTCGGTAGCTTTTAAAGACGTTTCTAAAATATCGGCTACTTCTTGTCTTGGCAGGCCTTCAATAAAACTCAAGACAAAGGCCGCTTTTTGACTTTCGGGCAAACTTTCAATGGCTTTAAAAAGATAGGCGGTGTCTTCTTTATTTTCCAATAAGACACCGGGATGTTCAAAATGGCTGACTTCGGTTTCCTGCTCGCTTAGGCGAAATAGCGTAAACCTCTTTTTCTTTTTACTGAAGTTGATAGATGTGTTGATGGTAATTCTGTAAACCCAAGTGCTTACTGAAGATTTACCTTCAAACTGTTTCGCCTTACGGAAAATGGTCATGAAGACATCCTGGGTGACTTCTTCAGCATCCTTCTCATCTTGAAGGTAACTAATAGCCGTGTTGTAGACCTTTTGAATGTATAGGTCGTACAAGTCCTTAAAAGCCTTTTGGCTTCCATCGGCTACATTTAGTAATATCTGCTGGTGGCTTTCCAATTTTAGATGTCGGTCAGTTGTGGTCTTACAACTTTGACTCACAAAATAGAAAAAGGATTAAATGAAGGTAATTCTCACATCAGCGCTCCACCATCTTCTTTTAATGGGCTAGGCACATCGGCATCTCCAATAATTTCTTTGAGGTCAATTTCAATAACCGTAGAAATTGCAGAAAGTGGAACATCTGTTTTCCAGTTTTGGAATGGACTGGACATAGAAAGCCCCAACACATAAATTTGGTAGAATATCCATCCTACAATAATTGTAACCGGAACCACAAGCAGCGGGGCAGAAATTGAAATGAAGGTTTCGATAAGGGAAAATGGTAAGAATAGTATAAATGTGCTCAGAAAAGCCAGTGTATAATAATCATAAGGGCGGGGAAGGGGTGTTGCCTTAATTCTTTCGGCACGGCCTTGTAGATCAGTAAGTCGCGTCAAAGTATCATCCATTTGGATATAACTGTAGATATCCATTATGTCATGGGCATTCAGCTCTTTGATGGCATAACCGTTGAGCATCGCTATCTGGGTAACCTTATTAGTTTTTTGCATAATTTGCTCAAAGTCCTTTTTGCGGAGATAATAGCCAACTTCCTTTTGCCAAAGTGCTTCATCTTTTTGCTCCCTCAGCTGCAGCCTAAGTGCATTTACCCATGCTATTTGATAATGGACAATACGAGTACATTTTCTCCACAACTCTTCAGGCACATTTTTAGGATCTACAATGGTAAGACCTTGTCGGGTAAACGTTCGACTTTCGTTTACCACACCACCCCAAATTTTTCTGGCTTCCCACCAGCGGTCATAGGCGGATGAGTTTCTAAAACCAAGGATAATAGACAGTGCTGTTCCTAATACTCCAACCACTCCAAGTGGAATTGTAATTGCATCCCACCCAATCACAATATGCACCACATACGCGGCAATGCTACAAATTAAGCTGAAGAAAATATTTTTCCATGAATAGCGAATGGCGGTATCAAGGCGTAGATGGCGTCTGGTTATCATAGGTTGGTTTGGTTGTAAATAAATTGGCTATCAACTCCTTCGAATATAACAAATCTGCGGTGATGCTCAGAATTGCTTTATAAATTAGCAACTCAACTTTTGAGCTATGGATTTTACAAACCCCTTCTTTATAACCTCTTTATTACTGGGATTAATTTACATTATTGCTGGATGGCTAATGATTAAATTTCCACCAAAGTGGCCTAATTACTTATACGGATACCGCACTGGGCGTGCAATGAAGAATGAGCTAAACTGGAATTTTGCTCAACGATTTTCTGCCAAAGAAATGATGAAAGCTGGTATGGTTTTTCTTTTGATTGCTGTTGCCAGCCCAATCATTCCAAGCGATGATACAACTACGGTGGTTACAGTTGTTGTCCTATTATTTCTATTGATGATGTACCCAATCATCAGTACGGAAAAGGCTTTGAAGAAGTTTGATAACAAAAACAGCAATAAAGATGAGTAACACAGACCTAATTATAGAAGAACGCAGTCGTGATATTGGCGACTTTCTGGTTGGCCGGATTTTACCCTTTCGCAAAAAGCGTATGGTTGGGCCATTCATATATTTTGATCACATGGGGCCAAAGGAGTTTGGATCCAATGAACGCATGGATATCGGGCCTCACCCACACATTGGGCTTTCTACGCTTACCTATTTGCTGGAAGGTAAAATTGTACATCGCGATAGTTTAGGAACGGAACAAACCATTAAGCCAGGTGCGGTAAACTGGATGACAGCCGGTAGTGGCATTGTGCATTCTGAGCGCTCTCCAAAAGATCCTGTGGAAAAGATAAACCGCATGCATGGCTTGCAAATATGGGTAGCGCTTCCCTTGGAGCATGAAGAAATAGAACCTTCGTTTCATCATATTGAAGCTAATCAGTTGCCAACTTGGAAAGGTAAAAATCTTGACTTTAAGCTGATTGCGGGGAAAGCCTTTGGCAAAGAATCTCCTGTGCCTGTTTACTCTGATTTGTTTCTAATGGAAGTTCACACTAATGAAGAAAGTGAAATCAATCTTGTAGATAAAGTAAGGGGAGAAGTAGCGATTTATGTTTTAGAGGGCGGTGTAAAAGCATGCGATCAAATTATTCCAAAAGGCAATGTACTGGTTTCTAAGAAGCCTAATGAGTGCGGTTTTATTGTAGAAAAAGGTTCACACATTTTAATCTTTGGTGGAGAACCGTTCGAAGAAGAAAGACACATCTACTGGAACTTTGTAGCTTCCTCAAAAGACAAAATTGAAGCAGCTAAAGAAAGGTGGAAAAATCATAAATTTTCAAAAATATCAGGAGATGATGGTTATGTGCCACTGCCAGAGGATAGATAGTGTATAAAACAGAACACCCGATATCTCATAAGGAAATACCGGGTGTTTTGTATTTTAAAAGAGATGACTATTACAGCTCGAAAAGAGTATATCCAACTGTTAAGCCAAATACAGTGTTTTTAGCAGTTAGATCACCATTGCCACTATTTTCTGTAGCTATATTTATTAAACCCAAGCCGTAAAAGAAAGCAACACTAATTTTATCAAACTCAACACCTGCCTTAGCTTGTAATCCAAAATCCAAACGTTTTAATTGATCCTCGTCTTTTTCATTTCCCCATTCTATTTTATCATCACTTTTTTGGGTTCCAAAAAAGCTTGTTGTTTCCGTCTCTGAGTTTCCGAATAGCCCAACTCCAATGTACGGCCCAACTCCAACAAACGTCTGGATATCTGCTACTTCAAAATTAGCTTTTGCCAAAATGGGAATGGTTAGATAATAAGCACTGAGTGTGCCACTCACGTCAACGATAGCAACTGTCTCGTCAAACTTATATCCCATAGAACTAAAGAGAAGTCCTCCATCCACTGATATCAGATCGGTAAGTGGGTAATCGACTGTAGCACCTACATGAAATCCTGTCCTGATCTTAGGGTCGGGTAAGACTCCAGCTGATGCATCAGCCGATTGCATGATGCTTGAGAAGTTTAAACCTGCAGCAGCATTAATCTTTTGTCCAAAGGTCACGGTGCTTGCACAAAGTAACAGGCCTAAGGAAAATAGTTTTGAGATATTTTTCATAGTAATAGTCGGAAGGAAAACCCCTTCAATTAGTTAAACATTTTAATTGTGATAGTTCAGTTATATAGCCTTCATAGCTATATTTCTGCTGTCAAATTTACAAGAATATCGAATGTGTACAAGAGGTATTAGCAACTGAAATGAACAGCTCCTTTGCATCAGTTTTAGCTAATGAATATTGATTTTAATGTGTCCGTATCAAAAAAATAACCCGATATCTCAATATAAAATATCGGGTTTCTTTATGTAGCCTTAGTTCTGATTTTTACTTCTCAAATAGAGTATACCCAACGGTAAGACCAAATACTGTGTTTAGAAAATATTCATCCTCAACAGATATCACATCCACCAAGCCTTGCCCGTAAAATAAAGCAACATTTATCTTGTCAAACTCTAAACCTACTTTTGCCTGTAAACCAAAGTCAAACCTATTCATACCATTTTCACCCCACTCAATATCACCACTTAAATCCTCTGAATTTCCATTAGCGGGAGTATATTTCCTATCAACATTACCAAAAAGTCCAAATGCTGCGTATGGACCAACCCCTGCAAAAGCCTGAATGTTGCCTAACTCAAAGTTGGCTTTAAGTAAAATAGGAATAGTTAGATAATAAGGGCTAATATTTCCCTCTACATGTTCAGGTCCAAACCCGTAGTCAAAATCGTTATTAATACGGTACCCCATCGAACTCAATAGTAGACCACCGTCAATCGAAAATAAGTCGGAAACCGCATAATCTACAGAAGCTCCTATGTGAAACCCAGGTTTAAGTTTTGGTTCAGAAAACCCTAGATTGGTAGTGATGCTTGAAATGTTCAATCCAGCATTAACATTAATTTTTTGAGCAACAGCATTTCTGCTGAGTAATACTGTACAAGCTATAATTGCAAAAGTTGTGAGTTTTTTCATTTTCGTTCTTAGACTTTTCAGCCTATTTGTTTAGTTAATCGTATAGAAGTTTAGTTGTATAAGGCAATTTCGTTTTTGCCAAATAGAGGGGCAAAAGTAGGACTAATCCTATGCCTTTCAAGAATTTTAACATTTTCTTATAACACTTTGAAGCTTGACGAATTAGCCCCGCCCATGGACTGCCACCTCATTTACCGATCCGCTTGGCGTTGATTACTACACTGATATCGCTAAAAAAACAAGCTAGTTTCTTCACTCGAATGTTGTAAATGGGAATGGTGTTACAAGTTTTACCGTACATGATGCGCCACCCAAAGCACCACAGCTGCTAGTAAGCAAATTATGCTAATTGCTAACAGCAGGATACCTCCCAATATTTTTAAAAGATTGAGCGCGAGTAGAATTAGGCCAGCGATAAATAGTATTCCGATAACTTTTGTCATGTGTACAATTTGGATGATTAAAATTGATATAAAGTGTACAACAACTCAATCTTCAAAAAGATTTAAGGAGACAATTTCTTACCTCTCATTTATAAACAGTCAGTTTGTCACTTTGAGCAGCAGCGGCACGTAGCTTGCTTTTACTGTTCCCGAATTTTTGAACAATCATTTTCAAACTCTAAAACTGAGTAAATATGTCAAACGGAAAGATTAATGTAACGGCCGACAACATTTTTCCCATCATCAAGAAGTTCTTGTATTCTGATCATGAGATCTTTTTGAGGGAGCTTATTTCAAACGCGGTAGATGCTACGCTTAAGCTAAAAACCTTGACTCGCATTGGCGAATCAAAAACTGAGCTAGGTGATCTTACCATCGAGATCAAGATAGATAAAGAAGCAAAAACCCTTACCGTAAGCGATAAAGGATTGGGTATGTCTACAGAAGAAGTAGATAAATACATCAACCAATTAGCATTTTCAGGTGCTGAGGAATTTGTAAAAAAATATGAGGACAAGGCTGACGGAGCTGCCATTATTGGTCACTTTGGTCTTGGATTTTACTCAGCCTTTATGGTAGCCAAAAAAGTGGAAATACTTTCACAAAGCCACAATGCTGAGGCAAAAGCTGCACATTGGGAATGTGAAGGCGATCCGGAATTTACACTTGAGGAAGCGGAAAAGGCCGAGCGTGGAACAGATATCATTTTGCATATAAATGATGACTCGCTAGAGTTCTTGGAAGAAGCAAGAATCCGTGAGCTGCTGAATAAGTATTGCAAGTTTCTTCCAGTGCCGATTAAGTTTGGAACTAAAGAAATTACCGAAACTTTAGGCGAGGGCGAGGATGCCAAAGAAGAAAAGAAGGTGGTTGATGATATCATCAACAATCCTGTTCCAGCCTGGACAAAAGCTCCAGGTGATCTGAAGGATGAAGATTATAAAACCTTCTACCGGGAGCTTTACCCACACACTTTTGAAGAGCCATTATTCCACATTCACCTGAATGTAGATTACCCATTTGACCTTACAGGAATTTTATTTTTCCCACGTGTGAAGCCAAATATGGAGCTTAATCGCAACAAAATTCAGTTGTACCAAAACCAGGTTTTTGTAACTGATAATTTGGAAGGCATCGTTCCTGACTTCTTGACCATGCTGCATGGTGTGATTGATTCTAAGGATATTCCATTGAACGTTTCTCGTTCTTATCTACAGAGTGATGGTGCTGTAAAGAAAATCAGCAGCCACATTACCAAAAAGGTAGCGGATAAGTTGGACGAACTTTTCAAAAATGACCGCAAGGACTTTGAAAGCAAGTGGGATGACATCAAGGTAATCATTGAGTATGGAATGCTTAGTGATGAAAAGTTCTTTGCTCGTGCACAGAAATTTGCTCTTTATCAAAATGTAAAAGGGGAGTATTTCACCTTTGAAGAATATAAAGAGAAAGTAAAGGATCTACAGACTGACAAGGACGGAAAGTTGGTAATGCTATATGCTGCGCATAAAGATGGTCAGCATAGTTTTATAAAGCGCGCGCATGACAAAGGTTATGACGTATTGCTAATGGATAGCCCAATTGTGAGCCACTTGATGCAAAGATTGGAAACCAGCAATGAGAATCTGACTTTTGCACGTGTGGATTCTGACTCTATTGATAAATTAATCAAGAAAGATGAGGATCAGCCAAGCAAGCTTACTGAGGAGCAAATAAATACTCTTAAGCCAATCATCGAAGGGTCAGTAGATAAAGCTAAGTTTACCGTAATGATGGAAAACCTGAGCTCTGATGAAAGTCCCTTTATTATTACCGTACCTGAGTTTATGCGAAGAATGAAAGAAATGAGCATGACTGGTGGCGGAATGATGGGAATGGGCAACATGCCTGATATGTACAATTTGGTGGTGAATACCAATCACGATTTTGTAAACAACATCTTGAGCGAAAGCGATGAAGAAAAGCAAAAAGCGATGATAAAACAGGGAACTGATTTGGCTTTGCTTTCTCAAAATCTATTGCAAGGTGAGGAGCTTACCAACTTTGTTGAAAGGTCATTTAATAGCTTGACCAAAGGTTAATTAGGTATACTTAATGCAATTATAAATTAAAGCCCTTTTGGAATTCCCGAAAGGGCTTTTTTAATACTTATCTAGCACCTACGCCAAACTGAAATGTAAGCGAAATAATTAATCCCCCTGGCTGCATCATTTTCATGGTAAGCTCACTGGCATCACTAATTTGTTCAGTTTCTGGTTCCACCAAAGTGTAGGGTGAATCTACCATTTCAAATGCATATCCAGTACCGATCCCAAATTTTGAGGTTCGGCCCATTCGAATATGATACTGGTAGGTTAAATTAAAAGTTGGTGAATTATGAAGGTTTAAGGTAACTGGCTGCAAACCTTCTTTTCCTTCCAAGTATAACTGGGTTTCAAAATTGTCAAGCCCAAAGGCATTGGTAATACCCAAGCCCAATGCAGACCCTAGGTACTCCTTTTCCCTAAAGTAAAACATTATACCACCACCAGCTTTGTAGCCCCAGCCTCCTAAGCCACCTACAACAAAGGCAGAAAAATGAGGAACAATAGGAACTTCAAAGACAGCCCCAATAAGTCCAGAATAATTATTGATGCCCATACCAGGCCCCAAATAAAAATAGGGGGTAAGTGCAGATTGCGGATCTTCTTGTGATTTTTTAATATCATCAAGTTTAAACCGCTGAATTTCTTCGCCTTGAGCCAAAATAACAGTTCCGAAAAGGAAGAAGGAGAGAAGTAGGGTTAGTTTTTTCATGTTAGCCAATATGAATGAGTTCCGCAAAAATAGAATTTTACTCAAAAGGGTGAATTCCTACCGTCTTAGTGTACAAACGGAAGAATAGAAAAGAAAATGAAATTCACTTTGAAAAATCACTCTTTTACCAAGGATACCCCTTCGGTAACACGAAGCAATTTGCGGAGCATTCGTGGTGATGCATTGTAAATATTAATGGAGTCATATTTATTGTAGTCCACAGTAACCACCCTTCTAGGTAAACCAAGTAACTGCTGTAAAAAGCTAGCATCTTTAATGGCCATTTCTCCAATGTTGGTATACGGTATTTCTATTTTACTGTGCAGCCAACTGGTTATTACAAGCGCATTTTCTTGAAAATGATAAGTGGTTCCTTTTAGTAAAAAAGGGTATACCAAAAAGTATATGGGAGCAAAACCCATCGTCCAGCTTGGCCAGCCCTGTAAAATCACCAAGGCATAAAACAGGCCAACCTGGCAAAGCCAAAAAAATATGGCAAATACTGATATTTTGGATTTTAACTTCAATAGATAATGTGTGAGCCACCAAATTACCTATTTACTAAAAACAAAACAAATTGAAATATTGATTAGGTATTGGAATATTAAAAACCTAAATAGTTGTTTTGGGGATTGTAAATACAAACTTTGCTCCAGTTGGCTCTATGTCTTCTACCCAAATTCTGCCCCCGCTTTTAGATACAATCTTTTCTACAATAGCGAGGCCAACACCTGTACTTTCGTATGAGGCATTTCTAAGGTTTTCAAAGAGATTGGAAATAATTTTTTTCTCATTATCCTTTAGGCCAGGGCCGTTGTCAATAACTGCTATCTGGTGATGTGAGTCAAATTCGCGATATTCGATTTGAATCTTACAAAATTCCTTATCACTGTATTTTATTGAGTTAGTTATAAGATTTCTAAAAACCTGGCTAAGAGCCGTTTCGTTGTGAAAGACTTTTGGTAAATCATGAGCATATTCAATACTGACACTGTCATTTGATTGATAACTTTTTGATACTTCCCAGCATAAGTCCGATAGACTTATAAAAGACATTTCCATACGGTCATTCTCCAGGCGAGAATACTGTAAAATGCCATTTATCAATTTAGAAATTTGAGTATTCGCATCTTTTAGAATGCCTAAATATTCTTTTAGTGAATCTGAAGGAATGTGACCATTCTCATTGACTTCATCCTGCATAAAGTCAATTAAACCATTGGACGCTAAAATTGGAGATTTTAAATCATGAGCCACCGTAAAGCTAAAGCGATCGAGGTTTTCGTTTATTTCTTCAAGACGCTTCTTTTCATCAACTTTATGCTCTAGCTCTTCACTTAACATATTAAGGCCATAGGCTAGCACATCCATTGGGTCATCTGATAGTTCAGTTTTTACCCTTTGAGAAAAATCCAAACGAGCCATTGCAGCAATCATCTCTATTAGGGTATCTGTCTTATTTGGGATGGTTTGATTCATCTTATGCATATGATTTGAGCCATTCCAGGGCTTTGTTTTGATTGGTAAATAAACGTGTAGGAAATTCGGTTTTATTTAAACCTAAAAAGAAGCTTCCCAAAAGCTTGGTTAATGGAGAGTCCACTAATAAAGCACAGGCATTTTGATATTTAGCTATTTCTTTTCCTTGAAAAAGTCTACGGCATTCTGAAGAGGCCCCCTTGGCATTACGGATATCCACAAAAACCGGGATTTTCTTTCCATTATAAATGGCTTGAACACCTTCTATAATTGCACGCCCATCCTCAACATCAAGGTAGGCGTTTTCAGTAATAGAACAGTGTAAAATACCACTGTCCAGGAGTTTCATTTGTTCTTTTGGGGTAAGGATCTCCTTCATCAAAAAAATGTCAATCAGTTGAAGTAGTGCGAATATAGACATTGTCTTGATAATTTCTCATCAGAGTTTGGATAGGTTTTAGCCTTAAACGCTGAAAGAGTCTGGGGTTTGGTTGGCTTATTTATAGTACACTTATCCTTACTTTTTTAGTTTTAAGCTTTGTGTTATTTACCAATTTGATTACTGAATCGACCTTGGTTTTTGGCACAGAAACAAAAGCATGATCTGGCTGAATTTCAATTACTCCCAATTCATCAGATTTAAGTTTTCCTTGTTTAAAGAATAAGCCAGCAATGTCTCCTTTAGAAATTTTATCCCTTCGTCCTCCGGAGATGTAAAGGGTTTCCCAGAGGGAAGGGGCGGGAAGTGGTGACTTAGATAATTCTTCAACTTCTACCTCTTTTACATACTCAGGGAGCACTTCATTTTCATACTTTAAAATATAAGCAGTACCATCACTATTCATTCGGGCTGTTCGGCCATTTCTATGTATAAATTCATGCTCTTTAAGTGGAAGGTGAAAGTGAATGATAAACTTCATTTCTGGGATATCAATACCACGAGCTGCAAGGTCAGTGGCGAGCAAAAGTTGATGTGTTCCATTTCTAAATTTCACCAAGGCACGTTCACGATCCATTTGTTCCATGCCACCATAAAAGCAACCATGGCTTATTCGCTTATCATAAAGGTAATCGCTGATTTCATCAATACTATCTTTCAAATTACAAAAGATGATTCCGGGTTCAGCGCCAATATGGCAAAGTAAATCCACTAATGTTTCGAGCTTATCCTTGTCGGGAGCAACTACTGTTTTTAGCTGTAGCTGTGATTCTCCTTCTTTTAAGTAGTTAATTTTCTTTGGGTTCTTTATTCCTACAAACTTTGGAATTTTGGCTCGCTGTGTAGCAGAGGTAAGTATCTTTTTCTCTACAGCTTCTAACGCCCAGGTAATTTCGCTCATCTCTTCTTCAAAGCCAATTTCCAGAGATTTATCAAACTCATCAAGTACCAAAGTTTTGATAGATTTTGTGCTAAATGTTCCTCTGCGTAGGTGGTCAGCAATTCTTCCTGGTGTGCCCACCAAAATAGCAGGGCGGTGTTTCAAATCTATTTTATCCTGATTAAAGGGACGACCACCGTACACTGCATTGGTTTTAAAACCAGAGCCCATTTCACGCGCCACTTGCTCTATTTGCATGGCCAATTCACGCGAAGGTGCCAAAATCAAAACCTGTACTTCAGGGTTTTCAGCATTCAGCATTTCAATTATGGGAAGTAAAAAAGCGAGTGTTTTCCCGGTTCCCGTAGGGGATAGGAGAACCACTTCTGAAGAAGACTGAATGGTTTTATGAGTTTCTTCCTGCATGGGATTGAGTTTTTCAATTCCTAGCTTTTCTAAAATGCGCTGCTGATTTTTTCTGGTGTCTAACATCCGGCAAATCTACGTGGAAGGATTAAGAAGGGAAGCAGGCTGGTAAGAATTAATATTTTAGCGCTTTGAACTACATCATATAGCATGAAATACATCTGTACCACCATCATCAATTTGTCAGTAGAAAAAACCGTTCGGCTATGGACGGATGAAGATCATTTTGATGAATGGCAGGATGGGTTTGAATCCATCGAATTGCTGGACGGTGAAAAGCATGCCGTAGGCTCAAAGTCTAAAATCATTATTAAACAGGGCAAGCGAAAGCTGGAGCTCATTGAAACCATTATAAGCAACAATCTCCCAACGGAGAAAAAGGCACTGTATGAGCATATTCATATGAGTAATACTCAAACTACTCGGTTTGAGAGAATTTCAGATAGCCGAACGCGGTTTACTTCAGAGGTAGAATACACCAAGTTCAATGGCTTTATGCCCAAGTTGATGGCCAAACTCTTTTCGGGAATGTTTCAAAAGCAAAGCCAAAAATGGATGGATCAGTTTAAGGAATTTGCGGAAGGGGTGCAGTGGTCGTGAACTTTTGTGAGTAGTGATTTAACTTTAAAAGCTTGAATAAATTTAATGGTAGAAATCAAGAAAAAAATAATCTTAGGCTTCCTTTTGCTGGCTTTGGGAATGAAGTCTTATAGTCAAGATATGAGATATATCAATCAGGATGAATATCATCAAATCGTTGGAAACATAAACAGCTATGTAGCTTTTGATTATTTTAACAATGATACACTTTATAAGGATTTACATCTGTTTCTGAATTTTATTTTACCAAACCCTTCGGATGATGAATACTTGTCTTTCTATGTAGTTCCATATGACACCATGGTAACTACTGCTGGAGATACTCTTCATATTTTCGAGTTCAACTTTGATGGATATGTAATTCAACCAATAAAGGGAGATATCAAATATTTACCCCTAGGATATTTTCATAATAAACCGTGTAAAAGGGCTTTAATAGCTAAATCTAAACGCCTTGAAAGACTTTACTTTATCAGCGGATATTTTTTCCTAGATAATTCTGAGTTTCTTTTCAAAAGCAGTACAGTTGAATGGACTAGTTCTTCAGCTTCAGATTACGTTAGATACCGATACCATAATTGGAGTCCGGAAATTATTAGCGCGAACAAAGACCGATTGGTGTTTTATTCAGAGTTCTATAAGAAGTCCTATGAGGTGTATTTTGATAGTATTAACACTCCCCGGGCTGTAGCAAGTTCTCGGTAAGTAATGAATTACTTCTTAATCGCCCTCAAATAAAGCCTTTCAACTTTCTCTCTTGCCCAAGGGGTTCTGCGCAAAAACTTAAGGCTTGATTTAATAGAAGGGTTATTGTTGAAAGAGCGAATATCGATTTTCATCCCCAGCTCGTCCCAACCGTATTTTTCAACCAAAAACTCAAGAATATCCGCCAGTTTTACACCGTGCAGAGGATTGTTTGGCTGCTGTTCTGATTGACTTTTATTCTGCTCTTCCATAGGGGCTATGCTTACTTTTTCCTGCGTCTATTTTGATTCTTATCACCCTTTGTTTTAGCCTTCTTGTATTTCTTTGCCAATTCTCTGTGATAAGACCCGCCTTGGTTGGTTTTCTTGTTTTTGTCCTTCTTTTCATGAAAACCCGGGCCAGAAGGTTCGTGCCGTACTTTGTGCTGACTAGCCATATCAATCACCTTTGGTCGCTCATCAGGCGTGAGCTGCGAAGAAATTTCTACACCTTCCGGGAAATCTACTGTCGGAATTTCATAGTTCATCAATTCCTCGATGGCCTCTTTTCGTTCCTTTTCTTTTTCCGTGTAAAACAAAATTGACTTTCCTTCTTGCTCGGCACGACCAGTACGACCAATTCGGTGCATATAGTTTTCAGGAAAACGTGGTGTATCAAAGTTTATAACGTGGCTAATTTTATCTAAATCCAGTCCACGCGCCATTACATCGGTGGTGACCAAAACACGATGTGTACCATCTTCAAACTGCTCTATAGAGCGAAGTCTATAATTTTGAGTTTTGTTAGAGTGAATCACGCAAAGATCAGACATAAGGTCTTCTTCCAAGGCATTGAAAAGGCGGTCAGCACTTCTTTTATTAGAAACGAAAACCAGCACCTTTTTAAATTCTTCGCGATCTTCCAATAGATGTTTTAGGAGATTGGCTTTGGTATAAAAGTTCTTTACGGGATAGCATGATTGCTTAATGTTATCCAGCGGAGTACCACTTACGGCAATCGAAATCTTTTGAGGCTTAATAAAGAAATCGTCAATCATGATTTCAACATCTTCGGTCATAGTAGCCGAAAACATGATGTTTTGTCTCCGCTCCGGGAGAAGTTCAAAAATACTTGTGAGCTGCGGTCTAAAGCCCAAATCAAGCATTACATCTACTTCGTCAATCACCAGTTTGTAAATATGCTTTAGCTGTAGCGAACGACTAACCGCTAAATCATATAATCGGCCAGGAGTTGCCACCACAATGTCTGCACCTTCAGCGGCAGCAGCACTATGCTGATTGATATTTACACCACCATAGACTCCCAAAACACGCACATTTATGTACTTCGCAAATTCTTCAATACGCTCTACCACCTGAACTACAAGCTCTCGGGTAGGTACCAAAATCAAAATACGAGGATGTATTTGCTGCGAAAATTTCAGTTCTTTAAGAATAGGCAGCATGTAGGCAAAGGTCTTACCCGTACCGGTTTGCGCTATTCCCACCATGTCTTTGCCCGAAAGAATCATCGAAAAAGCTTCCTCTTGAATAGGGGTTGGCTTTTCAAAACCTAGGTCGGCAATTCCATTACGTAAAGGGGTGGAGAGCTTGAACTTCTCAAAATGATCCATGGGTGCAAATATTTCTGCGAAAGTACAGCTTTTGCTACGTAATACTTAGTGGTAGGAAGGCTTCAAGTTGTAAAGTGAATTCATTTGGTTTTCGAGCACTTTTTCGGGCGTAAGCTTCATTATCGTTTTCATCAATATTTGGCCAAAACCATTGTGAGCCATGCTTCCAAATCTGTAGGAATTGTTTACCACAAAATCTACTTTCCTTCTGCGCTCACTTTCAAATCTCTCAAAAGCTGCTGCATCACTTTCCTGTGCCAATATGTTGGAAATGTAATAGGCATCTTCCACACCTTGACAAGCGCCCTGGCCCATATTTGGTGTGGTGGCGTGGGCAGCATCTCCAATCAGACAAACATTTTTAGAGTGCCATTTTGGAAGCCTTTTCAAGTCACTGATGTCCGTTCTTATAATTTGCTCCAAAGGAGTTTCTTGAATTAATTCCTTTACAAAAGGATGAAAATCGATAAACATTTTCTTCAAATCAGCTTTTAAAGTGACCCTATTGTCGTTCTGATTTTGAGGAGCATTACACACCGCAAACCAATACACTTCATTCGGAGAAATTTGCGATAAGCCAAAGCGGATTCCCTTTCCCCAGGCTTCATAACCAGCACCTTCAAGTCCTTTTGGTAAAATAGTTTTTACAACACCACGCCAGCTTGTTTGACCAGAATAGCGGGTTTCGGAATTTGGAAAAAGCTGTTTTCGTACTCTAGAATTTAAGCCATCGCCCGCTAGTAGTATGTCGCAGTTTTTTTCGCTTTCGCTAAAATGTATTTTGACCTTACCATTTACTTCTTCATGCTTTTGGTAATCCATACCTAACTGTACGGTGTCACTTGGCAAGGCATCAAATAATATTTGCTGAAGCCTAGCTCGGTGAATAGCAATAATAGAGTTGCCGTTAGGGTCGGTAATCATCCCTTGGGTGCTTTTACGGATAGGGATCAGCTGCGGATTTGTAATTTCAGCTTTAGCTACAGACATCCCAATTTCTCGAAGGGAATCACCAATTCCAATCCAGTCCATCACTTTCATAGCATTAGGCTGAAGCCAAATACCAGCTCCAACTTCATTGAGTTTGGGAGCGCGTTCATAAACCTTACAAGATATTCCCAGTTTGTTGAGTGCAAGGGCGGTGGTAAGTCCGGTAATTCCTCCGCCAACAATAGCGATGTCCATAATTTGAAAAGCTTAATTATTTCGAAACGAAGATAGTACACAAAGTAATTAACACCTCACCGATAAAAATGTACTTATAGAAAGGAAGAGCGCGTGCAAATAGGGCAATTTGTTACTTTAGCCACAAATGATAGCTCCATGAAGAAATTTATAGTATTTGCAGCATTAGCTCTTATTTCACAGGCCTGCGTAACTGGCGTAGAAGGGAACGGAATAGTAAAAAAGGAAACTCGTGAGGCGGCACCTTTTGATAAAATCGAAGTGGATGGCGCTTTTGATATTTTTATTCGACCCGGAAATTACAGCGCAGTAACTGTAAATACAGATGAAAACCTGCTTGAATACATTGAAACTTATGTGAAAGGGGGCGAGCTCCATATCTCGAGCACAAAGAAATTGGGCCACTATGAAAAACTGGAAATATACCTCACTATGAATGAGTTTAACGGAGCCGATTTAAGTGGTGCTTGTGAAATTCAATCAAGTGGATTGCTAACAGGTAAGAATGTAGAACTGGATTTTAGTGGAGCTGTAGAAGTTGACTTAGAAATAGAATGCAGTGATTTAGATGCTGATATGAGCGGAGCATGTGAGCTTTCTCTAAAAGGAAAGGCTAAAACTGCCAGCTTTGAAATATCAGGAGCAGGAGAAGTGAATGCCGAGGATTTTGAAACCGAAGAATGTAGAATAGATATGTCCGGTGCGGGCGAGGCTAAGGTATTTGTAACTAAGAAACTAGATATTGATATTTCCGGTGCAGCCGAAATTTATTACAAAGGAAACCCTGGCGAAATCAATCGCAGTGTTTCTGGCGCTGCTACCATTAAACCCCTTTAAATTGACAAAATTATGAGCTTAGAGCAAGAAGTATTGCAAAGAGCAAAAGCTTGGACCACCGAAACCTATAGCTTGCAAACCCGAACTCGCGTTAAAGACCTTATTGAGGAGGGCGGAGATGCCTTGATGGACGCCTTTTATAAAGACCTTGATTTTGGTACAGGAGGCCTTAGAGGTATTATGGGCGCTGGTACCAATAGAATTAATAAATACACCTTAGGGATGGCTACCCAGGGCTTGAGTAACTATTTGCTTAAGCAGTTTCCCAATGAGGAAATAAGTGTGGCAATAGCTCACGATAGCCGCAATAACTCCAAAGAGTTCTCACATAAGGTAGCTCAAGTTTTGGCTGCCCATGATATTAAGGTTTACCTTTTTGAAGACTTACGACCAACACCAGAGCTTTCATTTGCAATAAGACATTTGGGGTGCAAGAGTGGTATTGTAATTACCGCATCGCACAACCCGCCTGAGTACAACGGTTATAAAGTGTATTGGGATGATGGTGGACAACTAGTTCCTCCGCATGACAAAGGTGTGATTGAGGAAGTACGAAAGGTAAAGCCAGAGGATGTGAAGTTTGCCGAAAATTCACCACTTATTTTTTCCATTGGAAAAGAGGTAGATGATGCTTACATCAAAGAAATCGAGAAGCAGTGCTTTGGTAATGACGGTAAAGACAAACTAAAAATTGTTTTCACCAGCATTCATGGAACAAGTATCACTTCCATGCCTCATGCTATGGCACTGTGTGGTTTTACCGATTTTCATATTGTAGAGGCTCAAAGTACACCTGATGGTAATTTTCCAACCGTAAAGTCACCAAACCCAGAGGAAGCCGCAGCGCTAAAAATGGCGGTGGATATGGCCGAAAAAATAGGTGCGGATTTAGTTATAGGTACCGACCCAGATGCTGACCGTGTGGGTATTGCTGTTCGCGATTTGAATGGCGAAATGGCATTAATGAATGGTAATCAAGCTGCTTCGGTTCTTATCTATTATCTTTTGGAAAGGTGGAAAGAAAACAATCGCCTTACAGGAAATGAGTTTGTAGCCAAAACCATTGTTACCACTGACCTTATTGACAAGATTGCTGAACACTATAATGTAGATTGCCCTAACTGTCTTACTGGTTTTAAATGGATAGCCGATGTGATTCGCAAGAACCCGGAGAAGACTTTTATAGGTGGTGGTGAAGAAAGCTACGGATATATGATTGGCGATTTTGTGCGTGATAAAGATGCTATTGCCAGCGGAGTTCTTTTGGCAGAAGCCGCAGCATGGGCTAAGTCCAGAGGTTCATCTTTCTATGAAATGCTCATTGAAGTTTACCACAAATTTGGTTTTTATCAAGAGGATTTGATTTCACTTACTAAAAAGGGAATGAAAGGTTCTGAAGAAATCATTCAAATGATGAAAGACTTTAGGGCCAACACTCCACAGGAAATAGGAGGTGAGCGAGTGGTGAAAATGCTGGATTATGATAGCTCAAAATGCACTGATTTACTTTCAGGAACTTTGGAAGCGATTGATTTACCAAAGAGTAATGTCGTTCAATTTATTACTGATAAGGGAAGTAAGATTACTGCGCGTCCTTCTGGTACAGAACCCAAAATCAAGTTTTACATAAGTGTGAATGAACCTCTAACGAAAGTTGAGGATTTTGAAAGGGTAAAGAAAAGCTTAGAAGGTAGGATTGCCGACATTAAGAAATCATTGGGGTTGTAATTTTGCACAAATTTTAAAGTTTGGAACGTAACACATTTTGGTGGCTGTTTGCGCTTGTAACTATCGTTTATATCATCGGTTTACCGATAGATATAATGGACGTAGACTCAGCGCAATATGCAGCTATAAGTCGTGAAATGGCCGAAAACGGCAATTACCTGCAAGTACACTTGTATGGCCGTGATTATCTTGATAAGCCACCACTTTTATTTTGGATTACTTCTTTCTTTTTCAATGTATTCGGTTACGCTAACTGGAGTTTTAAAATAGGTTCATTTTTATTTACTCTAGTTGGTGTTTATAGTACTTTTCGATTGGGAAAACTGCTATACAATGAGCGCACCGGGCGTTTAGCTGCCATTATACTTTTCAGCTGTCAGGCTTTTATATTGTTTAATAATGATGTTCGCACTGATACAATTTTGACAGCGGCCGTGGTATTTGCTATTTGGCAAATCATGGAGTGGCTGCATGGCTACAAATGGAAGTGGATTATTGGTGCAGCGGTGGGTATTGCTTGCGCCATGATGGCTAAAGGCCCCATTGGAATTATGGTTCCGGTATTAGCTGTAGGCAGCTGGATTGTAGGTACAGGTAGATGGCGAGATATTTTTAGATGGCAATACATAGTTCTACTTGTGTTGGTCGGTTTTCTGCTAAGCCCTATGCTTTATGGTCTTTACACACAGTTTGACTTACAGCCGGAAAAAAGTGTGCCCATGGTTACTCCTCAAGGTCTTGACTACCAAAAGAATATTTCCGGGCTTAAATTCTATGTGTGGACACAAAGCTTTGGACGAATTACTGGTGAAAACGTTTGGACCAACGGAGCAGGAATGTTCTTCTTTGTACATAACTTCCTTTGGTCTTTTCTGCCTTGGGCGCTCATGTTTGTAGTAGCCTTCTTTGCGAGAATAGTTAAAGCTGTGAAAGCTATTCCGAATAGAAAGACCATGCCTGAGCTTCTGACTCTGGGCGGGTTTATTCTTCCTTTCATTGCGCTATCGATGTCATCTTATAAGTTACCACACTACATATTTGTAATGTATCCTTTGGCGGCTATACTCTTAGCCTCATGGTGGCAAGAGGTTTGGGAAAAAAACAATAGGTCTTTAAAGGTCACATCTCTTTCCATACAAACACTTATTGTTGTGGCATCTCTTGCTGCAGTTTGCCTGATTTACTTTTGGGTATTTTCAGACGGAAGTTGGTTGCCAGCTATAATTTCGTTGCTTTTTATGGCTGTTGCTTTTTACTTTCTCTTTAAAACTTTTAAAAGCGGTATCAATCTAATTGTGGCCTCCGTCCTAATTTCGATTGCAGCAAATATTGCTATGAATGCCTGGTTTTATCCAAACATTATGAAGTACCAGATGGGGAGTAATACGGCATTTGCAATACAGGATTTAGAACTGGATGAAACTAAGGTTTTCAATTATAGATTTACGTCCTTCAGTTATTACTACTATTCGGGCAATATCCCGCAAAATACAAACTCCAACAAGCTTGCATTGAGTATGCAAAATGAAGGGGAGGTCTATATTATCACTGAAGAAAAAAACCTTAATAGCTTGGATAAAGATTTTGACTTTGAGGTTTTAGAAAAGTTTGGAACGTACCCAGTGACCTTACTTAGTATAAAATTTTTAAACCCGGAAACTCGTGAAAATACACTTAGACCTGTGTGTATACTAAAGGTGACGGGTATTAAGGAGAACAGTAAGTTTGCAGAATTAAGCGCACAACAAAAAGGATCAATATGAAAAAAGCACTTCTAGGTTTATTACCAATACTTATGGTGGCATGCGGTGACCCGACCGATACCGGAAATGTAGATAATGAACCGTACAGCGGAGTATGGCGTGGTGTGATTGCGCTGAATGATAGTGTAGATTTACCTTTCAATTTTGAACTAGAAACTGCGGAAGATAGCAGCATGACACTTTTTATTTTTAATGGAGATGAGGAAATTGAAACCTCTGTAAGTCGTGTAAGTAAAGATTCTATAAAGATAGAAATGCCGGTTTTTGCAAATTACATAGTAGCGAAACTGGGAAGTGATAATTTACAAGGAAGCTATATCAATCCTGATGCTGAAAACTATCGCTTGCCTTTTACAGCAACGTATGGTGATTCTGCAAGATTTGAAATTACAGAGCCAAAATGCTGCGACATAAACGAGAAGTGGGCCGTGAAATTTAATCCTGAAACCGAAAATGAGAGACCGGCTATTGCCTATTTTGAACAATATGGCAAAGTAGTGAAAGGAACCTTTGCTACCGAAACAGGGGATTATCGCTACCTACAAGGAGTTTTGAGTGGAGATCATCTTCAGCTTTCTGCTTTTGATGGTGCGCATCTTTTTCTATTTGACGCTAAGGTGATAGGACAAACTATTGAAGGTTTGTTTTATTCGGGTCGCAGCGGTTTTAAAACCTGGAAAGCTTATCGCGATGATGATTTTGAGCTGCGCAATGCTGACTCTTTAACTTACTTAAAAGCAGGTTATTCTAAAGTTGATTTTAGCTTTAATAACCTCAAGGGTGAACCTGCTTCCCTTAGTGACCCAAAGTATGATGGAAAACCTGTGATTGTGCAAATAATGGGAAGTTGGTGCCCAAATTGCATGGACGAAACTCGTTACTTAAGTCAAGTTTATGATCAATATAATGATGAAGGATTGGAGATAATTGGGCTAACCTTTGAGCGCGCTAAAAACAAGGAAATGGCTTTGGCTAGAGCTAATAAGATGGTGAATGACCTTAGTATAGAATATCCAGTACTTTTGGCTGGCGCTACAAAAGATGATAATGCTGCGGAACTTTTACCGATGCTAAATCACATTATGAGTTTTCCCACAGCAATTTATTTGAATGCAGATCATACCGTGAGAAAAATACATACCGGGTTTTCCGGGCCAGGAACTCCATTGTATGAAGAGTTTACAGCGAAAGATCAAACTGTGATTGAAGAAATATTGAAGACTCAAGTAGGAGAGTAGAAAACATTAACAGACAATTAGATAAATTATAGATGATGAATTTTATATCAGTAATAGGAGCAGGAACAATGGGTAATGGAATTGCCCACGTGTTTGCACAGCACGGACATAAAGTAAACCTTATTGACCTTTCACCTGAAAGCTTAAAAAAGGGAATCGCCACCATTACCAAAAACCTGGATCGTCAGGTATCTAAGGGGCTTATTGATGAAGATAAGAAAAAGGAAACCCTTGAAAATATAACAACTTACACGACTATTGCCGAAGGTGTGAAGAGTGTGGATTTGGTAGTAGAAGCTGCTACAGAAAACGTAGACCTTAAGCTAAAAATCTTTGCTCAGCTGGATGAGATTTGTGATGAAAACACAATTTTGGCGACTAATACTTCATCAATTTCTATTACCAAAATTGCAGCAGCTACTAAGCGCCCTGATAAGGTAATAGGTATGCACTTTATGAATCCGGTGCCTGTAATGAAACTGGTGGAGATTATTCGCGGTTATGCTACTTCTGATGTTACTACCGCCAATATCGTTGCCTTATCAAAAGGATTGGGTAAAGTACCTACCGAGTGTAATGATTATCCTGGTTTTGTGGCCAATCGTATTTTGATGCCTATGATTAACGAGGCTATTATTTCATTACACGAAGGTGTGGCGGGTGTAGAAGAAATTGACACCATTATGAAATTAGGAATGGCACATCCAATGGGACCATTGCAATTGGCCGACTTTATTGGTTTGGACGTGTGTCTTAGTATTATGAATGTACTGTACGAAGGTCTTGGTAATCCTAAGTATGCACCATGTCCTCTTTTAGTAAATATGGTAATGGCTGGCAAACTTGGTGTAAAATCCGGAGAAGGGTTTTATGACTATTCAGAAGGTCCAAAAAATGCAAAAGTTTCTGCTTCATTTAAATAAGGAAGGGCAGGAGTATAATTGAAGAGGAGGTCTGATTGACCTCCTTTTTCGTTTTGTGACTTTTGTCACATTTTAGGATAATCAAGTCCTTTAACTTTGCTATCACTAAATAGAAGTCCTCAATACTATCGGCTTTCTGACATTAGGTGAAGAGGGACATTTAGAAATTTGTGCTCACAATAAGAAATACAGAATATGAATATGATAGATAAAGCAATAGAAAATTCAATGAGCTATACTGAGTACAGAGAGCTAATTGACAGGCTTAGAGCCAATAATAAAACAACAGGTGATAATCACAGCGAGGATATGCTAAACTATACCGACCTGAATATTGCCCGCATGAATAAGTGGGATAAGCGTTTTGTGCTTGACGCTGATGTACAAACGCTTCTCAAAAATATTGAGAAAAAAGAAACTTGGATTGTACTTACAGAAGCTTGGTGTGGAGATGCCGCACATTCAGTTCCTGTAATGTCAAAGATGGCTGATGCCAGCGAAAACATTGACCTTCATTTGGTGCTTCGCGATGAAAATCTGGAGCTAATGGATAAGTACCTTACTAATGGAGGTAGAAGTATTCCAAAACTAATCCGTCTTGACGCAGAAACAGGAGAAGAGCTTTCCACTTGGGGACCACGTCCTAAAGAGTCTCAAGACCTTTTTACCAGGATGAAAAAAGAAGGTTTTGAAAAGGCAGACATCAATAAAGACCTGCAGCTTTGGTATGCTCGAAACAGTGGAAAAGCTATTGAGCAGGAATTAGCACAGATGCTTTCTTATCAGTTAACCTAGATTATTTAGGAAAATTTCGATTTACTGAAGCCTGATGGCTTTTATACATAGTTTCAAAAGTGTGCTGGAGATGTGCTAGAAAGTCCTCATCCAGCCACTTTTTCACACCTTCCAATCCATCTACTTGCTCCTTGTGCAATTTGTAGCACTGCTTCATGGGGCCTGCCTCTATTTCTATATAAAAATATCGCTCTATAGTATATGCAACTATCTTAAAAGTAGGGTGAGGAATGGTGCCTAAAATTCGCATAATCAGCTATTTTGGTGAAATAAATTTGCATAAAAAAAGGCAGCCTAAAAAGACTGCCTTTTGTAGCGAAAGGGGGACTCGAACCCCCGACCTCAGGGTTATGAATCCTGCGCTCTAACCACCTGAGCTACCTCGCCATCACTGTGATTAAACCGTTTTTATAAAGGGTGTCCTTTATTTTTCGGGCTGCAAATATACAGTTTTATCTATTTCAGCAAAGTGAATGAAGAAAAATATTGAGCCTTGCCCGATAGTAAATTTTTATATATTGCAAACTTCAGAAACGATACTAATCAAGCAATGACAGAAGAAAAAATAAAGTACGAATTGGAATTTCCCGTTAAGGCATCTCCACATATGTTGTTTCCATTTTTGAGCACCCCTAGTGGGCTTAGCGAGTGGTTTTGTGATGATGTAAATTCTCGTGGTGAGAAGTACACCTTTATATGGGATGGTGATGAGCGCGTAGCTTATATGGTAGGTAAGAAAACCGAAAAATATATTCGCTTTCGCTGGGAAGAAGATCATGAAGAAGACAATAAATACTACTTCGAGTTTAAGATTGTAGTAGATGAGCTTACAAATGACACAGCGCTTATGGTTACTGATCATAGCGATGAAGATGAAGTAGAAGAGGACAAGCTCCTTTGGGAAAGCCAAATTCACGAGCTTTTTCATACAATAGGCGCATAAACCTTTGAAGGTAGCTTCATTTGTAAATAAGAACAAATTCTTTTTTATCCCGATGGTTATTTTACTAACTATCGGGATATTTTTTGTGCTGTCTTTTAGTAAAGATGAAATTCACATTTTTCAAAACACATACTATAATCCTTTCTTGGATTACTTTTTCCAATATGTAACTTACCTGGGGGATTATCATGTTTTATTGCCAATTATTTTTATTTCAGCATTTATTAAGTGGCGATATTTTTTAGGTTTTGTTTTGGTCGGATTACTTAGCATATGTGCTATTGTAGTTTTAAAATATCATGTTTTTATTGACTACCCAAGACCACCACAGTACTTCGCGCAAATTCATGAGTTAAGATTGATAGAAGGTGTGGAGATACTTACGAACAACAGCTTTCCTTCCGGGCATACTACCAGCGCATTCGCTTTTTACGCTTTGATGGCTTTCTTCTTAAATACTAAAAGATTAAAGCTTGCTCTGTTTATTACAGCAGCTTTGGTGGGCTATAGCCGTATTTACCTAAGCCAGCATTTCCTCATAGATGTTTTAGTCGGAAGTATTTTAGGTACTAGCCTCGCTTTCATAGCCTATTGGATTATCATGAAAGCTAAACGCCCTATTTTAGATAAAGGTCTCATCCAAAGTCTTTCTAAAGACTAAAATTTAAGGTTTCTTACCGAAAAAAAAGAGTTAAAAAAATCTGTGTTGTACTGATAGCAGAGCTCCCGTCATTTCTGAATGTTTTATTTTCAGGTGTTTAAACTTGAACCCCAAAAATACGCATAGGAGATTTCCTACTGGTTTTGGTGAAAATATTTTCGTAGTTTCAACCAAGCACGAACACACATATTTAATGGGGAAATTTTTTACCACGGCCATATTACTGCTATGTATGTATGGTATTCACGCTCAAGTTTTGAAAGGGACCATTTATGATGGGAAGACAAATGAGCCAATAATTGGAGCTAACGTTATAATAAAAGGAACCACTCAAGGTACCACCACAGATTTTGATGGCAACTTTCAGTTGAATGCAAAAGGAGCCAGTTTTCCACTTACATTACAGGTAACTTTTATTGGATACCAAGCACAAGACATTACCGTTTCAAGTGCTAGTTCACCTATTAGTGTAAAACTTGCAGAAGACACTGAAATGTTGGGAGAAGTCAGTGTAGTAGAGCAGCGTCTTAGCGCAAAGCAAAGAGAAAGTGCCTTGACTGTGGAAGCTATGGATGCTTTGGCCATTAAAGAAACCCCGGCCGTTAGTTTTTACGATGGACTTGGAAACCTAAAAGGAGTAGACCTTACTTCAGCAAGTATTGGTTTTAAGGTAATTAATACAAGAGGTTTCAATAGCACATCACCTGTGCGCTCTTTACAAATTATTGACGGAGTGGATAATCAAGCTCCGGGACTCAACTTTTCTTTAGGTAACTTTCTGGGTGCCTCTGAATTGGACATTCAAAATGTGGACATTATTGCAGGAGCAAGTACAGCGTTTTATGGACCTGGTGCATTCAACGGGGTAATCAGTATGACCACTAAAAACCCTTTTGACTATCAAGGAATAAGTGCCAGTGTAAAAGTAGGGGAGCGAAATCTCGTGGAAACAGCCGTGCGCTATGCCGAAGCTTACAAAGTTTTTGGAAAGGATTATGAAAATTTCGCTTTTAAGATCAATCTATATTACTTGAGAGCTGATGATTGGGAAGCTGATAACCTAGACCCAACAGATCAAAGCGAGGAAGGAATAGACAACCCTGGAGGTTATGATGCTATTAACAGATATGGTGATGAAACACGCTTTGATGATGGTGGTGATATAAAAACCTATCCAGGTCTCGGTAACTTTTACAGAACAGGAATTGAGGAGAAAGATCTGGTAGATTATGATACCAGAAATCTAAAGCTAGGAACATCTCTTCATTACCGTATCAAGAAAGATTTAGAACTTATCTATGCTTTTAATTTTGGGTATGGAACAACTGTATACCAAGGGGATAATAGATATAGCTTAAAAGATATTCAGTTTTATCAAAACCGAATAGAACTCTCTAAAAAAGATAAGTGGTTTGTTCGAGCTTATTCAACTAATGAGGATGCGGGAAACTCTTATGACGCCTATTTTACAGCTTTGCAAATGCAAAATGCATATGTGGATGAAGGGGTATGGGGAAGTACTTATAGAAACTATTGGAGCTTTATAGGGTCACCAGAAGTTCAAAATCTACCCGGCTATCCAAGCACAAGTTTGCCTCGGGATGAGTTTGAAAAACAGCTCAACATTGTACTTGAAGAAAATGCTTCACTCGTTCAAGGGCTTCACGATCAAACAAGGGAAACTGTAAATGTAACTTATGGTCCTGAAGATGCTTTAAATCCTGGAAGTGCTTCATTTGACTCATTATTTACATATATCACCGAACGATCTTTTAGTGATGGTGGTTCTAAGTTTGTGGATCGCTCAGCTCTTTATCATGTACAGGGGCAGTACAATTTTGATCCTACCAGAATTGGGGATTTTAAAATTGGAGGCAATGGCCGTCTTTATCGACCAAATTCGGAAGGAACAATTTTTAGAGACACAGCTGGGCAAACAATTTCAAATTACGAATTTGGCGCCTTTGGTGGATGGGAGAAAAAGTTTGGTGAAAGGCTAAAACTAGGCTTAACCGCCAGAGTTGACAAAAATGAAAACTTTGATTTCTTAAGCTCACAGGCGGTTTCTATGGTATATAATTTTGATAACCTTAATACTCTGCGCGTTTCTTTCTCTTCAGCAATCAGAAACCCTACGTTGCAGGATCAGTACCTATATTATAATGTTGGTCGTGCAATTTTACTTGGTAATCTTGAGGGGTATGATTCTTTGGTAACACAGGATGATATCGAAACTTTTTTGGGTGCTGATACTGAAACCAGGAGAAACTATGAATGGGGCTATTATTCTGTAGATCCGGTAAGGCCAGAAAAAGTACAAACTGCCGAAATTGGATATCGTACCACTCTTTGGAAGCGACTATTTGTGGACGCTAATTACTATTATAGTTGGTATCAAGATTTTATTGGTTTCAATGTAGGTCTGGATATTGAAGACGATCCAGGTGCAGGACCAGCCGATCGACTCAGTGGAGCACAAGCATATAGAATTGCCGCAAATGCTGAAGACCAAGTGACCACACAGGGTTTTAGTTTAGGCTTAAATTATTACTTCTGGGATTACTATATGTTGGCAGGAAATTACACCTGGAACGTTTTAAATACGGCAACCGATGATCCTATCATTCCAGCTTTTAATACCCCTGAAAATAAATATAATATAAGCTTTAGCGGTAGAGACATAAGCGTGTGGAAGTTTAAGCATCTTGGTTTTAACATTACTTATAAATGGATCCAAGGCTTTCTCTTTGAAGGCTCTCCGCAGTTTACAGGGTATATTGATTCCTATGATTTGCTGGATGCTCAAGTTAGTTACGCCTTTCCAAAACAAGGAATAAACCTTAAATTAGGATCAAGTAACTTATTGAATAATAAAGTTTTTCAAGTGTATGGAGGTCCACGAGTAGGGCGATTAACCTATTTCTCTATATCATATGAATTAAAATAGTGTCTTAAATTTTATTAATTATTAATCTATTTCTATGAACAGAAAATTACTCGGCTCAATTTCCCTGAGCCTCGCTTTAGGCGCTTTTTCCTTGAATGGACAAGTTCGCTATCAAGATGATGTATTTACTGAGGCTCAAATAAACGTAACCTCAGATGTGACTTATGGTATCAACTTCAATGAATATGCTCCTTCCAGTATTGGTGGGCCGCAGTTGTTGCCTTTACAATGTGATATTTATGAACCTGATCCTAACGTAGATACTGCTACTGCAAGACCAGTTATTATATATTTTCATACAGGTAGTTTTTTACCAAAAGGTTTAGTTTCTCCTATGGGCGAAAAAACAGATAGCGCAGCAGTGGAAATATGTAAGCGTTTTGCTAAAAAAGGTTATGTAGCAATTTCAGCTACCTATAGAGTGGGTTGGTTGGCAAACAGTACTAATCTGGATTTGCGTAGAGGAACTAACCTACTTGCTGTATACAAGTCTATTCAAGATGCAAAGGCAGCTGTACGATTCGTTCGCAAGTCAATCGCCAATGGAAACCCCTACAAGGTACATAATGAGCGTATCTCGCTAGTTGGACAAGGATCCGGAGGTTACACAGTTTTGGCTTATGCTACCCTAGATAAATATGCAGAAGTAGCAAGCATTAGCAAGTTTCAATATGATGCTTCGGGCACAGGTATTTATGGCGACCCTATTACCGCTGGTGATCCTTATATTGATACCTCTATTGTAGGAGATTGGGATGGTTATGGTGGTGAAGTTACCCTTACCGGAAATAACACTCCTCTTGGTTTGCCAGAAGTAGATATGACCGCTACTGGAAGAAATTACATAAACAACCCTGGTTATAGTGATGATGTTCAAATGGTACTTAATTTAGGTGGAGCCTTAGGAGATTCTACTTGGCTTGAGGCCGGTGATGTACCGATGGTATCTACACATTGTCGCTTTGATTTTTATGCACCTTACTACGAAGGCATGGTACAGGTTCCTGTAAATAATCAATTTTTTCCTGTAGTAGAAGTGGCAGGAAGCCACACTGCTGTGCGTATTGCAAACTCACTAGGAAATAATAATGCATCCATCCAGTCTAACTTTCAGGATGCTTTAAGTGTTATGGCAAGAAGTAACCAATATAATACAGGTGGACAAGAAAACATTTTGACATTCAATATGATGCCTCCAAATCCTGCATTACCATTTCAAGTAAATAGCAATCCTTGGGATTTTTGGGATCCAGCCGATCCACTGGGAGCTAATGAAACTAATCCAAATAATAAAACGCAATCAATGGCTTACATTGACACCGTAATGGATTATTTCGTTCCTAGAATATATGCAAAGGTTTATACTGATGTAAGCTTGAATGAACAAACTCTTGTGGTAAATAAAACTTACCCCAACCCGGTAAATGACAAACTTTACTTTGAAAGTACTGAAGGCTATGCTGTTGAAGTAATTAATATAATTAGCATTAATGGTCAAAAAATCAGAACCATCAGCGTTTCTGAAGGACAAAACTCAGTTGATCTTTCATCTTTAAACAAAGGTGTGTATATGCTAGAGTTTATCTCAGGAAGCGAGAGCAGTGTGCAGAAAATCGTGAAGCAGTAGAATTATTTCCTGAGCTTTAGAAATAATAAAGCCTCGTCCTTTTGGGCGGGGCTTTTCATTTATACTTTTGCCGCAAAATACAGGAGGGATGATTTACAATTATAATGGGGATTTTATTGATGCCAACAAGATCACACTAGGTGTAGCCGATAGGGCTTTTCAGTATGGCGATAGTGTTTTTGAATCAATGAAATTTGCCAACGGCCGCATCAACTTTTGGGAAGATCATTACTTTCGATTGATGAGCAGCATGCGTATTCTCCGTATGGAAATACCTATGGACTTTTCTCCTGAATATCTAGAGGAACAAATCCGAAATACCTTGACTGAGAATAAGCTTTCGGAAAAAGCCGCTCGTATAAGATTCCAGGTAATAAGAAAGGAGGGAGGTTTATACACTCCAAATTCTAACGATGTAAATTTCCTTATTTCAGTAAGCGAACAGGAAAACGCCACTTATACATTAAATGAAAAAGGGTTGAAAGTAGATCTATTCAAAGATTATTACAAGCAGAAGAGTCTCCTATCCAACATCAAGTCAGGTTCAGCTGTTCTTTATACGGTCGCATCTATTTTTAAGAAAGAAAATGCACTGGACGAGTGTCTATTGCTGAATGATGATAAAATGGTTGCTGAAGCTATTTCAGCTAATGTATTTGTGGTAAAAGGAAAAGAAATTTTCACTCCTCCACTTACTGATGGTTGTTTGAAAGGAGTAATGCGTAAGCAGGTTTTGGAAATACTTCCCAAGATGGGTTATGAAGTTACTGAAAAAAGCATCTCTCCATTTGATCTTCAAAAAGCTGATGAACTATTTCTTACCAATGCTAGCAAAGGAATTCAATGGGTAGAGAAGTATCGCAAAAAGACATTTGTAAATGATGTGAGCCAAGCCTTGATTGGCAGACTAAATATTAAAGTAGCGCTTGCTTAATTTAAATTAGGATCCATAGGGCTATTGGCCCAAAGCGGATAACTTCCTCCTACACCCATCATAATGTTTTTCCACATTTCGGAAGGAGTATCCTTAAACATGTCGATAGTTTCATGTTCTAGCACCAACCAGGATTTTTCGTCAATTTCTAAATCTAGCTGGCCACCACCCCAGCCACTGTAGCCTAAGAAAAAGCGTATATTTTCCTGATCAATGAGCCCGAGTTTAATCATCTCTTTAAGAGGCTCCAAATCGCCACCCCAGTAAAGATCATCTTTGATGAGTTCTCCACCCGGTATAAGGTTTCCCTTATTATGCAAAAAGAATAATGAGTCCTGTTGTACTGGCCCTCCATGATAAATCCTGGACTCAAAAGAAGGGAACCCAATTACCACTTCATCCAAGGTAAGTTCCAGTGGTTTATTTATCACAAAGCCGACTGAACCTTCTTCGTTATGCTCGGTAAGCAAAACTACTGTACGGTCGAAATTTGTATCTCCAAGAAATGGCTCGGCTACCAGCAGGCTACCTTTTTGCGGTTTGTTCAATACATTGGGCATTTGTGTAGAATTTGTATTAAATATATAGGCTTAACCTTAAATTTGCAACACAATTTATTAACGATATCATGAGCAAAGAATTGCAAAACACCCGCAAAGACTACACCCAAAGTATACTTGATGAACACCACGTTTCTAATAACCCTGTGGAGCAGTTTGCAAGATGGTATAGTGAATATATTACAACTCAGGCTATTGACCCTAATGCTATGACATTAAGTACGATAAATTCAGCTGGAAAGCCTACTTCGAGAATTGTGCTATTAAAGGGAATTACCAAAGGTGGCTTTGAGTTTTACACAAATTATGAGAGTAATAAGGGGAAGGAAATGGAGAGTAACCCGTGGGTGTGTCTAAATTTCTTTTGGCCTGAGCTGGAAAGGCAAGTAAGAATAGAAGGTAAAGTAGAGAAGGTTTCTGCGGAAGAATCAGATGCTTACTTTAATTCTCGACCGTTGGGCAGCAGAGTGGGAGCGTGGGCTTCACCTCAAAGCCAGGTATTAGAAAGCCGTGAGGTACTGGAAGAACGCTTGAGAAAATATGCTTTGGAAATGACCGAAGATGTAACCCGTCCGCCACATTGGGGTGGATATCGTGTAATCCCAAATCTTATTGAGTTTTGGCAAGGAAGAGCAAGCAGGCTGCATGATAGGCTCCGTTATACCTTACAAGAAAATGGCCAATGGCAAATTAATCGACTAGCCCCATAAAAAAATAGCCCCGCAATTGCGGGGCTTTCCTCAGTCACTATTTGCAAGCGGTGAGCTGAAAATCATTAATTACTTTTTGGAGTTCCAATCGTTAATTCCATCTTCAATCATTGCGGTGTAATCAAAACTTGCACCACTTTCTTTAGCACCTTCTTCACCTACTTTGATTGATTCTTTGGCAGCTTTTACAGCACCTTTATAATCTTCTTTGGCGGCAAGAATTTCAGCTTTCAACCAGTAGCTATACCAGCTATCAGATTTTCCTTCAATTGACTTATTGATATATTCCAAAGCTTTTGCTCCTTCCATATTGTTATTGTGGTAGTAGTTTGCAGCATTGCGATATACTTTCCACTTATCAGCTTCTTCAGCTTCGTTCAAAGCTTTTTCAATATTACTGCTAGCAATAGATTTTACCTCTACAGTAAATGGAACAGAAACGCGAGTATTTTGCCATGTAAATACCAGGCTTGCTGATTCTGTGCGAATGTCATTTACATCAATTGTAAAGGTTTCTACAGGCTGCTTAATTGGAGCAACTTTAGCTTCAACACGAAGAACATCATTGTCTTCAGTATATCCTGAAGTACCACCGTGATCCGTCTTCTTATTGAAAATAACAGTCCACTTATCCGCATTAGGAATAGTGAAAATCGAATAAGTACCAGCTTCTAGAGTCTGTCCTTCAATAACTACTGGCGAAGAAACTTCAATGGTAGTATTCATGTTGGCTCCAGTTCTCCAAAGTTTACCAGGAGTTACTACATCAGTAAACACCGCACGATCTTTGGCGCTTGGTCGGCTATAATCAATGGTAATATCAGTCAAGCCAACTCTTTGTTGTAATGTAGATTTTGGGCTTGGCTGTGGTAATTCTTGAGCATTTACAGAAATCATAGTTCCGACAAATGCTAGGGATAAAAACAGTTTTTTCATGTGTATAATGGTTTTATGCAATAATACTAAATGAAAATAGTGTAGTAATAATCTTTCTCAAAATAGATGTCTAAACTCATGACTCTAATTTTACTACACCGGCCGTTTTGTTTGTTGCCGTTTCTACCAATGCCTTTCTATTCAGGTAGTCATGGTAGTTTTCTTCATTTTTTCCCTTGTGATCGATTACATTGAAGTGTTGATCGAGCAATGTTAACAGCAGTTCACACATCTCGCGTACAGCATGCTCATTCCCCTGACAGGTAGAAATATAATCGGCAAGCTTATGGCGTTCCATATATTCTACAAAAATGGGGCTGCTCAACCTCCCAACTGCTAGTCTAATACCCATTTGCTCGGCTACTTTAAGGTCAGCAACCTCGTCATATACATATATAATCTCATCTGGGTGAATATCATGTTGATTACAAAAATGGCGGAGCACGTTTTCTTTGTCTTGCCCATTTAGATATACATTATCATAATGGTCTTTTTTTCCCAATTGTAAACACAGTGAATTATCTGTATCGCTCATTACAGCTACTTTGATCATAGTCTTATTAGCTAGGAAAAAACCAAAACGCAATAAATCTATACCTCCGGTATCTACCACGCTATAGCTGCTTCCACCCGTAATATCTTTGTGTCCACTATTAAATACTCCGTCCCAAACAAATACGATGGCTTTCATTTTTTCCATTCTTTCTCTTAGATCAAATGCTGATGTAAGAAATACACCTCCTATGTCTACAAATGTGTCTTCTAATTGAGTAAGCTCCATATTTCTGATTTTTTATTTGATTGAATTATATTTCTTACAATATGTGAAATTATTGCCTTTTTTAAGATAAAAACTTAGCACACATGAGCTTCCAATAGTAAAAAAGTATATTTTTAAAAAACTATTAATTCAAATCTATATTAATTATGCTCAAGGAATTTAAGGAATTTATCCAGCGTGGCAATGTGTTGGAGTTGGCAGTCGGTTTTATCATGGCTACCTATTTTGGTGCTATTGTAAAGTCTCTCGTAAATGATATCATTATGCCTCCTGTTGGCATGGCTATTGGCGGGGTAGACTTTGCACAGCTCAAACTGGTGCTCAAAGAAGGTACACCTGCTGTAATGAGTGGCGAAGACGTAGTGAGTCCAGAAGTTGCTGAAGTAGCCATTATGTATGGAAACTTCATCAACATTGTACTTACCTTTCTTATCGTTGCCTTTGTGGTGTTTTTGGTTGTAAAGATGTACAACAATTACCTTAAGAAGAAAGAGGTTGCTCCAGATCCAGCACCACCAAAACCTACAGTGGAAGTAGAATTGTTAACCGAAATACGTGATGCATTGAAAAGGTAATATTCTAATTAAATTACACATAATAAAGGCTACCTATCATCAGGTGGCCTTTGTTGTTTTATAAACATACAACTCTTCGTAAAACCTTTATCCTTAACCATTGCATTACACACCCTTTACATTACCACAGGAAGTTTACCACACTTTTGCGCTGAGCAGAAGTACTAAAACTTTCTGAATGAAAAAACGTAAAGTTGAAGTGGTGGTCATCTCTGATGTTCACCTTGGTACCTTTGGGTGCCGTGCCAAAGAGCTGTACAGATACCTCAAAAGTATTCAGCCCAAAACTCTAGTTCTAAACGGAGATATCGTAGACATCTGGCAGTTTAGAAAGCGGTACTTCCCCAAAAGTCACCTTAAGGTTATCAAACAAATCATTTCCATGGCCAGTAAGGGTACACAGGTACATTACCTTACGGGAAACCATGACGAAATGCTAAGGAAGTTTTCCGATGCTAGTTTTGGTAATATTCACCTCCAGGATAAATTGATTCTAAATCTAGGAGATAAAAAGGCCTGGATTTTTCATGGTGATATTTTTGACGCATCTATACAAAGTGCCAAGTGGATTGCAAAACTCGGTGGTTGGGGTTATGACCTACTTATCACCATAAATAGCTTTAGCAATTGGTGCCTGGAGAAGATAGGCCGCGAGCGATTTAGCTTTAGCAAAATGATAAAGAACAGCGTAAAAAAAGCTGTGAAATACATTACTGACTTTGAAGATACGGCAGCTGAATTGGCAGTTGATCAGGGTTTTGACTTTGTGATATGCGGTCATATTCATCAACCAGAGATGCTGGAGGTAAAAACTAAGAACGGAAGTTGTGTTTATCTAAATTCTGGAGACTGGATAGAAAACCTTACTGCCTTAGAATATAATAAAGGTTCATGGCAAATGTATCATTATGAGAAGGAAGATGATGACGAAAAAGATGATGATGAAAATCTGAATGACTTGAATATTCAACGGTTGATAAAAAAGGTAACTGATCATAAATCTGAACATGAGCAAAGTGCCTAAAATTCTTTACGCTGTTCAAGGTACCGGAAATGGACATGTTGCCAGAGCCAGTGAGATTATTCCAATACTTCAAAAATATGGTGAAGTGGATGTGGTACTTAGTGGTGATCAAAGTGAAGTAAACCTTCCTGTTAAACCAAAGTACCGAAGCAAAGGAATTGTTTTTATATATAACAGTAAGGGGGGGATAAGCTACATCAAAACCCTTTTCAAGAATAACCTTGTTAGGATTTTTCGTGAGATATTTACCTTCCCGGTTTATGACTATGACATCGTTATTAATGATTTTGAAAGCATCACAGCCTGGGCGTGTAAGTTAAAAGGTAAAGATTGCTTTGGACTGGGGCATCAAGCTTCATTTCAATCCAAAAAATGCCCTCATCCTGAGGAAAGAGATTGGCTAGGAGCCTTTATATTGAAGTACTACGCTCCCTGTTCATCCTATCTGGGTTTTCATTTTGATAGGTATGACAAGTTTATTTACTCCCCCGTAATACGTAGTGATATACGTGCAATAGTGCCAAGCAACAAAAGACATTATACGGTTTATCTTCCCGCCTTTGGGAATAATGAAATAGAATTGATCCTCAATAAAGTAGAAAATGTAAAGTGGGAAGTATTCTCAAAACATACTTCTGCAGTTTCTTCAAAAGGGAATATTACATTCTACCCCATTAGCAGCGCAGGCTTTATTAAAAGCTTTTCAGAATGTGAGGGAGTATTTACTTCAGCTGGTTTTGAAACACCCGCTGAGGCCTTGTATTTAGGGAAAAAATTGATGCTGGTTCCTATTAAAGGGCAGTATGAACAGCTCTGCAATGCAGAGGGCGCAAAGAAGATGGGGGTTCCCGTTATATATGAACTAAACCAAAAATCAATACCAATATTACAGGATTGGATTCTCAATACAAAGCCTATAAAGGTGGACTACCCAGATACCACTGAATTTTTGATTCATAGCTTTATAATTGGACCTTGGCACAAAGATTTGAAAGAAATAGAACCTGTAAATAATTAACAGGATTAATTTTCGTTTCGCTTTCAAACCATATTTGTACTTTTGCACGATATTTTATGAAAGCACGCACTCTAATAGGCATACTATCCATTTTTATACTCGCATCTTGTAGCGAATTTCAGAAGGCGCAAAAGAGCACCGACCTGGATTATAAGTACAATAAGGCTGTGGAGTATTATAATAATGAGAAGTATAACAACGCATATACTTTATTTGACGAATTGGTAACTCTTTTTAGAGGAACCAACAAGGCGGCTGATGCTTATTATTACTTGGCTATGACCAACTATCAGCTAGGTGACTATATTCTTGGTGCTTACCATTTTAAGAATTTTGCCAAAACATTTCCAAAAAGTGAAAAGGCGGAGGAGTGCTCATTTATGGTTGGGTTTTGTTATTACTTAGAGTCACCAACTTATAGCCTAGATCAAACCTATACCTACAAAGCAATAAATGAGCTTCAGCTTTTTGTAAACACTCATCCACAAAGTGAGCATTTGCAAGATTGCAACACGTATATCCGTGAGATGCGTAAGAAGCTGGAAAAGAAATCATACGAGATTGCTTACCAATATTATCATACAGGATATTACCAAGCTGCAGTTGTAGCTTTTAATAATACCCTTAATGACTTTCCTGATACTCAGTATCACGAAGAAATTTTATTCACTAGGCTTTTATCGGCTTATGAGCTGGCAAAGAACAGTATTGAAAGTAAAAAGCTGCAGCGATTTATTGAATCAAAAACAGCGTATAATGAATTTATCGGATATTATCCTGAAAGTAAAGATGCCAAAGAGGCCGTGCAGATGTACGTGAAAATTCAGGATCATATTCATAATTTACAGCAACAATCATAATTATTGACAATGGATTACAAGAAAGTTGATGCTCCGAGAACTACCGTTACTCAAAACCACAATGAAATAGATGCTCAAACTGAGAACATCTATGAAGCCTTGGCAATTGTGTCAAAGCGTGCGGATCAAATAGGAGAGGAGATCAAGGTTGAGCTTCATGATAAGCTTGATGAATTTGCCACAAACACTGAGAGTTTGGAGGAGATTTTTGAAAACAAGGAGCAAATTGAAGTTTCCCGTTTTTACGAATCTTTAGCTAAACCTACTTCTATTGCTATGGAAGAGTGGAAGGCTGGTAAAGTTTACTTCAGAAGACCAGAAGTAAAACAAGAAGGAGAGTAAAATATGCTTAGCGGAAAGAAAGTGCTATTAGGGGTTACCGGTAGCATTGCCGCATATAAAGCCAGTTTTCTGGTAAGACTGCTCATTAAAGCGGGTGCACAGGTGAAGGTTGTTCTTTCGCCTGCGGCCCGCGATTTTGTTACACCCCTTACCTTGGCTACCCTTTCTAAAAACCCGGTTCTTTGGGAATACTTTGATGCCAACGATGAAGAAGGCAAATGGAATAACCATGTAGACTTGGGACTATGGGCAGACCTTATGGTGATTGCCCCAGCTACTTCAGATACACTTTCTAAAATGGCTAGCGGACTTTGCGACAACTTCTTAATGGGAGTATATATGTCTGCAAAATGTCCGGTATATTTTGCTCCAGCAATGGACCTCGATATGTATCGCCATCCCTCCACACAAGGAAATATCAAAAAACTTCAGGATTTCGGAAATTGTTTTATCCCTTCTGGTGATGGCGAACTTGCCAGTGGGTTAATTGGAGAAGGCAGAATGGCTGAACCTGAAGAAATCATTGATTTTATTAATCAGGATTTATTGAGCCTATCACCCCTTAAGGACAAAACTGTATTAATAACTGCTGGCCCAACCCACGAACCTATAGATCCTGTGCGCTTTATTGGAAATCACAGCTCAGGCAAAATGGGAATAAGTTTGGCTGAAACAGCTGCAGAAATGGGAGCAAAAGTAAATTTGGTTTTAGGACCTACTCCTTTGCGACCAACAAATGCAGACGTAAATGTTATTTCCGTGGAAACGGCCGTGCATATGCACCAAGAATGCGAGAAATTATTCTCACTTACAGATATTTCGATAATGGCCGCTGCTGTGGCGGATTACCGACCGAAAAAGGTAGCCGATCAGAAAATAAAAAAAGCTGATGGAGGCCTTCATATTGATTTAATCAAAAACCCGGATATCCTTTTTGACTTAGGGAATAAGAAATCAGCCACACAAGTGGTGGTAGGTTTTGCTCTAGAAACGGAAAACGGAATTGAAAACGCAATTGGTAAGTTGCACAAGAAAAACTGTGATCTCATCGTTTTGAACAGCCCAAGCTTTAATACTGGTTTTGGAAAAGATACCAATGAAGTAACTTTGATCAATCGAAAGGAGGAGCAAATAACTTTAGGACTAAAAAGTAAACAAGACATTGCAAAAGATATTCTACTACATATTACTGATCACCTTTTGCCTAAGTAGCAGCAATGCTTTGGCACAAGAGCTAAACGCTCAGGTTCAGATTATTTCGGATAAAATTCAGGCCACAAACCGTCAGCGGTTTACCACCTTAGAAACTGCTATTCGCGAGTTTTTGAACAACAGACAGTGGACCAACGAAAAATATGCTCAGGAGGAAAAAATTAGCTGTCAGTTTATTTTGACCCTTAATAGCGAAAATAATGATGCCTACTCGGGTGATATTCAGATTCTGTATAGTCGACCCATTTACAAGTCAGGTTACAATTCGCCAGTATTGATACATCGTGATACTAAGTTTGATTTCACTTACCTGCAGTACGATCGTCTTGACTTTTCAATAAACACTAATCTTTCTAACCTTACTTCCGTTTTAGCTTACTACGCCTATATTATCATTGGCTTAGATCACGACACTTATTCTATAAAAGGTGGAGATCCATACTATACAAAAGCGCAAACAATTGTGAATAATGCCCAAGGAAGCTCGTATGGTGGTTGGTCGAGTTTTGAAGGAAACAACAATCGCTTTTGGTTGGTAGACAATTTAACTAGCCCTGTCTTTGATGATTTCAGAATTGGTCTCTATCAATATCACAGGTTAGGCCTGGACTTGATGAATGAGCCAACACAACAAGCTGCCGCTAAAAATGTGATCAAGAATTCTCTTATGAAGCTTGAGGCTGTGAATAATAAGCGTAGAAACTCAATGTTAATGCAGATTTTCTTTGATGCAAAGAGTCAGGAAATCATCAATATTTTCAGTGGTGGCGAGCCAATGAAGTTGGCGGATCTCAAGGAAGTTCTTGTAGAAATAGATCCTACAAATTCTTCCAAATACCAGGCAATGGGTAAGACATAATTCTTCTTACTTTCGCTGCATGCTGAAACATCTTTCTGTAAAAAATTACGCTCTAATAGATAAGCTCGAACTTGACTTATCCTCAGGGTTTTCGGTAATTACCGGTGAAACAGGAGCGGGGAAATCTATTATTTTGGGAGCACTGAATTTGGTGCTTGGCAAACGTGCTGACTTAAAGGTACTTCGTGATGAAACCACAAAATGTGTGGTAGAGGCTACTTTTATTTTGAATCAGAATTCCTTCAAAAGTTTTTTTGCAAACAATGAACTCGATTTTGAGTCTGAGACACTAATTCGGAGAGAAATTACGCCATCCGGAAAATCACGTGCTTTTATAAATGATACTCCGGTTACCCTAAATGTTTTAAACGACCTTTCATCAAGGTTAATAGATGTTCATAGCCAACATCAAAATTTGTTGCTTGCAGACACTAACTTTCAACTAGGCCTCATTGATGCTTTTGCTAAAAATGAAAAGGAAATTACAGTCTATGCAGAAAGTCATAAGCGATATCAGGATGTAAATAAGGAGATTAAAAAAATAACTGAATCATCTGATAGACAAAGCTTTGATTTAGACTATGTAAACTTTTTGCTTAAGGAACTTACCGAGGCAAAGTTGGAATCCGGGGAACAAGAAAATATTGAAGAAGAGCTAAAGCTTTTAGAAAACGCAGAAGAAATTCAAGGTAAACTTGACAGCGCTGTAAAGCTTATTGAAGGAGTTGAAACTATCGGTATTAACGATGGACTTATTTCCGTAGGGCAATCGTTTAAACAACTTCAAAATTATAACCCTATTTACAAGGAGCTAACTGAAAGAGTTAGCGCCATTCAGATAGAACTTGAAGACATTCGCCAGGAGGTGGAGCAACTAGCAAGTGACACAGAGTACAACCCAGAGCGCTTAGAAAAGCTTGACTCACGCCTTAGTCAACTTATTCATTTACAAAGAAAACATGGTGCTGAGGATATAGATGAGCTTATATCAAAGCGAGATGAACTGGAATCTAAAATTGAAGAGGTAACTCAAGCTGAAGAAAGGTTAGTAAAGCTACAAGCTGACTTAAAAGAGGCTGAAGCGAATCGCTTGTCGGCAGCAAGGAAACTTCATCAAACAAGAGAAAAAGCTGCTCCCGCCATTGAAAAGCAGATCGTTAGCATTTTGTCTGATCTTAATATGAATGATGCTAAGCTTCAAATTAAGGTTAGTCAAACAGAAATTTTTACAAAGTTGGGCAATGATGAGATCACTTTCAATTTTTCCGCTAACAAAGGTATAGCCTTACAACCGCTATCTAAGGTGGCTTCGGGAGGGGAGATGAGCAGAGTAATGCTTGCCTTAAAATCAATTATGGCCGAGCACAATGATTTGCCATCTATCATTTTTGATGAAATTGACACAGGCGTAAGTGGAGAAACGGCCGGTAAGATTGGAAATATTCTTCAAAAGATGGGGGGAGCAATGCAAGTAATAGCTATCACTCACTTACCACAAATTGCCTCTAAAGGAATCAGACATTATAGAGTTCAAAAAAAGTCGGACACTCATTTTACACTAACGGACATCGTAGAGTTAAATGAAAATGAGCGACTTCACGAACTAGCGAGACTCCTTAGCGGTGAGCACATTACTGATGCTGCTTTGGCCAACGCACAGCATTTGCTTAAGGGTAATAAGACTGCAGTCTAATTGAACACCGCTCATAATCATCTTTCTTATTATCTTTCCAGCATTCAAACCAAGTTTGAGATTTTATTGACTAACATCAATTTTTTTATGAAAACTAACATTTTGAAAATATGCGTTTTAGGCGCACTTCTTAGTATAGGAGCTTGTAAAGACGATCCTAAGCCAGATCCGGCACCACCTAGCACCACTGCGGTGATGATTGGAAATACAGGACTTACACCTCAGGGTTCAGGTACTTTAACCTCATACAATCCAGAGCTTCAAGTGCCCAATAATAATGCCTTTCAAAAAGCCAATACTTATACTATGGGGCCTGGTTTAAATAGTATGCTGGTAGATGGTGACAAAACATTTTTAGTAATGTCTGGTAATGCAGAGATTGTAGTTGTAAACACTAGTAATTATAAAGTAATAAAGCGTTTTACCGGATTTGGAACTCCTCGACATATAGTAAAGGCTTCGAGCAATAAATATTATGTTACTGATTGGCAAGATGAAGGTGTGCATGTACTGTATTATAATCAAACTTCTCCTTCCAAGTTCATTTATACAGGATTAGGGCCAGAAAGGATGATTATAAAAGATGATTTGCTGTTTGTAGCAAATAGTGGTGGCCCTGGAACTATTGCAGACAGCACCGTTAGTATTATAAATACTAAAGTAGATACCATTACTACTGAGCTTCAAGTTGCTTTTAAGCCAAACTCTATGCAACTAGATAGCCGAGATCAATTGTGGGTGCTATGTGCTGGCTTTCAGGATGTAATTGATCCTTTTGCAAGCTTACCTGGCGAATTAATGTCTTTTGATCTTTCCCGTGATTCCCTTGAGTATTATCCTGATTCTATTGTGCATGTAGATACTTTGAGTCTGGTATTATCCGACAATCAGCTTCGCCCACATGATTTGGTTATAAACAAAGAAGGAAAGAAGCTTTACTTCATTGATAATGAAAATGGTGATGACGGCAATATCATGGTACACGATGTGAAAATGCCAATGCTTACACAAGCTCCATACATTCAAGGTTTTTTCTACTCATTAGGATATGACATGGTGCAGGAAGAACTTTACGGAGGCTCGCCTGGAAATTATCTTTTAAATGGGGAGGTGCACCGTTATCGTGAAAATGGCAACCAAATAGATTTCTTTACGGCCGGCATAATTCCATCTTGCTTTGGATTTAAGTGATCTCTTCTCCTTTGAAATAAAGAGTGTTAATAACAAGCGCCTCCAGCGTTTGTTGTTCCGTAAACTTGGTACAGGTCAAGAGTTTATTGAAGAACTGGAAACAGTTGAAAAGCTGGCATTTAAGAGTGCATTGGTGCTCAATAGTGTAAATCCCAGATTACGAAATCCGACCATCCTAGTTTTTGCTTCTGATCACGGTATAAGTAAACCTCTGGCATCCTTTATTAGAGATGAACAGCATACAGAAGTTAACCTTCAAAGTTTTCTTCAGGGTACCTTGCCGGTAAATGGTTTTTCAAAATCCTCTGACATTAGTATAAAGGCAGTTGATGTTGGGGTAGATCATTCGTTTGAAGGAACCTTGGATTATTGGCTTCATCACGGCTCTAAAGTAATTGACCGCAAGCAAGCTTTTGGAACAAGAAATTTTCAAGAATTTCCCGCCATTACAACTGCCGAGCTCCACTCTTGTATGCAAGTGGGGATGGAGATGGTTGACAAGGAAAGAAAAACTGGCTGCAATGTTATTGGGTTTGGAGAGTTAGCCAGAGGTGCAAAATTCAGCGCGTGGTGTACTGCAGCCGCCTTGCTCGATAAGCCTATAGCAGAGTTACTGGCAGGGGAACCAGAAGAACTAACACTCTATTTAGATAAAGCTCTAAAAACGCATCCAAAATCTCATGATGTTTATACAATTCTCAGTTTGTATGGAGGGTATGAAATAGGAGCATTGGTCGCTGCCATACTCCGTGCAGCCCAGCATAGAATGTTAATCTTGATTGATGGTCTAGTAACCGCTACCGCAGCCCTTGCTGCAAGCAAATTATCTCCAAGTATTTTAGACTACTGTATTTTTAGCTATCGCTCAAACGACCCAATCCATGGTGAGATTTTGAATGAATTGAAAGCGGATTCACTTTTGGAGGTGAGTAGTTTTTCAGGGATGGGGGCAGGAGTGGCCTATACTTATCCATTGCTAAAAAATGCCATGACTTTATTCGCACCAAAGAAATAGGGTACAAGTCTTGTTTTAAATTAGTTAGACATTCTGTTTTAAACCTTTATTTCAAAACCAAATCAGCTAATTTTTCTGCTAGCATTGGTGTCATTGCCACACCCATACCGCCAAGGCGAGCACCCACAAATAAGTTAGTATGGAGCTCTTTTATGATGGGGTCTTTCTCATTATTGTTTCCAAAAGCCATTGTCCCGGCCCAGCGTCTTTCTATCCTCAACGCCTTTCCTGGCATAATCACTTTATATAATAATACCTCCAACGCAGATTGGATAACACCAGAAACCTCCTGACTATCAGTGTTCTCATTTTCTCGATCTACATTTCGTCCACCGCCTAGTAGTATTTTATCTCCGATTGCTCTAAAGTAGAAGTAGCCCTCATGGGCATGAAAAGTTCCTTTAAGCTTTAAACCCGGAATTGATTCTGTAAGCAAAAGCTGTCCACGAGCAGGGTTTATGTCTTCTTCAGGAATCAGCCTTTTACTAAAGCCATTGGTGGCAACTATAACCTTATGGGCAGAAAACTCCTTACTTCCATTACTTACATACCATAGTGTTCCTTGTGAGTTTATGTGTTTTATATCAAAGCCAAAGTTAAAAATCACACCTAGTGATTTTGCTTTTTGCAGAAGTTGAGTAACTAGTTTCCCGCTATGTAAAGCACCCTCACCTTTAATTTTAAGTAGAGGATATGTTGTATCGAATCCGAATGTATTTGAGGTAAACTCATATGGCTCAAAGCCCAAGAGGGTTGATAGCTTGGCGTTTATATCATGTATGGCATCCTTGCAGTCCTTAAGCAAACTAGCTTCTCTTTCTGTAAAAATCTCATAACCATCATCTTTATGGAAGTCAACATCAGAAGGGGAGACACGAGTCAATAATTTTTGAATACCTAAGTAGCGCGTCTGCACTCGCTCAAGAGCCTTTTGCTCGCCAATCTGTTTGGTATCGTCTAAGATTTCGGAGAGACTGCCAAAACAAGCAAACCCAGCATTTTTTATCGATGCACCGGATGGGAATAAACCGCGCTCAACAACCCGAATACTTAATCCTGGTTTTCTTGATTTTATCTCAATAGCAGTATTAAGCCCTGTGAGCCCAGCGCCAATAATAAGGATGTCTGTAGGAAAATAGAAAGAATCTGTTTCCCAAATACTAAGCATTTACCGTACTAGGCTTGTGAGCACCAGTAAGGAAATATGCAGCAGAAAACATAATTACACCGTAAAAGGCTGTTCCAGCAACTTGGTTCAACAAGAAAGGAAGACCGGCAACGTAAGACTGAATAAGACCTCCAAAAGTTTGTGGATACATTGGGCTACCCAACCAAGCTCCAAAGTTGGTTAATAGGTAAAAAACTATAGCAGAAGCTAAACCAGCACCAATCAATGGAAGCGCTTTAAATCCGCTGGTAAAATAACGGCCCATTAATACAGTAATGAAAAATGCCCCGTATATAAATGCAAAGCCCGGAGTTAACCATTGAAAACCTTCGTAATACTGACCATACACAAGGTTGTTTAGTACTAAATCACTTGCAAAAAGAGCAATGGCCGGAATCATAAAGGCTCTTAAATTATTTCTAAACAAAACGCCTCCAAATAGGGCAGTGGCTCCAACAGCAGTAAAATTAGGAGCATGTGGCAAAAAGCGTGTTGTAATTGCGGCTACAATAAGAGTAATAAGTACGATGATTCTATTTTGCTGTTGCATGGTTGTCTTTGTATTTAAAGGCAAAAGTAATAAAGCTTAAGCGAATTTTAAACTTATGGGCGATAAGCCTTGAAACTACCATTAGTATAGAATATGACGATTTGCTCAACTTCCTTTACGTCAGGCTCTTTACTATTCTCTACGGTTTTTGGTTTTTTATCCAAATGGTCATTTAAAGAATGGGAGGGGGGCGCTGGCTTCTCGATTTCAGTAGTTTTTTCCACCGGCTCTTCTGGAGCTTTTGCAGGAATGGTACCGGGCTCCGAAACAACGCGTACACCCTCCATGGGTAGTCCACCTACTTGTCCGAATAAGTTGTTTTCAACTGGCTTTTCTTTTGTATTTACATTTGTAACATCAATATACAACTGCCCTGAACCTGTGATCAAGTAATCTAAGTTTACATTTGTAAATGATTCTTTTATCTGATTAATTACTTGTAAACTCGGCTTGTTTCTTCCACTTAATATATGACTAATAATTGCGGGGTTTAAATTAGCTTCTTTAGCGAAGTCAGTATTGCTTAAACCCTGGTCATCAATAAGCTCTTTTATCCGTTGTGCTATATCTTCCATTTGTAAATTACATTCTAATTACATTTGTAAATGTAAAAAATACTTTTGTTTGACAACAAGAGGTTGAAAAAATAAAAAAAGATGGCAACCCAAACCTTTTTTGTTTGAAATTTTAATTTAACAAAAAGACTTTAATAAACTGAATTAAAGCAGCATAACAAACCATAAAAAATCAGGAACACATTTGTAAAACAAATGTAAATCAAAGAAAACAAGAGTTGCTAGTTTTTTTCTTCAAGGAAGCCTAAATCTAATCTCCAGATTACACCCATTTACTTCAATGAAGCTTGCCTTACCTAATTACTATTACACATTATGTAGGTAACTTTGAGCCCTGGTATTAAATGCAAACAACAAGTGAAATGGCTTCAACATATTTTGAATCGAGAGATTACGGACAATTTATAGAACAGGATTTTAGACACAGGTGGCTCAGGCCAAGTTTTCTTTATGATAAATTAAAAAAGTATGAAGGTCATAATCTTGAAATTGGTGAAGCAGGAAAGTCGATTGAAGGAAGACCTATTTATAAATTGAAATATGGGAGCGGGAAAACCAAGGTAGTACTATGGACACAGATGCATGGTAACGAACCAACGGCAACAATGGCGCTTATTGATTTTTTGAACTTTCTTACCAAAAGTGATACATACGACAGTTTGCGAAAAATCCTTTTTGACAACCTTGAAATCACTATGATACCTATGCTCAACCCGGATGGGGCGGAGCGCTTTACCAGGAGAAATGCTTTGGATATTGACCCTAATAGGGATGCAGCGAGCTTGGCTATGCCTGAACTAAAAATATTAACGGATTGGGTAGAGGAAAACAAACCAGAATGGGCCTTTAACCTTCATGATCAAAGAAATATATTTACGGTAGGTACAAGTGATAAAAGCGCGACTATTAGCTTTTTGGCGGCCTCAGCCGACCTTGAAAAAACAATGACACCCACTCGTGAAAAAAGCATGAACTTGATCAGTGAGTTGGCGACTGTGGTTGAAGCTCATTTACCAGGCCACGTTGGTAAATATTCGGATGAGTTTTATCCGAGAGCCCTTGGAGAGTATTTTCATAAATCCAAAATTCCTTGTGTATTAATAGAGTCCGGAGCATATGCCAACGATGAGTTTAGGGACAATGCCCGTAAAATGAACTTTCTGTGCTTGGTAGAAGGACTAGCCAAGATTGCGAACAACGATATTCCTGCTGATGCAATAGAAAAATATAAGGCTATACCAGAGAATAGTATGAATATGCTGGATGTGATAATTCGCGATTCTACGCTGAACTACAAAGGACAAAGCCTAAAAGCAGATATTGGCCTATTATATAAGGAGCTGCCAAACTTTGAAACCAATCAATTGGAGCGAAAGTTATACGTGCAGGATATTGGAGACTTGCAGTTTCACTTTGCCTTTAAAGACTTAGCGGGCGGACACATTGACTGCTCAAAATCAAGGCCTGAGTTTGAAAAAGTGGCCAATTTTGAAATAATAAAGGAAGACGGCAGTATAATACAACTTGCAAAAGGGGAGATGAGCTAGCTTAAAACAAACTGCTTTACAATATATAATAGAAACAGAATAAGCAATAATCCACCAAGAAAATAACCTGAGCCACCATATTGTATTTTATGCAGGTTCAGGTCTTTACGGTAGCTCCATATAAGGTATCCAACAAAAGCCGTTAAAAAGATGCCTGCAAAAATCCAATGGCCGGTGGTGATGTTTTCCATAGTGTGTAGTTTTACCAAAATTTTTACAAAGATACCATGAAGAAGCAAATTGACCACGTAGCATTATTTCACAATACTTTTAAAATAGGAAACGAGGAAAAGCCGATTGCTCAACTGAGTGAAGACGGGTATATGCTTCGCTACAACTTGATGAAGGAAGAGAATGATGAGTATTTGGAGGCTGCTCAAAATGGTGACCTTACGGAAATTGCTGATGCCCTGGGCGATATGATGTATATCTTATGTGGAACTATTCTTAAGCATGGTTTGCAGGATATAATAGAAGATGTATTTGAAGAAATACAGCAAAGTAATATGAGCAAGCTAGATGGAAATGGAGAACCCATATACCGTGAAGACGGTAAGATACTGAAGGGGAGTAATTATTTTAGACCCAACATTGAAGCTATTCTAAAGAAAAAAGGAGCGCTATAAAAGTAAAAGCCGCCCCGAAGATGTCGGAGCGGCTTTTTAAATTCCTTTTGGTGGCTCATGTTTTAATGGGCCTGTAGTTTTGTTTTAAGCTTTCGTATTTGTCCTTTAAGCTTTTCAATAGAGTCATTAATTGAGCCTTCAAATTTTGGACTTTGGCTAGAAGCGAAGATGTCGTTTCCAGGAATATTGAGTTTTATTTCCGCCACTTTATTTTGCTCCTTTCCATCTTGTACTAGTTTGAGGTATATCTCTGCTCCAACTATTTTGTCATAATACTTTACCAACCCTTCAGTTTTTTGTCTTGCGTAATCGGTAAGTGTCACATCTGCGTGGAAACCTACAGTCTGAATGTCCATTTTCATATATCGTTTCTTTTATAAGATTCAAATCTTAAAACTAACCAAAAGCCTAAAGGTTTACTAACCTTAGCGAATAATAAATTCACAAAGTTTCAATTTTACCTTAAAGTGTAATTAAACGGCTTTGGAACAGTATTTGGCAAGGAGATGCCATAAATAATTTTATTTTTGCCCAAAACCAAATAATAATGATGAGACATACATTCTTACTATTAGCAGCAATTTTTGGCTTTAGCCTAGCTGCTCAGGAAGGACCCAAAATTACAAGTGCTGTAATTGCAGCAGACCGTCAAGATCTTGCAGAAGCCAAAAGCTACATTGATGAAGCTGGACAAATCATTGGCACCAAGAGCCTTAGTGAAGTTCGTAGTAAAGATTTAGCAAAGTTTTATTACTACAAAGGTCTAATCAACTTTAGATTGACTCAAAGTTCTGATGAAGCCATTAAAGCTTTGGACCCTGATGCATTGGATAAAGCTGCAGAAGGTTTTAAAAATCTTATAGAGTATGAAAAACAAATAGGGAAGGAGCGTTATACTGATGATGTAAAGCAACAGCTTCCTTATCTGGCAAACGCATATGCTTCTCGTGGAATTGAAGCGAGTGGTAAAGAAGATTATGCAAATGCATTTATTGACTTCCAGCGCACTTATGATTTGAAGAAAGATTTCGGTATAGGTACTGATACGTCAATGCTTTACAATGCCGCTCTTATGGCTCAGCAAGCAGGAAATAATGCCAAAGCAATTGAAATTACTGAAGAGCTTATTGCTATGAACTACAGAGGCTTACAGTATAAAGCTAAAAATGCAGCTACTGGTGACCCCGTAGAGTTTGGAAGCAAAAAACAAATGGAACTGAGCGTGAAATCTGGTGCAGTTACAGATCCAGTTATTGAGGGAGATGTTCGTCCTGATTTATACCTTACCGCGGCTAGTCTCAACAAAAAAGAGGGTGATACAGCTGCTTATGACAACTGGGTTTCTAAAGGAAGAGAAATGTTCCCTGAAAACGAAGCACTTTTGAGAGCTGAACTTCAAACATTCCTTGAAAAACAAGAATATGAGAAAGCTTTAGTAAACCTTAATAAGGCAATTGAAAAGGATCCTTCAAATAAACTATTCCAGTATATTAAAGGATACATTATTCAAACTGAAACAAAGGATCTTGAAAAGGCAAGAGCAGCTTATGCAAAAGCAATTGAGCTTGACCCTAACTATGTAGAACCATTGTATATGTCTGGTTTGACTTATGTGGAAGAGGCAAACGCCATTACAGAAAAGATGAATGCCTTGAAACTAAATGAAACTAGTAAGTATAATGCTTTACAAAAAGAGCAAAATGCACAGTTTGAAAAGGCATTACCATTTTTTGAAAAGGCGCATACCGTAGATCCTAAGGATAAGGACACCTTGAGCGCTTTGAAAGAAGTGTACTATAAACTAAAGATGTACGAAAAAGCAAAAACTATACAAACGGAGATTGAAGCTTTGTAATAGAGTATAGCTTTTAAACAGATTATTGAAGGGATGCCAAATCGGTGTCCCTTTTTATTTGTCAAAAATACTATTTGACATAATATTAATTATAGGAAAAATTAAGAAATCTCCGTAATACGAGCAAAGCGAGTATTTAACATAAAATCAGATATCGCGGTGATAGCCCGATATCGGCCGATTTTATGTTAAGGAGATTTCGAATCGCATTTACGGATTACCTCACGAAGAATTTCGTTCTGAAGTTTTCCTATAATGATATTATGTTTCCGCTGCGCTCCAGGCTAAAGCCCAAATAGAGATCCGTCTCCGCGAGTTTAAAACTAAATTACGTCTCCGGGTTTTTCCTATAATTAGCCATTATGTAGAAATAGCCGCAATTTGCCATAGCGGCTGACTTGGCCTCAGCTCCGAAAGCCATTAAGCTTTCAACCGTAGCGAAGCGAGCTCACGAACTCCTTAAAAAAATATTAGCATGTGAGTATTTTTTTGCCCGCGCGCGGTTTTCGTTTCCACGAGCAAATAAGCCTCGCTCTGCTGCGGCACATTTGCTCTTACAGAATTTCGTTTAAGCAGAAACTTTTTGGGGATTCGTTTTCAAAAACCAACTGCCGACACTAAGAAGCTTGTTTACGTAATTAATTTTTCCTCTTCATTTTGGCTTGAACCAAAACGAAGCAAAAGTTCAAGGCCTTATTTTCTTTGTAAAGCCAAGTTCGGCTGGGTGATTTCCGTAACAAGTTCGGAGCTTCCCATTCTCACTAAGGCTTTACTTTGAAAACCGGACTTTCATAAATGAGGCCAGTCGTCTCGAAAAGTAATGACCATGAATCAGGTTTAAGACTGAAAATCCACCGTTGTGTTCAGGGCAAATTTCACTATAGTAAGGCCTTTAAGTTAAAACTTCCATTTGGCCACAAAATATTGGACACTCTACTTTTCAAGACGATAAGCCAATCCAACCTGAATTAGAGCTGCAAAATCCCATTCAAAGTTGTCATAGGTGATGGGTCTTTTTTCATCCTTACCCAATATGAATATAGCACCTACTCCAATCTTTTGATTTAAATAAAGCCTATTGGTAATTTTTGCCTTTATGCCCACTCCAATGTTGTTTTCAAGCCAAGTAAAAGGCCCAAAATATTCAATCACCTCGTAATAAAGGGTTCCTAGTTCTTCATCTTCAAAAGCTGGCAAGAACATCCTATTACGAGTAGGTGATTTTGAATATTGAAAGTCATAAAACACAAAGGGCTTCACACATTTCAAATCCTTGAAGAGATAATGGTGATAAAAGGCCGTAATACCCCAGTGATGTTTAAACTCTGTACCAAACTGCCTTTTTAAGAATACATTATTCTGGTCATCATTGTGCGCCAGTTTATTGATATTATAACGAATTCCAATGCCAATTTCATTTTTAGGGTTTAGATAGGCCGAACCTGAAAGAATGATGCTACGGCCTGAGTATGTTGAATTAAATGCAGACGTTATATCCACTTGGGCCAGTGTTGCATTCGCAAACACAATCAGTAAAGGAAAGATATATTTCATATTTGGATGTTTGGGGTGCTAAAAAGGAGAACTCGAACGAGTTCTCCTTTAAAATTGTTTTACACACATTAAGCTTAAAGCTCCACTCTCCAAAGTCTGAATTTTCCTTTTGAGTTGTTATGCCACTTTGCCCAAGATGAGTAAATCGTACCATAATCGACACGATTATTTTTCACCACACTAGGGTTGTAAGCATACCACTCACTTGAATATTTCCTCTCGCCCGCTAGGTAAACGGTTTTCCCATTACCGCTACCATTGCCTAAATCCTTTGCACTACTGTACCAATCCCTTTCAAACGTATTCCAGTATGTGTAGCTACTGCCATACGGTGCCACAGGACTTGCATTGGTAGTAATGAATTGTTCCCAATGACCTAAAAGCTTACCAATATCCTTTTTCTCTACTTCTCTTATTTCCTTCCATGTATTGTAGGTTCCATTATCTTTTCGCAAGTTAATGTGGACTACTGCGGTTGGGTCAATATGTGCCGAGACAATACAGAATTCTGAGCGTCCTGAGCGTTCATATCAATGGTTAATTTGAAATTCGTGTGAATGAAAATCAGTTCTTGTAGACGAGGCTGATTTATTATTTGTAATTAAAGGAAACTCCTCTCTACTTCTATTGATGGTCTCCTCTTCCCCATTGCTTACAATAAATACTGGGTTTGATGTATTTTGAACTGTATTTTCATCAAGCAAGGTCTCTATCAAGTTTCCATCTGCATCGTAGTACCATGCAACCACAAAATCTTCATATTCCTCCATTCCGGGCATTTCAGAATTTACCTCGAAACCAGCTACAAAAATAGGCTGTTTGGTTATGTCCGCATTGCTCAAGTTAGGAATATAAATCGCAGGCACGTATTGCTCAATGACGCCTGAATCCTCTGGATTAAGTGATAGGTGAGTTAAATCGGCATTCTCTATAACAGTTGCAAGGTTTGAGAATTCTGAATTACCTGAATACTCAGAACCCAAGTCATTAATAAAAGTTATAAGGTTAATGGAGCTAATCGCACTCGCAGAAGCTTTTTGGAATACGTACTGATTCTGAGGATGAGTATTCAGGAAATTCCGCAATGCTACTGAAATCTCCAAGAGGTGTCCGTTGATTTTTTCATCGTCAGCATCCTCTGGGTTGTCCATGTAATCCGATATAGGATAGGGGTTGGGAATGTTCGTTACGTTGTCAATAACGTAGTTCACACTTCCGGATTTTTTGACTAAGAGATCGGTCGTTTTGTCTTTATCGCAAGAGCCTAAGAAAACGGTAAGCCCAACGATAAGGCTAAAGAAACTAATCTTTTTCATAATTTGAAAAATTTAAAAGTTAAAAACAATTAGTAAATCACCGCTACTGTGCTTAGAAGCAGACACTCGAGTGGTTGGGAGGCCACGAAATGCTTGATTTGGCAAAAGAGCCAGCAAACGTAATTTAAATCTTGAAGCGTGCGACAGGTCTTCCAAAATATTTTAGATCATTCTAATATTTCCGTTCAATCAGCCGTCAGGCCGTTAAAGTTCGCTCCCCCGCAATCCTGCGGGACATGCGCTCCTAAAACCGCCTTTTTATCCCGCAGCATTGCGGGGCCGCCTCTCCCCTTTTATTTATCCAAGGAAGCCCGCGCCAAACCAGTAAAAAAATGAAAGCTTAATTCACTCCTCAGAAAAAGGAGAATCCGTTTGTAGAAGGAAAATCACGTACAGCCTTTCTGGCAAGCCCACGCTTTCAGGTTCCGCTCTGCTCCACCTGAACCCCAAGCTATGTTTACATAATGCAATTACATTATAGGAAAAAATAAGAAATCTCCGTAATACGAGCTTGCTAGTATTTAGCATGATATCAAATTGAATGGCTTAGGCCTTATTATCATCTCCACTATTTTAAAAAACTGCTTCTTTCTTTATATCACCAAACAACCAAAATTTACCACATCTGGGCTATTGTAAGCATCCGGTCAAACAGGGAAATTTGATTTCATTTATAAATCAATAAAAACCTTGGCCGTATGAAAAATCTATACACTTTACTACTTATTCCCACATTCTTGATGTTTCACTTTTCCTCTTTGGGACAAGCCATATTAATTACTGATAGCATGGCCGTGCCACGCGTTTTGCACGAAGTGCAAACACTGCCCAATGGAAAAGTATTAGTGATGGGTGGAATAAATAATACGCAAGGCCCTACTGTTTATCACATCGAGCGCTCTTGCGAAATTTATGATCCTGCTACAGGACAATGGTCGATGACGGATAGCTTGATGCTTCCCAGAAGTAAGTTTACCACTGTAGTAACCAATGGTGGAAAAGTATTGGTCATTGGCGGAGAAACCACAAGTCAAGGACAAGTACTTAACGTAGAAAGCTTTGATCCTGCCACAGAGAAATGGTCGGTTGTTGGCACGCTGCCATCAATTATATCTAATTGCGATGCTATTGTAACCAGTACTGGAGAAATACTTGTAGTGCGCTACCTGCACTATTATAAAGGTAATGCCGATGGCAGCACCTGGACAGAAGAAACCCCATCCAACCACGTTTCCAGCGGTGAGCGACCACAGTTATTTCAAATGAATAATGGAAAAATATTGTCCATCGGTTCACAGCCCAGTGGAAATGACTTTGCTGTAGAATACAATAATTTTACGGCCACTACTTCCTCTTTTATGGTGGATGACCAAACAGGTACAAATATGGCTCAGCTCCCAAGCGGACAAGTCTTAGTGGCTGGATCAGGTTCTAGAATAAGTGAGATTTACGACCCCACAAACGGCAGTTTTACCTCCACTGCATCAAGCTCACGCATTATAGAAGGAGAACTAATGCCTATGACTGACGGGCGAATAGCCGCCATGGTTCAAAATGATATATTGGGCATTGGCGGCCCTGGAACTAAGATTCTTGAAATCTATGACCCTAATACTAACATGTGGACAGCATCCTCAGCACATTACATTAACAACCCAATTGCGGTTCGGTCCGTAGCCATGGGAAATGGTAAATACCTCATTTGTGGGGGTATTGATAACGGTGGCTTTCATAATAGCGGCTCAAGGGCAGCCTATATTTTTGATGAAAATGCGAGCCCAGCCGTAAGTTTACTTGAAAATGCGATAATAGATTTACTATTGGTGCGCAATGGCTTTAACCAATTTAAGGTGGAAGGAAACCTTGAATCTCTAAGAATGGTAAATAGTGTTGCTATTTACAATACGGGCGGGCAATTAATAGATCAACAGAATTTAAGCCCCTCTAATCCCATTTTTGAAGTGCGTAGTTTAGCTCGTGGTATTTATATCTTTCTTTTGGTAGATAAAGCCGGGCAAAACATTTATCGACAGAAAATGACTTTTTAAAAGCAGCTCTGATTTAAAAACCTTAACCTGATAGAACATCATAATTGACGGTTTGTATCTACAATTTAACAGAAAACCTGGTAAATATTGCCGGGTTTTTTGTGGTGATTATCAAGCCACCTAGGGAAATTACATCTTTTAAAATGAAAGAAGCCAGCCTAGCTCGCTCATTTACTTTAGTCCCAGCAATTTAGAAGAACCTCCCTTTCCCCTACTCTCTTTATTGCTTATACTGGCAAAGTAAACGCTGCCAAAAATGGTCTCCAGTTAGAAAAATATAACCCCAAAACTATAGAGCAATGGGGTTTGGAGAATCTTCCAGGTTAAGGTATTTGATTTAACCCAGATTTTATTGCAGTTCCAATTCTCATCACGAAGCTCTACTACATAATCTGGATTGAATAAAGGGGTGTTTTAAATACTACTAATTTTTTGGGGAAGCCACACCAGTAAATGTTGCCTGCACCTGAAGTATATCTGTAGAGTCAGCTTGGTTAACTGCATCAAAACTAAAGCTACCGTCAATATAATTAGCGGAAATCCCCGCTGCGGAGCCTATGGTTTCAATTTTATCAATTTTTAATGTACCACTGGTGGCCGTATAAGCGGCATTGGCATTTATGCTCACATTGCGGTAAACCGTATTGTCCAGCTGGCCACCTGTAAGGTTGTAGCTTCCTTTCACAAAGGTGCTTATCTCTTTGAGTAAACTAAGGTTGAACTGGGGCTGTGCGCTTACGTGAGCAACGGAAAGTGTGAACAAGTTTGCCATCGAATTATACGCAGAAGTGATGGCCCAATCCGCTGGTACAAATGAATTATCAATTAGCTCCACCACAGTAACATCTAGCTGGTTACCATTTTGAGATGCGTTTATCATTATCTTACTATTTGGATTTCCACTATTATTGGTATCATCCGTGTTCTTATCATCTTTGCTGCAAGCCATGCAGCTCAGCGTCATAAAAATAAGTGCTGCTACTAAGAATTGTAACTTTTTCATAGGAATTGATTTTGATTATTCAATCAAAAGTAGAGTGCTACCTATGGGCATACAATTACGCAAATGGGGTATTTTTTTTGTAAAACCTAGAATTAGTTTTCCTCAGATGAGTCTATCTTTTATAGCAGTTTTTACCGCTTCTCCGCGTGAGTTTACTTGTAGCTTTCGATAAATGTTTTTGATGTGTGCCCGTACGGTGTGACCACTAATGAAAAATCGTTCTGCAATAGTATTATAAGCCTCTCCTTCGCAAAGGCGTGCCAGCACTTCAGTTTCACGGTCAGAGAGTGGTGAGACAGACTGGGGGTGGAAAGAATTGGTAACCCTGCGCGCCACGCTGGGTGTAATGGGCGACCCGCCTTCGTGTACTTCACGAATGGCTTCAAGCAGCCTGGCAGGTGGTGTATCTTTTAAGAGATAGCCAGTTGCTCCGGCTTTTAGCGATTCAAATACGGACTCATCATCATCGCGAATGGTAAGCATGATAAAATCTGTTTCGGGCACTTTTTCTTTCAGCTTACGGATACCCTCAATACCGTTCATTCCAGGCAATTCGATATCCATCAGCACTACTTCTGGCAATTCTACGGTAACGGGTTTCAAAGCACTCTCACAGTCGCGAAAAGCGGCCACACAATCGTAACCAGGAGACTTGCCGATAATCATGTGCATCAGTTCCCTGATCTCATCGTCATCCTCCACTATCATTACTTTTATGTCCTTTTCTGTGTCCATAATTCATTAGCAATTTAGTATTAAATATCAGTCGCTTACCTCACTCATTTGGGGTATTTTGTAATCGAGGCAAAGCTTGGTGCCTATACCTTCCTTGCTCAGTGTTTGTAAGTTGGCTCCTATTCTTTCTGCCCTTTCATTCATAATTCCATGCCCATAGCTGCCTTCTTTTTTCAGGCTGGGGTCAAAACCTTTTCCATCGTCCTCAAGACATAGGCTAAGTTTTTGCCCCTCCAAAGACACACGTAACACCAGCTTTTTTGCACAAGCATGTTTGGCGCAATTATTCATTCCTTCTTTAAAAATCTGCATGATGGCCCTTCGCACATCCATGCTTAGTGGTATATCGTGGTAAGTCTTTCGCAATCCACTAATGCTGAAAGTAGTATGTGTATCATCAAACATAGATTCGCCAAAAGTTTTGAGACGCGATATGGTGTCGAATAGTGAGTCTCGCGTTGGGTCCATTACCCACAAAAAGTCGCGCATCCCGGCAAGTAACTCCTTGGTGTTTTGCTCTATTTTAAAGAGATAGTTGTTCAGCTCAGCATTTCCATTTTGCTGCTCCCGCGCTAAGCTGGTAAATAGGTTTATTTTGGTAAGCTTGTTTCCGGCTTCATCATGAAAATCTGCAGCACTCCGTTTTCGAAACTCTTCCCGCTCTTCTATCCTTGCTTTTTCTACACGAGCCTCAGAGAGCATTTTTTCGCGTACCGCTTGTAAGCGCAAACGCCATATATAAAATAGGATGATAACAATGAGGAAACCAAAGAATAGCATGGCCCACCAGGTTTTATACCAAGGTGGAATCACTTGTAAGTTTAGCGTGGCAACTTGTGAACTCCATATACCACTGCTATTTGCCGTTTTCACTTCAAACTGATACTCCCCAGGGTCAAGATTGGTAAAGGTAGCTTGATGCGAATTTTCAACTTCTATCCATTCGTCAGCAAAACCTTTTAGCCGAAAGGCGTAGCGATTTTGTGAGGCACTGTGAAAATTGAGGGCCGCAAACCTCAGGCTCATCATATTTTGATTGGATGATAAACTAAGTTGGTCTAGATATTCAGGAGCCACAGGAATGCCTTTATTCACACTCGGTGAAATCACAGGCACGCTTTTATTGTACACCGAAATGCCAGTGATATAGACGGGTGCTTCGTACTCATTTTGGCGAAGCGCATCTTCATTAAAGTGTACAATGCCTTTGTCGGTACCAAAATATACGCGCCCATCTCCTGCCCAACCTGCTCTACTGTTAAATTGCGACACGGGTATATCCGGCACCAATGCCAAGGTTTCCACCTTTTTGTTTATTGGGTCAAAACGTGCAATCCCCATGTCTGTAGACAGCCATATTTTTCCTTTGGTATCTACCGCTAAAGCTAAAACGCGTCCTCCGGTCAGCCCTTCTGTTTCGGAATATTCACTCCATTTTTCAGTACGAAAATCGTAAGTAACCAACTTTTCTTGCTGTGAGATATAGGCCACTGAATCCTCGAGCATAAAGTTTTTAATACCTTGTAAGTAAGGTTGTTTATTTTTTCCCTGTCCATCTTTTTCAATAATTTCTAAAGTAGATTCTTCAGTATTGATGATGTACAACACGGCATTATCAGCCGTTACATAATGTTGATCATCCAAAAATCCTAAACCATAGAAATACGAAGCATACTCGGGCCTGTGATTGTCCCAGCTATTTTGTGCCTCATTATAAAAAGGGATGCCGCCTATACCTGGAATAAATACAAGGCCTTTATCATCCACTTTTAGGTTCATCAAAAAAAGGTTGTTTAATTCCGGCCGTGGGTAAGTAACTTTTATTTGCTGGAAGGATAAATTTTGCGGGTCAATCTTATACAAATAAGGGGCAACCGCTACCCATATTTCTCCGTTTATTCCTTCATCAATGCCTGCTACAAATCCCGGTTCATTAGCAATATTACCTTCCAGCATGATACGCTGCGGGTTGCCGCATTCAGATTTTGTTACATACAGTCCATCCTGGCCACCAAACCAAAGCCAGCCCCGGCTATCCTTAAATACACGATAAATACGATTATCAAAATTTTCATCATTTAGAGTTTGGCTACTTATTATTTGAAAATCGGGAGCATTGGGGTAATAAACACCCACTCCATTATGAGAGGCTGTCCACCAGTTTCCAGCCTTATCTTTTATCACGTGTTTTACAATGGTATGCGGGAGACTTTGGGGTAAGTTTGGAATTTTGTAAAACCATTCCAATTCTAGCTCTTCTTGAGATTCATCTATTTTTAAGATGCCATATCCGGATATAAAAATTTCGCCACTAGCAGCTTGTGATATTTTTCGTGGCCTTTGTTTTTTAAAACCATCAGGCAGATTTTCCATAGATTCAAATTCATAACCTGGTTTTACCCCCTCTGCTCTTACCCTTGCCAAACCACCATCGTACAATCCTGCATAAAAATAGCCTTGCTGGCTAATCAGCAGCCTTGTAATACCCGGTGGGTCATTGTTGGCCAATTGCTTTTGGCTGTACAAAAATTTATTTTCTACTCTATCAAAACCTACCAAACCCCGTCCTGTGGCTAGCCAGAGATTGCCAGTAGCCGAATCTTCAATTATTTCATTGATTATCATCAGCGGTTTTTTCGATTCGGAAAACAGCGCCATTTCAAAACTCTGAAAACTAATACCTGTATCTGTTTTGCTTATGTGATGCAAGTACCACATGGAAGAACACCAAATGCTTCCATCCTTTGCGGCAAATACCGTGGCGGGTGAATTGTACATAAAGCCATTCTCCAAAGTGGTATCCGTCCCCCAGTGGTACCATTTATTCATTTTGGGATTGTAGGCATTCAGCCCACCCAGTTCGGTGTTGGCCCATATCCAACCTTGCTTATCACACGCCAATGAAAGGATGACTGAGCTCTGTAAGCTACCTGGAATAGAGTCTGAAGCTTTCCAAACTTTAAGCTCTTGCCCATCATAGCGGCACAGCCCATTATTGGTAGCCATCCAAATAAAACCTAAATCATCTTCCAGCAAATAGTTTACCTCCAAACTTGGAAGTCCAGACGTTCTATCAATATGATGAAATGTACGTTGAAGAATGGGAAGTTCTTGTGCACTTATCCATAAGGAAATAAAACACAGAGTCAGAACTAAATACAATCGAGAACTAGGGAGCATGGCGGTGATTTGGTGTCTTGTGAAAATAACCATTTAAGTTTTCCTGATAAAGCTTACTCTAGTCCAAAATAAAAATTGATATTAATACTCCAATAACCATTATAGTTTATTGGAGTGTTAATTAAGCCTACCTAAAGTAAACTTGAGCGTAATTAAAAGAGGGTATTATAGCTTTAAAATTAATTTTTGAGTCAAAAGATTTGACGCTGTATTAAGCTGACAAACGTATGTTCCATTACCTAATTTAGACAAATCGAATTTATACACATCGGGATCGGTTGTGTGATAAACCGTTTCATGAATAAGCACTTTTCCCATGATGTCCAGTATTTTCAATTCAAAATATACGTTTGAACCTAGGGTTTTAACTGATAATTCATCCACTACTGGATTTGGGTAAATTTCAAACCGTTGGTCTTTATCGGGTTGTATTTCGGTAATATCTATTGAGGAACTTACAATGCCAACAATTTGGTTGAACATCTGGGCATCCATCCTTGTGTGGCAAGTATTATATGGAAAAGTTTTGCCGTTTCCATGACTGAGCACTCCAAGGGCATATCTATCACCATTGGTATCTTTGAAATAAAGACCACTCCCACTTTGACCACGGAAACCTATATTGTTATGACATAAAATATTGGTTCCCTTGATAAAATCCATTGATCCATTCATGGCATACATCCTTTCACCAGCCTCATACACAGGGTTTCCATTATCATCTTGTGCAGGGTAGCCAATGCTGCTTAGGCTTTGAGTGCTATTGGTAAACCATCCATTGTTTAGATTGTAAGCAAGCCCATGATAACCTGTAGTCTTGCCAATGCTGGAATTAAGGCTAAGTACACCTACATCATAATTAAAATCCTGTCCTTGCAGCCATCCATTGAAGGCATACCAGCCGTTGATATAAGCATATCCGTAGGGCGAAGTACCCATATTGTAAGCAGGCACAGCCACCGAACCATTGTGGATAACAAGCACTTTGTCATCACTTTTAATACAATGGCCTGCAGTTAGCACATGATTAGGGCCAATCATTATTCCTGAACATGAAGAAAAGCTAATATTTCCATTGTCATCCTTCATAGCTAAGTATATTTTTACCACAGCACTAAATGGGTAGTAAGGAAAACCTGGTATTCCATCAGCTGGCTGAAGGTTTGAGAACAAATAAGCATTGGGTTCATCAGCATTTAATGTATTGCTGCCACTTTCATCTATCACATTTAAGGAATTATTATCCTGATTTTTATTTGTCCAAAAAGTATCTGGGTAATCAGTCAAATTAGACTTTATCGTATCAACGCCATTTAAAGAGAAGTGTATAAACCAATGGTCATCTGGCTTTGGTAATGTTTCTCGCTCATTATATGTAGGTAATGGCATTGGTGAGTAATCCTTCAAATTAATAGGTAAATCTTGGGCTATAATTCCTAGGCCCAAAGCCAGGTTAATGCATATTGTTATATAAGTTTTCATGGTAAAATATATTTTGGATTAAATCTTATTCAGCTTTTTTTTGAGAAATATCTTTCAGCAGCTCTGAGTTTCCTGATGCCTTGCAATCTTCGCCATCTCTGATCACTTTATATTCCTCATAACCTTTCCGTACACATTTTACTTCCCAGTCAAAAGAATAACTTCCGGTGCCATTAGATAACTCCTTTACAGTGAACCCATTCATGGTCTTTTCTATCACAGCCACACCTTTACTAGAGGCATCAAGAGGAGTCAAAATCACCGTCATCGTATTGGTGTTGGCCATCACATTACCACTAGTGCTACGTACTGCGGCCTGATAGTTAATAGCATCTGGCACTTGGCCAAATGCCAAGGTGGATAAAAATAAAGTCACAGCACACAACATTGTACTGGTCTTTTTTACGGTTTTAAAAAATAGATTTGAGTTCATGGTTATTTGGTTTTTATGATTTTATGGATGGATTGAAAATTATTACCACTCAGTACCAGGCTACACATGCCTTGACTAATAGTGGAAATATCGAGCTGAAGTGATTTACCACCTCGGGGATAAATATCTTCCCTGAAAAGGACAGGCTGCCCACTACTATTATAAAGAGCTAACTTAAGAGGACCTGCGCTGGCATAGCTTTGCCCAAAGCCAATATTGAGTATTGTGGCAGTGGGATTTGGATAAAGTTGCAGTTCGGAATTAGAGCAGTCCCACTCAACGATGCCAATCTTTTTTTTGCCAAAAGTTTGTTGAAACCCTTGAGTAAGCACTGTAGTGGCTGATTGGGCAGTAGCCACTACACCTTCACCCACTGAGGTAGAAATGCCTACAGTGGCTGGTGCTGTGCCCATACTGTTTATAGTTTGATGGGTAATTACTTGTGCATTAGCACTGGACAATGATGCCAGACACAATAAAAGAAACATAAGGAGTACAAACTCATAAGCCTTTTTCCATTGGCGTACAGAGAGCCGCATTTCTTGGGGATTTTTATAAGTCATCACGAATAAGGTTTTTGGTTAAAATGACGCAACCTCGCTTTGGGGTTACAATACAAAGGTCAAGCTCAGACAAAGCTTTATCAAGAGGGAAAAGACTGATAATGAAGGGTGAAATAAATAGAGGACTGTAGGGAAAAACCCCCGTAATCTTTACATGAGGATATGAAAATATACAGGAGCAAATGACAAAGAAATAGAGAGGAATTACATCCTAAGCTCCTTAAAAAAACTTAACTAAGTCATAAAATTTTTCCATTAATGATATGCGTTTATATTTGCTTGGCTGACTTGAATTTAACTCAACTAACAAAAATGAAACCTCTTATTTCCCTCTGCATCGCCCTGATGCCTTGCCTGGCTTTTTCTCAAGCTAGTGTTTATGCCAATGTGGATGTACTTAGAACCCATATTTACAATGGAATAGATGATGACTTAAAACAAGGTAAATGGGAAAGGCGGACTTACAGGTTTGCCGATCTCTCCGCTAAGGAAATTTCTAAACTCATGCATAGTGGCCGTGTATACACAGATTGGGCGCAATGGGAACTCTATCTAAATGCCATATTTCAAAGAATAGTTCCACCCCAGCTGGCTAATGATTCTCTACTTCATGCCTATATATTAGCTGATGGATCCTTTAATGCCTTCATGACACCTTCAGGAAGCATGTTTATCAACGTAGGAGTTTTGGCTCAAATAGATGATGAAGCCACCCTTGCATCAATAATGGCCCACGAGCTTGCACATTATTATTTAAAGCATTCTTTAGAAAGGTTTATAAAGTCAGAAAGTGGGGACTTTAGAACTTTATTCTATGATTTTGGTGCTAATGAAAGATTCTCAATTCAAAATGAAAATGAAGCAGACTCACTTGCTACTATTTGGCTTGAGCAATCCGGGTATGCTCTTGATGGAATGAGGAAATCTCAGGAGATTTCACTTCAACTTGAAAATCAGCTAATAAGTAGACTCAAAGATAAATGGGAGCTTAAAGAAACGAGTCATCCCGGAGCATCAAAGAGACTGGAAAGATTTAATACCTATGCGCAGAAAACCCAAGTAGACTCAATAGGAAAACCTTTTTTGGTGAGTAAAATGTTATTTGGAAGATTGAAAAAACAATGCAAAGGTGAAGTATTGAAAAACCTTCTTGCAACTTACAAGTATGATGATTGTATTGAGAAGGCATTTAAATATCACTTGTATGACCCCAACAACCCGGAATACGTGTATTATATTGTAGAGGCTATTCGTAAGATGTGCTATTTAGATCCCACCAAATGGAAAGAAAACTTTATTACCTACCGCTACTATAACTCCTCTGAGGTTGGTAATTTTAAAGTGAAAAAATTGATGGAGGAAAACATATTTACCGAGTTTCGCCCAGATTTATTGCTAATAACGGAGGATGAAGAAAATACAATACCCACTATGTTTTATTGGGAAGATTCCCCAAAATTTATAACCAATGAACAAGCATTTCTATTCTATTATCAGGTAGGTCTGGCTTTGGGAAATAATGAAGTTATTTTATCGAATGCCCTAAGCGTAACTCATGACAAAGACGCCAGAAATGAGCTCTTGCGCAACTATCTTTCCAAAAGCCCAATTGATTATCCTGAATATGCTGATGCGCTTCTAAACGGGTATATATGGAATGATTTGAGGAGCAGAACCCTTACCGTAATGAATGATTTTGACGTAGTTATAAAGCAAGGGGATGAAAAAATTTCAATACCTGCCACTCTAGAGGATAGTCTTTTTATAAGATCCAAAGTGAGAAATATTCTTGGTCCTTTTGAAGATAAAAAGCTCTTGTTTATGCAAGATATCCGTGCCAAATCCATTGACGAGTATCGTTTCCTAAGTGAAATGGAAATATTCTCTCTGATCAGGCTTATTTCAAACTCTAACAAAACTGAGCTACATATACTTGAGCCGGGATATTGGAGCATCTTTATGAAATATGGTGTAAATGAAATTGAGTTTCTAAATGTTGGATATTTTGAATCGAGGAGCTCAGAAAAGACTAAAGAAGCTTATGAAGAAGTTTTAAAAATGAGTTTTGAGGAAGTTTTTGATCAAGAAAAACGGGTTAGAGATCTTCAGGTTCTGGTTGGTTCGGTAAGGGAGAAGGAAGGCTGTTTGATGAAGTTCCCCTATGTGCGATCTTATAGTCTACCCTCAAAAAATGATGTACACAAAGACTTTATTGAATATCTACAAGCTCACTTTTATAACAAGGAAAAAATGGAAAAAAAGGCAGATGGTATTTATAAATCATATTATAATTAAAAGTTTAATGAGGTTAAGATTTGTCTCTTAAATAGAAACATTTTAGCTTATCCCATTTTCTTTTAGATGATTCTGATTCTACCAATAATGTGATTCTATCAACCTCAAACCCCTTTGCAAATTCCATATTTTGAAACTTAGCATAGCTTGAAATGAAATCCTCTTCCACTGGTACGTGACCAATTGTAATGTGTGGGTAGCTCAGCTTCTTCACCTTAAGATGTGCAACCCTTACAACCTTACATAAAGTTGATGTCAGTAAAGCGTGTAACATCACTAGTGGCTCGGGTGCTATAGAAATGGATATTAAGCGATTATTCTCAAAGCCATCTATTCCGAGAGTTTTGGTAATAAATTTTGGTTGACTTGAAACTATCCTATTAAGCTCGGTTAAAAGTATCCCTTCCCTTTGTATATCAAGTTTGAATTGAACTAAACTTATATGAGGCGGTGAGTTAAGTTTACCTCCATAGCCGATCCAGTTTTTGGAAGTTTTGTTTCTGGATGTTAACCTCTTTTTTCAAACCATATGGAGGTTCAATTAGGATATAGTAAACCTTAAATATCTGTTTATCGCTAAATAACTCCATGGTTAAAGTCTCAATAGAATATCAAGTTTTGCAAGTTTCTGCCTAAAATAAACCTATTACTCAATTTGATAGATAATGACGTTTCATTTTTGCATCACTGGCTATCTTTGAATCTAACAAATAACAAAACCTATCTAAAATGAAAACGTATACAATTTTTGCTGCGCTAATTGTTGGTTCAGTCTTATTGGCTTCTGAATGCCAATGCGACAATGGTGATGACCCCGATGACAGACCAACTGATGAAATGGTAATGATAAACACCTTAGATTAGTATTAAAGCTTAATCAAAATAAAGATCCTGCAATAGACAAGTGGGATCTTTTTCGTTTTATGCTGGTTATCTGGACCCGCTTAGTCTCGACTTAAGGATATTCTCTTTTGCCGAATACCAAACTTTCCCACAAAAAATGCCCTCGTATTTTATACGAAGGCATTCCTAAGGTTTGGTTGAATTAGCGTTGATTTACAATTCAAATTGATATAAACAAATATCGTGAGAAGATAAACCAAGAGCAAGAGGCAATTCCCTGAAAAAAATAGGAAAAACCCCTATTCTCAAAGTGCAGCTTGGAATTCGACATGGAAAGGTTCTATTTTTATGAGATAACCGTAAAACCAAATCTTATGAAAAGTTTAATCTCGTGCCTAGTTCTCGTAATAATTACTTCATTACTACAGGGATGTTTTTCTCCAACTTTTGAAGCTACCTCATCAGGAGATCTTTCCATTAAATCTGAGATATGCTGGGATCAATCAAATGGGACATGTATTGATTCAATAAAAGCAAAAAAAATGGTGGAAGCCTATTTAGAGCATCCGCTTGCAATGAAAAACAAAATAGGCCATACAAGAGAAGTACTAAAATATGTTAGAATTCCAGTAAAAGAAATAAAGGAATTACTTAAGAATGGATATAGCGAGGATGATGAAATTATCCTAATGTTTGCGGCAAGCGCGAAAACTTATAAAAATAAATGGTGGTGGAATCAAAACTTCAGTTTAATAATGTTAGGTGCGAAAAACGAAGGCAAAAAGATTAAAATTCAAACAGACCGAGTATATAATGTATTTAGCCCTTGTCCTGATAAGTGTCTGGATGAAGTTTTGAAAGATGAAGTTTCGCATTTCAAAGAATAATGTTAATACTCAATGACTTCTTTTTAAGATGCCACTTTATCAATTAATCTATTTGTTATTGCTCTTAACATGTTGTTGGGTTGGAGTAGTAAAATTTAGCTTATTTAGTAAACCAATCAAACTTATTGTTCTGCTTACCTTGTTTATAATTGTAGCAGAAATTGGTGCATTAGCTTTGCAAAAATATTCTAAAACTAACTATCCACTTTATCATTCTGTGCCAGCAATATCAAGTGTTGTTTACGGCTTTATTTTTTATCACTTTTTTAAAACAAGTACTAAATTGAAGTATTGGCCAATTTTGATTTCAGGTATTGTTGCAATGACTTCAATATTGGTTAGTGTTTGGATTCAAAGCATCTACACCTTCCCTTCAATTGGGCTAAGTCTATTAGGGCTTTATGTGACATTTTGCTCGTTGGTATTATTCACAAAAATGCTTTTGAACCCTGAAAGCAAATCCTTAATAAAAGAACCTAAATTCTGGTTCGGGATTGGTAGTCTAATATTTTATTCGTCAACTTTTTTCTTTTTTGGTCTTTTCAAAAGCATTAGGGATACGGGGAGTGATGTTCCCGATTGGGGCTATATACTCATAAGAATCGCCAATTACATAATGTATTCCTGCTATCTCATTACTCTTTGGCTAGCGGGGCGTCAAGGAAGAAAGGCGACCTCGGCTTAGTTTACATCTGCTTGTATACCCTTCTCTATTTCCGCACGCGCTTCAGCAGCTCTTTCTACCACGGAGTCCATACTTTTTAGTAATGCTGGATCAGCCAATGGGTTTTCTACTAACTCCTCTTTAATAGAGATTAGCATTTTGGAGGTTTTGAACAATCGTTGTCGAATAGCTTCACTCCTATCTAGGTGGATCTGCTTTACTAAACCAACCGCCCACCCAAGGTAAAGTAATGCCCCAATGAATATCAAAAATGGCAGAGTGAGGATAAAGAGAACAACCACTCCTACTCCATTTTTATCGGCATCAAAATTTTCTCCGGGATCAGCATGATATGCAATATGGCAATGGTCATCACCTTCTAAAGGCCAAAACGTTTTGTCCGTGATCCAGGCAAATGCTTTCCACATCTTTATCTGGTTTTCTGGGCCATGCTCAGCATAATAGCCTATTCTGGAAGATATTGTATTGTCAGGATCTCCTCCGGCAATGGTATTTATCAATTGATCGATACCAATAAAGAGTGGACGGAAGTAAGCCATGGTGGTTTAGATTTGATTTCTTGCGATGCCTTTCACTTTGCATCATTTAAAAATAAACCTTTATTTAAAACATCATAACCGCTGTTTCCCCCCTGTCCATGGCGTAGTACATTTTTAATCTCAAAACATATTCCCTATCCTTAAACAATTTGTGCGTAATCATTGCATTACGATTATATCCGGCATCATCATCACCGGATAGGTAGCGATGTGAGTCACCGTCTTTCTCGAACAAAACAAGCACAGTGTCTACTTTTCCAAAGGTTTGAAAAGTGAACTCTCGTGAATGATCGGGTTTAATGGTGAAAGCAAGTTGTTCTCCAGATTGCAGTATTGCAGAGTATGAACGATAGGCCTTAAGGGGAATGTAGTTTTGGCTCGATAAAGGCGGGTAAAGCTTCCTTACAATCTCTTTATCCAATGGCGACAGATATGGAGTGTGGGAAATACCCGTACTATTATATGGTTCTGGACCCGAGATGAGTGTCGACTTAAAACGATAGTGCATTACAGAATTTGTATCCCATGGGAATAAATCGAGAACATTCTCCGATTCTTTATCCAGGATATTTGTTTTAATGTCTGAATCGGACCAACCCTTTGCACTGTAATACCTGTACACCTCTTCGTCATTCCAAATTATTTTCGATTTTGGAATTTGATGACCATGATAAAAACCCAGGGTATGACCTATTTCATGTAAGGCTGTATCAAATGGCAACCAATTTAGCTGGGTAAAATCAATAGCAAAATTCATGGTTCTTTCATTTGATCGAGCCTTTAAAATGTTTGTTCCAACTCCAGACCAATTTCCATCACCCTCCATAAAGCCAATCCTTATTTCTGCATCGTAAGGATCGTCCACTTTTATAAATTCAAGTCCAATGCCTAGCTCCTTCCACTCCCTAAAGGCTCTTTCCACAATTTTTAGACTCTCTGTATTTTTAGCTGTCCATTCTTTGGGACAATTATGCTTGGTATGATCCCAAAAGCAATAATGTAATTCCGTTCCATTCACCCATATTTGCCCAAACCTCCGAATTATAGTTGCTCGGTCTGGAGACACACCTTCTGGTAGTGGTTTTCTAGGTTGCTTTGGTAATTGACAAGGGCATTGATTGCTATCTATTTCAACGTTGATTAATTCTTGATCGGGCATCGCTTATTTATTAATTGATTTTAATAAAATAGAGTTTCCTGATTTGAGAGCTAACTTCAAGACCTATCAAAATTCATAAAATGAGGCCAGCATCCCTATAGGTTTTGTCCTGCAAGCTAATAGGAAAAACCCCTATTGCTGTTTAGGATAAGTCCTGAATTGATAGAATAGCGCGGTTATACCTCGCTTTAAATCATAATTTTAAGGTCTTAACCAAAAATAATAAGTAATGCCAAATCAAACATTAGGCTTTCAGCCAAAAAAATCAGATGTAATTGAAAACTGGGATATCGCGCAAGTAATGTTAGACCAATTTCTTGAAAGATCAGACATCAACATACCTGGCCCCAATAACTTACAACTAAGGGGATTAAGAGTTGACAAGGAGCATATTGATCAAATTTTTGCTCAAGGTTCACATATCAAAGAATTATATATTCAATTTGCCATAAGAACTTATCCTAGTGGGGAAGAATCTGTGACAACAATTCTAACCGGAATTGATGCTGACAATAAACAAAGTACTGCTGTCGCAATTGATTATTGTGACCCATGTCCCAATAAGTGTCCGCAATGATTACAAACTTTAGTTTAGGTTGTACTATTCTAGCAAAAGTATCTGGTTGTAAATCAGATTGCGATACTGACGAATGTGATAAGTAAATACTATGTCATGCAACTAATTTTCATCTCAATAAACCTCGGGGATGTATTTACCCCGAGGTTTGTTTCATATCTGCTCGTTATTCTTGCTGTGGCACTTTTTGGACTGTTTCGGTACAAACGATTGAGTCCACCTTTTAAAACACTTGTTCAGCTGATTGTGCTAAGTTTTCTCAGTGAATTCTCCACACGACTCTTCGCGTACAGCTATGGCCACAGCTACCCGGTTTATCACATTTTTATTGTTGCCTCCACCCTATATCATGCGCGGATATACTATTTACTAAAACCAATTAAGAATCTGCTAAAATGGGTAATTGGAATTTATGTGAGTACTGTACTTTTTATTGAAATGGTGTCCATTTGGATTCAAGGCAACCTGGCTTTCTTCCCCTCCCTAGGCCTAGTTGTAAATAGTTTTTTCCTTGTATCTTTTGGGTTACTACTTTTTAGAAATATGTTGCGATCACCAAAACCTATCCCGATTTTTCATCAAGCCATTTTTTGGTTCAACACAGGAACTCTTGTTTTCTATTCTATTACCTTTTTTGTTTTTGGATACTTTAAGCATATAATGGCGCAAGCACAATTGCTACCAGAATGGTGTTATGGATTAATAAGGTTCTCAAATTTCGTGCTACTGGCTTGCTATTTCCTTGCGCTATATTATAATTCACAGTCAAACAAAAATACTTAATGAACCCCGATAGCACCATACCTCTTATAGCAGGCACAGCCTTGGTTTCGGTGCTTACTGTTTTTATTATTCTTTTCGTTATTCTTTACAAAAAAGCACAACTCAGGTTTGAGTTAGAACGCCAACAGTTTGAACAAGCGCTGCTGGAAAGTGAAGTTGAAATACGTGAACAAACACTAGCCGACATAGCCCGCGAACTACACGACAATATTGGGCAGATAGCTTCTTTAGCCAAAATTCAACTTAACATGCTGCCGCCTCCAACAAGTGAAGAAGAGGGCGAAAAAATCGCAGAGTCCAAACAGCTACTACAACATCTTATCTCCGAAATACGTGGGCTATCCAACTCCCTTAATTATGAAAATGTGCAAAGTATGGGGTTGATTGGCATGATGGAAAAGGACATAAATCGTATTAATAAAAGTGGTTTCGTGAAAGTTATGTTTCATCCGAAACCCACAGAGATTTCACTTGATTCTAAAATATCAATTTTCCTGTACCGTATGTTTCAGGAGGGTATTAATAATATCCTCAAGCACTCAGGAGCCAATCAGGTATTGGTGGGTATTGAAGAAAAAGCCAATCAAATAGTCTTTCACCTAGAAGACAATGGGGTAGGCATACCCAAAGAAAAGCTAGACGAGCTTCTGCACAACAGTACAGGCAATGGTCTAAAAAACATAAAACACCGCTGTAAGCTTATTGGCGCCACATTTAATATGGAAAGCCCACCAAATATGGGTACATTTATACGTATCAACCTACCAACCTAAACCTTATGCAAACCTTAACCAACCCACTAAGCATTACAGTAGTAGATGATCATAGCCTTTTTAGAAAAGGATTGATTAATCTCATCCACCAAATTGATGACCGCTTTAAGGTGGTGCAGGAAGCTAGTCACGGCAAAGAATTTTTGGCCCAAATAGATGATGGACAAGTGCCCGATGTAGTTATAATGGATGTAAGCATGCCAATTATGGACGGGTTTCAGACCACCAAAGCATTGCGTGATATAAATAAGGATATTGGTATCCTAGCGCTCACCATGAAAGATGATGAAACTTCATTAATAAGGCTTTTAAGGGCGGGTGTAAACGGTTATCTTAACAAAGATGTAAACCCTGATGAACTAAAAGAAGCTTTGCATTCTATTGCCGATACAGGGTATTATTACACTGAAGATGTGGCAGGTAAGCTTGTTCATGTAATTACCCACCCAGAATTAAGCACTAATGAAGGTGTGGCGCTTACCGATCAAGAAATGCGCTTTATTGAACTAGCTTGCTCAGAGCATACGTATAAAATGATTGCTGACATTATGTGTCTTAGTGTAAAAACTGTGGACGGATATCGTGCTAAGCTGTTTGATAAATTGGATGTAAAGTCTCGTGTAGGCCTTGTGATGTATGCATTGAAGCACAACCTTGTGGCCCTTGAGTAATCACCTCTTATTTTTTTACAATCACTTTTCTATAAGTTTCACCCTTATCACTTTCGAGTTCCAGAAGGTAACTTCCAGCATTTAAGTGTTGAGTTGAAAATTTAATTGTTTCCCCGCGTGAGCTTTTTAGCACTTTTTCAGAATTTAACTTTTTACCATTCAAATCATAAACACTTATGTTCTTCAAGCCTATGTTCTCGCTAAGACTAATATTCACAACATCCCCTACCGGATTTGGATACACCTCAAATCTTGGTTCTACTCCTAATTCATCAATTCCAATTTCGTTGAGTTTAAAACCTTTTTCACTGGATTGCTGGCAAGTATTGTCTACAGTAAGTTTTACATAATAATGTAAGCCTGGAGTTTGATATATATGACGCGGGGTAAGTGTGCTATTATCAGTTGTTCCATCACCAAAATCCCAAATATATGAGGCTGCATTGGTAGAGGCCGTGCCATCAAAGTCTACAGTCATACCTGCTGAAGTGGTGCTAATCACAGTGTAAGTCCAAGATGCTAGGGGTGGTAAACATGTTTCTACCGTCATACTAAATACAACTGTATCACCACAAACGTTGGTTACGGTAAGAACTGCTGTATACGTTCCACCAGTTGAATATACATGACTTGTGCTATCTCCTGTGGAAGTTTGTCCATCGCCAAAGTCCCAAAAATAATTGCTTACGCCAGCAGATGAAAGTGAATAAAAACTCACTGTATCTCCAGCTTGTGTATAATTGAAATTAGCAGAAATAGAATCACATACTTGAATGACAATGGTAGAAGTATCGGTAATTCCACAATCTCCAAATGAAATCAATTTAACAGTGTAGGTTCCAGCGGTATTGTAATTATGATTACCTGACTGGGAACTGCTTCCATTGCCATCTCCAAAATCCCACCAAAGGGAATCGCCCACGGAAGAACCAGAGTTGTATTGAGTATTCAAAAATTGATTAGAAACATTAGCTATTGCTGAAGGTAAAACTCCCCCTTTAGTATAATACGTAAGTGTGTCGTCATAAGCTGTGAGTTCGGTTCCACATCTTGAGATAATCACATTTCCATCAGTACCTACTTTGGCTACCAAACTGAGTGTATCGCCAAGTGGTGCCGCTTGTGCTAAGGTTACCTCCACTATACTATCTTGAATAAGGATTGCTGAGCTTATAGCCAAACTCCCCTGCTTTACTGAGCTTACTTCAATATCCGAACCTGATATGCTCAACGAACCACGTGATAATTGGCGCGAACCAATAAATCTAATTTTGTTGCTGCCACATTGAATAGAGTCCGAGTTTGGAATAGACTCATGCTGGATGCTAATACTATTAACAGCTGAACAGGCATTCGTGCTTGATACAGATAAGTTAAAAATACCTTCTCCTATAAGAACGCTTGCTGAAACAGTAGGGTCATATCTGTACTCCTTATACTTAATTGGAATAATGTATTGACCAACATTTGAAATTGATACTTGAGCAGCCCCGGTTGATGAATTTAAGCTATATGAAGAACTAGTACCTAGTGGGGTATTTTGTGAATAACCTGTTGCCCAGCTAAAGTTCGATATCGAAGTCCCAGACTTTTTCTGAGGTGTGGTTGGCTGGAAGAATAGACTATCTCCGTCAGTATCTGTATAACCAAAAAGGCTGACAGACTTATTTAAACAAGCAATTTGCATAAAGTCGAGATCCGGTACTTGCGGGGAGTTATTTGAGCCCACCATAGTGTTCAGTTTTGCATAAAAATATGGTGTATCAAAATTGCCTTGAATATTAGTTGCAAAATTGAAACGACCGAATCCCGCTGAAATATGAAAAATTATATCGGCACAATGAGCCGGTAAGGTTACAGTTCCTTTATATTCTGCTATACCTTGAAAAAAGATTGCTGAGCCTGCTGGATTACAATAGTCAGCGCCTAAAACTGGAACCACACTACCGGTTGTAACTCCCACTCTTGGGAAGTTCTGTGTGAAGTTGGTAAAACAAGAGCCATCAATGTTCAATGTAGTTGAGGATGGTGGAGTAATCGCAGATACCCCCCCTTCATATAAAGCCTTTATAGTTACCTCATATTGCAAGGGTTGACCAGCAACAGGTTTATAGGTAATTATTATGGCCCCTATTTCATGTCCAGCATATATTGTCGAACTAAAAAATAAAATCGCTAATATGGTAATGATTTTTTTCATGGCTGAATTATGGTTGTGTTGTAGAGTACAAAGCTCCCCATTCTGTAGTCAAAATCAATATTCAATTAGTTTAGGAGCAGTCTCATCGTCATAGCGAAAGGCTAACGATAACTCACTGAAATCGATGTTTCACTCAAAAGGTGACAATGCGTCACAATTTGTTCTTAGGCATTGTAGTTGCGCCTGACATCACTCAATTATTAAAAAACTGAGAAAAACATTTTTTATGAGTCAGGTAAAAGAGAATGACACAGTGAAGGTTCACTACACCGGAAAACTAACAAACGGTGAAGTTTTTGACAGCTCATTGGAGAGAGAACCACTTGAATTCACTTTGGGTCAAGGCCAACTCATTCCGGGGTTTGAGAAGGGAATGATAAACATGGAGTTGAATGAAAAGAAAACCCTAAATATTCCTTGTGCTGAAGCTTACGGTGAAAGACGTGAGGAAATGATGCAAGAGGTACCAAAAAATCAGCTTCCACCAGAAGTAAAGCCAGAAGTAGGTATGGGATTAATTTCTCAAACTCCTGATGGACAAGAAATGAGACTTACTGTAGCTGAAGTAAAAGACGAAACTATTGTAGTAGATGCTAACCATCCATTGGCTGGTCAAGATCTTGTTTTCGATATCGAACTTCTTGAGATCAAATAATATTCGCTTTAGCGAAAATCAGAAAGGGTGGCTTCGGTCACCCTTTTTTGTTGCTCTACTTTTGGTAATCAATAGCCAGAATCTTCACAGGTACTTGCTTTCCTCCCATATCAAACTTTAGCTCCTCTCCTACTTTTTTGCCCGACATTGCCTTTATCAAAGGGGCAACAAAGGCCACACGTCCTTCCTTCACATCGGCTTCATCCACCCCCACTATAGTGATGGTAAATTCACGATTATTGATTCGGTATTTCACTGTAGCTCCAAAACGCACTTCATCCTTAGGTTGCTCGGTAATATCTATTATCCGAGCTGAAGAAAGACGCTCATTTAAGAGACGAATCTTCCCATCAATTTCCATGTTGGTACGCCTGCGCTCGGTTTCATTTTCTTGTTTGTTTGATGAGCGCTGTTGCTCCAGTGCCGCTTTTTCCTCCTCTAGTAGGCGCATCCCCCTTTCGGTAACGTAATTAGTTTGTCCTGCCGGCAATGCTGCCCTTGGTGGGATAAAGGGTGCTTCTTCCTGATCTTCTTCTTTTACAAATCCTCTGCTCATAGAGGAAGTATACAAATTATTAAATGAATTGTTGAAATATGACTAGCGATTACGCCAGAAGTAAGGCATAAATAGAATTAGGATCGTGAAGAGTTCAAGACGTCCCATGAGCATTAGAAAGCTCAGAAAAAGCTTGCCTTCCGGCACTATGTGTGCGAAATTATCAACTGGTCCAACACTTCCCAAACCTGGTCCAATATTTCCAAGACTTGCGGCCACTGAACCCACAGCTGACATAAAATCAAGCCCAATCATAGACATCACCAAAGTACCTCCGAAGAATATAATTAAGTAGATAAGTACAAAAGCGGCAATCGTGTTAGTTATATTTTGCGGTACCGCTTTACCATTAAATCTTACTGGAATTACGGCTGTTGGGTGAATTTGTCTCCTCAGTTCAAGAAGACTATTTTTTATCATTACAATCACGCGCATAGTCTTAAGACCTCCAGAGGTACTTCCTGTAGAGCCTCCGGAAAAGAAAAGCACAAAGATTATCATGATAAGAAAATTGGGCCACAGCAAATAATTGTCTGTAATAAAACCAGTAGTGGTAATGATTGAAGCTACTTGAAAGAATCCACTGCGGATAGCTTCTTCAACACCATAATCACCGTACACAGCCAAACCAAATGATACAATGATACTCATGATTAGCATATTCAATGCATATACTCTGAACTCTTCATTTTTAAAAATCCTACCTACTTTACCCGTAAAACCAAAGTATAGCATGGTAAAATTGACACCAGCCAAAAACATGAAAAGTGTGATGATATAGTGAATTGCGGGAGAGTCATAAAATGCAATACTTGCGTTTTTGGTTGAAAAACCGCCTGTGGCCATAGTAGCCATTGCATGATTTACAGCGTCAAACAAGCCCATGCCTGCTATCCAAAGCATTACAGCTTCAATTGCCGTAAGGGCAAAATAAATAATCCAAAGCCTTTTTGCTGTTTCCGTAATTCTAGGGTGCATCTTATCTGGAGTAACACCTGGAGATTCAGCAACAAAAAGCTGCATACCTCCTACTCCCAAAAGTGGTAAAATGGCAATGGTAAGAACAATAATACCCATCCCTCCAAGCCAATGCGTCATACTTCGCCAAAAGAGCAAGGCTTTAGGCATTGCCTCAATATCAGTGAGTATGGTAGCTCCAGTTGTGGTAAAACCACTTACGGTTTCAAAAAATGCATCTACAAAATCAGGAATAGCGCCACCTATTACAAAAGGTAAACTACCAAACAATGACATGAGCAACCACCCCATACTTACGATTAGAAAACCATCACGCTTACGAACATCACGGTTTTTATCATCGCGCATCAAGCGCAAAGCAATACCGGCAGCAGCGGTTACACTAGAAGCTATCAGTAAATTTAGCCAGGCTTCATGGTAATATAATGCCACAAAGATACTGATGGCCATCATCCCTGAAACCAAGATTAATAGCGTTCCCATAATGGAGGCTATCATTCTAAAATTGAACAGATGTGCTTGCTTAGTTGAAATAGCGACTTAGTTTTTTGGCACAGTTAGATTTTGCGAAAACTACCACTCTGTCCCCCATTTCAATTTCAAAGTTTCCCGTTGGTATCATTCCTTTATTGTTACGAATCACACCTCCGATGAGAGCTCCACGTGGCAAACCAAGATCTTTGATTTTTTTGCGAGTGACTTTACAGTTGTTGTCTACCTTATATTCCATTACTTCCGCGTCTAATCCATGGATGGTGCTTAGCGCAACGAAATCTCCTCTGCGGATGTAGCGATATATAAAGTTGGCCGCAGCTAGCTTTTTGTTTATCAATGAGTCAATCCCAATATTGTGCGAAAGTGTTTGATATTCAATATTTTCAACCATAGCAATGGTCTTTTTCACCCCGCGATCTTTGGCTACAAGGCAGCTCAAAATATTGGTTTCAGAGTTTCCGGTGGCAGCTACAAATACATCCGTGGTAGAAATGCCTTCTTCATCGAGCTTTTCTACATCTGTACCGTCAAAGTTTAGAACCAATGTATCTGGAAAGTCTGCTGCTATTTCTCTGGATTTTTCAGGATCTTGCTCAATGAGCTTTACGTGAAAGTCTTTGCTAAGCTTACGTGCTAAATGACGCCCTGTACGGCTACCTCCCATTATTATAATGGTACTCACCTGTATTTTTTTTCTACCGGTAATTTCCAGCACTTCTTCCATACCTTCAGCATGAGTAATCATATACAAATGATCACCTGCTTCAATTACTGTATGTCCTTGAGGAATAATGGTTTCATGGTCTCTTTTTAAAGCAACCATTACATAGTTTCGAACTGGATATCGTGCAGCAATTTCTTGCAAACTCATTCCTGCAATCGAGGCATCTTTTTCTACATCTAAACCAAGAAGAGTAATTTTTCCATTTTCAAACTCAATGGATTCTGTCGCAGCATTGGCTTTCACCAAATGACGTACTTCACGAGCTGCCAAAGATTCTGGAGAAATAAGCTCATCAATACCTAGTTCATGAAGATTCAAAGTCTCTGTATCAGTAAGATATTGCATCTGACTAATACGGGCAATGGTCTTCTTTGCGCCAAGTTTTTTAGCATATATAGCGCTAAGGATGTTTGCCTCTTCACTAGAAGTAACCGAAATGAAAAGATCGGCCGAGGCAATCTTAGCTTTGAGTAGCACTTTGTAATCTGTTACCTCGCCTGCAATGGTTATTACATCAATGCTGTTGTCGAGGTTTGCAAGCCTTTCTTGATCTTGATCAACAAGGCTAATGTTATGAGATTCTCCTGAAAGCCATCTTGACAAATGTGTCCCTACAGCTCCTGCTCCCGCAATCACAATATCCATACGTTCATTTAGAAATCGGCTACAAAAGTACTATGCTTCTATGACTAAAACCAATTTGTTAGTAAAAGCAAATTAGCGAAGATTAATAGGGATTACCAAGTGGTTTCCTTTAAATTATGGATTGCTTTCATAATGTCTTTTTGACTTATTTGGCCCAAAAGCTTCCCTTCTTCTACTACCGGGAATCGCCTTAATCTTAAGTGTAAAAACATTTGGGCAGCATCAAGAATATTTAGATTTGGAGAAACCGTTTTTACTTCTGTAACCATGCATTCGGAAACTGTAGCACCTAAACTTGGGGAGTTTAAGTATTTTCCTTTTACGGCTTGCTTCAAGCAATCTCCTTCAGAAATCACGCCTACAAGATGATTGTCAACATCCACTACAGGCCCACCGGAAATTCGCTTTTCAATTAAAATCTGAATTACATCGTGCATAGTTTGGTCTACCTGAAAAGTGGTGATCTTGGTTGTCATAAAATCACGAACAACTACTTGCTGGCTCTCTGTCTGGGGTTTGGCCTGCTGACCTTGGAAACTCATTACCATAATACCTGAATTTTGTGACTAAAGAAGATACAAAAATTTAACAGACTGAAGCGAATATGAATTTTATAAAAGTCTTTCCATACGGATATTGCACCTTTCATAGGGCGTATTAGGATCTGTTGGAATTTCTTTAAAACCCATTTTACTATATAGAGCCAATGCAGGCTTCAATTTGCGATTTGAATCCAAGATTACCCGCTTCATCTTTTGACTACGTGAATAATTTAAAGCAACTTCGATCAACCCCTTCCCTATTTTTTGCCCCTGAAACTTTGGGGTAACCGCCATTTTAGACAGCTCGAAAGTATTTGCTCCACGTTTTATCAAAGCCACAGTTCCAATTATTTCAGTTTCTGCTTGCGCAAAAAATATTTGCCCGCCTTGATCGATTATATACGCTTTAGGGTTTTCAAGCACTTCCTTGTCGTAATCTTCTACATAAAAGTACTTTTCAAGCCATTCGTAATTTAGTTTGGCAAAATGTTGCTTTAAGCGGTCGCTATAGGAAATGTATTGAATCATGACTCTAACAAATTGAACCTGAAATTTAAGCAACACCACTTAGTCCGCAATTAGATAAGATTGTTTTTGTGTTTAAAATAAGGTCACCAAATTCAGCATTAACAAAAAATTAATAGTAAACACATTACATATAATAGTATTACTATTATATTTGCAGCACTATATATGAATAGCACCTTACAGCATATTCGATTTTCTGTAAACGATAAAGTTTACAATCGCGACCCAGACTCTACTGAATTGGGGCGCACAATGGTTATGCGCGGCATTGAGCTGATTGACGAAATAGGCTTTGAAGCATTTACCTTCAAAAAACTAGGAGCTAAAATTGGTTCTCCCGAGAGTACTATATATCGTTATTTTGAAAATAAGCACAAGTTTTTGCTCTACCTCACTTCTTGGTATTGGTCATGGATGGAATATCGCCTGGTGATGGGGACCAATAATATTGAAGATGCAAAGTCAAGACTTACAAAAGCTATAATTTTGCTTACCGAAGCGGTGGAAGAAGATGGTAACTTTGAGTATATCAATGAAATAAAGCTAAATAAGATTGTAGTTTCTGAATCAATAAAGGCATTTCATACCCGAAAAGTTGATCTGGAAAACAAGCAAGGTTGCTATGAAGGATATACTAATTTGATAGATCGGGCGGCTGGCATGATAAATGATGTTGCCCCGGCTTATAAATATCCAAAAATGCTGGCGTCTACTATTATTGAAGGCGCTCATCAGCAAATATTTTTTGCCGAACACTTACCGGCATTAACAGGTATTAATAAAGGAAACAGGAGCATTACGGATTTTTTCCAAAATATGGTTTTCTCAATAATAGAAGAAAATAGGTGAGTCCAAATAAAATAACATATCAAACCGCTTTATACAACACATTTTGTGTCAGCATTATTGGTGCTCTTATGTTTTTTATCACCCAAGGTAATTCCATGTTTATTACTGATCTTTTTGCTGAAAAGGTAGTGCAGCTTGTAGATTCGGAAACTCCAGCACCTGCGGAAGAAAGAAGTGACAGCGGAAGTTCCAACAACATAATGAATGAAGAGTTTCATCATGAAACGACTTCATTTCATTTTTTGCCGGATTACTTAACTGAAATAAATTTTCAATTTGAAAGTAGCTCATTACATTCCGTATTGAAGCAGCGGGTTCTTACCCCACCTCCAGAACTTTCATAATAGTTCCAGTCTTTTTACCTTTTTTTCTTTGATAATCATTAGCTTTATAACAATGATAATCAAAGTCTTATATCTTATTTTATCATTTTTTTTGACAATTAAATGGCGAGCCTCGCCTTAGCATAATATTAGTGTTATGAATAATATGAATTTTAGCCCATTCAAAAACCTTAAACATGATCTCCCTGCGAGTATTGTAGTATTTCTGGTAGCTCTGCCGCTATGCCTTGGAATTGCCCTTGCTAGTGGCGCACCCCTATTTTCTGGAATTATAGCCGGTATAGTTGGGGGTATTGTAGTCGCAGCTTTAAGTGGTTCGCCTCTTGGAGTGAGTGGCCCGGCTGCTGGTCTTGCGGTAATTGTACTTACAGCTATTCAAGATTTAGGCTTTGAGCCCTTTTTACTTGCCGTAGTTATTGGTGGTTTAATACAATTGATTCTTGGGTTTTTAAGAGCTGGAATTATTGGTTATTACTTCCCTACTGCCGTTATTAAAGGTATGCTTTCGGGTATTGGTATCATTATAATCTTAAAACAAATCCCTCATGCCTTTGGATATGATGCAGATCCTGAAGGTGATATGAATTTTATTCAACCGGATGGACACAATACTTTTTCGGAATTAAGCTATATGCTTGATGGCATTACTCCTGGTGCTTTAATTGTATGTGCTATTTCACTGGCTATTCTTATTCTTTGGGAACAAAAGTTCATTAGGAATCATAAAATATTAAGCATGGTGCAGGGACCTTTACTTGTAGTATTAGCAGGTATTGGATTGAGCTTTTGGTTCGATAGCCTTCCTCCTTTGGCTATTTCTGGCGACCATATGGTTTCTATTCCTGTAGCTCAGAGTGTTGGTGATTTCTTCAATCAATTTAGTATGCCTGATTGGGGCAGTTTTGCCAATCCACAGATTTACGTAGTTGCCTTTACTATCGCTATAGTTGCCAGTTTGGAAACCTTATTATGTGTTGAGGCTACTGACAAACTTGATCCTTATAAGCGTGTAACCCCAACCAACAGAGAGCTTAAGGCACAGGGTGTTGGTAATATTATATCCGGGCTAATTGGAGGAATTCCTATTACTCAGGTAATTGTTCGTAGTTCTGCCAATATACAGTCTGGTGGTCGTACTAAGGCTTCTGCTTTCTTACACGGGGTCCTTATGCTAGTTTTCGTAATGGCTATCCCTAATGTGTTGAACAAAATTCCATTGGCTAGCCTTGCTGCTATTTTATTTTTGGTTGGTTATAAATTGGCCAAACCCGTAATGTTCAAAGAAATGTACCGTAAAGGTTGGAGCCAGTTTATTCCTTATATGGTTACTATTATTGGCATTGTATTTACCGACTTACTAATTGGTATTACGATGGGTATGGTAGTAGCTATTTTCCAAATTCTTTGGAAAAACTACCAAGTGCCTTATACCTTTGAAAGTGATGAAATGAAATCTGGAGGACCTGTAAGAATCCAGTTAGCCGAAAACGTAAGCTTCCTGAATAAAGCCGGAATTTTGAACAGCTTAAATAGTATTCCAGATAATAAACATGTAATCATTGATGGTTCACGCACAAAGGATATTCACCCTGATATTATTGAAATTATAGAAGACTTTAAAGCTAATGCACTTACTAGAAACATTACGGTAGAAAGTATAGATGTGGCTGGAGTAAAAATGGAAAACCCCGTTGGCGAATTTGAACGTGTGGTGAAAGAAGTGAGCGGCAATAATGCAATGGATACAATCTCAAAAAATTAACACCTCAATTTATTTTTAGAAATGGAAATGCAAGAAATCTTTAAGAACAACCAAGAATGGGTAGCTGAAAAGTTGAATGTTAACCCAAATTATTTTAAGAATCTATCCGAAGGGCAAAGCCCGGAAGTACTTTATATAGGATGTAGCGATAGCCGTGTAACAGCTGAAGAGCTAATGGGCGTAGGCCCTGGTGATGCTTTTGTACACCGTAATATTGCCAATATGGTAATCAACACCGATTTGAGCTCAATGTCGGTTATAAACTATGCCGTAAAGCACCTTCAAGTAAAGCATGTAGTAGTATGCGGTCATTATTACTGTGGTGGTGTAAAAGCCGCTATGCAGTCTGCTGACTTAGGTATTTTGAACCCATGGTTAAGAAACATTAGAGATGTATATCGCCTACACAAAGCTGAGCTTAATGCTATTGAAGACGAAGAGGCTCGCTACAAAAGATTGGTAGAGCTAAACGTGGAAGAGCAATGTGTGAATGTGATAAAAACAGCTGATGTACAACGTGCTTACCGCGATAGAAACATTACTGTTCACGGTTGGGTATTTGATATTCACAGTGGTAAACTTATAGACCTTAATGTGAACTATGAGAAAGCCATGAAAGATATCATGGAGATTTATCACTTAGAAGATTAATTCTTCTTAAGTTTTTGATAAATCCAGTTTACAGCAGCATTCCCTAAAGGGAAATAAAACGCAAAAAACAGAGCCATGGCTAGGCTAAAATTGCGTTCGCTAAAAAACTGATCGAGTAAATTATTTGGGTAGGCATAAGATGTATGAAAGGTATAACCACCAAACTCTAGCAAGCCCATAAAAATAAGACCATAGGCATATTGCCGGTGGAAGCTTTGATTGCGAAGCACCACAGAAATTGGAACCATGTATAGGAGATAGACCGTGATTATTTGCCACCAGTGGGTAAAGCGGGCTATCTCCATATACTGACCAAAAAGGTTCATCCCCCACCCCCATAACAGATATAGCAAGGTGTAAATCCACAGCTTTTGCTTTTCTACAGTTTTTAATTCTGTCCAGATCCAGTTGAGTTCTTTTTGCATATCTGTTAAATTAGAGTGGACGAATTAACATATTTTCTTATTAATTACTTGACATTTCATTTTATCGAAAAGTGATTTTCAAACCCAACTAAGCAACTATATTTACTGCTATGGCGGAAATGAACGAAATACAATACAAGAAACCCATTTATGAGGTAAGTCATGATTTGAATGAATATCTCGTGAATAATTCTCGATGTACCAAAATACCAATCGAGTATTCTGACTTGATGCGCTACAATCATCTTATTCCAAAATTAGATAAAGATGATAGTCATACGCTTTGGAATTCAGTATTGTATGGCCCCTCCGAAATGGAGGAAATTTATGGGCATCTGGTAGATTTATATCAAATATTGATTGGTGACGGTTCGCATCTGGACTACCTTACAGTAGATAGTGTAGACTTTTGTGCTTATGGAAATTCGCAGCCTTTCCGCATCAAAATCTTAAACCAGATAAACGATAACTACGATTATTACTATATCAAAAAAGCTGATGCTTCAAGGGTTTATGGACTTGAGCTAGAGCACTTCCTTTCTCCAAACAAAATCAATTACATCTACTATAACAATACTCTGGTAGAAGAGCACATTATAGGCATTCCTGGAGATGATTTTATTGACCGACTAGAGCAATATCACGAAGGACACAATGAAGTTCGACTGGCTAAAGAATTTGTAAAGTTTAACGAACGTTGCTTTGTACGCTTGCTTGGCGATATGCGTGCTTATAACTGGGTGGTGGTTGTTAATCAAGATTTTGACCAGATACAGTACAGGATTCGCTCTATTGATTTTGATCAACAAAACTACGAAGGACGTCATAGAATTTATTTGCCTCAGTTTTACAAAGAAAACCTCCCTTATGTACGGTTGACCCAAAAGCACATGTCTATTGCTACCGCGCAGCAATATGTAAATGAGGAACAAGCTCTTCTACGAAAGCGCTACAAACTGGTAGAGCCTCAGATTACAGAGCTCATGCACATTATGAAGCGTGATAAAATATCTAAAGACAGCTATATAAAACAGTTAGGTGCTGAATTGGCTCGCTTTTATGATGAAGATGATTTTAGACTTTGCAACACTATGGGTGAGGTACTGGAGTTGAACATTCACACCCGATTGAATTTCTAAGCCTTATTACCAAACATGCGTTGAGCCCGCTTCCTCCTCTTCTCATATAGCTCCTCGTCATCAGGTGGGCTACCAATGAGATACCCAATAGGTCGCGTCTCTTCTATGCTATCGCAAATCACTTTTACAATAGCTAAAAGCGGAATGGCAAAAATCATCCCAGTGGCGCCAAGCATCATCCCTCCCACTAAAAGACCAACAATTGCAGCAAATGGGTTTACACTTACCTGATTACCCACAATATTGGGAGTGATAAAATTGCCTTCTAAAAACTGAACAACAGCAAAAATGCCAATCACGCCAACCGGGTACCAAAGTGAATCTTTTGTAACCAAAGCAAATATGGCCGGAAGCAAACTTCCAAGCATTACTCCTGCGTATGGAATAATAGTAAGGATGGCCGAAAGTGCTCCAAAAAACACAGCATGTTTGATGCCCAAAGCCAGCAGTCCAATGGTATTCAGCACAGCAATAATTAAGATGACTGCAAACAGCCCTAATATGTAATTGCGAACCACACCTTCTACCTTCTTTAAGGTAACGCCAAGCTGCCCATGATTTTTGTGAGAAAAAACTCTGTAAAGAAAAGAGACTAAAAAACTCCTGTAATACAAGAAGAAAAATAAGGAGATCAGGAATAAAAAGAATCCTGTAAAGAAATTGGCTGTAGCCGAAATGGTAGATGTAGCAATGCTTGAGCTATTTTCAAGCAGTTTTCCTAAGCTTTGCTTTAAATAAGTAGTTTGTTCACTAGCAGCTATTCCAAATGTATTTTCTGTCCACTTATGCCCCTTATCTATCATGCTGTTAAATTGCGATTCAATAGAATTCATCTCAGAAGCGATGTTGGCAATCTGAGCGGAAAAAAACGTTGAAAGACCTACTATGACGATAAATACAATAAACATGGCAAATAGAGAGCTAATTGACCGAGGCATTCGAACAAGCTCAAATTTTTGAGAAAGTGGTTTGAGCAAAAGTGAAACGATAAATGCAGCCAATAACGGCCCCACAACTGACTGCGCCAGGATAACCACGTAACCTGTAAGCACCAGGCTTGACAGGATAACAAAGTACTTTATATAATTAGGAATCGTACGGGCTGGAACGTTTTTTTGTGGTCCATGCTTATGATTATCCTGTTCAAATGCTTTCATAGGGAAGGTTGATTAATAGCACTGTGCAACAACTTAAAGTGTGCTTTGTTTGTGTTAATGTAAAACTTCAGCCGCGTGAGTCTCTGTTTCTTTAGCTTCGGCCTCAGCTTTTACACCTTTCACAAACTTACTCAAAGGTTTTATTACTAATACTATACTAATTGCCATCAAAATAGCACCAAGCATAAAAGGTGCCCCGGCAAAGGTTACATCGGTTTCGTCACGCGTGTATTGGTAAAACACCCATGTCATTAATAGCGGGCCGATTATGGAAGTTAGACTTATCAAACTCGTAAGTGCGCCTTGTAATTCTCCTTGCTCCTTTGGCCCTACCTGGTTAGAAATAATTCCTTGAAGTGTGGGGCCTGCAATTCCGCCAAGGCAGTATGGTAGCAAAAATGTAAACATCATCCAGCCTTTAAATGCAAATGAAAATAAAACTAACCCCAGCGTCCAGAGGCTCATTCCGATAATAACGGTTTTCATTTCACCAAGCTTTTTTACAATTACGCGTATCAAACCACCTTGCACAATAGCAACCAAAATTCCTACTACAGCCAGAGAGTAGCCAACGGTAGTTTCATCCCATCCAAATTTAAACATGGTAAAGAATGTCCAGGTAGACTGCACGGAGTGCGCGGCTATATAAATGAAGAAAAAAGGAATCAAAAAGCTGATTACCACTGGATATCTTTTAAGATTTAGCAAGGATCCAAAGGGTATCACACTTTTCCAGTCAAAAGGTCTTCTGTTTTCAGGAGTAAGTGATTCTGGCAAAATAATCAAACCATATAAAAAATTGAGAAGACTCAAACCTGCAGCAATAAAGAAAGGCATTTGCACTCCCCATTTACTGGCAATACCTCCTATCACTGGGCCTACAATAAATCCTAAACCAAAAGCAGCCCCGATGAGACCAAAGTTCTGAGCTTTCTTTTCTGGAGTGCTTATATCTGCAATATATGCCGTGGCTACAGTAAAACTGGCGCCAGTAATTCCAGCTAAAATACGTCCAACAAACAGCCAGGCGATGGTAGGTGCAAAAGCATGAAATACATAGTCTAAGCCCAACCCAAGTAATGCAATCAAAATAATGGGTCTGCGTCCAAAGCGGTCACTCAATTCACCCAAAACCGGAGCAAAAAGAAACTGCATTGCGGCATAGCTAAACATCAACCATCCCCCTATCCTACTAGATTCACTAAGCCCTTCACCGCTAAGGTTTTCAATAAGTGATGGAAGTACTGGGATGATTATTCCAATACCAATAACATCCACCAAAATGGTGACAAAAATGAAACCTAAAGAAGCCTTGTTCCTAGCGGACATGAAAAATCTATTTTCCGCAAATAAAGCCAGAAAATGGCTATGTTCGGTTATCCAATTTTAAAAAAGATTACATGTTAAAACTTCTGCTTCAAACTGCATTCAGCCTATTATGCCTTTCGGCAAATGCTCAACTGGTCCTAAGCGGCTCCCCTACCGATTCTGAATCCAGCCTTCGAGGATTGTGTGCCGTGAGCGAATCCATTTGCTGGGTAAGCGGTTCTGAAGGAAGAGTATTGCGCACCACGGATGAAGGAAAAACGTGGGAAAACCTTTCCCCTAAAGGATATGACGATTTACAGTTTAGAGATATTCACGCCTTTGGTAAGGACACGGCTATCATACTTTCTGCTGGCTTACCAGCTGTTATTTGTAAAAGTATAAATGGTGGCAAATCTTGGAAAGAAGTATATAGAAATGAAACAGAAGGCGTTTTTTTTGACGCTATGGACTTTTGGGACGAGCAAAGAGGAATGGCTTTTAGCGATGCTCCTGAAGAGCACCTTTTGATTATTACTACAACAGACGCTGGGGAAACTTGGAAAGAGATACCAAAAAAACATTCTCCAAAAGTATTTTCCCACCAAGGTGGGTTTGCGGCTTCAGGAACGTGCATCAATACTTTTGGCAAAAGCTCAGCCCTAATTGGCCTTGGTGGCCCTGAGGCAACAGTCCTCCTTACAAATGATTTTGGTAAAACCTGGACTAAAACCATAGCACCAATTGATTTTGGTGAACCCTCAAAGGGAATATTTTCCATTGACATGCTCAATGAAAACTATGGTTTTTGCGTGGGTGGCGATTACCAAGCTGACTCTTTAACAAACCAAAACATGGCTACAACTTTTGATGGAGGAAAAACATGGCAAGCATTAGAGCATCCAGAAATTTTAGGTTTATACAAGTCATGTGTAAACGTGATAAATGAAAAGGATATCATTGCCACCAGCCGCACAGGTATTATCTATTCACGCGACAGCGGTAAAACCTGGCACAAACTAAACGGAAGTTTTTACAGTGTTTCAACCGTAAATGGGGTTTCATGGCTTTCTGGTCCTTCAGGATCTGTGGCACGGATTACTTGGTAAGAATTCGATTTGTAGGAAAAACCTTCTTATTATTTGGGATTGACTATTCTAATCCTTATTGTTGGCCTATAATTGAATTATAAATCAAAATTACTTTTATGACCAATATGGTTAGATCTCTTTTAGTAACAGGATGTACAACTTTAGCTTTGATGCTAAGCTCTACTGATGCTGCTGCCCAGCAGACCACTGCTATGCCGCAAGTAACTCAGGCTAAAGATTACAGCGATGCAGAGCTTCAAAAGTTTGCCGATGCTACTAAGGAAGTACAACAATTACAGATGGCAACACAGCAGCAAATGGCTGCCGCCATTCAAAAAGAAGGAATGGATCCAATGAAGTTTCAGCAAATGGCTCAAGCACAGCAAAGCCAAGCCGAGGCTACTCAAGAATATACTGAAGAAGAGCAGCAAGCTTATGCCAATGCGATGAAGGTGGTAATGAGTATGCAGCAAGATGTGCAAGCTAAAATGCAAACTAAGCTTCATGAAAATGACATGACCATGCAAGAATATCAAACTATGGCTATGGCCATTCAGCAATCGCCAGAAATGACGCAGAAAGTAAAAGATATGATGGCTGAATCATAGCTCATCTATTATCTAAGCAAATCTCGGCATGACTTATATTGAGCTCTGCCGAGATTTTTTTTTTAGTCTTAGCAGATAATGAACTGTCCTTTACAAAGTATGTAATCTCACAAATCCTCAAATAATATCGCACAAAAAACCCCCGACAAATGCCGAGGGTTTCTATATTCTAAATAGTGTTTAGCTAATTAAGCTTCACCTACTACTTCAAAGTCAAAATCTACAACTACCTCACGATGCAAACGAATTTTTGCTTGGTAAGGACCTGTAGCTTTTACAGTACCACCTTGAATCTGGATGTACTTTCTGTCGATATGGTGACCCATTTTAGAAAGCTCATCAGCAAGGTTTGCATTGTTGATAGATCCGAAAAGTTTGTTACCCTTACCAACTTTGGTAGTGATTTTCATTTTCTGATCGTTCAACTGAGCAGCAACTTTTTGTGCTTCTTCGATTTCCTTAGCTTCTTTGTGCTTACGTTGCTTGATGTTTTCAGCAAGCATCTTTTTAGCACCAGGGGTAGCTTGTACCGCTACTCCTGAAGGAATAAGGAAGTTACGACCGTATCCTGGTCTTACTTCTACGATATCATCCTTGTAGCCAAGGTTTTCTACGTCTTGTTTCAGTATCAATTCCATAGCTCTCGGTCTTATTTAAGGTTATCAGCTACATAAGGCATCAAAGCCAGGTGACGTGCACGCTTGATGGCTCTGGCAACTTTACGCTGGTATTTCAATGATGTTCCGGTAATTCTTCTTGGCAAAATTTTACCTTGCTCATTTACAAACTGAAGAAGGAACTTTGTGTCTTTGTAGTCTACGTACTTAAGTCCGTAACGTAGGAAGCGATCATACTTCTCTCTCTTACCTGTATCAATTTTAAGAGGCTGAAGATATCTGATTTCGGATTGATTCGATCCGGTTTCTAATTCACTCATGATTCAAAAATTTTTAGGCGTTTTGCAATTTCTTTCTTCTGTTCTTGGCAAACTCTACGTGATGCTTATCCATTTTCATGGTAAGAAAACGCATAATGCGCTCGTCACGCTTCATGTCCACTTCTAGTGGAGCAATGATTTCACCAGGAGCCTGAAATTCTAGTAGGAAATAAAAACCACTTCTCTTGTGCTCGATTGCGTAGGCCATTTTCTTTAGCCCCCAATCTTCTTCGTGAAGTACTTTTCCATCCTTACTTTCAATAAGGCCTTTAAACTTCTGTACCGTTTCCCTTACCTGCTCAGGAGATAAGACGGGATTCATGATGAAAACGGTTTCGTACTGATTCATCTGTTAAAGATTTAATTATTAATATATTATCCTCTTTTATCCAAAAAGGACGGCAAAAGTAAGGAATTTTCATTAACCAAGCAGCGTCATTTCGTTATTTACCTCCCCTATTCTTAATAATAGAAATATGCGTAAACCTACTTCTTCCTAACTTTTCAACAAGCACTTCTATCTGAAGGTAGCTTTTCTATATTTGCCCCGATGGAAAATTTCATTGTCTCTGCACGTAAATATCGCCCTCAGGCATTTGATGAAGTAGTAGGTCAGCAGCACGTAACTAACACGTTGCTTAATGCTATCAACCAAAATCATCTAGCACAAGCGCTGTTGTTTACCGGCCCTCGTGGGGTTGGTAAAACTACCTGTGCGCGTATTCTCGCTAAGATGATTAATAGCGAAGAAGCTACAGGCGATGATCAGGATTTTTCATTCAATATATTTGAGCTCGATGCAGCTTCAAATAACTCCGTAGACGATATCCGAAACCTGATTGATCAGGTACGCTTTGCTCCTCAGGTGGGAAATTACAAGGTGTATATCATTGACGAGGTTCACATGCTTTCTCAGGCAGCTTTTAATGCCTTCCTTAAAACGTTGGAAGAGCCGCCAGCTCACGCCATTTTTATTTTGGCCACTACCGAGAAGCACAAGATTATCCCAACCATTTTGAGCCGCTGTCAAATTTTTGACTTCAAACGCATTACTGTTGAGGATACAGCTAAACACTTAAAAGGTGTAGCTGAAAAAGAAGGAATAACAGCAGATAGTGAAGCACTTCATATTATCGCTCAAAAAGCTGACGGAGCGCTACGTGATGCTCTTTCTATTTTTGATCGTATTGTTTCCTTTTCAGGGAAAAACATCACTTACAATGATGTAATCACCAACCTTCGAATTTTAGACTATGATTATTATTTCCGTACCACGGATTTAATCCTTGCCGGAGACCGCTCAGGGCTGCTACTTATTTTTAATGAAATATTGGACAACGGTTTTGACGGACACCTTTTTGCCAATGGTTTGGCTGCGCACTTTAGGGATTTATTGGTTTGTCAGGATCCTAAAACATTACAATTATTAGAAGTTGGCGAAAGCACCAAGGCTCGGTATGGCCAACAGTCTAAACAAGTTGACCCCATGTTTTTGCTTAGGGGTTTAAAACTCCTGGGAGAGGTGGATGTGAAGTACAAAGGCAGTAATAATGCCCGACTGCTCGTAGAGCTTTCTCTACTTCAGCTTTCGCAATTGGTTCATGGTGAGCCCGAAAAAAAAAAGCCTAGTCCTGAGGTAAATAGAAAGTCAGAAGTCGGGGGTCATAAGCTAGGAATTGATATTCCAAAGGCGGAAGAAAGACAACCACAAGCTACAAGCCACATACCGCAAACAGCTAACTCCACCCCTCCTGCTCCACAGCCCGTGCAGGAAAAAAGTGCAAGCTATAAACCAGAACCAAGTGTTACCCCTGCCACCCCAGCTAAGAAAACGGCTACCACTCCTGGTAAGCTGAAAAAAAGGAGAAGTTCATTTTCAATTTCCGGAAGCCTGGAGGGAAAAGCAACCGCAGAAGGCGAAGAAGAATCAGATGTTGACGAAACCGCCATCAACCCGGCTTTACCAAAAGATGCTTTTGACGAAGCCCAGTTTACCAATATTTGGAATGAGTACATCGAGCATGTGAAAGGCCAAGGTCATCAGCGTATCTACAGCACTTTGGCTAATAAAACCATTAAGCTAAAGGAGAATTTCACCATAGAGCTTCATCTCGAAAATGAAATACAAGATTCTTATTTTACTGAGGGGAAAGCGGATATTTTAAAATACGTTCGGCAAAAGCTGAATAATTTTTCTGTTCAATTTGAGATTTCAATAATTAAGAGTGCCAAAAAACTGGAGCCTTACAGCCCACAAGAAAAGTTTCAATATTTGGCTGAAAAGAACCCCAACCTCTTAATTCTAAAGCAAAAACTAGATCTTGACATTGAGTAAATATTCAATTTATACAGTTTATTACTTTTGCATTTCTTCAGATTAAAATTTAGCGGAAAACCATATTATATCGGGCCTATTTTGGCCTTTAATATTTAATACAATACCATGACACAGACACCAAAAATCATTTACACCAAAACGGACGAAGCTCCAGCATTGGCTACCTATTCTTTGCTACCTATTATTAGTGCCTACACTGATACGGCTGGCGTAGAAGTAGAAACCCGGGACATTTCCTTAGCGGGAAGAATTCTTGCTTTGTTTCCTGATTTTTTGAATGATGATCAAAAAGTAGGCGATGCGTTGGCAGAACTTGGTGCTCTTGCTAAAACTCCGGAAGCCAACATTATTAAGCTTCCAAATATTAGTGCCTCTATTCCACAATTGGAAGCTGCTATTAAAGAACTTCAGAGTAAAGGTTACAACCTTCCTGACTACCCTAAAGATCCACAAACAGAGGCTGAAAAGGCAATTCGTGCGAAATATGATAAAGTAAAAGGTAGTGCTGTGAACCCAGTTCTTCGTGAAGGAAACTCTGACCGTAGAGCTCCTCGTGCAGTAAAGCAATATGCTCAAAAACATCCACACAGAATGGGTGCCTGGAGCAGTGACTCTAAGTCTCACGTAGCTAGTATGAGCCACGGTGATTTTTATGGAAGCGAAAAATCAGTCACCGTTCCTGCCGCTACTGATGTGAAAATTGAATTTTTTGGCGATGATGGAAATAAGCGTGTTCTAAAAGAAAAAACATCTCTCCTTGCCGGAGAAATTATTGATGCATCTGTGATGAGCAGTGAAGCTTTGAAGGAATTCTTAGCTAAGCAAATTGAAGACGCCAAGGAAAAAGATGTGTTGTTTTCATTGCACATGAAGGCCACCATGATGAAGGTTTCTGATCCAATCATTTTTGGAACTGCCGTTAAAATTTTCTTTGCTGATGTATTTGCAAAACACGCTGAAACATTAGAGTCTATTGGTGTAGATGTGAATAATGGTTTTGGTGATTTACTTGCTAAAATTGAAACCCTTCCAGCTGATCAAAAAGCAGAAATTGAAGCTGATATTAAAGAAGTGTATGCAAAGCGCCCGGATGTAGCCATGGTAAATTCCGATAAAGGCATTACCAATCTACATGTGCCAAGTGATGTAATTATTGATGCATCAATGCCTGCGATGATTCGTACTTCGGGACAAATGTGGGATAAAGATGGAAAGCAAAAAGATACCAAAGCAGTAATTCCAGACAGAAGCTACGCTGGTATTTACCAAGAAACTATTGACTTCTGTAAAGAGTATGGAGCATTTGACCCAACTACCATGGGAAGTGTTTCTAATGTAGGTTTGATGGCTCAAAAAGCTGAAGAATACGGCTCTCATGACAAGACTTTCCAAATGACAGCAAACGGAGCTGTAAAGGTAATTGACGCCAATGGCGATGTACTTTTGGAGCATCCCGTAAAGCAAGGTGATATTTGGAGAATGTGCCAAACAAAAGATGCACCCGTAGAAGACTGGGTAAAGCTTGCTGTAAATCGCGCTAGAGCTACTGGTAATCCTGCAATTTTTTGGTTGGATAAAAACCGTGCGCACGATGCTGAGATTATCAAGAAAGTAGAAAAGTACTTACCAAATCACGATACAAACGGTTTAGATATTCAAATCCTTGCTCCTGTTGATGCCACTCGTTTTTCACTGGAGAGAATCAAAGAAGGAAAGGACACCATTTCTGTAAGTGGAAACGTACTGCGTGATTACTTAACTGACCTCTTCCCTATTTTAGAAGTTGGTACTTCGGCCAAAATGCTTTCTATCGTTCCATTGATGAATGGCGGAGGATTGTTTGAAACCGGAGCTGGTGGTTCTGCACCAAAACACGTAGAGCAGTTTGTAGAAGAAAACCACTTGCGTTGGGATTCCTTGGGCGAATTTTTAGCACTTGCTGTTTCATTAGAGCACCTGGGGCAAACCTTTAATAACCCAAGAGCTCTGATTCTTGGTGAAACTTTGGATGAAGCTACTGCTAAGTTTTTGGATAATGACAAGTCGCCTTCGCGTAAAGCAGGAGAACTTGACAACCGTGGAAGCCACTTTTATTTGGCGATGTACTGGGCAGAAGCCTTGGCTAAGCAAACCAAAGATGCTGAGTTACAAACAGCTTTTAAAGCTATTTCGCAAGACCTAGCTGCCAATGAAGAAACAATTGTAAACGAATTGAATTCTGTGCAAGGACAGCCAGTAGATATTGATGGCTATTACAAAGGTGATGATGCTAAGATTTCTGCAGCAATGCGCCCAAGTAACACCTTAAACTCTATTTTGGAAAAGATTTCTGCTGCGGTTTAGAGCGAAATCCTTTTTGAAAAATACTTCTCAATTCCGCTCAATGTGACCTAATTCATGTCGCATTTGAGCGGAATCTTTTTTTAGCACAGTTAAGAAAGTATCTTCTCCAAAATCTGCTGCGTAATCCAATACGTAGGCTTCACTCCTTCTATACCCAAACTTCCTGATGAAAGTGTACTTCCTGTTACCAGCGGATTATCAGAAGCGTAATAAGCATAGCGCACTTTCACATCAGGGCTAATACTTTCACGAATTTGTGCTGCACTTTGTATAGCTTTTTGATAATGAGCGCCTTCCATTTCCAGCCCGATGGCATTCCAGGTAGATGTTAAAAAATGCTGCAGCACATCCCTATTTTGAAGGCTTGTTCCCAGCACCGTAATCATGGGACCGGCAAAAATTGGAATACCGCTACCTTTAAAATCTTCAGGCGATAAATCATTTTCAAAAGGATAATTATCAGCAGTTCCTTCAAACACATGAGCGGTAGGAATCATTAAATCTCCTTTCTTACCTTCAAGTATACCAGCCTTCCCCATCACATTGATTGACTGAATATTAAGTGGTGTTGCTGAATTTTCTACTTCAAAAGGTTTTAGCAGTTCGTCCATGCATTCATAGGCCTGTTCGCCAAAGGCATAATCCATCACAATAAGTACGGGGTTGTCATCTCCAGTTTTATAATTCTTTAAGTATGGAAGCTTAGCAAAGTCTAACTTTTCGGAGTCAATTATTTGTACGCTAAGATTGGTGCCTGAGGCGTCACCCAAGTAATACAAACCATTTTTACCCGCATATTTCTGAATGACATCTGCAGCTTTTCCTGTTTTATCTGCACCAGTATATTCAGCCAAGTCCATCAGGTTTTCAAACTTGTTTTCTTTCAGTGCTTCAAAACCATAAAGCGCATTCATCACACTATGAAGGTTGGCACTTATGATATGTATTGGCCTATGTAGCCAATCTTTCTCCGCCAAAAATCGTTTTATGGCCGTGGCCCAGACTTCACCATATACATGATGCCCTACCACTTCACGTAATTTGGCAGAAACCTTAATCTCTCGCTTGGGCTTATCTTCAGATTCCTCAATCGCCAATTGACCAAGCCAGTAAGCAAAGTGATATAAATTATTACATCCGTAGCTTTTCTTAAACCCCTCTACTGCTACTTGAGTTTCGGTAACCGTGCGGCCCAAAACATTACTCAAGTACACCAAGGCCTGCTTCTCCTCTATTTCTTTATCGTTTTCAAGCTTGGTCACCACTTCAGCCAATTGCTTCCAATTATCTGTGGTTTTTCCTCGCTGATCGATAGCGTGATTTTTAATTTTCTCCGCTTCTATATACAAAAATGTAAGGTGAGTAAGAATATCATAAATGTCACTGCGGCCGCGACTCATCTCCACATACATGCGGTCTTTGTCTATACGGTAGCAATTTCTTCTTCGCTTTAGCGGAATAAATGGCGTGTAGCCAGCCTGTTCAAAACCTTCGCGGGCCACCAGTTGAATAAACCTACATTCTTCAATGCCTTTCGGTAAACGCTCAGCTACATACAGCAAACCGTTTAGCTCTACCCTCTCTGGGTCGGTAATGTCGCCATATATTTCCGGCTTTAGCGTAAGTAAAGCTTCCTTCAAAGATTCACCACTTATACCCATTGGTTTATAAAACCCACGGATAAATAGATGACGCATAGTGATATAAAGGCGCTCAATGGCTGCTCGTGATTCGCGTGATCGTTGTTTGGAGTATGGCATATTTAGAGTTTCAAATTTTAGAATTTTATTGTCAATCCAGCAACAGGATTGCAATCTAAGCTTATTAAGATAGGGAAAATTCAGAATGATTCAGGTTACTTACTTTTGCCCACCTTATAATTTAATGTAAATAAAACATGAAGCAATTAGTTCTGCTTTTTACCCTTATAACTTCTATTGCAGTAGGTCAGCAAAAAACCTTCACTATGGAGGATGCTGTGCTGAATCAACATAGAAACCTCGCTCCAAAGAGGTTACAGCAATTACAATGGATTCCCGAGAGTAACAGCTTTAGTTATGTCGAGAAAAAGGAAGAGGAAACCCAGCTAATACTGGGGAATGCAGAAGAAGATGATAAAGCTCAAAGTGTACTTACTCTTTCTACTTTAAATGAAAAATTGAGTGAAATAGACGGGCCAAAATGCCGCAGATTTCCTTCATTAACCTGGATAGATGCTACCATATTTACATTTGAAGACAATCAAAATGTGTATCGGTTCAATCTTAGTGAAAATAAAGTGGAAAAAACGGACAGCCTGGAACTTCCCGCGAAAGCGGAAAACCGGGACTATGCGCCAAATACTGGACACATCGCTTATACCGTAGAAAACAACCTTTACATTTTAAAAGGCGATGAAGTAGTAGCCGTTTCTGTAAATAAAAACAAAGGCATAGTAAGCGGACAAACCGTTTCCCGAAGCGAGTTTGGAATCACTCATGGAATCTTTTGGAGCCCTGATGGAACCAAATTGGCCTATTATGTAAAAGATGAAAGCGAGGTAACAGGCTACCCCATCGTAGACTGGACGACCAAACCGGCTACTGTAGAATATATAAAGTACCCGATGGCTGGAACAGATAAAACGGAGAAGATTTCTGTAAACGTTTACGATGTAAATTCCGGTAAAACCACCACTTTGAAAACTGGCGAGCCAAACACGCAATACTTGACCAACGTGGCTTGGGGGCCAAAAAGTGAGAAGATTTATATCGCACACCTAAACCGCGATCAAAACCACATGGAGCTAAAAATCTATGATGCTCTAAATAGTGATTTTGAGAAAGTACTATTTGAAGAAAAGAGTGAACGCTATGTGGAACCCCAGCATCCGGTACATTTTGTAAAAGGAAATGATGATCAATTTATTTGGGAAAGTAGTCGCAGCGGATTCAACCATTTGTACCTGTACAATACCAAGGGAAAGCTTGTAAAGCAGATCACCAAAGGCAATTGGGAAGTAACCGGATTTGAGGGTTTTGATAAAGACGGCAAAAATGTGTTTTACACTTCTACCGCTACCAGCCCGCTAAACCGTGATTTGTACAAGGTTTCAATAAAAGGTGGAAAACCCACTCGCCTTACGGCAAATGAAGGAACCCACATGCCAAAACTCAATGATGCAGGAACTTACTTTATTGACAATTTTTCGAGCACAGAAGTACCGTGGAGAAGCCAAATCATTGGGACCAACAATAAAGTAAACTACACTTTGATAGATTCAGATAACCCGCTTACCGATTATAAATTGGGTGAAATGAACCTATTTACCATAAAGGACAAAGATGGCGGTGACTTGTATTGCAGAATGTATTTGCCAACAGATTTTGACAGTACAAAAACCTACCCTGTTATCGTGTATTTGTACGGAGGGCCGCACGCCCAGATGATCCGCAACTACTGGGGTGGCGGTGGTAATCTTTGGTACCAATACATGGCTCAGCGTGGTTTCATCGTTTGGACGCTCGACAATCGAGGCTCCGGAAACCGTGGTCAAGCTTGGGAGCAAAATACTTTCCGTCAACTGGGAACTGTAGAAATGGAAGACCAAATGCAGGGCCTAGAATATTTGAAAAGCAAAAGTTATGTGGATACAAACCGCATGGGAATTCACGGATGGAGCTTTGGGGGATTCATGACCATGAGCATGATGAGTCGCAATCCTGGAGTATTTAAAGCTGGCGTTGCCGGTGGCCCTGTGATTGACTGGAGTTTTTATGAAGTAATGTACACCGAACGCTATATGGACACTCCTGAGCAAAATCCTGAAGGATTTGAAGCCAGTAACCTAATCAACCACATTGATGATTTAGAGGGAAAACTACTTATCATTCACGGAAGTAGCGATGACGTGGTAGTGTGGCAGCATACTCAAATGTATTTGAAAGCTGCGGTAGAAAAAGGAAAGCAAGTGGATTACTTTGATTACCCAATGCACAAACACAATGTACGTGGCAAAGACCGCGTGCACTTGATGCAAAAGGTGACGGACTATTTTATGGATTATTTGAAATAATTAGCAAAACGCTAAGTTTAAATATTCTTAAAAACTAACAATTGAGAGCATTACCCACTTCCCTTTTTCTTCTCATTCTATCATGTATCCTTTCTGCCCAGGTAAGCAAAAGGATTGTAAGCTATGATTTTGCATTACAACTATATGACACAATTCCAGGAGTGCTTTATGATTCAACTTTAGCTGAAGATTTTGTTAGTGGCGACAATCGTGGAAATTCAATAGTTCAGCTGCCAAGTCAGCCTGTATTTCCATTGGCCCTGAACCCCAACTATTCAGAAAGGTTTCCGGCAGCTGATTCTTTTAATGTAGATAAATATCCTTTTAGTAGTAGTGTTGCCCTGAGGGTTGTAACAAATGATTCAATTACCAACAACTGCTCGGGAAGTTTGGTAAGTCACAACTTAGTCCTTACCGCCAATCATTGTTTTAGTTATTTTATTAATGATACCTCCACCCCGAACTTTTACGTATTTCCGGCTTTTAACAATGGTAAAGCAAACGCTTTATTTGATTCAGTAAGGGTTTCTAAACTATTCTATTTTGAAGGAAGCGACTTAGCCTTTGCTTTGTTGGAAGAATCTATCGGGTACAACACAGGTTGGATTGGCTTTGGATATGCACGAGATAGCATACTCCACAATAAACTATTTCATAAAATCAGCTACCCAGCTTACGATATATTTGGAACTAAAAATTTCAATGGCGATACCATGTTTTATGAAAATGGATATTTAAACGTTTTTTTAGATCAATATCTTGGCGTAACAGATGTTACTGGTATGGGTGGTCAAAGTGGAAGTTCTTGGTTCACTTTCAAAATCTTACCAATTACTTACGGAGTTACCTCTTCAGCGCATCAATTCAGACATCAACGAATAACCCCCGAAGAGTTTTACAGCATAACAAACATTCAAAAAGATTTATCAGAGCCTGAACCTCCCTTGCCTGTTTCATTAAAGGTTTTCCCTAACCCAGCAAAAGACCATATTAGGCTTATTCTACCTTCGGATATATTAATGCAGAACATGAGTATTTTCAATTCTGCTGGATTTAAAACATCTGCTTCATATACATCTAGGGAAAATGAAATTAGGATTGACCTGAGCAACCATGCAAATGGATTGTATTTTATTCAGTTAGAGTCTGACCAAAGAGTTTATACACACAAAATTCTGATTACTCGATAATATTATGACTGCCAAACACTCCATTTCATTTACTGTAAGGGATAGCGAAATAGACGACATGGGCCATGTAAATAATGTGGTTTACCTAAAGTGGGTGCAGGATGTAGCTATTTCGCATTGGTATTCTGTGGCTGAACCAGATGATTTGGAAAACTATAAATGGGTGGTTCGCAGGCATGAACTGGATTACCTTAAAGCCGCTATGCCTAATGACATTATTACCGCTACCACTTGGATTGAAAGCCTGGAAGGTGTGAGTAGTATAAGGATGGTGGAAATAAAAAGAGGTGACACTATTTTAGCGAAAGCGAAAACCACATGGATAATGCTGGACGCAAAAACAGGAAGACCCGCCAGAGTAACTCAAAAAATGCAGGATTCCTTTTTAATATAAAATCAATATTTTTCGACCAAAATCTAAAAGCCCTGCTCCCATTGGGTTTTTAATACTAATTTGTAGAGACTAAACCATTACTATATGTTACAATCGAGAATTGCCGGGGTAGGTCATTACGTGCCTGAAAACGTGGTTACTAATGAGGATCTATCCAAATTGATGGATACCAATGATGCGTGGATACAAGAACGAACCGGGATAAAAGAGCGCAGATGGATTGATCCAAAAACGGATGTCACTACTGCAACCATGGGTACAGAAGCTGCCCGAAAAGCCATAAAAAATGCAGGTATCACACCTGATGATGTTGACTTTATAATCTTTGCTACCCTATCCCCTGACTATTATTTTCCTGGACCTGGCGTACAAGTTCAGCAGGCATTGGGTATAGCCGAAATTGGTGCCCTTGACGTAAGGAATCAATGCTCTGGGTTTATATATGCGCTTTCTATTGCTGATAAATTCATAAAAACCGGAACATACAAAAACGTGCTGGTAATAGGTTCGGAAAACCATAGTGGCGGTTTGGACAAAACCACTCGTGGTCGTGGTGTTTCTGTTATTTTTGGTGATGGAGCCGGTGCGGTACTCATGCAACCTACCGAAGATAAAAACAAAGGTGTGCTCACCACACATCTACATTCTGAGGGACAACACGCTAAAGAATTGGCCCTTATTGGCCCAAGCACCTCACATTGGGTAGATAAAATGCTTGCTGAAAACGATCCTGAAGACACAAGTTATTATCCATACATGAATGGAAACTTCGTGTTCAAACATGCAGTTACTCGTTTTCAGGAAGTGATACATGAAGCACTGAACGCTACGGATCTAAAAGTTGAGGATATTGATCTATTAATTCCGCATCAGGCTAACTTGAGAATTAGCCAGTTTATTCAGCAAAAAATGCAACTGCCGAATGAGAAGGTTTTCAATAACATTCAGAAGTATGGAAATACTACCGCTGCTTCTATCCCTATCGCGCTAAGCGAAGCTGTGGAGCAAGGAAAACTAAAAGATGGTGATTTGCTTTGCCTGGCTGCTTTTGGGAGTGGGTTTACTTGGGCAAGTACACTTATTCGTTGGTAAACAATTATTATATTACATATATTTTGAAAGGCTGAGAATTAGATAATCCTCAGCCTTTTTTATGTTCATTATTTTGTATGCTATCGAATAAGAAATAATGTTAAAATGTGAAATATCTATTGTCTTTCTAAGGAGCCATTGTATATTCACATCACTTTATAAACTAAAACATACGATATGAAAAAACTAATTACTCTTCTCAGTTTAATCTTATTTACGGGCTATACGGCCAACGCTTCCCACGCTATGGGTGGGGAAATTACAGTAACTGTAGATAATAATAACGTGGCTCACGTTACTTTAACAATTTACAGGGACGCAAACACTGGTACCGCAGCCCTTTCGAACTCCAGCTTTGTTGCGCTGGAATCAATTTCTTCCCCCTCTTCTCCTACTCAAAATATCCCTGTTACCAGAACAACCCTTGATACACTTCCGTCAAATTATCCTACCGAACGACATGTGTACACAGGATCCATTCAATTAACATCAAATGGTACCTATCTGGTCTCTTGGAGCATTTGTTGTAGGAATGCATCTATTATAAACTTTAATAACCCTTCCAGTTATAATTTGTATTTAAAAACTGAATTCACATCCTACTCTAGTACTCAAAGTAGTACCCCTATCTTTTTAAATGCTCCAATGGTAAGCTTTCCTTTGGATACGATGTGGACCTATAATCCTTTGCCATACAGCACATCCGGAGATTCACTTTACTGGTCTATTGATGTACCTCTTTCAGCTCCTTACCAAGCAGTACAAGGGTACATTGCTCCTGCCGCAAATGTGAATGGTCCTTTTACAATGAACCCTAATACAGGTCTGATTACATGGTGGCCCTCGCAAATCGGTAACTATGCTGTTTCAATACTTGTCGAAGAATTTAGTTCAGGAACTAAGATCGCTGAAATACGCAGAGACATGCAGTTTAGTGTGTTTCCTGATACTTCAAGCATGCAATTCTCATCACCAAACTCTCTCTCGCTTGCAAATGGAAATCCATTTGACAATGTAATTGCTGGGGCACCATATAGTTTAACTTTTGAATTAGCCTCAAACGACAACAATGCCGCTTTAAATTTAATTGGAACAGGAGAGCCGTTGGAACTTTCTCAAAGTAACGCAAGCTTCCAAACCCAAACTACTTCAAATAATAGCATAGAAGGCACATTTACCTGGCACCCTAGCTTGTCTGATATAAGAACTAAACCTTATGTATTGAACATTAGAGCAACGGACGGTGCATACAATTATGATTTTAGTGTAGAACTATATCTAAATACTGGAGTTGGCTTGGATGAATCTACATTGCTTTCTAATAACATGAGTATTTACCCAAACCCAAGTAATGGAAATATAAAGCTGAGCTTAAAACAGGTGCCGAAGAGTGAATGCACTTTTGAAGTATTAAACCTTCAAGGGCAAAGAATTCAAGAAATACAAATTGACCGTAATTCACTGATGCAAGGAGCACAATTGAATATTGACGCTGCTCCTGGAACTTATATCATCCGCCTCAAAGGTGAAGAGGCTCAAAGCAAGGTTTTTGTTATTCAATAGGATTGGTTTCAAATATCTATACCTCAATCATGTATCAAAAGCAGTCCAGCAGGGCTGCTTTTTTTGTTTGTGATAACTATTTAGTTGAAATGACATGATGAAGATCTTTAAATCAGATTACTTGCACTTAACTAAATCACTGTTTCCATCACAAATGATACTTCTTAACTTACTCATTATTAACCCCCATTAAAATTCTTTGAAATATGAAAAAGATTATACTTTTTTTAGCCCTTTTTACAGCTACATGCTTTACAGCAAAAGCAACGCACCTTATGGGTGGCGAGATTGTAGTTGGTGTAGACAGTACAAATAAAGCCTATATAGTGATGACGCTTTATAGAGACATAACCCCGAGTACAGCAACACTTTCAGCAACACAAACTCTTGACCTTAGCTTAATATCCAACCCTAGTGCTTCCGGCATATCGGTGCAGCTTAGTCGAGTTAATATTGACACGCTTCCCTCCTTTTATCCTGTTGAAAGGCATATTTATACAGGTACTGTTCAGCTGGCTCAAAATGGAAAGTTCAGACTTCAATGGAGTCTGTGTTGCAGAAATCATGCAATAGACAATTCCACTAACCCGGGTAGCGAGTCTATGACCCTATATACAGAATTTACGTCTTATACCAGCACAAACAGTGCTTCACCTGTATTTCTAAATGCCCCCGTAGTGAGCTTTCCATTAGATACTTTGTGGAACTATAATCCACTGCCTTTTGATGTTGATGGAGACTCCTTACACTGGTCGATTGACACGCCCGTATCTACTTTCCCGAACTATATAGTGGGGTATACCACACCACCAGGAAACGCTAATGGACCACTTACCATGGATTCTCAAACAGGGCAAATAACCTGGTCTCCATCTCAAGTTGGCAATTATGTGATTTCTATTCTGGTAGAAGAGTTTAGATCAGGCGTACAAATTGGGGAAATCAGACGCGATATGCAGTTTATAGTAATTCCGGATACTGTAAATATGCAGCTGGTGTTACCTAATTCTCTCACCGTAAATAATAATGGTGTGGGTTCGACCAACCTGCAAGGTGGTAATTCAAGTCAGTTAACCTTTGAATTAACATCTAGCTATTCTTTAGCTCAACTCAATATGGAAGCAACTGGCGATCCATTTGAAATTCCAGGTTCAGATGCCGATTTTCAAGTTCAAACTACCACAGGCCCAAACATTAAAGGAAATTTTAGCTGGACCCCGACTATTAATGATGTAAGACCTTTACCGTATCGCCTCACCATTAGAGCCATAGACAAAAAGTTTGCCTATGATTTTACTGTGTTACTTAATGTGAAAAAATCTACCGTGGGAATTGATGAAAATGGCTTGTCAATAGAAGGATTAAGTCTTTACCCCAACCCTAATGATGGTAGGGTAAATTTAGTTTTGAGTCAAGTAGCGAATGATAAGGTTACCATTGAAATACTGAACCTAAAAGGACAGCGCGTTAAGGAGGTAACGATGGATAAAACTTCTCTAGAAAATGGAGCTGAACTAAATATAGATGCTGCGCCAGGTACTTATATCCTGCGCCTTAAAGGTGAGGAATACCAAAGCAAAGTATTTGTCATTCAATAAAGGTTTGGTTTTATACTGAGTGCTTAGAAGGCCAGGGAAATCCTGGCCTTTTTACTTTTACAGCAAATTGTCAAACACTTTGATACTTTCTTACCCTTTTGTTCATTACAGTAAACCACAAAGGTGGAAATGCCGAAAGAATCATCATTCCGGGGTAACCAGTGGGCATTTGTGGGCTTTCATCGTAGGATTCTAAAACTTGGTATTTCTTTACAGGATTAGCGTGGTGGTCGCTGTGGCGCGAAAGCTCAAAAAGCATCAGTCTACCTACCAAGTGATTGCTGTTCCAAGAATGGATAACCGTTGCATTTTCATAGCGATTGTCAGAAACCTTGTTTCGGGAAAGCCCGTAGTGCTCAATGTAATTCACGGTTTCGAGCAAAAGTATTCCTGTAAAGGCTGCTACACAAAAACCTAAAACTGCGGTAATCCCCAGGAAAGCCGTGATTCCAACTAAGAGCAAAATTTCGACAAGAGTAAATAGAATCATTTCATTCTTTAGGCTAAAAGCGCTTCCCTCCTTTCTTCGTACGCGTTTGTTTTCAATTTTCCAGGCGCTGATATAAGCGAAAATCATTGAGCGAATCCAGAAAACATAAAGCACTTCATTGTATCGCGCACTTGCAGGATCCTCAGGAGTAGCCACATTTTTGTGATGGCCATAATTATGCTCAATAAAAAAGTGCGGGTACAATGAAGTCATTAAAAGAACTTTGGCCATAAGCTTTTCATAGCCTTTCACCCTGTGCCCTAGCTCATGCGCCACATTAATTCCCAATACGCCACACATCAAGCCCAAGCTTATTGTTCGCCCCCAGAAAGTTGCGGTGTTTACCTCCACATTTTGGATAATAAAGAAATACCAAATCACAAACCAAACCTGAATAGGCACAATTAAATACAGTAAAAAGTCATAGAGAAAGTCAGCTTTTCGGAGTGCTTGCTCTGCCTCGTCAATATTGGCAGAGCTAGGTTTTATGAAGAGCTCTAAAACAGGAATTACACCAAAAGAATAGATAATGGGCAAAAATGTAGACCAGCCTTCGTTCCTAAAAGAATAGAATACCGCCAGTGGTAGCGAATACACCAATAGGTATTTTAAGGCCTTGATTTTCATAATCTAAAAATATGAAAAAGAGACTTCTCATCCATCTCCCTCAACTCCTCCAATAAACCTTTCCTTGATTGCTTCTTAAAACCAAACAAGCCTTCTAAAGCTTCTTCAAGTGGTAAGTTTGGATAAAAATTATCTCTACAAAAGTGTACGTACTTCAGCACTTTAAAACCATCCATCCAATGGTTGAAGTTTTTACGAAACTGAATACTGTCCTTGCTTCGTGCTTTTAAATCTTCAAACTGCTTTGATAGCCCGGCTTGATTTAGAAAAGCCACAAAGCTTTTGGGAAAATCTTTTAGGCTTAAGCCAAACAAAGCATCGGCTTCGTCAAAAAACAGAATGCCTAAGTCTTGGAAGGTTTTAGGATTGTAGAGCGTTTCAAAATCCTTAGTGCCGTCATTCATTTCCATCATTGCGCGACCGGTTCCAAAAGGCACTCTTTCAGAAACCCGGGCAGATGGAAAAACGGTGGTTGTTGTTAAATCATAAAACTTTCCTTGTGGGATAAGTTTATGTAAAAAGTAGAAATCTTCGCCCGCTTTACGGGTGTTCATTCCGCCTATTTTGGCATAAGCTGTAGCACGCGAAGCCATGCTGGAACCTATAGTGTGAAATGCATGAGGATAAGCTGCTGAACGCAAAGCATGAACATAGTATCTTAAAAAGATCTCATACTCAATAATTTGTTTATTCCTTTGACTGTCAAGTGAATTAACATCATGTTCAAAAGCTATGCTTAAGCCATTTATTTTGGCTTCCTCACATTTCAACAGCATTGTTAAATACTCTGGTGAAACCTCACAATCGCCATCCAGGCAAACAGTTAAGCCATCGTGGTTTACTTCCGAAAAACGATTTAGTGCAGCATCCATTCCAATTTTTCGGGCTAGCCCCACTCCTGCTTTTTTCTTAGGTAAATCAAATGCCTTTATGCACAAAACTCGCACACCATTAGTCAAGGTTGTGTCGTGGTAATTGGTGTATTGCTTTGCATGAAAATCACGAACGGATTGCCCCGATATTTCTGAATGATTGAGAACGAGAACAACTTCTACTTCACTGCTATCAGGGAGTTTGTTATTTCCCAAACTCTTTAAAATGCCATCTAATTGTTCTTCATAAGACGGAATAACGACAGACAATTTGAGATTGAGAGAAGGTACTTCCTCAGGGAAATATTTTTTCATTGCGCCAAAGCGCTCATTGTAGAAACTAGTAATCTTGTTTAGACTGGTCATTTAAAAAGCTATACGGTAAGTTTGCCCAAAATTAGCAAAGCATGCAAGTAAGCGATTTGAAACTTAAGGTAGATTCATCACAAGAATGGGTAAATTGTGTAATCTCAAACTTTGACGAATTTTTGAAAGACCATGCCGATTGTGAGCGCAAAGCTTCATCAATGGCGATGAGTTTTGTGGCCAAATATCCAGATAGAACGGAAATCATTCCAGAACTCATACACACTGGAATAGAGGAACTTGAGCACTTTCGCTTAGTGTATAAGATTATGGAAGAACGTGGACTCACTTTAAACCATTCTATTCCCGAAGATTTGTATGTAAAACAGCTTTTGAAGCATTGTCATTCAGACCGAGAAAAGCGCTTTAGAGACCGCCTTATAATTGCTTCTATTGTAGAAAATCGTGGCTTCGAACGCTTTAAACTGGTAAGTGAAAATATTCAGGACGAAGAGCTAGCTAAGTTTTACCACATGATATATGTGTCAGAAGCAAAGCACGGGCACATATTTGTAGAAATGGCACTTAACTACTTTGACCGTGATGAAGTGTTTCAGCGCTGGGAAGAGCTCGCTATCATTGAAGCTGAAATCTTAAATGGACTGGAATTAAAACCAGCCCTGCACTAAAGGCCAATATCCTCAGGGCGCAAAGTAGTGATAGGCACTCGCTCCTTGAGCAAGCCGTTGATAAATGAGCGCTGAAGTATGTTTTCAATTAATTTATCTTCCTCATTGCCGATAGGGTCATAAGGAATCTTCAAATCGATATCGTAAAAAGCTGCGGCCATATTCCACCAGAAAGCATTCCAGCCACTGCGGTACGTGTCTATTAATTCAAAAGTGGTAATGCCTGTTTCTCGAGAAATAAGCTTTGACAGGATTTGTCCCTCGGTGCGTGTGAGCTGCTTAAGCTCATCTTCAAATCGTCCTTCCAAATAGTCTTGAAAGTCCTTTATATATCGCTTCTTCTTCCGTTTACTGCTAATTCCGGCAAGTTGTAAATTCAGACTATCCAGCTTGTTCCCAGCAATTACAGCATAAGGATACACTTTGATAACCTTTCTGCGCAGAATGTAATATCTCCTGCGCGCCTCGTCAGAGTTGAAACTCGGCTTATCCACAAGAAGCACTTCATCCAAAATAAGGATTGGAATAGTATCTCCATCCACAATAATGGCATCCAGCGCTTCCTTGCTGTTCTTCGTAAAATACTGAACAATGGAATCGTTTTGCTGTGCAAGACCCACACTGAGAGTAGAGAGGGCTACAAAAATTCCAAAGACTATGTTTTTCATTAGGTTCTGTTCTTTTTCCAGGCAGAAGATGTTTGACCAGTATTGGTTACAACTGCTTTTTCAGAACGTTTATTTTCCAAAATATATGCCAAGGTCAAAGCTGCAATCTCTTTTTCATCATCATGCTCCTCCACCAACATACTGGGATCGAAATGCTTATCCACAAAACTTGTGTCAAAATTTCCAGAAATGAAGTGCTCGTTTTCCATCACAAATTTCCCAAAAGCTAGAGTGGACTGAATTCCCACAATGCGATAATCTTCGCAAGCACGAATCATTCTGTCGATAGCTTCCTTGCGGTCTTTGCCATGCGTGATAAGCTTAGAAATCATTGGATCGTAGTAAATCGGCACTTGCATGCCTTCTTCAAAACCATCGTCTACACGAATACCCGGGCCATGTGGGCGCTCGTATACTTCAAGCTTACCAATGTCAGGCATAAAGTTTTCCATCGGGTTTTCAGCATACACACGCACTTCCATGGCGTGGCCGTTTATTTTAAGGTCATCCTGAGCAAAGCTCAGCTTCTCTCCTCTTGCTACTTTAATCTGCTCTTTTACCAAATCCACTCCGGTAATCATTTCGGTAACCGGGTGCTCTACCTGAAGACGTGTGTTCATCTCCAAAAAGTAGTAGTTATGATTTTCATCAAAAATGAACTCAACCGTTCCCACACCCACATAGTCGCAGCTACGAGCTACATCTATCGCAGTCTGCCCCATCTGTGCTCTAAGCTCATCAGAAAGCACAGCAGAAGGCGCCTCTTCAATCACCTTTTGGTGCCTACGCTGAATACTGCACTCCCTTTCAAAAAGGTGTACACGGTTACCATGCTTATCGCAAAGCACCTGAATTTCTATGTGACGTGGAGAGGTTACAAACTTTTCGATAAACACAGCTCCATTTCCAAATGCAGAAACAGCTTCATTCACCGCCATTTCCATTTGACCTTCAAATTCTTCTTCATTATGAACCAAGCGCATTCCTTTACCACCACCACCGGCAGAAGCTTTGATAAGCACTGGGAAACCAATTTCTTTAGAAAGCCTTTTTGCTTCGTCAATATCAGTAATTGCGCCATCCGTTCCCGGTACAAGCGGAATATTGAATTTTTCCGCTGCAGCTTTCGCTGAAAGCTTATCGCCCATCACACGCATACTTTCTGAAGATGGCCCTATAAAAGTGATTCCCGCTTTTTCTACGGCATCAGCAAATTCAGCATTCTCCGAAAGGAAACCATAACCCGGATGAATACCATCAACATTGAGTTCTTTACAGATTTTTATAATCTTATCGCCAAGCAAATAACTCTCAGACGAAGCGGGAGGCCCCACGCAAACAGCCTCATCGGCATATTTCACATGTGGCGAAAGTCTGTCTGCCTCTGAATAAATGGCGACAGTTTTGATGCCCATTTCACGAGCTGATTTCATTATTCTCAGGGCAATCTCCCCTCTATTGGCGATAAGTATTTTCTGCATAATGTCAGTTTCTGCGGGCGAAGATAACTAATGGAATTTATGTTTTTGGTATCGGAAAATTCCGATATTTTTATAGCCTACTTAAAATCAAACGATATGCAATTAACGCACAAGTTCTTAGCTCTCATTTTTGCGGGTACTACGTGTTTACAAGCACAGTACAAAAACAATTTTACCACAGTAGAAAATGACCCCTACAAAGTTCTACACTACGAGTTAGACAACGGAATGAAAGTCTACCTCTCTATCAATCGAGATGAACCACGAGTTTTTACCAACATTGCCGTACGCACCGGAAGCAAAAATGACCCCTCAGATGCTACCGGACTAGCTCACTATCTGGAGCATATGCTTTTTAAAGGCACCTCAAAGATTGGTAGCCTTGATTGGGAAAAAGAGAAGCCACTCCTGGAAGAAATTAGTAAGCAATACGAGCTTCATCGCCAAACCACCGATGAGGAAGAACGTAAAGCTATTTATGCCAAAATTGACTCCTTGAGCAATGAAGCGGCAAAGTTTGTAGCCACCAATGAATACGACCAAATGGTGACTGAGCTTGGCGCTAAAAGTACAAATGCCTACACTTCGGCTGAACGTACTGTGTATGTAAATGATATCCCTTCCAATGAATTGGATAAGTGGATGACCATTGAAGCTGAACGTTTTCAGGAGCTTACGCTTCGCCTGTTTCATACAGAATTGGAAGCCGTATATGAAGAATTCAACCGTGCCCAGGATAATGATGGCCGTCAAGTATTTTATGAAATACTAAGAACCATGTACCCCAATCATACCTATGGAACTCAAACCACTTTAGGTACTGGTGATGACCTTAAGAGTCCTTCTATGGTGAAGATTCATGAATACTTCAACAAATATTATGTCCCAAATAATATGGCCATCATTTTAGTGGGAGATATCGACCCAGACAAATCTTTGGCCCTAATCAAAAAACACTTTGGCTCATTAAAGAAGGGCCCTACCCCTGCTCAGTTTCAGGATCCTGGTCAGCCGGAAATAACAGCTCCTATTAAAAAAGAGATAAAAGGTACCGAAGCAGAATATGTAAGCTTGGCCTACCGTGTGGGTGGTGTAAAAACTGATGATGCCATGATGGTAGATCTGGTATCGAGCATACTTAGTAATGGTGAAGCGGGCTTGATAGATAATAACTTAAATAATCAGCAAAAGGTACTTAGAGCCTATGCCTACTCGTATGGACTGAATGATTACTCGCTACTCATGATGGGTGCTACACCAAGAGAAGGCCAAAGTTTGGATGAAGCGCAGAACCTACTTTTAGAGCAAGTGACAAAGCTGAAAAATGGTGATTTTGATGAAAGTCTTATTTCATCCATCGTAAAAAATGAGAAAAAGTCTCAAATGCGCCAGGCGGAATCTAATGGTTGGAAAATGAGAACTCTTGTTGACGGTTTCATTTTTGACAGACCCTGGGAGTACTTTTCTAATTATTATGATGACATGGCCAAAATCACCAAAAGTGAGGTAGTAGCTTGGGCTAATAAAAATATTAAGGACAACTATGTATCTGTACACAAAACCAAAGGCGAACGCAGCCCATTGCGCTTGGAAAAGCCCGCCATTACAGCTGTTCAGGTAAACCGAGGCGAGCAATCAGAGTTTAGAAAAAAATTAGAAAAGAAACAATCAGAAAGACTGACTCCCCTATTTGCAGATTTTGAAAAAGACATTAAACGTTCGGACGCTTATGCCAATTTGGAGGTTTCATACATAAAGAACACCACCAACGAGCTTTTTGAGCTGAACTATATTTTTGACATGGGCTCTCGCAATGACAAGGAACTAGCCTTAGCCGTGCAGTACCTTCCTTATATCGGTACCGAAAAATATACCGTAGATGAGCTTAAACGAAAATTCTATGATCTGGGCCTAGACTATTCTGTGTACGTTGGTGATAACAGGCTTTACATTACCCTTAGCGGCCTAAATGAATCTTTGGAAGAAGGCGCTAAGTTGTTTGAAGAGTTTTTGGCTACAGCCAAAGGAGACGAGGAATCGTACAAGAAATATGTAGACGGTATTTTGAAAAAGCGCAAAGATGCCAAGTTGAGTAAATATCAAATTATGTATTCGGCTTTGTATGATTATGCGGTGTATGGCGAAGAATCACCCGCAACTGATATTCTTAGCGAAAGCGAATTACGTGCTTTAAAACCTTCTGCATTAACCGAAAAGGTAAAAACCCTGAAGGACTACAAACATGAAGTATTTTACTATGGACCAAGCTCTCAGGAAGATGTAGTGGACTTGGTTCGCAAAACACACCCTGTACGAATTGAGCTTAAAGATTATCCGGAGCGCAAGAAGTATGCTTATCGCGAAAGTGATAAAAACGTGGTGTACTTTGTAGACTATGATCAAGTGCAAATGGAGCTTTTGATGCTTTCAAGAAGTGAAAACTTTAATAAAACAAACCTTGCTCCTGCTAACCTTTTCAATCAATATTTTGGGTCTGGTTTATCATCTATTATTTTTCAGGAAATAAGAGAATCAAAAGCCTTGGCTTACTCCGCTTATAGCGTATACACTTCCCCTCGCAGAAGTGACGAGCCACACTTTGTGCGTGCTTACATCGGTACTCAAAGCGATAAATTAGGCGATGCTGTAACTGCAATGCAAGACCTGATGAACACTATGCCTCGCGAAGAAGCGCAGTTTGAGCAATCACGATTGGGTACACTAAAGCAAATTGAAACTAATCGTACTACCAAGTCTTCCATCTATTGGAGCTATAGAAGAACCAATGATTTAGGATTGGAAAAGAATTTTGAGCCTGAAATCTATTCTTACCTAAATAATATGGACATGGATGACATGCAGGCTTTTTTCGACTCTCACATTAAGGATAAGAAATATGCTTATTTGGTGATTGGTAAAAAAGACCTTGCGGATATGGAAGCTTTGTCAAAGCTCGGAGAGGTGAAGATTATGAGCCTTGAAGAAATTTTCGGGTATTAGTAATTATTGAAAGTATGTATCAAAAAGAAGCCTCCTCGTGAGGCTTCTTTTATTTGTAACCCCTCAAAAAAAGGCAGCAATCCATTCGTTGCGATTAATAGAGAGTTAAAAAAGCTATATTTAAAAACCAATTTAACTTTAACTAAATCCAGGCCAACAAACCATGAGAAATCTATATTCAAAACTTGTTGCAACTGCATTGCTTTTTGCACTGTCGTTCAGCGCTTCAGCGCAGTCATCAGAAGCTCAAACTTTTTATTTTAGTAAAGACTTAATCAAAATTGTTCTATCTGAACGCGGTTGCGAAGGCCTGCGTATGTATCCTGTGATTGATGAAGGTAGAAGTACAAACTCCGTAATCATTGTTGCGATTGATGAGCGAGGAAATGAACTATCTTCTAAATATCAAATCTTTACGGGTGTAAGAGAAAATAATCCAACCTATTCTTCCTTAAAGAAATCTGATGCTCAAAAGGCCTGTGAAGCTTATTTTTCAAAGAATAAACAGTTTGTTTCACAAGTAAGCAAAGCTCTTATAGAATCTATTGCTTCAGGCAATAGCCTAGGCATCGCAATACAGCTTGATGCTAATCAAAAAGGCAACTTTATGGTGAGCGGTTATGTAAACCCCGGAGGATTAAAAACAACTGGAGATGCCAAGCCAGGAGACCCCTGCCCTAATGCTTGCGGAGAACCACGCCAGTATTTGGTTTTCCCCAAATCAACTCACTAAACATAATTTATAAAGTTAATACTCAATAGATATTTGGAAATATGAATGTGCTCTTTAATTTCTGTATATCGTTGAGGCTGGCACTACCTTTATGGATTGTGTTTTTGACACTTTCTACTTTAAAGGTGCATTCACAAAGCACTCCTTCAGAGTACACTTGCTCCCTTGCCCAGGTTGAGAATGATATAAAAGCTGTAACAGAGCTCATAAATCAGTCGCAGCAGGGTTCAGCTTCCCCTAAACTTAGAAAGGCCTTACAATGCGCTCAAAAGCTTGGAGAAAAAAAGCTAGAAGCTCAGGCTTTGCTGAATTTGGGTATCATTGAATTTCGTCAGGTTGGCCCCAGGGATGTGCCCACCAAATTATTTCTAGAAAGCCTGGAACTTTTCACCAACCTTAATGATATAGAGGGAATTGTTCGGTGTAACCTGCAACTGGGTGTGCTCAATTTTGACATCCGAAACTTTGAGACGGCCATTAATTATTTTGAGAATATCCTAAATACTCAAACCGAAAATACTCGCATGCGGGGCCTTGCTCATTACCTATTGGCCCTTTCTTTTTCTGAACTCAAGGAATTTGAAAAGGCCGAAGAAATGTTTGATCTCGCAGTAAATGAGATTGAACAGACGGACAATGTATTTCATTTACAGATACAAGCCTTTAAGGGCAAAATGTATTCGAATAAAGGAGAAAATGAAAGAGCTGTTGAAATTTTGGAAGCTGTTCTAATTGAACATAAAGAAACCATTTCTGAAGAAGGCTTTGCTCCAATTTTTGCTTTTCTGTCTACAGCACATTTACAATTACAGCATTACAAAAAAGCGATTCAATTCGGTAAAAAGGCCTATAATCTCTCTCTTGGACGAGGGGCCAATACCGTTTATCTGCGTGAAGCCGAAGCTTCTTTGTATCAGGCATTTTATGCAATTGGAAAAATGGACAGTGCCTATTTTTATTTGGAGGCTTTGAAGTTATTGAATGACTCTATTTCCAGTCAGCAAGTAGTACAGCGTGTTACTGAAATGAGTGGCCAATATGAATTTCAGCAAAAGCTTAGAACCCAAAAAGCCCAGCAAGAACTAAAAGACAGACTTGCAGAAAAGGAAATAGAACGGCAAAAACTTATCCGAAATCTCCTTTTTTTAGGGTTTGTACTGGTAGGAATATTTGCCTTTATCTTCTTCAGGCAGCGAACTAAAATATCACTTGAGAGAGACAGATCAGACAACCTGTTACTCAACATTCTTCCTGAAGAAATTGCTCAGGAACTAAAGGAGAATGGAAAAGCTGAAGCCAGGAACTTTGACATGGTTTCAATCCTCTTTACAGATTTTAAAGGTTTTACAGAAGCCTCAGCCAAACTTACTGCGGGAGAGCTCGTTTCGGAAGTCAACACCTGCTTTGAGGCTTTTGATTCTATTGTAGAAAAATACAACATTGAAAAAATAAAAACCATTGGTGACGCCTATATGGCGGCTGGAGGCTTGCCTGTTCCAACCAAGCACTCAGTAAAGAATACAGTGCGAGCAGCACTAGCCATGCAGACTTTTGTAACAAAAAGAAAGGCTGAACATGCTGCCAAGGGAAAACCCGCTTTTGAAATGCGTGTGGGTATTCACACAGGCCCAGTAGTGGCGGGTATTGTGGGTGTTAAAAAGTTTCAATACGACATTTGGGGAGATACTGTAAATACGGCTAGCCGAATGGAAAACCATGGAGAAATCGGCAGAGTAAACATCAGTAAAGCTACCTATGAGCTCTTAAAAGATGATCCTCAATTCACCTTTGAAAGTCGTGGAAAGATTGAAGCAAAAGGCAAGGGTGAAATTGAAATGTGGTTTGTTTCCAATCGGTTTTAAGAAAGCTAAAAACTAAATACTTAAATTAGCGTATAAACCAAACCTTACTAAAATGAATATTCAAAACGGTGCAGAGTACATATTTACATGTGCTGATTTGTCAGACGTTGGCCTTACCATTTCAGGGTCAGAGTTAAATATGACAGGCATTAACTTAACTTATCAACCCACATATACTAATCAATGCTGGAAGCTATACGGTCCACCTGCTTGCACCAAGCTCCTATGCAAAATAGGCAACCAAACTGCCTATTTATATATTCAAGATATAGCTGCAGGCTCTCCACTTCAAATCACCACAGAAGAAGACCATGCCTCGCGATGGTGCATCCTAGATTTAATTGATGAAAACGGGTTTCCGTACCAAAAGATTCTACTGCTGGATTCAGAAAGAGTTGATACAGGGCTGTACCTTTTGGTCTCCATTAACCCCCTACTCTTACAAGTAAATGAGGAAGCTCCCACCGAAAAAAACTGGAGAATGCTATCCACCTCAACCACTGTACTAATAGATACACCTATTAAACTTATTAGCCAGCAAGACCTTAAAGCAGTGGTGCCTGGTGGAGGTACTAGTGCTACCCTTAAGTTAATCGTTGCTGAAAGTCCCAATATTCAGTTAAGCATTTCTTCACCCGATGGTTCATCTCCAGTAAATGGTGTATTGAGTGGAGCTACCCTGCAATTCGGTGGTTCAATGTATTTAGTAGGTACAGGTGCCGGTGAGAATGTTACTCTTTCCGAAGAACCGGGCGACAATAGGTGGCGTCTTGAGGATGATGGATTTGGTAACATCACAGCTCAATGTACTACAGCAAGTGGCGAAAATATTGGCTGGCTGCAAAACGATTTAGACCAACTAAAACTGAACGCTGAAAAAACAAACAAGTCTAAGCAAAAATGGAAGTTCGCCAAATCAGGTACGGGACTGGTTGATGATTAAAAACGTGCCACAGTTGCTATCTGTTATTCCTAAATATTTTGTTAGCTCAATTGTCTTTGGCTTACTTTTAGTCAACACATCTGCTCAATACGATTCGTATTGGTCTGATAGCGTGATAAACTCCTATAAGACTGAAGAAAATGCCAACTTTAAATCCCAAATTATTGTAGGGGATTCACTATTGCTATTGTTTGAAAAGCGAGACGAACCTTGCAACTGGATAGAGATCGGCATTCGCAAAAGCCATTATCAAAGTGCGGCCCGAGATGATAATGGTGCGCTAAGTACGGTAAACAATGTTTTCAATAAATATCAATCTGGTATTTGTAAAGAGGACCATTTGCTTCCAGAAATTTATCTGGCCTATGCGCGTACCTATATGAATATGGAGCTTAGCAATAAAGCTTTTGCATATATTCATAAAGGCTTCGAAAGCTGGAATGACAGATTTCCCAACAAAACAGTTTTAATGGAGCTTTACCTTAGTAAAGGCTTTTTGTTTGATAATCTAGATAGCACAGTGCATTACTTAAGTCTGGCTTATGAATTAGCAGTAAATGAAGATGATCTAAAACACCAACAAGGCGCTCTTAATGATCTGGGCTATGCCTACGCGGTGCGTGGTATATATACTGAGGCCGAAACCTATTTTAGGAAAGCACTAAAAGTAGCCCAAAAACGAGAAGCGTACATACAGGTGAGCAGTATTTTCAACAACCTTGCTGGTGTTTCAGAAAATAATCAACAAACCGCTTTTTATTTAGATTCAGCATTTTACTACGCTTCGCTAAAAGGTAATCTAAATGCTATGCAAATGGCAAAACAAAATAGCGCCCTCTTTCATTACAGCAACGATTCTTTCCAGCGAGGGTATGATGAACTTTGGCAATCTATGTTGATAAAAGACAGTCTATACAATAAGCAAAAAATAAGGGCATTTGCTGAAATGGAGCAAAAGTTTCAATCAGAGCTTAAAGAGCAACGAATACTTTATCTAGATACCCAAAATAAAAACAGAACCAGGCAGCGCAACGGTTTGATAGGTGGATTTTTTCTTGTGATGGTATTTGCGGTTTCAGTAGTATTTCAGCGCAATCGAATAGCCAAGGAGCGCAAACGGAGTGATTTATTGTTGCGAAACATCCTGCCCCAAGAAATAGCCGAGGAGCTAAAAGAAACTGGACGGGCCCGGGCTCAAGATTTTAAAAAGATTTCCGTCATGTTTACCGACTTTGTAGAGTTTACCCGGCAAAGTGCCAAACTAAGCGCAGCAGAGTTGGTGTACGAAATCAACCACTGCTTCGAGGCTTTTGACTACATTATTGAAAAGTACAACATAGAAAAAATTAAAACCATAGGTGATTCCTACATGGCCGCTGGAGGTATCCCCATCCCCACTAATGATTCGGTAAAAAATACGGTGCAGGCTGCACTCGAAATGCAGGCTTTCATTATCCAGCGTAAAACCGAAATGGATGCGGCTGGAAAACCCGCATTCGAAATGCGCGTAGGCATTCACACAGGGCCAGTGGTTGCGGGTATTGTAGGTATTAAGAAATTTCAATACGACATTTGGGGAGACACTGTAAATACGGCCAGCCGAATGGAAAACCATGGAGAAATCGGCAAAGTAAACATCAGTAAAGCCACCTATGAACTCTTAAAAGATGATCCTCAATTCACCTTTGAAGGTCGTGGTAAGATAGAAGTCAAAGGCAAGGGAGAAATAGAAATGTGGTTTGTTTCATTTAAAACCTAACTATTTACTCTACAATCAACACATCGAGTAGAAACAGAGGCTTTTGCTAAGAATCAGTAATACTAGCATCCCAGAGTATGAGTTATTATAATATTAGGCTGATAGAAAAATCCTAAAATGCCTCATTAATGCAATATCGATGGCGCGCAAACTATTAAGCTCTTCTCAAACTCAAAACAAACAACAGTAAAGTCAAAACGAACTCATATCGACAGAATAGCCGCTATGCACATTGAATAAATAAAATACTTATGCTAAATTGTGTGCTTTAACCACACGAACCAATCTAAACCTATGAAAGTAATTTCAGCCTTAATAGACTTTACCGAAACCTCCAAAAAAGCTGTTCAATATGCAGCTTGGATTGCAAAGCATGAAGGTGCCAAAGTAAATCTTGTTCACATTGAAGCTAGTAAATCTGATAATCAGGAAGAAATAGAAAACAGACTCATTGACTTCTCAGGTATTGAGGATCAAAATGTTCCATATACCGTGTCTCTGGGGGATGGAAATTACCTGAAAAAAATTCCCACACTACTACAGCGTAACCAGGCCGATTTTGTGGTAATCGGTACCCATGGGGTAAAGGGAATTTTTCAAACCTTATTTGGTGCCAATGTGCTTATCTTAGTACAAAGCCTTGGAATATCAGCATTGGTGGTGCAAGATCACACTCCTGCCCCTCCATCAAAAACTAAGAGTATTCTATTTCCGCTGGCACCACATCACGATTTTAATGTAAAGATTGACCAGACCGCATACTGGGCAAAGAGCTGGGATGCTAGAGTAGATGTGTTTTGCCTTTTTAAAGGCGATGATTCGCTACCCGATAATATTGCCCACAACCTAGAACTCACCAAAACAACCTTTACCAAAGAAGGGGTGAGATTCATTTCCACACTTCAGGATAGCAAGGTGTATTCAGTAGGTTACTCCAAAGATATCATCGCTTATGCTGAGGACAAAAGTTTTGACTTACTGGCTATTATGTCAAAAAATTCAGAGGAAAATCAGTACTTCGGAAATGTAGATAAAACTAATCTTATTCTTAATCCAAAGGGCATCCCGGTTTTGTGTATTGCTGAATAGAGATGTGTTTCCATTTTTAGGTTCTTTAAATCTGTACATGATTTATAAGGTTTAATTTTTTGCGTCTCGCATTATGGAAAAAGGAAGAGCCTTGCGACTTTAGCAAAGTTTATTTTTTACTTTTTTCTCGAGTCAAAAAAGTAAGCAAAAAGTCCTAGGCTCCTCATCTTTTCCTTGAAGCCTACATTTCGTTTCGCTAAAATTTAGAAACTCATTCCGCATACCTGCGGAACTCAAACAACCTAAATTTTTACGCTTCACTTCATTTGGCTTTCTACAGAAAAGCTGAAAGGCCTATCTGAAAGAACAGACCCTTCGTGTGGCCGGGAAACTTTTATCAAAGCTAGCTGGCACTCGAATAAAACTGCATTTCTGCCTATCTCGCAGAATTTCGACAAAACATGAGGGATGAGCATGAAATCTAGAATAAACAGCGGTTTTCCGTTCGCAGAAAAGTTAAAAGAGTAAACCCTGAGGCTTGAGGAAAAAATTGATATTCATCTTTGACTTAAAACAAAAAGAACATCTCAAGAACCATCCACTACTATTTACAGATTCTCTAATTTCGCCACCATGCGAATGGACGATACAATTTGTGCGCTTTCTACCCCACAGGGCATGGGCGCTATTGCTATGATTAGGATTTCGGGAAGCGACACCTTCCCTATTCTTGAAAAGACTTTTAAAGCTTTTAGCCCGCGTCACAACCCTAGTGAAGCCAAACCTTACTCGCTTGTGTTTGGCAAAATGGTAGATGGCCAAACCATCGTTGATGAAGTGATGGTCGGTATTTTTAAAGGCCCTCACTCCTACACTGGCGAAGATGTAGCCGAAATCAGCTGTCATGGTTCCGTGTACATTCAGGAGCAGATCATTCGCCTATTGCTAAAAAATGGCTGCCGTATGGCCGACCCTGGTGAATATACCATGCGTGCTTTTACGGCTGGCAAAATGGATCTTAGCCAGGCAGAAGCGGTGGCCGATCTTATAGAATCTGAAAGCAAAGCGGCACACCAAGTAGCCATGCAGCAAATGCGTGGAGGCTTTTCTGATGAAATAAAAGGACTGCGTACCGAGCTTATCAACTTTGCCTCACTCATTGAGTTAGAGCTTGATTTTGGTGAAGAAGATGTAGAGTTTGCCGACCGCACCCAGCTAAGTGAATTATTGCTTCGCATTAAGTCTGTAATCTCACGTCTGCTGGAATCTTTTGATACCGGAAACGTGATTAAAAACGGAGTGCCTGTAGCTATAGTTGGTGCGCCTAATGCGGGTAAGTCTACCCTACTGAATGCCTTACTGAATGAGGAAAAAGCCATCGTAACCGATGTGGCCGGAACCACACGCGATGCCATTGAAGATGAAATAAGTCTTGGCGGTGTAAAGTTCAGATTTATAGATACGGCCGGAATTCGTGAAACGGAAGACCTGGTGGAAAGCATCGGTATCAAAAAGACTTTTGAGAAGATTGAGCAAAGTAGAATTGTAATGTATCTCTTTAATGCTCAGAGCCTGCAAGACAATGTTGAACTCATTCGCAATGAAATTGCCCAACTACAGGAAAAAACCAAAGGCAAAACACTTTTGGTGCTAGCCAACAAAATGGATTTGATAGAAGACGCTACTCTTCTTGAAAAACTGGGTGATGTAGAAAACCTGATTCCTATTTCTGCTTTGCAAAAACGCGGACTTAAAGAACTGGAAACTCGCCTTACCAGTGAAATAAACTTGGGTGCGCTAAACAGCAACCAAACCATAGTAACCAATGCCCGTCACTTTAGTGCTTTACAGCAAAGCCTGGAAGATATACTTCGCGTGGAGCAAGGCATGGAAAATAATATCAGCGGAGACTTTCTGGCGATGGACATCCGTGAAGCGCTGAAACACCTTGGAAGCATTATTGGCGAGGTGGAGACAGATAGGGATATCTTAGGAAACATCTTCGGTAAATTTTGTATCGGAAAGTAAGCTTCATGGATTAAAAATCCACCATTTTACTGAAGTATAAAATCCTATTTCAAAATGCTTATCATTCCTGCGAAAGCAGGAATCTCTCAAGGATATCTAACAAGGGATTCCGCATCAAGTGCGGAATGATCGTCTTCGGTAAAAGTTTATGGAAACATCAATTGATTTTGCTCTAACTTGATCACACCTGCTTTTTACATTCGCAGCATTTATAAACACTCCCCCAATTTTGAATATTTCCCTTTAATTTGCTGCTAAACTTTCTCTATGGCTTCAGGATTTTTTGCACTACTCGATGATATTGCATCCCTAATGGATGATGTGGCAACTATGACTAAGGTTGCCGGGAAAAAAACAGCGGGCATACTCGGTGATGACCTGGCAGTAAATGCCGAAAAAGCTTCTGGTTTTATGTCCTCGCGTGAAATCCCTGTGCTGTGGGCTATCACCAAAGGCTCTTTACTCAATAAGCTTATCATCCTGCCCATTGCCTTTGGCCTCAGTGCACTGCTGCCTCCGGCTATTACCGTAATTCTGACTATTGGTGGACTTTACCTCGCCTATGAAGGAGCCGAAAAAATATACGAGTTCTTTTTTCCTCATGCCCATGAAAGCGGCCCAAAAGTAAAAGCGGATCTTCCAAAAGAAGAAGTACTGGAGCTGGAAAAGAAAAAGGTAAAATCCGCCATTATTACTGACTTTATACTTTCTGTAGAGATTGTGATCATTGCCCTGGGCGCAGTAGCTCAGGAAACCTTGCCCGTACAAATAATGGTGGTGACAGCAATTGCCCTTGTGGCTACGGTGGGTGTTTATGGCATTGTTGCCTTAATTGTACGCATGGACGATTTTGGCTTGAAGCTAATAAATATTAACCCTGAGGATAACAGCTTTTCAGACAAGATGGGCCGAGTGCTGGTAAATGCGCTACCCAAAGTGATTAAGAGCCTTTCGGTAATTGGAACCATAGCTCTGCTTCTGGTTTCGGGTGGTATTTTTGTGCACAACCTTTCCTTTATGCATCATCTGGAAGAGCTTATCCCCGTTCCGGGTATTGTCTTCGAATTCTTAGCCGGACTACTTATCGGGGCCGTGGTGCTGCTCATTATTGAGGGAAGCAAAAAGCTATTTAAAAGCTTTAAGAAAACGCCTGCCGCGCATCAGTAAGTATTAGCATGATTGAGCTACTCTATTTTACCGGAAAAACCTGTGGCGTATGCCAAGTGCTAAAGCCAAAGCTTTTGGAAGCGGTACATGAAAACTTTCCGGAAGTGAAAATACGCGTGGTAGATGTGGAAGAAGAATCCGAACTGGCTGGCCAATCCATGGTATTTACTTTGCCGGTGGTAATTCTAAAACAGGAAGGGAAAGAAATGTTCCGCTTTGCACGTAGCTTTTCGGTGTATCAGGTGCTGGAGAAAGTAAAGCAAATTAGTAGCATCTCATATCTCTTCGAGCGCAGACGAGAAGCCTTTTGTTAAAAACCCCTGAAAACTGGTAGCCGCCTACTCTTTCATTTTTACTATTTTCGAGAATCAGTAAACTAACGCTTACAAAATTAACTCCTCTCGAAATCTCACCTTTTACCTTGGTTTCTTCAAGGAGTTTTGACCGCATTGTTTGCAAAAAGATTATACAAATAATTATATAGGGGATATAAACCAATTTGGATTAGTCCTTAGTTGGGACACATCAAAATAAAAAACAGAACTAAGAATTGAACGTAGATAAGAAACTCATATTTATAAGTCATGCCCAACCCGAGGATGACTATCTGGCTGTTTGGCTTGCTTCCAAGCTTCGGCAACTTGGTTATGAGGTATGGGTAGACAAGGATAACTTAAAAAAGGGAGATGCCTTTTGGAATGAGATTGAACTACGAATAAAGAACGATTCGCTCAGATTCATTCCCTTGGTATCTAAAGCTTATATCAATAAATCACTGGATAAAGACACAGGGGTTTTTCTTGAAGTTTCTTTGTCGAAATCAATATCAAGGAAAATTGACAACTACATAATTCCGCTTAAAGTAGATGGATGCAGCTATGATGACTTTCCAATTAGTTTCCTACCACTTGATTCCATAGACTTCAGTCAAAACTGGGGCAAAGGACTTAAAGAGTTGGTAGAGGAGCTGGAGCTTCAGGATATTCCCAAGAGTGCTGTGGAGCCAAATGTCTTACAGCAATGGCATAAGTATCTCAATATACATGGAAAAGTAGTCGATCGGTCAGATTTCTATGGCTCCAACTGGTTACCATCTACTCTACCTAAGACAATTTCTATTTATCGCTTTACTGGAGATGCAATAAAGGCTCAAAAAGAAATTCCATTTGCTAAAAAACGTGATAAGGATTATATCCTTGGATTCTTTAACGATTCTGGACTAGACCTGAGAACTGAGTTTAGGGAGGATGTGGCTTTGGATGACTTTCTGTTCGATGACACCTATATTCTTAATTCGGGAGACTTGATCAAGGGAACAAGGCTGCACTTCACTCAATTAATGAATAGTGCATTGGATGAGTTTTTCTATCAGCATGAAAATATCAAATGCTGGCGAAAAAAAAGCAAGGAAAGAATCTACTACACTCGCAAGCCACCCAAAGAATCTGGTTCTTATCCTTTTAAAATCGACAAAAAGAAAGGCCGAAGGACCTTAAAGGGAAAAAAGGGTGATATTCATTGGAATTACAGTTTATCTTTTAAGTTCCAGCTGGATCCATTTCCTCATTTTGTTACCAATCCTCACTTATTAATCTCAGACGAAAACGGATTCAAAGATGATAATCAAAAATATAGACGGTCCATTCCTAAAGAATGGTTCAATCGGCATTGGTATGACAGGATTTTTGCGTTTATGAATTATGTAAATGATGGTAGGGATGAACGGATTTTGCGGATTAATTCGGGCCGAGAAGCTTTTGAATTAGACATAAGAACCTCACTGTATAAGTCAGATAAAGGCTATGATGAACCTAAGACACTTTAAAGAACCTCTGCTAACTTTCGGAAAAGGGCAAACTGCCGAAGATCCTCGAGACGGTTTGATGCTGTTTGGGGCTAATGAGCAGTTTGAGAGGAACTCAATAAAAGCAGGTGTAGTTGCAACACCTGAAGGTTTATCGAAATATCGGGCTTTTGTAAAACGGCTTCAATCGCCAATTTTCTCAAAGAAAGTAATTTACGGAAAGGAACATGACAATGAGGTTCAAAGACCAAGTTACACTGGCTTTGAGGCAACTTTTGGAATAGAGTGGAATGATGAACCAGTGCTCAAGAAACACCTTGAAATTTCGGAGATAGAAAAAATCCTTGCAATCGCGAGAAAGCCAGAACGCACAAGGAAACTTGTTGATTACTACGCTAACAAAATCATTGAATCCAGAGGCAAGGACGATAAGCAAATTGATCTTTGGTTTGTAGTTGTTCCCCGATCCGTTTATATGGAATGTAGGTACAATTCAAAAGGCAAGGACATTACTGCAAAGGAAAAGCAGCAAATAGAACTTCTTAAGCACGGGCAAGGAAGTCTTTTTGAGGATTTTGATGAAGAGTTACTTGAACTTGATAGGTTAAAAGATGACTCCACAGACTTTCACAATCTGATCAAGGCAGAATTACTGAAAAACAAGATTCAGAGTCCAATTCAAGTCATTGTTGAACCAACTTTGGAATTTAAGGACAAGCTCCTTTTAAAAGAACTTGGTGATGACATGAAAGCTCATCTTGCCTGGACGCAGTCAGTAGCGGTTTATTACAAACTCGGGAATAAGCCATGGATTTTGAATGATGTCAGAAAGGATGTGTGCTATTTGGGACTGATATTTAAGCGTGTGCCAGATAAGACGAATAAGAGATCTGTATGTAGTGCGGCCCAAATGTTCTTAGAAGATGGTGACGGTTCAATTTTTAGAGGGAACATTGGCCTATTTAAGAGTGAAGACAGCATAGGATATCATTTGGATGAGGAAAGTGCCGAAAAGCTACTGAACATGGCTTTGGAGGATTTTTTTGAATCGCAAGGAAACTATCCGAAGGAGTTATTCATACACGGCCGGGTTCAATTTGAAGATGCAGAATGGAGAGGGTTCATGAACGCCATAGAGAAGAAGCACGCGGATACCCAGCTAAACGGAATTCTTATTAAAGACACTCGATCAGACGCTCGAAGGAGATTAAAGCTCTTTAAAGAAACCTACGGGCAGAAGAATAACTATGGTGTGATGAGAGGATTAGGATGGATCATAAATGATGAATCAGGATACTTGTTTACCAGGGGATTTATCCCAAGGCTTGGCTCAACAAATCATCTTGAAACAGCAAATCCGCTTTACATAGAGGTAAATCGAGGTTCAGCTCATATTGAAACTGTGATGCAAGACGTCTTAGCACTTACAAAATTAAATTACAACGCCTGCATTTATGGTGATGGACTGCCTGTGACCCTTCGGTTTTCAGACCTCATAGGAAATATCTTGACTGCTACGAAAAACTGGGAGTCTGAAATGCGGCAGTTCAAGTATTACATATGAAAAACTGCGTACCCGATTCATAATGGACTTAGTAAAACGTATTGTTGAGGTGATAAAAAAATGTTTAAATCTCAACTTAGATAATTATCAATTTGAAGGAATGTGGACATTAAAGAAAATAAATCAGTACATCAGTGATGGTATTGAAGAAAATATCCATTTAGATTATAAGGGGGCTGCATCTTTAGATAAAAAGGGAGAGAAAAAAAAGGAAATTTCCAAAGATGTTAGCGCTTTTACAAATTCTGACGGTGGAGTCATAATCTACGGTGTGAAAGAGTATGATGAGGCAGAGAAGCGACATTTACCAGAAAAAATTGATGCTGTGAATGGTAATGAGTTCTCTAAGGAATGGCTTGAGCAAATCATCAATAGCAATATATCTCCCAGGATAACTGGCATTAAGATCACTCCAGTTCAAACTTCGAAGCCAGAGGCCAACCAAGTTGTATTTGTGGTTGAGATTCCAAAAGGTACAACCGCTCATCAGGCATCGGACAAAAGATACTATAAGCGATTCAACTTTGAATCTATCCCTATGGATGACTGGGAGATTAAGGATATTATTAACCGACAGAACCGAACTGATATCAAGATTGATTTTGTTCCCAGGATTCCTAAGGAATTCTTAAAGCGCAGGCTGGAAAGCGGAATTGAGTTTAATATTAATTTCGAAGTACGGGCTTTCAATAAAGGAACCCTTATATCAAAGTATCTGGATATATTTATTTATGGCGATCAGGACACCGCAAAATATTTTTCTTCTCACCCCTTACAGACGCCAGACTATCAAGTTCACTTTTCGAATGAAGAGAAAAGAGAGATTGAGGTCGGTGATAACAAGTTTGTGATAGGGACTGATCGATTGCCAATACTGCCAAATGTAATAAGATCAATTGGTCATATCGAATTGAGCTCTCTATTTATTATTGAAGATTGCTCCTTTAAAATTCAGGTTTCAACAGAAGACGGAACCTACATGAAGAAAGTTACCAGAAGTGACCTTGTCAGGTAATCGTATTAGACTTACTCTACTTCAAGAGCAACAACTCCGATAGCGTGGATTTGCAATCCGTGCTTTACCCCACTATTTTCAAAAATCGTGACCTACCCATGACCCAATCCAAACTCATCCTCCTAAACTTTTCCGAAATCCGCAGGCGCAGCACACTTTTATGGCAAGCCCTCCCCGAAGAATTCTATAGTTGGAAACCGGACCACTCAGCTATGACAGCCTTGGGAATGATAAGGCACGTATTACAAGCCGACTATGGCTGGAATATGATTGTAAGCCAGGCAGACATGAGCCAGTACAAAACTCCATGGCAAGCCAGACCGTTCATCAGTGTAGCAGATGAGCTGGAGTTTGCCAAGCCTTACCGTCAGGAGTTTTTGAGCACTATAAAACAGTTTACCGATGAGGAATTGGCGAATACGGAAATCATTCACCCGGGAAATGGTGAAAAGAAAATGCTTGGTCAGTATTTGCTGCGCATCGGCTATCATGAGTCCGTTCATGCTGGCCAGTTTTTGTCTTATTTGAGAGCTATGGGTGTAGAGCGTCCGTTAATTTGGGATTAGTGAATTGGCGTAACTATTACCCTTAGATCTCCCCTGTCCGTCTCTTTAAGCTTGGCATGAAAGAATATATTTGTCCTCACTGCAATAACGCTTCTACGAACAAAGAATATTACTAATTTAACAAAGTGCAAAAAATCATTTGTGATTTTACTTGGCAGATTAAAGGTTTAAAAAACAGCTTATGGAAGAAATAAAAGTTCAGACACTCCCTCCAAAAGCAGATTGTGAATCTTTAACAATTTTAAAGCAGCTCAATAAGGCTTCACGAGCGTTGGGGCAATTAAAGGGAGAGGTTTCTAAAATTCCAAACTCTCAAATTTTATTGGATACACTTACGCTTCAGGAAGCAAAGGATAGTAATGAAATTGAGAATATTGTTACCACAGATGATGAAATATACCAAGCCAGTATTGACGAAACGGTGGCTTCGGTTACCGCAAAGGAGGCACTCAACTACTCTAATGCTATAAAATTAGGATTAGATATTGTTCGCAAAAAAGGCCTATTGACAGTCAACGATATTTCAAGAATTCAACAAATTATTTCGCCCAACCACCCTATTCGGAAAATACCGGGTACGGTTTTAAAAAATCCACGAACACAAGAAGTAGTTTATACACCACCACAGCAGTATGACGATATAAAGACTTTGCTCGATAATTTGGAGCGTTATATCAATGCACCAGAATTTCACGAAATAGATGCGTTGATAAAAATGCCCATTATTCATTTTCAGTTTGAGAGCATTCATCCTTATTTAGACGGCAATGGCAGAACGGGACGTTTGCTGAATATCCTGTATTTGGTGCAACAAGGTTTGCTGGATATTCCTGTTCTTTATCTGAGTAGTTACATCATAAAAAACAAAAGCGATTATTATCGCCTGCTACAGGAAGTGCGTACCAAAGGTATTTGGGAAGAATGGATTGTGTGGATGTTGAAAGGTGTTGAGCTTACAGCCAAAGAAACTATTGTGGTAGTGAATAAGATAAAATTGCTGATGGACGACTACAAAAAGGAAATCCGCAGCAACTTTAGTTTTTACAGTCATGATTTAATCAATATCCTTTTTAAGCATCCGTATACCAAAAACAGTTTTTTGGAGCGTGAACTAAAAATTCACAGAAATACTGCTTCAAACTACTTGAATACTCTTGCAGAAGCAGGCTTGCTTACCAAGGTAAAAATTGGCAAGTTTAACTATTACATCAATGTTGCCTTGTTGCAAATACTCAAAAACAGATGATAACCAGAAACTTCAACGAATAAATCAATATGCACAACAAATCACGATTTCTTGTGCACGTTTAAATAACATGTACAAATATGCACGGAATGTTGTGCACGTTATAAGCATATGTTTAAAGTTTAACCAAATGTGGTGCACATAAAATATTAGAATCTAAATTAAAGAACCGCCATACTTCTCTTGCCTTATGGTTTAGCCAGATGTCCACCCTCTCCAACACCAAGTACCTGGGATGAAAGAATATATTTGTGGCACTCAAAACCCCCTGCCGTACATTTTAAAATATTGATGAACATGAACGAAATAATTTGCCCTCATTGTAATAAAGCCTTTAAAGTAGATGAAGCCGGATATGCTGATATCCTAAAGCAAGTGCGCGATCATCAGTTTGAAGAAGAATTGCATACCCGCTTAGAATTAGCTGAAAAAGAAAAAGTGAATGCCGTAAAATTGGCTGAAGCAAATCTGAAAAATGCATTACAAGCGGATTTGACCAAAAAAGACAATGAGCTAATTGAACTTAGGGCAAGAAACGAACGTCAACTATCCGAACTTTTGGCTCAGAAGGAGTCGGAGATTTCGAACATGAAGGCTAAAATTGAAAATGCCGAAATACAAAAGCAACTGGCTATTAGCGAGGCTTTGAAAGCTACCGAAAAGGAACGTGACAATTTAGCTAGTGAGCTAAAAAGTAAAGAGACAGAAAAGCTGCTTCTTGAAAAGTCGATAAACGAAAAGTTTGCGGCTGAGCTAAAAACTAAGGACGACATCATAAAGCTGAAAGATGATGAAATAGCTTTTCGCAAGGATATGAAACAGAGGCTTTCGACCAAGATGGTGGGTGAAACGCTGGAGCAGCATTGTGAAATTGAATTCAATAAGCTACGCGCCACAGCTTTTCAGAAGGCTTATTTTGAGAAAGACAATGACTCACGGTCTGGCAGCAAGGGTGATTACATCTATAAGGAGCTTGACGAAGCGGGAAATGAAATCATTTCAATAATGTTTGAGATGAAAAATGAGGGTGATGAAACGGCTACCAAGAAGAAAAATGAGGACTTCTTTAAGGAGCTTGACAAGGATAGAAACGAGAAGAAATGTGAATACGCGGTTTTGGTTTCCCTACTGGAAATAGACAATGAGTTTTATAATCAAGGGATTGTGGATGTTTCGCACAAGTACCCAAAAATGTATGTAGTGCGTCCGCAGTTTTTCATTCCCATCATTACCCTTCTTAGAAATGCCGCGATGAATTCCATGCAGTATAAAGCTGAGTTGAGTTTAATACGAAGTCAAAATGTGGATATCACCAATTTTGAGGAGAAGATAAACACCTTTAAAGAGGGCTTTGCGAGGAACTATGATTTGGCCAGCCGCAAGTTTAAAACCGCTATTGATGAAATCGACAAAACAATTAATCACCTTCAGAAAACTAAAGATGCTCTTCTATCTTCTGAAAACAACCTGCGATTAGCGAATAATAAAGCGGATGATTTGACTATTAAGAAGCTTACGCATAGGAATTCTACTATGAAGGCGAAGTTTGATGATTTGAAAGAGGGGGAATAAGTTATTCTTGATCATTTTTGGCTTGACCCAAAAAGAACCAAAAAATTCAAGGCTGATTTCTCTTTTTTTGAAAACTACGTACCTCCTTTTCTTCCGAAATCCAAGCCGCTGCGCTTCAGGATTTCTCCTAAAGCGAAAAGTAGCCACTTGTTTTCTACCAAAATAGAAATAGGCCGGTCTAAGAGCACAGGCCTCTCGTGTGGCCCGGGAGCATTTATCAGAACTAATGGAGCAGCAAGCGAAACTGCATCCCGCAGGGATAAGCATGAAGCGCAGCAGCTACCATGGTTTGCGGAGCTTTTTTCAATAAAAAGAAAACGACACGCAACTTGGGCAAATGCTTCGGCAGGACATTATTAGGTAATCTATAGAATGGAGAATAAAGAATAAGTAAATTGGCCATTTAATAATCAATAGTTACTCGAATCTCATCCTATTGCTGCAAGCATTTTATGCTATTATTTACGCTGATGTTTTACGAGTAATACTTGAATAAGAAACTTTACATTAATGATTTGGTTAGCTTCATTTCCAAGGTCTGGAAACACATTTTGTAGAAATTTATTTTATGATGTTTATGGATTAGAATCGACATCCTTTCCAATTGAAAGAAATTCAGATAAATCTAAAAAATACCGCATCCTGAAAACTCATGTACCTTATGAAAACGCGGTAGGGCTAAAGGATGATGACCTTGTTATTTGTTTGGTAAGAGATGGCAGAGATGCTATAACTAGCAATGCCAAGTATAGAAAGAACTTTATAGAACCACGGTCTAAACTGAAAAGCAATATTGACCATGGTATTGTTAGCCCACGAGGTGCTCATTTTGGTGGTTGGTCAAAAAATGTAAACAGCTGGATAGAGCGTGCCGACTTAATAATCCGTTTTGAGGAATTAATAAAAGACCCCTTACATTTTTTAAAGAAAATAGAAGCTAAAACCGATTTACCAGAGGCCGATTATTCAAAAATTAAAACGTTTTCTCAGCTTAAGTATGGAGCTCCAAGGTATGGCAGCGGTGGACAGAAAACCAAGGGTAGTACGCACTCTAAAAAGTTTTTTAATAAAGGTAAAGTTGGACAATGGAAAGAAGTTTTTAGTGGCAAACAGCACAAGCTATTTTGGTTATTTCATGGAGAACAAATGAAGATGATGGGATATGGGAAAGACGGTGATATCTTGCCTGTCGATTTCACTAAAACCTCATTTGATCATAATCCCTCTGATCGGTTAAAATGGTTGAAAAAATATCATGAAGCCAGAGTTCTGCTTAATTCCGCCTTTCAAAAGACCTTACGTGTATTAAAGTTGACGTAATAGTTCGGCCTACCCCAAATGAAACATATTTAATTGTGGTAAACTCATGATCTCTGTCTCACCGCGACATTATAGATTATACTTATCCTCCAACTGATTTTAAAAACTCTATATTTCCGTTTCAAAAATGAACCACTTCGTTGGCAGTACCTAGTTAGAAAAATGAATACCGAAGAAATCTTTACCTCGATAGGACAATCCTACTCTCCCCTATCCATAGAATGCTTGCAAGAGTTGATGACTCATTCAAAACTTAAGATATTTAAGAAAGGTGAAGTCGTAGTTCGTGAAGGTCAATATTCTAAAAAAGCATACCTAATTGTACAAGGTTGTGCCAGAGCTTATTACCTAAAGGATGGAAAAGATATTTCGGACTGGTTCACCTTTGAAAATCAGTTTGCCGCTCCCATAGTTAGCTTTTTTAGTGATGAGCCCAGCCCGCATTACGTGGAGTTTGTGGAAGAGTCTACGGTTTATGAATTTTCAAAAGACACCATGGACTACCTTTCTGATAAGTATCATGACTTTGAGCGTTTTATCAGCAAAGTAGTTACCGAAACCATGCTTGGCTTATGCCAAAGGTTAAACTCCATTCAGTTTAATAAAGCAGAGGATCGCTACAAGCAGTTGTTGCTTATTTACCCTGATATCACCAACAGAATTCCCCTCACCCATATTGCCTCCTATTTGGGCATTACCCTCGAAACTTTGAGCAGAATAAGAAGCGCCAAAGTGCGAATTTGATATAGATCAAATGATAACCCTTTCCTACGTATCACCTTTGCTTCAAAGAATACGAAAAGGAAGAAATGAATATCCAGCTAAAATCTATTTGGGGTAAATGGTGGATTCCCATCAGAAAGTGGTTTTACACATTGTGGTTGGCATACGAAACCACCATGCGCTTTTATGGATATGCACTAAGCACAAAACATTATTTTGATGCGCTGGGCTATCCAATTCTGGCAATCATAAGCAGCGTAATCTCCTTTGGCATATGTGCTGCCTTCCTCACTTTTCCGGCTTGTTTTATTCTCTATAAGTTTTTCGATACCTCTAATCTCACCGGCACCTCTTTGGAGGCAAGGCTAAAACCCTATTTATAAACGACATGAAAAAAGTATTAATCATAAACGGACATCCTGATAAAGAGAGTTTCAATTTTGCTTTGGCTGAAGCTTATCAAAAAGGTGCTGAAAAATCAGATGCAGAAGTACAGGTTATCAATATCCGAGACTTGAGTTTCAATCCCAATTTGCAATTTGGATACCGCAAACGAACAGAATTAGAGCCAGACTTACTGGATGCGCAAGCCAAGCTCAAATGGGCTGATCACCTAGTGTGGGTTTATCCCGTTTGGTGGGGCTCTGTTCCAGGATTAATGAAAGGCTTTCTAGACAGGATTTTACTTCCTGGTTTTGCTTTTCAGAAAAGAGAAAACTCTTTGTGGTGGGATAAGCTGCTAAAAGGTAAAACCGCAAGAATAATTTGTACCCTCGATCAGCCGGCTTGGTATTACCGATGGTTTAATGGCCGCACTAGTCATATAACAATGAAAAAACTGACGCTAAACTTTATCGGTGTAAAAAAGGTGAGAATTACGACTATTGGACCTATTCGCTTATCTAAGGAAAAGTATAGAACGAAATGGTTACAGAAGGTTGAGGAATTGGGACGAGGGAACAAATAAACCTATCATATTCCTCTATAGATTGAAATACTCAAACTGACTACTTTGTGAAAATATGATGTTGTGTAGCTGTAAAGTAGTCCCTGAAAATTTGATTTAACACATGATTCTCTCTACTCGCCTTTACTCCCAGATGTGGATATAATGCAATTACTACTTTGGATAATTCTCTAGCCGAATCCACTGCAGTTTGATGAATCTCATTGATAAATGTTTCTGGAATTGCTTCCTCCTTCCTTGTTAGAGTTTCAATATGCTTGGCAATATCAAAGGCTTCTTCGTTAGCCAAGTTAATAGCTTGCTTCAAGTCTTTCCATTCTAATTTATCCTGTAGAGAAGCTTCTCCTAGCAAGTGCTCAGCCATTCCGATATAATTTACCCAAAGGGTTAAATCAGCAAACACCGAAAAGTGAATTTTGAAAACAGGCTGCTCCAGATAAAAGGTGTTGTATACAAAACTGTGGCGCTCATCAACCAGTACATTTTTTACTTCGAATGAATGGGTAGCCGAGGCTTTTAAACCCATGGTATTCCAGTCTTCTATTATAGAAACTTGATTGGCTGGAATTACAAATGATAAAAACTTAGGCGATCCATCATCATTGGTCTGTTCCTTTCCGTTTTCTATGATTTTTGCATTTAGCGTAAAGTGCGTGAGGTATGGAGCACCCGTAGCATATCGCCATGTGCCATTGAGTTTATAATTTCCCCCAAGCTTTTCTGCCGTTCCAAACATCCCTCCGCTGCCTCCAAAAATAGCTGGCTCTGCAAATATTTCTTTTGCCGTTTCGGGTTGCAGATTTCCTATAAAATAGTTTGCTCCGCTACATAGTGTAATCGTCCAGCCGAGGCTACCATCCAGGCGTGCTAAGGATTGAAGTTTTTTAAGACCTTCTGTAAAGCTTAATTCCAACCCTCCATATTGTTTCGGTACCCAAATATTCCAAAGGTTCTCTTTTGCTATCCAATTCAGCACTTCACCATTAAAGACAGCTGCATCACCCAACATTTTTTTAAGCTGTAGCATAAACATGTTTGTTTTCTTCTTTCATCAGTTTTCTCCATTTCAAATAGCCGGAAGTGCCCATAATAAAAAGGAAAACCGACATGCCTGCATAAATGTAAAGGTCTTTGTAAATCAAAAGTGGGATGGAGATAATATTACTCACATTCAGATAGATCCAGTTTTCAAGTTTTCGTTTGGCCATGAGCCACATTCCGGCCCAGGCAAATGCACTAACCGCAGCATCCCAGATGGGCACGTCAGAGTCGGTATGAAAGCTTAGCCAGTAAGACATTAGACTAAAGCAACCCAACACTATTCCCATGGCTTTTAAATGCTCATTATTTGAAGAACTGGTAATCGGGGCTTCGGACTGTTGTTTTCCAAATTTCCAGAAAAACCAACCATAAATACTCATCACCAGGTAATAGAGATGCAGCAAAATATCAGCATAAAGCGCACTTTGATAAAGTACCCAAAGGCTAATGAGTATGGAGGCTATCCCAAATAAATAGGTGTGAATATTGTTTTGACGTGCAAACACCACCTGCACAATTCCGAATAAAGTACCGATGCCCTGCAGCCAGGTAAGTTGAACAAAAAATTCCTCGATCATTGTCTTTTATTTTCAATGAAATGAGGAGATGAACCAGGCATTTACAGACTTGTAAAAACCTTAAAATCCCTACGCCAGCATTATCTGGATCAGGTGCGGAACAAAGTTCCCGGGTATCATCTCAGCCCCAAAAATTGGAGCACCCCATTTGCGGCAAATGTAACGGTAAGTGCACAATGAGAAAAGGACTCCCCGATTTTAATATTTAGAATGTTTCATAAAAAAAGGCTAACAAGTTTCGTTAAAAAACTTATCTAGCCTTTGGTAAAATTTTAATTGGAAATTTTTTCTAGAAAAGAAGCCAAAGAATAATAATGATTAAAATTATAGTACCGAACGAAATGTAAATGCCCCTGCCTTTCATAATATCTTGATTTTGGTTTCTATTTTGAACATAAGAGTTTGAAATTTGTTCATTTTCAAAAACTTAGTCTAAAATTTGAGCTTAACTTTCCTTGTTCATCTTTTCTAAAATCTCCATGGTTCTACATTCATGTTTGCGATACAAGGAGTTTTTGAGGAATTTCTCTTCACATGGTTCACTGTCAAAATCTTCTTTTATCGCATGCTTCAATACTTCGGGGTGTATGTAATAATCTTTGCAAATGGCAGGTGTATTTCCAAGTTTTTCTGAAACCAACTCTACCAATGTGCTACCCAATTTTCGCTTTGGGTTTTTCTCCACTATAGTTTGAGCCTTAGATAGATATTTTAGGCTAAGTACTGTGCCAGCCCATGTTCTAAAGTCTCGAGCGCTAAAATCTCCTCCAGATATTTTACGGATATAGTTATTTACTTCACCTGCATTTGCTGAATATTTTCCTTCATCTGTGCGAAATGAAAAAAGCTCCCACCCAGGAAATTCTGCTACTTCTTCTATTAGTTTTACCAAGCTACTATCCGTAAGGTTTATGGTACGCTCCTGCCCACTTTTGCCAATATATTCAAATGAAAAGGAATCTTCTTCTTCCTTAAGATGCTTTTTACGCAAAGTAGTAAGGCCGTATGATTGTCCTTTTTGGGCATAAATACGGCTACCAATTCTCAAATGGTATTTGTCTAAGATCTTTACAATAAGTGCCAGTAGCTTTTGTTCGTCCCAGTGCTCAGCAGCTAAGTCTTTTCTTAGTCTTCGCCTGATACGTGGAATTACACGCCCGAAGTCAAGAAGCTCATTGAACTTTTGCTCATTTCGATAAGCCAGATAATCAGGATGATATAGATATTGCAATTTTCCAGCCCCATCATAACCACGTGCTTGTATATAAGTGTCTGACCTATCGCTCAGTGTAACGTCTGTCCAGGTGTTAGGGACCGCAATTCCTTGAACCGTATCTAAGATTGAATCATCCACAAGGGATTCACCATCTTCATTCAAATAGCGAAAACCTCTACCCCATTTTTTACGGGATATGTTAAAGTTATCTGCATCTACTTTTTTCAAATGCGGAGGCATTTCTGAGTTATCTGCCTGTGTTGTTTTTGATGTTTTCATAATGGCTGAGCAAAGAACTTGGTGCGAATTAATATGGAGGAATTATTTATTTGAAACTATAACACGAAAAAACAAATGGCAGGAACCTTTATTGCACAGGCCCTGCCATTGAATTTGGTTTAAAAAACCTCACTTCAGAAAGCTTACAGTTCGCGGAACATTTTCTTTACTTCATCGCGGGTTTTTCCTGTTTTCTTTTGAATACGACCATACAGTTCGTCTTCTTTTCCTTCAGTATAGGTAAGATCATCATCTGTAAGCTCACCATACTTTTGCTTTAGCTTTCCTTTCGCTTCATTCCAGCTTCCTTTGATTTCTAACTTGTCCATGATATTTGTAATTTTTGATTAGAATTATATTAACCCAAACAAGAGCATAATTGTTTTTAACTGGTTACAAAATTTCATACCCCTCACTCACTCATTATTAATTATTTGTAAAGTAGTAGAGTGAAATTCACACTTACATTCAACTTTTATTGCCTTAACTCTTTTGTGGCATCTTAAACTTGTATATTTCTCTACTTTTATACGCTTCACTAAGCTTCATAATTATGGATATAATCATTAGAAAGTACCAATCCTCTCAGGACTATAACAAGCTTTTGGACATTATAATAACAGAAGGGAAAGAATGGGCCATGTACACCGAAAATCCAGGTAGGCCCAAGTATCAAAAGGCACTGGCAAACACTATTACCTATGTAGCTACTGCAGATGGCAACATATGTGGGTATTCAAGATCCATAAATGATTCAGGGCTTTATATTTGGGTAATTGATCTTTTAGTAAAAAGGGAATACAGAGGTCGATCGATTGGCAAACAGTTGATGGAATGCCTTAAACCCGAATACCCGGATCAGGATATTTTGGTAATGTCTGACGTAGACTACTATTATAAAAAACTGGGATACTTAAATGAGGGAAGTATATTTAAGGTATGCTAGACTAGCTTTTAATGTAATCCATCACTTACAATACTAACTAATAGATTTCGCATATTAAGATCCTTAAATGTATTTTATGAGACATTTTAAGTTCTTAAAATTGTATTACTTAGCATTTTTAATATAAAAATCACATTTTATGAATAAAGCATTACTAGCCACCCTCATCCTATTTTCCACCTCAATTTTTGCCCAAACGTGGGAGCAAAAGGCAGATGCCATAGTGGGTAGACACCACCCTATTTCATTTTCATTAAATGGAAAAGGCTACGCTATTACAGGTACATTACCCAGTGGACAACCTACCAAAGATGCTTATCAGTACAATCCTACAACTGATACATGGCTAACGATGCCAAGTTTTCCTGGTGCTGCACGTAGTTTTGGTATTGGTACCGTGACTAATGGTGTTGCTTACATGGGTTTTGGTTTCTCCACCTCACAATATTTAAGAGACTTTTGGAGTCTTGACTCCAATGGAACTTATACTCAACTAGCAAGTTGCGATTGTACAGGTAGAAGGCATCCAGCTATGATTGGTATTGGCGATAAAATATATGTAGGCTTGGGAGATGATGCATCAGGTGACCTTAGAGACTGGTGGATGTATGATATTAAGGCTGATAATTGGACTCAGATTACCAGCTTACCTAGCGCAGGTAGACATCACCCATTTATGTTTAATGCCGGTGGAGAAGTATTTGCAGGATTAGGTCATCGTGGAAATGTGATTTATGATGACTGGTTTAAGCTTGATACTGCTACAAATACTTGGACAGCAATGAATAAATTTCCTGGTGAAGCACGCGTAGCAGGAACACAATTTGGAATGCATGGATACGGTTTTGTATTAAGCGGAGATGGTGATAATCATGGCTATATGCCAAATGGAGAAATGTGGCGCTACAATCCGAAAAGTGATACTTGGACTCAGTTTCCTTCTCATCCTGGACAAAGTAGATGGGCTCCCGGAAGCTTTGTAATAGGTGATGATGTTTACTTTTTTGGTGGACTAAACCGATTGACCAATGTGTTTCCTACAGATTTATGGAAATTTGATATGGCAGCGGCCACCGTAAGCATGAATGAAGAAGTTCTTGCCAACACTTACGTTTACCCAAATCCAGCCACAGATATCCTAAAATGGAAAAGTGATGAAAGTATTACGGAAGTAAAAGTGTACAACACATTAGGACAACTAGTTTCGGCAAGTCCTGCAGAAGCACAAAGTTTAAACTCTAAAGAGTTAGACGGTGGTATGTACTTAGTTCAGTTTTATTCAAATTCAGAATTAATCAAAACCTCGAAGGTGTTGATTCAAAACTAAGAATACACTTCAGAGAATTTAATTTATACGAAAAAAGCGACTTATAGTCGCTTTTTTTTGTGTTCTAACTTTGCCTTTTGAACGTTTCATTTATTTTTTGAATTCTTAGTCAGCTAGGAATTTGGCTCGTTTAGAGGTCAACTTTATATCGAGTTTTCTAAGCCACATGAAGCAGCGCTCGCTGCATTATAAATTTGCAAGGTATATCGGAAGTCACCTTAGCGCTATGATTGGTATGAAGCGGAATTGACAAAAAGTCTCCTGGCTTTAAATAATGAGTTTCATCATCAATAGATACTTCACAAGTTCCTTCTACAATTAAAAAGCTCTCACGCTCATTACTATGTATTTCGGGTTCTAAACAATCCTTCGCCCAAACTATAGAGGTTGTACGGTCATCTGTGCTGCTTATGATTTTGGCATAAATGCTTTCTTTCACTTCTGCCAGCACCATGTCTTTACGGTTTAGCCAATGACTAAAATCTTCAATTGTTGACTTCTCGGTAAGTATAGGTGCGTCCAGAAATTTTTCCCCATTTCTGAGCCGTTCCATATAATCAGCAGCAGCCATTACCACGGTTTTTACCAAAGATGGAGGTTTAACCGCATTAGCTTTACCAAAGCTTTCTATGCGTTGATGAATTTGATTTAACTCCTCTGCAACCGCTGGATATTTTTCCTGCGCAGATTCTACATCTCTAATCTGATCATCGGTAGCCATACCAAAAACGTAAAGCTCCAATACACCAGACTCTATAAGTGCTGTTGATTTTCTGTTCATCCTTTCTGCGACCATTTTGTAGTTAATTCCGCATGAAGGGCTTGGCAAATTTCCTTTTCGCTCATTCCTAACTTTTCAGACGCTTGCGCCACGGTATATCCTCTTTGCAATACAAGTTCTAGTGCTCCGGCAGTTTCTTCAAGCTGTTGATCAAGTTTACGATCTCCCACCACTTTTAAAGAAAGATTTCTAGCAGTGCTCAACATCCAGGTACATAAGTTATCTGCAGAGCAATGCCCGTCAATCATATCCTTTCTTATTTTTATGAAAGTATCCTTCAGGACTTCCGCAGCAAGACGCTCGTCTTCTACAACTCTTGAGATAACTCCCAAAAGCAATGGAGCATAATTATCATAAAGCATTTCAAATTGCTGTCTATCGCCACTTTGAACGCCCGATATAATTACTCTGGCTTCTTGAGCATTTTTACTTGAATAGGAATTTGCCATATAGGGAAACAGTTGAGTACGAATTGATTTGAATTAGTAAACCACAAAGTACGTCAAAAGGTTTGATCTTTAAGATTTTATTAGCATTTGTAATACCATCTTTTTTCAGCCCTGACAGGTTGGTTTATCAACGCGATGCAGAGAAACCTGTCAGACTCCTAAAGCAAAGATTGGATTTACTCAATTGGATAAATAATCCCACCCTCCTCCTTTGCTAAAAGAACCAAAGGTGAAGCCACCGTCATCATTCCAGCAAGCGAGTAAATAGTTGTCACCTTCCTGTGCTATCGATGAACGTTCTACTATATCTTTAAAGTAGTTCATTCTATCCTCTACACTTTTAGCCTGAAAAATAAAAAGCCTTAGCTCTGCTCGTGCTTGTACCAGCTTGTAGAAATCATATTCTTGTTCATCCTTCCCAGTCTTCCACTCACTTTCTACCACAAGGTGAATTTTTTGAATATGGAAAATGCTCTGGGGTTCTGGAGTGCACCAAACCATATCATAAAGCCATTCATTCATGGTAGGCTCTATAATATTGGCATGGCCATAAACATGATAGTTGTTGCCATAAGCCAAGCTTGTTAGGGTTTCCATACAAGCCTTGGTATAATTAGCGTCTCCTCTAAATTCGATAGCGGCAGCTCTTTCGTTTATGCCCTCTAGAGATTTTATGATTTTATTAATCATACATAATCAACTGTGTTTTATATATACATAAAAAGTTCTCAATTAGAGCTGGTTCCATCCCATGCAACTCCTTCGGCAGGTTTTCCCGCAAGCAATATTTGTGACCCCTATTTCTTGGTAGATTCTTATAGAAATCTTTCCCTAACAGATTCTTAATTCCATCGCTAACTCCACTCTGCACGTACACCCTATCTGGAAAAACATTCATTTTAAACCCAATACGAAGCGCTGTATCATAAGACCACAATGGACCAAGGCCATGAGTGACGGAGGCGATAGAATCAGTGACTTGCTTCAACCCCTCAAAGGTTTTAGCTTTCCAAACTTCACTCTCCTTGGTCATCATAATTCTTAAACCCTCTTTACATTTTTCTTTGCCAACCCTTCTTTGATGTGAATCCATCTTGCCAATGTGAGTTTTTGCTAAGCAAGCCTTCTTCAATATTTCCTCAGTTGGTAAACCTTTGTAAAATTCTATCACTTTAAAACGCCAGCTAATATGATTACTCTTTAAGTATTCATCCACCATCATCTTTAGATTCGTCATGACTACTTTTTTTTCAGATTATCCATTGGGGTTATTTCAAACCTGTACATCTCTAATAATTCCTCAAAAGAACGTCTAGCAGCACCAGAAGTCGAATGCACAATAGTTACAGAGACTTTTCTTGAGTAATTTAAAATATTACATCGCTTTGGATTATTAGATCCATCAAGTGCGGATAATCTCAAAGGGCTGTTCAATTGACAATATGCTTGAAACCATCCCAAAACACTATTCTTACTTGTGCTGCTTGTAAAAATGAGTTTATTTATCGTGGGGGTTTCATCTAAAATTTTGAAAACATCCGTGAACTCCATTGGGAAAATATCGGCATCCAATGAACTATTACCATTTCGTAAAATTTTATTTCCAATATCTGTGATTCCCATGTTTAGCTTATCGAGTATATTTTTCCTTTCATGAACAGCTTCATCTCCTTCAAAATATTTTAGTTCATGAGTAGCAATAGCTGCTAGGACACGCCAAAAGGAATTATCAGTATTAGGGTAAAAGAAGGGATAGCTTCTTTTACTTGCTTCAGTAGGGAAAGTGCCCATAATAAGTTTTGTCGCACCATCTGGAATATACGAAGGCCATTCTAAAGTCTCCTCTGTGAAATTGGATTTAGTTTGATACATGGTTATTATGATTTGGTTAATTACGAGTTCTCCACAATCTTTATCTCCTCCTCAGTAAGCCCATAAAGTTCATACACCATTTGGTCTATCTCTTTGTCAATGCGGTTTATTTCGGCTTGCAGGGTGTTGGCTTTGTCTTTTTGGGCATTAAAGTAGCTCATCCACTCGGCCTCCTCGGCCAGGCTTAGCTTTACCTTGGCTTTTTTAAGCTCCGTCAAAAATCCCTCAAAATCTAAGGAGGGCCAGTTTTGGAGTTTCTTGGAGGGTTTTTCGATGGAGAATTTAGATTGGAGAAAACCAAGAACAGTATGCTGAATAGTTTGCAAATCTCTGGTTTTGTCCATTATCAAATCTACTTTCGATATAAACGACTGCTGAGCCTCAAGGTTACTCAAGGGCATGGGGAATGGTTCCAAATATTTTGTTTTAAATCTAAAGTATCCCCCTCTGAGCACGGCTCCTGTATTTTGGAGATAAAACCAAAGCAAGGAGGAATTTAAGATTGCCATCAAATACTTTTTATCTTGTTCTAACTCGTTCTTATCGACTAATAAATAGACCTGGGTATTGTGAAGTAAGCCTTCTTCATCTATGGTCATATTACCTCCAAAGGAGGTCTCAGGGGTAACTATTTTAGTTTTTTGGAAAAGGGAAATATCTCTAGACCTATGAAGGCTGTACCAGCATCTGGGATTGGTTTTATACCTTACTTTCTTTTCAATCAATTCTTCTTTGAATGGAAGCATATATTTATAGGCCAAAGGATATTTTTGTTGAAAATCTTCCTCTTCCAAAGGCACTGTCTTATTTGCTTTTTCATAATGAGGGTATAGTACATAGTAGCTTGGGGATAATGCCGAATATTTTTTGACATCCTCTCCTTTCAATAAGGGCTTCATCGCCCCTGCTTCTAATTCGATGTTAGCTTCTAACCTATCTGAATATCCAATAAAACTATTTCCCTGAATGGTTCCTCTCATCAGAAAGATATCATCACCAACAGAAACAATACCTTGACTAATCCAGTCAAATAGGTCTTTCACCGTATGCTTCTGTTTTTTCAATTTTAAAATAATATTGAAAATATCTTTCCCTTGTAAATCCCATTTATCAGAGGATAGGTCTGATACTCGCATTTGATTAAAACTAAAAGGATTGAAAAGCAGCATTGGCTCTATCTCTTTAAATTCAACTACTTCATTTTGATTAGAAAGACTTAAAATGCAGGTGTAAGTAGAAGCATCAGCAAAGACCATTTCAGAGCCAAAATGAATAATTTTTTCAACCGCTTTATTTACGGTAAGAAATCCACGAATACCAACTCCAAAATCACTAACTAAAAATTTGTGAGGGAGAATAAAGCTCACCTTCCCTGTATCCTTTATTAATCCATAAGCCTTTTCAATGAAGAGAACATAAATGTCAAATCTTCCTGTGGCACTATCAAAATTCTTTTCATAAAAAACTGACTCAACTTCAAAATTGGTTCTCAAACCCTGTACTCTTAAATAAGGCGGATTTCCAATCACCACATCAAACCCTCCCCTTTCAAATACCTGTGGAAATTCGTTTTGCCAGTTAAAGGCCAGGTCTCCCGCCACAGCGGAGTCATCTATCAGGCTGTTGCCCACTTTTATATTGCTGCTCAGGTTATTGAGCTTTCGGCCTTTTTTGGCAGTGCGCAGCCATAGCGAGAGGCGGGCTATCTCCACACTCTCCTCATTTATATCTACACCATATATGTTCTTTTCCAGTATGTGGTTTTCCACTCCCGGAAACTCAAAGGCATAGCCCAATAGCTGTGCTTCCAGTTCATCTACATAGCGGTGTTCGGCCATCAAAAACTCCAGGGCTTGGTTTAAAAAAGCGCCACTACCACAGGCGGGGTCGCAAATGGTAAGCTGCAGCAGCCATTCGCGGTATTCCTTTAACTGGGCATCCAGTTTTTTAAGGGTTGTCTTTTTTCGGCCTTTACGGTCTTTGGCAAACTCTTCATCATCAATACCAATGCTCTGTTTCTTTTCTTCGCACAGCTTGCCTACCGTGTTGTCCACTATGTATTTGGTAATGTACTTGGGGGTGTAAAATACCCCGTCCTTTTTGCGCTTGCTTTTGCTTTTATCTATTTCGGTGCCTTCCAGCTGGGCGCGTACATTTTCAATCTCGTTGAGGCTATGCTCAAATATGTGCCCCAGTATGTTGGTGTCTACCTCGCTTTCAAAGTCGTACTCCGTTAGCTTTCGGCAGTGCTTTTTTAGCAGTTCATCATTTATAATAAGGCCGTCCAGCAATTCATCATCGGCAAACAAACCTCCATTGTAAGCGTGTATTTCAAAAGCTTTGCCCTTGTGGCCGCTGTTCATGTAGCCGAAATACTTCTTTAGCCTGTCATACAGCGGGCGGTATTCATCCAGTTCGGTGAGCTTTTCCCATTGGCCAATTATCTGGCTAATACTGTTTGGCGGCAGTAGGCCCTTGTCTTCAGCAAAAAATATAAACAGAAAGCGGTCCAACAGCTTTTGGCTTTTCTTATACAGCAAAAGCTCGTCATGTTGTGGATTTTGCTTTACCATATCCTGCCACAGCTCTTGCTTAAAGGCGGAATAATCAGCATAAAGCTGTTTCGTAATTTTTTCTTCGGCCAGCAGGCTTTCCTCTTTCACCTTGGCGGGAATCCCACTAAGCAGGTTGTCTTTTTGCAGGAAAAGCCAAAGCAGAGAAAATCTTTCTGCGCTAAGCGCAAACAAGTTGAACTCCTCATGCTCCACTGCATTGTGGATGTAAAACCGCAACTTTTCAAAGTTGCTGGTAATTACATATACGCAGTCGGGCTGATTGTTTTTATAATTAAAGGCCTGGTCATTTACCTTGTCCAGGTCTTTGGTATCGGTGCCTTTAAGTTCTATTACGGCTAGGGCAGTTTGTCCGCTTTCCTTAGAAGAGTTCGAATTTCCTCCCCCGCCTGTGGCACCCCCCCCAGAGGGGGACAGGATGGCGCCATCGGTTTTCTTGGCGTCTTTTATGTTTTTGAGTTCGGTGGTAAGGTTATACCCCGGATTGGGGTTGATGGTATAGCCAAGTACATTTACAAAAAGCTCTCGCAGAAATCCTTCCTGAAACTGCTCCTCTTTGGAGTTGCGTATGTTTTCCTGTATTTCAGGATTATGAAAGTAGGTGGTAAATTTTGCGTAAGCTTCCTTTACGTGGGTTTTGTCTTGCGCTGAGAGGTATTTTTTGAGTACTGAGTTTTGAAAAAGGCTCATTAAGGGGTTGGCAGTTTTTAGTTGAAACTAGAAAAAGCATCGGCCTTTTCTTACAAACCACTAAATAACGAATTTCTGTAAATGAAACCTTGAAGCCTTGGGAAGTTTATATTCCAAGCTCAAAAAAACCTGTAATATCAAAACGGATTTTTGATAATATTATAAAAGCTCATGGAGATTTATGAGATAAACGCTCTTTGTATGAATCTTTATTTCTGCCCAAAAAGGTTTCGTTTCAAAAAACCACCAGGGTCACTGAAGAGTGATTCAGCTTCATAAGCCAATTTATCTATCACGGCAGCGCAAGAACTAGGAAGGGTTTTGGCACCACCTTTATCATAATTTTCGCTAAGGTTGCCGCTCCAGTTTTTGGGAACTACTTTTAGGGTCTGGCAATCCGTTCCGCAGGGGCAAGTGCCCGTCAGGATAATGTCAATTTTTGTGGTATCACCCAAGGCGGGCCTCACTTTGTTCATCACCATTTGGCGAGCGGTGCCTTCTCCAAAGTCTACGGCACGAAAGGTTACAACAGCTTTAAAACTTTCGAAGCCCTCTGCCTCTATACAAAAGATATAACTGGCCGGTTCGGCCATTGCCGAAAAAGCGATAAGCAATAGAATAACCGTGAATAGGCGCTGGAGCATGGTGATTTAATTAAGGGTTTGAATTTAGATAAATTTTACTGTTCCCAAAAAAAGAAAGAATGGCAAGAGCACTGTCTTACTCCATTTATCAAATCTATAAGAGACACCCCTTATGTTTCTTTGGCTAGCTCAATTCTATGGCAATGAGTATTAATGAGATGGAACCGAAAAAAATGGTTCTGTTCTATTTCGCTCAATCAGCAAAAATTAGCGCACAATAAGTTGCATACTGCACAAGGCGGTATATCAATGTTTAAAATATATTTTTAATAAAAATTGTAAGATGAAAAGCACAAAACTACTGTTCACCTTTCTCGTTTTCTGTACTCTTAATTTTATTGCACTTAGCCAAAATTGCCAAATAAAAAAGGCTCCATTTTTTGAGAATTTTGATAAAATTACTTTTAGCTCTGGCACAGCACAGAATGGAGGATCTATAGATAGTTGCTGGCAACGCAGCTCTGCAAACACCTATTATTGGAGGGTTGGTCCTGCTAGCAGCAGAACTCCAAATACAGGTCCTCAGAATGATCATACCACGGGTAATGGCAAATACATGTTTACCGAAATAAATGGTATAAATTATTATCCTATCACAACAGAGCTTAAGTCCCCATTAATAGATCTAGATACCTTAAATAATCCTAAACTAACCTTTTTCACCCACTTGTTCGGCCTGTCTATAGCATCATTTAAAGTGCATATAAACAATGGCTCTGGCTGGAATCTTGAGTACTCCATAACCGGTCCTCAGCAAAGTAGCAGGGCTGATGCCTGGGATAAAGTAACGATAAACCTAAGTAGCTACTTGGGAGATACCATCCAGGTAAGATTTACAGGAGAAAAGGTGCCCTATGCCCCTGGCCCTTGGGCTGAAACAGATATGTCAATTGATGACTTTAGAATCTCTAATGATACTGCATGTGAAACTCCCCAAAATCTTACAATAAGTTTTGAAACCGATGTAAAAGCTGGTATTAAATGGATAAGCGGTGGGGCAAACAATTGGAATGTAAGCTATGGTCCAACAGGTACCTCTGCTCAGAATGGAATTTTAATAAATACAGCAACTCCACATGTGATATTGTCTGGCCTTACTCCCTCCTCATCTTATGACGTATATGTGCGTGATAGCTGCGCACCGGGGCAAGTTTCGAGCTGGTTTGGTCCCATAAGTTTCATAACAGATTGCTCCCCTGTTTTAGCTCCGTTTATTGAAAATTTTGACAGCGCTAACTTTTCTGTGTATAATTCCTTTCCTCCTTGTTGGAAACGAAAAACGACTGGGGGCGATTTTTACTTTTTAGCTCGGCAAGGTCCAACATTCCACCCTTCAACCGGCCCTTCTGGTGATCATACTACCGGTAACGGAAGATATGTATTTTCAGTGAGAAGTGGTGGTTCGGGATCGCCCGTTTACGGAGCAGCTAGTTTTAAAACTCCCCTGCTAGATTTGAGTAATCTCACAAAACCAAGTCTCAGTTTTTGGTATCACATGTATGGTGCTGACATTGATTCTATGGCTGTATTTGTTGAAAGTAAAGACGTGAGTAAGAAAGTACTTTCCTTAATTGGTCAGCAACAGTTTTCCAATACCGATGCCTGGAAAGAAATGGAGATTGACTTATCCGGTTTTAAAGACGACACTATCGAAGTAGCTTTTACATCCTACAAATATGCGCTTACCGGTACCAAAACCAATGTTGCCATAGACGATATTGCAATAGAAGAAGCGCCTATTTGCCCAAAACCCTACGTACTTCATGCAGAGAAAATCACAGGAACCAGTGTAACCCTTGGTTGGAGTGCAGCGACTCCAAGTTCCTGGCAGCTTAAGTACCGACCAACCGCAAGCTCAGGAGCTTTCACTTTTATTTCTACAGCTAACAATCCCACTACAATTAATGGTTTAAGCCCAAGGACAGAGTATGAGTTCTACGTACGAGATAGTTGCATAGCTCCAAATACCAGCCAATGGGTAGGTCCCCTTGTTATTACAACAGATTGTCCACTTTATAACATACCATTTTATGAAAACTTTGATAGCACAGCATGGGTACCAGGAGTGAGTTTAAGTAACATAGGAAATGAGATTAGCCCATGCTGGAATCGGCCCGATAGCTTAGCACCTCATTTTGGTGTCATGACCGGGGCTACAACATCTACATCCACGGGCCCGGCTAATGGTAGCGGGGGAACTGGGAAGTATATTTATACTGAGGCATCAGGCACAAACTATCCAACCACAGGTGAAATTACCTCCCCCCAAATTTATATCAACCCGTTGAGAGTAAATCCAAGACTTCGCTTTGGCTACCATATGTATGGCTCTGATATTACATCTCTCGAAGTGGAAGTAGGAAATGAGAATGGCTTTACAAATGTTCATACTTTTACCGGTGCTCAGCAAACCTCATCGACTGCCCCATGGAAATATCATTTAGTGAGTTTGGCTCAATTTAGTGGAGATACAATTCAAGTTAAATTTAAAGGAAATTTTAGCGGATTTAATGGTGATGTTGCTATCGATGATTTTTTAGTGACGGCAAAACATTGCCCCTTAGTATCCACTTCATTTACCGATAGTATTCACTTTTTGCAAGCCAATTTTGTTTTAGATTCTACTAATTCTAACGATTCTCTGTATTGGGATTTTGGCGATGGAACCGACACTTCCATTGTAAACTCTTCACATGTATATGATACCGCAGGAACTTATACCGTTAAACTCTTAGCGTATAATAATTGTGGAAACGTAGACTCGACCATAAAAACTATAACTGTATGTGATAGCCTTTGGGCCGACTTCAATATAACTCAGGTGGGAGATACTGTAATATTTACCGCAAACCCAACCCCTGGTCAAACTATCTATTACTGGGATCTTGGAAATGGCAAAGACACTGTGGGCTCCGAGATAAAGTACTCCTACCAAAATCATGATTCGGTAAAAGTAGGATTGACCGTGGTAAATATTTGTGGTGATAGCGTCTCATTGTTTAAAGTCGTTAGACTGTGTCTTCCTCCGGAAGCTCTTTGGAGCTATCACATTGTAAGTACAACTTCATCTGGCATGAAGGTTCAGTTTGATGGAACAAACTCTAAAAATGCGGTAATCTACCATTGGAGTTTTGGGGATGGTGACACTGCTATTGGTGCCATGCCTCTACACACTTATGTTACCCCTGGCTTACACTATAAAGTGATTCTTACCGTAAAAAACAGGTGCGATCAACAAAACCTGAAGAGCGGAAAACTGAGCGAAATCGGACTTCCGGAATTAAAACTTGAATCCTTACTTGATTTATTTCCAAATCCATCTAACGGCAAGTTTACTTTGACCTGGACTTCTAATGAGGTACTCATTAAATCCATTCAATTAATAGATATTTCCGGAAACCCACTATATAGACAAGAAATCAATAAAGAACAAAATGGTATTATCAATATAGATGTATCACAAATCCCAAAAGGAAACTACGTTTTAAAGATTCAAACTCTTTCTGGTATTGTGAATAAACCAGTGGTTATAAGCCCTTAGCACTGTTAAAGCCAGACAGCTTCTTATTCGCTTTGCTGATAAACCTGTCTGGCTTAAAAAAAATCTAAGCACATTTTGCGCAAAGCCCACTTATAAGCAGAAGACTTCCCTCTACAACATAACCTTTCGGCACTTGGATTTGTGGAATTTCAGAGTCATCAAGGCAAACGGTATCACCACAAACACGACATTTAAAATGAGCATGATTATCAGAGTGGGCCTCTCCCACTTCATGCTCATGATCACAGAGCGCATATTTTACTGAGACCTGATCATCCGGCACTTTATGCAGAATTCCTTTTTGCTCAAAGGATTCTAAAATCCGATATAAGGTTACACGATCCACATTTTCAGTTACTCCATCCTGAAGTTCACTGTGCGAAAGTGCTTTTCCTTCTTTTGAAAATAACGCCAAAACCGCCAGTCTCCCAGCGGTTTTGCGTAATCCATGTGATTTTAAAAGTGCCTCAGCATTCATTACATAATATGTATTTCGCCACTTAAGATATTGATATTTCCTTCAGCATCTTCAGCTCTTATAGTTAGTTCATAGTGGCCTGTTTCTGCGTTTGCAGGTATTGCAATATTAACATTTCCATCGGTTTGAAAATCCCAACTTACATCTGCCGAACCCGTAAGGTCAAAATCCATTTCGTACAGCGCCTCTTCCTGAGTTGATTTATGATCGTGATCGTCATCATGCTCTTCTTCCAGCACAATATAAATTTCAGCAAGATCAACATCGTCAGATACAGTTCCTTCTATAGTAAGTGTAGAACCTTTAGTTGCATGTACTTCTCCACTTAGGTCAGGGTTAGTAACGTTAATGCCTGGCTCACTTCCATTTCTGATCATAATACTTCTTTCCACAAATTCGCCTTCATTACCTTCAGCATCGATAAGCAAAATATCTGCGTGATAAGGACCAGCTGTAGCTTCTGCCGGCACATTCATCTCCTGCGTTACAGTTTTATCTGTACCCGAAAGCTCTACGATTTTCACTTCAGCCCAGCTAACACTTGCAGTACTTTTGTGAGTGTGTCCGTCAAAATTGTCATGTACATCCAGCTTTAGCTGTCCCAAATCTTCGTTATCACTTACTTCTACCACAAAGGTCATAGCCGTTCCTGCTGTAACTTCAATATCCTCCACTTTACCATCAATAGTAGCTGATTTAATAATTGGTGCTGTGGTGTCATTGTCGTCATCCTTATCGCATGAAGCCATCAAAAAGGCCGAACCTACAATTGGCAGTAATACTTTAAATACTGTTTTCATTTCTTAATTTTATTAATAATGCAAACTTACACAAATGCAACATTGTTGCAAATTAAAAACCAACATTTAACGATAGAATAATATTTCGGCCCTGCTCTGGTAGGTTTAAAATCCTGTATCGTGACAAATGACTTAAGTAAGCGGTGTTCCCAATATTTCTGCAAGACAATCCTAAAACCCAATCTGTTTTCCAAACCGGAAATTGTAATGTTGTTTTTGCATTAAAAAGATTGTAGCCAGGTGTTATCTTTTCGTTTCTATCAACTCTATTCTGCGCAGATGTAGCGCGATATTCCCCAACAATGGTCCATTTTACTTTTGAATTTTTAATCAAATCATATTCCACGGAGAATAAGTTAGAGAGCGGTGGGGTAAATGGTAAGGGCAGATTTGTTTCTAAATTCAGATTAAAAACATATTCCAAAGCTGTGGAAATGTGCAAATGCTCAATTGGGTGAACCTCAGCAAATAATTCACCACCAGTATGTAAAGCCTGTGTCTGCGAGTAAATATACATCTGCCCCGCATCCGGCAAAGGACTAAACATACCCGAAGGCCTTAAGTATAGATAGTTTGTAAAACAATTTAGAAACGGTGTTAATTTTATATAGAAGGCTTTTTTCTGAAAAATAGCTGTCAAATCTAGTTGGTAGCCTTCTTCAGCATCCAAATCCGAACTTCCTATTTCATGTCTAAATGTACCATGATGCACACCATTGCTTGCCAATTCAGCAGGCACAGGCACCCTAAAACTTTTAGCAAGGTTTACCTTAAAATTCCAGGTATCATTCGGGAAATAACTCACTCCAGCCGAAGCCGCATAATTGAAAAAATGTCTATCCAAATCCGGTGATCGCTCTACTAATGAGTCCAAGTCATTATACCAAGGTTGCAGATATTGCTTGGAATTGACGTATCCATAATCCAATCTCACACCTCCACTCCAACTTAGCTTTTCGCTAAAATCACCGTTAAGCAAAGTGAAAATTCCACCATTATACGTTTCAAAGTCGGGCAACAAATATTCCCAGCCACTTCGCACATTTTTTTGGTATTGCTGGTTAGTACCCAAAACATATTTTATCTTTTTTTTGCTCCAGCTATAACTGCTGTTTAAACTCAAGGTTTTTAAGTCAAGACCTAGTGCTTCAGTATCGTCCTCATCAATTTCGATAAAACCATGTGAATGAGGATTTGAATTTTCTACTCTATCATTCTGCTGAAATCCAACATCGGTGATAAGCCAATTGTCCTTAATTTTCACATTGAGTTTTGCATAAAGCTTACTGTGAATCACCTCCTGGTTGGGCAAATCGATATCACTTACATCTCCAATATTAGCCACATCATAAGCTCTGGGAATTCCTGTAGCACCTGGGTACAAGCCTACATTTTGCTTGTACTGACTGGCCATTAATCTCAAATTGTACTTTTCACCCAAATAGCCATACGTGAGCCTGCCGCTCAAAAGGTTACCTGCTGTGTTTTTTAGCCTATTGTCTACCACCGGAAGCACAAATCCATTGTATGTAAATTCATCAGCTGGAATTCTATAATCATCATAATCCTGATAGCTGATACGTCCACTCACAAAGTGCTTATCTTTTTTGATATTAAGGTGGACAGAGTTTCCAATGGTTCCGTTATTTGACTTATACATTCCTGTATACCCTCCTGAAAAACCGTTATCTGGAACGGGGTCTGGCAGTAGTTTCACAACTCCCCCCAAAGCATCAGAGCCATATTGCAAGGCCCCAGCACCTTTAAGAATTTCCATACGATTAGCACTAAAAGGGTCAATTTCCAAACCATGATCCATGCCCCATTGCTGGCCCTCCTGCTTTATCCCTTGATCATAAACTGAAATTCGTGTGGCGGTAAATCCGCGAATAATTGGTTTTGCTATACCTACCCCCGTGTTGTATGATGCAACACCGGCTACATTACTTAAAGCTTCTGCTAAAGTTGCTCCATCAGTTTTGCTATTCTCCGAAATATTGATTCGCTCAATGTCTTGTGTAAGCTTCCGATTTGTGGTTTTAGAAATACCTTCCTCAATCAGAACCTCTCGCAATTCTACAAAAGTTGGTTTTAGAAATACTGTAAAAGAAGTGTCTCTTTTTAATGTAATATCAAGATCGCTGGCTTCAAAACCTGTAGCCGAAAAGTGAAGGTGATAACTTCCTTTGGTTAACTTCACTAAGGAAGTACCAAACACATCTGTATTAATGCGCTGGCCACTTTCGTGAATTTCCATCATAGCATAGGGAATGGCCTCACGGGTTTCATTATCACGAAGCGCTACTTCCAGATTATGCTGAGCAAAGACAAAACTAATAGAGCTAAAAAAGCAGAGTGCAAATAGTGGTAGACGCAAGACATTTTATTTAACGCAACAAAGTTGCGAAAAAGAATTTTATCATACCTCACTAGATGAACTTTTAAGATTTTGATAACATTGATAAAGCCACCGTAAAATAAATGATAAACCAGAATTGCAGGAATATCTTTAGCTATTATTACTTTTTGATTTAGTTTTGTCGCCATGTTAAGAGGTTTCATAGCATTTATCCTTTGTGCCGTACTGGCATTCCCTTGGGTTTCAAAAGTGGCCATCACGGCTGACTTTGTTATCCATCAGGATTACATTGCTAAAAACCTTTGTGAAAACCGTGACAAACCAGAAATGGAATGTGGTGGTAAATGTGTGCTAATGCAAAAGTTGAAACTTACAGAAAATGAGCAAGACGAACCTCAGCAATTGCCACAAATCACACAAATGGAATGTTTTTCCTTTGTAGTAAATGATTTCACCTTTCAGCCTATTGAATCTCTTCAAGCAGATTCTTCTGAAAATCTACCTGCACCTACCAATCGCGTAGAGAGCATGTATACCCATGATATTTTTCACCCACCCCGTCAAGCTTAGGTATATCCTAAATTTATTGTATTGCCCTTTCGGGTAATTGGTTTGTAGTTGTATGCTATGGTTTACATCTACACGTGTATGTCTGCACCTATCAGGCAGTTTTATTCAAAAAAATTATTTCAAGACTTACAATTATGAAAAGTTTAAAAAACCTTGGCTTTATAGCCCTTCTTTCCTCTGTTGCACTATTTACATCATGTGATGATGATAGCAAAGACGACACTCAAGATCCATCCGACAATGTTACTTATGGTGACTTTACCTTTGAGATAGAGCACACATTTGACGGTAACGCTTTTGCCTACAATACAGAGTATACCAATGGTAGTGGCGAAAAATTGGAATTTAACAACCTACGCTATTACATTAGCAACATTAAGCTGGAAAAAGTGGACGGAACCGTGTGGAGTGAAGAAGAAAGCTATCACTTAATTGACCACGCAGTACCTTCCTCTTCCATGTTTTTGATTGAAGATGTGCCAACTGGTGAATACCACAAAATAAGCTACATGATAGGCGTAGATAGCGCTCGCAATGTAGCTGGCGCACAAGAAGGCGCTCTTAGTACATCAAATAATATGTTTTGGAGCTGGAACACAGGTTACATATTTATCAAAGCTGAGGGTAATTCGTTGGCATCTTCAGATAGCACTTTTAGCTACCATGTAGGTGGTTTTGGGGGGCCTGATGCCGCTCAGGTTACCAACTCTCATCACATGCACAATCATATGTTGAACATAAGCCCAAATGCATCACCTCAAATGCACATCATAACCGATGTAAAGAAGCTGTTTGATGGTGATCACCATACCATAAGCATCGCTAATCTTAGCCGTGTTCGTATGCCGGGTGATGATGCTAAAATGGTATCTCACAATTTGGCTGAGGCATTTATCTTGGATCATATCCACGACTAATTGCTTGGCAGTAGAAAAATATCGCTTATTACTAAAGGACGCCTGCTATGGGTGGTGGGTGTCCTTTTTCTTATCTCATCCTGTAGACCAGACAAAACTGAGTTACAACCAGTCAGTTTTGTAGGGTTTGAAAGACCTGGGCACTTTCCTGCTCCTCATTATAATTTTAAAAACAATCCTGTAACCAAAGATGGCTTTGAGTTAGGTCGCAAACTTTTTTACGATCCTATCTTATCGGCATCTGGTTCAATTTCCTGTGGGTCATGTCATCTTCCTGAAGCCGGTTTTGCTGATCCTGGTAAGGCCAAAAGTGAAGGAATTGATGGACTTCTTGGAAAACGGAACTCCCCCGCCCTGGCTAATTTGGCTTGGTTTCCCTCATTTATGGCAGATGGTGGAATAAATCACATTGAAGTGATGCCTATTGCACCAATTACCGATTCTGCCGAAATGGGCAGCAGTCTTGCAAAAACTATGCTTACACTTAATGCCAGCCCTACTTATCGCAAACTCTTTAAGCAAGCTTTTGATGTAGATAGCATTTCAGATCAGAAACTGCTTTTCGCTTTAGCTCAGTTTATGAGTATGATGATTTCTTCTGAAAGTAAGTTTGATGAGCACCTACAAGGCAAAAATGTGTTTAACGAAAGTGAGAAGCGCGGCTATAAGATTTTTCAACAGCATTGCGTTTCATGCCACAGCGGTGCACTGACCACTGATTTTAGTTTTAAAAATAACGGCTTGGATATTACTTCTGCCGACTTGGGAAGAGCTCGGATTACTCAAGACGAAAATGATAGAGGAAAGTTTAAAGTTCCCAGTTTACGTAATGTAGAACTGAGCTATCCATATATGCACGATGGACGTTTTAAAACTTTGGATGCGGTTATTGACCACTACACCACCAGTATACAGCCAACTCCTAATTTAGCGGAAGAGCTTCAGGAGCCCATCATTCTTACAAATAATGAGAAGCAGGATTTAGTGAAATTTCTTACCACCTTTACGGACTATAATTATATTACAAAACCATCGCTTGCCAAGAGCAAGCAAAACTTATAGCAATAATGAAAAGGTCAGTAATCCTTGTAATTGCAATCTCTCTTTATTCAATAAATTCATTAGCCTGCGACATTTGTGGCTGCGGAGCCGGAATGGGATATTTAGGTGTATTACCTCAATTCAACCAAAACATTGCCGGAGTACGATTTCAGTACAGCAACTTTTTGCACCCATCCAATAACATTAATTCAAATGACGCCAGTAGCCAAGTGCTTGAAGACCGTTTCTTTCGTACCGAAGCTTGGATGAGATACTATCCAGCCGATCGCTGGCAACTGTTTCTTACCGTGCCCTACTCTGTAAACCAAAGATTAGAAACCCAGCGCACTACTGAAATTCAAGGTGTGGGAGACATTAGTGCCAACATAAACTACACCTTAGTGGATTATGGGGATAGCATTACCTCTGACTGGAAAAATCTATTACTAATAGGTGGTGGTGCTACTCTACCAAGTGGAAAATATCAGCAGCGTGATGACACCAAACTTATGCTGCCAGCAGGGTTTCAAGTGGGAAGTGGTGCATTTAGTTATAACCTTCACCTTATCCACACCTTGCGTTATCGTACTTGGGGACTTAACACTAATTTGCGTTACACCTTTAATGGTGAAAACGAATTGACCTATGATTATGGAAACCAGTTGAGCGCTGCAATGGCATTGTTCTACTGGGGAGAAACCAAGAAGTTTGCATACTTACCAAGTGTAGGAATTGGCTTGGAACATTTTGACCAAGATTACCAGTATGACCAACTAAAAGAATACAGTGGTGGCACCTTTGTTAATCTTACCATAGGTGTAGATTTATATATCAAAAGGTTACTCATCAACACTTTTGCACAGATACCACTTTCGCAAGAAATACCGTCAGCACAACCTGCAGGTAGGGCAAATATGGGTATAGGTGTCGCTTACTTTTTTGGGAAAGAAGAATAGTTAACTACGAAGGGCCAAAGCCTCATTCAAAACTTTCTTCAAAAGGTTTAGCGGAATATCATTATTTGGGTCAATCAGTAATATTTTCATTCTTTTTCTATCTCCTTGAATAAGCGATGGATGTTCCATTTGGCCGCCATCAGTAAAACCGATATAAGGATGTGTTGTTTTTTTATCCATCCATAAATAGCAAAACATTTTACCCTTGAGGTAAAAGAAGGGAAGACGATACTTCCACTCCTGTGTAATGTCCGGGTGGCAATTAGAGAGAATGCTTCGTAAGCTGAGCATGCACCCTCTATTTGGCTCCGAAAGATTTAGGTAGAAATTATCAATTTCCTGTCTCGACATTAATTTAATGCTCTATTATTAATTTTCCTCAATCACCAATTCAATAGGTAAATGGTCGCTATACCCGCTAGGATTATAACTGGACTCAGAGGGTCGTGAAAAACGTATCGGAGTATTATAGTCACCTTTTACCATATTGGGGTAATACACTATTTGTATAGATTCCACTTGAAAAGGATACTTATAATAATCAACCACCAAGGAACGGGACACAATGAATTGATCCAACACATTGATATCATTACCATATACATATGTGCCGATGTCACCCCCCACAAAGCTGTACATCATATTAAACATAATATGGCTAGTAGAGTTTTTTACTTTTTCTAGAGTACCGCTGCTACGCAAATACTCAGTAAGTGAGCGATCATAAGGGTTATCATTAAAATCTCCCATGAGAATTATAGCAGGGTGCTTCTCCCCTCTTTCTTCCATTTTTATATCATGTACCCGTTCAATCCAATAGCTTAACGTTTCCCCCACCATCATTCTATAAGGCTCACTTTCATATTTCCCAGCTGAGCGTGCAGGCCAGTGATTGCCTATTAGCACCAATTCATTACCTGCACTGGTGGTAAGCTGCACCTGAAACAAATTACGTGTAGCATTGCGCTTCATTATTTCCAGTGAAAACTGACGACCGTCATCGCTATATTTTTGAGTATCATAAATGATGGCTACATCAATTCCACGTCCATCGCTGGTATCTTGATGCATCACTTTATAAGTTCTGGGTAACTGAGCGTGGAGCTTTATCATCAACTTTTCCAGTACAGCCTTATTTTCTACTTCGCAAACACCTAGTATATCCGGGCCATTGCCACCATTAAGCTGGCAAATGATATTAGTCAAATTGGTCAGTTTTTTGTCTAATACGGTTTTAGTCCACCCTTTCAGTTCGCTGCGCAATCGGCTTTGCAGCCATGCCGGCCTTTCAGATGAACTATCTTCATCAAATAGGTTTTCAAGGTTCCACCAGTAAATGTGATGTAAGGTTTTCATAATGTTTAGATTTGGTTGGAATATTGAAGATAATTAAAAATAAGTGTGCACTACAATAGGCATATTCTGCATTTTTAATTTGAGTATAACAATTGGTAAGAAATGTTTAGCCCCAATTAGATTATAGTTCAAATTTCCTGCGCTAATAGGTTTGCAAAAGCACTATACTTCATCAAAAAAATGCCCTGCTACCGCACGAATCCCTTCGTGTGGTTTCTACAACTCATAGCCTGTCTCAAAAAAACGCCTCCATCAATTCTTCTTCAGAAATATTATTGAAGTAAGCACTACTTCGCAGGTCTTTAAGCTTTTGTAAAACAGCATCTTCGCGGTGCTCCACTCCTTTCAATCCTTCTACTAATGGCTCAATGTCTTTATTTACAAAGAAATCGCCAAAAATGTCAAGATCGGTAATCAGTCCTTTATCTACATTAAGATGAACCTCAACGTGACCACCCAGAGTTTTCACACCTTTTTTAAGACCATACTTGGGTGAATAACCAAAGTTCCAATGCCACTGGCTATACTTTTCATCAGCTAGCTCTTGTATTTCTCTCTTATCGGTTTCCGTAAGAGTATATGGTTCAGCATCCGGGTATAGTTTAGTAATGTGCATCATCACTTCCTGTCGAAAAGCTTCCACCCCAATATCATCCTTTAGGTGAGAAGAGATATTAGTAACCCGGCTTACCACAGATTTTCGGGCTTTACCCTCAAATTTCAGTGGGTTTACTTTTAGAGCATCCGAAATGTCTTTAACATTGGAAGCATAAAGCAAAGTACCATGATGCAGCACTCTTTGCTTTTGATGGTAAATATGCTCCGCATTGCCGGAAAACTTCTGCTCATCAATCAAAATGTCGTTGCGCCCAGAAAAGTGAGCCTTTACGCCTAAGCCAGCCAAAACGTCAATTATAGGCTGGTTATATTTTTTAAAATCCACCTTGGCTCCTTCCTCTCCATACCCCATTATAAAGGTATAATTCAGATTTCCCAAATCATGGAATACTGCACCTCCACCAGTAAGTCTTCGCACCACTTTTATGTCGCGTTCTTTTACATTATCCACATTTATTTCCGCCAAAGTGTTCTGGTGTTTTCCTACTATGATGGCATTGTCATTCCGCCACAGCATAAAAATGTTTTCGTCAGAATTTTTGAGTAAATACTCTTCTACCGCTTGATTGAAATACGGCTCTATATATGGATTGTCAATGCACAACATACCTTAAATTTTGGTATGCTAAAGTATGATTTAGGCTTTACACTACGATGATCACACTTGATGAAGAGATATATAAAAAACAAAAATCCCCGAGTAACTAGCTCGGGGATTCCGCGATAAGCTCTAAATGTGTGCTCTAATAATTGTTAACCCCTTAACTAATCATCATTACTTAAAACCATGTTAGGAGCTTATCGTACTTCAACTAAACTAACTGCAACTACTTGTATGAACCAAGTAATCTGGTAATGCCCTCTCAAAAACATTACCAACTCTTAAACTAACACTACAAAGATATAATGCTTGCATAACATGACAAAGCCAATTCGACCGATAACACAAAAATTCTGATGGTTAAACATTATTTCCCGATGTTTGACATCAAAGTGTATTAAGCCTTGATAGTAACGAATCCTTGTGAGAGCGGCTGATTGGGATCACTTTATCATTAATCACAAGCGTAGTATTCTCAATATCTACTATCTTATCGAGATTGATTATATAGGACCGATGTACCTTTAAAAACTTAGTGGAATTGAGCTTTTCCTCCACTTTTTTCATTGTGGCATTTACTACAAAGCCTTTCTCTAAAGTCTTGAACAGCACATAATCGCCTTTAGCCTCAACATATAGAATATCATCTTCATCAACTTTCACCAACTTGGTATCTACTTTTAGGTAGAGATGATTGCTACGCAAATCCGCAGCTTCTAATTGAGGCACCTGGAGCTCATCCAAAAGCTTATAATTATTAATTGCGATCTCTATGGCGGCATAAATATCCTTCATCCCATAAGGCTTTACAATGTAGCCGTACGGTCCCTTCTCCTTGGCTTTAGCAATTGTTTTGCTATCTGCATAAGCAGTGGTAAATATAAAAGGGATAGAATTTGTCTCCTGTATTTCCCCGGCTACCTCAATACCATTCATCCTGCCACGTAGTTGTATATCCAACAATACCAAATCAACCTTATTTCTTGTTAAAAAAAGTATTGCCTCCGGGCCATTATCGAAAACACCTATTACATCATGCTCCATGGTTTCGAGCATATCTTTTAGTGTATCCGCAATATTTGGATCATCTTCTACAATAAGAATTTTGTAATTACTCATGGGTAGTTAGTTTATTGAGAGTTTTGTTTATAAGGTTGTTTCAATATAAATTCGGTTCCTTCTCCTTCTTCACTAATCACTTCTATTGAACCTCCGTGCAATTCTACAAATTGCTTTACAATTGCCAAGCCCATACCATGCCCCTGTATGTTTTTTACATTGCTACCTCTATAGAAAGAGTCAAACAAGAGCTCTTGCTCTTCCAGAGGTATACCAATTCCGCTATCTTTTACACGTATTTCTAAATGCTCCTCTCCAAACCTGAGATGTAACTGCGGATTTTTACCTAGGGGTGAATATTTAAAAGCATTCTGCAACAAATTTGAAAGTATATGCGAGTAAAGACTTTCGTCTAATTGAAGTGTTACTGGATTACCTAATACTTCAAGATTTACCACCCGGCCATCTTTCTGATGCCCAAAAGTGTTCTCTATTAAAGAACTACATAATTCAACGACATCAGTCGGCTCAGACCTAAAGGGCAATGAACCAGCTTCTAGTTTTCCAACAGTCAAAATATCATTTACCAAGGTATTAAGTCTGTCTATTTCAAAATTAATACGGTTAATGTTTTTTTCAATCTTATCGCGATTTAATAAGTTCTGGTTTTCCAAAATAAAGCTCAGCAAGTCCAGACTACTTTTTATAGTAGTAAGTGGAGTTCTATACTCATGAGAAGTCATACTAATAAGCCTGGATTTTAATTCTGCCAGCTCTTTTTGCTTTTGCAAAGCAGTAGACATATCATCTTCGGCTTTTTTCTTTAGTGTGATGTCTCTTATAAAGGCACTAAATAAATATCCTTCATTTAGCTGGATGGGCACAATACTAAGCTCTACAGGAAAATAATCGCCATTTTTATGTTCCGCATGTATTTCAATCCTTTGGTTCAAAATGGGGCCATTTCCTGTATTCAAAAAATGTTTCATTCCTGCATTGTGAGCCTCTCTGTATTTCTCCGGAACAATGAGATTACTCAAATCCTTACCTAAAGTTTCGTCAATAGAATAGCCAAAAATCTCTTCAGCTCTTAGGTTCCACTCCGTTACTATTCCGTTTTCATCTATAGTAATCATAGCGTCAAGTGCAGAATCAAGAATAGAGCGAAGGCGCGTTTCACTTTCCTTTAAGGCTCTCTCTGCTTCCAATCTTTTCAGCTTTACAATGGCACTTTTTATCCGGTTTCCCGAAAGGTTGGACAATGTGGTCAGGGTTTGCAAATCCTCCCATTGCTTATTTACCGTTTTGGAGCGAATTGCCCCCAGGGTTTCTCCATCTGCAATCAAAGGCACATTTATAACCGAACCATCTTGAGAGGAATTAACCACAGCTACACCTTCGCTCACTACCTTTTGAAGGCTCTCACTATCCGCCTCATAGGCCAAAATTTCATTAGGAAAAAATGCCACTTGCCTCAGCTTGCCATCATCTCCAAATAAATAAATGCGGCAATCAATGAATCCAAACTTCTGAACAACGGTCATGGTCATTTCGTCCAATACCTGTCCTAAAGATGATGAACCTATTAGCTTAGCTGCAAAATCGTTGATCGAAGTCAAAAAATCTTGTTTGTTCTTTAAGTCCTCGTTTCTGCTTTCTACCTCTTCCAATAACTCTTGCAAACTTCTCTCCTGAAGTTTCATTTTGCTCACATTGTGAAATACACATAAGTGACCAATTTCCTCATTATGCTTGTTCTTTATTGGTACCACAGAAAGCATTACCCAAACGGAATTCCCGGATTTACTTTCGAGCTCTATCTCTATAGCTGATCCGTTAGCTAGATCCGCCATTCTTTTTACCAAAACGCTGTCTTTCCTTTCCTTCAAAAGGTCAACGGCTTTTTTGGTAATTAACTCGTCTACTTCATATTCACTAAGATTACAAAAGGAACGATTGGCGCTGATTATGGTGTCGTCCTGAGTCACTTCTAAAGTACCCAAGTTTATATTTTCAATGACGTGTCTATATCTTTCTTCGGTATAACGTAATGAAAGCGAGGCTAAAACACGATCAGTAATATCTGAGCTTACTGCCAAAAACTCCACAATTTGATCTTCATTGGTAACTGCCTCCACACTCTGCCCTACCCAACGGTCTTTTCCCGAAGGAGATATTACAGGAAATTCAAAATAAGTAGAGGGTAACTTACGTTCAAATTGATCTACATAAAAGTCAAAGACCTTTTTGCGATAATCTTCACGAATAACATCCGTAAAGTATAACCCCAGCAAGCTTTCGGTTGTAGCATCAAAAAATTTGGCCATTGCATTATTCACAAACGTAAAACGACCATTGCCGTCCAGTTTATAAATCATATCCCTGCCGTGGGCATGTTGCAAATCATGCTCTGAATTTGGAGTCTTTCGTTTCAATTGTGTAGAGTTAAAAGGCTACATATCATAATCAATTATAACAATGATTGGTAAAAATCTATTTGCGCGAATAATTCTACATTTAGGGGTCATAAACCCTATAGATGAAAAATCCACTATTATTCCTCCTGATTGTGTTATATGCCTGTGCCAATGCTCAATGGCAACCACAGGAAAATACGCAGCAGCTGATCATTCAATCTGAGCAAAAGGCTGCACAAGTTAGTCATCAAAAACATGCTGCACAAGGCGCTTCTGATACTTATGACTTGTACTACGCCATAGCTAAATGGGAAATTGATCCTGCTATAAAATATATACAAGGATCTGTTCATTTTCGATTTAAACCCCACCAAGGCAACCTTTCTCAACTTGAGTTTGATATGCATGATAGCCTTACTGTTGATTCAATCATATATCATAATACGTCACTTACGTTTAGCCGAACGCAAAATAATATTCTAGAGGTTCAGCTCCCCGCTCCTTTGGCCTCAAACTCAAATGATTCGTTAACGATATACTACCAAGGCAAACCCGTGAGCAATGGCTTTGGGTCTTTTGAGCAAAACTCGCACAACAACACCCCTATTATTTGGACACTTTCAGAACCTTATGGAGCCATGGAATGGTGGCCCACCAAGCAAAGCTTGAATGATAAAATTGATTCGCTCGATGTATTTGTTACCGCTACTGCGGGAAACAAAGTTGCTGGAAACGGAAAACTTGTTAGCGAAATAACCATCGGTAGCAATGTAACCACTCATTGGAAAAGCAGAAACCCTATAGCCGCATATTTGGTAGCTTTTGCAGTAACCAACTATTCCGCATACTCTGAATATGCCAACCTTAGGAACGGCCCCCTGGAAATTTTGAATTATGTATATCCTGAAAACTTGACTAAAGCCCAAACTGAAACTCCGGCAACTATAGAAATCTTGGAGCTTTTTGACAGTCTGACTATTCCCTATCCATTTTCAAATGAAAAATATGGCCATGCACAGTTTGGCTGGGGAGGCGGAATGGAGCATCAGACCATGAGTTTTATGGGTGGATTTCCTTATTCCCTAATTGCTCATGAAGCGGCACATCAATGGTTTGGTGACCATGTGACCTGTGGCAGCTGGCATGACATCTGGTTGAACGAGGGCTTTGCCACTTACTTTGAAGGACTTACCGTAGAACGATACCAATCTATTGGTCTTTGGAATTATTGGAAATCCTTAAAAATCCAGCATATTACGTCAGCCCCTGATGGTTCTGTTTATGTGGACGACACCACAAGTATTCCGAGGATTTTTAGTGGCCGTTTATCCTATGACAAAGGTGCAATGGTTATTAATATGCTACGCTATCAAATTGGCGATTCTGCCTTTTTCACTGGGCTGACTAACTATCTTTCTGACCCTAATTTGGCTGGTGGATACGCCAAAACTGCCGACCTTCAAAAACACTTAGAAGCCTCAAGTGGTCAAAATCTAACCACATTTTTTAATCAATGGATATATGGGCAAGGTTACCCTACCTATCAAATAAGTTGGGGTCAGAGCGGAAATAATGTAACTATTACTGTAAACCAAACACAATCCCATCCATCAGTGAGTTTTTATGAAATGCCACTACCTATACGCCTCGAAGGTTTGGGCAGAGATACTATTATAAGGCTAGAGAATACTAGCAATGGTCAGGTTTTCAATGTTGATGTACCTTGGCATGTAAGCAAACTAGTGTTCAATCATAATTTGGAGTTGATATGTGGCGATGCTCAAGTGGTAAGTCTAAATGAATTTGGTTCAGCTTCTCCGTTTCACATCTATCCTAATCCTGTGGAAGACATACTTCGCCTGGATTACTCCAATCAGGATATTAAGCCTAGCAAAGTGGAAATTATCAACGCTAAGGGACAGGTCGTTCAAACTATGGATTTTAGCAAAAATCTGTTATTGGAGAGCCTTCCGACAGGGGCATATATTCTGAAAATATATGTTGACGATGAATATTACAATCATTCATTCCTAAAAGAATGATAGCATTTCTATTTTAGCCCTAATGAAAAATCGTTGGATTTCCCTCGCCATTGGGCCTTTATTATTTCTTATTTGTTTAGCCCTTGGGGGTGATAATATGCAAGTGCGCATGATTGCATCTGTGCTATGGATGCTGGCCTGGTGGATAGGTGGAGCAATTCCTGTTGGGGTTACCGCCCTGCTGCCCATCATTCTGTTTCCCATGCTCGGAATACTAGATTTGAAGGCCACTACAGCTAACTATGCAAATCCTGTTATTTACTTGTTTCTTGGAGGCTTTATACTGGGTTTGGCCATCGAAAAATGGAATCTTCACAAGCGAATAGCTCTCAACATTATAAACCTAAGTGGAGAAAAGCCAAACCGGATAATATTGGGGAGTATGCTCGCCACAGCCTTGCTTTCTATGTGGATTAGTAATACTGCTACAGCTGTAATGATGCTTCCTATTGGTATGTCCGTAGTTTCCCTTTTGGGTGACAAAATAAAAGATGGCAAGGCGGGCAGAAACTTTGGAATTACTTTAATGCTAGGAATTGCTTATTCAGCAAATATTGGTGGAATTACCACGCTCATCGGTACCCCTCCAAACTTAGTTTTGGCAAGTATTGTTTCAGACAGTGGTTTGCCCCCAATTGATTTCTCCACTTGGTTAATCTTCGCCCTCCCTTTAGTAATTGTTTTATTTACCTCTACCTATCTCATCTCCACCAAAGTGATTTTTCCAATAAGGCTAGATAAAATTGAAGGCATCGGAACGCTCATTAAGCAAGAGCTAAAAGAACTTGGCAAATTAGAATCTGGCGAAAAACGTGTTCTTATAATTATGGTTTCCACGGCACTGCTATGGATTTTCAGGGCTCAACTTAATAAGATTGAATGGTTGTCGACACTCTCAGACACAACCATCGCTATACTGGCATCAGTGGTTTTGTTTGTGGTTCCGGATACTAGAAGTAAGGAGCCGCTTTTAAAGTGGCAGGACACGGAAAAACTTCCATGGGGAATTCTTTTGCTTTTTGGAGGAGGAATTTCTGTAGCCAAAGGAATGGAGGTTACCAATATTGTGGAACTGCTAGGAAACTGGATTAGTCAAAATAGTACACCACACGTTTTTGTTTTGGTACTTATAATCTGTGCGCTTGCCCTTTTCCTTACAGAAGTAATGAGTAATGTAGCTCTTGTCTCTGTATTTATTCCTGTGTCATTTGTAATAGCCCAAAGCTTTGGCCTAAACGAAATGCAGCTTGCAATACCTCTTACGATAGCTGCAAGCTGCGCTTTTATGTTTCCTATATCTACACCACCAAATGCAATTGTATTTAGTAGTGGTTACCTAAAAATGGGTGACATGGCCAAAACAGGAATTTTGCTAAACATAGCCAGCATAATCATTATTTCGATTTACTGCTACTGGTTTATCCCCTACTTCTTTTAGGCTACCTACGTACCCAGGTAGTTTTGTCTTCCACTTTAGAAATTCTCCTTCCTTTTGGATTTGGAATAGCAGGTTTTCCTATAAAGAATAGCCCTAAAGAAAGATCGTTTTCACCCAAGCCAAACAGGTCTCTCATTTCAGGAGTGAATGCTTTTGCTCCTGTGCTCCAATAAGACCCAAGACCCAAGGCATGGGCAGTCAGCCACATATTTTGCACGGCCATAGCTGTAGCACAAATCTCCTCTATCTCAGGTATCTTAGGATTGTCCCCTCGCTTCATGCCAATGCCAATTACATGCGAACACTTTAGCGGGCTATTTCGCAACCTATCATACCGCACCTGGTTAAAGTCTTCTACATCACGGTTTGGCTGATCATAATTAGCCAGAAAATCTCCAAGCGTAGCCAAGCCATCTTCAGTAAAAACTGTGAAACGCCAAGGCTCGGTATAGCCGTGTGTAGGCGCCCAGTTTGCGGCATCCAGCACTTGCTGAATAATTAAATCATCTACCCTTTCGCCAGTAAACTGATCCGGCTTTATAGTTCGCCTCTCTGCAATTATTTCCTTTAAAAATTTTAAATGCTCATTCATGAGTATAATTTTTTATCTCTTTTAGTATCTCAAGGTTACTCAGCTTCCCTGCTTTTATCACCACGGTTGCCTTGTCGTAATAAGTACTTCTTTCAAAAAGGTGCTTACCAATGTACTCCTGCAAAGGTTCACCTTCCAAGTGGGCTATCAATGGCCTTTCAGCAGTGTTGCCTTTTAGTCTTTCAAACAATTCTTTTACGTTGTACTGCAAGTATATACTTAGTGAGTTTTTGTTTATCACATCTATGTTATCATAATAGCATGGTGTACCACCGCCTGTGCTTAGCACAAAGTTGTCTTTGGCCAATATTTCATGCAGTTTCTCACGTTCTAGTTTCCTAAAATAAAGCTCACCTTTATTAAAAATTGTTTCTGTAATAGTGTAGCCCGTATGCTTCTCTATCTCTGCATCCAGGTCATAATAATCTAATCCTGAAAGAACTGCCAATTCAGGGCCAATGGTAGACTTACCAGAGCCCATATATCCAATGAGTGAAATCTTCATGAGGCCAAAGTAGAACAGTATTTTTCATTTACCAAACTGACTTTTAGTCTCTTGAAAAATAATTAAACAAAAATTCATTTTTAGGCTTGTCATTCCAGCATAAAGTCCCTTATATTTGCAGCCGCTTTTGAAAAAGCATGATTCAGTAGCTCAGTTGGTAGAGCATCTCCCTTTTAAGGAGAGGGTCCAGGGTTCGAGCCCCTGCTGAATCACAAAATAGTCCCGATAATATCGGGACTATTTTTAGTTTAAGACATACCTTTACTTTTGCCTATTTAGCAAAACAACTCTTAAACTATAATGCCCAGGTGGTGGAATTGGTAGACACGCCAGCTTGAGGGGCTGGTGGCCGTTTTAGGCCGTGCAGGTTCAAGTCCTGTTCTGGGCACAAATGATAAAGAGCTAAATTACAGCTCTTTATCTCCTCAACAAGCAGTCGAATTAGCTATAGTGGGGAATAATTGGGGAATTATGGAACAAATACCCTTTGGCAAACCTAGAATAGTTGACCATGGAGGCGATCTCTCCAAGCAATGGCACGTATACTATCGATATTGGGATAAAGACAAGAAAAAACTTGTCAAAGCCCGTAAGTCCAAGATTAAAAATCATCTATATCCAAATCGTAGCTCAGATCCGCAAGAGAGATATTATCAACTACGAATTATTAGAAACGCTCTTGAAAAACTACTTTCCCTTGGCTGGAACCCCAAGGACGATTTTCCGACCTCCAAGTTAGAGCAAGAATCTCATATTTCGACTACTCAATATACTATTGAGACAGCAATTAATGAGACTTTAAGAATCAAAAAAGGTGAAATTAAGGCCCGCAGTCATTATGCTTTAGAGCGCAATCTTTTGCATTTCCTTTCTTTTCTAAAAGACAAAAGCCTGCACGACAAGTCTCCAAATCAAATTAATCGCAAGATCATTTTGGAGTACCTACGAGTAATTCTTGAAACAAAGGGTAAAGGAGGTGGCAAGGCATCAAATAAGACCCGCAATAATTACCTCGGGGACTTGAGCTCTATTTTTGAGAAGATGGTGGAAGAAGAAATGATCAGCAGAAACCCTTGTAAAGGAATTCCAAAACTGAAAGAACAAAGCTCAAGACATACACCTTTTAGTGCAAACGAAATAAAAATGCTTGGTGATTGGATGGATAAGCACAATCCCTATTTAAAGAAGTATACTCACTTTGTCACCTATGCATTTTTAAGACCAAATGAAATAATACATCTAAAAGTACGCGATATTGATTTGACTGAAGGTGTCATCTACCTTCAAAAGGAGAACTCCAAAGTAGGAGCTGCAAAAATCCCTATCGTTGAGAAATTGAAGGATGTATTAAATGAAATGCTTTCAGGATCAGAAAACCCAGATCACTATCTATTTACTCAACAAGGCACCCCTGGCCGAAAGAAAGTTAGAAGGAGCGACTTTTTTAGTGAACAGTTTATAAAAGCTAAAGAATTTCTTACCAAGCAGGGAAAATTAATGACAGCTAACCACACGCTGTATGCACTTCGACACACATTTATTCAGGACATCTATTATGAACTAAGGAAAACCCACACAAAAGCCGAATCTGAGTTTATATTAATGACTATAACCCGACACAAAACTGTTGATGCACTCAGAAAATACATCAGAGATTACAGTTTAGAACTAGCAGAAGACTGGAGTGATAAGTACACGATTGAATATTGATTTTACCACAGAATATGTTAGAGAAAAATTCGATAAAAAAAGCAGTATAAATCACATTTTTTTAGTGATAATTTTTTTGATGTGTAGCTGGAATTTTAAGAACTTGAAACTTGTGGGCAAGTTACTTGCACGCTGAATCTTACTTATAGAAAGTTTGTGGATCGCAAATTTGAGCCTAAGAAGTCGCCCAGAGAAAAACACCCCACCCAAACCCGTATAAACAAAACGACCATAAAAGCTATTTAAACCCCACCTAAGGGCGTTGGTATTTTTTCCGGCACCCTTGGTCATTTTTAAAATTTAAAGGCAACAAAGGTGCTTAAAACACTTCAAAATTTTATTTATCCATACACACTACTGCTTCAATGACTGAACTGATTGAACTAACCTCTTGTGTTCCTTTTCAAAGATCCTTTTCCATAGTTCACATTTTACCAAATTCAAGATATGAACAACTATTATTGAAGTACTAATATGTTCCTTTTCTTTCTCTTTAGAGGAAAAACTTTCCTAGCTTGAGGTGTCAAAACCGCATTCTACCGTCCAATAAGTTTGACCACCCAAAGGGGAAATCAGTCCATTAATTCGGGTAATAAAAGCCTTCCTTCAAATTGAACTCCCAGAAACAACCCACCTCTACCGAGCAAGCAAGCAAAGCCTTTATTGAAGTGCTAATATGTTCCCTTTCTTTCTCTTTAGAGGAAAAACTTTCCCAGCTCGGGGTGTCAAAACCGCATTCTACCGTTCAATAATTATGACCACCCAAAGAGAAATCGACCCAGTGACTTTGGATAAAAAATCTTTCATAAATAAATTCCCAGAAATCAACCACCTCGAGTGAGGAGGTAAGTAAAGCCTTTCAATTTATATAGAGGAGCACCGGCTCAAATGCCTCCCTAAAACCAACCTCTCGTTATGACAAATATAATAAACACTTAGCAACAAACAAAGGATGTTAGTGAAATTATCCTATCGGATATATGTTTGAAGTTTATGTATACTTTAATGATTATTTTTAACACAATATTTTTTCCTATTATAATATACCTTTAACACTTCCTTTTTAGATGGATGAGGTGCTCTCTGAGGTATCCAAGGGTTAAGGTCATTATTTACAGATTTCCTTTCCTTAGACTGCCCCTCCTCTCCATATCGTGGATCTGGTTTATATGGCAATTTGGCCATTTGCAGAATTTCAATGGTGGGAAAGTGAAAGTCAACGGCTACTTTGTCTCCTCATAAACTGCAATCTCAACCACTAATTCATTCCTCTATTAGCCCACTTTCACGTACTCCCCAATTGGATTGAAATATCTTATAATGTTACATTTAGTTGGAATATACCCAGCAAAGTCAAGCTTAGAAATCACATCAATACCATCCATTTCCCACCTTATTCCTTCTTTGTTCCCATTGAATATCTAAGAGTCATGTACTGCGTTACAAACTGTTGCAAGCATTATTTGTCACCCTATTTATTAAGCATGTCGTTCTTCTTATTATGGAATATGCTTCAGTCAAATCCAAAAATTTCAGTCTTCGATAATGTGACAGTCACTGTGGAGAATAACAGGCTAACCTGAAAAGGCACCGTTGCAGCCGTTGCAATGGTACAAACACATTATTTGGCTCATCCACTAACCTGGAATCCACCTAATGATCAAGGTATTATAATTAACAACTCCTAAAAACCTATGAAACATGCAATCTACCGTTGCCATATCGCAACGGCACGCAACGGCTATCTTATTGGAACTTCAAATGCCAATTAACTTGATCAATATACACCCAAAAATTTTCTTTCTCCTAGTAGTTTTTTGGAGCCTTTCCTAGGGGATAAATAAAGAAGTTACTGACTACCATTGGGCGGACTGACCGCAGCTACCTCTTCCCTATTTTTAGCTGTGCCATAAACTTCCAACATTCCTCACAGAACTATAAACCTTTTAATAATTTAATGTTACTATCCAGGCCCCTTTATAAAGTCACACCCAATGTAGTTGTTAAGCATTATTATAATGCAACGGCAACAACGGGTATTAATAAGGGATGCATGAATTTATAGCAACAGTAATCAACGGCTAGAAACGAGGGTAATTTGAACCAAATAAAAGTAGAAATGGAGGTATCCAAAGATCCCCGGTTGAACCGATATTGCCTGGCGCTCTACCTGCGTGCCATTTATTATAGGATCGATGGACTCATTAATTTAAACTTAGGAATTTTATGCTAAAACACTTTTCCCTTGTGCTCCGGTTAGCTCCAAGAAGTACACTTTACTCTAAACATTTTTAAATCTTCTTCTGCACTCTGCCGCATTTCAGCATCTTTTCTCCAAAGTAAGGGTTAAACACATCTTTGCTATTGCTTACCCAGTCAGCTCCTTTGCCATCAAAGGCCATTGGGCAATGTTGGATATACAAATCCTGGCCCGTTTTCACTTGAGTATTTAGAGCAACTACATTTTTAGTCAATACTTCAAAATGATCTCTCTGATGTCCAATTTCGGTGGTACCGCTAATGTGCTCAGCATCAAAAAGCAATTTCTTACACAGTTCATCTTCCGTGCCTGTCAATACACTTTGCATTTTTGCAGCAGCAGCCTTCGCTCCCTCTGCATCATCATTTACCAAAGCATCTTTTACAGCCAAGTAGTCTGTAGTGATGGATGTCACCATTGCCGCATCAAGACTAGTTTTGGCCATAGTTGTTTCGGTATCGGCTTCATGATGTTCCATATCACCTGAATGCTCATGCCCTTCATGCTCATGCATCTCATGGCCGGCTTCATTGTGCGTGCCTTCTGCTGCATTATTACAAGCAGTGGTGGCCATTGCCAAGGCTATCACCAGTACTGACACATTGATCTTTTTCATTTTTCTGAATTTAAATTAACAATTATTGAATCTTCCTTTTCACGTCCCCGCACTTCAGCATCATATCACCGTAGTAAGGATTCATAACTTCTTCTGAGTCACTTAGCCAATCACCCCCTTGGTTATTATCAGCCATAGGGCAGTTTAGCACATAAATAGGTTTATCAAAGGGGCCAAATGTTTCGGCTATTTGCACCATTTCTTCTGATACACGCAAAAAAGCCTTGCGCTGCACATCAATGTTGGCCTCGCTATTAAACTTGGTCATTAATGAACGTAGCACAGGCAAAGCCTCCATCCATTTAGCATGAGCCATCTCGTTCATTTCGCCCATCTTCACTTTGTCCAATGCAGCTTCCATTTTAGCAGCGGCTTTTACAGCCACGTTTTTATCAGAAGTCACCAATGCATCTTTTAGCTCAAAATAGGATTGCAGCACCGCAGATATTTCCTTTTTCGTTGCCTCAGAGATGTCCATGTTCATCTCCTTCGCCTCAGACTTTCCTTCAGCAGAAGACATTTCCATATTACCATGATTATGGCCTGTCATTACAGCTCCACCCTTCGGATTCATCATGCTTGGCTTTCCGGCCAATTGAGCCGCTGCATCCACCGTAAAAGTTCCATTTATTACCACTCGCTCACCTACTTCCAAACCGCTGGCTATAGAATAGCCATTTCCTAAAGATGGCCCCAACAACACTTCGCGCAGTTCATAAGATGGCTCCTCATTATCTCCATCCTGAACATATACTACCGACCTTTCACCTGTCCACATAACGGCAGTTTTAGGCAATATCAATTCGTTTGTATTACTCAAATCCGATTGAACATTAGCTACAGCAAACATTTCAGGTCTTAATTTTCCATCTGTATTTTTCACCTCCACACGCACACTCGTTACTCGCGTTTGTGCATTTACCGTAGGGTTTACAAAAGTTATTTTCCCAGAAAAATTCTTGCCCGGAAGGGAAGCAACGGTGAAACTCAGTTCATCATCCACATCAACAAAATTCAGGTCGCCTTCATAAGCATCAAAAACCACCCATACCTTGCTTAAATCGGCAATAGTAAAAAGAGCTTCACCTTTTTTGAGGTAATCACCCACATTCACTTTTTTATCCAGCACTATGCCTGATCTATCCGCGTAAATCCCAATGTTTTCCATCACCTTTCCACTTGACTCCAATTCCTTAATCTGGCTTTCGGCCACTCGTAAAGATTTGAGCTTTTCTAAAGAGGCCTGATACAGTGCTGGCTGCTTATCTTTTATTTGAACGGCTTGCAGCAATTCCTGTTGGGCAGCAATTAATTCGGGAGAATATATGCTCGCCAACTTTTGTCCGGCTTTTACGTCTTCTCCGGTAGTGTTCACCAGCAACTCTTCTATCCGGCCATCTACATGAGATGGTTGCGTTTTCACCAGTCTTTCATTTGGCATCACCTTTCCATTCAGTCGAATGCTTTTTATCGCATTTTCCTTGCCCACCACTATGGTTTGAATGTTAGCCAATTTAGCAGCCGTTGCACTCATCTTTACCGCCATTGGGTTATCCTTGTGGTCAGCTCCCTTTGCTAAGGGAATGAGATCCATCCCACAAATAGGACATTGCCCTGGTTCCTGTGATCGGATTTGTGGATGCATTGAGCATGTCCAGGTTGTGGACTCATGCTCATGCTCGGCTTCTTTGGCTTTAGGATTCTCCTTTGAGCCACCAAAAAATAAAGCGCCAATAAACACACCAGCCACCAAGGCTAGAGCTATCCAAACTTTTGAACTTACATTTTTCATACTCTCCTTACTTTAAACTTCTTCGTAATAATTGAGCATTGACAGCACAAATAATTGTACTTAAACTCATCAATGCTGCTCCTATAGCGGGACTTATCATTATGCCTTGCTGATACAGAACTCCTGCAGCCAGTGGAATGGCAACTACATTATAGCCTGTGGCCCAAACCAGGTTTTGAACCATTTTTTTATAAGTGGCTCTCCCAAAAAGTATGAGCCTCGAAATATCTTTTGGACTACTTTCGGTTAAAATAATATCAGCAGTTTCAGCCGCTACATCGGTACCCGATCCTACTGCAATACCCACCTCTGCTTTTGCCAATGCCGGAGCATCATTCACTCCATCCCCAGTCATGGCCACAAAATGACCTTCGCTCTGAAGCTTCTCAATAATTTCTGATTTTTCATGTGGCAACACCTCACTATAATAGCCATCCAATGAGAGTTTCCCGGCCACAGCTTTGGCTGTTTGCTCATTGTCGCCCGTTGCCATATACACTTTTATACCTACCTCTTTTAACTGCTCTATGGCTGCTCTACTCTCTTCACGTATTTGATCTGCCAGAGAAACAAAGCCAATTAACTCTTTGTCTTTTAGTACAAACACCACCGTTTCTACATCTTCATTAAAAGCATTTTTAGGAATATCAATATTCTCACCTTCTAAATATCCCGGACTTACTATTGCATAAGAGCCTCCATTTACTCTAGCCATTACACCCTTTCCCTTTTCAGCTTTAAAATCAGACACCGATGGTAATTCCAGTTCCCGGGCCTTTGCCTCCTTCACTATCCCCTTGGCTATAGGATGCTCTGAACTACCTTCTATTGCGGCTACTATTTTCAGAAAATCACTCTCGCTCATTCCATCCTTCAATACCTCCACACGGTTTACACCAAAATTCCCTTCGGTGAGCGTTCCTGTTTTGTCAAATACTATAGCATCAATCTTCCTCGAATTTTCGAAAGCCGTTCTATTTCTAATCAACAAACCATTTTTTGCCGACAAGGCAGTGGAAATTGCCACCACCAACGGTACAGCCAATCCCAAAGCATGCGGGCAGGTAATAATCATTACCGTTACCATCCGCTCTAAGGCAAAATCAAATCCAAGATTGCTAAGCGTGAGCCATGCTACAAGTGTCATTACCCCTGATGCCAAAGCGATGTAGGCCAACCAACCGGCTGCTTTATCCGCAAGATTTTGTGTTTTAGACTTTGTCTTCTGTGCTTCCTCCACCAGCTTTATTACCTTTTTCAGATAACTGTCTTCTCCAGCAGTAGTCACCTCTACCTTCAGCGCACCATCACCATTAATAGAACCACCAATCACTTTGTCACCAGTAGTTTTTTCCACGGCCTTACTTTCGCCCGTCAGGGCACTTTCGTTCAGCTCAGTGTGTCCTTCTTTTATCCGCCCATCTGCGGGAATTTTCTCGCCTGGCTTTATCAGAATTAAATCTCCCTTTTTAAGATCATTAATTTTAACCTCTTTGGTTTCATTGCCTTCCATCAAGTGGGCAGAAGCGGGCATAAGCTGAGCTAATTTCTCCAAAGCCTTGGAAGCCCCCATCACCGATTTCATTTCCAGCCAATGACCAAGCAGCATGATGTCAATAAGTGTTACCAACTCCCAGTAAAAGACTTTTCCGCTAAGGCCAAAAGAAACAGCCGTGCTATATACCCAAGCCACAGAGATAGCGATGGCAATCAGCGTCATCATCCCAGGGCCACCAGCCTTCAGGTCGCTAACCAGTCCTTTGAGAAATGGCCAACCACCGTACACGTAAATAATCGTTGCCAATGCCACCGAAACATAGGTCATCCCCATAAAGCTGATGCTAAAGCCCAGTAAATCCTGAAGCATGGGCGAAAACAAAAGCACTGGTACGGTTAACACCAGACATATCCATAAGCGCTTTTTGAAATCATTTATCATAGCGTTATGATCATGTCCCTCATGGTGATGATCGCTGTGGTCATGCTCCATATCATGATGCTTATGGTGGCCATGCTCCTCTATTTTTACCTTGTCATCCTTCATTATTTTGTAGCTTCAAGTCTCTTAATAATTGCTTCCATTTGAGCGATCTCGCGCTTCTGAGCTTCAATGATATCCTTTGCCAGCTTTTTGGTTTCAGGATCTTTTAATTGTGCATTTTCACTAACTAAAATGGCCGAGGAATGATGCGGAATCATTGCCTTCATATATTGTATATCCTTAACCGTGCTTTGGCTTCGTAGTAGAAAAAGGCTCACACAAAACACCAAAATGGCTCCCCCAATTATCATGGCATTTTTCGTTTTATTCTTATACATCGAAAGCATAAATAAGAGCATAACAATGGCCATCGGTGCCACCATCAAAAAAGTCATAAATATTCGTGTTTGACTGATGTATATGTGGTTCATTTCTACCACATTCAAAAACATCGTTGAATACATCAAAATGAAGGAACATCCCATCATTAATAAGAACTTGCTGTACATTGATTTGTCCATTGTGATATTGATTTAATTAAATTATTGCTCGTTTACATTGTAGTTCAGATATTCCATAATAGCCTGTTTATCCAAATATTTTCGGTAGGCCATCAACTTCAGTTTTTTATACTGAATAAGTTTTTGCTGAAGTCGTAACACCTCTTCAAATTCCACCCTATCATTAGTATAGTCCGTTATCACCAACTCCAAGGTTTTATTTACCAAAGTAATTTCCTCGCTATACAGTTTCATTTCATCATTGGCCTGTTGCAGTTCATAAAACTGCATATCACGCTTTGATTCCAATAGATCCCATTCATTTTGTGCATCCAGCTGATATTGTTTTTTCATAAACTCAGCCGATTTTATGGCTCCTGAATATTGCTTTCGCCAAATGGGGAGACTGATAGAAACCATCGGCATTACCACATCATTTCCATTATCCGGCACCACCATATCCGTGCGTTCATCTACCACCACATAATCTACACCCAATCCTATTTTAGGTAAGCCACTCTTTTTTGCCGCTTTGCTTTGAAACTCGGCTCCCTTTTGTAGCTCTGTATATTTGGCCACACTGGGGTGTGAAAGACTATCGGTAGAAACCAAGGCCTGTTCTGACACCTCTATAGTGTCAATTAATGTTACCATCGCATCCACTTCTCGATTGATCTGCCTGTTAAAAACTCGCTGCAGGGGAGCCATTTGATCATATAGAATTTTCAGCCTAGTAGCCGATTCTTCCATTTGAATTTGTACCCTATAGGCATCAGATAATTTTGCTGTGCCACTACTTATTCTTGAAGTGGTAAGCTCTTGATAGCTTTTAAGTATTTCAAGATTCTCACTTTCCAATTTGATGAGTTTCTGTAGTTCCCACAGCTTATAGTAATCCGATTTCAGCTCACTCATCAATTTCTCACGAGCATCAATAAACTGGAGATAGTTGGCCTGAGCAACGGCTGCGGCAGCATCTCCTTGTGCCGAAAGGCTACCAAACCACGGAAACATTTGCGAAAGCGAAAACTTCATGCGCTGCGGGCCAACTCTCGTTTCTACAGGTTTTATAAAATAACCAAATGACAATGTGGGATCGGGCAAACCACTGGCCTGAGCCACACGCTCAAGGCTGGCTTCAAAAGCGGTATATTTTGCCTGAAGGCCAAGGTTATTTTCTGCCGCTTGCGATAAATATTCCTGTAAAGGGTCTTGAGCACCTGCTTGAAGTGTCAAAAACCAAAATGCTATGAACCAAGTCTTTTTCATTTTCTAATTTTTAAAGTCCTTACAGAGCACTACTTTCCTCGCTTTGCTTATTCAATAATTTCCTTTCCACCCACATGGAGTAAATCACGGGTACCACAAAAATGGTGATGGTAGCAATCGTCATCCCTCCAAAAGCAGGAATGGCCATAGGTATCATTATATCCGATCCTTTTCCGCTGGAAGTAAGAATAGGCACAAGCGCAATAAGCGTGGTAGCTGTGGTCATTAATGCCGGACGTACTCTGCGCTGACCAGCCTCAATCACCGCTGCTCTGATACCCTCTCTCGTTTTGTCCACCTCTTTTGCAAAACGTTGATCTAAATAAGTGGCCATCAGTACACCATCATCGGTAGCAATGCCAAACAGAGCTATAAACCCAACCCAAACGGCCACGCTCAGGTTTATGGTTTTTACCTGAAATAAGTTTCTAAGGTCAGTTCCAAAAAGCTGGAAGTTCATAAACCAATCTTGGCCATAAAGCCACAGCATGATGAAACCGCCTGCAAAGGCTACGGCAATCCCGCTAAAAACCATCATGGATGTGGTAACAGATCTAAACTGAAAATACAGGATGAGGAAAATGATAAGAAGCACCACCGGCACCACAATGCTCAAGCGCTTTTCCGCACGAATCTGATTCTCATAGTTTCCAGAAAAACGATAACTCACTCCGGAAGGCACCTCCAGTTCGCCATTATCAATGGCCATTTGTATCGCATCTTGAGCATCATTTACCACCGTTACTTCAGAGTAGTCACCCGTTTTATCAAACAGTACATAACTGGTCAAAAAGGTTTCTTCACTTTTGATAACCTGTGGCCCTTTTACAAACTCCATACTGGCCAATTGCCCCAGCGGAATTTGCACCCCCTGCTTATTGGTCACCAAAATCTCTTTGATTTTTTCAGGATCATCGCGCAGCTCACGTGGGTATCTTACCCTTATCGGGAAACGCTCACGGCCTTCTACCGTTACTCCAATCTGCATTCCTCCAATTCCGGTTTCTATACTCTTTTGAACATCCTCTACCGAAAGGCCGTAGCGAGAAATTGCATTTCGATCTATGTCTATTTCCAAATAAGGCTTACCCACTACTCGATCCGCAAACACGGCCTCTTTTTTCACAGAAGGAACCGTTTTAAGGATAGATTCCAGCTGGAATCCAAAGTCTTCAAGAGTTTTTAAATCCGGCCCCTTTATTTTGATTCCCATGGGTGCGCGCATACCTGTTTGCAGCATTACCAATCGCGTTTCTATGGGCTGTAATTTGGGCGCAGAGGTTACTCCCGGAAGGTTCGTCACGTTAACAATTTCATTCCAAATATCATCTGGAGACTGAATGTGCTCACGCCAGTTTCTAAAATACTCTCCGTCCTTATCCTGCTGTAGCTTTTCAAAATCTAGATCCATGGCCATAATCTCTTCCCTTGAAATTGACTCACCCGAACGCAGGAGGTATTTACCATCTTCGTCTACCGCAAATCTCAACCTTTGCCCATCCTTACCTACGGCATATTCAGGTTTGTAATTGATGATATTTTCATACATCGAAATGGGTGCTGGGTCTAATGCACTTTCAGCACGCCCCATTTTACCAACCACCATTTCCACCTCAGGAATGGTATTTACCCGCATGTCAATTTCCCGTAGGGTTTTTAGATTTTCTTCCATCCCGGAATGGGGCATAGAAGTAGGCATTAGCAAAAATGAACCTTCATTAAGTGCGGGCATAAACTCTTTACCCGCTCCCGGAAATGTTTCATTCATCGCCACCCATGGTCTGGTTTCGCGTAAGTTCCACCCAATACTTTCTGCACCATTGGCTATAAAACCAAATACCTTATTAAATCCTAACCAAGTCATCACACCCAGTACCACAATCACTAAGGGTATGCTCAAAAAAGTCTTCTTATGGTAAAGACACCAACTAAGGATGGATTTGTAGTAGTAGATGATGATGCTGAAAAAGCCGAGTACCAAACCTGAAAGGATGGCTACAAAAATGATGTTTACAACAAGACCTGCACCAACACCAAGAGGCATCCAATACTCTGCTAGCACCCATACAATGGCGATAAGCACTACGATGGCCGTGCTGTGTTTTATATACCAACGCTCAGAAGGCTTATGTTCTTGAAGGATTCCGGCAAGAGCTAAAAGCAACGTTACAACCCCTCCCAAAACTGACCAAAAGAGGATAATAATGCCTAATGGAATAAGTAGATAGCTGAGCCACTGCCTTGCGGATTTGCGCTTAATACCAAGACCAAAAAGCCAATGCAGCAAAGCTGGCATGATAAACAACGCCACAATTACCGCCCCAACCAGAGCATAGGATTTGGTGAAAGCCAAGGGATGAAATAACCTCCCTTCTGCAGCTTGGAGGGTGAACACCGGAATGAAACTTACAATGGTGGTGCTAACAGCTGTCACAATTGCTCCACTCACTTCTGCAGAAGCTCGATACACCCTCTCCAACAGCGTGTCTCCTATTTCTTCATCAATGTATTTAATCACGTTTTCCGTGAGTATAATACCCAAGTCGACCATAGTACCAATAGCAATGGCAATTCCGCTCAAGGCCACAATATTGGCATCCACGCCAGTGTACCGCATGGCTATAAATACCATCAAAATGGCCAATGGAGTCAGGCTGGCAATAGCAATGGAAGCACGGAGATTTATTACCATCACAATTATTACAATAATGGTAATTAAGATTTCTAAAGTAAGAGCCTCCTCAAGTGTCCCTAAGGTTTCATAAATCAATTGAGTACGATCGTAAAACGGAACGATGGTTACTTTAGAAACGGTTCCATCTTCTAAAACCTTGCTCGGCAAGCCCGCCTGCATTTCGGCAATTTGGCCTTTTACATTTTTAATTACTTGTAAAGGATTGGCTCCGTATCTGGCTACAACTACCCCTCCTGCTACCTCAGCTCCTCCTTTGTCCAAAGCACCTCTGCGAGTAGCTGGCCCGAGTGTTACCACCGCCACATCCTTAATTCGTATTGGAGTATTGTCAACGGATCTGATAACGGCATCTTCTAAATCCTTTACCGTTTTGATATAACCCAGGCCACGAACCAAATACTCGGCTTTATTTATTTCTATGGTTTTGGCACCTACGTCTCTATTGGAATTTTTCACCGCAAGCATCACATCCTGGAGACCTACATTGTAAGCACGCATAGCGTCAGGGCGTACGTCCACCTGATACTCTTTTACGTAGCCACCAATAGAGGCCACTTCAGATACTCCCGATGCTGAAGACAATCCATACTTTACGTAAAAATCCTGGATGGTTCTTAGTTCATCAAGGCCCCAACCTCCTGTTGGATTTCCTGCCGTATCTCTACCTTCTAGCGTGTACCAAAACACCTGTCCCAGTGCGGTAGCATCAGGCCCTAAAGCAGGCCGTGCATCATCAGGCAATAAGCCCGATGGCAGCGAGTTGAGCTTTTCAAGTATCCTTGATCGACTCCAGTAAAACTCAATGCCCTCATCAAAAATGATGTATATGCTGGAAAACCCAAACATGGATGAGCTACGAATAGATTTCACTCCCGGAATCCCCAAAAGCGAAGTTGTAAGCGGATAGGTGATTTGATCTTCAATATCCTGAGGTGAACGACCAGGCCAGTTGGTAAAAACTATTTGCTGGTTTTCACCTAAATCAGGAATTGCATCTACCGGTACTGGGTCGCGAGGTAAACCCGTTAACTCCCAATCAAATGGAGCCGTCATTATTCCCCAGCCAATAATTAATACCGCCAAGAGTGCTGTTACCAGCTTATTCTCGAGAAAAAACTTAATTACATTATTTAACATGATTCATCTGTAATGCGTGAATGGTTTTAAAAAACACATAACAATCCGGCACCTACAACAAGAAAGGCGCAGATTAGCAAAACAGAATTCTAAATCAAGAAAGTTTGAATAAATACAGGAATATCTACCCGTATCAATGGAGGCTTATAATTGTGGAATTTTGAAGAAAGACCAGCATCCACAGAATAAAGCTGGCTATAACTTATCACAAAGGCTGCGATAAACTTGAAATCAGGACTAAAGTCCAAAACAGAAGAAGATAAAGTTGTCTCATGCTCCTGTCCTTCAATTTTTACTTCTTTGTCATCACAACATCCCTTCTTTTTTGAAGGGCTCATATTAGCATGAAAAGGACATGAAGATGCTTCTTTATTCACAGCATGCTCACAAGGCGTGGCTTTATCAAACAAAGAGAAGCTTTGTAATTTATCTCCACAAAAGTGCATACCTATATTGAAGCTCATTGAACTTAGCAATACCTGGAAGGCTAGAAATATGGAAACAATCTCTTTCATTGTAAATAGCAAATTAAGACATTTTTAGATAAGTTGGGTTTATACTTTTCAGGATTTACTTTATATAATTTCAGTTGATTTTGCATATCTATCAAACGATTAACTCTATTCTTTGAACAATGTATTACTGATAAATTCATCATCAGTAAGACTCTCTAAAAAAGCCGCCAAATCAATTTTTTCCTGTTGCGATAAGTTCAGTTCTTGCACACGGGAGCTCTTGTTCGGATGATTTTTTCCACCCGAATTATAATGCTCCACTACATCCATCAAAGTTTGAAACTTACCATTGTGCATATATGGCGCAGTAACTTCCACATTGCGTAAGGATGGCACTTTAAAAAGTGACTCATCTCCCGGTAACCCAGTCAACCGCATTCTACCGGGATCGCTATACACCGTATCCAAGCCATTATTTTGAAAAGAATAATCCGTGAAATTAAACCCGCCATGACAGCTTCCACATTTGGCTCTTTCACTAAAAAAAAGTTGCATCCCTCTTTTTTCGCTTTCGCTTAAAACGGTTTTATCACCTTGAAAATGATACTTATCGTATCTACTGTTTCCACTAATAAGGCTACGCTGAAAAGTAGCAAGGGCACGAGTAATCACAAAAGGATCTACTTCGCGATTATAAGCCTCAGTCGCCATTTTTTGATATTCCGCATTAGCAGATAACAACTCAGCGATGAGCACCATATTATGTGCAAACTCATTCTCTTCCTGCACGGGCACTGGCACCTGCATTTCTAAAGTAGGCACATTTCCCTCTCGCAAATAATATGGGTGATAGCCCACATTGGCAAGTGAAGGGGCATTTCTTACCCCGGGCCGGTTTTCTACGCCAGGGCTAAAATCCCTATCATCGGCAAATGCCAAATTTGCCTTGTGACAACTGGCACAGCTAATGGAGTTATCCACGGATAAAATAGGATCGTAAAAGAGCTTTTTGCCCAGTTCCCATCTCTCCCTACTAAACTGATTATCCTCGGGAAATGGCATTTCAGGAAAGCCTTCTGGAATAACCATTATACCTCTACCCTGTAGCTGCGGTATGGCTTCCTTCTTACAAGCCAAAAAGAATATGGATGGCAACAAAATTGCTGCCACCAATATTCTCCTATTTCCTGTAAAATCAGTTTTCATTGGCTATTAAAAGGGATCGCTATACTCAGGGTTAGTAAGTAAAACCTCATCCGTCAAGGTTTTTAGAAAAGCAACTAAATCGGCTTTGTCTTGGGCAGTCAATTGCAGCCCGCCTGATACTCTTGTATAATCCAGTGCAGGATCAACTGTAGATGAAGCCTTGATTCCACTATTGTAGTGTTCTACCACTTCTTCCAAAGCCTTGAACCTACCATCATGCATATATGGAGCTGTAACCTCTACATTGCGCAAAGACGTAACTTTAAATTTCCCACGATCTGAGGCATTACCAGTTACTTCCTCTCGACCTATATCCTGCATATTTGCATCGCTATCCAAACCATTGTTCATATATAAGTCATTCTCAAAAGTTCGTGTGGTATGGCAATGAGCACAATCTGCTCCCGAAAGGCTAGGAAAACCTGGGTTAAACTCATCAAAAAACAAAGCTCGGCCACGTTCTTCACTTGCAGTCAAAGTAGCTTCTCCTCGCAGAAAACGGTCATACTTACTCTCTACTGAAACTATGGAATTCATAAACTGCTCAAGCGCCAAAGACATTTTCTCAGAAGTGATTTCCTCACTTCCAAAAGCACGCATAAACTGATCACGATATTGCTTTTCAGCCTTGAGCTTAGCCACATTATTTTCTAAGGTTTCATTCATTTCCAAAGGATCCTGAATGGGCATTAAGGATTGATCACGTAACAAATGTGATCTACCATCCCAAAAGAATTCATTGTTATGCCACGCCATGTTAAACACAGCCATGGCCTGCCTCTTTCCTGGAAGTTTTTCTACTCCAATAGAGAGCCTAGCCGTATCTGTAAAAGCATGTTCCTGTCGATGGCAGCTGGCGCAAGACATACTCCCGTCTTTAGAAAGCTTCTTTTCGTAAAACAACATTCTACCAAGCAGTACGCCCTGCTTGGTAAGTTCATTATCCGGTGCTATACTTGGCTCTTCAAAATCGCCAATGGCCAGCCTATAGGGTGTGGTATCATACTCCACGCTGCTGTCACTTGTTGGTTCTTTTTTGCATGATTGTGCACTCACAATAGCCAGCCCAGCCACAAGTGTTAGGATTACAATTTTCTTCATACTCATACTCCTATTTCACAATTAGTTTTTGGGTATAAACCACCTGCCCATTTTCAGTAAGGCTTACAATATAAATTCCGGTATGCTTGATGTTTAGCTCATTGTGGCCAGAACTATTCAAGGATTGCTCCAGTACTTTACGGCCAGTGATGTCGCTCACGATGATGGAACTCGAACTGGTGTTACTATTCTCCATAATCACATTTACCTGCCCATTTGATGGGTTTGGCGACATGTTAAATGTAGCTGCAACCTTCTCTTCCAAACCAACGGTAGCTGACCCTTCAGAAAACACTTCGGTTTGAAAATTACCTAAAGCCATGGGAGCTTGCTGATCTTCTCCATGATAATTAAGTGTAGAGTTTACCGTAATATCCTTGAATATTTTCTCATAGTTTGCGTCAAGAGCAATGATAAGATCGCTACCTACCATGGTACCTGCAGTACTTACCGTTGTATAATCGTAATTTTTATCACCCAAAGCATGCAACTGCCACGTTTGACTCATACCTGTACCAGAGTTTCCTTCAAGTGCTGCAAAACGATAGCCCGCAGCCCAGCCCCAGTGCATAGATGGCATCTGAAAGCTAAGTGGATGACCACCCACATAGGTTGATGGGTCAGAGTGATTTTTAGATCCATCGACACCAATCCCAAAAGTTACGGACTCAAGAGTGGTAAAATTGAAACTACCTAACAGCTCATTTACAGCTTGATCGCCTCTTACCAAAATATAGGTATCAGCAAGTGTAGTATCCTGCCCGCCATCGTAGGTTAGTTTTATTTCAGATATATAATACTCCAATCGGGTGAACTCAAATGCATCATTCAGATTATTAGCAGTTGGGCTGCTGTAAGCAAAAGCACTTCCGGCAAGCATTTGATTAATTTTAAAATAAACATTGGTTTGACCAATAGCCAGGCTTCCAAGCCCCAGCATTATAAAAAGGGTAAATAGTCTTTTCATCTTGAAAAAATTATAGGTTTAATAAAAATGAGAAATGTGTAAAAACACAGATTACCCGTTCAACTGACGAATCACTTCGCGTTGCGGGTATACAGAATAGACGAGAAAGTCTAAATCAAAAAGGACTGAATAAGTACAGGGATGTTCCGCCTTATCAAGGGCGGTTTGTAATTGAGATAAGCAGGATCTACCTTAGGCTCAACCTGAGCCCAGCTTCCAAGCTCCACAAGAGGGGGAACTATAATTTGAAGCTGTGTGTTAAACCCGTTCCAGTATTGATCTACTGTTGTAGTAATATCCAATGCTTCCATTAAATATTCACGGTCATCGCAGCAGCCTTTTGAATCACTCTCTTCCGATTTGGAGGAATGACAAGCTGGAACATCTTCACCATCATGAGCAGCATGTGCACAAGGTTGTGCTTTGCCAAATAAGGCCATGCTCTTTAACTCGCCTCCACAAAAATGCACCCCAAAATGGAAGTTCATAGTGCTGAAAAGCAAATTGAAAATAACTGCTATGGAAAGAATAAATCTCACGGCCTCTAAATTAGGATTTTTTCATTTAGTCCATCATTTAGCTTAAAATCACCTCACATTCATACCTTCACCCAAGAGGTTCTTCAGCAACAAAACCCTTTACTAATCAGGTTTTCCAGTATATCCCGCTTTCTTTAAATTTTCTATCACCTCATCCTCTCTCGCCCCATCAAGTTGCACGATGAGTACTTTATCTGGGCTGGCTAAATCCACACTCCACCCCTTCACACCATCCATATTATCCAAATATGGCTTTACCTTTTCCTCGCATCCAGCGCACTTTATGTTTGTCTTTAATCTTAGCTCCTTCATAGTTTTTAATTTTTCTTTCTACCAAAGGTATTATCCGCTATTTGCTTCTACTTTACACAATTCTTGATTATTGTTATATCCAACTTTTTAGTATCTGATTTTTTCCCTTCATTATCGTAATATAGCGCCTCAACTCAATATCATTCACCCCTTACATGGCTCTATTTCAAACTAAGGTTCTAAAAGATTATCTCGACAAGCAGGATTCTAAAGCTATTGATAAAGCTTACCGAACCTTTACTGCCTATTTTCAAAATTCTGAAGTACAACGAAATATAAGGTCGAGCAAAGAAGAACAGTTTCAAGCTACCTTTTTGTCGAAGCTGTTTGTAGATGCTTTGGGCTACACACTTTTTCCTGACCCTAAGTATAACCTCACCACCGAGCATAAAAATGAAACCGGTGCCCAAAAAGCTGATGGTGCTATTTTGGCTGGAGCTAAAGGCGGAGGAGGAAAGGCGGTAGCCGTAATCGAACTCAAGTCTACCAAAACCAAAGACCTTGAAAGCATACGCAAACAAGCCTTTGACTACAAAGCCAACCATACCGATTGCCGCTATGTTATCACCTCCAACTTTGAAAAGTTGCGATTTTACATCAATGATGCGGTTGAGTGGCTCGAGTTTGACCTATTTCATCTTAGCCCGGCAGACTTTGCTACGCTCTACCTGTGTTTGCACAAAAACAATTTGCTGAACGATGTGCCTCAAAAGGTGAAAGACGACTCACTGGTACAGGAAGAAAAAATCACCAAGCAGCTGTATAAAGATTACTCCCTCTTTAGGATGGAACTATATCGCGACCTGGTGAAGCGCAACCGCAGAAATCCACAGCTCAAGGAACTTTCAGAAAAGTCAATAAAGTTTACCCTTTTCAAGAAAGCCCAAAAACTGCTCGACCGTTTCCTCTTTATCTTTTTTGCCGAAGACCGCGGCCTCATACCGCGAAACATGGTGGTAAAGATCAACGAGGAATGGAAACAGCTACAGAATATGCAGGTAGATCAATCGCTGTATGAGCGCTACAAGATTTACTTTACCAACCTGGACAAGGGAAACCCTAAACACGACATATTTGCCTACAACGGTGGCTTGTTTTTGCCCGACCCCGTACTCGACACTATTGAGATAGATGACGACCTTCTCTTTAAGCATACCACTACACTTACGGCTTATGATTTTGAAAGCGAAGTAGACGTAAACATCCTCGGGCACATTTTTGAAAACAGCCTCAACGAAATTGAAAGCGTAGCTGCCGAAATTGAGGGTGTGGACTTTGACAAGCAAAAAGCCAGACGCAAAAAGGACGGTGTTTTTTACACGCCAAAATACATCACCAAATACATTGTAGATAATACGCTGGGCAAGCTGTGTGACGAAAAGAAAAAGGAACTGGAAATAACCGCTGAAGTGTATGAAAATGCCAAGCAGCGTAGCAAAAAGCGCCTGAATAATTTGCAGCTGTACCGTGATTGGTTGCTGCAACTCACCATTTGCGACCCCGCCTGTGGCTCCGGGGCCTTCCTAAACCAGGCATTGGAATTTTTGATAGCCGAGCACCGCTACCTTGACGAACTAAGCGCCACCTACAATAAGGATGCTTTGGTACTGAGTGATATTGAAAACTCCATTTTGGAAAACAACCTGTACGGAGTAGATTTAAACCAGGAAAGTGTAGAAATAGCCAAGCTCTCGCTATGGCTACGCACTGCACAGCGTGGCCGCAAACTTACTTCGCTGAGCAGTAATATAAAATGTGGAAACTCACTGATAGATGCCGTAAAGGTAGCAGGCGACAAAGCCTTTAAATGGGAAAAAGAATTTCCGCAGGTATTTGCCAAAGGTGGTTTTGATGTGGTGATCGGGAATCCGCCTTATGTGAGACAAGAGTTGTTGGGTGACTTCAAAGAGTACTTCGAGAAAACTTACAAGGTCTTTGAAGGAACATCCGATCTTTTTGCCTATTTCTATGAAAAGGGCTTTGCTATTTTAAAACCAAGTGGTCAGTTTGGTTTTATCTCTAATACATTTGATAAAACTAAAGCTGCGGTAAAACTGAGAAGTTACTTGCAGTCACAGGTTACTTTTAATTCATACATAGATTTTACTGAGGTGCAAATCTTTGAAGGAGCTACGACCTACCCAATAATTTTGATAGCCCAAAATTCTGCACCCAAGAAACAGGTCTTTACTTATCGTAAAATCAAAAAAGCCCAGGTTTCAGAAATTGTTAGTAACCATGCTATTGAAGTTGACCAATTTTCTCTAACTGAAGATAGTTGGAGTTTTAATTCTGTAGCTCTTGCTACCATTATTGATAAATTAAAATTACATTCTACAATCCGCTCGACCATTAGTAAATGTTTTTATGGAATAAAGACTGGATTCAATGAAGCCTTTATTATTGACCTTGTAACTAAGAAGAAACTGGAAGAAGAGCATTCCAGTTCTTCAGAATTGATTAAACCATTTTTTGAAGGAAAAGATCTTACGAAATGGCACTCCGCTGAAATTGATAAGTTCTTAATCTTCACCAGAAGAGGCACAATTATAGAGGACTTTCCCGCTATAAAAACATACTTAGAACAATTCAAAGAGAGACTTACTCCACGGAATAGTCCAGAAATAAAAGTTGGACGAAAAGCAGGCCCGTACAAATGGTTTGAGATTCAAGACTCTGTTGACTATTATAAAAAATTTGAAGCGGGGAAGATAACTTGGCCAAACCTTCAAAACAGGAGTAAATTTTCTTTGGATTTAAGCGGATACTACATTAATGCTCCATCCGTAATTCTGCCTTCTGACAGTAAAGCACTTCTATGCATCATAAACTCGAAACTAATTTGGGAATTTCTCAAGTCAATTTGTGTGGTAAGAAGCGGTGGTTACATAGAGGTTAAGCCACAATACTTTGAGCAAATACCAATCCCTCCTTTAGCTAATGAAGCTCAGTTTGAGGAACGTTGCGATCAGATAATTGTCAACACAGAAACTATTCAGCAAACGCAACAGAGTTTATTGCAAGTGCTTACTAATCGCTATCCAATGGAAAAACTTTCTGGTAAGCTCCAAAACTGGCCCTCATTAGATTTCAAGGGCTTTTTGAAAGAACTACAAAAAGCCAAGGTAAAACTAAGCCTGGCCGAAGAAGCCGAGTGGATGCCTTACTTCAACCAGCAAAAACAACAGGTGCAAGCTCTGCAAGCCCAAATTGATACACTGGATAAAGAAATAGACCAAATGGTGTATGCGCTGTACGGCCTTACTGAGGAGGAAATTGAAGTTGTGGAGAATAGTTGAGAATGGAATCAGCAGTAAACATAATTAAGGCAATAGACACGGAATTAATTCAATCTGAAAAGGATTGCTTAAGCCTCGCCCAGGCTAATACTCTTCTAATCCGTCACTCTATGATGACCAAAGTTGAAAGAAGCAACGGTGAATTGAAGCGGTTATTGGAAAATGGAGAAATACCTCATGCCTACCAAACAACCGAGAAACCAAGGCAGTGGTTTATACCCTTATCCCATAGAGGCAGAACGGAGAAAAAAAAGGCTGAGACTAAGTACACCAAAATTGAAAATCCAAATCAAAAGAAGCTTCCTGTTGGATGTGCTTTTTTTTCAGGCCTCATTATCGTATTCCTATTAGCTGTATTCCTCTTTTCAGACTCCGAAAGCAGCAGAGTTACATACTATGCAAATAGAACAACGTATGCTGCCACTAGCAAAGCAGCCTATAATGATATGTTTCAATATGCCTTAGATAATGACAATGAAGCACTGAGTTTACTCATGATTCAAGGTGAATTGGTATTGATTAGAGAAGAAACTGAGCTTTATCTTATTGAAACTGATGGGCTAGGTACTGGAATATTCAGAAAGAAGGGTTCTACCCAGCAATTATGGTTTTCAACAGATTTTGTAGATAAAAAGTAAATTGGCCTAATGAAGATTCCCTCGTACACAGCTTTCCGTTTCATCAACACCTTAGGCGGTGGCACCACAAGGCCTTGGCTCATTGAGGTAGATACTGGTAAAGCAAACCCTGAATTATACGTGATGAAGCTTTTCCCTGATAAATTTTTGCAGCAACAAAATTTTATTGCGCACGAGGTAATGGGTTCCATCTTGGCAAAAGAAATGGACTTGCCCACCCCAGATATCGCTTTAATTAAACTCTCCGAGTCCTTTAAAGCTACTATCCCTACTGAACAACTGCCAGATTTACAGCAGTGCAGTGGTAAATTGTTTTTTGCCACCAAATATACCCTCGCTACCGAATACTCTCAAACGCTACAGTTGCGTTATCTTACAAAAGATGATATTCCGACCATCCTCGCGTTTGATATGTTGATTTATAACATCGACAGAACTAAGCGTAAACCAAATTTGTTATTTTGCGAAAAGAAGTTTTATGTTATTGATCATGAAGGTGCTTTTGCTCATGCTCATCCAGATAGAAACCAAATTAGCTTTATACTTAAAAACCATCTACTATATAACAAAAGCAAATCTTTACTGCGTAGAAATGATGACTGTTTCGACTCCTTCCTATTTTATTTAGAAGGACTTCGTTTCAATAATCTAACTGCCGCTTTAAGTCAGCTAAAAAGTTTAGGTCTTTCGGGCGTCAAAGAGCAGGATTGGGTGGAATATATTTCCAAAGTGAGTAAGGAGCCGTCAAAGTTTATAAATTTGCTCAAGGAGCTTTTACAATGAATAAGCAATTTTCATACAGCATTTTAAAATACAGACACAACCATGTGGTTGAGGAAAGTCTGAATATTGGTGTGCTTTTTTTCTTTGCTGATTCACCAAAAGTTGTCTTTGTGGCGCCTCCACATATCAAAAGATTGTCACATGCTTTTCCAGATGCTCCAATTCAAAGTGTCAATGCGTTGCTAAAATCTTTTAATAGTCAGGCTCAAAAACTTAGCGAGAAGGCTATTAGTTACCTGAATGATTATGATAGTCTTATCTCTGAATGGTTTCTAACGCCCAATGGATCCTCTGTTTATTTTGATGGTTTTCGCCAGGCTCCTATCTGGAAAAATGAGACTGAAACTATAAATTACTTCACCACTAAATATCTTGCCGGATATGGTAAATCCCTAACGGAAAGCAAGGTCACGGTTCATTCGGAGTCATACATCCTGAACAAGTACAAGCAACTTTTAGCCGACAATAGCGGTGGCCGTCAATTAAACGCCTTTGTGAAAGAAGAAAAGATAGAAGTAAAAAACGAGCTTATTAGCTTCACCTCTGATTCCTACTGGCAAAACGGCACCCAAAACCTGGTAAAAGCAGTGTCTTTTGATCTACAATCAGAAGATGGGATTGAAACCAAAGCTTTAGCATTGGCTAAAAAGCTTGAGGTTCTAAGCTCTGTCTTACAAGATAATCAGCAACGTGTTGACCTACTACTCAGCAAACCTTCTAATCGAGATTTAATCGGTGTTTATAAAAGTGCTACCAGCATTCTACAACACACTAATGCCCCACATAAATTAATTGAAGAAAAAAAACTGGTTCAATATACTAACAAGGTATTGACTGACGCCATTGAGATTTAACATCAGATTATTCATTTTTCCTTCCCAACCTTAATCTCTTACTTTTCTTTTATTCAGAATTCCTTTAGATTTTATCGGCTACTTTGCATTTACGAACCATCTTAAGGTTTCATATCTCTGCTAAAAAAATGATGTCTACATGAAAGTGCTGATTATAGAGGATCAATTTGAGCTTTTGGCCGATATCTCCACTTTCCTGAAAGGGCAAGGATATCAATGTGAAATAGCTTCAACATTTAACGAAGGTGAAGACAAAATTGCCCTCTATGAATATGAAGCTGTGATTCTGGATATTGGTCTCCCTGGAGGCAGTGGCTTAGATTTGCTAAAACAACTCAAGGCAAAAAATAGCCAAACCTCCATACTTATTCTTTCTGCCAAAGATTCATTAGATGATAAACTGGTTGGACTGCAAATAGGCGCGGACGACTACCTCACCAAACCTTTTCACATGGCAGAGCTCAACGCTCGTATTCATGCCTTAGTGCGAAGAAACCTCGGAAAAGGTTCTCCCGTGATACAGTTTGAAGAAATAAGCTTGAATACCATCTCACATCAGGTTGTGGCTGGCCATACACCTTTGGATCTCACCAATAAAGAATATCAACTTTTAGAGTACTTTCTGATTAATCCCAATCGGGTTCTAAGCAAACAGGATTTAGCCGAACACCTATTGGGCGAAAATGCCGATCTGATTGATAATTTTGACTTCCTTTATGTACACATGAAAAACCTTAGAAGGAAAATTAAAGCTGCCACAGAAACTGAATACATCGCCACTATTTATGGATTAGGATATAAACTTTGCACGCCATGAAACTTCTATCCGTAACAGCAAGGGCTAACCTTATTGGAATTGTGGCAGTGCTGATTGCCTCGGCCTCTATTTTGTTCATCAGTTTGCGCTTTGTGGTACTTGAAGAATTGCATGAACAGCTTACCTTAAAAGCTCAGCGTATTGAATCAGCTATTTCCCCCGGACATGAGTTTTACGACCCCTTCACTAGCATTCAGGAATTAAGCGGTGAAGATGTATCCCTTGGTGAAGATGTGTTTTCGGATACCTTGATTTATGATGATACTCAAAACGAGTATGAAGATTACCGAATGCTGGAAACTGTCCGCAATGTGGATGGTCGCCTGTATCGCATAAAAACGGCTACCTCGCGTGTGGAATGGGAGGAATTTTTGGGAATCATATTCGCTGTTTTTCTTGGAATTTCGGCATTACTGCTCATTGTTATGCAAATAATCAATCAGCGTTTGACGCGAAAAATATGGACACCTTTCTTTACCAATCTAAAGAGGGTTCAGTCCTTTTCATTGCAAAGCAAGGAGGCGATTCAATTTGAGGAAAGCAGCGTACAGGAATTTACCGAGCTCAATGAAGTACTGGAAAGAATGACATCCAAAGTACAGCAGGACTATGGCGCATTAAAAGATTTTACAGAAAATGCTTCGCATGAAATTCAAACTCCATTAGCGGTTATCCTATCCGGTTTGGACCAGTTAGGGCAAAGCCCAACCTTGGATGAGGCCGCTGCTGCACGAATTGAAACGATAAAAGGAGCGGCAACGCGGCTGAGTAAGCTGAACCGCAATTTGCTTTTACTTACTAAGATTGAAAACCGACAATTTTCTACTGCAGAAACACTGAACCTGAAAAAGGTATTACGGAGCCATTTGGAAATGATGGAAGACCTTTTTGCCACCAAAAAAATCCTTCCAACAATAGAAATTGAAGAAACCCTTAGCGTAAAGGCCGACCCTGCTTTGCTCGATATTTTGATTGGAAACCTTTTGGCCAACGCTTACCGCCACAGCGAAAACAGAGCGCAGGTAAATGTAACTTCAAAAACTAATCGTTTAGTTTTTTCAAACACAGGAAACCCGTTGAACATAGATCCCGAAAAGCTCTTTGAGCGATTTTATAAAAGCTCCACTACAGAAAGCTCTCAGGGTTTAGGGCTTGCCATTGTAAAGCAAATTTGTGAACTCTACGGCTGGGAAATCATCTATAGTTACACGGAAGGGAAGCATTGTTTTGTGGTGGGGTTTAAATAATGGTTAATCTATAAAGCGGATTAAATCACGAACCTTTAGGTTAATGACAGACCTTAAAATTTATGTCATTCATTGCGTTTAGCACTTCAACAACTATATTTTATATGCATGATTACCCACTGCATTTATTCCGATCAGCTTGGTTTTGAGCCTTGGCAAAGACATACTCCTTTACAATTTTTGGTGTAGAATTGGCTTGTCCCAGTTACAAACATGTATGGCTTTTAGCGAGGGCTTTTTAACAACAACTTTTACTTTCTTGAATTGGTGGACAAGCAACTGTTCCGTATGAGCAATAAACACAGCAATCTCCTTCTTTTGGTTTCAAAACCGTTTTACAATTCTCGCATTCGTAGAAAAATTGACAAGCGTTTGTTGGCATATCTTCTACTTTTTTATGTCCGCAATTAGGACAAGTGATTTCTGATTTTAATTGGACTTCCATTAGTTTTCTTTTTTGTCGGTTACTTTATAGCCTGTTGAGTTAATTGCTTTCTCGATTTCTGTTTCGTTGGTTTTTGTTTTGTCAAATTCAACGATTGCATTTCCATTTTCATAAGACGCTTTTGAGTTTACAATTCCGTTGAGTTTATTTACTTCGTGATTTACGTGTTCTTCACAACTCGCGCAGGTCATTCCACTAATTGTAAATTCGGTTGTTTTAATGTCCGATTTGTCAACTACGATTATTTGCTTTTCCGAGTTTGGGTAAAAAATTCCAGAATAATATGGGAAAGCCAACATTACAATTGCAAACAGAGTTACGATTCCTAAAAATTTTTTTGATTGAATAAACTTTGGTTTTTCGTCCGTCTCACAATCACAGTCTATTTCTTTTTTAGGTTTAAGTTTTTGATACCAAGCAAAGCCAAGAACTAACATTGTCAGTCCAATTAAATAAGGTCTAAAAGGTTCAATCCAGGAAAATGTTGAAGCAATTCCGCTTGTTCCTGCTATTAGAGCCAAAACAGGTGTAATGCAGCATAATGAAGCTGTAATTGCAGTTAACAAACCTGCTCCGATTAATTTATTGCCACTTTTCATATCGTTTCTAAAATTTTGTTTTCATCAAGTATCTCAAAAAACGGATTTAGCATGTTTTCGTATTCAGTTGTGAGTGAGTAAAAAATGGTTTGAGCATCTCTTTCTGTTTCTAATAGACTTCGATCTTTCATTTTCCTTAAATGTTGAGAAATAGCAGAAATATTCATTCCGAGAATGTCGCTCAAATCGCAAACGCAAAGTCTTTTTTCCTTAAAGATTAGGTATAGGATTTTAAGTCGAACGCTGTTCCCCACCAATGAAAGTCCATTTGCCAAATAGTCGAATGACTCGCCTAATTCCGAAACGGTGTCTTTGCAACGGTTTACTTGCTCTATATCCGCTTGTTGTCTTATGCAAGAATTATTTTCCATAAAGCAAATTTACACTTTTTGCTTATTTAAGCAAATACTTAAATAAATATGAAGCCATAGGGAATTTTAGCCCTTTTGGTTTTTTATAGCGTTGGATGCCTTTCGAAAAAAACTAATGTGTCAAGTAATGAACGGTTAGTCTTCAGCTTGTCAGTACCTCTAGCTTATACTGACATGTTCTTTATATCTTTTATGTGATTAGCCCCGAACCTCTTCCAGGGCCTTGCTTGTAAAGCTAGATTATTTTGCGAATACAAGCCAATCCGTTTTCTTCAAAACTCTGACTGAGTTTTACAACACTACATTTTCTTCCCCTTCAGATTGTCTTTAGAATCGCCATTTACTTTAGCCTAAAATTCAAACATCATGAAGAAATTAAGTCTAGGTATCATACTCGCATTATTTGGAATTACAGTGGCTTGCGCCCAGCAAAAAGTTCCTGCCGAAGTTCAAAAATCATTCAACGAAAAATTTCCCAAGGCCAAGTCCGTAAAGTGGGAAATGGAAAATGCCTCAGAATGGGAAGCTGAGTTTAAAATGAATGGCAAAGAAAAATCGGCAGGTTTTGACCTACAAGGAAATTGGCAACAAACCGAGACCGAGATTAAAGTAGCTGAACTGCCTGATGCGATTACCAATGCCATCAAAACTCAATTTTCAGGCTATAAAGTAGAGGAACCCGAAATGCTGGAAATGGCCAATGGTGAAGTAGCTTATGAAGTTGAACTTGAAAAAGGAAAAGAAGAGTGGGAAGTAGTTTTTGCAACGGACGGCTCCCTAAAAAGTAAAAAACAGTTACAAGATGATAATGAAGATTGATTGAGGTTAGTTTAGATTGAAAGACAGCCTCGCTTGGTTTCAAGGGTGGGGCTGTTTTACCCCTTCCCCATTTTATTATTCCACAAAAAAATTCATGTTGAAATTTAGTTTAAGCCTGTTTGCCTTATTAATGGCATCCATAGTGTGTGCACAAGAATTCACAGCTAGCGTGTCTGGTATGATAGAAGATGCCAGTTCCAAAACACCACTTCCTTTTGTGAATGTAGTTTTGAAAAAGACCGATGACAGTTCCTTTGTAGGAGGAACGATAAGCACGGAAAGCGGTCGGTATTCCATTTCGGACGTACCTCCTGGAAACTACTATTTGGAAGCTTCCTTTATCGGATATAAAAATCAAAAGACAGCGATTTTTGTAGGTAGCCTCAGTAAGTATTTGGAGGCAAAAACCATTTTCCTAACCGAGGAAACTTCCACATTGAGTGAGGTGCAAGTCACTGCAACACAAGCAGAGGTGAGTTCAATGATGGATAAAAAAACCTATGCAGTTTCCGATAACATAAGTCAGAGTGGCGGCTCCGTTTTGCAAGCAATGCAAAATCTACCAGGAGTAAGTGTACAGGAAGGAAAACTGGAACTCCGCGGCAGCGATAAAATAACAGTGCTGATAGATGGTAAACAAACAGCTCTGACGGGGTTTGGCAATCAATCGGGTTTAGATAATATTCCCGCATCGGCCATTGAGCGTATCGAAATCATCAATAATCCTTCGTCAAAATTTGATGCCAACGGCAGCGCTGGTATTATCAATATTATTTACAAAAAAGAGCAAAAAGACGGCCTTACCGGTAAAGTGGGAATAGCTGGAGGACTGGGAGCTCTATGGGTTAAAAAGGAAAATCTGCCAACCATAAGGCCGCAGTATGGGCAAACTCCAAAGGTTAACCCTTCCCTATCCCTAAATTACCGCAAAGGAAAAATCAATGCTTTTCTGCAAGCTGATTATTTATACACCGAAACTTTAAACAAAAACGAATTTGTAACGCGTACCTATGATGATGGCACAATCATACACCAACAAACCGTGCGCAACAGAAACACAGGTTTCCTCACTACCACCGGAGGCTTTGATTGGAATATTAATGAGAGTAACACCTTTACTATTTCAGGAATGTATGGGCGGGAAAAGATTATTGACAATGGGGATGAACCTTTCTTTAATTCCGATTATTCTGACAGGCTGAGACTGTGGCGATTTCTTGAGGATGAATTAAAAACCACAGCTATGGCTACGGCTATGTACCGTCACAAATTTGCAGAACCCGGACATACCCTGGATGTAAATTTTAACTACACTTTTCATAGAGAAGATGAGCAATACTTTTTTGAAAATATCAACCCCACATTTACTGGTAATGATCATTTCAAATTGCTGAGCGATGAAAAAGTTGCTGACCTAAACATCAACTACATAAAGCCTATTAAAAATGGTAGAGTCGAAGCTGGAGTTAAATATCGGAAACGGGATATCCCCACCAATATGCAATTCTTTCCCGGGCAAAATTCACCTCTGGATAGCAACGCAGGAGGCAAAGCCACCTATTCAGAAAATATCCCTGCACTATATGGTAACTATGTTTTTGAAAGCCCTAAGTATGAAGCTGAAATTGGCTTGCGTGTAGAATATGTTGACTTGAACTATCAAGTAAATGCACAACATAATACCTACAAAACGGATGGTTATAATTACTTTCAACCCTTCCCCAACCTACGCTTAGCATACAAGCTTAATACCAATAATAAACTTTCATTTTTTTACAACAGGCGTGTAGACAGGCCTGCTGAAGTAGACATTCGCATCTTTCCAAAATATGATGATGCTGAAATTGTAAAAGTGGGAAATCCGGCCCTTAAACCTCAGTTTACAAATTCATTTGAACTTGGATATAAAACCACTTGGAAAAACAGCTCTCTATATTCCGCAGCTTATCACCGTATTGTAGATGGTACGATTACGCGTATTTCCACAATCATCCCCGGCAGTACCTTGATTTATGCCATCTTTCAAAATGTAAACCGCAGCTACAATTCAGGAGTAGAATTAGTTTATTCCGAAAAGGGAGATGGGTGGTTTTCGTACAACATCAACTTGAACGCCTATCACAACCAGATTGACGCTTACACCGTAGAAAACCTCTATCCAACTCCACACACTTTTAGTGCAGGTAAGCAGGAGATAATTTCTGGTACCGCCAAGGCTAATGGTCTCTTTCGATTGCCAAGCAATTTTGAAGCTCAACTTACCGCCACTTATCTGGCACCTGATATAATTCCTCAAGGTAAAATTGATAGCCGCTTTTCATTGGATTTAGGAATTAAAAAAACCATTCAAAATGGTCGAGGAGAAATCTTCGTAAACGCTACTGATCTATTAAATACTATGATAATCAATAAGACTATAGAAAGTGATGGCTTTAGCTACACCTCTGCCAATTACTACGAAACACAAGTAATTTGCTTTGGCTACAGCTACAAATTTTAATACCACTTACAATGGACTCATCTCAAATTACTCCAAAACCGATACCACCACTTTCTCTGGTGAAAAGACTCCTGTGCAAACTCCCTTGGTTTTGCTCTTATTGCGGGAGACTCTATGTGAAGTGTCATTCTCGTACCCCAGATGGAGTATCTCCTTCTTATGCTCCTGGTAGATGCTGCCCCAATGGTCACGAGGGTTATGTAGATGAATTTTTGGGGCACTCAACAGTGAGACGTAAATTTGATTTGGTAAAAGATGATTCAAAATAAGTCGCCTTGTCAAAAAGTAATAACAAACCCATCTTAATTCACTTATTTTCATAATTTTAGCACACTCAATTCGGGGAATAAGTGGGGAACAAACTCTCTCAAAAAAGAAAATATTATTATATAAACAATTGATTATCAATGATAGGAAAAACACGTAAGGATTCAAGTCCTGTTCTGGGCACATTTTATTAACCGACCTAGTTCTGCATATTCAATCGCAAATAGGTCGGTTTTTTTATGCCTCAAAATAACCGCAATCTTGCGTCATTATTTTTCTTCACATATATTGCCATAATATTAAACTTAACTTTATGAACACTGAAAACATCGTATTAGAAGAAGGTCTTGATGGAAGTCCTTTAAAACCAACTAACTCAAACTTAGCTAGTACCGGACAGCGATTAGCAAATTATGTTATTGACCTCATTTTTATTTACATCATTGCAATCGGCATATCGGCTGTTTTAATAAGCACTCAGGGAGATCCTGGTGAAGGAGGTATTTTATACAATGTTTTGTTTTTACTTACGCACCTTACATACTACGTTATAGCTGAAGGTATTGGCGGAAAGACAATTGGAAAAATGGTCACTAGAACAAGAGTGGTAAATGAAGAAGGTGAAAAACCTAGTATTGGAAAAATCATCATTAGAACACTTTGTAGAATAATACCTTTTGAACCTTTTTCTGTATTAAGCTCAAGCGGTAAAATGTGGCATGATAGCCTTTCTAAAACCTACTTAGTAAAAGCTTGATTTTTAACGGGTAAGACTAATGTAATCTTTAATGATAGTTTGAAGAAAAACTCTTGAAGTATCTGAGGTTTCAACATTTAGATTTTTAGCAACACGAATAGCTAAATCATCGAGTAATTTGGTATAGCTATCATTAGTATACTTTACAGCCTGATCTAAACTTTCTTTGATAAGCACTACCTGTGACTCTTTAAGTTGAATTACCTGTGGATACTGGGGGGTATACTTAGATAACTTATTCAAATTAAGTATTCGCTGTAAAGGAACTCTCAATTTACGAGTTCTTATTACGGTGGTGTCTCCCAGCATGTCTCCTACCCTCTGGTTGCGAGGACTTGATGAAATCACAAGAGCGGCAAGAGCACCCGAAGTCATGTAAATATCTACCCATCTAAAAATCCATCTCATGAAATAATCATAGCCCGTAGGATACTGTCCATCTACACGAACTACCTTGAGGCCTAAAGCCATCTTACCTAATGATTTTCCATCGTTGAAAATTTCCATTAACAGACTATAAAAAAGGATTGGAATGGCGATAACCAATATTAAAAGTGCCGAAGAACTGGATCCTAAAGCAATAGCTAAAACTCCTACTACAAAACCAACAATTGCCAGATCTATTAAATATGCAATACTGCGATCAAAAACTGAAGCCGTACTATAACGTAAAGTAATGCCCTGTGTATTTTCAAACTCAAGAATATTCATTTTGTAATATTAAAAGTAAAAGCCTTTTTTTACCATCTGATTGCCTGATATGAAGGAAACCCAATTTGTTGACCAAAATAAAGCTAAATGGCTAGAGTTTGAAAAAGAACTAGCGCAAAGTGAGCCAAAGCCTCACCGAGTTTCTCATTTTTATGTAGAAACTATTGATGATCTTTCCTTTGCTCGCACACATTACCCCAACCGATTGGTTAGATCTTACTTAAACGGTTTGGCTGAATCTCTTTCTCTTAGAGTTCAAAAAAGTCAAAAAAATTATTTCAGAAATTTTGTGCAATTCTGGCAAAGAGATCTCCCTTTGATGATGTTTGAAGCACGTAATCAATTTTTACTTTCCTTCATAATTCTTGCTGTCTCCATAGCTATTGGTATTTTTTCTAGTATGCATGACTCTAGCTTTGCCAATTACATATTAGGAGATTCGTATGTAAAAACAACGCTCGCCAACATCGAAAAAGGTGATCCAATGGCTATATATAAGGATGAAGCCAGAGCCAACATGTTTTTAGGTATTACTATAAATAATATTCTGGTTTCGGTACGAACCTTTCTTTTAAGTCTTTTTGCCGGAGCAGGCACATTGCTGGTGATTATCTACAACGGTGTTATGCTCGGGGTGTTTCAATATTTTTTTATTGAACGGGGGCTTTTCTTTGAGTCCTTTTTAACTATTTGGCAGCATGGTGTTATTGAAATTTCATGTATTGTGCTTGCGGGCACAGCGGGGTTGGTGCTCGCTAAAGGCACCCTATTTCCGGGCACACTTTCTCGTTTAGACGCCTTCAGAATTGCAGGTAGAAAAAGTTTGGTGATAATGCTTGGCTTGATGCCACTACTTGTATACTCTGGAGCGGTAGAAGCATTTGTAACTAGATACACTGAAATGCACTGGAGCATTCGTCTGTTTTCTATACTTATCACATTTTCATTTGTACTGCTCTATTTTGTGTGGTACCCGCGCAAGGTGGCACAGCAACAAGAATGGCAATTGACATTTAAGGCTTACCTCCACCCTATTCAATTTTCAAGATTTTCTTTTACCAAAATTCAAAAGAACCCCACCATAATATGGGAGTCCATTAGAATAATGAATCTCCACAAAAAAACTATAGGGAGAGCCCTTGGTATACTTTTACTGGGTCTTATAAGTATACTTACCATTGCCCAGCATTCCACTTCTTCTTTCTACCTCTACCAAAGCAGTTTAGTGGGTATTGCCATGTTTTTTAATTATAGCGCTAGCCCTATTTTTCTTATCCACTTTTGTGTACTATTTACGGCCCTTGTACTAAGCCAAATGTTAAATTCTAAACATGCGAAAAATGCACCTTTTGGAACGAGTGCCTGGAAAAAAAATCGTGGTGCGATTATTCTAGCTTCTCTTGTCTTTGCCCTTATTTTTTCCTTTGGCTACAGTTATGGTTCGTTTGTAATTCTTACCCTACTCCTTTTCCCAGCAGTGGGATTATTTTTGGCAACACTAAATAATGAAGATGGAAAGTTTAATTTTCAAAAATTCTGGAAATGGTTAAAGTCCTCTTTCGGTAGGCTACTCAGCTTAGTTTTTATCTTATCAGCAGTTATTTTTCTTGGTAGTTTATTAATCCAATTCGTGTTTGGAGAGTTATTTCCACAACTCTTATCCAGCCTTATAAGTACGCAAGATCACTTTTCTTTTATCAATTATTTGGCATCATATCTAGCTATGGCAATATTGTTTTTTGCCTTTTACTTTGTACTTTTTTCTTCTATTGGTCTTAGTTTCTTTAGCATACAAGAAATACAAACCGCACAAAACTTAAAGCAACGCATTCACGAGAGTTTTCCAGACACAGGGTTTGCTTCATCGCAAAATGCAAACTTATTGAGCAGCAGCAAGCTAAACAGAGCATGAAGCATATAATCTACCTAACAATCACCTTCTGGTTTTTTACGCTCTCTGGCAGTGCCCAAAAAAATGACCGGCTCCGGCTCGACCCAGAAGTATGGGAAAAGTCTAAAAAAGAGGTGAGTTATGATCCTGTAAAAGAAAAAGAGCAAACGGCCCCGCAAACTGATAATAATACAAATTGGAATTTAAGCTTTATACAGCCCCTCCTATTTGGGCTCATCATTACCGTAATTTTAATTGCACTCATCATTGTTATTCGAAAATCGCGACAACCCGCGATTATAAAACCTGGACGTATACAAGCCAACACTTTAGCCGAAGCTGAAGAAAATCTACCCGATGTTACGCTGGACAAGATATATCAAGAAGCAATAGAAAAAGGAGAATTCAAATCTGCATTGAGAATCAAATTTTTGATGATACTCCAAAGTATGATTGACGCTGAAATGATTATTTGGAAAAAACGAAAAACAAACGAGCAGTATTTAAGAGAACTTACACAATCTGAACTTAAAAATTCATTCAACCATATTGTGATATTATACGATAAAATCTGGTATGGATCTGTTTCATTATCAGAAGATCAATACCATTTAGTAATTCAACGTATCAACTCTTTAAACGGGCAATTGCATGGGAAAGAGTAAAGTTGTTGCGATTGTATTCATCGGTATAGCCGGCTTGGCGCTCATACTCTACGTACTTTTTATGGCTATGCAGAGCAATTACTGGGGTGAGCGCTATAGTTTTACGGAAGACGAACCCTATGATCTAAATCTCTTTAAAATATTAGTTGACTCAGCCGCCAATGGAGAAAGTGAAGTTTTGTTCTCGCCCATAAGTGAATTGGAAGATACCACTACTAGCAAAACTTTAATTTTTATGGGTACTCAGCTGTATGCTGATAGCTTGGAAGCGCGCGACATTTTGAATTTTATCAGGCGAGGCAACACTGCATTTATCTGCACTCGGCAAATTTCATATGAAATTCACCAAGCGCTAGACTCAACCGACCGAATAGGAGATACCGAATATTATTATGACTTTTCTACTGAAGCTTGGTTAGAAAATCAAAGTCCACAAAAAAAGTACAACTTTGAATTTCGTGGTGCCTATGGTGAAGAAATCCGCTATTGGACGCATTTTGAAGACTCTCTTCAACCAGGTGAAAATGTAAAACTTTTAGGAAGTTTTAATGGCGATTCAGCAAAAAACCTCGAAAACTTTAGACAGGTGGATATTGGAAAGGGTTATTTATATGTGCATACTGATCCTTTGTTATTCACCAATTTATACTTGTTGGAAAATGACGGCTTTGAATATGCTGATCAAGTAATTAACCATCTACCCAATCAACCAATTATTTGGGATGAATACCATAAAGTTTTTCGCAGTGATAACGATGTGGCCAATAGTAAAACACCTTTACGATTTGTGATGCAACACCCTCCGCTAAAATATGCATGGTATTCTATTTTGGCAGCTGCATTACTCTTTGTAGTATTTCGCAGCAAAAGACAACAACGGATAATTCCGCTTATTCCTCGTGTTGAAAATACCTCTATAGCCTTCGCCCAATCATTAGGTGCGTTGTACTACCAAGCAAGTAGCGGACGCTATTTGGCCATAGAGCTCATGAAGCTTTTCAATAATTTTAACCGAAGAAAGTTTGGTATAAAGCGTACAAAAGACAATGATGGATTAGCCACTGAAATTGCTAAAAAAACTAAGGTACCATTAGATTTAATAGAGTCAATTTTAAAATTGGAGCGACAAATTGTTTACAATCCATCTTCTAAAATAAGAGACAATGTGGAGCTGTACCAAATGCTCACTGAATACTATAAACTGGTGAAAAAATGATTGAAGAAAAAAACACTCCTGAAGAAAATAATACTGAAGAAAGTACCACTTCTCCAATGAACAGTCCGGCAGTAGATACGGAACAAACAAGCAATGTAGTGCAGCAAAATGTAGCTGACATTAAAACTGAGCTTAATAAAGTACTGATAGGCATGGACAATGCCATTGAAGAAACACTTGCAGCACTCTTTACCAATAGTCATGTGCTTTTAGAAGGATTTCCCGGAGTGGCAAAAACACTTTTGGTAAAGCTTCTTTCACAAGCTATCAGTGTAGATTTTAAGCGTATACAGTTTACTCCCGACCTTATGCCTTCTGACGTTTTGGGCACCATGGTTTTTGATCAAAAAAATGGGGACTTCTCTTTTCACAAAGGGCCAATTTTTACAAATTTCGTATTGATTGATGAGATCAATCGTTCTCCAGCCAAAACTCAGTCCGCCCTATTTGAGGTAATGGAGGAACGACAGATAACTATGGAAGGAACTACCTATCCGCTTGCTTATCCATTTTTGGTAATAGGCACTCAAAACCCCATTGATCAAGAAGGCACTTACCGTCTTCCTGAAGCTCAACTGGATAGATTTGTTTTTAAAATAAAGGTTCCATATCCCAATGCTGAAGATGAGCTGGCAATTCTTGAAAGGTTTCAAAACGATTTTGACCGAAAAATTGAAGAAAACGTTTCCAGTATTTTAAACAAGGATAGCTTGAAAGAATGTGAAAACTACATTCAGCAAATTCATATCGACAAGCAAATTTTGGGTTATATCACTCAAATAATACAAGCCACTCGCAATCATCAATCTATATATTTGGGAGCTTCACCTCGAGCATCTTTAGCCATAATGCGAGTTTCCAAAGCCTTTGCAGCAATGGCCGGACGCAATTTTGTAAAGCCTGACGATGTACAACGTGCCTGCCACCCAGTACTCAATCACCGCCTTATACCTAGTGCTACTGCCGAGATGGAAGGTTTTACTACAAATGACATTATTGAATCTATTCTAGAAGACATTGAAGTTCCTCGATGAAGTTTTTAAAGCCTATTTTTCTTAAAAACAGAGTATTTTACCTTTTGGGTTTTGCGTCTTTACTATTTGCCCTTGGCTTTAGTTGGCCTTGGCTTGTATACATTGGTTTTATCACTTTAGCTACGTTATTTATCGGCATTGCGATAGACCTGCAAAACAGCGCTAAGCAAGCCCAATTTATTAGTATCAGCAGAAAAGTACCAAAACACTTCTCAATGTCTGATTTTAATGAAGTAAAGCTCTTGATCAAGAATACTGGTAGTCATTCGGTATCAATTAGAATCATTGATGAGTTACCCCTGCAGTTTCAAAAAAGGGACTTTGAAGTCTTGCAAAAAGTGGAAAGTGAAAGTTCTGAAGTTCACACTTATTCTTTAAAACCCCTCACTCGTGGTGAGTACGTTTTTCATAATACCAATGTTTTCTTTACTGGCAAATTTGGACTTGTAGAATACCGTAAAACGATATCAGCTAAGCAAATAGTAAAGGTATATCCATCATTTGAGCAAATGCGAAAGTTTGAATTAATGCTTTTTAATACCGGGCATACACAAGATGGAATTCGAAAAACTCCAAGAATTGGTCATGGCTACGAATTCGGAGATATTCGTCAATATGTACCGGGTGACGATCCTCGCTCTATCAACTGGAAAGCAAGCAGCCGCGTGGGGCATATGATGGTAAATAACTATCAAGAAGAAAAATCGCAAAAGGTATATGCTATAATTGATAAAAGCCGCGTAATGCGAATGCCTTTTGAAGGATTGAGTCTAATGGATTACGCGATTAATACCTCTCTCACCATTCTTAATATAGCTTTGCGTAACCAAGATAATGTTGGCTTAATTACCTTTTCGAAAGAATTAGAATCCTTCATCCCTGCACAGCGAAGAAACAACCAAATTCAAAAAATACTTGATAGCCTTTACGTTCAAACTGAAGGCGAATATGAGAGCAATTTTCAAGGTTTATACGAATCACTTCGCACAAAAGTCAAAAGCCGTTCTATGCTACTTTTGTTCACCAACTTCATGAGTCTAAATGCTTTGCAAAGAGCTCTTCCTGAATTAAAACGAATAAACCGAGATCATCTTTTAGTAGTTGTTTTCTTTGAAAATACGGAGCTTCAAAAATTTAAAAGCAACAAGGTGACAAACCTTTTTGACATTGCCTCCCAAACAATGGCTCAGCGACTAAGTGAAGAATTGGATCAGGTAATGTATGAACTTCAAAAGGTGGGAATTCAAACCATAAAAACAAAGCCTGAAGACCTTACTGCCAACACTATAAATAAATATCTTGAACTCAAATCAAGAGGGTTAATGTGATAATCCACGTGATTTCAACAAATAAAAAAGGGCTTCGCAAATTTTCGAAGCCCTTTTTTTTGTTCATCACTATACTCTAATTTCTACCCACATTTACTGTTTCCACAGCTTTTGCAAATAAGGCAGCCTTCCTGATAAATTACGGCATCCTCACCACATTCGCCACAGGTGCTTTCCACAGCTTTGGTACCATTAGGGATATATTTCTTTAGCGCACGCACCACACCGTTTTTCCAGGTATTAAGTGATTCATCACTCAAGTGTAAGTTTTCCACCATATGCACCACATCCAGCAATGGCATCCCGTGACGAAGTACTCCACTTATCAATTTTGCATAATTCCAAAACTCAGGGTTAAAAGACCTCGATAGCCCTTCTATGGTAATCCTAAAGTCATCTTTATCCTTATACTGGAAATCATAACGCGTATTGTCATCCGCGTCCTTACTCTTCATTACATAACCGGTTTTACACCAGTAAGGCAAATGAAACGAATCCTCAGCCCGTCCTGTAAATATTTCATAAGGACGATCATTAAGCAAACCTATTACGGCTAGCCATCGCTCTTCATTATTATTAAAACGAACCACATCAGCTTCCAAAATTTGCGGACGAGCCGGTGCTTTCTGCTCAGAAATATAAGCTCCTTCCTCCTTTTCTTCTTTTTTCTTATTTTCTACCAAAACGCCTGAACGGCTCCCATCGCGATAAATGGTAATTCCTTTGCAGCCGGACTCCCACCCGGTACGGTATATTTCATTTACCTTTTCTTCGGTTGTATCTTCTGGCACGTTTACCGTAACGCTAATGGAATGGTCTACCCATTTTTGCACTCTACCCTGCAGATGAACTTTATTTACCCAATCCACATCTCTAGCGGTAGAACCAGCATAAGGCGACTTGGCGATAATTTCATTCAGAGCATCTTCTTCCATCTGCTCTACTTCAGCAAGGTCGTAGCCATTAAGCTTTAGCCAATTGGCAAACTGGTGATGAAACACGAAAAATTCCTGCCAGTGATCACCTAAATCATCTACAAAGTCTGTTCGGGTATTCTTATCATTTGGGTTGATTTTTTTCCTGCGTTTATAAGACACCATAAATACCGGCTCAATACCAGAAGTAGTCTGCGTCATAAGGCTAGTAGTACCTGTAGGGGCGATTGTAAGAAGGGCTATATTTCTACGGCCATGCTTACTTATATTTTGAAGTAGCTCTGGATCGGTTTCCCCCAAGCGAGCCAAGAATGGATTTTCCTTTTCCAACTCCCAGTCAAATATTCCAAAGGCTCCGCGGTCTTTAGCCAATTCCATGGATCCACGATACACCTCAACAGCCAAAGTTTTATGTACCTCTTCAGTAAAATCAAGTGATTCTTCAGAGCCATATCTCAAACCTAGAGCGGCCAGCATGTCTCCTTCGGCAGTAATGCCAATCCCTGTTCTACGCCCTTGTATACATTTTTCTTTGATTTTTTCCCAAAGGCTAAACTCCGTACGCTTTACGTCTTCACTCTCCGGATCGGCCTTTATTTTGGCCATAATGGCATCAATTTTCTCAAGTTCAAGGTCAATAATATCATCAGCTATGCGCTGAGCTATTTTAGCGTGTTCTTTAAATTTTTCAAAATTGAAAGAAGCGCCTTCTGAAAACGGATTTTCTACATAGCTCAATAAATTGATAGCTAAAAGACGACAAGAGTCATAAGGGCAAAGTGGGATTTCGCCACATGGGTTGGTAGACACCGTCTCAAAACCAAGGTCTTTATACGAATCCGGCACAGACTCACGAATTATAGTATCCCAAAACAAAATACCTGGTTCTGCCGAAGCCCATGCATTATGTATTATTTTATTCCAAATAGAACGAGCGTCAACTTCTTTGGTTATTAATGGGTCTTTGGAACCAATAGGGAATGCCTGTGTATATTTTTCACCGCTTACAGCGGCTTTCATAAAAGCATCAGTGATACGAACAGATACGTTTGCCCCAGTTACTTTAGTTCCATCAAGCTTGGCATCTATGAAAGCTTCTGAATCCGGGTGGTCAATGGATATGCTCAGCATAAGTGCTCCTCTCCTTCCATCTTGCGCAACTTCGCGCGTAGAGTTGCTGTATCGCTCCATAAAAGGAACCACACCCGTAGCGGTAAGTGCAGAGTTTTTTACAGGCGAGCCTTTCGGCCGAATGTGTGACAGGTCGTGACCAACTCCACCCCTTCGTTTCATCAGCTGAACCTGCTCTTCATCAATCTTCATCACCCCTCCATAACTATCACTTGTTCCATCATTTCCTATTACAAAGCAATTTGAAAGTGAAGCTACCTGAAATTCATTTCCAATACCCGTCATCGGTCCACCCTGTGGAACGATATATTTAAACCTATTTAACACTTCAAACACCTCCGCCTCACTCATCGGATTCGGGTATTTTTTTTCTACACGCGCTATCTCAGCTGCCATTCTATGATGCATATCTTCAGGAGTGCGCTCATATATATTGCCATAAGAATCCTTAAGAGCATATTTATTCAACCAAACACCTGCAGCAAGTTCATCACCATCAAAATATTTACTGGCCGCCTCTAGAGCCTCTTCGTACGTATAACTCAATCTATCAGTCACATCCGCTACCACTTCTGTCTTCATAAATCTATTTTTTGGGGTGTATTATTTTCTTTAAAGAGTGACTATAAATATACTCACAGCCCCTTTTGAAACTCATCTTCCTTATAAACGAAATTAACAATGGTATGTTTCTAAAGTACTCAATCGCACTCCTGCAAAGGGATGCAGATATGGAAAACTTTTTCGGGTATTAATTTGGGAATTTTGCCCACTTTAGGTCTACCACTTCTAAACCTTTCATTTAGAGTTATTCACGACTAAGGTCACCATAGCGTATTTCTAATACATTTGAAATTCTAAATTATCACTTATGAAAGCCACCGGATCCTTTGAAGTAAAAATGACACCACTAGATTTTTCTGCACAAGCAAGTGATGGTGCTCAGCTTGGAAGAATGTCAATTGACAAAACATTTCACGGTGACTTATCAGCGCAAAGCAAAGGTGAAATGCTAAGTGCTATGAGCTCTGTAAAGGGCTCGGCAGGATATGTAGCTATCGAGCAAGCAAATGGTACCCTTCATGGGAAAAAAGGAAGTTTCATTCTTCAGCATTTTGGAACGATGACCAGCACGGATAACAAACTTATTCTAGAAGTAGTGCCTAATTCTGGTAGTGGAGAACTGGAAAATATTTCTGGAACTATGGCGATTATCATCAAGGAAGGAAAACACTTTTACGAATTTGATTATCAATTGTAAAACAGACACTTCCAAAAGCACCCACCCCATAACACCTTCATTACAAAGTTATTACAGGCATTTTCTCGATTATTAAAATCTGGTTTAATACAACAATGGACTATCCCTGATTTCAGGGATATCAATCTTACGCTATCGCGAAAAAGTGAACATTCAATGTTATGTCATTGAAAACAAGTACTTTTAATACAAGCAAAACCAGACCTTACAACCATGCAAACCTTTACAAAATGCGCCAGCCTTGGCAGCAATTGGAGTATTTCCTTTGGAAACAAAACATTCCTCGGACTTATTATTTTCTTAATCCCCCTATTCAGCACCTCACAATCATCTTCCATTATGGATTATGCAATTTTGGGAGGGGATTCTAATTGCGTAGCACCCAATGATTGTGGAGTTTCTTTAGGAGCAACCAATGTAATATTGGGGGGAAATGTAGGAAGCTATACTAACGTATCCACCTTATGGTCATTTACGCTTCAAGGAGGAATCTACGCAAGAAATGAAACTCACATTTTTACAGATGCCCAAGTGTCTGGAAGTATTTGGAGCGCAAATGCCAGGTCAAGCTCAAACTCTACTTTAACAGTTGGTCACCGTGCAAATTTGGCTGGTAATCTTTTCATAAATGGTGATATCATTATTCAACCCGGCTTTGTAATTGGGCAAGTAACCCATCCAGCAGGAACGCAGTACGATGGCCCAACTCCACAGGGTGGTGAAGTGTTGTCTCAACCTGTATTCGCACCGCTACCCAAATATCCTTTCGTAAACAGCTTCCCTCCCTTGGGATCAACTTCTATTTACAGTGATGCTAATATTACTCCCGGTTCTTATGACAGTATTGCCTTAAGTGGTGTAAATGAGCTTGTGTTTTCTGGAATTGGTGATTATGTGTTTAGCGCAATAAAAAATACTGGGTACAAAAACGTTTTCACCTTCGATTTTCAAAACGCCCCCACAGGTAACATCCGACTTCTAATTCATGGAGATGTAGACCTTGGGAAACTTGAGGTAAACATTATCAATGGAGGCGATGCTTCAAGGATTTACGCTGAAACGCACGGAACAGGCTCTTCCTCAAGCGATAGAAAAACAGCTTGGTATCAAAATTCGGGGTGGATTGGTACAAATAAATATTCAGAATGGAAAGGAACGGTTTGGGCTCCTTTCGGAGGTATTACTATTAGTAAAAACACAAGCCAAGCATTTGTAACCGGTGCACTTTTCAGCCCCAAGTTTGTAACCCTAAATAATGGTGTAACTTTTCAACATGTACCTTTCGCCTTTTGTGATTCTTCATTTGTTATCAATATTAGCACCCCTGACTCAGTAACCTGCAGCCAACGCAATGTTGTACTATTAGCAAATACCAGCGCTACAAATGCCACTTACAATTGGCACACGGCAAATGGAAATATTGCAAGCGGAGCCAATACGCTTAGCCCTACGGTAAATAAAGGTGGACTATACACGTTGACTGTTTCCCTGGCCAGTGGCTGCTCCCAATCTGTAAATGTGAATGTGCCCGAATCAAGCTGCATTATACCCTATTATCCGCCACCCACCGCAGGTAAATCGCCCAATCCTACTGGCTCTGAATTGGGAACATTGATTGACAATGCAAATTATAATGACACCGCTGGTAACATTTTCAGGTTAGATAATGGCGGGGTTTACATAGAGGTTATTGCAGTACAAGGACAATATCAAACGCTTCTTAGTTTGTTGCAATCACCAAGCTATGGTCTTACAAATGTGATTGATAATGGCCCTTCTTCATTGACTATAACAGGTCTGTTTCCTATCCAAAATTTACAAAAACTAGATAGTCTCCCCCTTCTTATCAATTACGTTCGTCCTCTCTTTCCCCCAGTTGTAAATAGTGGAATTGCACTAAGTCAAGGCGATAAAGCTCTAAGAGCTCCTTTTGCAAGATTAGGGTATGATGTTGCCGGTGAAGGTGTGAAAGTTGGAGTTTTGTCAAATAGCTACAATACTCAACCAGGAAATAAAGCTCCGACAGACGTATTGAACGAAGATCTACCCGGTAATGGAAATACTAAAAACCCAACTCCAATAAAGGTTCTTCAGGATTTCCCTTATGGAGTTCAATCTGACGAAGGCCGAGCCATGCTGCAAATAATTCATGATGTGGCACCTAAGGCTGAGCTTGCATTTACTACAGGTTTTTTGAGCGCTGGAAATATGGCTAAAGGGATTCTAGACCTTGCAGCAGATAGCTGTGACATAATAGTAGACGACATCACCTTTATTACAGAGCCCTTTTTGACCGATGGTGTGATTTCACAAACTGTAAATGCCGTGGCAGATTCGGGAGTTAGCTACTTTTCATCAGCTGGTAATTTTGGTGATAAATCCTATGCCTCCGCATTCAACCCAGCTCCTACTCCTAATAACATTCTTGGTGATGCTCATGACTTTGGTGGAGGCGATATTTTTCAAAGTGTAACTCTAGAGCCAGGCAATTATACCATCGTTTTGCAATGGCAAGATTCAGTTTATAGTATTGGGCAAACCAGTACCGGTACTAATAATGACTTGGACATTTATCTGACTGATGATTTAGGGAACACCCTTTTCGGTTTTAACCGAAATAACCTCAACAACGACCCCTTGGAGGTAATGCCTTTTACGGTGACTCAACACACACAGTCCAACATATTGATCGTTCGCGAATCTGGAAGTCAAAATGTATTTTTTAAGTACATCGTCTTTCAGGGCAATATGATTATTAATGAATATCAATCCGGGACCAGCACCATAGTTGGCCACCCTAATGCAGAAGGTGCAATGGCCGTGGGAGCTGTGCTTTATAGCAATACTCCAGAATTTGGAAACACACCTTCTGTTGCTTCATTTTCGTCAAGAGGTGGCACCCCTGTAAATGGAACAGCTCGTAACAAACCTGAGTTTTGCGCCCCCAATGGCGTGAATACCACTGTAAATATTGGTGGACCAAATATAGAATCGGATGCGTTTCCAAACTTTTTTGGTACCTCCGCAGCCGCACCACATGCCGCTGGGGTGGCCGCTTTGCTAAAATCAGCTCAAGCAAAATTTGAAAACCATAATAGCACACCATTAGAAATTAAAAACTTGCTTAGCAATACTGCTATTGATATGGGTGCTTCTGGTTTTGATAATGAAAGCGGCTCAGGATTTATTCAAGCCGATCAAGCCATGCTTTCTTTTGCTAACCCCAAGCCATCCGTATCACAGGTTTCATTTCTCGATACTACCCAAATTCCGGGAACGGATACTATAAGTGTAAACATCATCGGAGATTATTTTACACCTTCAAGTATAGTATTATTACGTGATGACACCGTCTCATCAAACTATATTAATTCTTCAGAAATTGCAGCGAATATTCCGCCATTTAATGGAAACCCACCAGTTCGAGTTTACAACAATCCCATCTCTTCCTCTCTTCTGGATGGTGGATTTTCAGATACCCTCCTCCTATTTTCTCCAACCAAAAAAAACGTGCAAATTGTTGTAAACAACAAAACCAAAAAGTATAGCGAAGCAGTTCCTCTTTTAACCTTTGAGGTATTGGTGGACAGCATTCCTTTTGATTCTGCTGGATATAGTCTTTATGATTTAGGTCTTGACAGTATTGATGTATTTACAACAGCCACCTCCACTAGCAATGTTGGAATTTATTTGATCCGTGCAGAAATGGACTCTCTTGACTTGAACATCCCTTATGAACTTGGACTTTCTGAGTTGTTCAATTATGAGTTTGTAGATGGATCGCTAACCATAAACCCAATGCCTTTAACCATTACTGCAAAAGATACAACGGTAGAATATGGTTATCCCTTAGGTGATTTCCATTTTGAATATTCATTTGAAGATTCACTTGTTGCCCCTTCTGAACTAGCTTTATTTAGCGATTCCATTGAGTATAATCACCAATCCAACTTAACGAATGCTGTGGCTGTAGTAAGAAGAAGTGCATACGGACGTGCAGTAGTAAATGCCGATCTACGTGGATTATCTTATGCCGCTAGCAGAAGATCTGTGGAAAACTCAAGAGCTGTGGCTTATGGAAGAGCCGTGGTAAACAGCGCCATTCAGTATGATACTACTTATTTTGTCGAGATTGCAGCCCAATCAATTTTTGACTATCAAACTTCACCAAATAATGCAACCCTGCTAACCGCTCCACGCCAGAGAGGATCTACACTATCTGCTTATGGGAGGGCTGTGGTAAATGCTAGAGCCGTTGCATATGGAAGAGCCGTTGTCAACGGTTATCCTTTGGTTAATGCCCAACCATTAGTGAATGGAATCCCTTTAATCAATGGATTAGATACCATTTCCGATAGTGGTGAGGTGGCTTTAGTTTTTGATGAAAATGATCTGGATACTTTAGGAACTGATAGTGTCTTTCGTTTCTTACCGATTAATTTAATAACTGGAACAGATGTAGGAGTTCATATTATTGTTCCTGCCCCCCTATTTAATGCAAATTATAATATCACCTATGAATTAGGGAACCTCACTATCACTCCTGCTACGCTAACCTTTAAAGTTGATTCTCTAACAAGGACATATGGGGACAGTATCTCCTTTTCTCACTCTACCAGCGGTTATCAGTATGGTGATGCAGATTCTAACGTGATTAAGAATATTCCCACCTACAAGATTTTAGATTCAAGTGAAAATTCAATAAGCACAACGCAAGTAGATGCGGGAACATACACCATTGTTCCAGATAGTTTAATGCTGGTGCAACCTACAAATTATGTTGTGCATTATGTGTTAGGAAAATTGGTAGTTAATAAAGCAAACCTTATCGTCACTGCAGAAGATACTTCCAAAATATATGGAAAACCTAATCCTGCATTCAACCTATCATATAATGGATTTGAATACAATGACGCTCCTGGTGACTTAACACTTCCTATCGTATCATGCCAAGCCGTTGACTCCAGCAGTATTGGAGTTTATCCAATTTACCTGCTGGGAGGAAGTTCAGGTAATTACGACATTATCCTCATTGATGGAATTTTGACCGTAAACCCGGCTGAGATTTATGTTACAGCTAGAGATACATTCGCTGAAGCAGGTTCTCCAGCGCCTCCTTTTAACTATGATATTTTAGGTGATCATTATAGTATAGATTCAATACTATCAGCACCAAGCCTCACATTAGGTTCAATGTATACTGGCGCAGCTGGTGTGTATGATATTAATCCATCTGGTTTAGTAATAGAACGTGCATCAAACTATTTGATCTATTACACCACCGGACAATTATACGTGAACCCAAAAGGTATTGGAACCCAAAAAATCCTACTCTCCTTACAGTGCGTTGATCAAATTAGTAACCACTCTTCAGGTTTTGATTATGTGGCCCACATTAGCTATAGCAATAGAAATAGCACTCCAATTTATATTCCAAAAGGAAAAAATAATGTGATACTTTCTGGGGGGCTAAATAGTGATGATCCAACTGAAATATTCCATGCGGGAAATGGCAGTAAGGATATCTACTTTGACGGATCTGGTTTTGCATGGTTTGTATTTTCCAATCAAAACAATAGCCTAAGCTATAGTTTGGTGTATGCTAATAATAATTCGCAAAAATGTATAGTTGCTAAGAAAAGTAGCTCACCAATTGAGTTAGCCGAGGAATATGCAACAGAGCCATCGATATATCCCAACCCAGTAAAAAATCATTTAGTTATAAATACATTCAACCAGTTTGCTGGCGAAGAAATATTCATTTATGACCTCAATGGAAAGCGTACGAATGAGAATTATATACTGACAAAGACTGATTTAGGAAATTACAAAGTAGACTTCTCTAACGTGCACCCCGGAATGTATATGGTTATTGTGCAGACCAAAGAAGAAAGGTTTACTTATAAGGTCATCAAGGATTAACTATCTTAACCAGATATTTATAAAATATGCTGAGACACGTACTGCCAATTTTACTTATCCTTTTGTTGAATTTATCAGTAAGTGCGCAAGGCAATGAAATTGACAGCCTCCGAGCCCACGTGCACACCTTGCCAGAGGACACTCTGAAGGTGAACAAGATGCTTGAACTTAGTAGTGTTTACTTTAGCTCAGCTCCAGAAAAGGCAATTATCGTTGCTGAGAATGCCAAGAAATTGGCACATAAAATAGGATATAGGAAAGGTACTGCCTATGCTTTAAAGAATGTAGGAATTGCTTATTACTACCAAGGAGAATATGTGGATGCATTATCAAGTTGGCAAAAATCATTGTCTGTATTTGACTCTATAAATGATAGAATTGGTGTAGCTAACATCCAAAGTAACATCGGAGCCATCTATTATAATGAAGGCGAGTATAACCGAGCTCTAGATTATTACCTCAAATCTCTTAAAATATCCGAAGAATTAAAGGATACACTAAGAATAGTAACTGCTCTAACCAACATTGGAGCGGTATATATTGATAAATCAGCAACTCTCGACAAGGCTCTGGAATACTTAAGCAGGGCATTGGAACTTAGTGAAAAAATTGGCGCCAGCGATGCTATTGCAAACTCTTCCCTTAATATTGGAATCGTTTACTTCACCCGAAAAAACTATGATCTTGCTTTAGAGTATTACACTCGCTCTTTGAATGCAATGCAGGGGACTGATGGTACTGTATTTACCATGATTGAAATTGGGAAAGTATACACCAAACAAGGAGAATATTCAAAAGCTTTAAAAACATTAGATGAGGCTCTAGAAACTGCTGACCTACTAAATGCAAAACCAAACAAAACCACCGCTCTAGTTGCAAAGGCGGAAGTATATTTCGATTTAAAAGATTATCGCAAGGCAATTAATCTTTATAGAGAAGCCATAATTCTCGCCAAAGAAACTAACTATCTTAAATTTTTGGAGCTCTCTTATTTAGGCTTAGGTCAAGCTTACTTCGCTTCTAATAGGTATGACAGTGCTTATAAATACCAAACCCTTATGGTTAATGTAAAGGATTCCCTTTACAACATTGAAACTCAAAAACTCCTTTCCAATCAACTCTTCAATTTCCAAATAGAAAAAAAGCAAAACGAAATAAACCTCTTAAAAAAGGATCAAGAGCTACAATCTTTAGATTTAGAAAAGCAGAAGGTTGTCCGAAATCTGGTTATTGCTGGCTTTGTATCTGTAATTATTTTTCTATTGGTTGCCATTTTGCAAAAGCGAAAAATATCAAAGGAAAAAGATAGAAGCGAAAAACTGCTTCTTAACATTCTCCCCTATGAAATAGCCGAAGAACTTAAAGAGCAGGGGAAATCTGAAGCACGTGATTTTAACCAAGTGTCTGTGTTGTTTACAGATTTTGTGGCTTTTACTGAGCTTTCCGAAAAACTAACGGCCAAAGAGCTCGTGAATGAAATCAATTATTATTTCAAGGCATTTGACAATGTAGTTTCTAAATACAAAATCGAAAAAATAAAAACCATTGGTGATGCATACATGGCGGCTGGTGGTGTGCCTGTTCCAAATCCAAACTCTGTAAAAAATGTAGTTCTCGCTGCTTTGGAAATGCAAGACATTGTAAAGGAAAAAAGACAGCAATACAGCGATACACATATTTTAAACCTGTTCAGTATGCGGATAGGAATTCATACCGGGCCGGTGGTTGCCGGAATTGTAGGTGTGAAGAAATTCCAATATGATATTTGGGGTGATACCGTAAACACCGCAGCTAGAATGGAGAGCTCCTGTGAGGTAGGAAAGGTCAACATTTCGGAGGTTACTTATGAGATCATCAAAGATGTGCCCGAACTCGAGTTTGAGCATAGAGGAAAAATTGAAGCCAAGGGAAAGGGTAAATTAGATATGTATTTTGTGCGAAAGAAAAGTATCATAAATTAAAAACTATGATTGATAACAACAGAGCCTTTAGCGGATTTTCAGTTTCTGATATTAATAAAGCCCGAGAATTTTATGGTGACAAACTGCAGCTGAAAGTAATGGATGGCGTAATGGGGTTACTTGAATTACATGTTGGTAATGGAAATCCAGTAATTATATATCCTAAAGAAAACCACCAGCCTGCAACATTCACAATTCTCAATTTTCCTGTTGAAAACATTGAAGAGGCGGTAGCCCAATTAAGTACTAGGGGTATTACTTTTGAACGCTATGACGGATTTAATCAGGATAGTAAAGGTATTTCCCGAAGTGAAAACGGCCCTTCTATTGCTTGGTTTAAGGATCCAGCCGGAAATATTCTCTCCATTATACAGCCCACGGACTAGTTCCCAAATCTAAAAACTATTGAAAGTATTTTTAGTTCTGTAATTGCAGAACTAAAAAGTATTTATATCTTTGCTCCATAATTTAACAGTAATGGAAAACGCAATTCAATTAACAGATCAACAGAAAGAGCTCATAGAGCGCCTTGGTGTGATGCATGAACACGAAGGACTTCAGCCAGCTGTTTCAAGAGTGATAGCCCTCCTGCTTGTATCACCAAAGACGGAATTGACCTTTGATCAAATAAGAGAAACATTGCAGCTAAGCAAAAGTGCTACTAGCAATGCTATAAACTTGCTCCTTACTACACAGAGGCTAGAGTACATAACAAAAACTGGTGACCGCAAACGCTACTTCAGGAGCAAAATCACTAACTGGAAAGAGGATATTAAAAGCAAGTTTTCGACCATGAATCACATTGCTGATATCTTTGACGAAATACTTAAGCAACGCCCTGGGAATACAGTTGAATTCAATAAAAACCTAGCCGATATCGTGGACTTTATCCGGTATATGAATAAGGAGTTACCTAATCTTTATAAAGCTTGGGAGCAATCGCGCTCCTAATTTTTTTACCTAATTAGTTCTTTAAAAACCGAACTAAACAATTATATCAAAACATTTGAAACCAAAAATTCACATGAGAAAAACCGTCATCAGTGCCCTAATGGCACTAATAGTCTCGATCCCATTTGCTGTGAAGGGTCAGACTGACAACAGCTTTACGCTAAAGCAGTCTTTAGACTACGCATTAAAAAACAGCATAGATATCCAAAAATCAATTTTGGATAAAAAACAAGCAGACCATTTGGTGTCTGAAGTTAGAGGAACCGGATTGCCACAGGTAAATGCCAATGGTCAATTTCAAAACTTCCCCAACCTCCCAACCCAACTCCTACCAGGTGAAATTGTAGGGCAGCCAGGAACACAAATTCCGGTGCAATTTGGTACAAAGTTCAATGCAACCGGAACCATTGAGGCGTCTCAATTACTTTATAACCAGCAATTTTTCACAGGTTTACAAGCCGCCAATGCTTCTGAGCAATTATATGAGTTGCTAAAAATCCAAACAGAAGAAGATGTAATCTACCAGGTTTCTACAGCTTATTATCAGGTGCTTGAAATACAAGCTTCTATAAATGCGCTACAGGCAAACGTAGACCGCCTGAATGAGGTAGAAAAAATAATGAAAGTGCAACAGGAAAATGACCTGATCACCAAAACGGATTATAACCGTTTGAAGGTAAACCGGATTAACATTGAGACGAACCTTCAAACTTTAAAAACCGCTGAAGAGCAATCCAAAAACTACCTGAAATTACTGATGGGAATGTCTATGGAGCAAAACATTTCGCTTATCAAAGGTGAAGACATTGAAGAAATCAATCTTTCTACACTTCAATACGAAAAGGAAATTCCCATTGAGATTCAGCTTTTGGACAAACAATATGAATTGAATGTGCTGAACAAGAAAAGCCTTCAGGCGGGCAACTACCCTTCTTTGGCAGCATTTGGTCAACAAAGTTGGAATGCACAGCGAAATGAATTTAACTTTTTTGATGACAGCCAGTCCTGGTTTCAACAAACCGTAATTGGTGTGCAACTCAATGTTCCACTTTTCAGTGGATTACAACGTCATCACCAGGTACAACAAGCCAAAATTGATATTGAAAAAACACAACTGGACTTGCTATATGCAGAGCGAGGAAAATCGATGGAATATCAAAATGCCCGTGAGCAATTGCTAAACAGCATGAAATCTGTAGAGGCACAACGCGAAAACAAAGATTTGGCTCAGGAAGTATATGATCAAACCCAAGAGTTATACGCTGAGCAAGTAGGTTCATTAACGGATTTGCTGGATGCCGAAACTTCATGGAGAGAATCCCAAATCAACTATATCCGTGAGATATTAAAATTCAAAAAAGCCGAGCTGGATTTACTTAGAGCTCAAGGTCAGCTTCGCCAATTATCAAACTCATAATCGTCTAAACTTAAATATTTCCCCGAAAGGGTAACACCACAAATAATGAAAAAAGTAATAATAGCCGTTGTAGTAATCGCTTCTATAGGATTAGTGGCCTGGAAACTATCAGACAATAAAAAACAGATGGCGGAAACCGCCAAGCTTGCCGAAAAGGTGAGTGATTACATTCCTGTAGAACTTGGAACAGTAACCAGCAAAAAGCTCGAAAGCCATGTAACTAATATTGGAACTTTTGAAGCTTACACAGACCTTACGATGCTTGCCGAGACAGAAGGTTTGGTTTTAAAGATCTATCACAAAAAAGGTGACTTTGTAAAAAAAGGTGAGCTTTTGGCAGAGGTGGAAAACGAACTTTTGCAAGCAGAAGTTACCGCCACAAAAGCTAATTACGAAAAGTTGAAAACAGACTTTAATCGTTTTACAAAATTAGCCGAAAAGGATGCTGTGACTGAGCGCCAGCTAGAGGATATAAATGTGGCCACAGCCAATGCGGAAGCGCAGTACAAAAGTGCCAAGAAACGTCTTGAGGATACTTACATCAGAGCAACGGCTACCGGAACCATAAACGAAGATTATATCCAGGAAGGTTCTAATATTTCCCGCAAAGGAAAACTGTACGACATAGTAGATGTAAGCCAGCTAAAGCTAAATGTGAAGGTTACTGGAAGCCATGTTTTAAGCATTCATGAAGGAGATGAAGTGAAGGTGACCAGTGATATTTATCCATCCAAAGCTTTTACCGCCAAGGTAACTGCTATAGCTGCTAAAGCTGACAATAGCCTTAAATATGATATTGAGCTATTGATGAAAAACAGTGATGAAAATCCTCTTAAAGCCGGGATGTTTGGCAAAGCACATTTTGAATTCACTAATGCAGGTGAAGGTTTGTATATCAGTCGTGAGGCTTTGGCAGGAAGTATAAAAGAACCGCAAGTTTTTATAGTTCAGGATGGTAAAGCAAAGCTAATTGACATCGCTATTGGCGACATATTGGACAATGAAATCCAGGTAGTAGCTGGATTAAAAGAAGGTGATGAAGTGGTAGTAAACGGCCAAATAAACCTGAAAGATGGCACCAAGGTAAAAACCTTGAATGCTAATGATGACACCAATCTTTCTGCAAGTAAATAAGGCTCGATAACCGATAAAATAACATTCAATGCAAATTGTAAAAACATCCATAAAGCGACCTACCATGGTAGTGGTGATTTTCACCATACTACTAGCCTTGGGAGCTTTTAGCTACACAAAGCTTAACTACGAACTGATACCAAAAATCACTCGTCCGGTGGTATCTGTTACTACCATTTACCCTGGTGCATCACCTTATGAGGTAGAAAATTCTGTGACCAAAAATATTGAAGACGCGGTGTCTTCGATGGAGGGAATTAAGAAGATTACATCTACCTCTATGGAAAGTGTTTCTTCTGTAGTAATTGAACTAGAGCAGTCGATGGACGTTGATGTTTCTTTACAGGAAGCACAGCGAAAAATCAACTCCATGATAAATGATTTACCCGAAGATGTAGAAACACCTTCACTTGGTAAATTTGACTTCAGCGACCTTCCTATTATGCGACTCGGTGTATCGGGAAATTTATCGCCTACTGAGCTTTATGACTTGGTTGACAATAAGATCGCCCCTGCCCTTTCAAAGCTTCCCGGTGTAGCTCAGGTAAACATTTTGGGTGGTCAGGAACGCGAAGTTCGGGTAAACGTAAACGAAGAAAAACTTAGTGGTTATAATCTAAGTATTCTTCAGGTGAGCCAAGCTATAAATAATGCAAACCTTGATTTTCCTACAGGAAAAATAAAAGACGGTGGTAAGCAAACTACCATTCGCCTTAGCGGAAAATACTCTTCGGTAGATCAAATGAAGGACTTGGTGATTGTTCGAGATCAGGACGGATCTGTAGTTCATTTATCCGATGTGGCTGATGTAGAGGACACAAAGAAAGACGCTGAGATTTATAGCCGCATTGATGGTGAAAATTCTATCGGACTAACCATCCAAAAGCAAAGTGATGCCAATGCAGTAGAGATTAGTGAATTGGCTTACAAGGAAATGGCGAGTCTTTCAGAGCTTTATGCTAAAAATGGAATTGACTTTAAAGTTGCTTCTGATAGTTCTGAGTTTACGCTAGAAGCTGCCAATGGTGTAATGCATGACCTTATGATAGCCATTGTGCTGGTAGCCCTTATCATGCTGCTGTTTTTGCACAGTTTCCGTACGGCAATTATTGTAATGGTTTCGGTACCGATGTCTATCATCGCTACGCTTACTGCCATGTATTTATTTGGCTTTTCGCTAAACCTTATGTCGCTGCTCGCACTATCCCTTGTAGTAGGTATTTTGGTTGATGATGCCATTGTGGTGATAGAAAATATATACCGTCACCTGGAAATGGGTAAATCCAAATTTCAAGCTGCTTATGATGGAGTTCGTGAAATTGGAACAACCGTAGTTTCTATTACTCTCGTAATTATCGCGGTGTTCTTGCCTATTGCCCTTACCGGTGGTACTGTGGGAGATTTGCTTCTTCAGTTTTCAGGAACTGTGGCCGTAAGTACAGCCTTGAGTTTACTGGTTGCATTTACAGTAATTCCATTGTTGGCTTCACGTTTTGCCAAAGTAGAGCACATCAAAGAAACCAGCCTTATCGGAAAAGTGGTAAACGGTTTTGAAGGAATTGTAAACTCGTTTGAAAAGGGAATGTCCAATGCCTTGGAATGGTCTTTTAACCATAAGGCTATAGTTTTGGTGAGCACGCTTGTTCTTTTCTTCTCTTCATTTGCTTTGGTAGGATTCGGTTTTATCGGTAGCGAATTTGTCGCCTCCGGTGATCGTGGTGAATTTATCATAGAGCTGGAAATGCCAAAAAAATCTACTCTGGAGAACACCAATTTTGCAACCCGTAAAATTGAGCGTTTCATCAGTCAATATCCTGAAGTAGAATCTATCAACACCACCGTTGGTCAAGGTAATGGAGCCATGTCCGCCAGCACCAGCGAGCCTTATAAAGCCCAGGTAAGTGTAAAGTTGGTAGAAAAAGATAAGAGAAACGTTAGTTCGGAAGTATTAGCTCGCGAGATAAAAATTGCCCTTGAAGAAACCATTCCTGGAGGAAAAATAAAATCTATTCCGGTAAGTATAATGGGTACCGCTGATGACGCCCCTATTCAGGTAATTCTTAGCGGATCAGAGCTTGACACTTTGCTGACTTACTCCAAAAAAGTAATGGCCGACATTGGAGCTATTGAGGGTACAGCCCAAATTGAAACTAGTGTAGATGAGGGTAATCCGGAAGTAAAAGTAGAAGTTGATCGCGATAAGATGGCCGAACTTGGATTATCTCTGGAAGTTGTTGGAGGAAGTATGCAAACCGCCTTTAGTGGAACACAAGACACCAAATTCCGCGATGGCGAAAATGAATATGACATTACTATTCAATTAGATGAATTTGATCGTGCCAGTGCCAATGATATTCGCAACCTATCTTTTATAAATAACCGTGGAGAGGTAATTAGACTTGGGCAATTTGCCAAAGTGGTTGATGGTGCCGGTCCGTCAAAATTGGAACGTTTGGATAAATCAAGTACCGTTACCGTAAAGGCTCAGGTTATTGGTCGCCCGGTGGGTACGGTTGGTACCGAAGTTGATCAAATGATGGCTGGAATGGATTTACCAGCAGGTGTATCTTACCAAATGGGAGGACAGCTGGAACAACAAGGCGAAGCTTTCGGTAGCTTGTTTTTTGCACTCTTCGCTTCACTTGCCTTGGTATACCTCATTATGGTGGCACTTTATGATAGTTATGCTTATCCTTTTGTGGTAATGTTCTCCCTTCCCCTAGCGGTGATAGGAGCACTACTTGCACTGGCTCTTACCAATAGTTCATTGAGTATTTTCTCCATACTTGGTATGATTATGCTCATCGGTCTTGTGGCCAAGAATGCGATTCTGGTAGTCGACTTTACTAATCAGCTAAAAGCTGCTGGGCTTGAAGTAAAACAAGCTTTGATGAAAGCTACGCAAACACGTATCCGTCCTATCCTTATGACCACATTGGCCATGGCCATAGGAATGTTACCAATTGCCCTGGCTGATGGCCCTGGGGCAGAGTGGAAAAACGGACTAGCTTGGGTACTTATCGGTGGACTTACCAGCTCCATGTTCCTCACTCTTATTGTAGTTCCGGTAATATATTACCTAATGGATAGAGTGTTGGCCAAGTTTGGTTGGGATAAAGAGTTGGTGATTGAATTAGATGAATCACCGATGGAGCATAATTCTGAAGTAGAGGAATCGCTCAAAGAAGCTCAACTCACCAGCCAAGAGAAAGAAGAAGAAGAACCGGAATTTGTCTGGTAATAAAATTTAGGATTTGTGAGGTTTGGTTTAGACAATCGCAGGAGCAGCGGGCCATTGGCGCAAAGCTTCTGCGTTTTAAAAGAAAAAACAAAGAGCATTTTACAATGGAAATAGCAGCTACAGCTTTAAAACTCTTTTCGAAAAATGGTATTCGTGCAGTGTCCAAACAGGATATTATAAATGCCGCTCGCGAAAAGATGAACTTGCCTATATCTAAGGATGAAATCCTTGAGCAATGCATGGCAGAAATAGAGAGTGAAATTCGAAAGATAGTACCTAAAACACATGATCCCCTTCTATCTCCTGCCGATCAGATTCTGAGGATTTACAACGACTTGTTCCATTACATGCTCAATTTTAATTTGGCATTTTTTAATGATCTAAGAAAGTATCACTCCATGCATTTTAATTACCTGATGGAGGTTTTGGAGGATTCTATTTATAACGAAGTAAAGCGCCTTTTAAAGAAAGGGAAAGCTCAGGGAAATATAATGTTTTGGATAGATGTAGATCTGGAGTGCTTTATTCACAAAACTATGCTTACCCAAATTCTATCTGAGTTTAACCTTCAAACCAATGATTACACCATTGAACAAATTTATACTCAAATTTTCACCGTTAGGTTTAAAGGAATTCAAGTAGATATTTCGGACTAGCATTACTGAATCCACCCTTCTCAATCGAGGATCTAATCAGAGTCTCTGGTTGAATTTATAGTTCAACCTGAAGAGAACATAAGGTGCACCAATATAGCTATCACCCTACTTTTTACACTTACAGAATAACCTTACATTTATAAATATTTTCACTCAGTAATAACACTATAAACATTCAAAAACATGAGTTTATTAAAAGATAAAACGGCAATTGTAACTGGTGCCGGTTCTGGTATTGGTGAAAGCATTGCACTTCTATTCGCTGAAAATGGTACACGACTTGTACTCACAGATGTTGACGAGGAGGGCGGGCAACGTGTATTGCAAGCTGTCAAAGACAAAGGTGCGGAAGCTATTTTTGTAAAAGCAGACTCAGGTAGCGCTGAAGACAATGAAAGAATAGTAGGTGAAGCTCAAAAAGCCTTTGCTGATGTACATATTGCCGTGAATAATGCGGGCATTGGAGGAGCCCAAGCTCCAGTTGGTGAATATCCAATTGAAAGTTGGGACAAAGTAATTGGTGTAAACCTTTCTGGAGTATTTTATGGAATGCGATACCAAATTCCCGCCATGCAAAAAGCAGGAGGCGGAGCCATTGTAAATATTGCTTCTATACTTGGCCAAGTAGGTTTTGAGCAAAGTTCAGCTTATGTGGCGGCAAAGCATGGGGTGGTTGGACTTACAAAGAATGCAGCTTTAGAATATTCTAGTAAAGGAATACGTGTAAACGCAATTGGCCCAGGTTTTATTAAAACACCACTTCTAGATGAAAACTTACCTCAGGAGCAATTAAATCAGCTAGCTGGACTTCATCCGATCGGCCGCTTGGGAAAACCGGAAGAGGTAGCGGAACTAGTTCTATGGCTGGCCAGCGAAAAAGCATCTTTTGTTTGTGGATCGTACTACCCTGTAGATGGTGGATACCTTTCTAGATAGTGTTGAATAATTTTTAGAACTGAAAAAGGCCGATAGTTTGATGACTATCGGCCTTTTTCAGTTTACATAATATTTTGAATTCTACTCAAAACCTTCCCACCAAAAACCGTTTTCTTCTTTTCCTTGAAACCTAATCACCTCTCCTAATTCTGGCATTGCAATATGTACTCCTTTTGCTTTCGCCTCTTCCCCAAACCTTTGCACTGGATCTCTCCAATCATGCAGTGCCAAAGTAAATGCTCCCCAATGTATGGGAATACTTGTTTTGGCTTTTACATCAATCGCAGCCTGCACACTTTCTTCAGGATACATGTGGATATGATGCCACAGTTTGTTGTATTGGCCGCACTCTAAAAATGCCCAGTCAAAGGGCCCTAACCTTTCTCCTATTTCTTTAAAATGGGTGTCATAGCCACCATCTCCACTCCAATACACTCTATGTTTAGTGCTTATAAATGTCCAACCGCCCCAAAGGCTTTCTGCTCTGTCGGTCAGTCCCCTGCCTGAAAAGTGGCGTGAAGGCACAAAAGTCATTTTTACTTCATCTAGATTAGCAGACTCCCACCAGTCAAATTCTGTAATATCCTCATCGGCAATATCCCATCTCAGCAAATGACGCTTAACTCCAAGTGGAACATAATAATGACCGACTTTTCCTTTTAGTTTCTTAAAGCTGTCATAGTCCAAATGATCGTAGTGATCGTGTGTGATCAAAACTGCATCAATTTCGGGCAATTGATCTATCACATAAAGGGTGCTGTCGGTATATCTATTGGTTCTGAACGGCCCTATAGGCGAAGCATCTGCGCCAAACATCGGGTCAATTAATATGTTTTTTCCCGCCATTTTCATCAATCCTACCGAATGCCCAAACCATATAAATTGAAAACTTGTGGTATCAGCATCCCAGGTTTTCCTATCAAATTTTATAAGTGGTAATTTTTCTTTTGGTCCTCTATTTTCTCTACCTGTAAACTGTTTTTTTAATAATCCCGGCATTTCTTTAATGCCAAGATCCATCAGCGTTTCCTTCTGATTCACAAACTTTTCACCATCCCATTGCTGAGATTTTGAAAACTGTTTTTTTTCCGCTTTTGAAATACTTCCTCCAAACTGTGGATTCATTTTGAGGTATGCAGCCACTGCAACACCACCCACAATTAAAAGGACTAAAAGTGTTTTTAAAATCATCTTAATTATTCTCACTGTATTTATATCTATAATGGTGAATTACATTAAAATTCCATTTTTGGCTTCAATGGCCGGAGGCAGATCCGTTTCTCCTAGCATTTCACGCAAGTCTATTTCAATAGTTCTACAAAGCGAATACATCGGAATATCATTGGCTGAACCTTCAAACGGGTTTTCGGAATAATCACCCACAAGCTCCATAACCAAATAAACCCAGGCTACCAGTGCAGTAAGAGGAATTGATAGAAACAAGCCCCAGGCTCCCATACCGTGAAAAAGTGGAATCATACCAAATGGTAGCAGAACGATAAAAATTCCAACAAAAATGAAGCTTATGCTCCCATATTGTCTTGGCAGAGGAAACTTCTTTATTCGCTCCAACTTACCTTGATGGATGTATAATTCATTTAGCAAGGTTTGTAGCTGTGCCAGTTTAAAGTCATCAATTAAATTTTCTTTCCGCAGTAGCTTCAAGTTTTCGGCTTGCTTATCAATAATCTGAGTGCTCATATTTTTAAACTTTTTCAAATTTTCATATTCCTCAGCATCCAAAAAAGTATGGAGCTCAGCCCTGGTTATTTCATCGGTAATTTGTCCTAAACCATACTTCTGTATTCGCATATTGGCATATTTTCCTACCATACCTTTTTGACTAACATGCTCCCACTCTGTAGGTATTAACAATTGACTACGCAAGGCATATAACCAAGCCAGGTGTCTGTAAATTAGAGTCTTTCGATATTGATTTAGCTCAGCATCAGCCACATCATTATCGGTATGCTGATCGGTAACAAAATGTTTGACATTACTAGCCCAAGCTCTACTTGTGTTTACCACGGCTCCCCATACCTTACGTGCCTCCCAAAGTCTATCATAGCTCTGATTATTTTTAAAACCTAAATAGAACGCTACAGCTGTACCCACTAAGCTTATGGGTTGAAACGGCACTTTTACCCATTCCCAGCCTGAATATTCTTGTATAAGTGCAACTCCTATTACCAATGGAATAAGCCATATGAAGTGATGTCCGGCAAAACGAATTATCCGTAATAGGTTAAAGTTTTTGGTTACTATCATAATGTGGTGTGTCGGGTTCGTTATTTAAAAATTATTACTCAGCTAACATTAAGATTTCCTTTGGCCCAATTATCTCTTTATCAAACCCTGCGATGCTTGCATTTATCATAGCTACCCCAATTTGCTGGGTGTTAACAATGGAGTTTGGTGATATTTTCTTCATCAGCTTAATGAGCCAACCTAAACTCTTAATTAGAAAGTTATAAAGCTTACTACTAGACTCTACACCTCGCATTGGAATAATGGCTCCGGGTCGAAACGCATAAGCTTGTTTGAATCCTAATTTAAAAATATCATTCTCCGTTTTACCCTTTATCCGAGCCCACATAATCCTTCCTTTTTCCGAAGAGTCTGTTCCTTGGCCAGAAACATATATGAAGGTCATTTTTGCGTTTAAACCATACAACACATTTGCCAGAGCCATGGTATAATCATAAGTCATTGTTCTGTATTGCTCCTCTTTCATTCCTGCCGAACTAACACCCATACAGGCGTAACAGGCATCATAGCCGGTAAGCTGATCTGCTATAGATTCAAACTCCGAAAAATCTTTGTGTTCTATTTGCTTCAGTTTTGGATGGGTTAAGTCCAAGGTTCTTCTTCCTATGGACAACACTTCCACAACTTTAGGGTGATCTAAACATTCCAGTAAAACACCCTTACCAACCATTCCGCTTGCCCCTGTAACTATTACTTTCATGCTGTAGCTTTTGTTGTTTTTAATAATTTCAAAATGTCTTTTTCTAGCTTTTCTGGCTTGGTGGTAGGAGCATATCTTTGGTAGGGCTTTCCATCTGGTCCAACCAAAAATTTGGTAAAATTCCATTTGATACTTCTTCCCAAAATTGACCAAAACTTACTCTTCAAATATTTGAAAACTGGGTGAGTACCAGGGCCATTCACGTCCACCTTTTCAGTAAGCTGAAAACTCACCCCGTGATTCACCTGACAGGTACTTTCCATTTCATCATTACTCAAAGGTTCTTGCCCGCCAAACTGATTACAGGGGAAACCTAATACAACCAGCCCTTGACCTTTGTATTGTTGGTGTAGTTTTTCCAAACCTTCAAACTGAGGGGTTAAACCACATTGAGTTGCTGTATTTACAATAAGTACAACCTTACCTTTGTAGTCACTCATTTTTATGGGCTTGCCGCTTGGTGTCAAAGCTTCTAAATCGTAAAAATTCATTTTGATTTTTCTTTAAAGACTTAAATATACTTGCAAACGCGACCATTACTTTTTAGAAGTTAAACCACTTTCAATTAAAAATTGAAAAGAGTCCTCCATGGTTTGTTCTAAAGGTCTGTATTTCACTCCAAGCTCTTTTTTACTCTTAGAATTATCTGCCTTCCATTCTATGTTCACATTATTTTTGATGAATCTCCTCGACAGTGCCTTATTTACTATTGGACCGATAATCATCAGTAACCATTTTGGTAGAGCAGACTTAGGAATTGGGTAACTACTTCCATACCTCTCCTGAAGGGCGAGGCCCATTTCAAGAAAATTTGTATTGTGACCAGAAATAATGTTTCGCCCATTTGCAGCTGGTGTATAGCCAGCAAGGTAATGTGCCTCTGCTAAGTCGCGAACATCTACTAAACCAATACCTACCTTAGGTGCTCCCATTTTTAAGGCACCATCGGCAAATTGCTTCAAAATGCTAATACTCTCAGAGTCTGTATTCATGCTCAATGCTGGACCAAAAACACCGCTAGGATTTATAACAACTAAGTCCCACTGATTTTGGCCATCCGCAATTTTCCAGGCCTCTTTTTCGGCCAAGGTTTTTGAATAAGAATACGGCTGATAATCCAACGAAGAACTGGTATTCCAAACTTCTTCCGTAAGAGTGCCATTAGGAGCTGACTTGCAGTCTATAGCATCAGTATATATCGCAGCGCAACTACCAGTCACCACTACCCTTTTTACCGAAGGAGTTTTACTGGCTTGATTCAATACATTCTGTGTACCTTTTAAAGCAGGGTCAATAAGCTCTTTTTGTGGATTCTTAACGTTTAAAATATAAGGTGAGGCCGTGTGATACACCAGTTCGCATCCTTCCATTGCCTCTGCATAAGAGCCTTCTTCCAATAAATCAGTTTTGAAATATTTTATCCTACCGGGGGCATTAGCAGCTAAATTATCCAGATGCTGGTACTTATCTTTTTTGTTAGGATTCCGTACAGCAGCATGGACGGTAATGCCCTCATCGAGCAATTTTTTCACCAACCAACTTGCTACATAACCATTAGCTCCGGTTACCATCACTGGCTTTGATTTATCAATTTCCATTATTTTTCTTTCGTTTTATAAGTGATTAATTACTCACTATTCTGTCAAAAATTTAGAGATTATACTTTGCCTTCAAGCATTTTAAAATCTCCATTTTATTATCTGGTTCGTGCAACAAAATAGCTGTAGCCGCTCCATCGAGTTGCATCAAGATCAATTCACTTTCTGCATCAGGGTTTTCGTAGCCAAGCTTGTCAAAAGCATTTTTTACAGCTAATTTCAAAGGTTCTACCTTTTCTCTGCTGTAATTTTGAACCTGCCATTTCATAGCATATGTGAGTCTCCAAACCCTATATTCACCAGGATCAATCATAAATGGCATCTCCAGTGCTTTACTAATCACCTCCTCCGGGTCAGTTGACAATACTATATCTGCAAAAATTGCTTTTGTCCTTTCAGCTACCGTTTCAAAAATAGCCTCAAGTAGACCTTCCTTATTTTTAAAGTGTCTAAAAATCAAACCTTCAGAAACGCCAGCTACCTTGGCTACTTTACTTGTGGAAGTTGCTGCATACCCCTGCTCAGCAAAAAGTTGCAATGCTGCTTCCAATATTTTCTCTTGCTTTTCTGTCATTTCAATAGTGAGTAATCACTTACAAAGGTAATCCTTTTCTACAACCCACCAAAAATTATGAGAAAGACCCTTAAAGAATTATGTAACCTGGATGACCTTGTTCACCAATATTGACGCCTACCTTTGTGCTTAAATATAAAACGCATCACATGCCTACAGTACAATTAACTACAGAAGAATTTAAAGCCAAAGTATTTGATTACACCAAACATAAAGACTGGACTTTTCATGGAGACAAGCCAGCCATTATCGATTTTTATGCAGACTGGTGTGGGCCGTGTAAAGCGGTAGCTCCTCTTTTTGAGCAGCTTAGTGATGAAAACGAAGAGGTGGTTATTTATAAAGTAGACACGGAAGCAGAACAAGAACTGGCCGCAGCTTTTGGTATTCAAAGCATACCCTCCATCCTATTCATTCCAATGGAAGGACAACCTATGATGCAAAAAGGAGCATTACCTAAAAACGTTCTCCAAAAGGTGATTGATGAAGAATTGAAGCCAAGCATTAAAAGCTAAGTTCAATAGTTTTACTCCCTTAATATTTTTAGTTGTGGCTTTACTCCCCTTTCAACTTTTTCAGGTTTTCGATAACCCAAAGATGGGTTTCATTGGAAATACATCTACAGTGCTGTTTCTCGATAAAGAATTAAGTGACGACACGATGCAACGTATTGCTGCCGATCAATTGCAGCCTGCAACCACATTCCTTTGGAAAACACAAAAAGATGATGAATATAATGTACGATGGTTTGCACCAGATGCAGAAATAGGCTTATGCGGTCACGGATCAATGGCTGCTATGGCTTACGTTCATAATCTCACTGGTGAGAAAGAGATTAAGCTCAATTATAAGACGGGAAGCGTTGAGGCTGAAGCAATTGATCAATTTTCTGGAGTTCTTATCATTGAACAAATCCATACTCTGCCCGAAGAGCCCGTTCCCAATGCTATTAAAAAAGGACTAGGAATTCCCATTCTTGGTTTTTACCCCACGGGGAATAAGCACATAATTTTGACGGATACGGAAAAGCGTGTTCGTGAAATGAATCCAAACTTTTCTAAACTCAGAGAAAGTGATGTATTTGGTTACGCTGTCACAGCTCCTGGAGATAAAGTTGATTTTGTGAGTCGAACATTAGTTCCTCATGTTCATCAATTAGAAGATCCTGCAACAGGCTCGTCTCATGCTGCTCTTTTTCCTTTTTGGGGAAAGAAATTGAATAAGGCAGATATGATAGCTAATCAACTTAGTAAGCGTGGAGGAACCTTTAAAGGCGAACTAATTCAAGAAAAAATTCGGCTAATCGGCAGCTTTAAAACCCTATCTGAAGGTGTAATTGACATAGATTCTTACAAAAACTAGCCATTCACTCATCTAAACTTTCGTGCTTCTTATCGAATAAAACCTGCATTTCACCAATGCTAGGGTCAATTAAAAAAAACCCCAATCATTTGAGACTCTAAATCAATATGTTGGGTTTTTAAAGTTCTTTTAAAAAACGAATATACTATCCTGAAACACAGAAGTGAAAATTCTTTAAAAATCCAACTAACACTTCATTTTCAAGCACTTCACACTAACATCCTTCTTATATAATGTAGGATTATTACTAATTTCGACTTTAATAAGTAGGGGTGGAATAAATGCTTTTACCATTAATTCAAATTTAAAAGCCCACGTACTTATTTATCCTTTTAAGGAATATCCTTAACACAACGCAATGAATAACTACTACTCCAAAATCACAATGCGTAACTGGGTGCTTTTACCCCTACTTTTGCTTACAAGCTATTTGGCTAAAGCTTCCCAAGCTGAACCTAATATCCTTGATTTATCCTCTCAAGCTCAAATAGCGGATGTTGAAGACAATGACTATTCTTTTTCTCACTTTCTTAAAATACAAGACGAATTACCCTTTCGCGCCCTTACTGGCTCTAATGAAGATCTGGGCTTTACAAATCATCACTATTGGCTAAAATTTCCTATCTCAAACCCTACTGATCGATATAAGGACTATTACTTTGAAACGGCCCGTCCACTTACTGATATTGTGGATCTTTACCTAGTTGGTAAAAATGGCAAGATTGAGAAACGAGTTTCCGGTGATCAAATTCCATTTGATGAAAGAGATTTTGCGGATCACAAAAGCATCTTTCACTTAGAGTTACCCCCAAATGCAGAACTTCAGGCCTACCTCCATTTATCTAGTGATGGTGAGGTTATCAGCATTCCATTAAAGCTTTATGATACGGAGTCATTCATACAAAATGCGAGCACAGAGCAAGTGTTTTATGGATTATTTTATGGAATGCTAATTTTTGCAAGTATCTTCTACTTGTTCTTTTTCATTAGTCTTAAAGAAAGGACCTTTATGTATTATGGACTTTATGTCCTGTTTATTGGGCTTTTGCAATTTAGCCTTGATGGCTTCCTTTTCCAGTATTTACTCCCTTCAGGAGGTTGGGTAAATAGCCGAGCAGTTATTTCTCTAGCCCTTATTGCCAATTTCTTCTTAATAAAGTATGCTGAGCACTTTCTGGAACTTAAGTCTAATCTCAAAGTTGTTTCCAAAATATTTAATGTAATAATTGCCCTCCAAGCCCTTACGCTAGTAGGCTTATCTATTTCTCCCCTAGCGCTTCAGCTCAGCTATCCTATGGCCAATGCTCTGGGATTGATTTCAATATTACTCATATTAGGTTCTGTATTTGCCCTTAGCGGCAAGAATGTTAAAGTGGATCCATTCTTTAGCTTGGGTATTACCTTTTTTGTTGCCGGTTTTGTGGTTTTTATTTTAAATAATTTTGGTATCCTACCTACCAACTTTATCACCACCAACTCAACAAAATTCGGAACCGGTTTAGAGGTGATCTTCCTCTCTATTTCAATGATCAATCGCATTAGAAATCTAAGACGAGAAAAAGAGGAAATTCAAAACACCGCTTTGCAACATCTTCAAGATATGAATGACTTGAAGTCTTACTTTATGAGTAATATGAGTCATGAATTAAGGACTCCTCTCAATGCCATAATGGGTGTTTCTGATTTTATGATTAGGGAAAGTACAGATAAGAAAGTAATTGAAAATTTTGAGGTAGTAAAGTATGCCTCGGTAGGATTACTTTCTTGTGTAAACGACATTCTAGATTTTAATAAAATTGAGAAAGGTGAACTGAAGTTAAGTCGTGAAGACTTTGCCCCTGTTGATGTGGCAAATGATATAATCAAAAGCATCGTTAGTCAGGCCAAAAATAAAGGCCTCAATTTTGAGTATAATATAGATGAAAAGGCTCCAAATATTGCAATTGGTGACTCCGAAAGGCTAACTCAAATTTTAAATAATGTACTCAACAATGCCATTAAATTCACATCTAAAGGAAGCGTCCGTTTTGACATGGATTACATTCCGCTTGATAAAGAAAACGGCCAACTAAAATTCACCATTACAGACACTGGTGTAGGGATTGATAAGGTTAAACAAAAGGCTGTATTTAGAAGCTTTACTCAGGTAGAAAGCGATGATAAGCGTAATTACGGAGGTTTGGGCCTTGGGCTTTCTCTCGTAAAAGAATTAGTTGATCTACACCAAGGAACTATCGCAATTGAAAGCGAGCCAAACCAAGGAACACAGTGCACTATCTTCCTTCCATATCAGGTAAAAGCTGCACCAAAATCATCAATAAGTCTACCTGATAGTCCATATGATTTGAAGAATGCGCGCGTGCTTGTGGTAGAAGATAACCCTATAAATCAAATGATCATCAAGAAATTACTTAGCTGTTGGAGCAATACTATTGTAGAAGTAGTGAATGATGGAAAACAAGCTTTAGAAATTCTTAAGAGCAGCAATTTTGATATTATTTTAATGGATCTTCAAATGCCCGTAATGGACGGATATGAAGCCACCACCAATATTAGAAACGGGGTAGTTGGAAATGATTTAAAAACTATCCCAATCATTGCTGTGACAGCGGACACAATGGAAAGTACAAAATCACGTGTGATGGATATTGGTATGAATGACTACTTGTCTAAGCCAATTAATCAAGATGCTTTATATCGAAAAATAACGCAACAGCTAGAACAGTCAAAACTTAGTGCCAAACTAAAAATTGCATAATAAACTGCGATGCGTGGTGCTAACGTGTGCAATTAGTTTTCTTTGCAAATAAGAAATCTAAGCATGCAGGAAAACGGCCTCAACCCCCAATTACTCAAAGATCTTGTAAAGATGCAGATGCCTTTTGGAAAATATAAAGGGCGAATTCTCTGCGATTTGCCCGTAAGTTACCTTGAATGGTTTGATGCTAAAGGCTACCCTGACGGTAAGCTAGGAATGCTCTTGCAAACTATGCATGTAATTAAAATAAATGGTCTTGAAGACCTTCTCAAACCTCTAAAGCGTTAGGTCTGCCTCACACAAATAGATATTTGTGATTGTAGCGTATAAACAAATCGTATTGAAAACTGGAAGGTACACTTTAGGTTACTAATACATTTGCCCCTTAGCTAAAAAGCGGAAAATTCAGGTGACCAAACGACAGCAATACATTATCATTCTCATTTTAGGAGCTATTGCTGCCTTAGGGCCATTTTCTATTGATATGTATTTGCCTGGTTTCTCGGCCATAGCCAAAGACCTAAATACTGACGTGGCCAGTGTTGGTCTGACACTTACCAGCTATTTTATAGGAATTTCTGTGGGGCAATTAATCTATGGTCCACTCGTAGATAGATATGGAAGAAAAAAGCCATTATTAATAGGTCTTTTCATATACCTTGTGGCTGCTTTAGGTTGTGCTCTTTCACCAAGCATAGACTGGCTAATAGCCCTCAGGCTTATACTAGCACTTGGTGGATGTGTAGGTATGGTGGCAAGCCGTGCAATTGTAAGAGATATTTTTCCTGTAAATGAAACGGCTCGTGTGTTTTCTACCCTTCTACTTGTAATGGGAATAGCACCAATAATTGCTCCCACCATTGGTGGATATGTAACCAGCGCTTTTGGCTGGAAATACATTTTTATCATATTAAGTGCTATTTCGGCAGTTTTGATTCTATTAGTTTACCGCGGCTTGGCTGAAACAAAAGAGTTTGACCCAACGGTATCTCTAAAGCCAGGAAAGGTTGCAAAAGGTTACTTTGAAGTTCTTAAAAATAGAGAGTTCCTTACATTTTCAATGGCTGGTAGTGTTACCATGGCTGGTATGTTTACGTATATCACAGGTTCTCCTTTTGTATTAATGGAAATTTATGGATTTTCGGAAACCGAGTTTGGATGGATATTTGGACTAAATGCTTTTGGTTTTATTGCCGGTAGTCAAGTGAACCGGGCATGGCTAAGGAAGCGCAGCACAGAGAGTATTTCAAATATTACTGCGGTTATTTTATTTCTGGTGGGATGTGTTTTAACCTTTGCTCATTTCTCCAACATACTTAATGCGCCACTCCTACTAACTCTACTTTTTTTATTCTTATTTTTTCTCGGATTTCTCAATCCCAATACCACCGCATTGGCACTTGAGCCGTTTACCAAAAATGCAGGTGTTGCATCTGCTCTTATCGGCAGTCTAAGAATGTTTTCCGGAGCTGTAGCCTCAGCTTTAATTAGCTTTTTCTTTGATGGCACAGAATTACCAATGATTACCATAATGATGTCGTGTGCTGTAATAGTGTTGATTCTTACTCAATACTACAAGAGCAAGGCCAGAGCATAAATCATCCTTCCCCTCTTTGGTTTCACGAGATTGATAAGTGATCTACGTGCACATTAAAACAGGCAGAAACCTGCATTCTGATGTTTACCGCAAGTGATCATATTTAAATTTCCGTTATTTGTGTTACTCAACTTATACTCAGCCTACATTAGGAAGGTTAAAAACTAACAAACTCTATCTTGCAGTAACGTGAACATTAGATACTTTTTGCTCCTTCTTCTTGCTACGGCACATCTTATCCCCTGTGCCGGGCAGCAAAATTTTGATGATACCACATCAACCGAGGACACTTTGCTTGAATTAACAATTAAAATGGAAGATTGGGTTTACAAAAACATTGATAGCTCACGCTATTATGCTTGTGAATTGATGAACGAATCATTGCTTAAAAATGATAGCTTCTATATAGCGTATGCCTACACAGGACTATCGTCCACCCTATTTTATCAGTATCGACTAGATGAGGCGTTGGAATATCTTCATGTAAGTTATGACATATACCAAAAAATTGGTGATTCCAGTGATCTATCAGATGCCAATATGAATTTTGGCAACGTATACACTGAAATGGGATTTTTTGAAAAAGGGCTTAATTATTATAAAAGTGCTGAGGACTACCTTCCTAAGAATAGTGAGTGGTTACATTATAATTTAGCGTACCTATATTATAATACTTCTCAAACCTTTATGGACTTGGGTGACTTTATTAATACTCAAGAATACTTGAACAAAGCTGAGCACAATGCTATTCAGGATAGTGCGTATGAGTTACTTTTTGCGATAAAAAATGTAAATGCGGAGTTACTCCTAATTGAGGGTCAGGATGAAGAGGCCCGCAAGTATGCACAACTGGCGCTAAATCAAGCAAAAGAGTATGGAGACCTGCTCGAACAATCTAAATCATTGGAACTATTAGCACAGGTGCATGCTAATTATGGTAACCATACAAAAGCCATTTCTTTTCAAAAAGAAGCTTTAGGGAAGGCAATTGAATTTGGCGAGCCGGTGGAGATTGCTAAACAATATGGCCACTTATCTTCCATAATGCTAAGTTCAGGTAAAAATCAAGCGGCACTGGAATACGCTGAAATTGCACAAAAATATGCTGACACGATAAAATCCCAATTGCTGCACAAGGATATCGCTCTAATACTTGGTCAGGCCTTAGAATCAAACAACTTTCCTAAAGAAGCTTTACAAGCTTATAAAACATATTATGCCTACAAAGACACTCTCGCCAAGATAAATATTCATGAGCGGATACTATTAACCCAGAATAAAATTCAAAGTCAAGAGGCTGAGTTACTAAAAGCAAAAAATTCATTTCAACAATCTGTAATAAAGCAGGATAGAATAGTGATGATAGGCATAGGCACTGCATTTATACTGGCCCTCATTATTCTACTTATTCTGCTAAAAAGTTTACGCAGAAAACATCATTCGCAGCAAATTATAGAAGGAAAGCAAAAGTTACTCAACGCAAAAAGTGAGGAACTCAATAATACTAATCAAGCCTTAAGGCAACTAAATGAAGGAAAGGATAAACTACTTTCTATTTTGACTCATGATCTTAAACAACCATTCAATCAAACTCTTCAACTCCTTGAGATTTTAGATCATGAAATGAATGAAGATGAAGATCTGCGTGAATTGACTAGAAAGGTAAAAGATACAGTAGAAAATACCAAAGGCACCGTAGATAACCTGCTTACCTGGACTAAATCACAATTTACAAATCTAAAAACAAGACCAAAGGCCGTATTAATAAAGCCTCTTGCAATGGAGCTACGAGCAGAGTTTACCAATGCAATTGAGCAAAAAAGAATAAACTTTCAGATAGAAATGGAGCCAGGCCTAAAAGTGCTAGCGGATCCAAACCACCTCGAGATTATACTTAGAAACTTGCTTCAAAACGCTGTGAAATTTTCTAATTCGGAAGGAGAAATAAACGTGCGTGCTATAAAGGAAAAGGAAAATGTACATATTGAAGTAAGTGATGACGGCAAGGGAATGGATCAGGAGCAAATAAAAAAACTATTTGATGTAAATGCTCATTTCTCTACTCCCGGCACTTTGAATGAAAAAGGCACAGGCTTAGGAATGCTTATTGTAAATGACTTTGTACAGGAAAACAACGGCCAGCTGGAGGTTAAAAGCAAACCAAACAAGGGAAGCACTTTTAGAATAATACTTCCTGCTGCGTAGAGTTTTACTTGCTACGCACAAGCAATTTTACCCTAAAAAATGAACTCAAAAGGAGCCCCATCAAATCATCCTCGCCAGCTCGACCAAATACAGGGTACCGAGTTTGATTTGAACAGAATGATAAAGGAAGGTGAGCATCAAAAGCAGGATTTTAAATTTCGCATTGATAGCTCCCAAAAAATAGCAAAAACTTTATGCGCCTTTGCCAATACTGATGGTGGCAAATTACTGATTGGTGTAAAAGACAATGGTAGACTTGCTGGTATTGATCCTGAAGAAGAATTTTACATGATAGATGGTGCAGCAAATATTTACTGTAAACCAGCCATCGAGTTTTACTCAACTGTATACTCTGCCGAGGATAAGTTGATTTTAGAAATAGAAGTTCCTCCATCTATAAACCGGCCACATTTTGCAAAAACTGAAGACCAGAAGTGGATTGCCTATGTAAGGCAAAATGATGAAAACTTTATGGCTAACGGGGTGCTTCTCTCCTACTTGCGTGACAAAACACCGAAGAGCGAAAGGAAAAACTTAATAGCTTATGGCGACCATGAGCGAATGCTTTTTGACTATTTAAGTGAAAATGAAGAAATATCACTGAGCAAGTTTTCCAAAATAGCCAAAATCCCTATTCGGAAGGCAGAAAAAACTTTAGCTCTATTTATAAAGTGGGAAATCATAAATTGGAAAGCTACAGAGGCTGGAATTCGCTTTTCATTAGTCGGGTGATCGAGTAATATTTAGTTCAGTCAGTCCAGCATCCAAATCCGGAAACCAATCAAGTAAAGGGCTGGATTCACCACATCCGCCTTCCCACTCAATGCAATAAATTTGCTGGTGCCTAAAGCCACATTGTGAACATTCACCCGCTTTATCTAGTAATTGATCGACACTTTGGCAATACTCACAGTGCCAGAGGGTATCAGGTGTTGGAAACCACGCACATTTTGGGCACTTTGGTTGCATATTTTGTAGGTAGTTTCTTATCGAAAAAAACACCGCTATTATCTATTATTAGAACAGTCTATGAGTACACTCGGTTACATTAGCGGTCAAGCTTAATGAGGACATTGTTGAAAACGAACATACTATTCTTGCTGTTCTGTTTTGGTGCGTATGGCCAAAGTAGTTTTTTTTGGCAAAACATTGTTAATACTGATAGTCTGAATATTTATTCGGATAGTATTTTGGCCATGCCCAGTGGTGAAAGCAACCGTATTGCTAAAAATATTCAGATAAGTGCTCTGCGCAATAGAGACAGTCTTTTATATGCTTCTTCACTCGGTCTTGAAACTAAATCAAGATTTATAAATGGCGAATTAAATCAGTCATTAGCTTTACAAAATGAAGCGCTTGCCATATTTCAGAAGTATAAAAACAAGGAAGGCCAATGTGCTGCCCTTATCACACTTGCTCTTATTGATTTTGAAAATGGAAACTTATATCAAGCACGTAGTAAATTAAGGAATAGCACAAAGCTAGCTTTAGAAATAAATAATCATTATTACCATGCGCTATCCGAATATCACATTGCGCAAATCAACTTTACTCAACAGCAATACTCAAAGTCAAAGAAAGGTTTAATAAAAGCTAAATCTATTTTGGAATCGGCTGATCTAAACTTAGATCTGGAGTTTGCCATTTTTCAGCAACTTGCTCTTATTGAAATTGAATTTGGTCAATTAAGCCGAGCTTATGATTTACTGAACAAAACCAAGCAAAAAGCTTTACATCCTGATTATCTTTATAATTTAAACCTGAATTGGTCTAAGTATTGGCAGGCAATGCTCAACCCACAAAAGGCTGAAGAAGCTGGTATAAAAGCTTTATTATGGGCAAATGCCCATCACAGTCCTACCTTAAGTATTGAAGCCCAAATCAACTTATCAGAAGTTTATATTCTGAAAAAAAACAACCAAAAAAGTATTGAATTTGCCCAACAGGCAAAAAATCTTCATAACAATCTTCCTGCTGCTACTTCGCTCAAACTACAAGTCCTTAATCAACTACATAAAGTTTACTTAGCCAGTGCTGATACGGCCAAAGCCTTAACAGCTCTTTTACAATTAAACACTATTCAAGATTCGCTTAAAAGCTTTGAGTTGGTAACCCTGCCCTTTACCACCACGAAGCCAAAAACAAGAATTGATACACTCCCTAAGACGGATACCTTAGAGGCTTCTGTATCCTCCTCCCCTAAAAGAATATTGATAAAAGCGAAAGGTAAAGAAGTGATAATTGGGCTTATCATTTTCTCAGCCATCGCTTTCATTATTGGACTTATTACTTCCATCCTACTCTTTAAGCAAAAACGAGAATTAAAAAAACTCAAAACAACACATAAGAAACTTTCTGAGAAAGAGGAACAAATAAGTATAGAGCAGCTAGAGTTGAAAAAAGACAACCAGCAACTTAAAGATCTTGACAAAAATAAAAACAAGGTTTTCTCAATACTTACCCACGATATACGCCAACCTATAAATCAAGTTAAATCTGTTTTAGAACTGTTGGAAATGGAAGACTTGACTAAAAAAGATCGTGTAGAAATCGTCCAAAAGCTTCGCGAATCGATTGACAACTCTAGCAATGCGCTCGAAAATTTACTCCTATGGAGTAAAAAGCAGTTGACGGGTATCAATACTAAGATCGTAGATGTTCACCTATTACCTCAGGTGTGGCAAATCGAAAGCCAGGTAAAGGCAAATTTGGATTCTAAAAATCTTAAATTGGACATTCACGTTCCCGATTTCTTAAAAGTGAAAGCCGACATGAGTCAGCTAGATATCTGCCTCCGAAACTTGGTGAACAATGCCATCAAATTTTCCAATAGCGGTGGTGTAATCACCATTGAGGCAGTTGAAGAAAATGGAGACAAAATTATAAGGGTAATTGATAATGGAGTAGGCATGTCTATAGATCAAGTAGATAAGCTTAAAAACATGAAAGGTGATTTTACCACCCTTGGCACCATGAATGAAAAAGGCACCGGACTTGGAGTATTAATTACCCGTGAGTTTATGCAAAATCAAAATGGCGAGTTAGATATCCAAAGTCGTAAAGGAGAAGGAAGCATTTTCAGCATGATTTTTCATGAAGCGCCAAAATAGTTAAGTCTAATACGCTTGATAATTGTTCTCAAACGATTTGTTAACGCAAAAAAAATGGCCGCTCGATGAGCGGCCATTTCAATTTTAAAGCAATCAATCCCTTTTACAGATCAAGTTCCTTTTTGATGCTTTTCGGTAAAGCATCTTTATGCATTAGCACCGAAATAGTTTTATATCTAAAGAAAGACTCAGATGCATAAATGTACCCTACACGGTTACTGTTTTTACGCTCGCCCCAGCTATTCTTTACCACATAGTACTCATTACCATTTTGGTCTTTCACCTTCCCGGTAATTTGCATACCGTGGTCATCAGTGGTTTCATAGTTATCATAAGCCGCTTGACGGATTTCCGCATCAATCTTCATTTCTTCCTTTGGTCCTTCAAACATTGTTTCACGCTCTTCAGAAGTCATATCGCTATAATCCTCAGCAGGAACTATAGCAAGTGCATTCTTCAATGAAAAACCTTTTTCGCTAACATCAGTGGCCCAGCCCATAGTGTAGCCCTGCTCTAAGCTATAATCTACAGCCTGCTCCATTTCGTCAAGAGTTACGTTGTAGCTCTCTCCCCAAAGCCAATTATCAGGAACCTCAATCATTACCAACTCATGCATTGGCTGGTGTGTAAACGATGTTATCTGAATGTAGTTATCCGGCTTTATACCAATTACTTCATCAGCAAAAGTACGTGGAGTGTACTTTTTTCCGTTCCACTCAAACTCTTCTGGATACTCTCCAAGGTAAGCGTCAAGCGTGGCTTCAAAAGCTTTTCTCCAACTTGGAGAAAGTGTTTTGTTATGATTTTTTACTACTTGTTCAAGTTGTGCTTTCAAAATACTTTCAAGCTCACCATGGTTGTTTTCGTCCATCCCATAGTCCAACCCTTCATATACTTCTTGAGGAACGGCACCATACTTTTTGATAACATACATTACATCTGGCAAAGCACCACCTTGTCCAAAGTTTAGATTACCATGAAGACGTACGTAACGCTCAGCTTTATCCAGATATACTTGACGAACGGTAAACATTTCGGAAATATCCACTGGCTCCTTACCCATTCTAATCATCTCTGATTCTATGAACGAGCTGGTGGCATAACTCCAGCAAGTACCACTTCTCCCTTGATTTTTTACCGGAGTAGCTTCTAAATCTACTATGGTTTCAAATTCAAAACCTTGCTCTGCATCTGCAGCTCCATTGTCTTTTACTTTGTCAATCAGTTCATCCTGTGCCGCAAGTGGAATAGTAGCACATAGCGATAGGGCTATTGCGAAACTTTTTATTCTCATTATGTAGTTATTATATTTTCTTAAAAACAGCGGCTAATCTACTAATTACGTGCCAAACCTTAGAATACATATGCTGTCTAGAGATATTCCTTTATAAGTTCATATCTCATTGTGAACAATGAAATAAACTCAACCGTTTTAATATCAAAGTATTAATTAAAAATAAATAGTTATGTCACTTAGACAATTTGACGAAGACCTTCGAAATAGAAACTCTTTCTCAGGCTATTTCAAAGACAACTTCTTTACAGATAGCCTCATGAGAAGAAGTGATTATAGGCCCGCTGCCAATGTTCAATCTCTAGACGATAGATACGAAATTCAATTGGCGTTGCCCGGCTATAAGCGTGAAAGTATCAATCTATCAGTAGATCAAAACATCTTGACCATTGAAGCCGAAGAAATAAAACGCAGTGAAATTAACGAGAATTACACTAGACGTGAGTTTTACCAATCTTCATTTCAGCGTTCATTCAGCTTGCCGGATGATGTAAATGAAGATAAAATAGAAGCCACTTTTAAAGACGGAGTGCTCATAATTTCCATAGGTAGGCATGATCATGACCCTAAAGTCAGACAACGCAAAATTGAAATTAAATAGGTTAAGCCACTTTTTTTCCACTAAGTGTATTTACCAATTGTAAGTGGTATATAGCTTTTGCTAATTTTCTGGTTTTGCCCTTACCTTGTACTTCGTGTACAAATACCTTGAGCAGTATTTCTCTGCTATTAGAAGCATACAATTGTGCCTTTACCATTAGTTGAGGCTCAGTGCCTAACTCATTAAATATATCGAGCTTCACATTGGGCACCTTTATTTTTAGGTGGTCGTCCAGCATATCATTCAGTCTATGCTGCATTTGTGCAGAAGCTTCTTCAATAAGGTTAAGTGCATTCCACTGAAGCTTGGGTTGCCCCTCACCACGCATGGTTACCACTTTTTGAAAGTTTGCTTTCTTGTTGCTCTCCAAAATTTTCACATAGTCCTTCATTGCCTTTTTGCTTTGCGACTTATACCACAAAAAAAGCCCCGAATTTCTTCGGGGCTTTTGGTTTATGCTGATATAAATCTAATTCTATTTAATATGCTGCACCTCTAGCCCCAATATACTTACCGTCCACATCTTATTGCAAGACTGGTTATGGTAAATATTATTATTGCGCATTGTGCTTTTCATTAGCTCAAACATAGTGAATTTTTAAGAGCACACAAATAAGCTCTCCTTATTTTATTAATTGAATTATTTTAAGTTTGGTTACAATAAACAAACGCCACAGGCGCAATCCATAACACATGATTAAACCCCCACTAATTCTTCTTTTCACTTTAGTTGCTTCAATGCTTTCCGCTCAAAATATTATTGAAGAAAACACGGCTTGGCGCAAAAAGCAAAATGCAGAGTTTAGGGATTCTACCCAAAGTCCTCTCAAAGATATAGACAGAAAAAACTTTGATAGCCTAGCTTTTTATCCCATCAATGAGACTTTTTACATAATAGCTTCGGTTACCCAAACACCGGATAGTGTCCCTTTTAAAATGAAAACTAGCACCGACCGCTTGGCAGATTATCGCCAGTGGGGCATTGCCCATTTCGAAATTGACTCACAAAAATTTGATTTACCGGTTTATCAAAACCTTAGATTGTTAAGTCTCCCAAATTACAAAGACTACTTGTTCATTCCTTTTACAGACCTTACCAATGGAGAAGAAACATATGGAGCCGGTCGATATGTAGAAGCCACCCTTCCTGAAGGTGATACATTACTTATCGATTTTAATAAAGCCTATAATCCTTACTGCGCTTATAACGATAAGTACTCTTGCCCTATTCCGCCAAAGGAAAACCACTTGGGCATTGAGATAAAAGCTGGAGAATTAGTGTTTGAAAAGCATTAAGCTATTTCACCACTTTTACTTTAATTGGCAAATTTACCACAGGCCATTCCCCTTCATCTACCTGCACTTTACTTATTGCCTCCACAAAATCCATTCCGGCTACCACCTCGCCAAATACTGTATGCTGGCCATCTAAATGTGGCGAACCTGTATTCTTACTATAAAAATCTAACTGTGCATCAGTAAAGGTCATTTCATGCTTTTCTGCTAATAACTCAAGCTCCCTCCGAGTGTAACTTTTGCCTAGCACAATGTAAAATTCATAGGGGTCAGAAAGCTTTTCTGGGTTTTGAAAATACGAACGTGCCATGGCCACAGAGCCATATTTATGATAGTTGGTTTCCACCATTTCTGCAGGAATTTTGTACTCGCCTATTTTCTTTCGTTTTCTCACAGTTTCCACGGCATCGGTATTTCCTGCTTGTATTACGTGACCTTCGCTTACCCGATAAAACCAAGTGTCATCAAAATATTTCTTTTTAGTTAGGTATAAAAAATTTGCCCTATGAAGGGGCGTGTTTTTGTAAAGTTGGATTTTAATATTTCCTTTTGGAGTGCTTACTTCAACCACGGTTTCTTTATGCTCAGCAGCATATTGCTTTAAGAAGTCCTGAGCATTATTCTCTGTTAAAGTCTTAGGTTCTTTCCTTTTGTTCTCTACCTTAATCTGTGTGCTTTCCCTCCTTATAACTGTATCTGCTGCGGTGTTATTTTGGCTACAAGCCGCCAAAAACAAAAAACTGAGGATAGCATAAAGGAATAATGATTTGGGACGAAGAGGGAATCTTAGCATATACTTTAAAGAGATATTGAGAAATGCGAATGTAAAAATTCGATTTTAGCCTTAGCTAAAAACAGAAAAGCACAAGTCGGAAAACCAACTTGTGCTTCAAAAACTAAACTTAACTTAATCCTTAAGCGCTCTTCAACGGACTTACCACGTCTTCCGTTTCGTTTGCAAGTTTCTCAGGAATATTATTCAAAATGATCTTGTGAAGCTCCTCAATTACCTTAATCTTAAGTTCGGCTCTTGTATACACAATGCTAACTTCACGCATAGGTCGTGGATCAGCAATTGGCTTTACAAGTTTTTGATCTTCTTCAGCAAGATCCAATGCGTGCAAGTATGGAATCAAAGTCATTCCAAAACCTTGCTTACTTAGCTTCACCAGTGTTTCAAAGTTTCCACTTTCCAACTTAATAGCCTTGCTATCTTCTTTTTTCGGTTGATTGCAAATATTCAAAACACTGTTTCTAAAGCAATGTCCTTCATTTAGCAAAAGAATGTCATCCACATTAAGTTCAGAGTTCGTCACAAAAGATTCTTTACCCAAACGGTGATTTTCAGGAATAAAAGCCATGAATGGCTCATAATATAAAGGCTTTTCTATAATTCCTTTTTCATCAAGAGGTGTCGCCATAATTCCAGCATCTAACTCATCCATCCTGAGCTTTTCAAGAATAGTTTCGGTTTGAAGTTCCTGAATTTGCAGTTGAATTTTGGGAAACTTCTTATGGAAATTGGCAATGAAACGAGGAATTAATGAAGATGCTACGGTAGGAATAACTCCTAATTTAAACGGACCTTCAAGTTGGTTTTTACCTTCCTGCAATATTTGATGAATACGCTCACTTTCATGAACAACAGTGCGTGCTTGATTAACAATACGCTCCCCGATAGATGTAGGTCTTACCGGATGTTTACTTCGGTCAAAAAGCAATACACCCAATTCGTCCTCTAATTTTTGAATTTGCATACTCAATGTGGGTTGAGTAACAAAGCATGCCTCGGCAGCACGAGCAAAGTGCCTGTGGTTGTCTACCGCTATTAAATATTGAAGTTGTGTTATTGTCATTATATTACTTTTACAAATTGGATGAGCAAATTTAATAATTAAAACTTATTTAATGTTATCACATTGATATTTTTTTAATCTAGATTTCTACCTTCGTTCATCGGTTTAGACTTAATCATAAAGCTACTTAACTTGAACTTTGAACAATTTCAAGGCGTTTTAAAATCCGCACTTCGGCAACCGCTACCGGGCAGTGATGCACAGCATATGCTTGCCCCTGTAGGCCGAACAGCCTTCGTACCTTCTCAAATAGAAGAGACTAATATTAGGCAGGCTGGTGTTATGGCGCTTTTCGTTGAAACAAAAACAAGGCCACACCTTGTACTCATCGAACGAGCCACATCAAAAGGTGTTCATTCTGGGCAAATTGCATTTCCTGGAGGCAAAGTTGAAGAACAAGACACTTCTTTTAAAGAAACCGCTCTTCGCGAAACCGAAGAGGAAATTGGATTGAAAGCATCGGAGATTGAAGTATTTGGTAGTTTCTCTCCTATTTATATCCCTCCGAGCAATTTTATGGTTCATCCTTTTACAGGAATTTATCACCAAGAGCCACAGTTTATTCCTCAGGTTAGTGAGGTGGCGAATGTTATTACTGTTGATTTTAATGACTTTTTGCTAGACTCATCCATCAAGCAACAAAGAATAAATGTGCGTGGGTTCAACATGGATGTGCCTACCTTTTACGTAGATGGACACACTATTTGGGGAGCCACAGCTATGATGCTAAGCGAGCTTCGACAGATGATTATTAAGGTATTGTAGCACCTCCTTTTTTATTAATTCTATCTTTGGCCCAGGATATTTCAGCATTACATGAAGATCAGACTACGCGATGCATTCGGCAATTCACTGATAATAAAGAGGTTTCTAATATTTATTGTTGGCCTCGTTGCATTTTATCGTTTTAATATTGTCAACAAAACAGTAATAAAAGGAAGTAAACACCTTAAGGGCTTGCCCAATACTAAGGTTATGTTTGTGAGCAATCATCAAACTTACTTCGCAGATGTAATGGGACTTTATCAAGTTTTTTGTTCTGCTAAATGGGGTATGTATGATAAAATTACAAACCCTATATACCTTCTTAATCCTAAGCTCAACATATTCTTTGTGGCCGCTCTTGAAACCATGAAGGCTGGATTTTTGCCAAAGCTATTTGCTTATGTAGGCTCGGTATCCATTAAACGTAGCTGGCGTCAAGCTGGTAAAGAGGTGGATCGTGGAGTAGATAAGCGCGATATCAACAAAATTTACAAAGCACTTGATGCTGGTTGGGTAATCACATTCCCACAAGGAACCACCACTCCTTATGTGCCTGGCAGAAGAGGCACTGCTCATATCATTAAAGAGACTCAGCCTATTGTAATTCCTGTAGTGGTGGATGGTTTTAGAAGAGCATTTGATAAAAAAGGATTATACCTTAAAAAAAGAGGTGTAAAACTTTCCATTACAATAAAGGAACCGCTAAAGCTGGATTACGACAACATGAACAGTCGTCAAATTTTGGACGAGTTGATGCGTAATATTGAGCAAACCGAAGACTTCAATACCATGAAGAAAATTAAGGATAGCCAAGTAACTGAACAAAGCGACATTCCTTCCTAAGCTGGCGTTTAATAAGTCTCTCCTATTTTTTAATTATCTCCTATCATTCAATAGTAATTGTATTGCTATATTTGGAGTTTAACCCTTATTTCAACAATGAGAAAATTATTTCTTCTACTCATAGTACCAGCTTTCTTTGCATGCGAAGAGAAAGATCTAACTACCGAGAACCCCGCAAAAAATAAAGACAATGTAAATATTGAAACGTCTATTCTATACGATACTTCAACGGTACATCTTGACACCATTTACACCAATAATTTGGGTCTTGAGTTTTATTTTACTGAAATGAGTTTTGCATTTAGCGATTATACATTTGCTGAAAAAGGTGATACTATTCTGCACCGACCAGAGCCATTTTTAATTACAGCCAAAAACCAAGAGCGATTAATCTCTCGTTTTATAACTGGCGGATACTCTGGCCAATATGGATTGAGGTTAGGTTTAGATTCTGCCCAAGGAGTGGGTTACACCAAGGCCATGGCTCAGGATGATGAATTGAAAAATTCCAGTGTATTTAGATTAGATGCAGATGGTATTGACCATATAGTCATAAAGGGCAAGCTTTTTGATCCACTTGATCCATTGGATTCCATTGGAAAAATTCCTTTTGATATTAGAATTGGAACCACAGCATATTCAAGGTCCAAAATTAGTGATGTGAATAATTTTTCAGTTTCAGGTACAGCCGTAATTCCGTTTATAGTGCAAATAAATTTATGGCCAGTATTTAATGACATGCAACTCTATGACCGACCAGTAATTAAAACTGACCCTACCAATCAGTTTGACATGGATGCTGCACTAGAAGTAGCTGATAGTCTTCAAGTAAACTTGTTTTAACAAAAATATTATGAAAACCTTAAAGACATTTTCTGTTGCTGGATTAGCTTTAATAATCGGATTATCTTCCTGCAAAGAGGATAAAAAAGAAGAGTTAAATCCAGATAAAATGGTAAAACTGAAGTTTGCTATTATGGATGAAAACAATCAAATGGCTTTGGGTGATGATGTTAAACTTACCACTGGGTTTGATTTTAAGCTACAATTATTAAGAATGTATGTGTCCGACATTACTCTTACAGAAGATGATGGTACACTACACTTAGTTAAAGGTGTGGATATTTTATCACCGGTAAAAAATGATGATAACACCACTACTCTCAATGTTCCTTATGGAAATTATACCAGTATCAAAATTGGATACGGTGTAGATGCAGAGCAAAACCTTTCAGACCCAACCTCTTTCTCGCAAAATCATCCTCTTTCCAATTATCAGAGCATGTACTGGCCAATGATTAATTATCGTTTTGTAAAACTTGAAGGCCAGTCTACGCAAACTTCTACTAGCACTGACTACTTAGTTTCTATACATCCAGGTAAAGATGCTTTATATCAAATTCGCGAGTATGACTTTAGCTCTGATTTGGAGGTAAACTCAAGTAGCACTCAGGAATTGCTTATTCAATTTGATATTAATGACATTTTTGATGGATCAGCTGGGGTGATTGACTTTTCGAAAGAAGATGCCAACCAAGTACATATGGTAGGTGCTTTAGACGATCTAATTGGCGAACGTTTTATGATAAATCTTGCTGACGCAACAAAATTGGAAGTAGTACAGCCCGCACAATAAATGCTTTTATAGATTTGCGCTAAGCAATTATATAAATGAAAGTACACTTTATTGCAATTGGCGGAAGTGCCATGCACAATTTGGCAATAGCCCTTCACCAAAAAGGATACGAAGTAAGTGGCAGTGATGATGAAGTTTTTGAACCATCTCGCTCACGATTAGATTCTAGAGGATTACTTCCCAAGTCTATGGGATGGTACCCTGAAAATATTACTACAGATCTTGATTATATCATTTTGGGTATGCACGCCCGAAAGGATAACCCTGAGCTTGCAAAAGCAAATGAATTGGGGATTAAAGTACTCTCCTACCCTGAGTTTATATTTGAGCAAAGCAAAGACAAAACCCGTGTAGTTATTGCTGGAAGTCATGGCAAGACTACCATTTCGGCAATGATTCTTCATGTGCTACATTATCATAATCATCAATGTGATTTTATGATTGGCGCCCAGCTAGAAGGTTTTGATGCCATGGTACGCCTCACAAATGATAGCGACTTTATTTTGCTCGAAGGTGACGAGTACCTCTCCTCTCCTATTGATTTACGTCCTAAATTTTTACACTACAAACCCAATATCACTTTAATTTCAGGAATAGCTTGGGATCATGTTAATGTGTTTACTACATATGATGACTATGTAAAGCAATTTGATCTTTTGCTGGAAAGCATAGAACCGGGAGGTGTGGTAATTTATAACCAAACCGATACCGAGGTAGACAATGTAATAGAACGCACCAAAAATGAGGTGAAAAAATTTGCCTACGGTCTGCCAGACTACGAAGTAAATGATGGACATGCTGTATTAAATACTGAGGAAGGTCCTGTGCCCCTTTCTATATTCGGAAAGCACAATATGAATAACCTGGAAGGCGCTCGTTGGATTTGTAACCAAATGGGCATAAATGATGAGCAGTTTTATGAAGCTATCACTTCATTCAAAGGTGCTGCCCGTAGGCTTGAAACTATTGATGCATCAGAAGGTATAAAGGCTTTCCGCGATTTTGCACACGCCCCTTCTAAGGTGAATGCTACCGTAAATGCTGTCAAAGAAAGCTTTCCAAATAGACGCGTAATTGCTTGCTTGGAATTACACACTTTTAGCAGTTTAAATATTGAATTTATGGATCAATATGCTGAAAGTATGGATGCTGCAGATGTAAAGTATGTATATTTTAACCCGGAAGTAGTCGCGCACAAGAGGTTGCCAGAACTAAATACGCAGGCCATTCAAGATAAATTTGGCAACAGCCAACTGGAAGTATTTGATGACAATACCAACCTAATCAGCAAGATAAAAACGGAACTTAAGAAAGATGACGTCTTGTTAATTATGAGTTCTGGAAGTTTTGACGGCATTGACTGGAAGAAAGTGATCGAAGAAGCCGATATTTGAATTCAATCAATGATTACATTTGCACAATCCTTTTCTGATGATCAAAAAAGAACTGCTCAGCGGTAAATCCATAGACATTATTCTTAGCCGACTCACTTGTGAGCTTATCGAAAATCATGGTGATTTTAAAGATACAGTACTCATAGGGTTACAGCCACGTGGTGTTTTGGTACTTGACAAACTACTAGCCAAGCTTGCGGACAATGGTATTTCTGATGTAAACCATGGTCGACTAGACATTACCTTTTACAGGGATGATTTTAGACGTAGAGATATACCTCTTCAACCCAATCAAACTAAGATTGATGTAATTCTAGAAGGTAAAAAAGTAGTGTTTGTGGACGATGTTCTGTACACCGGCAGAAGTGTACGCTCTGCTTTGGATGCCATTCACAGTTTTGGTCGCCCATCAGAAATTGAACTTCTTGTACTTATAGATCGTAGATTTTCCAGAGAGCTACCAATTCAACCAGATTATACAGGAAAGCAAGTAGACTCCTTGGCTTCGCAAAAAGTAGCCGTGGAGTGGAAAGAAGAAAGTGAAAAAGACGTAGTATACCTTATAAAGCCAAAAGATGAGTGAGTTAAGTGTAGACCATTTACTTGGTATTAAAAACCTTAGCACAGAAGATATTAATCTGATTTTCCAAACGGCAGATCAGTTTAAAGAAGTGATTAACCGACCTATCAGAAAAGTACCTTCACTTAGGGATATTACAATAGCTAATCTCTTTTTTGAAAATAGTACACGAACACGCCTCTCATTTGAGCTGGCAGAAAAGCGCCTTTCGGCTGATACTGTAAACTTTTCGGCCTCCTCCTCTTCTGTTTCCAAGGGTGAAACCTTGATTGATACTGTAAACAACATTTTGTCTATGAAAGTGGACATGGTGGTGATGCGGCACCCTAACCCAGGTGCGGCTGTATTTCTTTCACAAAACGTGGACAGCACCATAGTAAATGCGGGTGATGGAGCTCACGAGCACCCTACTCAAGCACTACTGGATGCTTTTTCTATGAGAGAGAAACATAATGATTTGAAAGGCAAAAAAGTGGTGATAGTTGGAGATATACTTCACTCTAGAGTTGCTCTGTCCAATATATTTTGCCTGCAAAAACTTGGAGCTGAAGTCAGAGTTTGCGGGCCAACCACACTTATTCCTAAATACATTCATACATTGGGGGTTGAAGTTTCGCATAATCTACAAGAATCTCTGGAGTGGTGTGATGTAGCTAATATGCTAAGAGTACAGCATGAGCGCCAGGATATAAAATATTTCCCTTCGGTGCGAGAATACACCCAGCAATTTGGTCTTACCCTGCCAATGCTGGATAGCTTGAAGAAGGACATAACCATAATGCACCCAGGTCCTATAAATCGTGGTGTGGAAATTACCAGCGAAGTAGCCGATAGCGATTATTCTATTATTCTAAATCAAGTGGAAAATGGAGTAGCTATTAGAATGGCCGTTTTGTACCTTTTAGCTTCTAAAAAGAAGATGAACTTCAAAGGCTAAGTATGAACTATGAGGTGGAATATCGGGATGATCATATTTTTATTCGCTGTCCTTTTGAGAGCGTGGGTAACTCTGAGTTTGAGAGCCTAGAAAATATTTTAGACGATGTCTCCTCTGAAAATGTTATTTTGCACATGGTTGCAGCGAGAAATTTTCGCCAACCTACCCAACTTAAAAAGATAATAGATCGTTTTATTAAACAAGACCAAAGCTTTATCGTAATTGCCACCTTACAACTGCTTGATGAACTAGAACTTACTACCCCATCGGCAGCAAATGAAAACGAAGCTTTGGACATTCTGGAAATGGAAGAAATAGAGCGAAAAATTTAACATTATGAAGAAAATACTACTTAGCATATCTGTTGTGCTTTTCACAACTTTTTTTACAAATGCTCAATGTACTCCCGACCCTACCATCACCGACCTTTATCAGGCACCTCCAGGAAGCAGACATGACACTGCTTTTGGAATTCCATATGTGGTTTTGCCATATGCCTACGTTGGTCAAAGTTATAATGAAGTTCTTTATTTTAAAATTCCTGTTGACACCCCTGCGTTTGGACAAACGGTAACTATAAACTATGTGAAACTTGATAGTGTATTGGGTATGCCTGCAGGTTTTACCACAAGTTGTAATCCTGCGGGATGTAAAATTTTTGGAGGCTCTTCGGGCTGTCTTAGCATGACGGGCACTCCTCAAGCTAATGATTCAATAGAACTTAAAGTAGCGATTGAATACAACGTCACGATAGGTGGCCTTCCTACCCCTCTTCGAGATACAATTAGTGGTTTTATGCTTGTAATTAAAGGAGGTCAGCCCGTAGGACTTGATGAAGTTGCTACAAGCAATAAAGCCCCAAAGCTTTATCCAAATCCTGCAAATAACACTCTGCATATTGATTATCAAGGTCAGGTTGCTGATGAAGCCGAAGTAACTCTTACCAATATGTTAGGCCGAGTAGTTGCTGCAAAATCTTTTGATGTACGCAACGGCAACAACACTTTTACTTTTGATGTCCATTCATTGAGCCCAGGAGTGTATCTATATACTATACAAGAAAATCAAAAAACCTTTACAGGGAGATTTACAATCTCCCGCTAATGGAACTTAAAGTTCAGATTTTAGGGAGCAGTTCCGCTATTCCGCTCAGCGGAAGAAATCCTACTGCCCAGTTTGTAACTATTGCCAGTCGTCACTTTTTAGTGGATTGTGGTGAGGGTACTCAAATACAATTACGCAGAAATAGAATTGGTTTTTCTCGCATCGAACACATCCTTATCAGTCATCTTCATGGTGATCATTTTTATGGATTAGTACCTCTACTCAGCACACTTCATCTTTTGGATAGACAAAAGGAAGTACACATTTATGGCCCACCAGAGCTTGAAAAAGGTATTTACGACTTACTGGCTCTTTCTCATGCTAAGCTCAGATACCCCCTTGTTTTTCATCCTCTCAATATGAAGGAGCCTGACTTAGTATATGAGGATAAAGGAATTAAGGTTCACTCCTTTCCCTTAAAACACAGTCTTCCGTGCTGTGGTTTCTTTTTTCAGGAAAAACCAAAACCAAGGAAGTTTATAAAAGAAGCCCTGGCAAAGTATAGTATTCCAAATGCTGAAATACGACAAATAAAACAGGGAGCTGATTGGGAAGATGAAAATGGAAACATTGTGCCCAACCATGAGCTAACCACGGACGCTCCTGCTTCTTTGAGCTACGCCTTTTGTACTGATACCAAGCCTATCAAACAACTTCGAAAGCTTTTACCCGATGCCCCAGATTTACTTTATCACGAAGCTACATTCAGTGAAGATTTAAAAGACAGAGCTAAGCAAACCAAGCATTCCACAGCTAAACAAGCAGCAGAAATTGCTCAACTAGTTGAAGCCAAACATTTGATTATAGGGCACTTTTCAGTACGATATGATGAGTTTGATGAACTCTTACAAGAAGCTAAAGCAGTATTTCCAAAAACTCATATTGCGGTAGAAAAAACAACGTTTAAGTTACAATCCTCCGAAAAGTTATTGATAGAATTGGGCTCATAATAATGAACGTGGGTATATTTGCCGCCCCATGAAAAAATTACCAATTCTTGTACTGATAATTACCATTGCCATAGATATGCTTGGCTTTGGAATAATTATTCCTGTTCTGCCCATTTATGCCGATCAGCTTGGTGCTTCTGAATTTACCATTGGCCTTATTGAAGCTTCATTTGCAGCAGCCCAATTTTTATTCACCCCCTTTTGGGGAGGGTTGAGCGACCGAATTGGTAGAAGACCTGTAATACTTATTAGCATTGGTATCATGGTACTCTCCTATCTGGTATTGGCAAATGCTACATTAATCGCTTTGGTATTTTTGGCAAGAATAGTATCTGGAATTGGAGCAGCAAACCTTAGTGCAGCCCAAGCTTTCATTAGTGATTTGGTAAAACCCAAGGAGCGTGTAAAGTATTTTGGGTACATCGGAGCAGCTTTTGGAATTGGCTTCATATTTGGCCCTCCACTAGGCGGGTACCTTAAAACCAACTTTGGCATTGAAGGCCTGGGATATGTAGCTGCTGGTATTTCAACGTTAAACTTTCTTCTTGCATTCTTTTTCCTTCCAGAATCCAACAAGGAAAAAAATGCGGATTCAAAGCTTTTCAAAAATCCTTTTACCGAAATCTACAGAATCCTTCCGCGCCCTGAGATTAGAAGTGTGCTGATGATTCACTTTGTATTTATCATGGCTTTTTCAATGATGCAAATTACAGCGTCATTGCTTTGGGCAAAAGAGTACCAATTAAACGAGCAGGAGATTGGGGTAATGTTTGCCTATGTAGGTATTTCTACAGCTCTTATTCAGGGGCTATTTGTTGGCAAACTCAGTAATATATTTGGCGAGCGTAGATTGTTTGTAGTTGGTAATTTAATGATGGCAGCTGGGTTGGCCAGTCTTCCATTTGCACCTCCCGGAGGCTTCCTTATTTTAACTATCATCGCACTTACCCTCATCTCTTTTGGAAACGCATTTGTAACGCCAATCATTTCTTCTTTGCTTTCGCAAAATGCTAAAAAGAAGGAACAAGGAAAAATACTGGGGCTCGCACAATCCGTAGGTGCACTTAGCCGTGTTTTTGGTCCATCATTGGGAGGTTTCCTTTTTGGATTGACCTATTTTATGCCAAACATTGTAGCTGGTGCTTTGATGCTTCTTACCACTTTCATGGCGTTTCAGTTGGTGAAAAACAAAATGAGACCCCAAGAGGCCTCATAATGCTTAAAAACCAATTCTAAGTTTATTGTTTTACTAGATTTTCAGCAATTAATTTTTTGCCTCTTTTGAAAATCAGAAATTAGAACATTAACAACTACCTAACTGTTAATTACACAGTTAAAGAATGGTTAAAAACTCCAATACCTGAATACAATGGAAGAATACTTTTACCCCTGTCCTTATTGTTTTACCGAAGTATCAATTCTTATCGATACCTCGGTGCCGGAGCAACAGTATATTGAGGATTGCGAAAGGTGCTGCAATCCTATAGAGTTTACTATCTCAATAAATGAAAGTCAGGAAATCGAAGCTTTTAGTGCCGAACCCATCGGGCAATAATATCTAAAGTGAAATTATTCCTTCAATAGACTCTGATTCAACATAACGGTCAATCACACGCTGAGGGCTCATCATCATTTCTTTTACGGTAACGCTAATAAAGTTTCCCTTGCTGGATTCACGTGTATTTATCTGCGCTTCTTTTGAATTGAATAAACTTTCTATCTGAGCAAGCTTTTCATTATCCGCTGGAATAATGAATTTAAACATATATAGTGTTGGCCATTCAAACCCTTCTTCCAACTGTATTTTTAACTTCTCGTACTTTTCTTCTCTACTGTCCATGCTGACTCTTTTGTTAAAGGATGCGAATTTACTTCATAGAATTTATACTTTCTAAACCCATTTTTGCGGTTTCAATAGAAGCGTTTCCGTTTCAACTAAAATTTTATCTTCGGCACCACATTACTTTGTTTGAGGAGACATTGTAATTTTAGTTGGATTTACAATAGGCTTTTCTAAATTACAGATTAGCTTAACGATTGACAACAAACCAAATAACACACAAGGAACTACGTATAAACCATGAGTACAACCAAACGCGTGATTATAACCGGAGGCCCGGGCACAGGAAAGTCTACTATTATTGACTTGATGAAACAAAACGGCTACACCTGCCACACCGAAGTTTCAAGATCTGTAATAAAAGAGGAATTGGCAAAAGGATCTGCACAGTTACCCTGGGATGATCTTTCTGGATTCAGCAACTTGGTGTTTGATGGTCAAACAAACCAATATCGAAATGCTGCTGAAGGAAAAATCAACTTTTATGACCGAGGCATTATTGATGTGATTGCATACCTCAAAAAAGATAACCTTCCGGCAGATGCGTTGGAAGATCTGGCTATACATTACCCCTATCATACAAAAGTTTTTTTGACGCCACCTTGGGAGGAAATCTATTCAATGGACGAAGAGCGCAGAGAAGACTTTGCCACAATGAATACTATTCACGAAGAACTTATCAAAGCCTACACTAGTTTTGGTTATGAAGTAGTAGAGGTACCAAAAAGCTCTTCGCAAGAACGCGTAAAGTTTATTTTGGCGCACCTTGGGGTTGAATGACGGACAAAATTCATGACATATTATTTTCCTATTGGGGATTTAGAAATTTCCGTCCACTACAGGAAGATATTATAAATTCTGCCCTTTCGGGGAAAGACACACTGGCTCTGCTCCCTACTGGCGGGGGTAAATCTATTTGTTTTCAGGTGCCCATAATGGCCCAAAAGGGAATTGGCATTGTAGTATCTCCTTTGATAGCCTTAATGGCTGATCAGGTTCAAAATCTAAAAAACCGAGAAATACCAGCTGTAGCACTTACCTCGGGTCTCACCTACCGTGAAATTGATATTGCCCTGGACAATTGTGTTCATGGGCGATACAAATTTTTATATCTATCTCCCGAAAGGTTACAATCGGAAATTGTGCAGGAGCGCATCAAGCGCATGAAAGTCAATTTGCTGGTGGTAGATGAAGCACATTGCATTTCTCAATGGGGATATGACTTTAGACCCCCCTACACCAAAATTGCAGAGATACGCGAGCTACTACCCTCAGTACCTATACTTGCCCTTACAGCAACGGCCACCCCAAATGTGGTGGATGACATTCAGGAAAAATTAAGCTTCCCTGAGAAGCATGTTATTCAAAAGAGTTTTTACCGACCCAACCTTTATTATAACGTAAATCACACTGAACGTAAATGGAGTAAGGCAATAGAAATATTGAGGAGAATAAAAGGCTCTGGCCTGATATACGTCCGCAATAGAAAGCACACCGTAGAAATTGCTCAATGGCTTACGCAAAATGGTATTTCAGCTGACTTTTACCACGCAGGAATGAGCCCGGAAGACCGGAAGAAAAAGCAGGAAGCCTGGGTTAATAACAAGCTTAGAATTATAGTTTGTACCAATGCCTTTGGGATGGGGATTGATAAACCAGATGTTCGCATTGTGCTTCATCTTGAGTTACCCGAATCTCTAGAAGCCTACTTTCAGGAAGCTGGCCGGGCAGGACGAGATGGTGAGACAGCATACTCTGTAATGCTCATTGGCCCACCAGATTTAGATGAATTAAAAAGAAGGCACCTGGAAAGCTTTCCGGATCTGGAATTTGTAAAACGTACCTACCAAGCTTTAAATAATTACTTACAATTAGCTTCTGGCACTGGCGAAGGGCAAAACTTCCCTTTTGACTTCAAAGCATTTATAGACCAGTATTCCTTGCCCGTACTAAAGGCCTACGAAGTATTAAAAATACTTGAGCGTGAGGGTTGGCTTACACTCAATGAAGGTTTTAAGTCTACCTCACGTGTTCACATTTTAGTGGATCGAACCACATTGTATGATTTTCAGCTTCGTTATCCCAAGCTGGATATTTTGATAAAATCACTCACCAGATCTTATGGCGGTTTAGAAACGGAATATGCTTCCATCCAGGAATCTGTGATTGCGGGCAGGTTAAAATCTACGGAACGAAATGTTCGCGAAGCGCTTCAGTATCTTAAGACCAAAGGAATTATCGACTACATTCCCAACAAAGGAGATTCTGAAATTACCATCAATAAACCACGACAGGTAACGAAGCATCTTTCTATTTCAAATGAAAATTTGAAGGATCGTTTTAAGGATAAAAAGCAACGAATAGACGCTATTGAAGATTTTGTAAGTGATAGTGAAACCTGTCGAAGCGTAAAACTCCTCAAATACTTTGGTGAAAAAAGCACACAGGATTGTGGGCATTGTGATGTATGCCGTGCAAAAAAAGGAGCTGAAAATGCTGATGAAAAAATGGATAAAGCCATCGCTTCTATCAAATCATTACTTCAGGAGAAATCGCCTCTTTCGCATGCAAAAATTCGGGAGCAATTGAAAATCAATGATACCATTTGCCTGGAAGCACTTCGCTGGTTGCTGGATTCCGGTTTTATCAAAAGTGTAGGCCAAGACCTTTACGCGCTCAATAGCTGAGATATCAAATAGCTTCTTAATTTTACCACTTATTCAGAATCCATTGCTGCGCAGCAGTATTTCATAAAATCACAATCATGCGAATTGTATTTATGGGCACCCCAGATTTTGCGGTAGCCTCATTAAAAAAACTTGTAGAAAACGGAAAAAACGTGGTAGGTGTAATTACCGCTCCGGATAAACCTGCTGGTCGCGGAAGAAAGCTGCAACAATCAGCCGTTAAAGTATATGCCGAATCTCAGGGTTTGAAAGTACTTCAACCTACCAATCTCAAGGCTCCAGAGTTTATAGAAGAGCTTTCGGCTCTAAAGCCAGATTTACAAATAGTGGTTGCTTTTAGGATGCTTCCAAAAGTGGTGTGGGATTTACCCGCCAAGGGAACGATAAATCTACACGGCTCATTACTTCCTCAATATAGAGGTGCTGCCCCTATCAATTGGGCAATTATAAATGGAGAAACGGAAAGTGGCGCCACCACATTCTTTATTAATGAAAAGATAGATACCGGTGAAACTATCCAAAACGTAAAAGTGCCCATTACAAAAAATGACTCAGCGGGAACTTATCACGATAAACTAATGATTGAGGGTGCCAAGCTTCTTTTGGATACCGTGAATAAAATTGAGAGCGGAAATGCACCTTCTACTCCGCAAGATCACAACCAAGCAAATAAGGAAGCCCCTAAGATTTTTAAGGAGGATACCATTATTGATTTTTCAAAACCAGCCGAGCAGGTTTACAATTTCATTAGAGGGCTTTCGCCCTACCCGGCCGCCATCAGCAACATTATAATGGATGACGAAAAAATTGGAGTTAAAATTTTTGAGGTAGAACTTACTGATGAACCTAGCAAAGGAGCAGGTGAATTAGAAACCAACAATAAAAATGTGTTAAATGTGGGTTGCCATGACAAAATGATACGCCTGAAAAGCCTACAAATAGCGGGAAAAAGGCGAATGGAGGTGTCAGAATTACTAAATGGCTTTAAAATTTCTGAGAACGCCAAAATGGGCTGAATCCCTTATTCACAGTAGGTTTGCCCCTACCTTTTTCAACAAATGACCACTATTTTCAACATTTAGGGCATTTTTTTTGGCCTAAACTTGCGCAATCCCGCTATAAGTCTACCTTTGTGAGAGTTGATAATTGTTTAACTAAAATTAATTATAATCATGAACAAATCAGATTTGATCGATGCTATGGCAGCTGATGCCGGTATTTCTAAAGCTGCGGCTAAAAAAGCATTGGATTCTTTTACCGACAATGTAGCTAATACAATGTCAAAAGGTGGTCGCGTATCACTAGTAGGATTCGGAACTTTCTCTACTTCAGAAAGAGCGGCTCGTGAGGGTAGAAACCCACAGACCGGAAAGAAAATTCAAATCCCAGCTAAAACTGTTGCTAAGTTTAAAGCAGGTTCTGAGCTTACTGCTAAGCTCTAAGAATTATATCTTAAGATATTTATAAGACCCCGGCTTTTAGTCGGGGTTTTTTATGCTTCCTTGTCTGCCTTACCTTAAAGTGTTTTTGAACACAGTTCATCTCAGTGCAACTCCTTGACCTCAGTGGTCAATAATCTGTGCGCAATTTTTTCACCACAGGGTTGCACAGAGTTTCACAGAGTGGTTCTAAAGGAAGTAAAAGTCACTTATCTCTCCGCCACCACAAACCTATCATTACCACTAAGGTCCTTCAATAACCTGGTTTCGTAACCTTCGTGTACAAAAAGCTCTCGTGTGGCCTCACCAAGCTTTTGATTGATTTCCATATAAACCTTCCCTCCTGTATTTAGTCGCTCATTGGCCAGCTCCATTATAGCTCGGTAAAAAATGAGGATGTCATTATCTGGCACAAAAAGCGCTGTATGTGGCTCATGTTCTTTTACCAAATCATCCATTTCTACAGCTTCGCTTTCACCAATGTATGGAGGGTTGCTCACTATCAAGTCCCAATTTCCAGATGGCCATTTACTTTTATCTAAAATGTCCGCTTCCCAAAACTTTACATCAAGTGAATTCTGTTTAGTATTAGCTCTAGCTAAACCCAAAGCTTCTTTAGAAATATCAACAGCTTCTACATTTGAATTTTTAAACAAATGAGCACAAGCCAGAGCCAAGCATCCTGTTCCTGTGCCTATATCTAAAATACTAAGTTGTGCAGCAGTATCATTTTCTTCCTTAATCAGATAAGCCAGCTCCTCCGTTTCTGGCCTTGGAATAAGCGCCTCTGGCCCCACCCTTAACTTTAGATTAGCAAAGTGTACCTCACCTATCAAATGCTGATAAGGCTTCCCCTCAAGCAAGCCCTGAAGGTAGTTCAGCATACGTTTGGGGTCAATCTCCTTTGTAGTACGATTTTGCTCTACTCTATACTGTGAAAGGTTTATATCCATCAGATCTTCCAGTCCAATAAAAAAGAGGCGCTCTGCCTCTCCTTTGGTATAAAGCCCTTCCAGCTTTTCAATAAAATTTGATTGTAAATCGCTAATCGTCATCTTTTTCTTCTTTGGCCTTTAGAGCCTTCTTTTTGGTACTTTGATAAGTGCTCCATGCGCCATACGCTATCATTGCGCCAAGCAAAACATATACCCACCAAGGAATATTTTCTCCTACAATAAAAAGATAAAGGTATGCCGAAACAAAGAAAAAACCAGCACAGAGCACGGGTATCGTAATAGGTTTATCCTTACGGTAATTACGCACTATCCAGGCTACAGATAGCGTAAAAAACGGGATAGCCCCCACATAAATGCTTCCAAATATGATAGGATCTACCCCGTAAGTTTCTCCAAGGCTCAAAAACCAGGTCTTAACACTTTCCCAAATCTCTTGCATGCTGTTGTTTTGTTTTAATGTACGTACAATATCAGCATTGAGATTTAAGCCTAATGCCATTAACCTGACAAAGGCCTATTTTTTATTTCTCAAACTTTGAAATAGTGCTGGTAATAATATCAACACAATCCAAAATTTGCTCTCTGTTCATTACCAATGGTGGCGCAAAACGGATAATATTTCCATGGGTTGGCTTAGCCAAAAGACCATTGTCTTTCAAAGCCACACAAATATCCCAAGCTGTACTGCTATCCTCGCTATCATTAATTACGATGGCATTAAGCAAACCGCGACCACGAACTAGCTTCACCAAACTGTTTTTAGAAATATACTCGTTCATTTTCTCACGGAAAAGCTCTCCCATTTCGAAAGCATTTTCGGCAAGCTTCTCGTCTTTTACTACTTCAAGAGCTTCCATGGCTACGGCTGCGGCCAATGGGTTTCCACCAAAAGTAGAACCGTGTTGCCCGGGCTTGATTACATTCATAATGTCATCATTAGCCAAAACCGCAGAAACCGGGTAAACACCACCGCTCAACGCTTTTCCAAGAATCAACATATCCGGCTTCACACCTTCGTGATCTACAGCCAAAAGATTTCCCGTACGGGCAATTCCTGTTTGAATTTCGTCAGCAATAAAAAGCACATTGTTTTGAGCGCAAAGTTCACGTGCAGCAGTAAGGTATCCATCTTGCGGTACAAATACACCCGCTTCACCTTGAATAGGCTCAACAAGAAATGCTACAACGTTTTTACTACTCTTTATAGCTTCTTCCAGAGAATCCACATTATCATAATCTACCTTGATAAAACCAGGTGTATAAGGGCCAAAGTTTTTACGTGCATCTTCATCATTAGAAAATGAAATAATGGTAGTGGTACGTCCGTGAAAGTTGTTTTTAGCAACAATAATTTGCGCTTCGTGCTCTTCTACACCTTTCTTTTCATAACCCCACTTACGTGCAATTTTGATAGCCGTTTCCACAGCTTCGGCACCACTATTCATGGCCAGTACTTTGTCAAAACCAAAATACTCACTCATGTATTTTTCAAACTCACCTAAGCGCGAGTTGAAGAAAGCACGGCTGGTAAGCGTAATACGCTCGGCTTGCGCCTTAAGTGCTCCTATAATTCTTGGATGACAATGTCCTTGATTGATAGCCGAATAGGCTGATAAAAAGTCATAGTATTTTTTTCCTTCCAAATCCCACACAAATACGCCTTCACCTTTGTCCAGCACCACAGGAAGTGGGTGGTAGTTATGGGCTCCGTATTTATTTTCCAACTCAATGGCATCTTTTGAGCTCAGCTTATCAGCTACTAAGTTCATAATCTGTCTATTTTTATGTGATTAAAAAAAGAGCTACCTCTTTAATTTGCGAAGCTCAAAATTAGGGTATTTTTGCCGCCTATGTCACAAAAACGCCCATTTTCCAGAAATCAGCGTGTGGAGCTGAAAATTGATGATATGGCCTTTGAAGGTAAAGGGATATCACGTGTAGAAACTGAAGACGGCAAATACATTGTATTTGTACCCAATACTATTCCGGGGCAAGTGGTTTCAGCCAAAATTATAAAGGCCAAAAACTCCTATGCCGAAGCCAAATTGCTAAAGGTAATCACACCCAGTCCGCTGGAAGTGGAAATGCCCTACCACCCTATTCCCGGTGCGCCCTACATTACCCTTCCGGTAGAAAAGCAGCACGAGTATAAAAAGAATACCACCATTGAGCTTTTTAGGCGAATAGGCAAAATTGAAAATGCGGCTGACCTTTTGGATGAATTTATGTCTTCGCCTGACGATTTTCATTATCGCAACAAAATGGAATATTCCTTTTCGGCTGTAGGCTATGATAGAAATACAGATGAAGAGTTTGACGGTTTTACCTTAGGTTTTAAAAAGCGTGGACAATGGCTTTCAGTAGAGCAGCTTAAAAAAGACTCAGGTCTTTTTGACCCACAAATAGAAAATGCGCTTCCTGCTATTTCTGACTATTTCACTTCACGTGGATTTAGCGCCTGGCACGGATTGCAGCATACCGGCTTTTGTCGTTTCCTTACGGTAAAAAGGTCTTTCTCAGAAGATGGGCTTCTTATTAATTTGGTGACAACCTCCAGTGAGCTTGACCGCTTTGACAAAGACGAGTTTGTAGCCTTTATGAAAGACCTCCTTGGCGATAGATTGCTAGGCCTGGTGCACACCCTAAATGATGATATTGGCGACCGACCGCTGACCACCGATGGCAAGCAGAATGTGATTTATGGCAAAGGCACCATCACCGAAGAAATTTGTGGACTGCAATTCCGCATTAGCTTAGAAAGCTTTTTCCAGACCAACCCCGCCAGTGCCGAGCGTTTGTACCAAAAAGCCTTGAACTATGTTTTTGAAACCGAGCCCGGAAGCCGCCCCGTGGTGATGGACCTTTTCTCAGGAACGGGAACCATAACGCAGCTACTGGCGCAGCGTAGTACCGATAAAGAAATAATTGGTGTGGAATTGGTACCTCAAGCTGTAGCTGATGCTAAGAAAACTGCCAAAGCCAATGGTTTTGACAACCTAAAATTCTTTGCCGCTGATGTAGGCAAATTCCTTTTGGAACACCCCGAATACACCGACAAGATTGACACCATAGTAATGGACCCTCCCCGTGCCGGTATTGCTCCCAAAACTCTGCGCAAAGTGATACGCCTTAATGCCAAGCGCATGGTGTATGTTTCTTGCAACCCAGCTACACAGGCTCGTGATATGGTAACGCTTGCCGAAGCTGGTTATAAGTTGAAAAAATACTCATTGGTAGATCAGTTTCCACATACGGCTCATATTGAGAGTGTGGCGTTATTTGAGAGGTAAATAAGAATATTTGAAGAACTGGATAATACATAGAAGACCAAACCAGATAGCGCTATTACTGGTATCTCCGCTGATTTTGTCCTTATGCTTACTCCTGATCATTGGCAGCAAAAACCTAATGGTATTGCTTTACTTTCTGTGGAGCACAGTGTTGATTCAGTTTTGTGTTTACCTATTGTATACTCATTCACTTGGTTTTCTTTTAATTGGAGCTAATACGGAACAACGGATCATCACAAAGAAGAAGCTTAATACTTTGGGAGCTCTCTCAGTCTGTTTGATGATTGCTGCATGTGTTTCCATTGTCAGGGAAATGCCTTTAGGATTTGTACTCTTCCTACTTGCAGGCATCATTGAGCTTACCCGTTTCCACTACTTAAGCAAGCTTCTCATGCACTCTGAAAGACAAGCCTGGAATATCTGGACCTATCTTTCCACACTATGGATTTTTCTAAATCCTTTAGTTGGAATTTGGCCTCTTCATAAAAGGATTTCTAGTATTTTGGGCATTGACTAAGAAGATTACTCCGACATGTAGCGCCCTCAGTTGCTACGCTTGGTATTAAAAACAAGATTATAAATGAAAATTGGAAAGAAATTTAATGAGCTGAGCAAGAGTGAGTATTTCCACTACATTGACAATCATAAGAAATACACTGACTTTAATACGCTTGGCTTATATCGTTCTATCGGTGAAAATGGAAAGCTGAGTTTAGATGATAAAATTGAGATTCGAGATTATACCAACCAATTTTTTGAAAAGACCTTTAACTTCTTTCAACTAAAAGATCCGGAAACCTACTTCGCTGTAACCACGTTGGGACAGGAATTAACTAACGCTGATGAAAGGGCTATCTGGGATACTATTCGTGCTAATCAACAAAAGATTCTATCCGATAAGAAAATCAAACACCGAAACTTTGGAAATTACTCTAAGCATAACTGTGGTTATGATGACTGCTTCATGAATGGTGTGATGGTGAAACAAGATTCTCTTCTTGGCTATGGCCATTTGTATTTTCAGTCTGACAAGAATAAGTATGCAGCTCAGAACAAATCAGAAAGGGTAAAAAAGGATCGTAAGCAGAAGCATCGAATCATACTAGAGGATTTAGAAAACGAATAACTCCCTTGTTCTAACCCACAACTTGTCAGTCAGTGATTAATTAAAAAAACTTAACTCGAAAATGGTATACATACTTTGGATTGGATTTGCAGTGGGTGTTGGTCTACTAGGTCAGAAAAGAAAAATAGGATTCGGGTGGGCCTTCTTCTGGGCTATCATTGTTTCTCCTCTAATTGGACTCATAATAGTGTTGTTATCAGATAAACCTCAAGCTCATCACTACAAGGTTCATGAAGATCAAGGAAAAAAAGAAGAGTATAAGAGGAACTTTGAAAAAGCTATCGGACATTATCAGGATGCACTCTATCACTTAGAAAACGATTATAAGAATTTAAAATCTTCTGAGGACAGAAGCAGACAACAGCTAATTCAACATCTTCAATCAAAAGTAGAAAAGCTAAGGGAGAAGGTTGTTTCAATCAGTTAGTTCTCCCCCCGTTCCCGCGCGTTTCCTAACGCGTGGTTACTAAAAACTCTTACCTAACTCTCCTTTCCTCCAAAATCTCTACTTTAATGCTATGAGTAGAAATTACAAATTTCATAATCCGGATGGAGTATACTTTGTAAGTTTTGCTGTGGTAGAGTGGCTGGATGTGTGGCTCCTGTTCATTTTGGCATCGCCCCAAAACGAACCAAAAGGTCTAGGCTGCTTATAAATTTCTGAAAATCTACGGCTTACTTACCCTTCTAAGCCCCAGCCGTTTCGCTGCGCTTCACTTCGGCACTTCTCTGAGGTAAGTTTTACCTTGCTTTTACGCGAAATTGATAAGATGCCAGTCCAAAAATACGGGTCTGTGTAATGGCCCCGATGGCGCGGATTTGTAATCCGTGCTTCAACAAACACCGGTACCGCGAGAGCTCTCACCGCTACCGCGAGAGTCCTCCTTTGTGGTAAAAATCAATTCAATTAAGCTTTAAGCTAGAGCTATTACTCAGCTTGCCCAGCATCCGTTGCTCATATATTCCCTAAGTTTCAGTCTTTGATACTTCTTCCCTTTCGTCAGAAACTCAGACTCACATTTAGCTTCGAAATATCATCTCTACTATTTGTATCGGTACTCCACTCCCGTCCCTTTCAAAAAGTTTTCACCAAATAATTATTCCATCAAACTAATCCTTCATACATTTGCATCGTGCACGATATAATTGTGAGCGATTTAAAATAAGCAATATGAACACCTACATAAAAACCTCCCTTGTTCAAAACATTTTTAGAATACTCCTGGCCATCTTTATGATATATGCCGGATTTAGCCACCTTACCTTCAATAGAGTAGATTTTCAGGCTCAGGTACCCGATTGGGTTCCTATGGAAAAGGATTTGGTTGTGATACTATCAGGCATTGTAGAAATGGCTTTAGGGCTTGGATTAGCCCTTTGGAAAAACCACCGTGTAACTTTTGGCTGGGCTTTAGCCATATTCTTTGTCTTGATTTTTCCGGGAAATATTTCTCAATATCTGGATGGCGATGATGCTTTTGGTGCTTTAAACTCAGACCGCGCAAGATTGATACGTCTGTTTTTTCAGCCAGTACTTATTGTTTGGGCATTATGGTCATCTGGTGCCTGGAAAGCTTGGCGCCAAAGTAAAAAGGATGCTCAAATCAATAAATAAGAAAATATGAGCAGCGAAGATTTAAAATTGAGTAATCAGGTTTGTTTCCCCCTCTACTCTGCCTCGCGCTTAATCACACAGGCATACAAACCTTATTTGGATAAACTGGGCATTACCTACCCACAGTACCTGGTGCTGCTTGTGCTTTGGGAAAAAGACGAGGTTTCCGTAAACGAAATATCTCAAAAGCTAATTCTGAAAACCAATACTCTCTCGCCATTGCTACAGCGCATGGCCAAACTCGATCTTATTCAGCGCAATCGCTCTACCGAAGATGAGAGAAGTGTGGTAATAGCACTAACGGATAATGGTAAAAAAATGAAGGCTGATGCGGAGTATATCCCTCAGGAGTTAATGAACAATCTCTTGTCTCAATCTGTGGAATTGGACGATGTGGTGCAACTTAAACTCTTGCTAAATCAGTGGATTGAAATTTTAAAACAGAAAGATTAAATACCTATAAATAAGAAGAATGGAATTATTAGATAAACTCAACTGGCGCTATGCCGCCAAAGCCATGAATGGCAAAAAAGTACCTCAGGAAAAGATTGATAATATCATTGAAGCTATTTCGCTCGCTCCTACCTCAAGTGGCTTGCAGCCTTTTGAAGTTATTGTAATCACTAATCCGGAAATAAAAGAAAAGATAAAGCCAGTAGCGTGGAATCAATCAGTAATTACAGATTGCTCGCACCTATTTGTATTTGCAGCATGGGACACCTATACGGCTGATCGAATCAATAAAATGTTTGATTTGACAAACACTGTTCGTGGCTTCAAAAATGAAGGTTGGGAAAACTACCGCCAAATGTTATTGAACAGTTATCCTCAAAAAGATGCTGATGTAAACTTTAACCATGCCGCTAAGCAGGCCTACATTGCTTTTTCGCAGGCTATTGCTGCTGCAGCTTTTGAAGGCTTAGACAGTACACCGCTGGAAGGTTTTGACCCCACTGCTGTGGATGAAATTTTAGGACTAAAAGAAAAAGGACTGAAAAGCTGTGTGATGCTTCCTGTAGGATATAGAGATGCCGAAAATGACTGGCTTGTGAATCTTACCAAAGTAAGGAAGAGTAAAGAAGACTTGGTTACTGTTTTAGATTAATAGTGATTTTTTAGGAGGTTTTGTTAAGTTTAGATAGGGTGAAAGCGGTTTGAGAGTATTCTCAAGCCGCTTTTTTTTGCCAGTTGAGTATGTGTTTTACTTTTTTCTCAAAGTCATTTTACTTCCTTTTTTTCAAAGAAGAAGGAAGAGCCTTGCGGCTTGAGCAAAGAAAAATTATCCCTTACTTTTTGCTCGAGTCAAAAAAGTAAACAACCGACCAGAGGAAGCTCATGAACACCTGTGACAATAAAAACAAGCGAATAAAAACCCCCAGGCTTCTCATTTCTTCCTTGAAACCTACTTTCCGTTTCGCTAAAATTTTGAAACTCATCACGCCAGCTTGCGAGAGGAGTTTTTAAATTTTTACGCTCCACTCCATTTGCCTTTCTATGGAAAAGCTGAAAGGCCTATTTCAAAGAACAGAACTATGGTGTGGCCCAAGAGCATTTTCAGAACTAGCGGCAAATAAGGTGGAATTGCGTTCTTCGAAGAAGAAAGGAGCATGAAACCATTATTTGACCGTGGTTTGCAAAGTTAAGCGGAGCAAAAGTTCCTTAAATGATCTAGATTTTTTGTTTCGTTTTGCATCATGGCAAAATGAAAAGAAGAACATTGCGGCTTGAGCAATAAACTTTAAAACTCCTCCACTGCATACCTACCCTCTTCCAATACTTTTCTAATAATGGCCTGAGTGGTTATGCTGCTGTGTAGTTCTCGGGTAAAGCCCTGCAACTCGCCATAACTGCTTATTTGCACATCGTGTGGTACAAATCCCATTCCAGCAAGGTGACCATCTTTTACAAGGGCAAAGCCGTCTTCATCAGGTTCGCGGCCATAGGTTTTTATTACCAAATTTTGGCTTTGGCTGTTTAGATCATCTATTAGTCTCTGAACGCCTGTCATGTGTTGCTCCTCCGTAATTTCTCTGTCTAGAAAGGAAAAAGGAAAACCGCACTTAGCTGCATTCAGGTTGTACTCTTCAATTTGCTTAAGTACCCAAGACTGGGCCTGAGAGTTAGAATGAAAATCCCGCAAATAACCTTGCTGTGAGGTGATTTTATTAATAGCCAGCGAGGGCACATTTTTTTGGTTGTAAAATAAATACACCGCAAACTTTCGCTTCGGATTCTTTTGGGCACGATTATACTTGGGCCAATAATGTCGAATCTCGTGGTCTTCCAGCAAGCTGGCCAAAAGCTCACTTCCTGTTTTTTCAAACTTTATGTTAAATATTTCCCGCTTAAAACCCTGACTCTTGCTTCCCTCCTTATCTGAAACGAAATGAGTAGCTACCCGTTTTTTCAGGTTCTTTGCCTTGCCGATGTACAATGGCTTTCCGAGGTTATCCATAAAGTAATATACCCCGGGTACTTCAGGCAAATCATGATAATCATCTGAAGGCAAATTTGCCGGAAGGTTAAACTCCCCTGAGTTTTTCTTTATCAAAAACTGCCATTGGCCATCTTTATCCTTCTCCAGCAAGTACTCCATTATTTTGGCCGTAGCTGTGGCATCACCCCAGGCGCGGTGAGCTGCCTCATTATTTACTTTAAAGTGTTTGCACAGGTTTCCCAATGAATAGGATTTAAGCCCTTTTTCAACCCTACGCGCATAGCGCACGCTGCACATCCTTTTTGGATTGTAATCTATACCGACAGATGCAAAAGCTGACTTTACAAAAGAGTAGTCGAAATTCACATTGTGCGCCACAAAGATGTGATCGCCCAAAAACTCACGCACTTCATCTGCAACGTCCGGAAAAGTAGGCGCATCCTCCACCATATCTGGTGTTATTCCCGTAAGGGTTTGAATATTTAAAGGAATGTGCTGCTTAGGATTTAAAAGCTGGGAATAATTATCTACCACCTTAGTGCCATCGTAAAGTACTATGGCAATTTCGGTCATGGCATGACCCGAGGCGTGGCCTCCTGTGGTTTCTACATCAACTATGGCAAACAAGAAAGTAGGTTTTGAATATTCGCTAAAATAGCCATAAAAAAAGCCCCGCAATGCGAGGCTTCATAATCTTATTCAATCCTTTTTTAAAGAATTTATATAATCCGAGGATTAACGATCAAGCTTAATGATTTCAGCTTTGATGTGTTTTTTTTCTAAAATTTCTGTGGTAAACTTCATGCACCCGTAAGGAACGAAGATTCTCAAATCACCGCTTTTCATGTCAGCAAGAGTAGCCATTAGCTTCCACTTACCTACAATTTCTGTAGCGTCTTCTGAGCGATCAGCAATTTCAAAATAGTATTTACCACCATTTTTCATAGCCGTGATATCAGGAATAAAAGTTTTGTCCTGACCTTGCATTACCAGTTTTGCAGGTTCATCATAATCTTCATGACGGGCACGGATATTCTCGAAACCCAGGTTTTGCACATAATCTACTGCACGATTCATTGCTTCCTGATACTTTCCTGAATCCACGCTTGCTTTTAACATTGCCCTGCTTTTTTTATTAGTATTATTAATTTCTTTCAATAAGCCCAAAAACGCCCCTCCACCTTCAAAAAAAGATAGATCAAGTTAAACTTTACTAGGACGGGGTTAAATCAAAGAAGCTACAAAGATATTGTGATAAACTGAGATTTGCCAGTATTTCGTCCCATTTTATCATAATGTTAAGCACTCCCCTTCTTTATGGACTGCTTTATGGGTAGAATTCCTACATTTCAATGATATACTATACCTTCGCTTTTTGAAATCTCATTATTACCAGAAAGCTACTGTTATGTCTGAAAACAAGCCTACTATATTTTATGTGTACGATGCTCTTTGCGGTTGGTGCTACGGTTTTAGCCCAGTGATAAATGCATTTTATGAAAAACATAAAGAGGATTATAATTTTAGAGTTCTTTCTGGAGGTATGGTAACAGGTGATAGAATTGGGCCTATTTCTGAGGTTGCATCCTATATAAAGGAAGGACATTTAAATGTACAGGATAGAACGGGCATCAAATTTGGCGAACCTTTTTTACAGAAGCTATTTAATGATAGCTCTGAAATTTTCACCTCAGTACCCTCTGCAATGGCCCTAGCTCTCTTTAGAACTCAGCAGCCTGAAAACGAACTTGCTTTTGCCACTCGCATGCAAAACGCTATCTATTACGAAGGTATGCCGCCAGCAGACTGGAATACCTATGGAAAATGCGCTTCTGAATTTGGCTTAAATGCAATTGACTTTGCCGAAAAGCTTCAAAACCAAAAATTGCTTCAGCTCACCCAACAAGAGTTTGAGGTAGTTTCTAATTGGGGAATAAAAGGCTTCCCTACAGTACTACTGCAGCAAGACCAAAAGGCATACGTGGTAACTAGAGGATACAGCAGTATTGAAGAAATGGAAGAGGTTCTAGATAAAATTCAATCAGAAATTCAAAAAAGCTAGGTCTAAAATGGAATAGCTTCAAACCCAAAGTAGAGCTGCCACAGTACTGTGAAGGCACCAAGTATTGGGTACAAGTAAATTCTCACAAACTTCTTTAGCCGAGGTCTGTCTATTTCCATTCCCATTTGCTCAAATAGGTAGGAATAAAAAGTGGCGTCTCCTTCAGTTTTGAGATCATGTTTTGCATTGAGCAGACATTTATCGAATACCATAAATTGTAAAATCACAATTAGGTACGAAGTAATCATCAAGTACCAGGAAAATAAAAAAGGACCAACCCAAGCCAAAATGCTGATGAAAAGGTGGAACCAAAAACTAAAATTGTGACTGCTGTCTGAGGTATTTTGAACAGGAACATTTTGCATGCTTGCAAGATAATTATAAGTGTTAAAACTGAAATACGGAATCTCTCAAACTACCGTTATCACTATCAAAATCTATATATTCGTCTTGATAATAACAGATGACTCCTCTAATTTTTTTCTACTCTAAAAACGCTAATAGATTTGAAACCTAATGGTTAAGTCACTACAAAATGAAACAAAAAATTTGATCCTCGAATTTGAAATGCGAAAAAAACGTGTGCTTAAGTGTACACATTTTGAGGATTTGATTGCGGAAATTGATAATTCTTTGGCTCTCACTTTTAAAACTTGTCAACAATCTGCAAGTGGGCAAAATGAGTTACTGGCTAAATTTAGCCAATCCACAAATCATCTTAAAGATATACGAGCTTGCTTATTGGAGCTTCGCCCAAATTATACTTTACACTTTGCTCACGAGATAAATATGAGTATAGGCATGATTCAATTTGAGCTATGGAATGACAGCAAGCAAAAGCTATATGAACTTTTGGATAGTGTTGCTTAAAGAAGATTTTTATCGATAAAAATCTTCTTTAAATCATACCTTCCTGATTCTTAACACCCTCAATTATTTCAAAATTTAAGGCCTCGATATGGGGCCTTAATATTGGGTATACATTCTTAATAAATGCTTCTTACAAAGTGCTTTAAAGCTCAAAATAGTATATCTAAGCTTAACAAAAGTAGCACCTGCCCTTAACCAGCTTGATTGGTTTCTTCAGTCTATTTGTGGTGTTAAAAAAAACAAACACCAAGTCAAAAACCAAAACAAAGACTGACACCATGAAAACTAAAACAATTCTACTAAGCACAGCCCTTACCCTACTCTCTTATTTTCAAGTATCGGCTAGTGGCGAAGAAGGTGAAGCTGAAAAAAAAGTGGCCAAAAGCTACTTCAGTATTGAAAACCAATTTGCTTCAAAACTTAGTTCCCCATTTTTTGTAACTCAAGAAATGACTCCACAAACAGTATTCATCAAATTTCATGTTACCAACAGCTTTAAGGTAATAATTGATGATATGGCTTGCGAAGACAATAGACTGAAAAGTCATATTGAAAAAAGCCTGGCTTCTCAAGCCATATTTGTGGACAAGGAAAATGTAAACAAGAGCTATTCTATGAAAATGACTTTTAAATAAACCTCGACCTCCATTAAATCAAAAAGACCCGATACGGATAGTATCGGGTCTTTTATTATTTTGTCAAAGTTCGATTAGAAGCCATTGAATTGTTTGGTTACTTCAATTTCAGTTTCGCCTTGCTTCAATTTTATTTTAGCTAAATTATTACAAGCATCATCCGCTAAAAAGTCAATAGCAGCCTCCGTTACGTCAGGAATACTATCATTTGGTTGAAGTGTAAGCTCAATAATTCCAGATACCATCTTAAACTCACAACTTCTATCGTAGTTCATCGCTTCGGTGATTGATGTAGATAGCTCTCTATTATCCTTCAAATCTTTACCTGTTGCGGTACCACTGATATCAAATACGTCATCATCGCTGTTGCTCAAGGTTGTAAATCCTTTTCTCCAAGAAATGGTTTTATTAGCATCAATTTCAATTTCTTGGTCTGCTGAAAATCCTGTGATTACAAGTCCAAAATCACTACCTGCTTTATCAAGCTCTATGCTTCCAGTAACTTTTTCATCATTTACTGAATATCCTTTAAGCTCTATGTCTAAAGAAGCCGATGTCATATAATCACCTGACTCTATTACTTCTATTATGCCTTTGCGTGTTCTGCCATCGCTGCCAATTACACCTGTTCCAAAATTAATTGTAACATTTGACCCACTGCGAATTACAGTTGCACCATCTACCATAGCTGAATCATTAACCTGAAATAAAGAATCTCTAAGGCTTACATCAACAACACTGTAAAGGTTGTATAGAGATGCCTCTGTTTTCATATAACTTTCACTCACCTGAGCATCGCCTTCAGAAAGTAAATCTTCAAGACTTGTATCCTCACATCCTACTGTTAGTGCAAAAGCTGCCATTAAGATGGTCCCGCTAAAAAGTTTCGAGTTTTTCATACTTTGATTTTTAATTATTGGTTTTCAAGTTTTACTGGCTCCAAAGCGTCTTCAACATTCGTAGGTGCCTTAGTTTTATTCTTCTTAGTCTTTTTGTCAAATAATGCAACATTTAACCCTAGCCTTACATTGGTGGTTTCAAGGTTCTCATAATACATGATGTTCAAAAAATTGTCGGTAAGCAAATACAGCTGTACTGGCCCTAACTTAGTTTGAAACCCAGCTCCCACATTATTATAAGTTCCATTAATAATAGAATAGCTAACAGTATATTGAAAAGCTCTGGCTAACCTTCCTTGGTAGTTTACACTAAAGTCATGATAGGTTGTTCCACTCCACAACTTCATTTGATAAACAGCTCCAAAAGTGTGCCTCTCATTAATTTTATAATTGGCTGCCAAAAACACTCTTGACGCTAGCCACTTTGTATATTTTTCACCGTCTACCTCCGTAAATTCGAAGGCTGCTGCAAGACTATCCAATATTTCATCAAATGAGCCTACAGGATCATCATCATTAAGATTAGCATCCACACCTTCGTACTCAAAGGTTCCTTTGCTAACATAATCTCTAGTGCCGGATTTCCAGTTTATAAAACCTAAATCCAATACACTCGCAGAAAAAGACCACTTATCATCTAGGACATAATTTGCGCCCAAGTCAATTCCAAAACCATTATTATCTGGAAATACACTTGTCTTAATTTCAAAAGGATTCTCTTCAATGTAATCACTGATTCCAGCAGTCCGAATTATAATATCCGTTTCAATTTCCAAGTTTGAATTATCCAAAGTCTCTATTGTGGCATCCATTTTTTCTACATAAGCATGACCTTGACCTATAATATACTTAAAACGTCCACCGAGACTTAATTTATCATTCACATCTTTTTGATATCCTATGTAGTAATTGGTTCTAGTTACAGTTTCAAAATCAAACTCAGAAACATTAGAGCTACGATAATCTGCCCCAGCATTTCCAAAACGAACTAATCTCAATAAGTCCACGGGGTAATCCATTCTATAGTCTGTTACCTGCTGGGCGCCTAGAGTTAAAAACCCTCCACTCACTTGAAAACCTACACCTAGCAAATCAATAGACTGATTAATGGCAAATTGACTTTCATCATCGAGACCCAGGATAATATTATCCAGATTTTCATTTACGTCAGTCCCTGTTTCAAAAAGATCTATTGGCCTAAAGCCATCATTATGATAAGAAACTTGAATGCTCGATAACAAAGGAATTCCAACCCACACGCGAGTTTGTTGTGGCAGTGCAGGATTTACATGCAAGCTCTGCGCAACGCTGTTAAAATTATAAAGTGTAAGATCGGACTGAGCAAAAGAATGCGTAGAAAATCCAACCAAAGCAGAAGCGAAAAGTATTAGCTTTTTCATTCGTCATTCAATTTTACATTCAACTTTACTCGAGCGGCAATCCTTATCCCAAGCTCATAATCTGTATAAAGAGTGGCTACTTGGCTCCCGCTATTTGCGGTACTTATTTTCCCTACAAAGCGAAGCTTGTCCGCGTGTTGTATTCTATCCAACATTTCAGCTGTAAATGTTACCTCCAGGCGCTCAACTGGGGCATTGGAAGTTACCCTTCCACTGCCATCAACAGGAGCTGCCTTTAGCAATGGCAACTGAAACCCCTGAATACTATCTCCTGTATTAATTTCAAGAAACTGAACATCCACAAACATGTCAAATGGAAAACCATTATCAGTGTAAAATATTAATGTGAGTGCTTCTACTTCCTCTGGGTTTTCACTAAAAAAATCAATATCATCCAGAATTTTATCCAATTGCATATTATCGGCTCGCAAACGAAGTGGCACATCTACATCCACTCCTACTTTCACACCCGAGTTCTTTGTAATAAAATTATTTGCCATGCCAGATGGATTGAGCTCCACCTTACCTGAGTAAAGCACTTCAGCCGGAATGTTGGCCAAAAAATCGGCAATATTACTATTGCTCTTATCGAAGGTAATTGAGTTTTGCTTCGGTGTAATAGGGTCATCCGCTGCAGCTATCGGCTTGTTTCCAGCATCCAGACTTACTACATCTCCTTTTGAATTGATACCATCCAAATCTAAATTCATGGATAAGTTGGCGCCTAATGTACTTGACGTATTTAAGGTTAGTTTAGGCTCAGTAAGGTAAAGGCCATTCACCAAGTCATCTAAACCGGAAATATCTAAATCCAGACTGCTTCCAGGTATATTAATACTTCTCTGACCAAAAAATCCAGTCGCTTCTTCCAGCCCCAGTCTTTTGAACTGTGTAATAACTTCAATTGAACTAGATGGTGCCATCGCAGATGGATTTAAAACCTCCATCGACATGCCTATATAATTCACTTTTTGCTGCCCCCCAGTAAAGTCAAACTCAATATTGGAGAGGTCAATAGAATCTTTGGCGAAAGTTTCACCCGTAGATAAAGTCACCGTTTTACTAATAGGATTGCCATTCTGAATAGCATTTTTTAAAGTTACCTCTACATCTACAGCGGATACAGCGGGGCTTGTGGTTTCTAAATTGATTACATAAAAACCTGCTGAAAAAGTAGCTTGTCCGAGCTCTACACCGCCTAGCGTTCCCAATTGAATATCAGTATCCAGCTGTGGTGCACTTTTTTGTAAAGAAACGGAAACAGGGTTTTGCTCTGGAATTTTAACAAATTCTGAGGCTGAAATATAAAATAGGCTATCCTTAGTATATTTTATTCTTAATGCATTATCTGGATCCACTACAATGTTTGTATCTCGTGCTTCTAAGTCTTCAAGGCTGAGAGTTGCATTGATTAGTGGCGCTTCTATTTCAGGCTGAAACCTGATGTCTTTCGCCATGTCGAAATCTAGCTTATCCTTAGAGCAAGACATAGCTATGACAAGCACTGCGAGAATTGTTAGTTGTTTCATAAAAGTTCGAGAGTTTGGTAAAACTTCGGCTAAGTTAAAAGTTTTGGGCATGGCTGAATTATTTTTCTATCAAACTTACGTTTTACTAGATGTATGACACAAGGAGGAAAAAGCCCCTTATTGCTAAATCAAAAATCTGTTTGGTATCTTGCAAACTTATTGCCCTGATTTAAAAATTGATGAAACCCTATATTTCCATCTTGCTTTTGGCTGTTTTAGCCTTTAGCTGTAAGCCTGACCCAAAAATTCCTAAATGGGATGTTGAAGCACTTACCCCATTGGTAAGTACCCGAATGGATATTGGTGATATTCTTGCGGACTCCAATCTAACCATAGATCCAGATGGTCTGGTGAGCATAGTTTATCAAAATAGATTAGCCACAATACTTCCCAATGAAATTATTAAGCCATTAGATGCTTCATTTGCCAATATTATAAAGCTTGAAGATATTAATCTTGGAAGTCCAACAATCAACGATGCAATTTCATTAGGGTATTTAAGTAAAAGTGGCACTCCTGTAGGTCAATTCATAATTTATAATAACGGAAAAACTACTATCATACCGCCTTTTAACACCACTAATAAGAAGACTTTTACCGTAGACGCGACCAATATTTTTCAAAATATAACTCTAGTTTCTGGGGAGATAACCGTAAAATTATATAATGATTTGCCTCTAGTACTTACTGATATTGAGTATAATTTGAAAAACAAGGTTTCCGGTACTACCCTTGCTCAAAAAACTATTGACACACTAAAACCTCAAGAGACTTACTCAGAAACCTTTGCGTTAAATGGAATGACCATAGAAGGTGAGCTGAGTGCAACTTTAGCTAAATTGGGAACTCCCGGTAGCGGTCAAGATTCAATGTTAATCGATACCTCACGTAAAATTTTCATCACAGTATCTCTGGACAATTTAGTTCCATCTTCTGCTACGGCAATTTTTCCTGATCAAATTTTGGCCAACGATACCGCTGATACAGAAATAGAAACTGGATCGGCTCAGCTCACTTCTGTAAATGTAAAAAGTGGTTCGATTTATTTGAATGCTACTAGCACCATCGAAGATCAAATTAGCTTAGATTACTCTGTACCAGGAGCTACTAAAAACGGGGTGCCTTTTGCAATAATAGAAAATGTGCCCCCCGCTCCTGCAGGTGCCACATCTTCCAAAAACTCTACCGTAGACATTAGTGGATATAATATTGACCTTACAGGAAGGCCTTCTTATACCAACATTTATAACACCTTTCACACTATACTTCTAGGCAAAATTGATTCAACCGGCAACCTCATAAGCCTTTCGCTACAAGACAGTGTATTAATAGAAACAGGTATTTCCGCACTCACGGCAGATGAAGGTTATGGCTACTTAGGCAAAGATACCAGCCTGGCTGAAGACGTAAATGAAGTTTCGCTTTTTGGAAACCTACAAAACAGTAGCATCGACCTAGAAGAAGTAAAGCTTAAGCTTGAATTTGTAAACCGTATTGGTGCGCCTATTGACATACAAATCGATCGCCTTTCATCCAGCAATGCAACAACACCTCAAGGCATTAATCAAGGAAACAGCACAGATCTTGCATGGAATGGACTTGGCACTGTAAGCACAATTCCGGCAGCAACATTATCAGCACTGAATCTCCCAATAGCCTCTAGTTTGGAAATAGACTTAGATAAAAGCAATAGCAACCTGGATGAGCTGGTTGAGGCCAACCCAAACTTCTTCAGCACAAGTGTAACTTCATACCTCAATGGCCCCACAAACGCTCCAGATTACAATCAATTCATCTTTTCTAAATATGGAATAGACACCTATCTGAATCTTGAAATCCCGATGCATTTTTCCGCCACGGATATTCATATTTCAGATTCCATGGCCTTTGATTATTTCAGCCTGGATAAAGATGGTCAGCTTCAGCAGGGTGTTTTGAAACTGATTTCTAAAAACCATTTTCCTCTGGGTGGCTCCGTGGAAATTTATTTGGTAAATGATATGGGCGTACGATTGGGGATTTTAAGCACCAGCGACCGAATACTTCCCGGAGAAACTAATAGTGCGGGTAAAACTATTTCTGAAGTACAGAGCATTCTAAACTTTCCGCTAAATGCTGAGCAAGTGGCCAACTTAAAAAAAACCACACGGATTGTAATGGATGTTCATCTGGAAACTCCTTCACCTACTGAAAAGGTAAAGCTTTATCACACCGATTATCTCGATATGACCCTTTCCGGGGATTTAACTATTCGTACCAAGTAAATGAAGCATTTTTACTCCTGCCTTTTCATTTTTAATGCACTATTTGCTTTTGGTCAATCTTCGGATACCAATATGGTTGATGATGTAATTTTACCTGTAAAGCAGTACCCTTATCTTTCGGCCAAAGTGCAATATGGAGCACTCAGCAACTCGCTTTCGGCTATTGAACTTTTGAATTTTGTTTCACAAGATTTTCTTGACAATGATGAAAAAGAAGAGCTTTTAGAGAGCATCCCCTCCTCTTTACGTTTTGGATACATTCGATCTTTTAGTGCAGGTTATCAAGAACCCGGATATGACATTTTTGGAGCTTATAAAAAAGGTTGGGGAATAAATGTGAGAAACACCTATTATAACAGTGCAAAACTCAGCAAGGACCTTCTAAACCTTATGTTTTATGGAAATAAACCTTATGCCGGAACTACGATAAATATTGGTGACTCAAAATTCGAAACCTGGTATTTCTCATCCATTGATTACAATTTTGATGTTTTACTAGACAGCATTTATCCACTTCAACTTACTGTCTCCTTACATTCTGGCCACGACCATAATTATTATGGTGTAAAAATGGCCAGCATTTATACCGATCCTCAAGGTGCGTATTTAGACATGGATTTGGATTATAAAACCCGCGATAAAGATGGTGACGTACATCCGATGGCTGGAATCGGTGCATCTGTAGGTGCTGCAATAGAACTTCCCATAAAGGAAAAAGGGAGCTTGCAGCTTAGTGTTTCAGACTTTGGAGTAATGTATTGGGACAAAGGAAATGTGCTAAATGCCGACAGTACTTTTCGATTTGAAGGCGTTTACTTTAGTGACATTTTTGACTTGAATGACAGCTTGAGAGATCACGCCAGCGATGAATATAAAAGTGCCTTTTACTATAGTGATTCAAGAAGCTACTATAGATTAATGCCTTTTAAAGTTTCTGCCGCCTACACGCACAAAACAGATAAGTACAAATGGTTGCCAGAAGTATTTATTGGAGCAAATTATCGTTACCTGGCAGGATACTACCCCCAACTAAGAGGCGGTGCACGAATAAAAACTGGTCGCAAGCAGCAGCTTACCGCAATAGCCACAGTGGGCGGCTACACATGGGCCGGTGTAGATTTGGGCTATGATTTTCAAATAGGCCGTGATTGGAAATTTGCCTTAGCTATCCACAATATAAATGGACTTGTAATTCCTGTAACTTCGGGTGGAGCCTTCGGCACAATAGCCGTTCAATACCGACTTTAAATTCCAGTGATTTTTATTTCGGTACGTCTGTTTAAAGCACGCCCCTCTTCAGTATCATTTGTTGCCACAGGCTCGCTGTCGCCAAATCCTTTGTAGCTCAATCGCGAAGCATCAATTCCTTTATTTACAAGATAATTATACACCGCCTTGGCTCTATTTTCACTAAGAGTCTTGTTATGAGACGCTGAACCTTCATTATCAGTATGTCCTTCAACACTGATCTTCACCGTTGGGTTTTCTTTCATAAAATGCTCTACAGTAGCCAATTCTGAAAAAGATTTTTCATCAATTTCATAGGAATCAAAACCGAAGAAAATATTCTCCAATTTCACTTTGTCTCCAATTTCTATTGGCAGTAGTTCTACGTTTAGCTCAAAAGCTCTCTCCTGAGATTCCGTTTTCAAACTGAAGTTTTTAGAGTAAAAAAGAAAGCCCTTTTTCTGTACACTCAAACCGTAGTCCCCGTTTCCGGGAAGCACAGAAAAGTAGCGGCCGTCTCTCCCACTGTTCTCCAAAAGCACAACTTTGTTTTTGTCCAAATCGCTAAACTCAATTTCAGCATCCACAAGTTCGCCCGTTTTCTTATTAGTCACCTTTCCTTTTATATAGGCGATTTCCACTGCCTGCGATTCTTCCGGTAATTCAAAACTGTATAAATCTAACAGGCCAAAACCACCAGCAATATTATCAGAAGAAAAGAAGCCCGTTTTACCATCAGGAGAAACTATCAAACTAAACTCCTGGCCGCTTGTGTTAATCGGATAACCCAAATTTTGAGGCTCACCCCAAGTTCCGTCTTCTTGTCTGCGACTCACAAAAAAGTCAAGGTCGCCCATGCCCGGATGGCCATTTGACGAAAAGTATAAACTCTGATTATCGAAGTGTATATACGGTGAAGTTTCCTGTCCTTTAGTATTCACCTTGCCGGGAATTTTTTGAGCTTCACTCCATCGGCCATTTTCAAGTGTGGAATACATTATTTCTATATTCTTGTCGTAAGAATTTCTACCTCGCACAAAATAGATGGTTTTACCATCAGAAGAAATGGATGGCTGGCTTTCCCACATTCCAGTATTCACATTTGGGCCAAGGTTTACAGGCTTACTCCAAAAACCCTCTTTGGTGAGAAACGAAGCATAAATATCGCAAGAGCCTTGCCCCTGTGGACGGTCACAAGCCGCGAAGAAAATCACATTTCCACTTGCCGTGATAGACTGCGCACCTTCGTTTAAAGTAGTATTAAGGCTTCCTTTCAAAGGGCTTGCTTTACCCCAATCTGCGCCAACTGAATCCCTGGTGGTAAACCAAAAATCCTCATCACTTGGGTTACCGTTTGGATCGCGGTGTGTAAAAACTAAAGTGTTGCCATCAGCAGAAATGCTTGGAAAATACTCCATCGCCTTGCTGTTTACTTTTTGACCTAAATTTTGTGGGTTATAAGCTTTTGGCTGCTGCGTGGCGGTTAATGCAAATTCGCAATTCTCAATCAGCTCATTGGCCTGGCTCATATACTTTTGCGAAGCCTGAGGGTTTTGCGCATAGCGCTTCAAGTATTCAATAGCCTTTGAATATTCTCCTTCATTAAAAAGTGCTTCACCGTAAAATAGATTTACATAAAACGGAGCATTGTTTTGCAAGGCTTGCTCATACAGAGGCAGAGCTTTGTCCCCTTGCCCCATTTCCTTGTACAAATCTGCTTTAAAGAGAATAGCTTCAATAAAATCCGGACTATCAGTAATGGCCTTATCCAAATCGTCAAGCGCCTTTTGGTAATTGTTGTTACGCATCTCTTCGCGAGCGCTATTGAAGTATTTAAATGACTTCTTAGACTGTGAAAATGCAGAAAATGACAAACTGAAAATCAGAAGAGCGAGCGATAAAAATCTCATAGAAATGGGTTATAATTCCCAAAGAAACAAAAACTGTGCATTAATGTACACTTCAAATAAAATAGGAGCGAACATCCTTACTAGCAGAATGCACGCTCCTATCTCTAATCACTGAACAATTTTTAATTATTTCAAAGCTCTAATCTCCCGTTTTGCGTAAGCTACTATAGCCTCGTTTTACCTTTTCTTCATCATAATAAATATTGAGAATCGAGTCCATTTTTTCCCTCCCCTCAGAAATTGCTCTTACCTTGTCCCATTGCGAAGCACTCAACAGTTTCCCTAGTGGCTGTTCACGTTTTAAGATATATTTAAAACTTGCTTCCAGCTTTTTGTCCCAAGCATGGTGATACTTTACCAAGTCATTTGGGTAAACCGTTTTACGTCTGGTTCCTTCAGCATGGGCCCTAAAAGGTTCTGAAATATTCAGATACCCATAATCATCCGTAAGCTGCTCACCTGGCTCAATGTCGCGTACGGCAATCTCAAAATCATAAGCTGTAGAAATACAGTTGGAATTGAAACTATGGTTCACAAATCGACCGTTGTCCCAGCACAGAATAAAATTACCGGCACTATTGCGATAAGCGTACACATCAATGGTATTCTTAATTGGGTCTGAAAGGGCCTCTACTTCTTGTGGAGTAAACTCTCTGTCCAATTCATCCAGCACCCAGGTTATGGTACCTTTTGGGATCATTTTTTTGGCTACCACACCGTAGCCAATTTCATCAGAAATAAACCGAACTTCGGTATCAGGGTGTATCATTATTCCATTAAAATTTACTCGAAATTAGCTAATGGAATGACACGAAAATCACTTTCACCCAAAGGCGAATGAAAATAATAAAATTGATTTTCAATAAGTTACACAAAGGTCAGATGGAGCAGAGTTTTTAGGCTTATTTTTTCTTCCCAAGAATTAGCGCTTCGGGTATTTTCTTATCTAAAGTGATTTAAAAACTCTCTTTCCTGGTGCGTTAAGCTGTCGGCCCCGTGCGTATTTACTTTTTCCAGAATACGGTTCAATTCAGCTTTAAGCTGAGCCTGTCTTTCATTGTACGAATCATCCATCGTTTGTGGCTGTACCTGCCTTTTAAACAGCCATTGAGGCTTTTGCCAGGCAATTATCATAAAGATAGCTGTGGGAATAAATATGAGTAGAATGGTAAAAGTATTATTGAAGAAAGCCTGTGGATCAAAAAGTAAAGCAATGAGCAAACCTACAATGGCACCACCAAGGTGCGCCTCGTGTCCTACATTGTCACGCTGGCTGCGGATGCCATAAATGGAATACGCTACAAAACCCAAACCAAACACCCAAGCCGGAAAGAAAATGGGTAGAAACAAAAGCCCCAACTTCATTCCTGGAAACAAAGCAATGGCAGCAAACACAACTCCACTCACCGCTCCGGAAGCACCTACTGCTCTATAACCCGGGCTGTTTCTATGTACAACTAACGAAAACAAACTCCCTGCTAATAAGCTTCCAAAATACACCGCCAGCAAACCTTCTATTCCTAAGCTTCTCTCGATATTTCCAGCAAAGAAGAAAAGAGAAAGCATATTAAAAAGAAGGTGGTTTCCATCTACGTGAACGAAGCCTGAACTTATCATTCGATAGTATTCTTTTCCGCCCAGAATCTTACCAACTTCAAAAGTCCATTTATCTAAAAATGCACGATTCTTAAAACCTTGTAAACTTATTATCACATTGGCCGCAATAAGCGCCATCGAGGCCATATCCAGATTCATCATATTCTAACATTGTTGAAGGCAAATGTATGGATAGAAATCAGTCCCACTAAGAATTCACGGGCTTCATTGTTTTGGTTTTAAAAATCTAATCTTGCAATAAGATTTTTGCTAAACCGTTCAACTTGATGCAACCGTAAACCTTTCAATACTTGAAAAGACTAATTATACTCTTACTTAATTTTTCCATTGTGGCTGCTGGTTTTAGCCAGAGCTGGATTCAAAAAAGTGACTACCCGGGTGTAGCTTGTGATGATGGTACATCCTTCACCATTGGCAACAAAGCTTATTGCGGCACAGGAATGACGCCTTGGTTTTCTACAACCACAGATTTCTATTCCTTCGATTTAGTTTCCGAAACCTGGACTAACTCTACCCCGCTACCGACTGGTATGGAAAGACAATATGCTGTAGGACTTTCAGATCAATCTTTTGGCTACTTATTTGGCGGCACGGGAAACGGTATTTTTTATAACGATTTATGGAAATTTGATCCGGCTACCGCTATTTGGACACAACTCAGCTCCATGCCCGACTCTGGCCGAAGCGGATCCACGGGTTTTATAATTAATGACACGATTTACATTGTTGGAGGCACCAAAACCATGGGCGGTGCCATTCCCGATGTGTGGGCCTACTCCATAAATGATGACTCCTGGGAACAAAAAAACGACCTCCCGTACACTATCTGGACCGCCAAATCTACATCTGTAAATGGCAAGGGCTACCTTACATTTGGCATGACCGATAATGGAAGTTTTCCCGAAAACCTGTTGGAATACATCCCTCAAACCGATAGTTGGATCGATTTACCTCCTTACCCCGAGACAGGTCATTCTCATGGCTCAATGGTTTCAAGTGGCAACTTTTTGCTTACTATGGGCGGTCGTGATTCTCTTGGAGTTTACTCTAAATACTTGCATCGCTATGATATCAATAACCAAACTTGGCAGCAGCTTAGCGCGATACCAGACTCTGACCGCAAAGGAGGTATGGTATTTAGCAAAGATGAAAAGCTGTATTACACCACGGGAATTACAGCCACCAATACAAGGCTTAAACAAACCTGGAAATGCACTGATGCACTCATCAGCAACCAAGAGTCTGAAATATCAAAATGGAAGGTTTTCCCAAACCCTGTTCAGGATAAACTACGAATAGAAATTGAAGAGAGTTTCAGCTTTGAAAAAATCAATTTGGTGCTTACTGGCATTCAGGGAAAAGTATGGATGGAACAGGCAATTAGTGGACAAAAATCAACGATTGACATGAGCGCATTACCGCAAGGTTTGTACTTTGCCAGCCTAAAAGGCAGCGGTCACTTCGGCACCATTAAGCTGCTAAAAACGCACTGATAACAAACAACTAATGGATATTTCTTTTGTGGATGATGAAGTTTTTGAGTCCAAAGATTTTACTTCTGAAGCACTTAAAAAAGCAGAGTACAGCTACTGCACTTTTCGCAATTGTAATTTTGAATCAACGTCCATTTCAAACTTTATTTTTGATGAATGTGAGTTTGAAAACTGCAACCTGAGTAATGCTGATGTAAGAAATACATCTTTTAGAAACTGCAGTTTTTCGGGTTGTAAAATGCTGGGCCTTAAGTTTAATGAGTGCAGTTCTTTCCTCTTGAGCTTTTCATTCTCTACTTGCAATCTTCAGTTTAGCTCCTTTCATAATCTTAAGATTTCGAAGACTTACTTTAATAATTGTAAACTGGAAGATGTTGACTTTAGCGATACCCAACTAAATGAAGCTGATTTTAATTTATCCAATTTGAGAGGGGCCATATTTGACGGCACAAATCTTACGAAGGCCAATTTTTCAACCGCCAATGGCTACTCCATCGATCCTGAGAATAATAAAATTCAGAGAGCTCAATTCTCAAAAGATGGCCTTGCAGGACTTTTGGATAAGTATCAACTTAAAATTGAATAAACGCAAATCACACAGAACAAGATTATTACACCTGCGTGGTTGAGATATTCCAAATTTTATCAAAAAAAAGCCTTCAAAATGCTGGTGTACTTAATTTGTTTTTACATCTTTGCCGCCCCTTAAAAACAACATATAAGTGCTATAAACACTGTGATTGTCTAAAGGATTTTTATTTTTTTGAGTGTTCAATTTTCCACCAAAAATTAAAAAGACATAGGATTCAGTAGCTCAGTTGGTAGAGCATCTCCCTTTTAAGGAGAGGGTCCAGGGTTCGAGCCCCTGCTGAATCACTTTTTAAAAGCCTCAACAGTTGTTGGGGCTTTTTCTTTGCCCTCTACTCCCATTTATCAATCTGAGATCATAAACAAAAAGACCTTCTGCAGGATTGAAACGCACTGCATCGATAGGTTCGCTTTCATGAATATTTCCGACATTTCAGAAATTAAACACTTACTTTCACTTTTAACCTATTCAAACCAAGAAAGCAATCATATACAGATGCTTGAATATATTGTAAAACAATAGTAAATGGAAAAGATATTCTTAAAAAACTATAAAGGATTTAAACATGAGGTAATCACCTTAGACGAAATCAATTTTTTAGTAGGAGAAAACAGTACAGGTAAAACATCCTTATTGAAAGTGATAAACTTACTATCTAGTTCTGAGTTTTGGTATGACTATGAATTTAATAACAATGAAGTAGAGTTGGGTTACTTCGAGGAAATAATAAAGAAACAGGCGAATGCTGACTTTTTTCAATTAGGTATTGAGAGAGAATATAAAAATAGTGAACATAATGAAAAGCAAGTTTTCAGAGTAGTATTAGAGTTCCATGAACTAAACTCAGTACCAGTACTAAAACTAATAAAATTAAATATCGCTGATCGTGATGTCCTCATAAAATTTGCCAAAAAGCAAATTAGTTACAGAGTAAAAGAGCAAAATACCTCTGAATATGAGAGTTGGATATCTGATTTTGATTTCCCCAAAAATTATAAAGTTCTTCCCTCGTACTTTGCAAGACATAACCTACCTGTATACATTTTAGCCCACCTAATTGAAAACGAACTCATTAAAAATATTGAGATTACCAAGTCTAATCGTTATTTTAATAATGTAAATCTTTATTCCAGTTACAAATGGTTAGCTCCTATAAGAGCGAAAGCCAAAAGAACATATGAATCTTATAAAATTAAATTTTCCCCAGAAGGAGAGCACATTCCGTCAATTCTAAGGCAAATTCTATCCAGCAAATCACAAAAAGAAAAGACCAGAATAATCGGTGCCTTAGAAAAATTCGGGAAAGACAGTAATTTATTCGATAAAATAGAAGTTCGGGAATTGGGTAAAAAAAATAGTTCGCCCTTTGAAATAATTGTCAAATATGAAAACATTGAGGTCAAATTACCAAATGTTGGATATGGTGTATCTCAATCTCTACCGCTAATTATTGAAATATTATCCTCTAAAAATACATGTTTTTCAATACAACAACCGGAAGTTCATCTACATCCAAAAGCACAGTCCGCCTTTGGTAGTTTTCTATTTAACGCTGTAAAAGTTGACAATAACAAGTTTATAATTGAAACCCATAGTGATTTTACAATAAATCGATTACGGTATAAATTGAATACAGCAAAACAGGATGTGAATTTCACTTCCAAGGTATTGTTTTTTACTCGTAGTAGTGAGGGTAATACAATTACGAAAATTGGAATTAATAAAGATGGCTCCTATTCACAAAATGTACCTTCGAATTACAGAGATTTTTTCATTGATGAAGAACTCAAATTATTAGAAATCTAGTATGGCAATAATTATAGACACAAATTGCATTGCTAATGTTTTTTCAAAAAAATCGGACAACCATGAAAATTTTGAACCCGTTTTGAATTGGATTCTTCATGGAAAGGGTTTAATGATTTATGGAGGCACAAAGTACAAACAAGAACTTTCGAAAACCTCCAAATATTTACCAATCATCAGGCTATTAAAAGAAGTTGGAAAAGCTGTTGAAGGGTGTAAAGAAGATATTGATAAATATCAAAAAAAAATCGAGGATCTAAGAGATAATAAAGATTTTGACGACCCCCACTTGCCCGCAATAGCTATAGTAACTAGGTGTAAGCTTGTTTGCTCTGAAGATACTCGGTCAATTGCTTATGTTCAAAATGGCAAATACTATCCAAAAGGTTTTTCCACACCTGTTTATTATACTTCAATTAAAAATAAAAACCTTTTGACCGATAAGTATATTGACAATTCCTTAAAACCATTGTGTAAGCTAAATAAAAGCATGAGTGAGACTGTTTCAAAACTGCTTAAATAATATACCCGTTCGTTTAGAGCTGCCATACGAGTGCATTCGCAAACCTTTGCCCCTTCCCACCTTATTCGTTTATATTCCAATTCTTTGCATACTTTAAACTGCCAATTACCAACTCTCCTCCCTCCCAATCCTTTCATAGAAAAACCAAATCTGACAACCTTATTATGCGTGCATAGTTTACTTTTGTACAAAATCATTTGTCATCAAAAATTCAAAGTCTACCAACGCCCCAAAGAGTTTTAAACTTCCGGGATATATTACCGGAACCATGTCTGCGCTCAGTGCTGTTTCCACACCGCTAGCCACTAAGCTTGCGCTAAATCTATTCTTCACACCTATCAAGTTTCCTATCCCCACAAGGGAAATGCCCGTAAGAGAAAGTGCAACTGAACACATCATGCACACTGGCAAAAGTGAATTTTCATTATTTGAATGGAAAAACGATGGTCCAAAAGTTCTTTTGGTGCACGGCTGGGGCGGACGAGCCACTCAGTTTTTTAGAATTATAGAAGAGCTTCACAAAAAGGGCTATCACGTATTTTCTATTGAAGCACCGGCCCATGGTACTTCAAAGCAAAGGAAAACGCACATGCTCGAATTTGTAGATTGCGTGGAAACGGTACAAGATAAATTTGGCCAGTTTGACTTCGCTATAGGCCACTCCCTTGGCGGGATGGCAATATTTAACAGTCTGTTAAGAAACCTATCTCCACATAAAATCGTAGTTATTGGTACTCCGGTAAGCATACGCAGTGTGGTAAATGATTTTTGCGAAAAAGTAAAGGCCACACCCAAAGTAGCGAATCGGATAATCGAAAACATCGAAAACCGATACTCTATGAAAGTGGAAGACGCTTCTACGGACGACCTGGCCTCAAGGTTTGATCCGCAAGGAATGATTATTCATGATACTGATGATCAAGACATAAGTGTGGAACAAGCTAAGCAGCTGGCCGCAAAATGGCCTAACGCCCAATTAGTTATTACCCAAGGTTTGGGACACCGAAAAGTACTGATGGATCAAAAAGTGATTGATAGCATTATAGGTTTCTTGCCGCTCAACTAGATTGGCGCGGCTTTTGTAAATAATATTAATAATGAACCCTATGAAGAATTTACTGTTAATAACAATGAGTCTATTTTTGGCTTGGGGCTGCAATGCTCAAACCAAAACAGAAATCGAAGACATGACGGAATACAAAGTTCAAAAAACGGACGAGCAATGGCGTAAAGAGCTTACGCCCGAGCAATACAGAGTGTTGCGCGAAAAAGGAACTGAACGCCCTGGAACGGGAGAATACAATCTTCACTTTGAAGATGGCATTTATAAATGTGCAGCCTGTGATACACCGCTATTTGAAAGCGAATCAAAGTTTGATGCACATTGCGGGTGGCCAAGTTTTGACAAGGCTATCAGCGAAAATAGTGTGGTGGAAAAGAAAGACTATTCCTTTGGAATGGTAAGAACCGAAATACTTTGCGGAACCTGCGGAGGACATTTAGGTCACGTATTTGACGATGGCCCCACCGAAACAGGCATGCGTTACTGTATAAACTCGGCCTCTTTAGGTTTTAAAAAAGAAGGCGAGTCAGAAAAATAATAGTTGTTAAGTGAGGTTAACAATGAATCCCGGAGCCCTGAATTAATTTTTGGGGCTCCTTTTTTATGCCTACCCCTCTCGCTTTACTTTGTTAAGTTTGCACAAAATTATTCTCATAGATGCGCATCGACATCATTACCCTTTTGCCCAAATTACTTGAAAGCCCTTTTGCTGACTCTATTTTAAAGAGAGCCATTGAAAAAGGATTGGTTGAAGTACATATTCATGATCTAAGGAAATACGGAAAGGGAAAGCATAAAAAATTGGATGATTATCAATTTGGCGGTGGCGCTGGTTTGGTAATGATGTGCGAACCGCTTTTTGAATCTATTGAAGACCTTAAAGCTGAGCGTGAATATGATGAAATCATTTACATGACTCCTGATGGCGAAGTTTTCAATCAGCCTATGGCCAATACACTTTCGCTAAAGGGGAATATCATGATCCTTTGTGGACACTATAAAGGAATAGACCAACGTGTGCGCGATGAGCTGATTACCAAAGAAATTTCTATCGGTGATTTTGTGATGAGTGGTGGTGAGCTTGGAGCAGCAGTAGTTAGTGATGCTATTATCCGTTTAATACCCGGTGTGCTTAATGACGAGTCTTCTGCCCTGACCGATTCTTTTCAGGATGGACTTTTGGCTCCACCCGTGTACACTCGCCCAGCTGATTTTAGAGGATTGAAAGTTCCCGAGATACTCACTTCAGGAAACTTTCCGGCAATAGATGACTGGAGGCATGAGCAAGCCATGGAGCGTACTCGCCTACGCAGGCCAGATTTATTAGAAGATTAGTTTCTCCAATTAATTGTTTTGTATTAATATTGCAGCCTGTTTACCACCTCTTACAAAAATGTGATAAGCAACTGATATTCAACCTCTGGCAAAAATTGTGAATGTTGGCTTTCAGCAAACTATAAATTATCCTTAAGATGGATTTATTAAAATTTGTACAAGAAGAGTACATTGAAAGAAAAGAATTCCCAAAATTTGGTGCTGGTGATACTATCACTGTGTATTACAAAATTGTGGAAGGTGCAAAAGAGCGTGTTCAGTTTTTCCGTGGTGTAGTATTACAGCGCAGAGGTTCTGGAGCTACTGAAACTTTTACCATTCGTAAGATTTCAGGAAACATCGGTGTAGAAAGAATTTTCCCAGTGAATCTTCCTACCATCGAAAAAATTGAGATGAACAAGAAAGCTAAAGTTCGCAGAGCCCGTATCTTCTACCAAAGAGAACGTACAGGTAAAGCTGCAAGAATTAAAGAAAGGAGAATGTAAGGTTCACTTTCGTATAACACTAAAGCCGCCCCGAAGTATTAATTTTCGGAGCGGCTTTTTTTATGCAGTAAATGAACGGAAGACCAACAACTATGAGAGGTTTCAAAATCTTGAAGGCTCAGAAGCGTAACAGCTTATCGATAAAATTATTTGCCCAAAATGGCAGTCGTTATCTGGTAATGATAACGAGATACTTTCTAGGCTTCCCGCTAAAGCGGAGGTATTTAACCTTTGAAGACCTGGGACAAGCAGAAGGCTACTATCAAAAGGTAGTGTATGCCAAGGGGATTTGATGCTGGGATCAGGTAACTATTCTGACTAAAACAAATATGTCACATTTTGCTTTACGCAAAGCGCCACACCCCACCATAGCACAAAAGTGCTATGCCACCCCTCTCCTAAGAGAGGGGAATGCTAAGCGATAATATGCATACTATTTGGAGGTAATCACAAAAACAGTACGTCTGTTTTTCGCGCGGCCCTCTTCAGTATTATTGGGCGCAATGGGACGGGTTTCACCATATCCGTGGAAAGACACACGGCTGGCGTCAATTCCATGATTCAAAACATAATCATACACCGTTTTTGAACGGTTATGCGACAGCGTTTGGTTTGCCGAAGGATTACCAACATTATCGGTGTGCCCTTGAATGTCCGCTTTAAGCTCTGGGTTGTCTTTTAAGAAAATAATAAACTCATCAATTACACTTTCAGCTGCTACATCTAGCTCATAAGAGTTTGACTCAAAGTTGATATCGTTCAACTTATACTCCTTTCCAATTTCCAAAGTTGCTACTACCAGGGGGGCATCTACAACCTGACTTCCTTTAAGTTCTTTACTCGAAACGTATTTTGAACTAAAAGCTGCTCCTTTCTTTTTTACAGTTATAATCACGTCCTGGTCTGGCTTAGCAGAAACCACACGAGCGTAAGTTCCTGTTTGCTCATCCACCCTCACCTTAGTGATTTCTTTGGTCTTAAGGTTTTTAACCTCTACCGTTGCATCCTTGATAGGTTCATCATATTCATCTACCAAAGTTCCTGTTATCAGGCTTACCTCTTCAGGGCGCGCCTTTTCCGGCAATGAAAACTCAAAAACATCCCAACCTCCTTGTGCACGGTACTTTGTGGAAGCAAAATATCCAGTCTGTCCATCCAGACTTACAAAAAGTCCTAAATCATCCTCCTTTGTGTTTATAGGGTAACCAATATTCATAGGCTCATCCCACAGAGAATCATTCGATGCTTTGGAATAATAAATATCAAAAGCGCCCATACCTTCAAGGCCATCAGATGAAAAGTAAAGCGTTTTGCTATCACTATGAAGGAAAGGCGTTTTTTCGTTTTTACGCGTATTCACTGGCGCGCCAACATTTTTTGGAGCACTCCAACCCTCACCTACCTTGCGCGTGCAGTAATACAAGTCAAGACCACCAAGTCCTCCTTCTCTATTGCTGGTAAAAAAAAGCACATCACCATTGGCCGAAACCGTAGGTTGACTCTCCCAGCTATCGCGATTATTAATATGATCACCTACGGACTTTGGAGTGGTCCAACCACCGTAACCATCACGCTCAGAAAAATAGACATCACAGTTTATATAGCCCTTCAAATCCTGGCAAACGGTAAAATATATTTCTGAATTATCAGCTGAAATACTTGGCCCACCTTCGTTAAAGCTCGTGTTAAAGGGAGGTGGCATAGCTGCCCCAATTTCAAAGTCTCCATTGGTACCATTTCGCTCTGCCATGCAAAACTCTTCTACCATGCGCACTTTTGCCGCTGGGCCATCCATGCGGTTTACTTTCTTGGTCTTTCTGGTAAAAAACATCTTTTGCTGATCCGGAGAAATACTTGCCAAATACTCGTCCTCCTGGGTTGAGATTCGCTGCACCACGGTTGGGTTAAAAGCCACCGGATTGCTCAATAGTTCATCCATAAGCTGTGCTTCTTTAAGAGCGCTTTTCACTTCTTTATCATAACCTCTATCTCGCTCAGGATCTGATAAAAATGATTCAAACATTTCAATAGCTTCTGGCCGTTTTCCATTTTCCATTAAGATTACACCCACAAAGTATTTTACTTCAGCCTTATAGTTTGGGCACACTTCCAAAAGCTTTAACCATAAAGGTTCTGCTTTATCAATCTGACGTTGTTTGATATAAAAATCACCAAGTAAATACAATGCATCTGCATATTCAGGATCTAAAGAAACCGCCTTTTTTAAATAGCGCTCGGTCTCTCGGTAATTTTTTGCTTTCCAGTTTTTCAATGCCTTTGGCAATTGACTAGCAGCAATTTCCTCTACCTCTTGATCACACTCCCCCAACTCGGGCTGTGCATAGGTGCTGTAACCTATAAGTATTGAAATTGTAAAAACGAGTAGGTTTTTCATTGTTATGTTTAAATATCTTTTCAGTATTAACGAGAAGAAGATATGCTATTTACAAGTTACTTCAGTTCTATTCAATCATCTAAAGAACAATCAACAACGCCAGGAATTTGACCGTCAAAGTTTGCCTTTATGTAACTGCTATCTTTAATGTTATTAATTTCAAAACCATATTTCTGAATGACGATGTCATTAACTAGAGTTAAAGCATAAGTATCCACAAAACCACGTTCTCTATAAAAAGGCAGTATTGATGTTGACCAAGAACGAAATCTATTTGCGTCAATATCACGCAAGGCTTCTTCACTAATATTGTTTAAAATACGGGAGGCAACTTCTTTGTAATACATCTCTTTCTCCAAATCCCTATCCTCTTTTCCAAGTTTAAAAATCATGTTAACTCCCTCGGAGTTTAACACTTTAGAGTCTGCCTTTGCCACCATATGTCGATTCCCGTATTTCACTCCAACAAGTCTTAGAAAGGCCTCAAGGCAGTTCTGAGATTGATTTATACCATCACTTACTTCCGACTTCAACAAATAATCGAGACCGTTAGAGTCCATCAAATCCCACAACTCCAAGGCCTTATTTGCTGCATCAAAATTTCCTAACTCAACCACATCTCTAATAGTTTCAATGAGATCAAATAAAACGGGATGATGATTTTTTCGGAATTGAGAACTGTCTATGTAATTCACATCAGCGCCTCGTTTAACAAGCAACTTTGCAACCGAAAAATTATAGAATCGAATTGAAAGCATCAGAGAAGAAAATCCATCGATACCTTTTGATAACCCTGACACCACTTCGTTGGCTAATTCAGGGTAATTATCAAGAGAACTTGAAATCTCATTCAAATGGTCAAATTCTTCATTCTTTATCATACCGAAGAATTCCCGCTTTTTTGCGATTGTCAACTTTCCGTTTGGCCTTTCAACTTTTGGTTGTTCAATTGAACCAGAAGATTTTGCTGTTTCAACTTTCTTAAATATAGTTTTCCAAAAATTCATACTTCTCCAAGAATCAATACCACTTCTTCCGAAATCGCTATAACATCAATTACCTCCCTCAATCTTGGCTTCCTCCCTCGCGTTTTTCACTAATTCTTCTTTTTGCTTCTTGGCTTCATTCAGCAATGAATTAGCTTGCTTGTTAGCTTCATCCTCTACTTTTTTAGCAGCTTCATTGGCTTTCTTCTCTATTTCATCGCCAGCCTTATCTGCTGCTAATTTTTTAAGAGGATTACCTTTTCCTTCATCACGGGCTTTTTGAGCGTTCTTCTTTCCTTCAGCTCTTATATTATCAGCTTGCTTCTTAGCTATAGCTTTAAGTTTATCCCCAGCCTCTTGCGCTTTAGCTATTAATTCATCACCTTTTTTCTCAGCCTCGTCAATCAACTTTTGCGCTTCAGCATTAGCTTTATCAATAGCTTCTTTTTTCACTTCTTCTACCTTTTCTTTGGCTTGATCCTTCAGGTTATCAATTACATTCCCGGCAAGGTTGCCCAAATCGGTAGTTACTTTTGGATCTTGCACCGTACCGCCAATTAGCACTTTCAGATCTAGCTTGCCGCCAGAAGTTGCTCCAAATTGCTCAAGTAAAGCATTGGCCTTTATCCCCGAAGTTGGAATTTTCATATCCATGGTATAATCCAGTGTTTGATCCAAACCATTGCTACCACTCACCTTTGCAGTAACGTCACCAGCTTTAATATCAAAAGGATCAACGCTTACACGGCCATCCTGAATCTTGTAGCTGAGGTTTACATTTCCCAAATCCAAAGTAGATAGCTTATCATTCTTTAGCATGTCCGCAAGCTTTTTCATGGCTTCAGGCGAAGTAGTCATATTATTAGCTACCAACTTACCAGCAGCAGTCACAGTTGCTAAATCCGGGCTCATATCAGGGTTTAGCTTTGATGCAAAATTCAGCTCTGTACCATAAGTTCCCGTTGTATTTTCCATAATAGGCGCCATTTTTTGAACGGTAATGAATTTTTCAAAACTTTCCTTAAAGCTGAAGTTTTTGATATTCATTTTAAAGTCTACCTCTGGAGCTGCAGGTTTACTATCGTAAACACCATCCAGCTGCATCCCTCCGCCCAGCATTTCCATATTCACGTTTGTCATCGAAGCTGCGCCTTCCTTCAAGGCAATTGTTCCATTCACACGCTCTATTTCCAGATTGTCATAAATCACCTTTTGCAAGCTTGCCGTAAGCGTAGCATCCACATTTTGCGGCAAGCGAATAACTTCCAAAGCACTTTCAGCATCGGTAGTTTCAGTGGTTGTTTCCTCTGCTCCTTCTTCACTTGGGCCAGAAAGCTCATTCAAATCCAATAGGTTAGAAGTAATATTGAAATTGGCTTTCAAGGTTTGATCTTCCAAAGCGTAGCCCAAAAGGTTGTCAATACGACCATTGGCCGCTATATCAGACTTCCCTATTTTAGAATCAAAGGCTTTGAGATCTACATATTGCGGACTAAAGGCCATTTCCATTTTGCTCAATGCCACATCATAAGGAAGGCTATCACTTCTCAGAGTCATTCCTTCAATCAAAAGATTTCCCTCGGCTTTTACGTTTTCGTAGCGCTCATTATCAATGTCCGACATACGCGTAGCCAAATCCAAATCAGCTTTTACACGGCCACTATAATCAAAACCTGAAGCAGGAACCACTTTGGCAACATTAGCCAGGTCAAAATCCGTTTTTACAAACATGGCAATTTGCGGATCTGACATTGGTGTTTTTAAGTTCAAACTTGCGTTAATAGGACTTCCGGCTACCACAGCACTGGCGGTAGGCACGTCTATCACCATGCCGTCAAGATCAGATGTTTTGTTGAAGATGTGCGCTTTTACATTTATACCATCCACCCCTGCCGGCAAATCAGGATAACGGAAAGTTGCATTGTTGATGTTGAAAACCAAATCAAAAGTTGGGTAGGTTTCAGGGTCATCGCTGTATTTTCCTTTGGCCATTCCTTTTAGGTTAAAATCACCCGTTGTTTTTACACTGGCAAAATCTTCGGCATACACCGCAGGAATTAGCGAAAGCACACTTTTGAAATTATTATCAGGAGCTTCAAACGAAAGATCCATATCAATATCGTCTTCCGGCATCAATACCCAACCGTCAAATTTTAAAGCTAGGTCATTAAGGGCAACCTTGTTTTCCTGAAAAGTAATTTTGAAAGCCTCCTGATCAAACGCCACATTAATGTCAGCATCCACCTTTGTTTTGCTCAAATAAGCAACACCTTCATAATCAAAGGTCAAAGCATCAATAGTGGTTTTGGTAGTAAGATTTACCACTACTTCCGTAAAATCACCAGAGCCTGTATGGTTTAGGTTTTTGATATGAACAGCCATCGCACCAGGGCGATCATCATAAATAAGGTTGAAGTTTTCCAACTCATACCCTTTCAGATTCAGCTTAAAGCTGGAAGACTCTTCAGTAGTTTCTTCTACTTCCTCCTCTTCTTCTTCGCTGGCTTTCACAATATCATAGTTTGCAGCACCACTGGTATCTACCACCACATGCACCGTAGCGTCTTTTATCTGAATACCTTCAATTTCGTACGTGTTTCCAGAAATCACACTGTATAGATTCAGATCTACATTAAAGCTTCCGATCTCTGCCAAACGTGTTCCTTCAAAAATCCCTTTACCATCCACTGTGGTTTCTTCCAGCGTAAGCGCAAAATTGGGGAAGGATCGAAATAGACTGATGTTAATGTCTTTGAAATCTACGGTAGCCGTGAGATTCTTGTTCATCTCCTCCTTGGCCCTCGCTATTATTTCATCTTTAAAAACAATAGGAAGGATAATGGCCGCAGCCACCACCAGTAAAATCAGGGTTCCGAGTACTTGAAATAGTCTTTTCATTTTGTATGGAAAATTTTATTTGTCCTTAATTACGGCTCAAAGGTTCTTTCGGTTTCGCGTGCTTTATCATAATGCAACAATCCTTCACCTTTGGCGATTACGGATGAAACAGTTGCATCACCTGTAACGTTCACAACGGTGCGACACATATCCAAAATTCTATCAACAGGCAAAATAATTCCGATCCAGGCTGGATTTAAACCAACACTTTGGAGCACGATAATCAGCATAACCAATCCAGCACTGGGCACAGCAGCCGAACCGATAGAAGCCAAGCTTGCGGTAAGCACTATGGTAAGTTGCTGCGCAAACGTCAAATCAATCATGTGGAGCTGTGCTAAGAAAACCACGGCCACCGCTTGATACAAGCTCGTTCCGTCCATATTTACTGTAGCTCCAATAGGCAATACAAAACCAGTTACCTTTTTATCCACACCAAGATTATCCTCTACACATTCCATCGTTACCGGCAAAGTAGCCGCGCTCGAAGAAGTAGAAAAAGCCAAAGTTTGCGCAGGACTTATACTTTTAAAGAATCCTGTATAAGAAATCACACGTACAAACAGTTTTAAAATCAAAGGATAAATGGCAAAGATCATTAGCATCAAACCAAGGAATACAGTTAAAGAATACCAGCTTAGTCCTTTAAAAATCTCTAAAACCTTACCTACATCATCACCAGCCATTTTACTCACAACCCCAGCCAATAAAGCAAATACGAAGAATGGTGCAGCTTGCATCACAATGTCAACCATCTTCAGGAATATCTCCATGGTGCCATCTACAAACGCCTTTACAGGATTTGATTTTTCATTGGGAATCAAAAGGAGGCTTATCCCAAAAAATATGGCGAAGAATATTACTTTAAGCATAGAGCCATTGTCTCCCAAACTGCTAAAAATATTTTGAGGAACTAAGTCAACAAGTGGCTGTAAAGGCCCTGCCTCTTTGGCTTGATTGGCGGTAGCCATTTTTTCTTCTACTGTAGCATCTTTCAAGTCAGCTTTTGAAAGTTCCGTTATTTCCAAGGCTCTATCCCTATAAGTTGGGTCTTGCAAGTAATTTACACCATCCTTCACCTCTATTCCTTCCGAAGCCGCCCAAAGCTCATAACTGATTCTATTGTCAATTCGGCTCTGCTCATCAACCAGTTTTCCTGGATTAATCACATTTACCAACAGCAAACCCAATCCCACGGCCAAAAGAGTTGTAGCAAAATAAAAGCCCAAGGTTTTTGCCCCCATGCGCCCCAAACTTTTAGGGTCACCCAAACCGGCAACTCCGCTGATAATGGAGAAAAGCACCAGTGGTACCGCGATTAATTTTAGAAGATTGATAAAAATGGTTCCGAATGGCGCAATCCAATCAATGGTAAATTGACTCCACCCCATCTGGCTTGAAACTATGGCCCAAATCACCCCTAATACCAATCCAATAATAATCTTCCAGTGTAGTGCTAACTTCATCTATACTTTGCTTTGTTCGCGTTTTTATTTGTTCAATTTTGCCAATAGGTAATGATCCGCCAATACCAGTGCAGCCATGGCTTCCACAATGGGTACAGCTCGCGGAACCACGCATGGATCGTGTCTTCCCTTGCCTTTTACGATTACCTCTTCGCCTTTTTCGTTTACAGATTGCTGATCGCGCATGATTGTGGCCACAGGCTTAAAAGCAACCTTAAAATAAATATCCTCGCCATTGCTAATTCCGCCCTGTATACCGCCCGAAAAGTTGCTTGCAGTGCCTCCTTCGGCTTCAAAATTATCGTTGTGCTCGCTGCCCTTCATTCGGCTTCCAGCAAAACCGCTTCCGTACTCAAAACCTTTAACAGCATTGATGCTTAGCATGGCTTTGCCCAAATCAGCATGAAGTCTGTCAAATACAGGCTCACCCCAACCGACCGGAACACCTTTGATAACGCAGCTTACCACGCCACCTATCGTATCTCCCTCCTTGCGCGTTTTATCTATCAACTCTATCATTTCGGCCGCTTTCGCGGAATGTGGACATCGCACGATATTCGAATCCGTCTCCGAAAGATTAAGCTTTGAGTAGTCATCCTCAATTGAAATTTCCCCCACCGCACAAACATAGGCCTGAATAGTCACACCTTTTAACAATTGACGCGCAATAGCTCCACCAACCACGCGGCTAGCCGTTTCACGAGCGGAGGAACGTCCACCACCTCGGTAATCGCGAAGCCCATACTTCTGTTGATAGGTATAATCAGCATGTGAAGGGCGAAACACATCTTTTATGTGATCGTAATCCTTGCTTTTGGCATTGCTGTTTGGAATGGTAAAACCAATTGGAGCACCCGTGGTCTTTCCTTCAAAGATTCCAGAAAGCAACTTCACCTCGTCCGATTCCTTTCTTTGCGTTGTTATTTTAGACTGCCCCGGCTTTCTTCTATCTAGTTGATTTTGAATTTCTTCAATATCCAAATCTAAACCAGAAGGACAACCATCAATAATACCTCCAATGGCCTCTCCATGAGACTCGCCAAAGGTGGTTAATGTGAATACTTTTCCGAAGGTATTTCCTGCCATAAAAGCAAAGAAAGGAAAAGTTTAATGTAAGTGAATACGCCTGTTGAGAAATAAGGAAAATTAGACACGTTTATGCCTTTCGGGAGTTTGTAAGTCTGAAAGATTTGTGTTTTAAAAGATAAAACTTAAAACCTCAAAAATTCCTCCGCCTGCATTTTCAATACGCCTAAGGTTTCAGTATCGACTACTTCTCCATTATTAATTAAAGTGTTCAACTTGGAGATTGGAATTTTTAGTGAAAACACTTCCACTCGTAAATAATGTAATACATCGGTAAGGTGATCCATCCCACGAAGGTTACCAGCCCTGCCACTGGCCACTCCCACCAGAGCTGCTTTCTTACCTTTCCACGTATGTGGAGGAACAGCATCTAAAAACACCTTTAATATACCTGGATAACTACCATTGTACTCTGGGGCAATAAAAACTAACTTATCTGATCCTGCCACAAATTTTTCGACCACATCATCTAATCCATGTGAGGGTTCACCAAAAGTATTGGTCACCATAAAATTTTCTGGAAGGTCATCCATCTTTAATACACAAACCTCCTCCCCTAAATTTTTAAGGATTTCAACGTATTTGTTAACTACTGCCAAAGTTTGGTTTTGCGGACGGTGTGTGCCACAGATTACGCTTATCATATTCTTGTTAAAAAATTAATCTGAAAAGAATTTGTAAGAGCCGCCAAGCCCCTTTATTATTGTAATTTGGAGCGCGAAAGCTAAGGAAAATCCAATAGCCACTTACCCTTTGATAATGATGTTTTTACGGGTAGGCCTTTGAGGTTTTTTGATAGAATTTTAAACAATAACGAAGACGAAAATGGGAAAAACGGTAGCAGTAGCCAATCAAAAAGGTGGTGTTGGAAAAACCACCACAGCTGTAAATCTTGCGGCAAGTTTAGGCGTTTTAGAAAAGAAAGTTCTACTTATTGATGCCGACCCACAAGCTAACTCCACTTCTGGTTTGGGCTTTGACCCAGATAATATTAGCCTTGGAACGTATCAGGTTTTGGAACATGAAAACAAAGTTTCAGAGGTTATTTTAAAAACAAAGTCGCCAAACGTAGATTTGATGCCTGCGCAAATTGACCTTGTTGCGGTAGAAATTGAATTGGTAGACAAAGACAGACGTGAGCAGATGCTTAAGCGTGCCTTGCTTGAAGTAAAAGATCAGTACGATTATATAATTATTGACTGCGCCCCTTCTCTGGGTCTTATCACTTTGAATGCACTTACTGCAGCTGATTCCGTGATTATACCTATCCAATGCGAGTATTTTGCTTTGGAAGGTTTGGGTAAATTGCTGAATACCATTAAGAGCGTTCAAAATATCCACAACCCTGATTTAGATATTGAAGGACTTCTTTTGACCATGTACGATTCTCGCTTGAGACTTTCCAATCAAGTGGTTGAAGAAGTAAAAACACACTTCCAGAAAATGGTATTCAACACAATTATTCAAAGAAATGTGCGCTTAAGTGAAGCCCCTAGTTATGGCGAAAGCATTATCATGTATGATGCTTCCAGTAATGGCGCGGAGAATTACTTAAATTTGGCGCGCGAATTTTTGGAAAAGAACGAAGCAATAGAAGAAACAGCCTAGTTAAATAGGTTTTCACTGGCACTCTGTTTTCTGATTATTTCCACTTTATAAAACATTTTTATCCTAATGATGGCGGCACCTAAGAGAAAAGCAATGGGACGTGGCCTTTCGGCCTTATTGAAAGACACTGGAGAGGTAAACTCTGCGGCAGATGTGAATGCAGACAAGATTGTGGGCGCAATTGCGGAAATTGAAATTGAAAAAATTCACCCTAATCCTGATCAACCACGTACACAGTTTAGCAAAGAAGCCCTTGAAGAACTGGCTATTTCCATTCGCGAATTAGGAATTATTCAGCCTATTACGGTTCGTAAAAATGGCAACGACAGCTTCACCATTATCAGTGGTGAGCGTAGGTACCGTGCTTCTAAAATTGCAGGTTTAGAAACTTTGCCGGCATACATTCGCCTGGCTGATGACCAAACCATGCTGGAAATGGCTTTGGTAGAAAACATTCAGCGCGAGGAGCTTGACAGTATAGAGATTGCCCTGAGCTATCAACGTCTGATTGATGAGTGCAGCCTTACACAAGAAGCCATGAGCGACCGTGTGGGTAAAAAACGAAGTACCGTTACCAACTACCTTCGTCTTTTAAAATTACAGCCCATCGTGCAAGCTGGTCTTCGTGACAAAATGATAAGCATGGGCCATGCTCGTGCAATTGTGAGCGTTGAAAATGAGGAAGATCAGATGAAAATCTATGAAACCATCATTGCCAAAGATCTTAGCGTTCGTCAAGTGGAAGATGCCGTACGTAAATTGCGTCAGGCTGAAAATGAAACTTCTGGCACAAAAACTGCTACTCCCACCCTGCCTGAAAAATATGTAGAAGTTCAGGAAAACTTATCTGAAAAACTAGAATCGGATGTGAGCCTATCGCGCAGCAAGCGTGGTAAAGGCAAGATTGTAATTCCTTTTAAAAATGATAAGGACTTTGAAAGAATTTTGAGTTTGCTCAATAGTTGAAAACATCGGGAAAATCACATACTATCTTAGGCACACTTTGCCTTACATTATTTTTGCTGTCGGCTAATTTTGCTTCAGCACAGGTAGACAGCACCGCCTCGGATAGTCTTTCCCTTGAAGATATTGCCCCCGAATCTTACACACCCCAAGCCGAAAGAATTTACACCGACTCCATAGTAGGTGGCGAAAAATCAGTTGAGCAAGGAGACCACTCCCCTAGTAAGGCGGCTATGCTGTCTTCTACTTTCCCAGGAATGGGACAGGTGTACAATAAAAAGTATTGGAAAGTACCGATAGTATATGCTGCGATGGGAGCCGCTATTTACGCCATCATTTGGAATCAGGATCAGTACAAAATATACGAAGACGCTTTTTATAGCAGATTGGATAATGACTTAAGCAATGATCAATTTGCCGGTGTATATGACGAGCGGCAATTAATTGAACTACAAAATTTTTACCGTCAGCAGCGGGATCTATCCATCATTTTGGGAGCTGTGGCTTATGGGCTAAATGTGCTGGATGCTTATGTAGATGCTCACCTTTTTTATTATGATGTGAGCGATGACCTTAGCCTGCGCTGGGAACCTACCATAATGAATAACCAAAACTATGGCACACTAGGCTTTGGTTTTGGAGTAACCCTCAGTTTTAAATGAAAGTAGCACTTATAGGATACGGAAAGATGGGCAAAACCATCGAAAGAATATTGCTGGAGCGCAATCACGAAGTGGTAGCCACCTTTGGCCGCGAAGGCATTGATGAAGCTAAACTTAAACAAGCTGATGTAGCCATTGAGTTTACACGCCCTGAGGCCGTATTTGATAATCTTGCCGTATGTTTCAAAAACCAGGTTCCGGTAATAACTGGTACTACTGGCTGGCTAGCCAAATATGACGAAGCCGTAAAACTGTGTGAGGAAAATCAATCAGGATTTTTGTTTGCTTCCAACTTTAGTTTGGGCGTTAACATTTTTTTTGAAATAAATAAGCAATTAGCACGTATTATGAATGCCTACGGCAATTATGACGTGCAAATGCAAGAAATTCATCACACTCAAAAACTAGATGCTCCAAGCGGAACAGCAATCACTTTGGCTGAGCAGGTAATAGAAAACCTAAACAGAAAGGAAGGCTGGACTTTGGATGAGTCTCACGGAAAGGAACAAATACATATTGATGCTTTACGTGAAGAACATGTTCCGGGAACCCATAGCATTACTTATACTTCTGATATTGATGATATCGAAATAACCCACACTGCCAAAAGCCGCGATGGCTTTGCTTTGGGTGCCGTACTTGCTGCCGAATTTATGAGTGGCAAAACCGGTGTATACCAAATGAAAGACGTACTAAACTTATAAAACCTCACTTCGGATATGAACTTGCTTATCCTCTTCCTTGCCATTGAAATCTTTAGTGGCATTGTTACATTTAACTTTTACAAACAAGCTGGCCGCCAATCGTGGGAAGCTTTTGTGCCGATTTATCGCACCGTAATAATGCTCAAAATAATTGAGCGCCCTTGGTGGTGGACTATCCTCTGCTACCTACCTGTGGTGGGAAATGTGATGGCCGTTGTGGTTATTTTTGAAATCCTTCATGTTTTCAATTTCCGTAAGCTATACCACACCATTCTGGCAGTTATCACTTTCGGACTTTATTTAGGATACCTAAATTTTACACAAAAACTGGAATATGTAGGTCGCGATATTCAGGATATGCGCAGGTATGTAAGTGAGCTTGTAGCCTCTTTGATTTTTGCCATAGTTGCCGCCACCGTTATCCGTGCCTATACTTTTGAAGCTTTCACCATCCCCACTCCTTCTATGGAGAAATCACTGATGGTGGGTGATTTTCTTTTTGTGAGTAAGATTCATTACGGGTCACGCCCTCCTCTTACTCCGCTTTCATTGCCTTTGGTACACAATAAGGTTCCCTTTACCACCTTAGATTCTTACTTTGACTGGCCTCAACTTCCTTACTGGAGATTTCCAAAGCTTACGGAGGTAGAGCGTTACGATCCTGTGGTTTTTAATTACCCTGCTGAAGACATTCGCCCTATTAATATGGAAGGCAAGGTTCGCCCTATTGATAAACGTGAGCACTATGTAAAGCGCTGCGTTGCCATTCCTGGTGATACTTTAAGAATTATAGATGGATTTGTAAATACCAATGGTGAATCTGAATCAATGCCTGATCGTGCCAATCCACAGTTCAGCTATTTTGTGCAAACCAATGGTGTAGATTTTAATCCTAAGATTTTAAAGGAGCGTTTTGATATCAATTATGTTACTCCTCGTCAGCAGCAAGCTACTGGCGAATATGGTGCTGTAACACGAATTGATAACAACAGTCTGTACATCATCAATATTCCTAACGAAGCACTGGAAGGATTCAAGCAATTACCAAATATTGTTAGCGTTACGCAAATTGTGGGAAAACAAAGCATGAATGAATACCCTGCTGACACCCCGCCAATGCTGACAAGGTTGTACGAACAGTACAACACCTTTGGTCCTAATCAAGATATTTTCCCAAATCCTAAAAACGGAGATAGCTTGGTGTATAATTGGTCGCGTGACAATTATGGACCGCTATATATGCCCAAAGAAGGTGATAAGATTGAGCTGAATTATGACACCTACTTGAAATATTCAAGAGCCATTACAGCGTATGAAGGAAATACTTTGGAGCGCAAGGGTGATCAGTTTATCCTTAATGGAGAAGTGGCCACCGAGTACACCTTTAAGCAGGGTTATTATTGGATGATGGGTGATAACCGTCATGCTTCTGATGATAGCCGCTACTGGGGATTTGTACCTGAAGACCACATTGTAGGTAAGCCTGTATTCATTTGGATGAGCTACGACAAGTTTGCCGAAGGAATCAAGAAGATTCGTTTTGACCGTGTGTTTACTACAGTAAATGGAGAAGGCAAAAGATTTTCGTACTTCATACCATTCTTAATAGTGGTGGCGGGTATTTATGGTTTTAACACGTATCGCAAACGCAAAAAAGCCAAAGCCTAATGACCGCGCATTTTAGCACGGCCTACCTCCCTCCCATATCGTATTTCAAAGCGCTGTTGCAATTTGATAGCATAGAGCTGGAAGCCTATGAAAGTTGGCAAAAGCAGAGCTACCGTAACAGGACTTACATTTATGGTCCACATGGCGCCATGATGCTCAATATTCCTATTAAGAATAATGAGCACAAGGCTTTGATGGGAACGGTGGAGATTAGCTATGAAACGGCTTGGCAAAACACACATTGGCAAGCCATTAAAACCGCTTACGGCTCTGCTCCCTTTTTTGAAGTTCTTGGGCCTGACCTGGAAGCGTTTTATAAAAGGCCAACCAACCGATTGATGGATTGGAATACTCAGCTCCTGAATCTCATCCTGGATTGGCTTCAAATTTCACCAAAAATTACATTCAGCGAAAGCTGGCAAACTGAAGTACAGAAAGACTTTAGGGAAGCTTTTCATCCCAAAAGAAAAGATGATAATATCTTTGCTCCTTACTCTCAGGTTTTTAGTGATGAACATGGGTTTATCGAAAACCTTTCGGTGCTGGATTTATTATTTAACGAAGGCCCAGCCGCCTTTGACTACTTACAAACCTGAATTTGTATTTTCGCCATACTCTAAGCAGATCTATGAAAAAATCGTTCGCCTTTTTGCTCCTCGCACTACTCACTTTTACTACTCAAGCACAATTGGATTGTAGCCGTCAATTAGACTGCCGCATTATCGCAAAATCAGGTATGCGCCTGCGTGCAACGCCTTCGCTTAAAGCAAAAGTAGTAACCAGCGTCCCTTATGACAGCATGGTGGTAGCTTGCCAGGAAACTTTTGGTGAGATGACCTATGAGGAAATGACAGGCTTTTGGCGTAAGGTGGAATTCCGCGGAAAATCGGGGTTTATGTTTGACGGCTTTTTGGAAATAATTGCTGTAAGAAACCCTACCTGGAATGCAGAACCTGACACCACTGTGATGGAAGAACCTAAGGAAGAAGAAAAACCTTTGGCTACCACCACTAAGTCTTCCAAGTACAGTTTGATGACCGAAACCTACAATTACTGTGGTGATGCCAATAAAATTGATGCTGGCCTGATTTGGTACGGCTTTTACCCTCCTGATGCAAGCAAGGGGCAAAACTACGTGAGCGTAAAAGAAGTGGAAGTAAATGTGGTGCTTAGCAAAACCAAGGTGGGCAAAGGTTTGGAGTTTGACGTAGAAACAAATGATGAAAACCGCAGCATCTTTTTGATAGGTTTAAATAGAAAGCTTGAGGCAGAAGGGATGCACATAAAAGATAACAGCGAACAGCTGAGATATGGCGGTCGTAAAGTTTTCCCCGGGCAAGAATTAGTGCTTGGCCAAAATGAAAAACCTATTAAACTATCGGCTACTGGAAATGTAGAAAGTAGCGGCCCCTGCCCTGAATTGACCAATTACAAACTTAGCCTTAAAGGCGAAAAATACTTTTTGCCCGTAGAGCAAAATATTACAGAAGAACTAGTACACAACGGACAATGCGGAATGCCCGAAATATACTGGTATGGCGATTTTACAGGAGATGGCGTTCCAGAGATCATTTTTGTTTCTGTGTATAAAGAGAAAAATCATTTTACCCTTTTCATCAGCGATCCTCATCAGGATAATGCGATAGTGCGCAAAGAAGCGGAATGGGTAATTGATAAATGTTATTGAAGAGGTTAAATGTTGAAAGTTATAGGTTATATGTTTGGTGCACGGAAACGGCACACTTTACACTTAGTCCTTTTAACTTTTAACCTATAACCTACAACAACCTATTTATAAAACTTACAATGGCACAAGACCTGGAATTCAACAAGAACGAAGACAAACTGAAACTAATGGTTTCAGATATAAAGCAAAAACTTGAGAAAATTCACCTTGGTGGTGGCGAAAAGCGAATCGAGAAGCACAAGGCAAAAGGTAAAATGACCGCGCGTGAGCGCGTGGCTTATTTGCTGGATAAAAACCGTCCACAGATTGAGATTGGTGCTTTTGCCGGATATGATATGTATGCCGAGCATGGCGGCTGCCCCGGTGGTGGCGTAGTGGTAGTGATGGGTTATGTAAAAGGACGCATTTGCCTGGTGGTAGCCAATGATGCCACAGTAAAAGCGGGAGCCTGGTTCCCCATTACAGGTAAGAAAAACCTACGTGCTCAGGAGATCGCGATGGAAAACAAAATTCCTATTATTTATCTGGTAGATAGCGCTGGTGTGTATTTGCCAATGCAGGATGAAATCTTCCCGGATAAGGAACATTTCGGACGTATTTTCCGCAATAATGCCATTATGAGCTCTATGGGTATTACCCAGATTTCGGCCATTATGGGAAGCTGCGTGGCCGGTGGTGCCTACCTCCCTATTATGAGTGATGAAGCACTTATCGTAAATAAAACAGGAAGCATTTTCCTTGCTGGTTCGTACCTGGTAAAAGCCGCTATTGGCGAAAATATTGACAATGAAACTTTGGGTGGAGCTACTACCCATTGTGAAATTTCGGGTGTGACGGATTATAAAAGCGAGGATGACCCTGATGCTTTGAGAACCATCCAAACTATAATGGATAAGATTGGTGAATCTAACAAAGCAGGATTTAGCCGTACTGAGCCTGCCAAACCCGCCAAAGACGAAAAAGAAATTTACGGACTGCTACCGGTAGACCGCACCAAGCAGTATGATATGAAAGCAATCATAGAGCGCTTGGTAGACAATAGCGAATTTGAAGAATACAAGGAAGGTTACGGAAAAACCATAGTTACCGGATACGCCCGCATTGACGGCTGGGCTGTAGGTATAGTGGCCAACAACCGCGAAATGATAAAAACCAAAACTGGCGAAATGCAGTTTGGCGGTGTGATTTACTCTGACAGTGCCGACAAGGCTTCACGCTTTATTGCCAACTGTAACCAAAAGAAAATCCCACTGGTATTCCTTCAGGATGTATCAGGATTTATGGTAGGATCGCGCAGCGAGCATGGTGGTATCATTAAAGATGGCGCCAAGATGGTGAGTACCATGGCAAACTCGGTGGTACCTAAGTTTACCATCATTATTGGAAACAGCTACGGTGCCGGAAACTACGCCATGTGTGGAAAAGCCTATGACCCACGCCTTATTGTGGCCTGGCCTACTGCTAACCTTGCAGTAATGGGTGGAGCGCAAGCCGCCAAAGTATTGCTACAAATAGAAACCGCCAGCCTAAAAGCCAAAGGCGAAGAAATTACTCCTGAGGTAGAAAAGGAACTTTTAGACCGCATTACGGCTAGCTACGAAAAGCAAACTAAGCCGGAGTACGCTGCTGCACGACTTTGGACCGATGCCATTATCGATCCACTGCAAACCCGCACCTGGATTAGTATGGGAATTGAAGCCGCGAATCAGGCTCCTATTGAAAAGGCTTATAACCCTGGGGTGATACAGGCGTAATGACGATGTATTTCAACTTTTAACAAAAAAACTTGGGCAAAATGGATAATCAACTAAAGTCACTTTCTAAGTTATTCACTGAACGATTACTAAGAATCCCGGACTATCAGAGGGGATATGCTTGGACAAATAAACAACTAAAAGATTTTTGGGCCGATATTGTTCAACTAGAAAACGGTCAAAACCATTACGTTGGTGTTCTCACTTTTGAAGATGTGCCACCCATCGATTATAAGACATGGGATGATGACGAATGGATTATTTCATCCAAAAACTTTGAACCTTTTTATGTTGTCGATGGCCAACAGCGATTAACTACCTCATTAATACTAATTCAGTCCATTCTTGAAAGTATCGACCAAAATGCAACTTTAGGATATTTGACATTATCAGAAATTAAGAAAAGATACATATTCGATAGCCAGCCAGATGGCATATCAGGATCCTACATTTTTGGTTACCATAAGGATAATCCAAGCTATGAGTTTCTAAAAACAAAAATCTTCAACAATAATTAAGAGAGAGCATATCATAGAGAAGAAACCATTTACACACATAATCTAGAAAATGCAAAAGAATATTTTAAAGAACAGCTGGCTAAGCTCACTCATGATCAAATAGAAGAGATCTTTACTAAGATAACTCAGCATTTTCTGTTTAACATCTATGCAATATCAAGTGATATAGATGTGCACGTAGCTTTTGAAGTGATGAATAACAGAGGAAAAGTCCTCTCCATTCTGGAATTACTAAAAAATAGGCTAATTTTCCTAACAACCAAGTACAATATTGAAGAATACGAAAGAGTCGACCTAAGAAGAAAGATAAATGATTGCTGGAAATCTGTTTACCATCATCTTGGCAAAAACAAGCAAAAACCACTTGATGATGATAAATTTTTATATAATCATTTCTTAATCAGCTTTTCATCTGAAATTATTTCAAATGACGAGGCTATACCTACAGAATATAATTCACACTTTAGAAAAATTCATCGCGCTTACAGAAATGATTTCAGTAGCTATTTGCTTGATGAGAAGTTTACCCTAAAGAACATTGATAAACCAAATTTCAATCAGCACATTTCCAATGAATCCTCGTCTGGGAATGGAGCAAAGTCACTTTCAGTAAAGGATATTTATAATTATGCTAATAGTTTGCAGCGATCAGTTGAATCTTGGTATTACCTTTTCAACCCTATCGAGAATAAATATATTCTTGAGGAAGAGCGAATGTGGTTAGATAGACTCGAAAGAATAGGTTTTTCTGATTATGCTCCTCTACTAATGCTAATTTATCAAAAGGAATCTGATGCGAAAAAAAGACTTGGCCTTCTTAGGGTGATTGAGCGCGAAAAGTTTGTTTTGTCATTATTAGGCTTCTACTTCAGATACGCCATTTTTGGCCCTCAAGAATCAAGTGCATTAATTTTGGCTACCGAATATTCAAATGAAACCAAATCCGTTGAAGAGGTAACGGAAATACTTAACCATCGTATTCAAAAACTACTTCAAAATGAGATCTCATTTGAAAACTTGGTTAGCGAATTTAAGAATGGTTTTTACAGTTGGTCTGGGATACGTTATTTTCTTTTTGAGTATGAGCAACATTTGAAAAGTGGATCTAAAACAAATACGTCAAAAATAAACTGGGTAGAATTTACACAAGAAAAGACTGACTACATTAGTGTCGAACACATCTATCCACAGAATAGCAGAAAAAAATGTTGGCAGACAGATTACAGTACATACACTAGTGCCCAAAAAAATAAACTTAAAAATTCCCTGGGTAATCTACTACCCCTATCTAAACCGAAAAATTCAAGTCTTCAAGATAAATGCTTTATTGACAAGAGAGATAACGCTGAAACGACTGTTAGTTATAGATTTGGTTCATACTCAGAAATAGAAGTTTCAAAAGAAGATTCTTGGACACCTATCCATATTCTTGAAAGAGGTCTGTCTCTTTTAGAATTCATGGAAAAAAGATGGAGAATAAAGCTTGGCGATCGCGCAGGTAAAGTTCGACTTCTTAACCTTGGATTTCTGGAAAATAATGAATGATAAACATCCCAGTTTGCGCGAGTGTCCCGCTCGTGCCCTTACTTACCTTCTCAACCTAAGTTCGAAACTATTCAACACTTTCCTCCCTATATAATTCCGGCATGCGTATATCGTATTGATGTGTGATTATGCGAACGAAGATTATAAATAGCACTGCTGCAAAAGCTGTGATTTGATTTGAAATTCCAAGGGCTGCTAATCCAAAATAAACAAAGCCTCCAGCTATACTGGCACTCGCATATATTTCCTTTCGCGTAAGGAGCATCGGCTTTTCTCCGCTCAATATATCACGAAGCACACCTCCAAAAGTTGCCGATATGGCTCCCAGTGCTATGCACATAAACATGTTGAGCTCCAGAATCTGTCCTTTTTCTATTCCGGCAATTGTAAAAAGCCCAAGGCCAATAGCGTCAAAAATATAAACGAACAAATTGAGCCGATGGATAATCTTAAAGAGAATAATAGCTGCTATGGCACCTGCTGTAACGGTATAAATAAGTTGATTATCCCTAATCCAGGAAACTGCATTGGTTCCTATTAGCAAATCTCGAAGAGTGCCTCCACCAACAGCTGTTACAAAGGCTAAAACGAAAATTCCGAAAACGTCAAATCGTTTTTTAATGGCCAGAGTGGCGCCACTCATAGCAAAGGCAAAGATTCCGATAGTATCAAGAATTTCAAATAAGGTAGACTCCATTAAAACATACTTTAGAGAGGCTTAATGGCATGAGCTACATTTTGTTTATAGATTGAAAAATTTGGTAATGACCGTTAACGAAAAATGGCACAAGCTGATTTCTGGTACCTCAGGTTGACAGATGACCGTATAAAACTTCATAAGTCTCCTCTTTTACATGTGAAATACTCAAATAATTAATAACTTGATTTTTCTTAACCAATCAAACCAATTCTTATGAAATCTCATATTTTAAGAGCCGACTGGAAGTTCATTGCATTTGTTTTAATAGTTTCCCTCTTATTCTTTTCATCATGTGTTTCGAAAAAAGAATTCCGTGCTTATCAAACCGATATTGATGACCGACTTGCAGTTTTAAACCGCGACACTGATAACGATGGTGTACCTGATTTTTATGATAAAGATTCTGAGACCCCAGAAGGTGTAGCAGTCGATGGAAGCGGGAAAGCTCTAGATGTTGATGGTGATGGCATACCGGACTTTATGGACGAGGATCCTTTTACTTCTCGAAGCGCAACAGTAGATGCAAATGGTAGAGCAATAGACTCTGACGCTGACGGTGTTCCTGATTACATGGATCATGAGCCAAATACTCCTAAAGGAACCAAAGTAAACTTTAAAGGAGTTTCAATTCCATCAAAAACAGGTGGAGAATCGCAAAATACTCAGCTAGAGAAAAATAAAATTATTTATAAAACTATTTATACTAGTGATACTGGCACTGTGCTAGCCATAAAACCAGAGGTAACAACACTCATCCATTTAGATGAGAAACTTAAAGTAGGGCATCCTTCTATATTAACCATTTCACTCAATCAACTTATGAATGATTCAGAAATTAGAAATGAATTGGTAAGGGAAATAAACAAACAAAGAGTAAAAAAGAACTTAGATTCTTTATCAGCAAAGCAAATTACTGAAGGAAATATACCGTTGGGCGATTATTTTACCACAGAGCTTCATTTAGAAGACTCAAGTTTCACAAAATCATTAATTATTGGAACTAATTTTCAATCATTTAATGAATTAGGTAACAATGAACTGAAATGGTCTTGGAAATTAATTCCTCAGGAAAAATCTTCAGGAACCAGTCAAGAGATTTTAGTTATAGTGAAAAGTTTGGATTCTAATAAAGAATTAATCAAGGCTTATCAAGAACCTCTTTCTTTTGAGATAGTACCACGTAAAACATGGTTTGAAGACTTAGTTTCACTTACTCGCAACCCTCAATGGCAAATTACAGCTGTTTTATTTCCCGTTATTGGTTTTTTTGCAGGAATCTGGAAAGAAAAACGCACAACAGGTTAAAGATTAGAATATACTATGTTCAATTTTATCAAACTTTTCTAACAAATACCTTACTCCTATACTACATCTGAGTATAAGTGGTTCTTCCATTTACTTTACTGGCTTTCAACACCTGATTACGATTTCCTGTTTTCTTATAGCTAATGTGTACCCAGCCCGGATTTTGGTCATCGCCAAATTCATAAATAAGTTGGTCGAATTGGAGGTTGGCACGCACGTAATCAAACACCTGACGGTTGGTAATGGTACCGCGTCCATCCATGTCAATATCCAGAGCTTCACCCTTGCAATGGCTACTCGTGCGTGAGCCACCAATGCGCGTATTGAGATCTTCACACCTAAAGCCTGAGCTTATAAAAATTGGGGTATTAAAATGCTCACGAATGGGCTGAAAAATGTTTTCCGCTACACGCTTCAGATTTTCTAATTGCTGGGCGTTTGGTGTATTGTCTATACTGTGGCGAACTGCTGTTTGGCTTTTGGTTACTTCAAGCAAGCTCAAGTTGGTACTTAGGTTCATAAGATTTGGTTTTTATTAATGATACAACTAGTTAAGATGCTATGAAGATAGCTATTTTCCCAACTCGTTTTTAAGCATTTACAGCATCACACCCCTTTTATAAGAGATCGGTAGTTTTTCTAATTTTGTAAAAAACTAACAGTGCTAAAAAAACTACTCTCATTTTGTTTAATAGTCGTACTTGGTTCATACTCTATAGGACAAACCTCATTTTCTAACGCTATTACAATTGACACAATAGGATCTTCACCTGAAGTCACTCGAATTGGTGATTTGAATAATGACGGGCTAAATGATATTGTGGTTGGTACCCAGTCCTATTTTGATCCACAAAATGACTATCGAGTTTTTATCTACTATCAGGATAGTTCTGCATGGTTTCAACAATCACCAATTAAGTTTAAGTACAGCCCTAAAAAGCGCATAATGGCTTTACGAATAGGTGATGTAAATAACGATAAGCTAAATGACCTGATTATAGGTTTTGGAGACTCTATTGGCATTTTTTATCAAAATTCATCTGGATCATTAAATTCTATGATAAGATATTATAGCGGAAAAACTGTTGATGGTTTAGGCCTAGGAGATTTCAATGATGATGGAAGAACCGATATTGCTGTTGGTCATTGGGGTGAAAACTTTATAAGATTATTTATCCGCACCGCTACCGGATATAATACTCATACTTATCCAAGCCCAAACAGCGGGAGGGATGACCTGGAGATTGGGGACGTAAATAATGACGGTTTGGACGATGTGGTATTTATGACTGGCCAAGGACAAACGGGAGTGCATGTCTTTACTCAAAAAAAATCTGGCCTACTTAATGCATATTCGTCCTACAATCTGTCGGGGAAATTTCCAAGGGGCGTTGCTATTGGAGATTTTAATGGCGATGGCAGAAAAGATGTTGCAGCCTCTCTTTCAGGAAACAGACCACACGCTGAAATGGCTATATGGTTACAAAATGCAAGCGGCACCTTGCCTCAAACGCCCCAATTTATTGATGCCTATGACTTACCTCATTCTACAGAAATGGCAGATTTTAACTGTGATGGTACTGATGAATTACTGGTGCTTAACCATGCTTGGGGAAAACTATCACTGTATGACTATGATAGTATAAACAATTCAATTCCTTACCACTTAATTGTCTCACCTTATGTACAAGTTACCAATCCATATGCTTTAAGTCTCGGGGATATTAATGATGATGGATTGATTGATATCGCTTTGCCTGGTGAGGCTTCCGGAAAGTTAATGGTTCACCTTAATGAATCTAAACCCATTCCTTCAAAGTCTGACAGTACTTATAGCTACGTGAATAGCTATAATGTATTCTCAAAAACTTATACTAAAACAACCACGCAAATAGTAGTTGACACAGATACACTAATTAATGAATATATAAAGGTAACCACCACCACTTTAGAAATAAATCAGACATATCAATCGGATAGTATAACTACTGATTCGATTAATATTTATTTCTCTCCCTGGTGCGGAGGATATTATTTAGATACGCTTATTAATAGTTGCACAATCAACAATTTGCAACTTCTAAAATCAGATACTTCGGTATTGTCAATTTCGTCAAACACATTCAATCCTATTTCTGATATACAACTTTTCCCTAATCCAAGCTCTGGCAACCTCACTCTAAAGCTACCCTCCCCTTTAGATACTGCAAACGTGCAACTCATCGCACATAGCTCTGATGGCTCTTTAATGAGAGACGAATTTATTATTGAGTTGGGAGTCACTCGAAATTTGGACATCAGTGAATTCGCCAGTGGTGTTTATTTAGTAAAGTTGAAAATAGGCTCCTATAATTACTTCACAAGGATTGTAAAGGAGTAATCACCACTCAAGCGAGTCATAGTTTATTATTTAGCATTCCTATTTCTTATCTTCCAATCAAATTCTAAACTCATGACAAGAGAAGAAATCAGTGAAAAGCTAGTTCAAACCAATAAGGATTTTACAACCTACATTACCTCTCTAAGCGAAGAAGATTACAACTACTCTTACAATGACAAATGGACTGCTGGACAGCAAATGGAGCACATCTATAAAAGCATTGTACCACTAAATAAGGCGTTGATGCTGCCCAAAGCAATTATGAAGTTAAACTTTGGCAAAGCCAATCGCCCCAGCCGATCGTATGATGATTTGATAATTCGGTATAAAGAAAAACTAGGGCTTGGTGGCAAGGCGCCATCTCAATTTGCGCCCGAAGGAATTTCCTTTGACAAAAGACAGAAGCTTGCAGATAATCTTATGAAGGCTACAGGAACGCTAATCAAACGACTAAAAAAATTCACGGAAGAAGATTTGGATGTGCTCATTCTACCTCACCCATTGCTGGGCAAGCTTACCTTACGGGAAATGACTTATTTTACTGATTATCACACGCGGCATCATCATTTACATACAATAGAAAACCTGAAACACACTCTCCAAAAAAAATTAACGTTTATCATTAATTTTTTAATGTTATCTGAAAATTTTGATTTATTTTCGTTTCAACAAATCAAGCTTGAAAATGAAATACATCAAGAACATAATATGGATTGTGGTAATCCTTGGTTTTTCAATTATTTACTCACGCTATGTTCCAGCCGATTCTAAGCCAGCTTTTATAGTAACGGCTGTAATTGCGAGCTTCTTCATCTTTCATTTTGTAATTCGAAAAAACCCTAGGTTTAAATCCTATTTTCTAAGCCCTTTCAATTTCCTTTCTGCAAAGTATGCTTCCAAAACTTCTTATGACATCCCTATAGATCTGATGTTTGAAAAAACTTTGGAGGTACTTGATACCACCAAATTCAAACTGGTTCATGCTGATAAAGAACGATTCGAAATTTTTGCCATCAGCCCTATCAGCTGGAAATCCTGGGGAGAAAATTTATACATCGACTTTACAGAAGAAAATGGCGAAACCATTATGAACTTCCATTCAGTAGCTGTAATGCAGGTGCAAACCTGGGATAAGAATCAAAAAAATTCCGAACACTTGATTAACTCCATTGAAGACTCACTTACCATATAAGCTGGATGGCAATCATTGTAAATTTGGACGTGGTGCTGGCTCAGCGGAAGATGAAGGTAAAAGACCTTGCTGAAGAGATCGGCCTGTCTGTGGTAAACCTTTCAATACTTAAGCAAAGTAAGGCTAAAGCTGTACGCTTTACCACGCTCGAAGCCATTTGCAAAGCTTTGGATTGCCAACCTGGCGATATACTAGAATATGTACCTGATCAAATTGAAGAATAAATAACCCCAAAATTCCCTTTAAAAAATGCAAACACTAAAACTTAAAATGAAACACCTTTTACTTTGTTTCCTTATAGCTACTACTTGCCCGCTATTTTCACAAGGATTAATCAAACAGGCTTTGAGCAAACCACATCATGCTTCTGCTAATGATACATTGGTAGGCTGTGGTAGCTTTGAACTAATGAAACATGCTGACAGAGTTAAGCCTGGTTTTCTAAAAGCAGCAAACCAATATTTGGCCAACATTACAAATGAAAATGCCAATCGTAAAAAAACGAGCAGTGGCGTAATGCAAATTCCAGTAGTGTTTCATATTCTATATAATGATACATCAGCAAACCTTGCAGACTCTGTAATTCAAGATCAACTAAGAGTGCTGAATGAAAGCTTTAGACGCCAAAATACGGACACTGTAAATACCAGAGCTGACTTTAAACCGCTCGTAGCCGATAGTGAAATAGAGTTTGTTTTAGCCACTAATGATCCTGCCGGTAATCCTACAAATGGCATTACCAGAACTTATTCCCCAACAAAATACTTTGGTGGTGTTTTGCCTTATGATCAAACGCAAATGCAGGAAATTCAAGATTGGCTAAATGATAGTTTGTACTATAATTATTTCAGAATAACGCAAGATAGCCTCGGTGGAAGAAGTGCCTGGAACTCCCTTAACTATGTAAATATTTGGGTGGGAGATTTAAGAATATTCGAACCAAAGTTCAATGATTTCGAGGAACTTGTATTTTTCGGACTCGCTACCCCTCCTGCCAATCATCCCAATTGGCCAACTGAAATTTATACGGAGTTAGGTGGGTTTCAGGAAGGCATCCTTTTGCACTATCCGGTTATTGGATCTAATAATCCAAATTTATTTCCTACACCCTACCAGAGTTATGATGCCTTGGTAAGAAGTGGAAAAATACTGGTTCATGAAATGGGTCATTATTTAGGCTTGCGCCACATTTGGGGAGATGGCGATTGCACTATGGACGACTTTATACATGACACTCCAAGAAGTGATAGATCAAGTTCTTTTAATTGTAACCATGTAGCCAATAATTGTGTGGATACCATATTAGGAATGGATCTGCCTGATATGGTTGAAAATTATATGGACTATTCAAGTGGTAATTGTCAAAACTCATTTACCCAAGGACAGATAGATGTAATGCGCACCGTAATTGAAACCAATCGCCCTTATCTTATTAGTACCAGATCCTTTGTAGTTGATGCCAACCCCGCAATTAGCTACTATCCAAACCCTACCTCGGGCCAGATAACGATACACTTTAATGAGACCAACAGCGATGCTACAATACGGGTATTTAGTATTGATGGGAGTTTGATTAAAACTCATGAAGTAACAAACAGTACTGAAACCAAAATAGCCCTTGGACAACAAAATGGACTCTATGTAATTCAAGTACACAGCGGGAATGGAATTTCTACTTTTAGAGTATTGAAACAATAGAAATCTAACTAGGTAAAAACATTAGAATAGCGCAGATAAACGGTCTGCGCTATTTTTTTTGCACAAAAGTTCCATTTATATACTAAACCGCTTACATTTATCCCTACTCCACTCACACATACATGAAACAACTTTTTGCATTCCTTACATTTTTATCAATTGTTACGTCACCTTTTTTTGCTCTGGCTCAATACTCCAATCTAAGCCTACAGCAAATATTGGATAGTGCAAGTGAAATGAATGAAGTGGACCACCGACAAGAAGTAGAAGAACTCCTCAATGAAGCTGAAGATCGCTTATCGGAAAGCACTCCCAATAGACAGTTATTATCATTTTATATTACTTCCGGTATCTATTTTTTTGATGGTAGCTTCATTCCTAAGTCCAGAGAATATTTTGATAAAGCTTTAGAGATTGCGGAAGAAATACAGGACTCCAGTAAAATAGGCCTTGTTTACAGTCATATTGCCAATACAGAAGTAAAAAGTGGCGTTGCAGCTGAAGCAATTAAGTATTATGAAAAAGCTCTCAGTTATTATATCAATAGGGATGACAAAATTTACTATTCCATTTTGCTTAACATGGCTAATGCATATAGCAGAGTTAATTTGCATCAAAAAGCACTTTCTAACTTACTTACTGCAAAGAAATACTTCACTGAAAATAAAGACTATACCAAACTCGCTATCGTAGAAAACAATATTGGGGAGATATATAGGATTAACATTAATGATTACGATGAGGCGCGAACCCACTACAAACGTGCCCTTGTAGCGAATAAAAAGGTGAATAACAGTTTTGGATTGGCTCAAAACTACCACAACCTTTCGATTGCGTTTTCTGCGGAAAACATTCGTGATAGCGCTCTCTTCTATGCAAAAAAATCGGTTGCCCTAAAACAACAATTTGGAACTAATGGGGAAATGGCCTCTGCAAATTATTTACTTGCCACTACCTACAAGCAATCTGAAGTATATGATGAAGCCATCAAGTACCATAACATCTCTTTAAAACAATGCAGAGAGAATCAGTTAACGCAAGGTATTTTTCACAACTTAATGGATTTAGGTGAAATCTATTTCAAAATTGGTAGTTTCAAAAAAAGCGAAGAAATGTTGATAGAATGCTTAGAAATGGCTGAAGAGTCTGGGCAACTATCTATGTTTGAAAGTGTTTATACAGGCCTATATGAGGTAAACAAGGCCCAAGGAAATTTTGAAAATGCATTGAAGTATTTTGAAAAAATGCAAGCCATTTTAGACAGTATAAAAATAAACCAAGAAGAACAACACTTTGCAGAACTGCGAACACAATATGAAGCTGATTTGGCTGAAGCGGAAAACATGGTTCTAAAAGAAAAGGAGGTTGCACAATCGCAAAAATTGAAGTCACAACAAATCCTTCTATACATTTCATCTATCTCTATTATTCTATTACTTCTGGCCGGGGCATGGCTTATTAAAACTTTAGGGCAACGAAATAGAGCCTTTGTCCGAGAGAAAGAATCCAGCGATGCTTTATCTCAACAATACATAAAATTAAAAGAGCGAGAGAGCGAACTAGCAGAATCTAATGACCTTAAAAATAAGATTCTATCAGTATTGGGTCATGATTTACGCACTCCATTAGCCGGAATATCTAGTTTATTAAGTACCATGTCCGCGGTAGAAATAACTCGGGAAGAGCTACAGGATTTATTCGGGCATTTAAAAAAGGAAGTAGATATTAGTCTCACTACCCTTCATGAAATCTTGGCATGGGCCAGGCTCCAAATGAATGAGATCAGTAAGCTTATTCAAAAGCTCGATACAAAAGAATTGCTCAATGAAGTGGTTAACATTTATGAGCCAAACATCAGAGCCAAACAGCTAAAGTTAGAATTGAATGTTTCTCCCAATACAGAACTTTGGGCCGATTACAATCAGATGCGAAGCATTTGTGGAAACCTACTTTCAAATGCTATAAAATTCACACCTGAAAAAGGCTTTCTGAAAATTGATGTAAGGGACAATTCTGAATTTACCGAAATTACCTTTTGTGATAGCGGATTGGGTATTCCTGAAAATGTACTGCACAACTTAAACAATAGAGACGGGCTAATCTCAAATCAAGGTACTTCAGGGGAAAGCGGTACCGGTATAGGTCTTCGAATTGTTACCGATTTTGTGGATGCTCATAATGGAGTTCTCCATTTTAAAAACAATCCAGAAATGGGAACTTCCGTGTCCGTTCAAATTCCAAAGCCAGACAAAAGAATAAAGTAAGACAGATTCGGATAAACTTTAACAGGCCATCTGCTAAACTAACTGCATAGTAACCACAAAAAGGAAAAAGCGATAAACCACAACTGATAGAGCGAAAAACACAATCAGTAAAGCTGCTTTTATCAGATTAACAAAAAATCCTTGCTGATATAATCTTTTTTGCATTGCATAGCTATAAACTGCCAAAATCAGCAATATGGTAAGAGTAATTGGTCCCATATTAGGATTCAGATTCCAAGAACTTTGTGGAGAAATTATAAGGTAAATCCAAATTAAAAGACTCCCCACTAAGGGTAAAATGATGAGCATAGATAGGATAGCGAAGCTTACAAAGTGAGTAGCCGTAATCAGGTGAACGTAAAAAAGCTCACCGCGTCTAAAATTTACTAAGGCCACTCCTACGGCAAATATTAAGATAAAAATGACCAGAAAGAGCTTACTAACTTGACCTGCCATTTGGTTATAAGTACTGACAAAATTTTCTGGAGCAATACTTTCTTTAGACAGATAATCGTCTACAACTCCACTTGCCCATTCGCTATAGAACTGGCCTTCAGTTTGAGATCTCAATGAGCTATTAAGCGCATCTACCGGCTGATAAATAAAGTACACCAAGTTGATAAAGAAAAACAAAGCTATAGGAGCTGTATAAAGCTTTCTCCTTCCGGCAAAAAATTCAACGGTAAGCTTACCTGGCCTAAAGAGTAGTGCCAAAACCGAACGTAAGAATTTGATATCGGTAAATGTTACTGCATTCCAAACGGAGCCAAAGAAATGACGGAGTGTCATTTCATCACGTTCCAACTTCTTTTCGCCACAGTTAGCGCAGTATCTACCACGAAGAGGTTCTTTGCAGCTTGGGCAAACTGTATCTCCTAATGTATTTATGGTTTTTGCTTTCAGTAAAAAGGATTTACATCAATATTACGGAATTTGAGAACAGATACCTCAATGCCCTATTCATCCCGTATAAATAACGCGGCCTAAATAAGTAACTTTGCAAAAAATTGAAAAATATGGGAAATACGCGCATTTCGGAAATGGCAGAAAACCTACAAGGTTCTGAAATAATAAAACTTGCCGGTGAGATAAAAGAGAAAATGGCTCAGGGCGAAAAAATTTACAACTTTACCATTGGTGATTTTGATCCAAAAGTATTTCCCATACCTACAGAATTGACCGAGGCTATTATAAATGCATACGAAAATGGAGAAACCAATTACCCTGCTGCAAATGGTATAGCAGAACTCCGTGCAGCTGTTGCTAAGTTTGTAAAGGATCGTTTAAACCTAGACTATTCCGCTGATGAATTTCTCATTGCTGGAGGTGCTCGCCCGCTAATTTATGCAGCATACCAAGCTTTGGTAAATCCAGGAGAAAAAGTAGTTTTCCCAGTGCCTTCTTGGAATAACAATCACTACAGTCACCTTTCTGCTGCTGAAAAAGTAATGATAGAAACTGCAGCCGAAAACAACTTTATGCCCACTGCTGAGGAGCTTATACCCCACCTTTCTGAAGCAGGGTTGGTTGCATTATGCTCCCCACTTAATCCTACCGGAACTGTATTTACAGCTGGCGGACTAAAGGCAATTTGTGAGGCCATTGTGGCTGAAAATAATAGACGTGGACCAAATGAAAAACCTGTATACCTTCTTTACGACCAAATATATTGGGTACTTACTCATGGAGATACTACACATGTAAACCCGGTAGAAGTTTGCCCGGAAGTAAAACCATACACTCTTTTTATTGATGGCCTTTCTAAAGCATTTGCAGCCACCGGAGTTCGTGTAGGTTGGGCTTTTGGTCCTAAAAAAATAATCAATGCCATGAAATCTATTTTAGGCCATATAGGTGCTTGGTCTCCAAAAGCGGAGCAGGTTGCAACCGCTACATACCTTAACCTGAATGGAGAGGTGGAAAATTACCTTACAGGTTTCAAGTCTGACTTGAATGACCGCTTGCTTGCCTTTTATGATGGTATTCAAAATCTTAAAGACAAGGGGTATAATGTAGATGCTATTCACCCGCAAGCCGCTATTTACCTTACGGTGAAATTTGACATACAAGGCCAAACTACTACTGATGGTCACGTATTGGAAACTGTAGAAGATGTTTGCGCTTATTTACTTAATGAAGCCAAACTTGCTGTAGTGCCATTTTATGCTTTTGGTGCAAGCCAAACTTCTCCATGGTTTAGGCTCTCTGTTGGTACATCTACTTTAGATTCAATTGCTGCCTGCTTTACCCAACTAGAGCACGCACTTGAAAAGTTAACTTAAACACACCAATTATTACCGCTAAGGCAGGTTTTGTTTTATTATTTATAAAACGAAGCTAGCTATACCTATTAGCACTACCTTCGCGCCCGCTAAAAATCATGCTTTCAGCAAATGAAAAATCCTGATTTTTAAATAATAACAGAAATCAAAGTTGCCATGAAACGTATCAAAGAATACAAGAAGTTGTTCAATGTGGAGGGAGAACCAACCCTTAAAGAACTAAAGACTAGCTACAGAAATTTGGTAAAAGAATGGCACCCTGACAAATTTCAGGAAGGGGATGAAAAAGCAGCTGAAGCTGAACTTATAAGCCGCAAAATAATTGATGGCTATCATTTTTTGGTAAGCATGGCTCAAGAAACCATTGAGGCTAATCTACCGGAATATACTGCTACCATCAACGAATCAGGTATTGCAGACTATGACCACAAAGGCCTTTTATTGACCGTAACATTTATGGATGGCAACACCTATGAGTACTTTGGTGTAAACAGAGGTTTGTTCCTCAAATTCAATAACTCTGACAAACAGATGCGCTTTGGTAAGAGAAATATTTTTCAATCATTCCCTTACCGCAAGGCAAAGAAAGAAGCACAGGAAGCTCAAGCCTAGTCACCGATAAATTGCTGGGACTATTTTTTAGAATAGCTCTCAGCAATAAACTACCTTTCAAGCTGTAAAAATATTACCATGGAAATTAAGCCACACGTAGGATTTAAGGATATCAAATTTGGTCTATCAAAATCTCAGATTATTGATGTTTTGGGGGAACCTGATAGTGAAGATACTTCCAACTTTGAAGATGGCTCAAGCGATATTGCCATGGTGTACAACGAGCTTGGGGTTACCCTCGTATTTTCTTCTGAAGATGACTTTAAGCTGAGCTCCGTTACTTTTTATACTTCTGACGCAACCCTTATGGGAGAGCCATTTATTGGAAAAAGTGAAGAGTTCCTTTTGGAAACTGCTAAAGAAAAAGGAATTGACGATTTGTTTTTAGATGATGACTTTGAGGAGCTAGAAGCCAAAGATTACGCCTCCGAAAAGTTGGGCTTGGCATTTTGGGTTCAGCAAGGAGTTTTGGACTCAATCACCATTTTTCCAGAATATGACGCGCAAGGAGAAGAAATCATTTGGCCTTCCTAAGTAGCTTTAATCAATTCTGCTAAAAAAAGGCTTGTTGCAATTATTTACAACTATAGATCTATAGCACTTATTTAAGAGTGTATTAGAATCTTCTAAATTCTTCAAAGCGCAAACAGTTGGTTTTTAGCAAGAATGGCCTTTATCAACCCAAGCTTGTTTTTTTCCGTACTTAGCCATTGATATCTTGGTTCAATCCATATCCATCAAACAGACTATAATATTATATTTCTGTTGAGGATGAATATTGGATTTGAGTCAATTTGGCTTTATAAAACCAGCTATGACAAAACCCGAAATGCATCCCAGAGAAAGGGAAAGACTTGCAGAACTCTACTCATATTCAATACTCGACACAGCTCCTGAAAAGGAATATGATAACCTAACTGCGCTTGCATCTCAAATATGCAATGCTCCGGTTTCCATGATTGCCCTTATTGATAAGGATAGACAATGGTATAAGTCAAACAATAATGATGACTCTACGGGCTCCCCACGAGAAATAGCATTTTGTGCTCACACAATAAATGCTGTGGATGATGTGCTTATAGTAGAAGATATGCGCCTTGACTCCCGTTTTGCCCAAAACCCATTTGTGGCAAACAATCCTCATGCGGTATTTTATGCCGGTGCAAAGCTTATTGGTAGAAATGGACTTCCTGTGGGCTCTATTTGTGTAATTGACTTAGAACCTCGCAAACTCACCATAGCCCAAATAGATGCACTAAAGGTGCTCGCCAATCAAACAATGCAATTATTGGAGCTAAAAAGAAGGAACCAGGAACTGGAAGAGCTACAACAAGAACTACGCAATAAAAACGAGGAAATTCAAAGCTTTGCAAGCTTGGCCGCACATGACCTTAAAACGCCCCTTAGTCAAATTTCAGGAGTAGCTGATCTGTTTTCAGATCTCTATTCGGCTAAACTGGATGATGAGGGATTATCGCTTTTAAAAATCATGCAAGACTCGGCTTCTTCTCTTAATAATCTAGTAGACGGGCTTTTAGAATACAGCTTAAGTGATAAGTTAGCTCAAGAAGAAAAAGAGATATTTGATTTACCCTCATTTATTGAGACCATTCGCAAGCCCTTTTGCTACAATAAAAAATGCGAAATCAGCATAAATACAAGCCTTCAGGATGTTTCTATAAATAAATCGGCTTTGCAGCGAATATTCGTAAATCTCATTTCTAACGCACACAAGTACAATGACAAGGCCGTTGCAAAGATTGATATCACCGCCAGCGAAAATGAAACCCATTATTTATTTTCAGTTTCTGATAATGGCCCCGGCATAGGTAAGGAAGACCATAAACGTCTTTTTAAAATGTTTGAAGTACTTAACCAGGAAGATGCAAATAGCCAAAAAGGACACGGAATAGGATTATCTGTAATAAAGCGCTTAATCGAAAAAATGGAAGGCACTATAGAAGTTGAATCTGAAATAAATCAGGGAGCAACTTTCAAGTTTTCTATTATGAAGCAACATATTTATGCAGAATGCTAAATTTGCCGCCTTTCTATTTTATCACATAATTTTCTACTACTCATGAACATCGACTTAGGAAAACTATTACTCAGGCTGGGATTTGGAGGGCTTATGATTCCTCATGGCGTTTCTAAACTTCAAAACCTATTAAGTGGCAGCCCGCAGTTTGCCAACGTTTTTGGAATAGGTGAAATCCCGAGCCTAATTTTGGCTATCCTATCCGAACTCGTTTGTCCTATCCTCGTTATTTTAGGAATCAAAACCAGGTTGGTTTCAATACCTGTAGTAATTACAATGGCGGTTGCTGCTTTTGTAATCCACGGTGGAGACCCTTGGGGTAAAAAGGAGATGGCTCTACTTTATTTAATTGGCTATACTGCAATTGCCTTAGTTGGCTCCGGAAGTTTTGCCGTAAATAAAAACTCATAAAATGAAGTGGCCAGTTCTCTTATACTCGGTGCTGGCCGTCTTTATACTTTCTTGCGCTTCACCTAAAACTGAAAACTGGTGGAATAAACCACAAAACGAGTGGCCACAAATTTTACTTTCGAATTCTATTGAATTTAAAAACCGACCATCAGTTTCTGGGGCAAGCGCATTCTTACTTTATCATAATAATGATACCGTAGTTTGCACTGCACGTCACGTGGTAGAAAAACCAATAGGCATCGTACCATCGGTTCCTCAAGATTCTGTGAATATTCTATTAAAGGATTGGAAACTGTTTCCACGAGCCACTCCTGATTTTGACTCAATTAAAATCACCAAACTCAGAAACACTTCGCCCTCACCTCTCGACTTTTTAGTGCTTGAAGCAAAAACAAAGAGCGCTAGTATTACCGCCCTTAAGCCTGCATTGGACAGTGTCCATGAAAGTGATGTCATCTATATATTGGGGTGTGAGCGCAGCGATACTACTTGTAAGCAAAATGTATACAAGTCCAAAGTACGATGGATTGTAGATAGTCAAATTATAGTGGAACCAGAATCTAAATTCAAGGCAGCCGGGTTTAGCGGAACTCCTGCGATAAATGAAAATGGAGAAGCTATTGGTATTGCCACTGCCGTATATAATGAGGAAGGCGAGTTTTATCTATATCTAGAATCTATTCATCAAATCCTACCCTACCTTAAGTAATATTGGCTCTACTTAAGTCATCTAAATTCGATGATTTCTTAAGAAAAATAAACCCATTCAAACAAGGCACAGTTAGCTACTTGTGGGAGATTTCTTATCAGTTAAGCTGAAAAGTTTAAACGCTAATTCCTGTAATGTGTTCACCTTCATACAGTAGGCATTTTTTATAGGGTAAATAAGGCTTTGAGCGGTTTTAGGCTTGCAAAACAAAATTGGCTATTCTACCTTTAATCATGCAATATTAGGTATGAGTACAGAAACACAAGAGCAATTAGAAAACCGGGAAATCACCAATCGATACAGAGCCCTTTTGCGGGCAATGCAAGATAGAGCTGATAATGACGATCGTAAACTTATTCGCAAAGCATTTAAGCTGGCGCAAGATGCGCATGCTGATGTAAGACGTAAGTCTGGTGAACCCTATATCTTTCATCCACTTGAAGTGGCCCAGATTGTGGCCAAAGAAATTGGGCTTGGTCCGGTATCAGTTGCAGCCGCACTTATTCATGATGTAGTAGAAGATAGCGACTATACACTAGAAGATATTGACTGCCTTTTTGGAGAGGAAATAGCCCGCATCATTGATGGCCTCACTAAAATTTCAGGAGTGTTTGACCAAGACATTTCTATGCAAGCGGAAAACTTCCGCAAAATGCTCCTTACCATTTCTGATGACATTCGTGTAATTATTATCAAGCTTGCTGACAGGCTTCATAATATGCGAACCATGGAATCTATGCCTGCACACAAGCAAGTAAAGATTGCCTCAGAAACGCTTTACCTATATGCTCCCCTTGCCCACCGTTTAGGTCTTTATAACATAAAGACTGAGCTTGAAGATTTGAGTCTTCGCTACACAGAACCTGAAGTTTATCGCGACATTGTTCTAAAACTAAAAAGTAGCAAGGCCGATGAAATAAAATACCTTAAACGCTTTACCACCAAAATTAGGGAAGAGCTTAAAAAGGAAAATTTCAACTTTACTATAAAAGAAAGAACAAAGTCAATTTATAGTATTCGCAAAAAGATGATTAATCAAGGGATTAGCTTTGATGAAATCTACGACAAGTTTGCAATAAGAATAATATTGGACTCACCTCCAGAGACCGAAAAGGCTGATGCATGGAGGGTTTATTCAGTAGTAACGGACTTTTATCGCCCCAATCCTGAGCGACTGCGCGACTGGATTTCAGCACCAAAATCCAATGGCTATGAATCACTGCACACCACCGTAATGGGACCTGAAGGTCACTGGGTAGAAGTACAAATTCGTAGTGAACGAATGGATGAAGTTGCGGAAAAAGGATATGCTGCCCACTGGAAATATAAGGAAGATGCAAGTGGTGCTAACAAGCTCGACATTTGGATCAACCAAATCCGTGAAATGCTGGAAAACAATGACGGCTCTGCATTAGAGTTTGTTAATGATTTTAAGCTCAATCTTTTTGGTGAAGAGATTTACGTGTTTACGCCAAAAGGTGATCTTCGAATTTTGCCAGCCGGTGCCTCTCCCCTTGATTTTTCATTTGGTATACACACCGATGTTGGCCTAAAAACACTTGGGGCAAAAGTGAATGGACGCTTGGTACCTCTTAATTATAAGCTTCGAAGTGGTGATCAAATTGAAATATTGACTTCACTAAAGCAAAAACCGAAAGAAGATTGGCTGAATTATGTTGTTTCGGCAAAAGCCAAGTCAAACATAAAATCGGCACTGAAAAGTGAGAAGAAAGAACAAGCTGATGAAGGGAAAGCGATACTTCAGCGAAAGCTAAATTATGTAAAGGTAAAGCCGAGTGAAAACCTCATAAATGAGATGGTAAAGTACTTTGGGCTAAAAAATCCATCCGAACTATACTATCGTGTAAGCATTGGTATTATTGGCAATGCTCAAATTAAAGAGTTTATGCGAGATCAATCGCAGGGCTTTTATTCTTACCTTAAAAATCGCATACTTGGTAAGGCTAAAAAGGACACCTCAAAAGCGGTTCAAAAAGAAAAGACTGAGAAGAAAATTCTTGTTTTTGGAAATGAAGAAACTGAACTCGACTATAAGTTAGGTAAGTGCTGTAGTCCCATTCCTGGTGATGATGTGTTTGGCTACATAACTTCTAATGAAGGAATTAAAGTTCACCGCCATACATGTCCAAATGCTATTTACTTGCAATCCAATCATGCTGGGAGATTAATCAAAGCCAAATGGATTAGCACAGAGCAGTCTGAATATACCACTGTTTTAGTAATCCGAGGAATTGATACTGTAGGTTTGGTAAATAAGGTTACTCAGATTATTTCCAATGATTTGAATGTAAATATCCGAAGTATAAACATTGCTGGAGATGAGGGTGTGTTTGAAGGATTAATCACTGTGGTGGTGAAAGATAAAATCCACCTGAGCAAGGTTATTGAAAAGCTAAAATTAATAGAAGGAGTAAGCTCAGTTGACAGGAGGTAAACAGTACAAATATTTGTACCTTCGCCACTTTTCGTAAATACAGCATGAACGATAACGGATTTGAAATAGTAAAGCAGACTTTTACCGAGTATCTGGAGCATAATAAGCAGCGTAAAACGCCTGAGCGTTACGCTATTCTGCAAGAGATATACGAGCATGACGAGCACTTCGACATTGAGTCTCTTTACATATTGATGAAGAATAAAAACTACCGTGTAAGTCGCGCTACATTGTACAACACAATAGAGCTTTTGCTAGATTGTAAATTGGTGCGCAGACATCAGTTTGGGCAAAACCAGTCGTACTACGAAAAATCATTTTACAATAAACAGCACGACCACATCATTCTTACCGATACCGGTGAAGTTTTAGAGTTTTGTGATCCGCGCATTCAACAGATAAAAGATACAGTAGCCGAAGTTTTTGGAATAGATATAAATACGCATTCGCTGTATTTGTACGGTACACGCTCTAAAAAAGCTGAGGACAAGTCTTAAAAATATTATAATCAACATTTTTTAAAAAACCGCTATACAAATGGCAGTAGATGTATTATTGGGTTTACAATGGGGAGATGAAGGCAAGGGTAAGATTGTAGACGTTCTTACTCGCAATTACGATATAATTGCTCGCTTTCAGGGAGGACCCAATGCAGGACACACCCTAGAATTTGAAGGTCACAAGCACGTATTGCACACTATTCCTTCAGGTGTTTTTCACCCTGAAAGTTCAAATGTAATTGGAAACGGTGTTGTGATTGACCCTGTGATTTTCAAAAAAGAAATTGACAATCTGAAGGTTCACAATGTTGATGTAAATAAAGTATTGAAGATTTCGCGCAAAGCGCACCTTATTCTTCCTTCGCACCGCCTTTTGGATGCCGCTTCTGAAGCTGCAAAAGGAAAAAACAAGATTGGCTCTACCCTAAAAGGTATCGGTCCAACTTACATGGACAAAACCGGAAGAAACGGTCTTCGTGTAGGCGATATCGAGCAAGATGATTTTAAGGAAAGGTATGATGCTCTTGTCGCTAAGCATGAGCAAATCCTTATGCATTATACCGATTTTGAGTATGACTTAAAATCTATAGAAGACGAGTGGTTTGCAGCGATAGATTTCCTTCGTAGCCTTACACTTATCGATTCTGAGCATTTTATGCACAAGTCACTTAGAGAAGGTAAAACCATCTTGGCCGAAGGTGCACAAGGTTCACTTTTGGACATTGACTTTGGAAGCTATCCATTTGTAACTTCTTCTACCACTACTTGCGCAGGGAGCTGCACAGGCCTCGGTATTGCCCCAAATAAGATTAGAAAGGTATTCGGTATTTTCAAAGCTTACTGCACCCGTGTAGGTAGTGGCCCCTTCCCTACTGAGCTATTTGATGAAACAGGCAAAGAGCTTAGAGCAAAAGGAAACGAGTTTGGTGCAACTACTGGTCGTGAAAGAAGATGCGGCTGGCTTGACCTTCCTGCATTGAAATACGCAATTGATGTAAACGGGGTGACTAATCTGATTATGATGAAATCAGATGTGTTGAGCGGTTTCCCAACCATCAAGGTATGTACTGCTTACCGTTACAAGGGCACAGAAATTGATTACTTGCCGTACCGCACTGATGAAAACCTCGTTGAACCCATTTATACAGAACTACCTGGCTGGAATGAAGACATCACCAAGTTGGAGAATTTTGATGATGCTCCACAAAACCTTAAAGATTATGTGGCATACCTTCAGGAAGAACTTGGCGTTCCTATTACCATTGTTTCAGTGGGACCAGATAGAAAACAAACCATCGTATTGGAAGAAACTGCAGCCAGCGTTTAACGCACTGGTTGTAGTTTTCTTTATTCTTGGATTAAGCTCCCCTGCCCTCGCTCAAGAGAAAAAAGGTAAACGCATTAACATCAAAAATGCGGATAAGGGTATTTACCAAAAAGGCTTAGGAAAAAACCGCCTGCTCGGAAATGTAATTTTTGAGCATGAAGGTGCATTGATGTATTGCGATAGTGCTTGGTTGTTTTCAGAAAGCAATGAGATAAAGTCTTTTGAAAATGTATACATCAACCAAGGTGATACGATAGAACTGTGGGGTGATTATCTTGAATATTCTGGTAACACCAAAGTAGCTACCGTTACCGGTGAAGAAGTTCGTCTTAAAGACAAAAAGATGAAGCTCATCACTGATAGGCTAAAGTATGACCGTGCTAATAATCAAGCATATTACTACACTGGTGGCGAGATTACCAGTGATGAAAATATCCTTACCAGTACACAAGGTTATTACAATTCCAAGAGCAAGCTTTTTCAATTTAAAGACAGCGTAGTACTCAATAATCCTGATTATGTGATTGAGTCGGACACTATGCATTACAACAGTAATTCGCGCAAAGCATTCTTTATTGGTCCCACCACCATCACCAGTGATAGCAGCTTTATTTATTGCGAAAATGGACGTTATAACACAGTAACCGACATCGCTCAGTTTGAGAAAAACGCCTATCTGTACAATGACAATAAATACCTTACGGGTGATAGCCTTTACTACGAAAAGCAAAATGAGTTTGGTGAAGCATTCGAAAATGTATTGGTGCACGACACCATTGATGACTACACGATCACAGGAGGTTATGCACAGTATTTAGGACGCACCGATAGCACCTTTGTAACCTATGAGCCAATCTACAGCGTAAAGCAGGAAAAGGACACTTTGCATATTCATGGTGATACACTCTTTTCCACTAAAGTGATTGGCGACAGCCTGGAAGAATTTCGCCTTATAAAGGCTTACCATAAGGTAAAGTTTTTCAAATCCGATATTCAAGGAAAGTGCGACTCCCTAACTTACGCCACGCTAGATTCTACAATTAGGATGTATGTGGATCCTCTAATATGGAGTGATAGCAGCCAAATTTCAGGTGACACTATTTATCTCACTTTAAAAAACGACAAGCTTGACAGTCTCAAAGTCTACTCCAATGCTTTTATCATTAATCAAATTGATGATGTAAAGTATAATCAAATTAAGGGTAGAAAGATGTTTGGGAAATTTTCCAACAACAAAATACACCGCGTATTTGTTAATGGAAACGGGCAAACCTTGTATTTCCCCAAGGATAAAAACGAAGGGTTTATTGGTATGAATAAGGCCGTCTGTAGCAATATCATTATCAAGTTTAAAGATAATGATGTGAGCGCCATTACGTTTCTTACTAAGCCCGAGGCTAAGTTACACCCCATGCGGGAAGCCACCGGAGCAGAAAGTAAACTTGAGGGCTTTAGGCCGCGCTATGATGAGCGCCCAAATAGCAAAGCTGAAATTTTAATATGGTAAACATTCTTCTATTAGCATTTTCAACCCTATTTCTACCCCAGGTAGAAACACCTGCTAATGAGAAGTATTATGACTTGACTGCTGAAGAGTTTTTTGCTTTGGCAGAAACTCAACAAACCATAGATCCCCAAAAATTAGACAAGGAATTACTGGAAGCTGCAGTGTTTTTTGCTTCAAATGAAGCAAGAGATGATAAACGAAAATCTATATTCTCTCACTCTCCTATACTCCAGCAAAGCTCAAGATTTCATTCAGATTATCTTTTGAATTTAGGCACGCTGAACCATCTCAACAACAAAGACAAAAAGTATAAAACGCCCATGATGCGTATTGATGCTTTTGGTGGAAATTTTAACGCTTCTGCTGAAAACCTCGCAAGGTTGGCTGTAATTGATTTTGGTAAAGATCAATCCTATCTTATTGATAAAGGAGGCGTATTTCTGGATAAAAACAACAAGCCCATTCCCATGCACACTTATGCTTCGTTGGCACGAAAAGTGGTAGATGGATGGATGCATAGCAAAGGGCATCGACAAAACCTGATGGGCGATTACAACTATTTGGGTTGTGGTGTGTCATCCATTGTAAAAATAACTGACGGTGTACCTGAGATATACTTTACACAAAATTTTGGCAAAAAATAAGCTTATGAAAAAGCTCCTACTTCTCTTCATTTTCACCTTCTCGCTTTTCGCGAAAGCACAGGACGTAAAGGTTCGTTTTTATGATGTCCGCACTTTGGACGATTATCAAAAAGTGTTGCTTCAAACCATTCAGGATGAAAAAATGATGTTCATCGTGTTTTATCAGGATGGTGATGCCTTTTATCAAATGCAGAAAGACAACATTTATGCCAATGCAGAATTAGCCGCAGCTTACGCCAAAACTAACCCTATGGCGGTTTCTATTACCAGCGAAATGGGCTCCAGATTGGCTGAGTCCATTGGTGTAGATAGCTTCCCGTCTTTTTATTATTTCAATAATGAAGAAGTGCTGCTTGTAGTAAAGGAAGGATATCAATCGGTTTCAAATCTTATTGAAGCTCTTAAAAAAGCACAAAGCATTAATACAAACTACAGCAAGCTTACTGATAAATATGGTGATGGAACCTTAACTCAAGCTGAGTGGCGTACACTTTTAGAGACCTATGCTCTCAATAATGATTTTATACAAACACAAAGTTTGGCATTGGAGTTTTTTAATAGCCAATCCAAAGCAGAACTACTAAAGCCTGAAAATGCGGAACTACTTGTAAAATATGGCATTGATCTGGAAAGCGCGTATCCAGAACTTATTATTAAAAACAAAGCAAGCCTTCCTTCCAGCTTTGATTACAAAGCTTTTTACAGCAGCACCTATGACTATAATTTTGACCGTGCTGAAGTAAATAAAGACACTGTTTTACTCGAAAAAATAGTCTCTGTTTTAATTCCAAACCGTCCTAAGGATGAGGCCGATACCAAGGAACTGGTATTTGAAACCAGAAAGGTATTTTCATCTGAGACACGCCTTTTTAATGTTTGGGAAAAAGCGGCAATAGAACGAGCGGCTTCTCTTGGTGATGATAGCACAAAAGCTGAGTTCATATTTGAAGAAGCTTTTGAAATTGCTGACAACTTTAACACTGAGGATGCCCAAGAAACTGCTCGTAAACTTGCCAAAGAATCTTACACCTTGCGCGAAGACTACCGCTACAAAATGCTGGAAGGCTACATGGCTTACCTGATGAAAGATTACGCGGAAGCCTTGGAACTGGTGAAATTGGCAGAAACGAAAACAGACAATGCCAATAATATTCGCAAAGCGAACAGCTTGCAAAAAATGATTACCAAAGAGTTGGAGAAGGAAAACAAGTCTGAGTAAATCTACTCACCCAAAAAAACAAAAGCCGCGAAGCTTCCTTTTTGTTGAGTATCATTTTGGCGTGGCAATGATTTGCTATTTCTCAAAAGTCCTATCCACCACTTGCCCCCGCTTTATCACCAAATTTATCTTTTGAGTATTCTCAATATCTTCCAAAGGATTGGCATCCAATAAAACCACATTGGCCAAATTCCCTTCTTTGATAATTCCAAAGTCAGGTTTATCCAAAAACATAAGAGCAGCATCTGATGTAGCTGCTCGTAAAACTTCAGCTTCGGTGTAGCCGTATTTTACCAAAGTTTGCATTTCCTGATGTAAACTACTTCCTGGGTAAGCCCCATAGTTTGGACTATCCGTTCCCACCAAAAAGGGGATTTTATACTTCTGTAGCAAATCAAAATTTTGCTCATAATCACCAATATAATGATGAATAGCTTTGGCCAAACCAAACATCACAGGTGCTTCTTTCATCTCAGAGGCATTGTCTCCAGTTACAGGGCCAAGAATTGGCTCTGGGGTAGTCAATGTATCAAAAGGTTTTGGCTTGTATTTTTGAGTATACATAGCGTCAATATTTTCAAAACCAGAAATAGTAAAAATCATTTTCACTCCTTTCTCCTTTAAAAACTTCACATCTGCATCACTAAGTTTATCGCGATACACCGCGTGGGCTAGGACGTCTGCCCCAGCTCTGGCAGCAGCCAAGGCATTTTCTACCGAACCTATATGAACCAGTACTTTTAGCCCTTGATTATGAGCCTCCTCCATTAAAGGTTTCATAAGCTCTTCAGCCATAAAGGGCGAACCAGGAGGAAGTTCATCACAAATCAATTTTATGTAATCTACGTTCTGTTCCACCAAACCTTCAATGATTTTCTTAGCATCTTCCGGTTTCTTAATAATATTGAGATTGCTTGTAATAAAACTTCTTGCCGGCCAAGGGTTCAACTCTTTAAGCGCTGGTATGGGATGGCTACCTTTTACGGTAACGGGAGCTGCGGTAAAGTAAATGTCTGGGCCATAAATGGTGTTATCCCTTACTCCTTCCTGTAGTGGTTTGGTAATTTCGGCTGCGCCTCCCAAATCATAAATTGTAGTAATACCTGAAAAAAGCCAAGCGTGCAAATTGTGAACCGGACTGGGGCCAATTTTTGCCCAAGGCGAACTTCCACCAGACATTACATGTACATGTGTATCAATAAAGCCCGGAAGCAAAGTTTTTCCCGTGCCGTCTATCACTTTATAATTTCCGGTCTCTAAACTTGAGCTAGGCTGCATTTTAGCAATGCGCTCACCGTCTATAAAAACATCATAACCTCGTAGGAGCTCCTCTCCCTCGCCTGTAAATACATCTACATTTCTAATTACCAACAAAGTGTCCTCCCGGATATCATCAATTAATTCAGGATAGTCAATAGTGATTGTGGTTCGGCAGCTGAGCATAAAAACCAATGCCAAGCACCATAGGAGCATCTTGGAACAGAGAAGAGCAAAAGGAGTTTTCATAAGGGTATTAACCAATGAGTTGCTAATTGTTCAAAATTAGCAATTCCAATATAGGCTTTGCCTTCCTTTAGTACTTCAAAAATTGAGAGATTTGCAAACTTATAAATCGAAAGTCTTGCCTGAAAAGCTCCCAAACAAAAAAGCCGAAAAAACTGCTTATCTCAGTATTGCAGGAAATGCAGCTTTAGCTTTGGTAAAGGGTATTACCGGTTATTTTGGCAATTCTTATGCGCTTATTGCGGATGCAATTGAATCCTCTGCCGATGTGTTTTCATCCATCATGGTTTTGTTTGGAATAAAGTATGCTAACCGCCCACCGGATGAAAACCACCCTTATGGACATGGCCGTGCTGAACCGCTTATTACATTTTTAGTAGTCGGATTTTTGGTAGCATCTGCAACCATCATTGCTTATGAAAGTATCGAAAACATAAGAACACCACATTTGGCACCAGAGCCATACACGCTGATTGTGCTTGCTGTGGTTATTATTCTCAAAGAAGTCTTTTATAGAATTGTAAATAATCAAAGTAAAAAGTCGCACAGCTCTTCTCTCAAAGCTGATGCCTGGCACCACCGTAGCGATGCCATCACTTCTCTTATGGCTTTTATAGGAATTAGCATTGCGCTTATTTTTGGCCCCGGCTATGAAACTGCTGATGATTGGGCTGCTTTGCTGGCTTCCGGAATTATTCTATTCAATGCCTACCTCATTCTTCGTCCCGCTTTGGGCGAAATAATGGACGAACAACTTTATGATGATTTGGTAGAAAAAATCAGGACTTTATCTGCTACTGTGGAGGGAGTGCGAAATACTGAAAAATGTTTTGTTCGCAAAACCGGAATGACCTACCATGTAGATCTTCACGCCATTGTAGATGCTCAAATTACGGTTGCTGAAGGGCATCACATATCTCATCTCTTAAAAGATAAATTGATGCATGAGTTGCCGGAACTTGCCGATGTACTAGTGCACATTGAGCCTGATGATTACAATTTAGAAGTCTGAGCCAAACCCTACCACATTATTTTCGTATTACTAATACGACCTTGCATTTCATTGCTTGGCCTTAAATGATACTTTTGAATAATCTAATTTCCTGTAATGCGCCTGTACTGGTTTATAATCTTACAACTCACATTTCTATTAGGCTTCGCCAATAATAGCTCCAAGCCCACCCTACTCATATTTTCAGGCAGTGATTGGTGCATTCCCTGCATTAATTTTGAAAAAAATGTGCTTAGCAAAGAGGCTTTTATAGTTTATGGAAAGGAAAATCTAGAAATCGTAAAAGCGGATTTCCCTCAACATAAAAAACAAGACAAGGAGCTGGTTTCTAAAAATGAAGAGCTGGCGGATAAATACAATCCTAACGGAGTTTTCCCTTTAGCTCTGCTCCTTGATGAAAATGGAAAAATCATTTCTCACATTAAAACCCATATTACTTCCCCTCAAGAATTGATAAAGCAAATTGAAGCAGCTTTGCCAAAAGTTACCCTTAAAGAATACAGCAAGAAAGTATTGTTAATGGGTAGTAGCTTTGAATTTACGATAGTGTGTGAAGATGAAAACAGAGCAGAGTACTTGCTGAATGCATCCATTGATGAAGTAAAGAGAATTGAAGCCCTTATTTCGGAATGGGACTCTACGTCTGTTGTTTCTGAAATAAACAGACAAAGCGGTATTTCGCCAGTAGCCGTAAGCGAAGAAGTGTACCAGCTTTTTGACCGAAGTCGCACTCTGAGTGAACTTACGCATGGCGCCTTTGACATTTCCTTTAGAGGAATCCATCTTTATGATTTTGACAAAAAAGAGCATTCTACTTTCCCCGATAGCGTTTCCATTGCTGAAGCGATAAAAAGTGTAAACTATAAAAATATTAGCCTCAGACCTCAAGGCAAAATTATGCTTACGCAAAAGGGAATGGCTGTTGGTTTTGGTGCTTCCGGAAAAGGCTATGCAGCTGACAAAGTGAAGCAAATGCTGCAACAAGAAGGCATAAGTGCTGGTGTGATAAATGCCAGCGGAGACCTTTGTACTTGGGGAAGCCGTCCAAATGGAGAGCCCTGGCGTGTTGGCATCACCGACCCAGATAATTCTACAAAAGTGCTTTACTGGTTACCTATTGAAAATTCAGCTGTAGCCACATCCGGGAGCTATGAAAAGTACTTTACCTACAAAGGAAAAAGATACGCACACATCATTAATCCACACACGGGTTTTCCGGTAACGGATAAAAAAAGTGTATCCGTTTTTAGCCAAAGTGCAGAACTTTCAGATGCCATGGCTACTGCGCTTTTTGTAATGCCTATAAATAAAGGCCTTCAACTTTTAGAAAGCCTTCCTCAAGTGACGGCCATTATTATTGATTCCGAAGGGAAAGTACATCACTCCAAAAAGCTTGAACTCATTGAATAAACTTGCACCTATACTGCTTATCATCCTTACGCTTCTAAGTGCAGCTTGCACAAGCGTAAAGCCCTACCAGCGCTCCTATCTAAATGATGCGAGTATGCAATCAGGAAATTTAGAAATAGAGACTTTTGAGCAAGGTGTTTTCAATTATAGAGAGGGCGCAATGGGCAGTGGCACCAAAAAAGGAAAAGGCGGCTGTGGGTGTAACTAGACAAATAATCTTTTTGGCAATTTTGGTTATAAGCACTTTGGGGGCTTCAGCCCAAATGGATGCCGACACAGCAAAAACTCCGCGACAATCTAAGTTAGACGCTTTGTTTTCATTTTATGGACAAGATGGAAAACATTCGGCAGTGACCGGTGGCAAAGGCAACGAAAACCTACAGGTGTATAGTGTAAAAATTAGCGGCACCCATAAAATCGATTCGGTAAATACTTTTTATCTAAGTGCTGGAGTGGACATTATCAGCTCAGCATCAACGGATAGTATTGACTTTATAGTTTCATCAGCTTCGCGGGTTGATCAGCATACAAGTTTAAATATCGGCTATTCTCGGCAGCTGAATAAGCAATTGAGCGTAGGTGCTATTTTTTCGCTTTCGCTGGAATCTGATTATTTTTCAAGAGGTGGTGAAGTTTGGTTTGATTATCTCCGAAAAGACCAGAGAGCAGCAGCTAGCCTAAACCTTAGCGCCTATTTTGACGACCTACGTTGGGGGCGTTTGCAGCCTCCCTATATTATCGAAGCTCGAAACCTTATTTACCCGGGTGAGCTTAGAGATAGCGCGTGGTTCGACATTCACCACCGGAATTCTTATAATATATCAGGAAGCTACCGCTACGATTTGAATAAGAGAATGAGTCTGAGTATTTTCCCTTCGTACAGTTATCAAGAGGGGCTTTTATCTACTCCTTTTCATAGAATGTACTTTGCAGACAAAGTGTTACCAGAAGTGGAAAACCTACCAAGGACAAAGCACATGGGTGTTTTAGGTATTCAACTCAATTCCTTTATTGGTGGGAAATTCATTCTTCGCTCCTATGCTCAGTATTACATGGATGATTTTGGCTTGACCAGCACCTCAATAAAACTAGAAACACCCTTAAAACTGAAACCAAAGCTTTCTATTGCTCCTTCTATCAGGTATGCAAATCAAACCGCAAGTGATTATTTTAAACCTTATCGTGAACACCAATCTAGCGAAGAATACTACACTTCTGATCATGACCTTTCCTCTTTTTGGTCCATCAATCCAGGGCTTAGTTTTAACTTTTGGTTTGGAAAACCCGAAACAAACAAATGGCAGGTTCAAAAACTATCGCTTCGATACTCTTACTATCAAAGAGAAGACGGATTGAAGGCCCATATCATTTCCACTTACTTTGGGCTTGATAGGGTAAAATCCAGAAAGTAAGAATTGTAGTATTTAACTACAAACCACTTATCAGAAAAAATCATATCTTTATCTACTCATTTTCAGTAAAGTCAATAGAACAGTTGTTTTTTTTGAGATAATTTTTAAAAGGGAGCCCAGCAATGGGTTAGCAGCTAAATTCCTTCCACGAGGGAAAATACAAATGGGTTCCCTTTTTCTCCCCATCCCCCTCCATATTTATAAAAATCCTACATTGGCCTTTATTAGCTCAAGCCTCACAGTATGGATACTTCAATAGATAACGCGCAGTTAAATTTTAATAACGACAATCTCTGGGTGTTGAACATTATTCTTGCAGTAGTAATGTTTGGAGTTGCTCTCGGTCTTAAAATATCTGATTTTCAGAATGTCCTAAAAGCCCCCAAACCTGTCATCCTAGGTCTCATTTCTCAGTTCATCTTATTACCCGTGCTTACGTTTGCACTCATCTACATCATGAAACCGCATGCAAGCATAGCTTTAGGCATGATCATGATCGCTGCTTGTCCAGGAGGAAACATCAGCAACTTTATGACACAAATTGCTGGCGGCAACTCAGCTCTATCGGTAACGCTTACATCCTTTGCCACAGTTCTATCCATTTTTTTCACTCCTTTTAATCTTCAGTTATGGGGTAGTTTGTACCCTCCTACCAATGAAATCCTTAAAGAAGTGAGTATTAGTCCGATTGATGTATTTCAAACTATAGTTCTTATTCTTGGGTTTCCTTTAGTTATCGGAATGTTGGTAAGGGCTCTGATTCCTAGAATATCTGAGATTCTGAGTAAAATACTGAAGCCTTTGTCTATTCTTATTTTTATAGCTCTTGTTGCCGTGGCTTTTTTGAATAATATGGATTTATTCAATAAGTACATTGATCAGGTTATTTTCTTGGTATTTCTTCATAATGCTATCGCCATTTTAAGCGGATATCACCTTGGAAAGATCTTTGGACTGAGTCGGGAAGACAGAAGGACTTTAGGGGTAGAAACCGGAATTCAAAACTCTGGACTTGGTTTATTACTGATTTTCAGCTTTTTCAATGGCTTGGGTGGAATGGCCATTGTTGCTGGCTGGTGGGGAATCTGGCATATCGTTTCAGGACTAAGTCTTGCCTATATTTGGAACCGCAAAAAAGTAAAAGTTCCGATCAAGGCATGAGGAGAAAGATTTGGTATTTCTATATGTGGTTTTATTTAAAAATCACAGCTCAATTTTTTTATCGAAAATTTACGGTAGTTGGAAAGGAAAATGTTCCGCGTAAGCGGGCTGTTATTTTTGTTCCAAATCATGTAAACACCTTTATGGATGCAGTGATTGTGGCTACCGCACAAACAAGAATGTCACATCACATGGCGCGGGCTGATGTCTTTAAAAACCCGAAGCTCATTTGGCTAATGGCCACGGTAAACCTCCGTCCGATTTACCGTATTAGGGATGGAAAAGATGCCGTTGGGAAAAATGAGCAGGTATTTACCCAGTTACAAGATTTCATGAAACAGGGCGAGTGTGTAACCATCCATCCCGAAGGAACACACAGCCTCGATTTTAGACTTCGTAATTTTAAAAAAGGGTTTACACGTTTGGCTTTTGGCTACCTCGACCGCTTCCCTGATAAAGAAATAGATATTGTACCAGTGGGGATTAACTATGATAACCCAACAGAGTTTGGTAGCAAAGTTAGTATACACTACGGAAAACCTATAGATGTACGCCCATATTATAAAATGGCCGATCAAAACAAGGCTGCACAGGAGCTCACAAAAGATTCACATCAAGCCCTACTTCCATTAGTAACCAACATCGATGATGAAGAAAATTATGATGAAATCCTAAAAAAGCTAATTGCTACAGGTGCAGATTTAAGCAATCCTGAAGAATGTAATCCAATTATTCAAGAAATTGAAAACGGAGAAAACCCTAAACTTATTCGTAAGATTAAGGGCCCTGGTATTATCAATAAAATCATCTTCCCTTTTGCATTAATCAACAATTGGGCAGCGGTTCTCATTTGGAAAAAGATAAAACCCACATTCAAAGACCCTGCTTGGCATGGGCCTATTAAGTATGCATTAGGCCTTACCGTGGCTCCCCTTATGTATATTCTTCAAACCATACTTGTAACCCTATTTGCTGGCTGGATATGGGGACTTATCTACCTCTTTTTATCCATGGTCACCGTTCATTCTTTGAGAATCGGGCAAAGTGCTACTCGGCTTTCTTTTCATTCCTAAACTTTTCCTTGAATTCAGGGTCTGTGGACGTTTTATAAGCAATATAGGCGGCTACAATACTAAAGGATAATATTCCGAAGAAAACTGCATAAAGTAGATAAACACCAAGGGACTTAAAAAATACCGCAACACGCCCTCCCTTAAATAAAGAGAGGTATACGTAGGTGAAGTAGATTATGGTAATTAAAAGACTCGAAGAACTAAGCCATGCATAAGCTTCTTTATTGATAAAGTAAATTGGCATTATAAGTAACCCTAAAAACACGGTTACCCCAAATGCATAGCTAACTATAATAAGATGCTCAGCATAGTTATAGTCCTTACTTTTGAAAAACAACCATGATGCTAAAGCCAATACAGGCATACTTGAAGCAATCATCAAGTGATTATAACTATTAATAATAGTCATCATTTCTTTCACGGGATCAGAAAGAGGATGGCCAGATATTTTGGTGGCATATTCACCTTGCAGGTAATCATTGATGCCTAGAGCAGCCATCAACAATACTGATATAGTGAGCATCAAAAAGAGAAAACGAAACGGATGAAAATATTTAACTGTAATACCTGAAGTGTACTCTCTAAGCACCTCGCCAGGACACACCAACAAGCCATATATAGTTGGCCAAAGTCCTCTGTCAAAATTAAAAACCACCCCCATTACATTCGAAATTCCTTCCTTTATTGTAAAACGCTCGGTAATTAACTTTTGCCCGCATGCCGGACAAAACACACCAGCGTATTCAGTAGTACAATTTTTACAGGATTGGGTGGTAGCAAGTTCTTGAGACATAGCAGCGGCCTTGGTTCGCTACTAATTTATACTATTGAGCCATACGGTTCAAAGTTTCTTTGCGATTCAGCTTTCCACTTTCGGTAATTACAAATTTAGGCACGGTAAAGATTTGCTTTGGAATTTCATATTTTCCTAAAGCTTGAAAGTGGTTTTTGAATGTTTCAAATTCCATTGACTCATCACTTTCTACCACCATTACCAGGCTTTCGCCAAATTTGGTATCCTGGATTCCCGTCAAAAAGTAAGGGTAACCGATGTCCCCAATTTTCCTTTCGATACTCTCAGGGTGCAGCTTCACTCCTGCTGAGTTTACCACATTATCGTGGCGGCCAAGCCAAACAAAAGTGTCAGCGTTTTTTAATTCTACCAGGTCATTAGTTGCCAAATCTTTCACACCAAGTGCCGGAGCATTTATCACCAAACAACCGCGCTCATCAAAGTGAATTTCAATTCCCGGAAGAGTTTTAAAAGTCTCATTATCGCTACCGTTCACCCTTCGCATGGCAATGTGAGAAATGGTTTCCGTCATTCCATACGTATGGTAAATCTCGTTCGGTAAATTTCTCAGCTGGTCTTCTAAGTCTGAACTTATTGGCCCTCCACCAATAATGAGTTTTTTTATTCGATGTAAATCGTCAATAGAAGCTGCTACTTGATAAGGTACCATAGCAACAAAATCAAAATTACCCACAAGATTTTCCAATGGTTTCGCTGATGGCTCTACTATGGTAAGATTCAAATCACCAAGCTCCGCGCGTACCATCATCATGATTCCCCCTATATGAGCTGGAGACATACAGAGCAAGGCTTTGTTACCTTTTTGCAATCCTAAAAAATCCAAAGTCATTTGGGCGGAAGCCCGCATGTGGCTCTTCTCTATTTTTATGATTTTAGGCACACCTGTAGAGCCGGAAGTTTGCACTTCCATAAAATTATTTTGGTCTTTAAACTCTCTTAAAATCCGCTCTACGCCTATTGACTTCATATTATTTCAAAAATATTTTCATCTGTACCCAACCCTTTTCAATGTCTCAACGTTAATATAGTACAGTTCCCAATTTTTTTTAGTTGAATAAGCCTCGATGGCTAATTCTATTTCCCGGAAAGGTTTCGCGCAAGTGGAACCTTTCTTTATTTAGCCAAAGCCGAGATATCCCAGGACTGTTCAGGATTATAACCTATACCTCCACCTTTCACGTAAAGTGGACTTTCAAAATTATTGGTGTACAAACTTCCTGTACCCAAACCAGAAGGAACTTTATTTTCTTGAGTAAAATTCCACTGGGCAATGGCACTCAAGCCGATGTTACTTTCCAGCGCGCTTGTTGCCCACCAGCCCATGTACATTTCTTTTGCCAGCGCTATCCATTCTTCGCTTCCGCGAAAACCGCCAACAAAACTGGGCTTTAAAATAATATGTTGTGGACGGATGGTTCGCAAAAGTTCGCGCTTCTTAGCCTGAGTAAAAACCCCTATAAGTTCTTCATCCAAAGCGATAGCAATTGGTGGAACTTCGCATAGTGCGGCCAACTCCTGCCACTGTCCTTTTTTTATAGGTTGCTCAATGGAGTGAATTTTCAAATCCGCCAATCGGTTTAGCACATCCATAGCTTCGCTTGGGAAAAATGCACCATTGGCATCCACACGAAGCTCGAGCTCATCCGCACCAAATTCCGAACGGATAGACTTTAAAATGGCCAACTCATCCTCAAAGTTGATGGCGCCAATTTTCATCTTCAAAACTGCAAAACCGTCCTTTAGCTTTTGCGCAACTTGCTCTTTCATAAAATCCACATCGCCCATCCAAATCAGTCCATTAATGGGCTGCATGGCTTTTCCTTGAGTAAAATCTGAAGGAAAAAGAATGTGATTTTCACTTTTCAAATCCAGCAAAGCCATCTCTAAACCTGCCTGTATGGAAGGATATTCTATCACCTCAGCATACAATTCTGCCTCAGCTAAATGTATATTTTCCATCAACCAATTAAGCTTAGGCTCATAATCTGGCCGGTCATCTGCGCTCAGCCCTTTCAAAATTCCACACTCACCAATTCCTTGTTTTCCATCTTTCTCCAAAAAGATGAAGTATGAATCTTTAGTTCGCAATATTCCACGGCTAGTGCCGCTGGCTTGCTTAAAGTTGAGTGTATATTTCTTCCAGGTGGCTTTCATGACTTCTTAAATATATAGCAGCAAAACTAAGGCTTTGATTCATTCCATCTCCAAGGTTTTACTACCTTCGACCCTACCCGATTAGCCCTATCTGCGTTTATTAAAAAATATACGTCATGATAGGTGATTTCTTTATTTGGTGTGCCGGAAGCGATACTTCAATCCTCAAGCGCTGCCCTCGTTCCGAACGCATAAAACACATGGGATTTGGCACTTTAGTACTCATTCCTGCCATACTAGCATTCGTAAGTATGACTTACGCCCTCAGCACTGTGGGGCAGTTGCAAGAGCATTTTTGGTTAGCGCTCCTTGGCGGAATAGTGTGGGCGCTCATCATTTTTAGCTTTGACCGATACATTGTTTCTACTCATCGTAGAAAGCTTGAAAACAAAGATGAGTTCAAAAGTCCAGCTTTTTACCTCCGCTTTTTCTTCGCCCTTATTTTGGGGATTGTAATCTCCCACCCTATTGTTCTCCTCTACTTTGATGGAAGCATTACTGACACTATAAAACAGAATAAAGTAGAACACCAAAAGACGATTCAGACTGAATATGACAGACGAATTCAAAAAATTGAAAACCAGCTTGCCGTGCTAGACAGTAATTATTCCGCTAAGGAAAAAGCCCGCGACATACAGGCACGTCTTGTTGCTCGCGAAATTGATGGTGAAGTTTTAAAAAATGCCAAGGGCGAAATTGTGACTACTGGCATTTACGGCAAAGGTCCCTCAGCCGAAAATAAGATTCTACACCTTAAACAGCTGGATGCTGAATTAGCTTTGCTTCGTGCTAATGATAGTGTAGTTAAAAGTTCACTTTACGCTGAAATCACACAACTAAAAGATGAAGCTGACAGCAGTATTTCGGCTTACAATGTGTCTTTTGATTACTTAAGACGGGAGCTTGCACTTGAGCAAATGAAGGAGGAACACGCTATCGTTGGTATGACACAAGCCTTTTTAATGCTCTTATTTATACTTGTAGATACACTGCCCGTAAACTTCAAAACCTTCTCTCCTTTTGGAATGTATGACAAAATTCTTTTGGAAGACAGTAAGATAGTTCGTGAACTAAATAGTTATGATAGAGCAACTCTTTTGCAGAAAGCTTATCAGAAGCTCAATGCTGATTTTGCAGGAGAGAATCAGATTTGAGCTTTTGATAAGCTATGTAAATCCATCCAACTCTAATGATAATCACTATATTTTATGGAAGTAATAATAATTAACCTTTCCTCAAGCCGCATGGCTCTTCCTTTTTCATTGATAAAAAGGAAGCAAAAATCTAGAGCATTTTAAGGAACTTTTGCTTGCTCCGCTGCACAAACCGCTGTTACATCTTCGCTTCATGCTTATTCCTCATTCTTCGGAATGCAATTACGCTTGCTGTTCAGCTAGTTCTGAAAAATGCTCGGACAATTCAGCAGGTTTGTATTTGAGATCGGCCTATTATCAATTTCCCACAAAAGCAAGGTGAAACTTGCCCCAGAGAAGTGCCGAAGTGAAGCAAAGTGAAACGGCCAGGGCTTCGAAGGGTAAGTAAGCCATAGCTTTTCAGAAATTTATAAGAAGCCTTGACTTTTTTGGTTCTTTTTGGGTCAAGCCAAAAATGAACAATAAACACATTGATAATCTAATCGCACATTTGAAACTACATAACAAAAGCACTTACCCCCTCCTTGTCACGTCATCTTGTCTTAATCAATGTTTAAACATTGTTTTGGCATTACTATTGTTTATACGCTCTCATCAAAATAAAAACACGCTATGAACGTAATAGAAGCACTAAACTGGCGCTATGCTGCCAAACAAATGAATGGTAATAAAGTACCGCAGGATAAACTAGATAATATACTTGAAGCAATTCGCCTTTCTGCCTCTTCGATAGGTCTGCAACCATACACCATTTTGAACATTGAAAACCCTGAACTCCGTGAGAAGCTACAAGTAGCGGCCAATAATCAGCCACAGATTACCCAAAGCTCAAACCTATTGGTATTTGCCGCCTGGACAGAAGTTACAGAAGAAAAAGTGGATAAGTACATGAGTGATATTGCGGTAACTCGAGGTATTAAAGTGAATGACCTGGCAGGTTTTAAACAAATGGCCATGGGTGTAGCAAACATGCCTGGTGATCACTCCGTATGGACCGCCAAACAAGCCTACATAGCTCTGGGTACCGCCCTAATAGCAGCCGCTGAACAAGAAGTAGACGCTACCCCAATGGAAGGCTTTAATGGAGAAATGATAGACGAAATTCTTGGCTTGAAAGCTCAAGGCTTAAAGAGCGTTGTCCTTTTGCCATTAGGCTATAGAGATGAAGAAAAAGATATGCTGAGTAAAGCTAAAAAAGTACGCAGAAGTCGCAAGGAACTTGTACTGGATTTAGTTTAAGCCAAAAAGTTTAAACTCTACTCATAAAGGCTGTCCTTATTTCGGGGCAGTCTTTCCTGTTTATATTTGAAACCTAAAATTTGATTTATGAAGATTTCGCTGGAGCGTAAAAATGACCACCTACTATTTGAAGGAAAAAGTGAAACTGGAAATACAGTAACCATTGACGGTGCACCGGCTAATGGTGGCGATGATGCTGGTATGAGCCCTATGGAATTATTGCTCACCGCTGTGGCGGCTTGCGCTAGTTTTGACATAAGTCTAATTCTAAAAAAACAAAGACAGGAGGTAAAATCACTAAAAGTAGATGCCAGCGGAACACGGCCTGAAGAAGGTCAGGTAAAACCTTTTAAAACTATTCATCTACATTTTAAATTGACAGGAACACCTGATGAAAGTAAAGTTGCGAGGGCTGTGGAACTGGCGGTAGAAAAGTATTGCTCAGTAGCTTCTTCGCTCGACCCACAAATAAAAGTGACCCACAACTTCAGTATTGAAAATTAAAGCACCTGCCCTATCCCAAAAGTCAAGGCGAAGAGAAGTGTTGTAATGGCCAGCCTTTTCAAAAGTGGGTCAAAGTCTTCCGCATCAAATGAGCGCATCACACTAAACAAATTGGCTACCAAAAACGGAATACTTATAAAGTAAAGATTGCTCCAAAAGCTATTGTCCATAAGGGCATTGTATAGAAATACACAATCGAAAGCCAAAATGATTAAAACTCCATGATAAATTTTGGCACCTTTCAAACCCATCATCACCACCAAAGTGCGCTTTCCAGCAGCTCTGTCGTTCTCAATGTCGCGCATGTTGTTCAGGTTAAGAACCCCTACTGCTAATAAACCCACAGAAGTTGCCGGAAGAAAAACTTCCCAGTTTAGCATATTGGTTTGAAGAAAATAAGAACCTACCACCCCTACAATTCCAAAAAAGATAAGTACTGAAATATCTCCTAAACCGCTGTAGCCATAAGCTCTTCGACCAACGGTATATGTAATAGCAGCCACAATTGCCAATAATCCAAGAACCACAAATCCTATGGTGACAATCATTGGTAAACCTTGTGTAGCAACAATGCTCAACCAAGTGCCAAAAACAAAAGAAAGAATGGAAAATAACCAGACAGCTTTTTTCATAGAAGCCGCTGAAATCTCGCCACTTGCTACTGCTCTTTTTTCGCCCACTCTATCGGCATCTGTTCCTTTTACTCCATCGCCATAATCATTGGCATAATTACTAAGTACCTGATAGCAAAGTGTGGTAAGCAAGCAAAGCACAAATACAGTAATACTGTACGATCCCATAGAAGCTGCCAGGCAAGTGCCCAAAATAATACTCGAAAAAGCAAGTGGTAAAGTACGCAGGCGCGCTGCTGCAATCCAGGGTTTGATATCCATCAAAAAAAGTTCAAATAAATAATATATTTGGTGGCAAAACTAGCATATAAATGCACTCCAAGGCCACCCTCGACAAGACCGCGAAGATAGTAACCGTATTTGTACTTCTACTCATGGTGGTAATACTATACCCTATCCTAAAAGGCAACAAGGAAATAGCAAGCATCATTTCGGGATTCTTTGATTTACTCTTGTTTTTTGTGATTGCCTTTTGCTATTTATACTCCACCAAAGGATACAATATCTACAACGGAAATCTTATCGTAGAGCGCCCCATTGGTAAAAAAATTCTTCCGCTGGAAAATCTACTCGGTATTTATGATTACAAGAAAATTGAAAACGGTTTCACCATCCGCACCTTTGGCAATGGTGGGATATTTGGGTATTTCGGATATTTCAACAACGACAAGATTGGACGTTTCAAAATGTACTCTACCAAAGGAAAAGACTTTTATATCCTCGACTTTGGGAAAGAAAAAATAGGTATCAGCCCCGACCAACCAGAATTTATTGAAGCCTTGAAAGGATACGTCTCAAAACCAGATGCTCCACAATCCTAGGATTGTCTCTACTTTTGCGGAAGCATGAACAAAACAATTGAACTTAGAACCGTAGCCGTAACGCGCTACATCACTCCTTTGCGAGAAGGTGGTTCGCTGCCAGCACTTGCTGAGGCGGATGATGATTTTAAGTATGTCTTAAAATTTCGTGGAGCGGGTCATGGTGTGAAAGCTCTTATTGCCGAACTCCTTGGTGGAGAAATTGCTCGAACCCTCGGCTTGAGAGTTCCTGAACTGGTGTTTGCCACTTTAGATGAAGCCTTTGGCCGTAGTGAAGGTGACGAAGAAATTCAGGATTTGCTAAAATTCAGCCAAGGCTTAAACCTTGCTCTACACTTCCTTTCCGGAGCCATTACCTATGACCCCGTTGTCACGGAAATTGATGCTGAGTTGGCTTCAAAAATTGTGTGGTTAGATGCCTTTACCACCAATATTGATCGCACTTTTAAAAATACTAACATGCTGATGTGGCACAAAGAACTTTGGTTGATTGACCATGGTGCCACCTTCTATTTTCACCATTCATGGGATAATTGGGAAAAGCATGCGCTGAGCCCCTTTTCCCTAATTAAAAGTCATGTATTACTACCCCAAGCCAGTAAACTTGCTGAAGTGGATGAAAAGCTAAAAGCTTTACTGCCGGACGAAAAACTACGTGAAATTGTAAACTTGATTCCAGAAGATTGGCTCCATTGGGATGATGTTGATCTAAACCCTGAAGAAATCAAAGAAGTATATTTCCAATTTTTGAGCCGCAGAAAAGCCCATTCACAAACCTTTATAAAAGAAGCTGAAGATGTCCGAAAGTTACTTTTATGAATATGCGGTAATCCGCTTGGTACCACGCGTAGAGCGTGAGGAGTTTTTGAATGTAGGCATAATTATGTTTTGCAAACGCCCATGTTTTTTAAAAGCTAAACACCATATAAACACAGCCAAGCTTTCACAATTTGAGCATGAGCTAGAATTGGCTGATATAGAAAGGAACCTCGAAGCTTTTCACAAAATATGCATTGGTGGCAAACCAGGTGGGCCAATGGCTCAGGAAGATCATGTTTCGCGATTTCGCTGGCTTACTGCTGAGCGCAGTTCTTCTATTCAAACTTCAAGGCCACATCATGGTTTTTCTACTGATTTGGAAAAAACTTTGGAAAGGCTGTTTGAAGAGTTGGTGATGTAATAGACTAGAGTCTGGCATGAAAATATCACGAACCTATATTCTGATCTATTCGATTTTAATTTTTTCAACATTAGCATTTGCTGTCTTTGTTCTGATGCTTCAGTTATCAGATTCTAACTTCCCTTATTGGATGTCCGCAGTTAGTCTCTCCTTTGTAGTGGTTTCGATTGGGTCATTTGTTAGGAATTTTAGAACTATAAAAATTGAGCAGGATAATATTATCTTAAAGCGACTTTATAGAGCTGACAGAAAGTTTCACTTCTCTGAAATTGAAAATATAAAAGAAGGAACCTTTAGATATAGAGGATCAAGTCCAACATCAAATTTATATGAGGGTTATTTTCTTACGATAAAAACAAAGAGTCAAAAAATCCGAACAACATCCCTCAACGAACCAGAATACAAGCAACTAAGGAAAAACTTAAAAGCACGTTTGCAGAAAAAAGTAAAGCTTGATGAAAAATATCGAGGTGATAACTTGAACCAGTTCCTCCTAATAATTATTTGTCTTCCTGGAATTTATCTCTTATTTAAGATATTAGGATACCTGTCTGGCTTGTAAATATGCAATGGACACTTAGCTAAAGTCCATAAATGTCGCTTCCATTACAAACTGAATCTTTCTATATCCTAATCTTTGAGTCTTGATTGAAGAGGTTTAACCCAGTAGAAACTTCTATCGAGAACATTGGTGAGCCGATAGAGGTTAGCTGATTACAAAAACCAATAAATTATGGCGTTAAGTAATTTTCAGCGAAAGCTAAACGATGAAAGCACTTATGACTTTTCGGGTCTAAAAGCTTTATTCATCAATTGTACACTTAAGAAATCACCAGAAATATCACATACAGATGGGCTGATGCAAATGAGCAAAACCATTATGGAAGCCAATGGCATCAAAACTGAATTAATCAGAGCAGCAGATCAGGACATCGCTTTTGGGGTATACCCCGATATGACTGAGCACGGATATGACACCGATGCATGGCCCTCCATTCAAAAAAAGGTGATGGATGCGGATATTTTAGTTATTGGAACTCCCATTTGGCTTGGTGAAAAATCGTCTATCGCTTCTATGGTAATCGAGCGTTTGTATGGATATTCCTCGGAATTAAATGATGATGGTCAGTATGCCTACTATGGCAAAATTGGAGGTTGCCTTATTACCGGGAATGAAGACGGCATAAAACATTGCTCAATGAATTTGCTGTACTCGCTTCAGCACTTGGGCTACACTATACCCCCACAAGCTGATGCCGGCTGGATTGGCGAAGCTGGGCCTGGCCCCTCTTACCTTGATAAAAATTCGGGCGGTCCTGAAAATGATTTTACAAATCGAAACACCACCTTTATGACTTGGAATTTGATGCACCTTGCTAAAATGATGGAACGTTCAAAAGGAATTCCGGCTTACGGAAATCAAAGGTCTAAATGGGAGGCTGGTACCGATACAGATCACCCCAATCCTGAGTATAGAACCTAAAACAGTAATTAATAATTCACTATAAATAAATGATGAAGTACATGAATTCTACAAAAAAAGTATTCGCCCTTTTAGCGTTTACATTCCTATTTTCTGCCAGTAGCCTGCTAGCTCAAAATGATTATAAAACAGTAGACGAAGTAGAGGGTTTGGCCGTAGGCACTAAAGTGAAAAACTTTAAAGCCGTAGATCAAAATGGAAAAACCTTCGACCTCAATAAGAGCTTAAAAAAAGGACCTGTGGTAGTGGTATTCTATCGCGGTCAATGGTGTCCTATTTGTAATAGAAACTTGAGCAACCTACAGGATAGCCTTCAACTAATAAGTGATGCGGGAGCTACAATGGTAGCTATCTCACCAGAAAAACCAGAAGACCTAAAAGTAACTGCAGAAAAGAGCGGAGCTAAATTTGAATTGCTACACGATGAAGGCGAAAAGATAAGCACCGATTTTGATGTGTTATACATGCCAAGTAAACCTGATGCAAAACCAATACCCGTGCCGGCAACCTACGTGATTGACACTGACGGCACCATTATTTGGAGGCATTTTGATCGCAATTATAAAAACAGAGCTACTTCAAAACAAATTTTAGAAGCCCTGAAATAGCCTTAAAATCATCAGTCCTTAAAGGGTAAATCTGTTGATTGATATTAAAATACTGGAATTGGAGTTTCAAAAAAAAGTCTACTCTGATTCCAGTATTCCTTTTACCATTCCTATCCACGCGGCCTGTTCCACTACATTTCGTAGTTCCAGCACTTCATTGGCCGAAAGCCACAAACGTGAATAATGATCTTTAATGGGAACGCTGAATTTCTTTTGAGAAGGGCTTAGCGAGAGCCGTGCATTTTTAGATTCTTCGGCTAGTTTTTCACGAAGTTGAGCAAACTCCTTTTCATCAAAAATATGATGACCAGTGCCAAACGCCAATTGTGTGATGCCACAATCCGGGCAGCGCATTACCACTGCATTCGACTCTCGATATAAAACTATGGGTTCACACATACACTTCTTTTTGTGGTGCCTCCAGCTGACTTAGGATAAACCTAAATCAGCAGAGGACTTATAGCAATTTTATAATGTCTCAAAAATTGCTTTATCACAATGGTAAATACTCAAAGCTAACACCACCTTTCCTGCCTTGTTCATCATAAAAACCGGTAAAGTGAAGGCGATAGTTTTGCTCTTCTGCATCTTTAATAAAGTAGTGCTTGGAAGGGATTGCTGAATATGCCCCAGCATCCAAATCATAATATTTCCAATCGTGACCTACCACATCAGATCGAGTAGAATAACGTGATTCTTCAATGTCTTCGTATGATAAATCTGAATAATTCCAGGTACTGTCCAAATAGCTTTCCTCGTGAAAATACCCAACCGACTTATAGGGATTGAGCAACGCTCCGGTAACCGAATAATCCAGCGTATCAACTCCATCAAATAGTCGCTCCATATATTTGGTAAAAAGGATGTCCCATTCCTCTTTTGGTGGCTCTAACTCTAAAATATCACTAGGATTTGAAAAGGAAATATACACATGTGTATAATCAGAATTTACGGGTATTAGCAACTCCTGAAGATCGGAATGATCCAGATTGGAAATCTTAACAGTGTAGGCTTGCCCATTAAAACTAACAGCCTGAAATAACTTATAACCACGAGATTGATTAGTCATAGTTTTACCCATATCCACAATATAAACCTGCTCATCTGAGGTAGTTCCGTTCCAGTCCTTCATCATTCTACCCTTACGGTAAAAGGTCTTTGCCCGCTCGTAGTCAAAAGCAAAATTTGCTGGGTCATAGCTTGCGCTAAAATCTGTACTACCAGTAGCTGCCACCCGTTGCAACATAGATGGATTGATAAATAGATTTGGGTTTGAAGCATCACAACCCAAAGCCAAATCCCAAACATCACGCTTATTTTCACCTTTATTCTCACCAGAGCTTAAGTCAAAATAAATTTGCATTTGATAATCTACTCCCCCCTCAGAAACCATGTTTACCTGCCCAGGAACATCTGATCGGTACTCACCTGGTAAGAGATCTTCTTCCTTTTCACATGAAGAAAATACGAGTATAGCCAAAAAGGCAAAAGCTAAATTTCTAATTAAAAGCTCCATTGTAATCTTGTAAAATATGTTCTACCATAACTCAAGGGAATAGATCCGCCCCCAGTAGTGTGTGCACCGCCTGACACTGTATTATTGGCATTGATTTGAGTTACATCAAAAAGATTTTTTGAACCTACAGTCAATATTAGTTTTTCTTTCAAAAAGCTTTTTTGAATGGTAAACTCAGCCATGGTGTAATTATCATAAGTGGTAGTAATCAAATCACCATCAATGTTCAATGCCAGATCGCTGCGCTTGCCGGTATAGTTCATAAACAAAGCTGGGCGCAGGCCTATCTTCTTAAAGTTGTAGTTAATATTGAACCTTAGCTGCGGGTAAAAATTAAAACCTTCATTTCCTGTGGCCGTGGCTACATCATTAAAAGCCAGGTAGTTTTTCATACCAATAAAGGTAGCTCCTGTTTCAATTTGGAAATTATACAACGTGGTTTTGATTGTAACTGTCCCTCCTGTTGTTTGTGTGCGTGCAATATTTTCATTTCGGTATAAACCACGATTATCAGTGCTATCTGGTGTGATAACCGAAACCAAGCGAATTTCATTTCTGATATCATTAAAAAACCCGCTCACACTTGCCTCCACATTGGCATTAGAATAAGACCTTGAATAATTAAGACTCAATTGATAGTTATTGGAAGTTTCAGCTTGTAGACCTTCATTCCCAAGTATATTGTGATTTTCATCTACAAACAAGAAATACATTTCCTTCAAAGAAGGTGCTCTAAAACCCTGTCCAAAAGAAGCGCGTAAAATGTACTTTTCACTAATTTGATAGCGCAATGCTAACGATGAAATAAGTGGAGCATCAAAACGGCTGTTATAGGCATATCGCAAACCAGGCTGTATGTTTATCGACTTTATCGGTTTGTATTCCGCTGTAGCAAAAAGGGCCAAATCGGTAATATCCTTAAAGTCTCCTTCTATTCGCTGACCAATATTTTCTTCATAGCTAAAATCATAACCCAACTGATAATTTAGCTTGTTTGGAATCCAATCATGCTGATAAAACATTCTTGAACTGAGCATCGCAAATGTAGTTGTGTCCTGTGCATCCGTTCCTGGGAAAATGGACTCATCTCCTGTATTTAGATTTTTTATTGTGGTTTCCTTTTGACGCTGGTAATAATTATATGCCACAAAAGCCTTCACTTTCATGTCTTCACGCGGGTAATAATCAGCATACAAGGCATTGTTTACACGGATGGTTCTGTAAGTATCATCCAAAGCCTGAGGATAGTACCATGCCCCGCCCGTATCTACAGGTACTACATTATCACTCATACTTCCCACTGCGCCACGGTTTACAATATTTTCATCAAAAAAATCAAACCTGTAACGTGCCATTACTTTGTTGAAACGTCTTTGGAGTGAGGCATTAGCAAAATATTGCTCTTTGGGGTTCCACTGAAAATCACGGCTTTCTTCGTTTGGCGAATAGCCGTCAAAGTAATTTCTTCCTAAACCAATGTTTCCCTGAAACTTCCCCAATGGAATACCAACTGATCCATCAAAGTTATACCGCCCAACGGTTTCATAATATCCGTTTAGGTTTACATCAACTTCGTTGGTAGCTTTTCTTTTAGTGATAAGATTGATGGTTCCAGCAACCGCATCAGTTCCGTATTGCACGGCCATTGGCCCCTCTACCACTTCTACCCTTTCTATATCATTCAGGTTGATTTGGTTGAGATCAATATTTCCGTCAAGGCGGCCAATGATCGGCACACCATCTACAAGTATTTTTATTTTGCTTCCGCTAAGGCCTTGCAAGCTAAGCTGCGAACCAAGCACGGCATCTTCGCTCACGCGAAAGTTAAGATCATTTGAAAGTAATTCGCCCAAGTTTACAGCTCCTTGCTGATCTATTCGCTGAGCATCAATAACCCTGATATTTCTAACCGATTGACTTGCCATTACCGGGCGGGCGTGCCCCGTTACCACTACCTCATCCAGGCCAGTTTGCAATGGCGACAAATAGATGGTGTTGGATTTTCCAGCACTAATATTTTTTGAAATGGGCAGGTATGAAATGTGAGTGATTCTCACTTCACCGGAACCGGCTGCTTTGAAAGTAATCTTACCCTTGGCATCTGTTACTGCATAAGTAGAATCTGATGCACTTATAAAACTTACATGAGCACCTTCTACAGGGTTGTCGGTGTGCTCATCATTCACCTGAAGTGAAAGCTGTGCAAAAGACACAGCTGAGAAAAGAAATAGGTATAGTAGTGAAAAGTACTTCATAATGTAGTGAAAGCTAAGCGGAATTAAATCCGCTTAGCTTCAGTTTCCCTATGATTATTAAACCTCAATAATGAAAAAACTATGGCCTTACAGCCACACGTGAGCTAGCTACAAAGCCTTCTCCTGATAATTGTACTGTGTAGATACCAGCGCTTAAGTAAGCAGTAGAAATTCTGCTTTCGCTAATACCTTGAGTTGTATTTATATTTTGTGACTGAACCACACGACCTGCAGCATCAATAATGTTTACCATCACGCTATTTGGCATGTCAGCCTGAAGAGCAACATTTATAAAGTCACTTGCTGGATTTGGATAAACTGAAAGTACATTTACAGTACGCTCTTCTTCCAAACCTACTGTATTCCAGAATGTAATATCACTAGATGGATAAACGTAAAGTTCAACACCACGGCTATCGTTAATTCTTACCGGAATATTGCTAAAGCTAGACTGTGCATAAAGAGCGATATCCCAATCGTGATCAGTATTTGTCTTTACTTCTGCCATGTTTTCTAAAGAATAGTAAACCTGAGCATCGTTTCCAGAACCAAGGATTACAGAATCTGCAACACCATTTACCTCAAATACCATTTTACCAGTAGCCGAACCACCGTATCCAGTAAATTGTAGGTCATTGATGTTCCCCATTTGATCTTTCACAACATACCCTAGGGTGTCATAAACGATGCCTGCAAAAGCATCTTTCCATTCATACCCAATGGTAGAAATGTTTTCGCTAAGCGGGAAAGCAACGGTATCGGCTGCTGAGAATGAACCGTTAGTCATAAATTCTACTTCCGAAACCTTTACACCATCATTGTGTAAAACACCCGCAACAGGATAAGCTCCAAAGCCAGGGAAGAATGTAAGAAACTTAGTAAATACAATATCCCAATCTGCTGTAGCTGGCTCCAAATCCTTCTCTACTTCATTGTCTAAACTATAAAAGAAATAGTTTTTGGTAGAGTAACTGCTTCGATCCAAAGTCTTGGTTACTTTATTTGAAAAATCAAGATTACTATATGTGATTGTATAAACACCACCAGAAATCTGATCAATAGAAATGGCTTTAAAATCACCAGCCATTGTTTTGATGATATAGATACTATCACCTCCAATAATGTGAGTACTCATATCATAGTTTCCCCAACCAAAATCAGTAGCATCGTTAGGATCACGATTTGCATCAAATGCACCTTGCAACCAAGTTTCGTAAGAGTTGTTTAGACTATTCCAACTACCTATTCCAGTAGTATCAAATTGTGATTTGGCTCCAAAAGCCGTTGCCAATAAGGCACAGAGTATAGTTATTTTTTTCATTTGTATAAAAAATTATTAGGTTAAAAAAGATTAAGGTTTGGTGAATTGACTGGTTTTAATTATTCAGCTGTTGCCGTATCCCAAGGGGTAGCAACACTAGAAAGATGTATGTCTATTTGCTCACGGATTTGCTTTTGTGCTTTCTTAGAGTTGTATTTCTTCTCAGCTATAAGCTCATCACCCAATCTGAACAAACGCTCATAAAGAACTTTGTTATCTGCTTTTTGAGCAATATTGATATAGTCGTTTTCTTCCATCACATCATCCCAAACGGCACGCACATCAACCCAGTACTCGCGGTTTGTTTCCCACCAGCTTACAGCTGCGGCACAGCGACTATCATCTACTTTGGTATACTTGTTTCTACCTTTCTCCCATACTAATATGCTGTCCTTAGCTTCTGTGCGAATGATCTTTGCATCATCCAAATCATGAAGGTGACCATAGTCGGTAATTTGATGACGGTTGGTGCGCATCAATACATTGTAGTCAGAACGGGTTGTATATTCTCTTCTTGGAAGTGGAGCAAAAGTTTCTGACTCCCAGTAGCTTTTTCCATCTACATCAATCCAAGTAGCGTAGCCTTGGTAACGCGGGCTATCATCCACCTGATATACTTTTTGAGTCCAGGTTCCTTTTGCTTTATCAGCAGAAATTTCCTCCTTCTTCCACTCTAGATTTCTGTTATATACAAAAAGCTCAGTGTTTTCATAATACCAATCCTGGCGCCAGTGCTTAATGATCATCGAATCATTTATCACCAAAAGATGCTGAAGCATTACCATATCTTCAGTTTCCTCATCTGCTAAAACCCACTCCAAAGCATGTGCAGTGTAGCGATCGCGAAACTCATAATCCTTTGCATCAGAAAACGTTTCGGCATAGTCAAACTCTACCTCGTAGCAGCCGCACATTTCTTTGATATTGTTCTTATCGTTCTCCTTTTTGTTTTGACCAAATGCCATTCCTAAGGAAAGCGCCAACGAAAGTGTAAGTAATTTTTTCACCTTATTCTTATTTAGATTGGTTTAAAATAGATTCTAAGAATGGCGCAAATGTATATGTCAGAATTTACTCAAACAAGCTTATTTAGATTAATTTAAAATAAAGTTTATTTGTGATTGGTTTACAAAGCCTTAACATGGAATTTGTAATGAGAAGTGCTGATAGAAAACAGCTGAAAATGGAGTATTCTAAGAATAAAAAGAATACTTAAGACTTGCTAGAAGATCGAGAATTTCGCCTCTGTTTTTTTCGGACATACACCAATTTAAAGCGTCCCTTTGGGCTTTCGCGTTCTTCAATTTCAAATTCTTTAATAGACTTGATGAGCGGAGTTAGTTTTTGAAAACCATAGTTTCGGGAGTCAAAGTTTGGTTGCTTTTTTTGAAGAAGATTACCTACGTCTCCCAAAAATGCCCAACCATCATCATCTCCCAAATCTGAAATAGTGCTGGCAATTAGTTTAATATCCTTAGCGGTAATTTTATCTACCTCGGTTTTCTGCTCTGGCTTACTCTCCTCTGATTCTGAAGATGTGTTTTTCAAAATCTCTATATAAATAAACCTATCGCAGGCCACAATAAAAGGATTCGGAGTTTTCTTCTCCCCTATCCCAAATACCGTCATTCCCGCTTCACGCAAACGTGTTGCTAATCGCGTAAAGTCGCTGTCGCTAGAAACTAAGCAAAACCCATCTACCTTCTGAGAATAAAGGATATCCATGGCATCAATTATCATGGCAGAGTCAGTTGCATTTTTACCTTGAGTATAGCCGTATTGCTGAATAGGCGTTATGGCATTTTCCAGCAACACATTTTTCCATTTGCTCAAATGTGGCTTTGTCCAATCGCCATAGATACGCTTGATGGTGGGGTTGCCATATTTTGCAATCTCTTCCATCATCTCTCGCACATAAGCGGATGGGATATTGTCACCATCAATAAGTACTGCCAGCTTCAAGTCCATAGGTTTGTTTTGATAAATACAGGAAATTTTACCTGAAATTATTGACCAAGGTAGGCATAGAAATGCGGTTTTTTTTCGTTCACCTATAAGTTTGTCAACTTATCTTTTCTCTGTGCTTTACGATACTTTATAAAAAACACAACGTTGAACAGTAAACTAAGAAAGAGAACCGAATACATGATGATTTTTGGCACTTCTATTATTTGTTTGCCAGTTATGTTGCTTTCGGAAGCAATCGCGTCATTTTCTTTACCCATTTCAGCTTGGGCAACTTCCCCCTTAGGCTCCAAGCTAAGGTCTAGTTTAGTAGGCACAAATATATAAGCAAAATCGCCTTGCCCCTGCTGTCCGCTGGCATTACCGCCAAAGGTGTAAAAATCACCCTTCTTGTCAATTGCTAATGATTGGAAACACCCACCACCTATTTCCTCTATTCCTTTAAAACCTGGAATCTTTTTGGGGTAAGTGTAGCTGATTGTGTCCTTCGTTCCGAGCATTCCATAACGATTGTTCCCCCACCCCCACACTTGGCCAGTTTCATCAATTGCTAAGGAATGCCAGCTTCCACAAGCAATTTTCACCATTGGTGGCAATGAGTCAATTTTCACTATTGAATTAAAATGATCGGATGTTGATTCTCGTACTTGTGTGGAAGGATCAGACCCCCACATGAACAACTCACCATTTTCATTTATAGCTACAGAGTGATGCCAACCAACGGCTATGGATTTTATGTTTTGCAAACCTTCTACTTTCTCCGCATAATGTTGAATAACATTGTGAAAGTGTCCCAACTCGCCAAAGTCATTTGAACCCCATGAATATACCTCTCCATTTTTATCTAAAGCCAAAGTGTGATATCCAACACTAACAATTTTAACTATCCCTTGCAAGGTGGTTTTATCTTTCTTTACAACACTTCTCGGGTATTGGCTATGTTCACGGGTACCATCTCCTAATTCTCCATAAAAATTGTGCCCCCAAGTCCATACTGTCCCATCCTCTTTCAAGGCAACTGTATGCCAATGACCACCCTCGACACTTATAAAATCTCTATGATTCACTACCAACTGTGGAGTGTTAAAATCGATGGGAATTGCTGAGCCCAGCTGACCATAATTATTTCGCCCCCAAGCCCACACTCTACCTTGCTCATCAATAGCCAAAGAATGATCATATCCTCTGGCAATAATTTTGATTTTTGGCAAACGCTCTACGTGATAAGGGGTATTGTGATCTTCATAGGTACTATCTCCAATTTGACCATAATTGTTTCTTCCCATGGTAAACACCTTCCCGTCTTTGTCAAGTACAATAGCATGGCCGTTTCCGGCATCAACCATTTGAGCAGCGGTACAAAATGAAAGAGAAGTGAGTAGTATAAAGAGAAGTTTTCTGATCAGCATAGTTTAGTAGTTTTCGCCTAGCATAATTACTAAAAAGTATCTATTTCATCAATACGGCAACTCCAAACTGCCTTCTTACCTTCTCTCCTGTTTTCGAAATAGCATTATCTTCCTTATGCTGAATTTCTTCAATCTTAAAACTTGATTGAGCAACGAGAACCTTAATGTCTTCATCAGAATAAAGCTGAAAACCATGTTTCACAAAAGGAAGGTTTTTCATGAAATCCTTTTGGCCATAAGCTATCGCAAAGCGTCCTCCCGGCTTTAGCACTCTATATACTTCATTAAGTAATTCTGCTGGTTTCTCCCAAAAGTAGATGGTATTTACCGTAAGAGTAGCATCAAAAGTTTTATCCTTAAAGGGAAGATTTGTTCCGTCATACAGGGTAAAGAAGGCTATTCTAAGCTCTATAAACTTGGCGTTAATGCGCTCGGCTTCCGCCTTCATGGTTTCGGAAATGTCTACACCAAAATAGTTGAGATATTCCGCTTGATCTAAGATGGTTTTTAAATGATCTGCATTGCCCGGACCGAGTTCCAACACACTTTGCCCAAACTTAAGCTGCAAAGCCTCAATGGCAGCTTTGATCATTTCAATGTTGCCCTCACTCATCAACTGCCCTACTTTAATCCCATCTTCTCCAGTAGGGTTGCTCAATTGCTTTGCTAGTGATTTAAGGTCTTCTTCCGAAAATTTATCAGACATAAAGTATTTTGAATATGATCTGCTTCAAAAATAAAAAACGGGTAAGTATGACCTTACAAACCTACCCGTTTTTTTACTCTCCTAATTTTAATCTTCCAAATACCCGAATTTACCCATGTTAAAGTCATTGATGGCTTGCATCAATTCTTCACGTGTGTTCATTACAAATGGCCCTTGGGCAGCAATCGGCTCATTGATGGGCTCTCCACCAAGTATTAGCACCACGGCATCTTCAAGCGCTTCAATGGTGAAATCTTCGCCTTCATTTTCAAATAACACAAAATGATCCGTAGGTACTTGCTCCTCGCCATTTACAGTAATACTGCCTTCAATTACCAGCAATCCTGTGTTATAGCTTGCAGGGAATGAAAAGTCTGCTTTACCGCCCTTTTTAATTCTGGCATTGAGCATATTTAGTGGCGTAAAAGTGGAGGCTGCACCGCGCTCATCTTTATATTCTCCGGCAATTAGCTCTACTACTCCACCGCCATTGGGCAAGTTGTATTTAGCTATTTCTGCATTTGTAATTCCCTGGTATTTTGGTGTGCTCATTTTGTCCTTAGCGGGAAGGTTTACCCAAAGCTGCACCATCTGAAAATCGCCACCTTTTTTGGCAAACTCCTTTTCGTGATACTCTTTGTGCAAAACACCAGAAGCGGCAGTCATCCACTGCACATCTCCTTCGCCAATTACACCGCCACCACCAGCACTATCGTGATGCGCTACTTTTCCCTTATAGGCAATAGTTACGGTTTCAAAACCACGGTGGGGATGTACGCCCACACCTCTTGGTGTATCTGTAGCGGGGAAATGAAATCTGGAATTATAATCCATCATTATAAATGGATCCATACGCTTCATGTCCAAATGATAAGCGCTCGGGATAAAATTATGTACTCTGAATCCATCGCCCACGTAGTGAGGCTCTCTTGGTGGAATTACCACCTCTATCTTTTTTGTATTCATCATCTTATCTTTTAATACTTCAAATGTAGCTCAGGTATAAACGCTGTGCATTGATGTATGATAAGAAAGACGACTAGCCTTTAAAATTCCTTTTGGCAAGATCGCGCCTTACACGGCTTAAGCTTTCTGGGGTTATCCCCAAATAGGAAGCTACCATCCATTGGGGTACCCGGAGCATCAGGTCAGGATATAGTTTTATGAAATCAAGATAACGGGTTTCAGCATTTGCACCAATCAGCAAGCTTATTCTGTTTTGCAAATGGCGCACATGGTTTTGAAGTATTCGTTCATTATTTACTCTAAACTCAGCGCTGATCGCTGATATTTTTTGAATAAAATCGGAGTCTATTAAAACTGCCTTGGTGTCTTCTATTGCGTCAATAAAATAGGCTGATGGCTCATTAAAATACACACTACCACGATCACTCATCATCCAATTTTCGGGTGCGAACTGTACAATGCTTTCTTTTCCATCTTCATTAACAGAATACATACGAAGTAAACCTTTATCAACAAAAAAGGTATGCTGACAGATTTCTCCACTTTTTAGTACATAATCACCCTTCTTCACTTCTCGACTTGGCAAATCAGCCGTCAGTTTTTCTAATTCAGAAGCAGGTAACTCGGTGAGTGATTGGAAGTATTTGTAAAAATTTGAATTCAAGTGATCGCCTATTTCTTTTGAAGTTCGCCAATTTCCTTGAAAATTCGCCACACGCGAAATTTGAGTATAGTAATTGCGACAAGCATACCCGAAAGCATGGCCCCTGCTACACCCACCAAAGTAATATCCTGCCCTGTGAGTCGAAGACCTTTTATTTTGGTTTCAGGTCTTAAAAAAGAAAGGTCAAAACGATCAGGGGTATGATCCAAACCATAAATCTCTCCTTTTTTATAATTGGAAAAATGTTTGGTAGAAAGAGGTGATGAAACCTCAGTAACAGCTACATGTCCTTTGATTTGTGGATATAGGTTGTATAGCCTCTCCAGCATTCCGTCCTTGAATTCCTCCTTCAACTTTTTGTACTCATCATCCCTTTTCATCCAAGGTTGATCCTCATATTTTGCAAACCATTCATAATTGGCTTTAGAAATTGCCTGAATAGTGGCTGTTCCCGCATTCGTTTCTTCCCATTTAGGATCTTTGGCTGACGGAAAAGATATGTAAGCAAACTTATCCGGTGCATCTTTCAAAGTCATATTGTCAAAAGTCGCATCAATATTTTCATTTGCATACCACCACAAGTTATGCTTTGGCAGATTAAGCTCTTCGCTGGATTTGTCCAAGCCTACATACAAGCAAATATGTCCGGTAGCCGGTTTTACAGTCTCAAGGTTAAAATCACAGGTTTTGCTTGCTCCATTTTTCAAAAGGTGATTGAAAGTATTATTTACTCCCACTCCGCTTATCACACTTTTACAGGGAATAAAAGTTTCCCCCACCATTACACCTTTCACACGGCTTCCCTTAGTCACAATTTCTGAAACATCAGCATTTATATATACTTCGCTTCCTAGCTCGTGTAAGGTGTCAATAGTTTTCAATGCGATTTGCTCCGATCCGCCTTTTGGGTAATAACCGCCCTCCATAAAGTGACCGATTACCAAAGCATGCGCACCAAAGCTGCTGTGCCTTGGTGATAAACCATAATTACCACATTGGCCACAAAGCACTGCTATCAGCCTCTTGTTCGTAGTGATTTTACTCAGTACTTCCAGGGTAGTTTGCTGAGAATACTTTTTATAAAACTTGCGAATAAACCAACCCAAAGACTTGCTCAAAAATGGTTTGAAGCTCTTTTCAAAAAAGAAAGCACTTCCCCATTTATTTGATTTTTTGAGTAACTCCAAATAGTCGTCAATTGCCTTTTCCTCATTTGGAAAATAGCCAATCATTTGCTTCCTAAAATTCTCTTTACCGGCTTTAAACTCATACACGTCATCGCCAATCTGAACCACATCATACACTTCACCCATGGGTTCCCATTCCAGCTTTTTGTTGCTTAGCAAGTCAAACATGCCGCGCATAGAACCGCCTTCTTCCAAATTGCCAACATAGTGAACGCCTACATCCCAATTAAAACCTTGCTTTCTTTTGAAACTATGAGTGAAACCACCAGGAACATAATGGCGCTCGAGAACCACTACTTTCTGTCCACATTTGGCTAACCAGGTAGCAGCGGTAAGACCGCCAATGCCAGAGCCTATAACAATGTGGTCAACGTCTGAAAAATCAATATCTGGAGAAAACCGCTGAAAGCGTTTGTGCTGCATAGCTAAGTGTGGTTGTGCCCAAATATAGAATTATATGAGGTACGCTTGGATTTAAAACCTAGTCTTACGTCAAGGTAATTTGTTGTGTAGAGTATATACTGGAACAAAACCTTCTATAATTTTAATTTTCGGTCCTACACCAAATCTATACTTAGCATATATTTTCACAAAATTAGAATCAGCAGAATACTCCATTACTTTTACTTTCACGAAGCTCTTAATATAGGATAAATTGTCTCCACCAATTATCTGTGAAGATCTTCCTAAATAGAAGTCGGTAACTTCTTTTGCGCGTGCCAGATTATCAGAAACCATGACGGTTACATATTCATGACTCCGCACAGTGTCAAAATGATAAATGTATTTTTCATCCAAAGATTCTACTTCCAAAGCACCCGAATCCTTTAAAATTACTGTTACCAACAAACCAACACCTGTTCCTGCAATCACGAACAGAATGAAAAATCTCCAAAATTTAAAACTCCTCCAAATGGTCATTCTAGTAAAGAATTTTCTTTTTTTAATATCCTTGATGAAGAACAATATTGACTTCATCTACAAACATTTTCTCCTTTCAAGAGAAACATCAAACTACAAACCTTGTCCCTACATCCACCCTCTATCTTCCACTTCAATCTTATAAAGCAGAAAATCGTAAAGCTCCACAGCTTCCTCAAAAGGCAGGTGTTTAAAACCTTCCACTCCGGCTGCTGTGTAAAAAGTTACCGAAGCCAGATTTCTTTGTTTTTGAAAAATGCTTTGGGTGAGCTTCACATTTTGCAATTTGTAAAGTGGCAGGGCTACTCTTGAGGGAAACACCCATCCTTTCTTCAGAATCAACATTTCGGAACTAACCAACATAGATACGCTGAAGAAATACTTCTTGATAAAAAACAAAGAAATAGGTAAGTACAGCAAAGCTCCCAAACTAAAAATCCAACCAAACCATCCCAAGCCTGTGATTAATATGGAAGGGATTATTCCAAAATAAATAGTGTGCTGCAAACGCAATAACTGATTGGGCAAATAGTGAGTATAAGTACCTGTAAGAGCTTGAGGGTAAAAAGTATCGAGCACCACTTCCAACTGTTCATCTCGGCAACCAGGCACACGTACTACACCTTTTGTGCCTCTAGCATCCTCAGGGCTGGCTTGCTTTACAGCTAAAGTTCTTAAGCCAATAAGCTTACGCAAAGGGTTGCTCTTCCACTTTAGGTATTGAATTTTATTGTTTGGAATTTGATACTCTGCCCGTTTTAGCAAACCCGAAACCAACTGCACTCCTTTAGCATCTACAAAAAACTCAAGATTGAAGTATTTCAGCAAGCTTTGAATCATTGACATCAAAACCGAAATAAATAGAAAAGCCAGAACGGCAATAGGCAATAAAATAAGCCACGAAGCCATAAAAGTATTGGCTTGCTCTTCTAAAAATGGCTCAAAAGGTTTGAGTAAATATTCTTCAAATTGCCATACATAACCGTTGATTACCGCAAAAACCAATAACCCTGTTCGCAAATGATTCTCCGTAAGACCTACCAGCAAAAGATCTTTGATGGGTAGTGTAACCAAAGGGCGTTTTGTACTAAGGTCTAAGGTTTTGTTTGTTTCACGTTCGTCCTCACTAGTTTCCGTTTCAAGCTCTCCTTTCTCCTGCTTAGTTTCCTCTTTCTTTTCTATTAAAAAGTTCTGCAGTTCGCGAGCATAGCTTTTGGGTAAAGCCGAAATTTCTAGCTCTTTTTCAGTACTTCCTGCCGTGTCCACTTTTACGGCCATCACGCCAAGCACCTGCTGAATAATATTTTGATTGAGGTTTACGGTTTGGATTCTGTCAAAGGGAATAGTAATGCGGTCGCGGCTCAGCAAGCCCTTTTCCATGATGAATTTATCATCCACCACATAAAAATAAAACCTGCGGTACTGTAGATAAGAAATGATGAGAAACAGCCCGGCAATGATGAACCCAACTTCTTTGAGACCTAATCCCCAAAAGGAAATTTCGGTACCAAATTGCACCAAAATCACAGAGATGAAGATGTTGGCAGCAACTCTAAGATTTTTAAAAAAAATAACCGCCACACCAACAAGGGATTGTCTTTGCGGCTCATTCAGGTTTAGGTTATTCATACTCCGCGCTCAGCTTGGTAATAAAATCACGAAGTCGCTGTGCACGCTCTTTGGTAAGTCCGCTAATGCTAAGGTCGCTACCGCTACCCCCTGCCGTGTATACTTTTACCGATGCCAAATTGAATAACCTACCCAATGGCCCCTGGCTAATCTCGCAATGCTGAATTCTGTTGAAAGGAACGCTGGTCATGTGAAACCAAATAAGGCCACTTTTATAACTCACATCTTTTTGGCGAATGGCATATCCCTTTATTTTGAAGCCTATTATTTCGAAGATAAACACCAGCGCAAATAAAGCCGCCCAAGGTGTATAGTACATCCAAGCTGCTACATCGGTAGTAAAAAGTAAAACGGTGAGCACACCAGCTGCCATAAGAAAGAACAAAGCCCAAGCGGTAAGGCGCATGTATAGGTAATCCGATTCTAGTGATTCAAAATCCACCGCTTCCATTTGCGGAAGCTCATCGGGGTTTATGTCAAGATTTTCGAGTAGCATATTTTTACTTAAATCCATTTCTTAAAAATGCCCAGTAGTTTTTCAGCACCTCGGGACTTTCAATGCGTGGCGTTTGTATTTCCAGAACCTTTATGCCTCCTTCCGGGGCAAAAAAGCTTGACAGAACTTGTTGCAGTTTTCCTTCATCAGATACACTTGTAAAGCTTAGCCCGAATGTGGTAGCCACGCCCTGCAACTTCACATTGTGAATAGTCTCCTGAAAACGCTCAAAGTCTTCATTTTTATCCGGCCCTTCAATAATACGGAAGATATTTCCACCATTATTGTTCAGAACAATCACTCGTAAATTATCCGGTAACTCATCATTCCAAAAAGCATTGGAATCATAAAGAAAGGCAACATCACCGGTAATCAGAGTAACCATTTTATCGGTAGTTATGGCATGGCCAATAGCTGTAGACGTGCAACCGTCAATTCCACTAGTACCACGATTGGCATAATGCAAGATGGACTCTTCATGGTCAAAAAGCTGTGAATAGCGAATAGAGGTACTATTGGCACAGTGCAAAATAGAATCTTTAGGTAAGTGCTTCAATATTTCGCGAAAAGCAGCCATGTCCGAAAACTGCGCTTTATTCACAAACTCGGCATGCTTGGCCATTCTCTTCTGGTCTTTTGCCAAAAAATCATCCCGATAATCACTCGATTTTGGCTTTGTAAAACCCATCAAATCTTTAAAAAACAAAGCAGGATGTACCTGAACGTGATCCGTCAAGGCTCCATAAGTATCTTGAAATTCCGTGGCTTCATTCACATACCAATGATGTTTTGGCTTGAAAGTGCGTAAGAATTTCTTCACCATTTTGCTCACTACCTCTCCACCTATGCTTATCAGAAGGTCAGGGCAAAGCGCTTCTTTTTCTTCCTCACTAATTGTATTAATCAACCTGTCAATAGAGTGAATATTACACGCACAGTGCAGGTTGCTCAGCGATTCAGAAAATATAAGGAAAGGACTTTTTTGGTTTAGGGAAGTTAGAATTTCTTCCAGCTCACTATCAGGAAGCATTTGTCCTGCTAGCACCCAAATTTTAGGAGCTTCATTCCAAATGGAGGAAAGCTGCTCGACCTTGGTGTTGGAAAGCGTTCTATTCCCCAAAGTTTCATCAATATACTGAGCTTCCACCTGCTCCTCAGTTGTTCCATAAAGGGGTTCGTCAAAAGGAACATTGATATGAACGGGGCCATGCTTAGTAGCCAGCAAAGCTTCATTTATACTTCTTTGATTGAAGTTTTTGGCCAGCTCATCAGCCGGCTCACGGATAAGATCAAAGTCTTTAACAATATGGGTTGTAAACACATTGGGCTGACGAATCGCCTGGCCAATTCCTTGGTCTATCAACTCAATCGGTCTATCTGCAGTGATTACAACTAATGGGAGCTTTTGATAAAAAGCCTCTACCACTGCTGGATAAAAATTAACCGCTGCTGAGCCTGAACTACAAATCACGGCAACAGGTTCGCGTTTTTCTAATGTAAGTCCCATGGCCGTGAATGCCGCCACGCGCTCATCGGGCACCGAAATACAGCGATAATCGGAATCGTTTGTAAAAGTGATAATCAAAGGAGCATTACGGCTACCTGGCGCTATCACCACCGTTTTACAATTATGCTGCTTTAAAAGTTGCCCTAGATACTGGGCATTGAGCTTATCTGAAGTTTTAATATCTTCTGGAGTTTAGTTCTTCAATAAGTAGCAAAAGTAAGCGGATAAATGGATTTTCATCAAAAGAGGAAATTCACCGCTGTGCTTCTCTTTTAAAACAAAAATAACGCTGAGTGACCTTTGATAAAAAACACCCCTGAATGCTCAACGTTTGCCTGAGTATAGTGCAGCACCTCTGTGAAACTCTCTGAACTCTGTGGTTCATAACTATACGCAATACCCAAATTACCACTGAGTGAAATGAGTCACACTGAGAAAGACACAAAATCAGCATTCCTCCTCTGTGGAACTCTCTATACTCAGTGGTTCATAACCCCGCGCTGTTATTAATTACCTCTGGGTACACTGAGTCACACCGAGCAAAGCACAATATTTCAACATCACACCTCTGTGAAACTCTTTATACTCAGTGGTTCATAACTATCCGTAATACACTCTAAACCTTGGAGCGCAGAGCTCCGATAAAAAACACTTGAGATTAGTTTTATAACTTTTCAACAACCAAAACTCAACAATAATGCACTATATACACTCAAACCTTACTGGTGAAATAATTAGATGCGCAATGGAAGTGCACACCAATTTGGGACCTGGTTTACTTGAAAATGCTTACGAAGAATGCCTTTATTATGAATTACTTCAAACCGGACTGTTGGTTGACAAGCAGTTTGCCCTTCCTTTAGATTATAAAGATGTGAGACTTGACTGTGGATATAGAATCGACCTATATGTAGAAAAGAAGGTGATTGTTGAAGTAAAATCTATAAGTGCACTTCAAAACATACATATGGCTCAAATAATGACTTATCTGAAATTGACTGAATGTAAAGTAGGCTTACTTCTAAATTTCAATGTGAAATCTATGAAAGCTGGGATAAGGAGAATTGTTCTCTAGAATAGGCGCAAAGGATTCGGATTTATTGCTCTGTACTTCACGAAACTCTGAGTACTCTGTGAGGCATAATATTACCACTGAAGCACACTGGGCAAGGTGCATTATCAGGATTTTTCCTCTGTCTAACTCTGTATACTCCGTGGTTCATAAATTCATACTGTGATTAATTACCACTGAATACAATGAGTCACACTGAGCAAAACGCCATATTTCAGCATCACTACTCTGTGGAACTCTCTACTCCGTGTTTCATAACTCCGCGCTGTAATTAATTACCTCTGGGTACACTGAGCCACACTGTGCAAAACACAATATTTCAGCATCGCTACTCTGTGGAACTCTCTATACTCCGTAGTTCATAAGTTCATATTGTGATTAGTAACTCTGGGGCCCTATTGGATAATAGTTCTACTTCAAAACCTGCAATAAGGTCTGCATCTTATTCTCCGTCTCCTCCCACTCCGCCTCAGGGTTTGAATCTCTGGTAATACCACCTCCAGCATATAAAACTACAGAATCATGAAAGACTTGCATGCAGCGGAGGTTTACAAAATAATGCGCGTCAGTTCTTTGGTTTAGTCCAAAGTAACCAGCGTAAAAACTACGCTTGTACGGCTCATTTTTCTTTATAAATTCTAATGCTTCCTTTTTAGGGAAACCAGCAACGGCCGGAGTTGGATGAAGCTTTTTAATCAAAGAAGAAAGATTGAAGCTTCCCTGCACTGTGGCTTCGATTGCTGTTTTTAGATGGACTACGTTTCCAGCTTCCGCTATAATTGGGCCTTCGGCCTTCACTCCTTCCACTCCCTTTTCAGAATTCAGAATTTCAGTGATATAATCTGTGACCAGCTCCTGCTCTATTTTTTCCTTTCCAGTAAATTTATCCTCTTCACCTTTTTTTTGTGTTCCGGCAAGGCTCATAGTTTTTAGCACATCCCCTTTTTTACTGAGCAAGGTTTCCGGGGTAGCGCCCATCCACGTTCCTACTTCCGGATGCGTAAAAAGATACACACAGGCTGTGGGATAAGCTTCTACTAATTTTTTAAAAACAAGAACAGGCTCAATTATCTTGTCAAATCTTTGAGGACGTGACATCACAATTTTACCCAGATCATTTTTACGAATATGAGCCACTGTATTTTCCACCAGCTTTACATATTCTTCATGAGTGGGAATATTAAAGTGTTGCCCACCAAGGTTTTCAGAAAGAAAGCTTTCGTCATTGGTTTGATTCATTTTTAGGTTCACCTCTTCATGCCCTTCAAAGGATGAAAAGCGAAAGGCAAAACCACCGCCCGAATCTGAAGTGTATACTTTATAATCTGAGTTACCCGGTAAACTGATAAAGAGCTTTTGCATCATTACTTTTTATGCGGCACAATCATGTTGGTAAGTTTACAATGCGAAATAATTCGCTCCTCTTCATCGCGAATTACGATTTCCCAAAGGTGAGTACTTCGCCCTTTATGAATGATATTAGCGGTGCCCGTAATCACACCATCGCGCTTGGAGCGCAAATGATTGCAACTAATTTCGATTCCTAAAACAGCATATTCTTTTGGGTCGGCATAGAGTAAACTAGAAGCACTACCCAAACTTTCGGCTAAAGCCGCAGAAGCACCGCCATGCAAAAGCCCCATCGGCTGATGTACACGCGAGTTTACTGGCATCGTCATCTTTACCATCCCCGCTTCCTTGTCCACATCTACAAACTTCATTTCTAAAGTTTCCATCAGCGTATTTTTGCAAAATTTATTGAACTCGTTTAGTATTTCTTCCTTGGTCATTTTCTAAATTTTGAAGCGGTAAATGTAAGCAGTGTATACTTTCTAAAGCCAAAGTATTAAATCCTTTATCCACCAATAAAACATTTTAACTTAGCCCTATTAATTTAATGTAGAATCTATGTGCCGAATTATTCCACTTTTGGTTTTTGTGATTTTCACATCTTGTAATCAAGCAGAAGAGCAAGCAAGTAGCCCAACTCTAGACTGGAGTAATAGAGAAGTTTCGGTAAATAGTTTGGATAGCCTGATGCCGCATAGCTCCTACCTTTCTGTTTACTCTCAAATTTATAGCTACTCCCCCGAAACTACTTTTCCACTAACCGCCACCGTCAGCATCCACAACACTTCACTTTCGGATTCTATATTCATCACCAAAGCCGATTACTACAACACACACGGTGAACTGATTCGAAATTACATCAACAAACCAATTTTTGTGAAGCCGCTGGAATCACTTCAAATTGTAATAAATGAAACCGATGGATCAGGTGGTACCGGTGCCAATTTTGTTTTTGATTGGCTTACCCAGAATGAGGGCAATGAACCATTTTTTGAAGCTGTAATGATTTCAACTTCCGGGCAGCAAGGCATGAGCTTTACAACCAAAGGGGTTAGAACAAAATAGATCACTAATAGTATCTTGCAGGATATTTCAACCCCAGGATGACCAGCAATATTATGGCCGTCCTGCCTTTTGTAAACATGAAATACGAAGCGGAGGATAAGTACTTCAGTGATGGTAGTACTGATGAAGTCATAAACGCCCTTGTCAAGATTGATGGGCTGAAAGTTCTGTTGTTCTCCAATTTACAAGCTTCTGAATAAGCTGATACAATTGAAGAATTTATTAAATAAGTGGAATATAAGATCGAGATTTTTCTGGATAGTAGTCTTTTTCATTTTTAGCCAATGCTTGTCGTATGAAAATGCCTTAGCTAATGTTCTGAAAGATCCTAACCTGATATACCAGGAAAGGAATGATGCCATAATCATCTCATCAAAGCCTAAACAAGATTCTGAGGAAACCAAACAAAAAATTCTAACGCAAACCATTCGCGGACAGGTAATAGATGAGGAGAGCAAATTACCACTGATTGGAGTGACAGTAATGATTGAAGACTCCTCTCCTCCTATTGGTGCCACCACCAATATTGATGGAAATTTCCGGATTGAAAAAGTGCCGGTTGGACGTGTAAACCTGCAACTTTCATATATCGGTTATGAGCAAAAAATAATTCCAAATATTGTGGTGAATTCGGCCAAGGTAGTGGTACTAAACCTTACCCTGCATGAGTATACTACCAAAATGGACGAGGTGACCGTGGTAGCACAAATGGACAAAGGAAGTCCTATCAATGACATGGCATTGGTTGACGCCAGATCAATCTCTCCTGAGGAATCAAACAGATATGCAGGACCTTTTAACGATCCTACCCGAATCCTATCCAACTATGCGGGTATAGCCACAACTCAAGATGGTAGCAACGATATTATAGTTCGTGGTAATTCACCGAAATACGTGCAATGGAGATTGGAAGGTGTACAAATCACTAACCCAAATCACTTCGCCAATCAAAGTGGGATCGGTACGGGAGGCATCAGTGCACTCAACAACAACATGCTGGCTACTTCAGATTTTTACACCTCCGCATTCCCAGCTGAGTATGGTGATGTATTGTCTGGCGTGTACGATATCAAATTAAGATCTGGAAACAATGAACGCTTTGAAGGGGTATTTGGCGTGGGAATTATGGGGACAGATATTACCCTGGAAGGCCCGCTCAAAAAGGGCTATGCTGGTTCTTACCTAATCAACTACCGTTACTCTACTATCACCTTGTTGAGCACCCTCGGATTGTTGGACCGAAGTGGCGCTACAAATTTTCAAGATGGTGCATTCAAAATCATGCTGCCTTCCGATAAGCTAGGTACCTTCTCAATCTTTGGTTTAGGTGGTTTTAGTGGGTTTGACTTGGAGAATATATCAGGCATAGATGCTGTGTTGTCGCCTGGCTTTAGCGGTCAATTGAGCTCCCTGTCAAAAGACCATTCTACGAGAAGTTATCTTTTTAATACCGGCATCAATCACTCGATTTACTTATCAAAAAAAAGCTATCTCAATACTTCTGTAATATACTCCACTGATGGCATAAATGATAATGTGCAAGCCAGATACAATCCTCCTGCACAAGCTGAGGACTCACCTTACCAATATTTTGAGGGAGACGTGAACAAATCAACCTACCGGGGAGCAATGACCTTTAATTACAAATTCAACAATCGGCATAAGCTACAGGCAGGATTTAAATATGCATATTTCAGCTATGACTACTTTCAGCAGCTGCAGAAAGATACTTTATCCACCCCGAGATTACTCGCTGATTTTGATGAGCAAATGAGCACCCTTCGGAATTTCATCAGCTGGAAATTTCAGGCATTCAGCAACGTCACATTTATTACTGGCATTCATCAGATGAATGACTTCTACAATCAAAACCGAACATTAGAACCACGATTTGCCATGGATTGGAGGCTAACCCCCAACATTGATCTGACTCTGGGATACGGAAAACACAGCACTATGGAAAGTGCTCATAACTATTTTGCCAAAGTACCAAATGACAATGGTACACTCACAGAACCCAACCGCAATCTGGGACTACTAAAAGCCGACCATTATACGCTTGCGATAGAGAAACGATTTAGGCCCGATTTAAAAGCAAAATTGGGAATCTACTACCAGTGGCTGTATGATTTACCGGTAGCCAAAGACTCTAGCTACTATGCCACAATAAATGAAAGAATAGATTATGAATACGTACATCTTGTCAATGAGGGGGAAGGCAAGAATTATGGAGTTGAGCTTACCATCGAGAAATTCTTTAACAACAGCTATTACTTTTTGGTCAATATGTCGCTCTTTCAATCGAAGTACAAAACCCTGGAAAACAAATGGCGAAATACACAATATAACAGCGAGTATATCGCCAACATATTAGCTGGAAAGGAATTTCTTAATCTTGGAAGAAAGGACAATCAAGCGCTCACGATTAATCTAAAAGTTTTTGTGGGCGGAGGAAGAAAAATAATCCCGCTTAGAAGAGATGATCAAGGCCAACTGAATGTAGATCCGGCCAATGATCAATACTGGGACTATGATAAAGCCTATGAATCGTCTCTTGACGACCTGCATCAGATAGATTTTTCTATGAGCTACAAGTGGAATAGACCAAAAACTACGCACGAATTCTACCTCAACATCTACGATATCACTGAGGCAAAAGGAAGAATATCGGAGTATTACGATGACAGCGAACCTGGTAACATCAGCTATATCACACAGGTCGGACTTTTCCCTAATCTCATGTATAAGGTCTATTTCTGAGATTACCCAGCGGTGAAATACCGAAGACCTATTCAAATCATATCAGACTAAATCAACTTTACCCTTGCGCCCCTGGCATATGAGAGCGGCTTTAATTTTAAATCGGTATTCAGTGCCTCCTTCTAATAAAACGAAGGAATGACTCCGCAATCTTGGGTGAAATCTAATCCAAAGTTAGATCTGTTGATCAGAAATTAAATCGTACTCATAAGTCCAGAATTACATTTCAGGACGATTCACCTTCCTTTCCACGTCACCTTTGCACTGTCAATACGATAAAGCAGAGTAAATAATCATTGGGTTATGCTTCCATTCTACTTTACTAAATAATCAAACGATAACAAGGAAGGCTTTGTGCAATCGAAATTCTAAAAAAACAATTATGAAAAAAGCATTATTCATCTTGACGTTGTGCGGACTAACTATGATCGGCAAATCTCAAAACGCAAGTGTAGAAAAGTCAACATTCGGAATTCAAACCGGAGTTTTAGGGCTTTGGGCATACAATGAAGCAAGGTTATCAAATAGCATAGCGCTAAGAACAGAGCTTGGTTTTGATTTAGGTATTTGGGAAACCACTTACTATGATGATTATAATTCTCCGTTTATCCTCACACCGGTTATAGTTATTGAGCCTAGGTTTTATCACAACCTCAAAAAACGTTTACAAAAGTCAAAAAGAATTGATGGCAATAGTGGCAATTTTATTGCCTTAAAAACCAGTTATCATCCAGAATGGGCTCTTTTCAATACTGATGATGCTCCGGTGGTAAGTGATTTCGCCATCATACCTACGTATGGAATTAGAAGAAATATAGGGGAGCATTTCAACTTTGAAGCCGGTATTGGCGCAGGATATAGCTACACATTTGCTGAGCGTGCAGGATATTCAAAAGACGAAAGTGGAATAGAATTAAACATGCACTTGCGAATAGGGTATAAATTTTAGCCTAACCAAAAACGGACCTTGAACCGATCGGTTCCTAAACGTTGAAGCCCGACTTCTATTCATTTTTTGGGTTTGAATATGAAATTCCGAACCTGCACTTAAGATTACGAACCTGTGTGCAGAATCGAGCGCGCACCTTTGCCTCAGTTAGTCCAAACTTGATTTTTATAGCTAAAAATCAACCTAAGAATGGGAAAGCATTAAAATGGAGAAATCAGTGAAATCATTATTCAAATCGGCCCAAGGCAAGCAGGAAGTCTTAAGCCTGTACGACCAAAAACTGGAAGAGCTCAATATTGACTTTGAGTACATACAAGTTGAAACGAGTTTTGGAATAACAAACATCATAGCTACGGGAGATACATCTCTCCCACCCATAATTTTCATTCATGGTTCTAACGGTTGTGCACCTATTGCATTAGAAACGTATCCTAACTTGAGCAAGCGCTTTAGAGTTTACGCGGTGGATGTAATTGCCCAACCCAACAAGAGTGCGGAAACCAGACCGAGTATGAAAGATGACGCCTATGGCAAATGGATGAATGAGGTAATTGATCAACTCAACATTACAGGTGTAACGCTTGCCGGGTTTTCGTTTGGTGGATTGGTTATTTTAAAAACGCTGGAAAATGATGAAAGCAAAATCAAGGAAGTGTTTCTGTCAGCCCCAGCTTACATTGTAAATGGAAATCCGCTAAAGGCCTTATTTAAAATATTCATCCCCATGAGGAGGTATATGAGGTCGGGTAAGCCCAAATTCGTGGAGGCTTTTTTGAGAGAGCTCTTTACCAATAGAGATGAATTTGGCATCAAATACCTTTCAAAAGTATTCATGCACTTTAAGATGGATTTTACGCCTGTTCCCATTATTGATAAAGAAAAAGCAAAGCTCATCAAGACCCCTATAACGTTGATTGCGGCAAAGCACGATGTTATGTTTCCGGGCGAGAAAATGATTAAGCGGGCAACACAGATATTTCCATCCTTAAAAGAAAGTGTGCTGCTCAAAAATTCCAAACACGTGCAATCGTCCCAAGACAATCGATTTATTGAAAACTTGATATTGGAAGCATAGGTGCGCTTCCGTCTTAAGCAAAAGACGATCAAAGGGAGTGAAAGGACAAAGAGCAGATACTTGGTAAATTGAAGGAATAATTAGAACAAAATAAAGTCGGTAAAATGAATACATCAATCAAATTTGGGAGCATACATCTTATTGTTTTGAGTCTGCTCATTCACTTAGGTGCGGTGGCACAAAAAGAAAGCACCTATTTGCAACAACTGGGCTTGAAGGATAGTCTTTATTCAAAAACACTTAGTGAAACACGAACCATCTATGTTCAACTGCCAAGTGGTTACAACCCTGAAAACCAACGAGAATACCCTGTGGTTTATCTATTGGATGGCGAAGTATTGCTGCCTGCACTTAGTTCCGTTTACGAGAACTACTACGGTGGCTTTATGCCCGAGATGATTCTCATTGGTATTTCCAACGACCATGATCGTACCAAGAATCTGACACCAACCACCATCACCACCAAGTATGGAATGCCTTTTAAGGAAGAGAATGGTGAAGCCGCCACGTTTGCCCAATTTTTAAAAGAAGAACTTATTCCTTTTGTGGAGAATAAATATCGGGCTACCTCGTACAGAACATTAGTGGGCCATTCGTATGGCGGTCTCTTTGTTTGTCATGAGCTTATCAATGATCCAAAGCTCTTTGCCAACTATTTGGCCATTGATCCAAGCTTGGATTGGGATGATCAACAACTACTGAAGCAGGCACAGAAGCCCCTTCAAGTTGAGCTCGAAGGTAAGGCGCTTTTTATTTCAATGAGTGGACAATTGCATATGCAAGATCCAACTATTACCATCGACAATCTGATGCAGGACACTTCTGATTTCACCCTTTTCTCGCGCTCCATTGTGCAGTTTTCAAACTTGCTGAAGGAGAAAGGCAAAGGGCTGAAATCCTATTGGAAGTTTTATCCGAACGATATCCATGGTACGGTTCCACTGCCTTCCATGCTAGATGGAATGCTGGCCCTTTTTCACTGGTATCAAATGGAGCAAACAGATAAGTTCAATTCGCCAGCCACGCCCAAAGACGAGTTGTATGCAATTGTAAAATACCGCGCTAAAAAGCTCGAAACGCACTTCGGCTATCCCGTTCCGCCTTATCCAGAAGACCTGATGAATATGAGCGGATATATGAACCTGGACATGGGCCAACCAGATAAGGCCAAGATGTTCTTTGAACTTGCCACTGAGTACTATCCAACCAGTGGCAATGCTTTCGACTCCCTAGCTGATTATTACGAAAGCCAGAAAGATTATACCAATGCTTTAAAGGCCGTTTCTAAGGCGTATGCTTTAAGTGGTAGCAACTATCACAAGGAAAGAATGGAAGCGTTTGGAAAAAAGAAATGAGAACATGGGCTTTGGTAATCCAAGAGGTCAGTGATGACTTGCAAATACACATTGACAGAGGCCACAAAAGAGAAACCTTGAAGCAGAGACAGACTTAATGCATTCAGAAAATATTAGATAAATCAAAACGACCATGAAAGAAAAAAAGGCAAATAAAATAGCCATAGGAATCGCTCTTGGAACAGCCATTGGCGCTGCTATAGGTGTTGCTATGAATAACCCTGCCATCGGTATTTCTCTGGGGATATCCATTGGTGCAGGAATTGGATATGCATTTCAACAGAAAGAATCTAACTAATGTCTGTCTATAAAGTCCGATAGCTGCGTTACGCTCATTTTGAAAAACAGTCATTTACATCAGTAAACTTCTTGATTTTCAAAACTTCGCAAGCCTTGCCCTCAAACTTTATAGCTCAGACACTTGACTCTATAAATAGACACTAAGCCAGACAACTCAATTACAATATTCTAGTCACTAATCTAATAACCGCCAAAAAAAATAATATGAACAAGTGTATCTATGTATTAACAGGGCTTCTCTTTTGCCTAAGCCTAAAAGCTCAAAGCCAAACTGAATTTAGAGTTTATCTAAAAGATAAGGGCTCCAGCCTGGAATTACTCGAATCTCCTGAAAGATTCTTATCAACTGCTGCGCTTAGCCGGAGAGCTTTACAAAATATACCTATAAATAATCGCGATTTACCTATTGCCAAAGAATACAAACAAACTCTGAATGAATTGGGGGCTATACCCATGGCCCATTCCAAATGGTTGAATTATGTCTATGTCAGTCACCCGCAACCAGCATTAATAGCCTCCTTACCTTTTGTGGAGCGAATTGAGTTTTCCAAAAGACATCAAAGTTTCTTGTGTGGTGTGAATTCTGGCGATACCCTTGATTATGGATTTGCGAATGGCCAAATTGAAATGTTGAATGGCGATTTACTTCATCAGGAAGGTTACACAGGAACAGGCATTACCATTGCTGTAATTGATGCCGGGTATGAAGGCTTTATCCAAAGTTCAGCCTTTGATAGCCTGCGAACTTCTCAAAGACTTTTAGGTACTTTCAACTATATTTCTAATGATTCAAATGTTTTTTCTGGCTGGGGCAGCCATGGTACAAGTGTGCTATCTATAATGGCTGCAAATCTGGCTGATACCATGATAGGAACCGCTCCTGATGCGAACTATTGGCTGTTCACCACCGAGAACATCCATCAGGAAACTCCCCTTGAAATGGATCATTGGGTAATGGCAGCTGAATTTGCTGATAGTGTTGGAGCACAGGTTATCAACACTTCACTTTCATACCAATTATTTGATGATCCACAAGATAATTACAGTTACAGCGACATGGATGGCAATACTACCGTAATTACCAGAGCAGCAGATATAGCTGCTTCAAAAGGTATTTTGATAGTTGCTGGCGCAGGAAATGAAGGAGGCACATCTCAGCCACATATTGCAGCTCCTGCCGATGGTGATTCGGTGCTTACCGTTGGTGCTGTGAACTGGCAAGGAGACTATGCTTCGCTCTCAAGCATCGGCCCAAGTTTTGACAATCGTGTAAAACCCGATGTAATGGCACAAGGCTCGCCCACAACTTTAATTGACGGTACCGGGAATTTCAACGCTGATTTTGGCACCTCATATGCGGCTCCCCTAGTAGCCGGCTTAGCAGCTTGTTTAATTGAAGCTTATCCATCAAAGCACAGTGAAGAAATAGCCAATTATATTCGAGAATCGGCACATCTTTATGCCACTCCAAACGATTCCATGGGATACGGTATTCCTGATTTTCAACTGGCGCTTAGTCTTTACGCTCCTGAATATTTAGTAAAAGAAACGGAGTATAAGCTCTACCCAAATCCAGTGCAAGATCACATCATTATAGATGCTACGACTCAGAAAAACTGGGCAGCAGAACTTCGCATACTTGACTTAAGCGGTAGGTGCATAGTTCAAAAGGACATTCAAGCTTATGATGCCTATCGCCTCAATCTAAACCTTAAGAAGGGTAGTTATATCATACAACTTACCGGAGATATCAACGGTATTTATAAATTTCAAAGTCAGTAACAGCGAGAGCTATCTATTTTAAAAACTGACAGCAACAAGACGTTATGGTGCAGGATAAGGCATTGTATTAATCGAATAATTTTCGCCAAGCCCTTTAAAATGAATAAACCAATCAAACGCATGATCAGAATAGCTTTACTGGCAGCAACCGTGGTTTCCCTGTATTTTGTTCCTTGGATTTTGGTAAAAGTCTGGATACTTCCATTGCCTGATACGGTTCAAGAACAAGTGGATGAGGCTATCGATCATGGGTTTGATGGAATTGTTGTTTATATAGATGAAGGTGGTAAACCTCCGGCTTTTTATGCTGGTGGCTGGCATGATCGTGAAAACAAAATACCGGCAAATCCTCATGCTTTATTCAAAATTGCCAGTATCAGTAAGTTGTATGATGCTGTGGCTGTAACCAAATTGGTAAGTGACGGACGACTTTTTCTCGACAAAACCTTAGCCGATTACTTACCTGAACTTAAAGGAAGAATTGAAAACGCAGACAAAATTACCTTACGCATGATGATTCAGCATAGAAGTGGGATTCCTAATTTTACGGATGCTCCAGATTTTTGGTCATCCCCCACCCAGACCTATGAAGAAAGTCTTGCACTGATTTTGGACAAGCCAGCCAACTTTGAACCCGGCAAAAAGTATGAATACTGCAACACAAATTATTTGTTGATCAATAAGATAATGGATAATGAACTAGGGTATGACAACTTCAAATTCATTCAGGAAGAAATTCTTACCCCACTAAACCTTGTACACACATTTGGTTCGCTTAAGGACGTAAATATGGACGATGTGATGAGTGGCTACCATGTTGGGCATCCATATGATTTAAAGGAAGATGATCATGGCATGTTAACCACTGCCGAAGACGTGGGCATTTTTCTACGTGCCTTAAATGACGGATCATTGTTTGAACCAGGAGAACAGGAGATTTACTCCTCCATTTATAAATATGAGCATGCAGGCTGGGTTCCGGGATACCAAAGTTTTGCAAAATACCATGACAACCTTGATGCTGTGATTGTTGAATTCTACAGTACCACCGATCCTAAACTGTACAATTGGAACTTGTCTGAAATCATAAATAAAAGAATTGTCAAGATTCTGAAAAGACAAAAAAGGCAATAACGCGGCACTACGATTAACTAAAATGATGAAACCAAGTCTTTCGTACTATTTTACTCTACTAGTAATTAAATTAAAGGGAGTTAAAAGAAATTTTAGCAGCGACCCTATAGATTATTTGAAAATTAGAAAAGAAGACATTCACCAGCCCAGCGGCAATTTTTTCAAAAAACATGTACTTCGCACTTTTAAAATTTCAGAGACCATAATATCAGAAGTAGGGTTAAACGAAAACTCCGAAAACCTTTTGATTTTTATACACGGGGGAGCCTTCATTTCTGGTCCTACTAACCTGCATTGGGGTTGTGTAAAAGAAATTGCAAAAAACTCAAATTGTAAAATTTGGATGTGTGATTATCCAAAGTCACCAGAGAATCAAATAAACCTAATTTCTGAAAATATTGACTCTATATATTCGTCAGCATTAAAGAGCTACCAAGGAAATCAAATTTCTATAATTGGAGATTCTGTTGGTGGTACCTTGGCAACCGCCCTCATTCAACGATTGATTTTGAAAAATGGAGAATTACCCCAGAAATTGATTCTGATTACTCCTGTAATGGATTCAAGTATGACTAATCCAGAAATTGAAACTTTTGATAAGTTGGACCCAATGCTTTCAAAAAAGGGAGTGCTAAGTGCAAAAAAAATGTGCGCTGGAAATAAGGATTTAAAAGACCCTATGATATCTCCTTTATACGGGAACTTCGAAGGATTTCCAGGTACGCTTTTGTTTATTGCTCAAAACGACATCATGTACCCTGACGGTAAACTAGCTGAAATAAAGATGAAGAAAAGCAATGTAGACATTGAAATAATTGAAGGAGAAAATATGCCTCACATATGGCCATTACTACCTGTGATGAAAGAAGCGAAAACCGCTTTGAACAAAATAATCCGAACAATAAATACAAATCACCTCAATAACTAAACTGCATAAAAAACCAGTTTAGCCAAACCGATGAAAGACTTTCTGAATAAAATACATACAATAGACCAAGCAATTCTTGACAAGTACATTTCGTATTGGACAGAATACACTGCTCCCAAAAAGACTATAATGACGGCTCCAGGCGAAACGGAGCGCTACATGTATTTTGTGCTCGATGGGGTTCAAAAATCCTATTACCTAAACGAAGACAAGCAACACGTCATTGCTTTTACTTATCCCCCATCATTTAGTGGAATTCCAGAATCATTTCTAACTCAAACACCCTCAAAGTATTTTCTGGAAACAATCACCGAAAGTTCATTCCTTCGGCTTCCTTTCAAGAAGCATCAGCAATTGATGCAGGAACATCGGGAACTAGAGACTTTGTTTAGAAAGGCAACTGAACTCTTTCTAATAGGCATTGTAGAACGACACTATGAATTAATGGCTTTTGATATAAATCAGCGCTTTACATCTTTTGCGCAAAGAAGTCCTCACCTGTTCAATTTAGTTGCCCACAAAGATTTAGCTTCCTATTTGCGTATTGATTCCACAAACTTCAGCAAGCTGTTCAACGCGATTAAGATTTAGAATCTTGGTTTATACCAAAAATAAAATGTGATGCCTGCCTGACCTTTGTTTCAAATTAAAAACAATGAAACAGGTACTAAACATTTTAATCTTATTCATCATGAGTTCAACAGCATTTTCCCAATCGTGGGTTGACACTTCGCTTTATCCTTTTGAAAATAAATTTCTGCGATTGGAAGCAGGCAACATGCATTATGTAGATGAAGGCAAGGGTGACCTTATTCTTTTTATTCATGGCACGCCTACATGGTCATTCTTATACCGAGATTTTATAATGGATCTTTCAAAAGATCATCGTTGCATTGCCATAGACCATCTTGGGTTTGGATTGTCTGAAAAACCAGACTCCGTATCGGGAACACCTGAATGGCACGCTCAAAACCTTAGTGAGTTTATCAAAAAATTGGATCTGCAAGATATTACACTGGTGGTACATGATTTTGGCGGCCCCATAGGATTAGCAGCCGGAATTGAAAATTCTGAGAGAATCAAAAGGGTTGTATTATTTAACTCTTGGTTATGGGCAACAAACGAGGGGAAGCAAGCTCAAAAAATAGACAAAGCACTAAACAGTGGTCTAGGTAAATTTCTCTACCTAAATATGAATTTCTCTACCAAGGTATTATTGAAAAAAGGATTTGCCAACAAGAAAAATCTATCGAAAGAAGTACATGAGCAGTATATAAAACCATTTCCGGATAAAGGCTCTAGAATTCCTTTATTGAACCTTGGAAAGGCCTTAGTTGGTTCTTCAGACTGGTATCAAGGTCAATGGGAAAAACTTGACCCATTAGCCGAAAAAGAATGGTTGATACTTTGGGGAACTAAAGACGAATTTATCACTATGGAGAATCTACGTAAATGGCAAGAAAGACTACCAAATCACAAAACCAAGGAATTTGAGTGTGGTCATTTTGTTCAGGAAGAAAAAACTGAAGAGTCAATAAACGCAATTGATACTTTTATAAAAAAGTAAAACCCGAACTCCACGGCAACACCTAATTTTTAATCTACAGTTTTTAGTTTTAAAAATGAGCAAACTATCTTGCAGGTTTAAACTGCCGCCATGCCTGCCACTACCATAGCCGTACTGCCTTTTGTAAATATGAGCTCCAATCCTGAAAATGAATATTTCAGTGATGGTATTACAGAAGAAATCATCAATGCTCTAGCTAAAATCGAAAGCCTACAGGTAACTTCCCGTACCTCATCTTTCTTTTTTAAAGGTAAAGCAGCACCTATAAAAGAAGTTGCAGAAACACTTGATGTGTCCGTGATTCTTGAAGGTAGCGTACGCTCGGCAGGCAAAATGGTTCGCATTACTGCCCAGCTTATTCAGGCTGAAGATGATTTTCATTTTTGGTCAGAAACCTGGGATCGAAAACTGGAAAATATTTTTGAGATACAGGATGAAATAAGCTTACTCATAGCAGAAAAATTAAGGGAACAGTACGGACACTTTGAAATAGCCGAACACCTTGTAGAGAAACAAACGGAGAGCATCGATGCTTATGAATACTCCCTCAAGGCCAAGTTTCTTTTAAATAAATGGAACCCAGACGATGTAAAAAAAGCTATAGAACTATGGAGCAAAGCATTGGCTATAGACCCCAATCATATTCCTTCTTTAACGGGAATTGCAGATGCGTATGGCTTTTTGGGAGTTACTCAAAATATGCCGTATGAAGAGGCTTGGACCAAAACTTCGGAATATACCAACAAAGCTTTAGAGCTTGACCCGGGTAACGCCCCGGCACATTACCAGCTTGCCAATATTTCATTCTTTGTAAAAGCAGACTTTCAGGAAGCCTACAAATACGCTCAACGATCGGTTGCACTACAGCCCAATTATCCTGAGGCGCAGCAGTTTTTGGCCTTTTTATACCTTATTTCAGGAGATAAAAAGCAAGCTTGGGAACACCTTGAACGGGCATTGGAAATTGATCCATTGAATGAGGAAACCATTTTCTACAAGGCCTATTACCATCATACTGCAGGAGAGTTTGAAGAGGCATTAGATATTCTGAACCAGCGCCTTGAGAAAAATCCTCAAAACTTACCTGCACTCATTACTAAGTGTTATAGCCTGCTAAATATTAATCGTCAGGATGAGGCTTTAGCCTTCCTTGATCAAGCCCCCGAAGGACTTGTTCCTCCTGGAGATGCCTTGGGAATTCCCTGTCTTGCGCACATTATCTCTAAGGATAAAACTCAAAGTGACTTATGTTTTGAAGAACTTTTGAAGCAAGCTGAAAACCCAATGGCTTTTCAGCAGCACGCTTACCTGATACAGGCTTACGCCTTAAAAGAAGAATATGACAATGCTTTTGAATGGTTAGAAAAAGCCATCGCCATGAAATCACCCATACTTTTATTAAGTTTTTCAGGCTCCCTCAACAGTAATCTTCGTAAAGATGAGCGCTATCCAGTGTTTCATTCCAAACTGTATGGGCAGTTGCCAAAAGCCAAGCCAGAGAAGGAAAAAACTGCTTTGTTGGATGACAAAACCGCCACCAATTATTCAAATTCACTTCTTACCTACATGGTTGAAGAACAGCCCTATCTTTCCCCAGATCTCTCGCTCCGCTCTTTAGCAGAAAGAATTGAAATTCACCCCAACCAACTTTCATGGCTACTAAATGACAGACTGGGTAAAAATTTCAATCAGTTTATAAATCACTATCGCGTAGAGCATTTCAAGAGTTTAGCAATCGATGAAGCCAATTCTCATATTTCCTTAATTGGCTTAGCTTATGAAAGTGGCTTTAATTCCAAAACGGTTTTTAACACCTATTTTAAAAAGGAAGTGGAAATGACGCCCAAGGAGTGGTTGAAGGCTCAATAGAAGCCGTAGGCTATTTCACAAATAAATAATATCCACCCCCGGTCTGCGACCACCCCCGCCAGCGGGGGACACGCCTATCCAAGGGCATTTTCACATAAAGAAGTAAACTCGTTACCAAAAGCCAAAATTTCTCACTTGCCAAAAAGATAGCGGCTGCCTGTGCCGCGCTGGCGGGGGTGCCTGAAAGGTGGGGGTGGATAACTTCGCGCCTTGGCGACTTTGCGTGCAAACACTTTCCTGTCCACATTTATAATCCCGAACCTCCTCCTGTAGATCCCGAACTCCCACACTACCATATCACGCTTCATTTGCATCGTAATTCAATTGTAAACCAAAAAATCAATTACGATGACAACAAATACAATGAAAGCGATAGTAGCTACGGGATACGGATCTCCATCGGTTTTTCAATTACAAAATGTAAATCAACCTACCTTAAAACCTAATGAGGTATTGGTGAAAATCAAAAACACAACCGTAACACAGGCTGATGCCATGATGCGCACTGGCAAACCCTATATCGGGCGGTTGATGCTTGGCTTATTCAAACCTAAACACCAAATTTGGGGAACTAGCTTCTCAGGGATAGTTGAGGCGGTAGGATCTGAAGTTTCAACCTTTAAACCAAGCCAGAGAGTATTTGGCGAAAACATTGAATCTTTTGGTGCTTATGCCGAATATATTACTGTACCCGCAGATGGAACAGTAATGCCACTGCCTGATAACATCAGTTTTGAAGATGCTGCCGGTATGGGCGATGGTCCGGTTACTTCATTGAACTTTTTACGCAACGTAAGTGGAGGCATCAAGCCTGGTCAAAAAGTGCTTATCAATGGAGCTTCCGGAGCTTTGGGAACTGCTGCTGTGCAGTTGGCCAAACAATTTGGGGCAGAGGTAACAGGTGTTTGCAGTACCCGAAACATAGGTCTGGTTAAATCTCTTGGGGCCGACCATGTGGTTGATTACACCAAACATGATTTTACGCAAAACGGTAAAACCTATGATGTGATTTACGACACCGTGGGCAAAAGAAGTTTTAAAGATTGTAAACGCGTGCTTGCCGAAAATGGCCAATATCTTTCGCCTGTTCTCGATCTTGGGCTTTTGTTTCAAATGATGTGGACCTCAGCTTTCTCTTCCAAAAAAGCAAAATTTGCAGCTACAGGTATGCTCAAATCTCCAGAAATCAAAGAGATGTTGGCTGAACTCATTGACATCATTCGCCAAGGCCGCTTAAAAACTATAATCGACCGTCAGTACCCTTTAGAAAAAGTTTCGGAAGCACATACTTACGTAAGTGCTGGTCACAAAAAAGGCAACGTGGTAATCGCTGTTCGCTAGTGTCTGTCCATAAAGTACGATAGCTTCGTTATGTTTGTTTTGAAAACATCCATTTACGACAGTAAACTCCTTGGTTTTCAAAACTTCACAAGCCTTGCTCTCGCTCTTTCTTGCTCAGCCACTTCATTTTTTAAATACAACTTCTTTTTAAATATCTCAATTATGAAATCACTTAAAACCACTGCCCGACTTACCGGGCTAGGATATCTAATCATTTTTATCTCTGGCTTTTTCGCCAATTTCTACACCCTCGAAAGCATGGTGGTAGATGGACATGCACTATTAACTTCTATAAATATTATTAATCAGTTTTCACAGTTTCAAATGGGCCTGATTGCCTTTTCTATAATGGTTATTGTAGACATCATACTCGCCTTTCCTTTGTATAGATTGCTAAAAAATGAGAGTGAACGACTGGCTACCACATCGTCTATCCTTAGGTTAATCAACGGAGCCATTTTCGCAATAGCACTATTTAGCCTGTTTGAGATAGCAAGCCTTGCTGCAAATTCTCCACAAGATTTAGCAGGAGATGTCGAAAGGTTGCTCGCTCAGTTCAACATGGTATGGAATATTGGACTCTTGTTTTTTGGAGCTCATCTTCTACTGCTTGGATTACTGATCTTCCGTTCCGCTAGTTTTCCTCAGATAATTGGGGTGTTACTGCAAATTGCTGGCATAGCCTATCTAATGGATAGTGGCGCACAGTTATTTCTTTCAAATTATAAGGATTACCAAAGCTTGTTCGAAATGCTAGTTATAAGCGGAGGTGTAATTGGAGAGTTTTCACTGACACTTTTTCTTCTTATCAAGGGACTAAGGTTTAAAAAGTCATCAACTCCTCAATTGGCAATATAATTATGAAAGCAACTAACACATCCTTAAGCAGATTTGCCATCATAGCAGGTGCCTCACTCCTGCTAATGGCGATAACCGCAGGTTTTTCATTCGGGTATGCACATTCAAAAATTGTACTGCTGGATGATGCCAACACCACTTTACAGAATCTCATAATTTCAAAAGGACTTTTCCAGGCAGAGATTCTTGGATGGTGTCTAATCTTAGTTCTTGATGTAATCGTGGCTTGGGCTTTATATTACTTTTTTAAAAGTGTAAACAAATCAATTTCTGCACTCACAGCATGGATAAGAATTATCTACTCCATCATTCTTGGAATGGCCATAGGACAGCTGATGACCATCTGTAAGCTACTTGAAGAAACCAGTGAAGGCACTGCTCAAATAGTGATGGAACATATTCAAAGCTTTGAAAACATCTGGACTCTAGGACTGATTGTATTCGGTTTTCACCTGATCGGCCTTGGCTATCTGGCTCTAAAATCTAAGCTTCGATTTTGGGGAGTTCTTTTAATCGTTGCCGGGTTTAGTTATTCCCTCGTATGCACACTCAAGCAATTCCAAAGCTTAGAGAGCTTGGCTGCCAATTTGGAAATGATTCTAAGCATCCCTATGACGGTTGGCGAATTAGGGTTTGCTGTTTGGCTACTGGTACGCGGTAAAAAACGTACAGCAGCATCTTAAACCAATCAACGGATTGTATTGCCCCTTTAAAACGAACCCTTCTATCTATGTAGAGGGGTTCGTCATTTTTACCATTACCCATCCATTCGCAATGTAGTTTGGCAATAGGTATTAATATGTAATTCCATACCTCCTAAACCGAATCCCGAACCTGTAGGCTTCTGCTTCAAGCTTCTTTTGCTCCAACGATTTAACTGGGGTAAAGCTCATCATGGAATAATCCTTTTCGAACCAATCAAACTGCTTTTGAAACCAGCAGACGGATTTCTCCCAAATGACTTTTGCCTCACCAAAAAACGAATAGCATGAAGAATCAATTCAACCAAACCAAAACATTCAAAAAGTATTTCCCAATGATACTTGGTTTATACTTTGGCGGCCTGCTTTTCACTAGTTGTGGAGTACAAAGTGAAATTTACTGGACAGAAGGAAGCTCTGTTGACACAAGTATCAGCCCACTACAAATACCGCTTTACAAACTCAACAAGCTCATTTTAATAAAAGGAGAAGTGCGTGGAGAAAGTGGCTATTTCATTTTTGATACCGGAGCGCCAGGATTGGTGCTTAATGAAGCTCACTTTGAGGATTATCAACTCGACCCAACTCGGAAAGTAACAGGCGTAAACGGTCAGCTTCATGATGCACATATTCTGTATGTACGCAATTTGAAACTGGGCAAAGTAGCTTTTAAGCAGCAGACTGCTGATGTGATTGACCTCAGTCACATTGAAAAAAAGAGAAACGTGAAAATCCTTGGCCTTTTAGGTGTGGATTTATTCAGAGGGGTTGAGTTGGAAATCGATTTGCACAAGCATATTCTTAAAATCTATAAAACCGATAAAGAGGGAAACAGGCTTTACGCCAATACTCCGAAATACAAATCAAATCAAATCTCCATGCCTTTTAAATACAGCGGAGCATTCATTGAGCTACAGGCTGAAATCAATAATAAATCGTACCGAATAGCTTTTGACACGGGCTCGGAAACGCTGCTGCTAGACAAAAATCTAGTGAATCGTGACAAGATTTATACAAGCCTGATTTCTAGCCAAAGCCTTTTGAGCACGGATGGCTCCAAATCCGGAATCGAAATCCGCCAGTTGGAAAACATCAAAATTGGTTTAAACCTTAAAAAGGTAACCACACTCACCACCGACTTCAAAAAGTTGAGATCGCATGGTATTAATGTAGACGGCCTGATTGGCTACGATTTAATGGCATCTGGTATTGTTACTATCAACTTTAAAAACAGAATCCTTCAAATCCAACCTTACGCTAAAGCATAATTAACAAGCGGGTTTGTCCCTATTTATAATCCCGAACCTATTACGTGAAATGCAGGACTTCTTAGCCTCAACCCACCAATAGCTTTGCCCCAGCAAATGAGACAAAAGCAAAAACTCTCATCATCAACACCAAAAACCAATACAATGAAAAAAGTATTTACTCTTATTCTTAGCCTGCTGATTTCTTTAGCTCAAGCCGAAGAAAAAGCTACACTGAGCGGACACGTTAGAGATGCCGTAACTGGTGAAACCTTGATAGGTGCCACCGTGTATGCACCTGAAGTGAAAATTGGTGCCACCACCGATTTAAACGGGTTTTATTCTTTGAGTTTACCTAAAGGTAAATATCAGCTTCAAGTAAGTTTTATTGGTTACGAAACCAAAACAATAGAGATTCAGACTTCAGGAAACAGCACTCTGGATGTAAAACTAACCTCCTCTTCTACTACGCTTACGGAGGTTACCGTAACTGATCAGGCAAAGGCCGCCAATGTGGAGGACATGAAAATGAGTAGCGAAGTACTTAGCATAAAAACCATTAAGGAAATACCCGCTTTTATGGGTGAGGTGGATGTACTTAAAGCGATTCAAGCGTTGCCGGGTGTGCAATCTGGTGGCGAAGGAACCACTGGTTATTTTGTTCGCGGTGGTTCAGCTGACCAAAATTTGGTGCTGCTGGATGGCGCCACAGTTTACAGCCCAAGTCACTTAATGGGCTTCTTTTCGGTTTTTAATGCCGATGTAATAAAAGAAGCAGAGCTCTATAAGGGAGGCGTTCCTGCACAATACGGTGGAAGATCTGCCTCCCTTCTTGACATAACCCAAAGAAATGGCGACAATGAAAAGTTACATGGAAATGGAGGCTTAGGGCTTATAGCCAGCCGACTTAGTTTGGAAGGCCCTATTCAAAAAGGAAAAAGCTCTTTTCTGGTAGCTGGCCGCAGAACTTACGCAGATGTATTCACTAGAATGAGTAAAAGAGAAGATCTGAAAAACAGCGTAATGTATTTTTATGACCTCAATGGGAGACTGAATTTCAGACTTGGTGAAAAGGACGTTGTTACACTGTCAGGTTATTACGGTGATGATGTTCTTAAAAATAAGGAACAGTTAAGTTGGAATTGGGGAAACCGAACCGCTACTGCAAACTGGAAACACTCCTTTTCTGATAAGTTGATTGCTGATATCTCCGCTCTTTACAGCGATTTCAACTATACTTTGGCAGTAAACTCTACAGGAAGTTCAGATTTGGAATGGAAAGCCAGAATCAATGATGAAACACTAAAAGCTGATTTCACCTATCTGGCCAATTCAAGATACTCCTTCAAAATAGGTGGGGCTTCTATCTATCACACTATTCACCCGGGCAACATCAGCATTACCGGCAGTGATGTAGAAACATCTTTTGACCTGGAAACACAGCGAGCACTTGAATCATCTGCCTACCTGAGCTCTACCATAAAAGTGAATGATGAGTTTACCATTGATGCCGGCCTGCGCTATTCTATGTTTCAAAATATTGGTGGCACGGTAAATCGCTATCAGAATAGTACCAATGAGCCACTATCAAGCACAGAATATGATGCTGGGGAGTTTCACGGAACTCAAGGCGGTTTTGAATCAAGACTGAGCATGCGCCATATGTTGGGCACTTCAAGCTCTATCAAAATGTCGTACAACCGAATGATGCAGTATTTGCAGCTGGCTTCAAATTCTACCACGGGAACACCACTTGACATTTACTTTCCTGCTTCGGAAAACATCAAGCCTCAAATTGCGGATCAGATTGCTCTAGGGTACTTCAAAAACTTTAACGACAACAGCTACGAGTTTTCGGCAGAGGTGTACTATAAATACATGCAAAATCAAATTGATTTTAAAGACAATGCAAATTTGATTCTCAACGAGCACCTTGAAAATGAAGTCCTTTCTGGTGATGGACAAGCCTATGGATTAGAATTGATGCTAAAGAAAACTCAGGGGAAATTTACAGGTTGGATTAGCTACACACTTTCACACACCGAGCGCACTATTGAAGGTATTAACGATGGCAAAGCTTACTTGCCAACTCAGGATCGCCCGCACGCTATCAATATTGTTTCGTCTTATCAGGTAAAACCCAGACTACAATTTGGTGCAGCCTGGACCTATTCCAGTGGAGCGCCAATAAGTCTGCCCACTTCTTCCTATGAATTTGACGGTGTAGTGGTTCCAGTATATGATGAAAAGAATGGATATCGCCTTCCCGACTCTCACCGCCTCGATGTTTCCTTCACACTAGATGGAAAGAAAAAGCCGGGCCGCAAGTGGGAATACAGTTGGAATTTCTCCATCTACAACCTATACGCTCGTCAAAACCCATTCAGCATTCAGGTGCGCCAAAATGCGGACAACCCAAGACAAACCGAAGCAGTACAAACCTCATTGGTAGGAACTATGGTTCCTGCTATCACCCTAAACTTTAAATTTTAACACCATGAAAAATTTATCCATATTATTAATATCCGCCTTTGTTATTCTATTATCATCCTGTACCAAGGTGGTAGATTTAAAACTAAATGAGCCTGAAAGTAAAGTTGCCGTAGATGGCCTGATTTCAAACCGTGCTGGGGAAAGTTTCATAAAACTTGCTTACACTAAAGGCTACTTGTCTTCAGATGAACCTGAAACCATAATTGATGCGCAAGTAAGCGTAAGAGATAACCGTGGTAATCTCATCCTTTTCACTGCTTCAGGTAATGACGGGCTGTACCTGCCTCCTACCGATTTTGTAGGCGAAGTTGGTAAAACCTACACGCTGGATGTGCAATATGAAGGAGGAAGTCTTTCAGCTGAGTCTACCATGAATGATACCGTTTCGGGAAACAATGTGAACGTGATAAAAGCTGATGTAACAGACCCATATCTTGACGCTGGTTATCATTTGTTGGCTACTATTAAAAAATACCAGGAAGAGGACAACTATTACAAAGCTGAGATTTTTATAAATGGTGTAAAACAGATGACCACAGCCTCTGATATTATAGCTTTCGATGATCTTATGTTTGAGGCCGGTGAAGAGCTGGAAGCTCGCCTTTACACCTGGGCGGAAACTTTGGAAGACGATGAAAAACCACAAATGGGTGATGTGGTTACACTACAACTCATCAGCATTAGTGAAGAAACCTATAAGTATTTAATAGCACTTTCGGAAACACCTATGCAGGGTGGTCTTTTTGGAAAAACACCAGCCAATGTTCCATCAAATATTGAAGGTGGCTTGGGATGGTTTCAGGCAAGTTCATACAACATTTCGGGAGAAGTAGTTGTACAGGAGTAACAATAAAGCTTGGTCTTTGAGAATAATGCGAAGTTGACCGGAGGGGTCGGCTTCGCGTCTTTTTTATAGATTGGAGATTTTATAATACCTTGTTTGCAGTAGCTCTCTATACAAAACTTCTAACTTTGCGGCATGTCCTTAAAAAATCCATATAGCCAAAATCAACTACGTGATTATTCCTCCTTGTTTTCCCGAAGTCATGTGGAGTCTTGGTTACGAAACGATTTCAGCTCAATTCATCATAAGGTGGATCGCTATGATAAAGACTGGAGGGGTTCAACGCAGGCAACTTATTTGGATTACCTGAAGTACGTTTACAAAGTAATGGAGACTCATTATCAAAATGAATATATCTTTAAAAATTCGATACTCAATGAATGGCTGATAAAAGAGGTCGGCCAAACAAACTCCAAGGTGTTTAGCGAGTATCGTGTAGGAAATGCAATAGCCGATTTGGTCATGTTCAACGGTTCCTCCCGAGCATTTGAGATTAAAACAGAGTACGATTCTGCCAATCGGCTAAAGTTGCAACTGAAAAATTATCAAAAGGCTTTTAATGAGATTTACTTAATAATTCCTAAATCAAAGTTGAACCTCTATAAAAGTTATTCTGTCGATGTAGGCTTAATTACTTTCAATTCTGGGGGTGAAAATAAATTTGAGAAAATCACTTCTGCTCCCCCTAACCCCGAAGTAGATCCAGCAGTTATCATGCATATCCTTCATACGCATGAGTATAAATCCATCGTGAAAAAGTTTTACGGAATTTTACCTAAAATGACTAGTTTCAATCAATTTAACAAATGTTCCGAGTTGATTCATAAAATCCCAAACGATAAACTTAACCTTCTTTTCATCGGTGAGATGAAAAAAAGACAATTAGAAAACACCCTATCCACTCGCTACTATAAAGAATTCAACCAATTGAGCTTGGCATTAAGAATGAAGAAATCTGAAAAGAAAGAGATGATGCTTAAACTCAAGTCGCCACTAAATACTTAACCAATGTACTATCCGCTGCTGAGAGCAAGACAATTTGAACTCATTGCATTACGAGAACTAGCAATGGAAGGAAGAACTCAAGATACTGTTTTGCCAATTCTTGAACCCGTAAAAAAAAGTCACAACAACTTTGATTTGGCTTATAAGGTCTTTAGGGAAACAAATCAGCGGGTATTCGTAATAGCAAACCCTACTGTAGGTGAGATGAATGGTGATCACTCATATTACGCAGACTATATTTCATCCCTTGATCAGTCGGTCTTCATGCCTGCTTTCCATTTTCGAAATAACTCCACCTACATTTCTGATCTTATTGATAAGTATGCTTTCAATAACTGTTTGCTTTTATGTCAAAATGATGTTAGTTCGGATGACTCTGGACTTGAGCAATTATTGAGCATGGATGCCGTAACCTCCGTTGTTGTTGAAGACCCGGGCCGAAACAGGTCTTTAGACAGATTTATCAGACGTTTTGGAAAAGCTTATATCCGACTAGATGACCTATTTGAGAAACAGGCCAGAAATAAAGATTTTCTTGAAATAGAAAACCATAGATTTTCTGAAGAGCATCTTTATTTTGATGAAGAAAATTTTGATGGATTTTCTGACTTTACAATTTTGCCTAGTGAGTATGCCGAAGGGGGAAGTACGCCACGAGCTGTTGTTATCCATTTGACCTATCTAAATGAAAAGGACCAAATTTGGATAAGACACTTTACTTCGGACACCAATGACTCTATCGCAAACATTCAGGGGAAATTTGCGGAAGCTGCTGAAAAAGCGGTTAGTTATTGTAGATCCCATGGCTTAAACAACTCAGCTATTAAAGAGCTGGAAGAGTTTTATGATGAGCAACATTATCCTGGATTGGGAACGGTGAAAAAGCTTTCCATAAAAAATCATCTTTTAATCGTTAGCCAATATTTAAGAAGAAAGTAGAGATGGAGGTCTGTCCGAATTGCTTTGCTGATAAAGAATTGAAAGGCTTCATTACAGCCTCTTCAAAACTAGGAGACTGTAAAATTTGCGACTCTGAAGGGGTTCACCTCTTGGCTATTGAGGAGCTACTTGATTTCTTTCAGGAACTCCTAAACAACTTCCAGAAAGTTGAGAAAGGGGAACCTTTAAAAACTAAAATTCAGGCTAACTGGAACTTCTTTATTTCTGAAAATGTGACATTCAAAATATTAGATAAGGTCTTGCCGCAAATCTCTACAAGCATTTCTGATGCAGGCGAGCGTGTGGACTACATAGATGAAATAAAAGACAATGTCGATTATTGGAATGCTTTGCAAAAGGAATTGAAGTGGTCTCGTAGATATTTGACGGACATTAAATATCTTACCGAAGAACTTAAGTGGGACAAACTCTTAGATAGCCAGATTGAGTTAAAAACAAATCGTGATTTATATAGAGCGAGGGTTCACCATCAAAGTGGTCTTCCAGCATATCCATTCGAAAAAATGAATTGTCCACAACCTAACTTGGCTAAAGCGGGCAGGGCAAACCCTTTAGGTATTCCGTACCTATATCTTTGTAATAATCCCAAAACCGTGCTTTATGAAGTACGTGCATCGTATTTAGATGAAGTTAGTATAGCTACATTTAATTTAAAAGAGAATTTCTCTCCTGTGAGAATTGTTGATTTTACGGAAACACCATCCCTCTACCAGCCAGATAATGTAGCTGAGATTTTAAAGGCTAGGCTTTTGAAAAAGAAGATTAGTGAAGATCTCTCAAAACCTATGAGAAGATATGACACTGAGATAGAGTACATCCCTACTCAGTTTATCTGTGAATTCATCAGAATATTTACTGGAGCAAGTGGTATCCAATTTACGAGTTCTCTAGATCCCAATGGCATCAATCTGGTAATGTTCGACCAAAATTTAATGGAATGTACACAGGTTAAGCTTCACCAAGTGAGTGAGATTAATTTAGAATCAGTGGAGCTTAAGGATATGTAGAAGGGACAAAAACTCATCTTTCCTCTATATTTACTCCTTCAAAACAAAACCAACCAATTATTTTCACCAATGATTTCCGAAATTCCGGAACGCTCCATTGCAGTACTTCCTTTTTTAAATCTTAGCACCAATCAAGAGGATGAATATTTTAGTGATGGAATCACTGAAGAAATTATCAATGCCTTAAGTCTAATCGATGGGTTGAAAGTAATTGCGCGGACCAGCGTCTTTTCCCTTAAGGGCAAAGACTTAGATGCACGTGAAATAGGAAATAAATTAGGAGTAAACCTTTTACTGGAAGGAAGCCTGAGAAAGGCCGCAAATAAAGTGCGCATCAGTGTACAACTGGTTACAGCCGAAAATGGATTTCGCATTTGGACAGAAAAATACGATCGTGAGCTGGATGACATTTTTGCCATACAGGATGAAATAGCCAACTGCGTACTTGAGCGTTTGCAACTGGAGTTAGAAGTCAACTTTACCAGTACTAATTACACGCAAAATACCGAGGCATACCAATTACTTTTAAAGGGAATCTATTTTTTTAAAAGAGATTTTGACGGCAACATAAAGGCATTGGAATATTTCAAAAAGGCTACAGAGCTGGCGCCAGACTATGGTGAAGCTTATGCCTATATGGGCGAAACTTTAATTCACCATGCTGCCTCTGGAATAATCTCTACTATTGATGCTCACGAACAAGCGCGAGCCTATGCCTACACGGCCTTAGGGCTAAATCAGTACGACCCACGCGCGCATAAAGTCCTGGCTTTTATTCATCTGTTTTACGACTGGAACTGGGATGCCGCTATAGAATCTTACCAAAAGGCAGTGCGATATGGCTTGCCCAATCAAAATGATTTTATCACCTATTACCACATCTTTCTTGAAAATGATGTTGATAAAGCCATAGAAATTGCCCAAAAATTATTAGAAACTGACCCTCTACATTTCGGTAGCTATTGGCAGGTTGGAATCTCCTATTATTTTGCGGCTCGCTTTGAACCGGCCATAGAAGCCTTCAACAAAGCTATTGAACTGGAACCTTCCAATAGTGAAACGTACCACTGGAAGAGCACCGCTCTCGGATTTCTAAAGAAGTTTGACGAAGCCAAGATAGCCTCCCAAAAAGCCATCGCATTAAGTGAAAACAATCCCTGGGCGCACTTTTCTCATCTTATTTTAAAAATACTCTTAGGACAAGAAAAAGAAGTTTTACAAAGTATAAAAAGTCAAGAATTTATAGATCCTATGGACCCTGCGCTGCTTTACGCTATGATGGGCCTAAAAGAAGAAGCCTTCGCAAAACTGGAAGAAGGATATAAGGCGAAATCTGTAATGATGGTTACCCTCAAACATTATTGGATGTGGGATTCTATTCGCGATGATGAACGTTTTGAGGAAATGCTTGAAAGGATGAATTTTCCTAAAAATGTAAGGAAGGACCAGGTTATTAATGCTAGAATTCTTCCAATTTCAAGTAACCAAGAGCAGATCGCTACGGACACGCCAGACCCTGAAACGCTGGCTACGCTTGAGCAATTAAAGCAACTGATGGATGAAGATGAGATTTACCTCAACCCCTCACTTTCGCTGAGAGAGTTGGCGCAATCATTACAGATTCACCCTAACAAACTCTCCTGGCTCATCAATGAAAATCTCGGTAAAAACTTTAATGAATACATTAACAGTTGGCGTTTGACTGCTTTTCAGCAAAAAGCGTTAGACCCTGAAAACAGCAACATTACGCTATTGGGCTTAGCTTATGAAAGTGGCTTTAATTCAAAATCTGTTTTCAACGAATTTTTCAAACGTTCTACAGGTCTCACACCCCGTGCGTGGCTAAAATCCCGTCAGGCATAAGGATTCCAAAATGTGCTCGATTCTTATGATCTCAAAACCTCAAAAAAAGTCCAGAAATGTAATGCGGGACGATGCGCGCCCTTTATTGAGGCAGTTTTGCGGAACATAAAAATTAAAAGATGAAAACAAATTTCAACTATGCTAGACTAATGGGTGTGAGTTTTTTGCTGCTCATTATTTTTGGTTTCTTCGGTATGGCCTATGTTCCTATTTCGCTTTATGACTATGGTAGTGCTGCCCATACGCTTACACAAGTTAAAGCCAACCCTCAGCTATTGAGATACGGCATATTGGCTACCGTATTGATGAATGCCTCCAGTCTTTTTTTGGCCATTTTCACCTACCGCTGGTTAAAGAAATTCTCGTCCACACTAGCTGTTAGCGCTGCCCTTCTTTTAATGACAGGTGCCATTATATCTTTGGTCAATGAGCTCAATAATGTGTCGGTTTTACATTTCTCCCAACACTCCGAAAATCTTGAAATGATTGCTCTCCATCTAAATCTTTACCAAGCAGGAGTTTTTATAGCCACCCTATTTTGGGGCCTTTGGCTGCTGCCGGTGGGTTATGCTTTTTTGCATCAATCGCGATGGGCCAAGCTCATTGGTATTTTGCTGATTATTTCTGGTATAGGTTATATGCTCGACAGCCTGTTTTATTTGCTTTGGTATCAAAAAATACTGGTATCAGACTATACCTTTTTAGGAGAAATCATTTTTACCATTTGGGCTCTTTTTCAGCGTAAGTCAGAATTTGAAACCAATTACAACGCCTTGCCCGAAAAGCGTTTTCCTGCTAACTTTTTACGATAACGGCACCTTTTACAACTCAAATCTAAGCCCATGAAAACCGCCACTACAGAAGTCCAAAAATTCACCTCCTATCAAATACAATTGCTGATATGCATTGCCGGTTTACTGTTTACAATGGTGCTCGATTTTATGCTATTGCCGGCCATTAGCGCGATGGTTATGCCCGCATTAGATCTTAGCACCAGCCAATTTGGGTATGTTGTGTCGGCCTACTCTATTAGTGCTGGAACTTCCGCATTAATCTTCAGCACCTTTGCGGATAGGTTTGAGCGCAAAAAGCTTTTAATGTTTATCTACACTGGCTTTTTGATTGGTATTCTGGGCTCCGCATTGGCACAGGGCTTTTGGATGCTGATAGCCGCGCGGGTATTTACAGGCATTTTTGGTGGTGTAGTTGCGGCCATATGTTATGCTATGGTTAGTGAGATTTTTTCCTTGCAGCAGCGAGGAAGAGCTATGGGCTCACTTCACGTAGCCTTCGCACTGTGCCAGGTTTTAGGCCTTCCTGCCGCGGTTTTTATTGCTTCCCATTATCAATGGCAGATGGCCTATTTCATTATCCTGTCGGTAGGCTTGCTGTTTTATATCCTTTCTCTTTTTATCATGAAGCCCATCACAGGTCATCTTAAAGAACAGAGTAATGTATCGTCCAAACTCAAGGGTATTGTCTCCACACCTTCTTATTGGTTTGTGTTTGCAAATAATGTCACCCTCGTAATAGCGGATGTACTTTTTATGACGTTTGCCTCTGTTTTTTATGTAAAAAATCAATTGATATCTGAAGATGACTTGGCCGTTGTTTTCGGTGCTTCTGGCATTGCTACTATACTGCTGAGTCCATTGATCGGAAAGCTGGCAGACAAAACCAGTCATTTTAAAGTCTTTGCTATTGGGACAGGAATTGCCGCTATTATGGTAGTTACAATTTCTCAGCTAAATGAAGCGGGTATTATTTGGGTTGTGGTATGCAACACCCTTCTTTTTTCTGGTATGGCCGCACGTATGATTTGCTCAGGAGCTCTTGGCTTAGAAATTCCAAAAAGTACCGATCGAGGCTCTTTTATGACGTTCGACTCAGCACTTCAGCTAATATGCGCAGGCGTTGCCGCTACAGCAGCTGGCTGGATTGTTTTTCAAGATGAAGATGGTAAAATGCTCAACTATCCTGTCCTTTCGATTATAGTCGTGTTGTTAATGGGAATCACTTTGTTTTTCACGCTGAAAATTTCGCGCAATGCCACTTCTTCCGCCACCCATCTTCAAAGCAAGGAATCATCCAACAATTTGTCCTAAATCATAATCACGGACGATTGACGAATTGGTGTGTTTCACTTTTGCAGCATAATTTCAAACCAAGTAAAAAATGAAAACATTAATCACTTTTTTAGCATTACTCCTTATGGTAAATGCTGCTTTTGCACAGCCAAGCAAAGAAGGGCAAAAATTTAGAAAAATCTTTGAGAAGGAACTTAAAAGCAAAGACGTTCATAACGCCTTTTTTGCAGTACACTCCGATAAACTCAACTTGGACTGGAACTGGGCCGAAGGTGAGTTTAAAGATGGAACTAAGGTTACAACCGACAATCCGTTTTTTAGCGCCAGCATAGGGAAAACCTTTACGGCCACTACCATCGTTTTACTTCAGGAAGAAAACAAACTTCAATTTAGCGACCCCATTTCAAATTATCTCTCCAAAGAAATTATGGACAGCCTGCACATTTATGAAGGTGTGGACTATTCCAATGAAATTACGGTTTCTCAACTCCTTCAGCATCGCTCGGGTTTACCTGATTACTTTGAAGATGAGCCCGCCAATGGGCCATCTATGCGGGAGCTTTTGGTAACCGATACCGCACACTTTTGGACGCCTATGGAATTGTTGCTTTTTGCTAAAGATCAAATGCAGCCGCATTTTGCTCCTGGCACGGGCTATCATTATTCTGATACGGAGTATATTCTTCTCGGAATGATTATCGAAAACCTAACAGGCAAAGCACTACATGAGGTTTTTGCAGATCGTATTTTCCGACCCTTAGAAATGAAACACACCAGCATGTATATGCGTTCTAAGCCAATGGAAAAAACGGGTAAAATGGCTGAGTTGTATGTTGAAGATTTGGAAATAAGCACATATACCAGCTTAAGCCTGGACTGGGCCGGTGGCGGTTTACTCACCACTTGTGAAGATCTTATGAAGTTTGAACAAGCTTTAATCAATGGTAAAATCATTTCGCCCACCTCATTTGAGAAAATGCAAAACTGGACTCTCGAATCTAAGGGAATGTATTATGGTTTTGGCTTTCGCAAATTTGTTTTGAAAGAGCTGTTCTTCACTTTACCAGACGTGGTACTTCTTGGGCACAGTGGCAGCACAGGATCGTTTATGTATTACTGTCCCGAATGGGATGTGTATCTCATGGGAACTTTCAACCAGACAGAATACTTGAGGGAACATGTGGTGTTTTTAGCAAAAGTGATGACAGCGTTGAAGAAAAGGGCGGAAAGCTAACTGTTAAGACTTCGTTTCCAAATGGTGTTTACCAGTCTTGATTTGGATATAGCAAATCAAAAAAGATAAAGCCAGAGTGATTATTGCAAATGTCTTTTCAAAGCTTGTTTTGGCTAAAACATTCCCAACTGTGTTCAAAGCAAAAAGAGCTCCAAAAGCCCACAAAAGAATATTGACAATCCGCAGAGGCATAAATGCATTCCAGTACTTCCCTTTAATCATCAGCAAGGTGAGCAAAAAGAGATTGACTAGAACAGAAACTGTTTCAAACACGTACATTTCAAAATCATTGGTCAATCTTCCTCCCCAAGTTATTTCATAAGGAACTACTTTAAACAGGATACTTAGGTGAAAAAGAAGTATCGCCACCACTATTCCGAGTGTCAATTTTATTGCAGTTGTTAGATTCATTTCTTTCTGTTTTAAGATAAAGTCCAGTCCGCACATTGCTGCGGACTGGACTTTCATTCTATTTTAGATTACCTGATTTTCCTGGCGATTAATAACTCCAAATTGCCAGTATGTTGCTACAACTGCAACGTATTCCACACCAATAAGCCAAAAGCCCCGGTCTCCAAAAAAGGATATATAGTTTCCACCATTCGGGATGATGACTAAGGGAACGGTGATAAGTGCATCCAGCACCATGGCACCTACAAACATAGATGCCCCCAGTATGAAACCATTTGTATTATGAGCTTTGCGGTAGTAAAGATGCGCTCCTAAATAAGCAGCGGGTATGATAGCAATCATCAAGACCAAATTGGCTTGATAATCTGGATCATCAAGCAGAGGTATGAAATATGAGCTTACAAATGTCAGTATACCTATTGCATAAACTGTTGCAGCACTTATTACCGCATGTTTGAAGTTTAAACTTGTCATGATGAAGTTATTTTAAAAATTAAATGATGTGAAAAACTATCTAAGCCTGATGTGGCATTACCTGATTCCAAACACCTGTTTTGGCTGTTTCCCTTACGAAATCTGAAAAATCGACAGGCTTTCTCCCAAGTACTTTTTCCACGTCACTGGTAACTACATCATTACCCTGGGCGCCAAGAACCTCGGTAAAGAGATAATTGATTAGCCAGATGAAATCTTCGGGAACCTGCAACTCACGCATAATATCGGAATAGGCAGGCAGAGAAATAGGCGTAAACTGGATATCACGACCGGTGGCAATTGAAATTTCCTGTACAACTTCACTAAAGGTAAGTAATCGCGGGCCTGTCAGTTCGTATATCTGGCCATTCTGTTGATCGTCAAGTAGAACTTCAGTAGCAACTTCAGCAATATCATCGGTGCTCACGTAAGGAACCTTAGCATCTGCATTGGGCAAGGCCACATGTCCTGCCACAATGGAATCAAGGAAAAAGCTTTCGCTGAAATTCTGCATAAACCAGCTGGCACGGACAATACTATAATCGATACCCGAATGAATAATCACTTGTTCGCAAAGCTCAGCTTCCTTTTCACCTTTTCCCGAAAGCAGTACCACCTTTTTCACATCGCTATTCTTCATATTATGCGTTAGTGTTTCAATGGCTTTCAATGCACCCGGAACCGCCAGATCCGGCTGAAAAGTGATGTAAACTTTATCTATGCCTTTAAGGACTTCCGCCCAGTTGGTGGGATCTTGCCAATCGAATGATGGATTAGCACTGCGCGATCCGATTCTTATATTTTGTTGAAGGTCCTGAAGACGCTCCACCACTTTACGACCAGTTTTACCTGTGCCTCCAATTACGAGAATGTTACTTTTCATTTATGATAGTTTATAAATTAAAAAATTGAGTGAATACTGTTTCTGCAGCCTTTTGATTGACGAAGAGTGCCAACAATGCCAGGCTGAATGATAGCATGGAAAATAGGGTCCTGATAGTGTGGAGTCTGTTCCACTTACTTTCGTAGGAAAGCCTAGTGTCTTCCAGTTGGGTAGAGTTAAGTTGCTGTAGGTTAATAGCATCCAGTGCGTCATTGAGCGGCACATTCCCAAAAGCAGTTACACCAAAAGTGCCAAAGAGATAAGCTATTGTTGCAAGCAACATAAGCCAAAAGGCGGAGTTGATCGCATCCCGGTAATGCAGGTAGCTACTTAGTACGAGGAAAATCAGGCTACCGAAAAAACTTAGAAAGAATTTCGGATTGAGAATTGCCCGGTTGATTTGCTGCATGGTTTCCAGGTAGCTTAAGTTGGATACCCTACTGGTGCCGGGTATTACTGAAACTTCCCATGAGTAGAAGAAGCCTGCGGACAATCCAACAAGTAGCAATGTGATGAAAAATGAGATGCTTTTAATCATTTCCATAATTGTTGATTTTTTGGGTTAATAACCAAGTCTTAAGAGTTTTACTTTCTTTATCTGTAAGCGATTGACCAGCCTTAGGCATTCTCTTTTTGATAAATACCTGTTCGTGAATTTTAGAAGCAAAGCGCTCCATGTTTTTCTCCTTAAAAACCCTGAAAGGGTTTTGCTTGCGATGGCACACATTACATTTTGTCTCAAGCACCGTCAGTGCCTCCTTTTTCAGATGTACTGGATCACTTTGAGATTTTGATTCTTCGGAAAAAGAATCATCCGAAGACGAGGAAAATGACTGCATCATTAGCGTTAAACAGGTGAATACAAGAAATGAGAGCCATGTTATTTTTACCTTTTTCATCATTTTTTACTTTTTTAATGATGAGGCAAAGCTCTTCGATCCCCGAGTCAGGAGCTTGTTGGGAAAGGAGTAAAATTTGTTTGAAAAGGATTAGCGCTTTATTGCGCTGGGGCGAAAGCCAAATTTTTTTGCGAATGCGTTCGAGAACGAGCTGAGACTATCATAACCCACATGCCATGCCGCTTCTTGAATGGTAGCATCTCCATTCCTAAGAAGGTCATGAGCTTTAGTAAGTCTTTCGTTCTGTAGGTACTTAAAAACAGGCACTCCAAAAAGCTCCTTGAAATTCTTTTTTAGCTTAAAGCTATTGAGCCCAATCTGACGAGAAAGTTCAGTAAGCGAAGGAGGGTTTTCGAGATTGTCTGATAGAATCTGCTTGGCGAGATAGAGTTTTTCACGTTCCTCATCCTTCATCCCTTTTTCTTTCATTGTGGAAAGCTGCCCGAAGAAATGCGCCAGTAGTACCGTCATCTGGCTCCTGAAAAACATCATCTTGGCTTTTCCCTCATACTGCACACTAAAAATCTGATCAACAACCATTTGCATTTCAGGAGTCATATATAGTACGGGGCCTTCCACATAGTGATCGCTTGGGTTTACCAATTGTGAAAGCATTTTCGAAAACAGCTCATCTTCTTGATTGGGGAGCTTTTCGAGGTTGCGCAAAGCCGTGGCAATAACCATACATTTCAGGGGCTTTTCAGGAGACACGGTGTGAATGAACTGCACTTTTTCATCAGCATAAAAAGAAAGCGCGATGCTTTTGGTGTGATCGAATTCCTTTTGCTTCTTCCCGTACTCCACCTCAAGGTGAACATTCCCTGACCCATAGAACGCCACTGCAATAAGTGGTTCGTCAAACCCGCATATATCTACCGTTTGATGCTCTGCTGTAGATTCCTCAATAAGTATAGTGAAGTCGTTAATGTCGATGATATCGCGCGTCACACCTGAAGGATTAATTTTGGAAGGTAAATTTAGAAAAATGAAGTTAAGCTGTTCAACAGTTTTCTTCCCCTTGGTGCCCTAAACAGCATAATTATAAAAATTAGCAAAGAGCACCTGACTGCATACAGGAACAGGTCATGGACGTTTGGAATTGCAACTCGTACAATAATGTCCTGAATCATAATCACGGACGATTGCCCTTTCTCAGCCAAACATCTTTGCGGAGTAATTAAATCAAATTATTAATCACTTTTTATTCCGCAAAAAATTACACCATGAGAAATTTACCAATCATCATTTTAGTCATTTGCACGCTAAGTGCCTCAGCACAATTAAGTCCGAAAAAAGAAACCAAAACCACATTTGATCATAAATACAGGGTAAGCATGCCTCTCATCATCGTTCCGCAATTATTTACAAAATCATGGGACGACAGAACCAACACCCAACATATTGAGCTTCATTTCAAATATGAGTTAGATGCCAAAAATATTGTTGGGGTAAAGTTTGCCTCCTGGCGCTTGTTTCAGCCCATGGGTATCCTTTGGTGGGATGGCCTGCTGGATAAAGTAGAATCGGGAACCGAATACTACCCTGGTTATGTGCGCGAAACAGGTTTAGGAGTTTCCTATCAACGTATGCTATGGAAAGGTCTTTTTACAACCGCAGAAGTATTACCCCAATACAAAACCTACCTGGATTTGGACAACAACAAAATAGATAATGGTTTTAAACTGTACACCTCCCTTCACCTTGGCTACCACTGGGCGTTTGGTAAGAAAAAGCAATTTTTTGTAGAACCTCAAATCCACTGCCAAACCTGGCTCATTGATACAAATACACCTTCAGAATTTAAGGAGTTGGATAATAGATGGGCTAATTATTTCCTTTTTGAACCTAACCTATATTTTGGTATAAAATTCTAAATATCACCTTAAAATGCTTTACTACCAAAGCCCAAAACTGTGACTCAATTCAGGTTTTGGGCTTTGGTGTTTTTAGGATTGATTTTCCCAATATCAAAAAAGTCCTAAATGATAATTGCGGACGACTGGCCTTTACTTTCAGCGCACTTTTGCTCCGTCAATTAATCAGAAATATAGAATTACAATGACTAATAAAAATGAAAACTTAAAGGTGCTGGTAGCCGGATCTACAGGTTACCTCGGTAAACACATTTTGCAGGAATTAAAAAATAGAGACATCAGCTTTAAAGCTATTGCCCGAAACCCCGCCAAATTACCCAACCTTAACAAAGATCAGATTTTGGAAGCTGAAGTAACCGTGCCTTCTTCCCTATCGGGCATCTGTGAAGGCTTTGAGGTAATGATCAGCACCGTGGGTATTACGCGTCAAAAAAATGGCCTTACCTATATGGATGTAGATTATCAGGCCAACAAAAATTTGCTGCGAGAAGCGTATCAAGCAGGTGTCAAAAAATTTATCTACATCTCAGCCATTAATGGTGATAAAATGCGCCAACTAAAAATTTTTGAAGCCAAAGAAGCTTTTGTTGACGAACTGAAAAATTCAGGAATGGACTACACTGTACTGCGTCCCAATGGTTTCTTTTCTGATATGGGCGACTTCTTGGAGATGGCAAAACGAGGAAGGGTTTATCTTTTCGGCAATGGTCAATTTCGTCTCAATCCCATTCATGGAGCTGACCTGGCAGAAGTGGTGGTGGATGCCATTTCGTCAAAAGAAAAGAATATTACCGTAGGTGGCCCGGATGTGCTTTCGCAAAACGAAATTGCCGCATTGGCGCTTGATAGCTGGTACAAGGATGTAAAAATCACGCACCTCCCTGACTGGACACGTAGGCTTACCATTTGTTTATTACGCACCTTCACTTCGTCCAAAACCTACGGCCCTATAGAGTTTTTTATGACTGCTATGGCCATGGATAATGTAGCCCCTCGATATGGCTCACACCGTCTGTACAACTTCTTTCAGAAGGAAGTGGAAAAACAAAAGCCTTAAATCCGCACCATGAAATCCTTAACTCTTAACCCACAAAAGGTTGGCTTACTACCGATGATTGTGATTGGCCTGACCGTGCTACTCCCAGTGTTAAATCATACTCTGGACTTTGTTGAAGTTTGGACTGTGTTTCCTACAGAAGTTTCAACACTGATTACCTATCAGATAACTACCTTAGCTCTGGCAATAGGTCTGATATTACTTTTATGTAAAACCCAACCTTTAGTTTTTACAACCTACTTCAAAAAGGGAAAGATAAATGCAGAGGTCACTCCAGTACCCGCGCTAGGAATTAAACCAAAGAATGGGCAAAATTGGAAACATATCGGTTGGAATTTCACGATTGTAATATCGCTAGTTACAGCAACGGTCGCCTTCTTTTCCACTCCCGAAATTGACTTTGACAAACTAATCAGATTTCTGCCTATTACACTAGCTCTAGCTTTGATCAATTCCTTTGTAGAAGAAACCGTCACGCGCTTGGGAATTATTGTTTCCCTAAAAGATAAAATACCGGACAAATACATCGCCATAATCTCCGGTTCCCTTTTTGGAATAGTTCACTACTGGGGTACCCCTGGTGGGTTTGGCGGTGTGCTTTTAGCAGGATTTCTCGGTTGGCTATTGGCCAAATCTATTCTTGAAACCAAAGGAATATTTTGGGCATGGCTCATTCACTTTTGCCAGGATATAATCATCATTTCCGCACTTCTGAGCAGCACTTAAACACTAATTAAAAACATAAGACCTTTTTGCTTTTGCAATTCCTTAATGAGGGTTTGCCAGGAGATTCTTTGTCCAAAAAATCAATTAAATAAACACGTATGAAAACCATCAAATTATTCATCCTATTGTGTTTCAGCCTTGCCTTGAACGCACAAAACAACTCCCAAAAACGTAACCAACTAAGTCTGATGACTGGCATTGGCATGGGGCAATGGAAAGATTTGAGCTATTCGCCATTGAGCTACAAACTAGGCCACATGCCTACTGAGTTGCGCTTTCGGCATTTTAGTAAAAAAGGTCACATTCTTGATTTTGAATTGCAGGGCTGGGCCGGCACTTTAGATTATGATCCGTATGAAAGTTTTGAAACCCATCTTTTGGGTCTAGACTTTACAGCACAGTGGCTGGGAAAACTGGGCGAAGCCAACGGATGTACACTCTACTTGGGACCTCGCTACAAGCTCGGCTCACAAATGATAACGTGGGAAGATGACCCTGAACTGAGTTCGGCCTACAGTTACTTAAGCACCAGCAACCTGGGAATTACCGCCAGAGTAGATTACACCCTAGAGAGGTGGAGTTTTTCCGCGGAAGCGAGCTTACCCTTAATCACCAGCAACAGCCGTCCTGCATATTCTGGTTTTACCGATGATGACAGCGATGAAATTCTAAACTTTCTTTTTGACGATGCCGAATGGCAAGGCCCCGACACCTATTTCGCACCAGAATTAGGACTCCAAGCCAGCTATCAAATCTTCAACTGGGCAGATATCACGGCTAAATATGAAGGCGCCTATACCCACGTTAGTGATTCTGAAAAAATCGCCTTTGCAACCCATCAATTCATGTTCGGACTAAAATTCAAATTTTAAAATGAAAAATATACTTAAAACCTCAGTATCACTGGCGATTCTCATTTTCACATCAAGCTGTGAAAAATCGTTTTTGTACGAAGACCAAGTCAATGACCCTCAAACCATTTTTGATGCCGTGTGGACAGACATGGACGAGCATTATAGCGGCTTTACTGACTCTCCACTTCAGTGGGATGATTTGGGAAATATGTATAGCCCGCTGATTACCAGCAACACTTCTAATCAGGATTTGTGGAATGTGTTAACTGAGATGATGGATAAGCTAAATGATGAGCATGTAAAATTGTATGATGATGCATCCAAAGAAGTATTTATTTCTGGAGATGACAAGGCTGAAAAGGCTGTAACCGAGTTTGATTTGGAACTTATTGCAAATGATTATCTCACCGAAATTGCCTCGCCCAACAATTACATCCTTAATGGCAAGATGGCTGGAAAGGAAAATGTAGGCTACATCTTTATTGCTGCTTTTTTAGATGAAAATCCCGGATTAATTGGCTCCGCACTTCAGCAAATGGATTATCAAAATCTGGATGCCCTCATTATAGACATACGCACCAGCATTGGCGGCTATGATGGCCTTGCGGCAAAATACGCTGCTTACTTTTCGGATGGGTGCCATCATATATATAATTCCCAATATAAAGATGGCCCAGACAGGAATGACTTTACTTCTGCAAAAGCATGCTACACTCAAAGGGCTGAGGTTGTAAATTTCACAAAACCCATCATCCTATTAGCAGATGCGGCCACGGCCAGCGAAGCCGAAATTTTCACCCTCAACATGCGGTCTTTTGCCCATGTAGTACAAATGGGTGACACAACAGCTGGAGCTCTTTCCACCGTGGGTCCAGCACGATTTTTAGCCAATGGATGGCGCTATGAATACAGCATTCAACGCATTAGCAACCCGGATGGCAGCACCTTCGAAAAAGCCGGTATACCTCCTGTAAAATATGTTCAAAATACGGAAACCGATATCCTAAACGGACAAGACAAAGTGCTTGAAGAAAGCCTCCTCTACTTGCAGCAAAACTTCAATATTTAACCTTTAAATTTTATCACGATGAGAATATCAATCCTTGCTATCTTTCTCATTTCGCTTTCGCTAAATGTATTCGCACAAAGCAAAGAAATACAGACTTTACAAAATTGCGACTCCCTTAGCTGGGGAGCTTATGGCGGCCCCAGAACCAGCATAATAAACCCGGTTGGAAAAACAGCTTTTATGGCTGGAGGTCAGGGAGCTATAGTACTAAACAGCCAATTTGCTTTAGGTGGATTTGGCCAGGGCATGACAGGTTCTTCCGAGTTTGATGGTGTGCCAAACGGCTACGACAATCCTTTGGAACTCAGCATGGGTTATGGTGGAATATTTTTGGAATACATGCCTTTTCGCCATAAGATTTTGCACCCTTCTTTTTCATTGCCTATAGGTTTGGGAGGCGCATCGGTTCAGGAAGTTAATTCTGATTCTAAAATCTCCAAAACCACCTTGGTAGCATTTACCCCTCGGGTAGGTCTCGATTTTAATATCAGTAAAAGTGCCGTGGTCTCCCTGTTTGCCGGATATCAGTTTATAAAAACTAATGACGATTTTATGATAGCTGATCATGATCTTTCGGGTTGGGAATTAGGGATAAGCGTAAAGCTCGGAAAGTTTTAATTTTACCAGGTCCGGTGAGCCGCTTAGCTTACCGGACCTTTCTTTATTTTAACTCAAAACCAATTTATGGCCGCTCCCGATAAAGATCTAAGCTTTCCACTACCACATTATGATCGTCTGTGTTTTTTGAAAAATATCGTCAAAAACCCCAATATCATTGTGGGCGATTACACGTATTACGATGACTTTGAAGACGTTTACAACTTTAAAAAAAATGTAAAGTACCACTTCGATTTTGTTGGTGATAAGCTCATAATTGGCAAATTCTGCCAAATAGCCTCAGGAGTAACTTTCATAATGAATGGCGCCAACCACCTTCAGGATTCCGTGTCCACTTTTCCGTTTGCCATTTTTGGTGAAGACTGGAAAGATGCCATGGAAGGCAAAACATATCCTACGAAGGGCAACACACAAATTGGCAATGATGTATGGATTGGTTTTGAAGCCTCCATTATGCCAGGAGTTAAAATTGGTGATGGAGCAATCATTGGCAGCAAAAGCGTTGTAACCAAGGATGTGGAGCCTTATAGTATAGTTGGCGGCAATCCCGCAAAGCTTATCCGCAAACGTTTTTCTGAGGAAAAAATAGCCGAGTTATTGGAACTGAAATGGTGGGATTGGCCAGTGGAAAAAATTACCGCTAATCTTGATAAATTGACGAGTTAAGAAAAAGCAGGTCTTGATTTAAAGAATCACCCACAGTGCCGTTAAAGAAATAAACAACCATAGTGAAACCCCAACTAAAAGAGGTTTAAAACCAACACTTTTAACCGAATTGAAAGAAAGGCCGGCTCCAATAAGGAATAAAGTCAGCGTTAATCCAGCTTTTGAAATTGCCACTAAATAAGGGCTTATCACTTCCATACCAGGAACAAAAGTGTTTACCAGCATAGCCAATACAAAATAGCCAATGAAGTAAGGTATCTTCAATTTGCTTCCACCCTCTTTTCCGTGTACTAGTGCAAAAGCAATCGACACCGGAATAATCCACAATGCACGCGTCAATTTTACTGTAGTAGCTACCTCTAAAGCTTCAGCGCCATATTGCGCAGCCGCTCCTACTACCGAGCTGGTATCGTGTATTGCAATGGCTGCCCACATGCCAAATTGTTGCTGTGTCATGTCTAAATAATGACCGATAGACGGGAAAACTAGCAAAGCGATTGAATTTAGAATAAACACAATTCCAAGCGCAACAGATATCTGCTTTTCATCGGCCTTGATAACCGGAGCAATAGCAGCAATGGCGCTTCCGCCACAAATAGCGGTACCAGAGGCCACCAAGCGCGAAATCTGCAAATCGATTCTAAAAACTCGACCTAAAAGAAAACCTAGAAAAAGAGTAAGTGTAATAGATACAACCGTAAAGATTACTCCATCCTTTCCTGTCTCTAAGGCACTATTAATATTCATACCAAAACCTAAGCCCACTACTGAGATTTTAAGCAATAGCGAACTGACCTTGCTATTTACTTTTTGAATTGGGTTTCCAATAGTTTGAGCCACCACCAAACCGAGCAATAAAGCTATGGCAGGCGACATCCACGGTGTAAGACACAAGAAAACTAAAACGATAAAAACTAGCTTCTTCCAATTTAAAGGAGTGAAGTCATTTGTGATTTCTTTTAGAATACCCATTCCTATTTATTTTTCACGAGCAAAATTGCCTTATAGCATTAGGTCTCGCAAATCACATAAAATGATAAGCCATTACTTTTAGTTATAGTCTATCGAGATAAAATCTTTAAAAAGCTTTGCTAAAGGCCCAGAGTCTTCAGAGCGTTGTACTAGATAAAAGTTTCGTTCCACTTTAAAATTTGGAATATCAATCACATTTAGATCGCCCGCTTTTAATTCTTTTAATACGGTATGAATACTAAGGAAAGCACAACAATCAGAATGAAAAAGATATGACTTTATACTTTCCGTACTGCCGAGTTCCATCTCTACAACCAGCTCACTCAAAGGCATTCCGGCTTTTTGCAGGGCTGTACTCAAAATTTGTAAAGTCCCCGACCCTGATTCTCGTATAAGTAACTTTTCCAGTTTTAGCTCCTCTAAAGTCACCTCTCCTTTTCGAGACAGTCTATGTCCTCGTGGAGCCACCAACACAATTTCATCTTTCAGAAAAGGAGAGTAACTCAATCCGGTTTGCTGTGTTTCACCCTCTATCAAACCAAGATGAACCTTACTATTCAGCACTAAATGCTTCACTTCCCGCGTGTTTCCATTTACCATACTTATTTTCACTTCGGGAAATTTCGAGTGAAACTCAGCCAGTAACGGAGGTAACCAATATTGAGCAATAGTAGTACTTGCCGCCATATCAATCTGCCCTCTAGTAGCCTCCTGAAGTAAGTTCATATCAAACTCCAACTTTTGATATTGCCCCACTATAGCGCGCACATGCTTTAGCAAAACACGACCTGCCTGTGTAAGCTCTACCTTATATCCTTTTCGGTCAAATAACTTTTCAGAAAAATGCTCTTCCAGCAATTTCACATGCTTTGTTACAGCTGGTTGCGTAATGTGCAGTGCCTCCGCAGCTTTTGAAAAACTACCTTTTTGCACGATGGCATAAAATACCCTAAGTCTAAAATCAAACATATAAACAAAGGTAATACACCGTGTTATAAAATCACTTTGACAAACTCACAATCCTTTACATGGTCAAAAAAGGATTTTATTTCTAAATAAAACACATGAACAAATCACCAAAAAACCCACGGTCAGCCCAGCCTTTTTATATCTTTGCCCTCCTTAAAAAATTAGGCTAGGCTTATGATTAATATCACTTTGCCCGATGGCAGTGTAAAACAATTTGAAGATGGTGCATCAGCTTTTGATGTAGCCAATAGTATAAGCAGCGGATTGGCGCGCAATGTGTTATCCGCCACATTCAACGACAAAACGGTAGAGGTTATGGATCCTCTTCCTGGTGATGGAAACCTTACGCTTCATACGTGGGACAGCCAGGAAGGAAAAACGGCTTTTTGGCACTCTAGCGCTCACCTTTTGGCGCAAACTATTTTGCAGTTTTACCCTGATTCCAAGCTTACGATAGGACCAGCCATCGAAAATGGTTTTTACTACGATGTAGATTTTGGTGATAAATCAATCGGTGAAGGCGACTTTGCCAAGATTGAAAAAGCCATGTTGGAAAATGCTCGTCAAAAACATTCATTCAAGCTTCACCCAGTGAGCAAGGCGGATGCTTTGGCTATGTACACCGACAATCCTTATAAAACGGAATTGATTGAAAATCTAACAGATGGCGAAATCACTTTTTGTGATCACGCTGACTTTACGGATTTGTGTCGTGGTGGACATATTCCAAACACGGGATTTATCAAAGCCGTAAAGGTGATGAGCGTAGCTGGTGCTTACTGGCGCGGAGATGAAAACAATCCACAGCTTACTCGTGTTTATGGAATTTCATTTCCAAAAGCTGCCTTACTGAAAGAGTATTTGGAACTTTTGGAAGAAGCCAAAAAACGTGATCACCGTAAGTTAGGGAAAGAGTTAGGTCTATTTACTTTCTCGCAAAGAGTAGGTCAAGGTCTTCCACTTTGGTTGCCAAAGGGTGCAGCTTTACGCGAAAGATTGGAGCAGTTTCTAAAGAAAGCTCAGCGTGCTGCAGGATATGAGCCGGTAATTACTCCACATATTGGGAGTAAAGAATTATATGTTACAAGTGGTCATTATGCCAAATATGGTAAGGATAGCTTCCAGCCAATCTCTACACCAGTTGATGGTGAAGAGTATTTGCTAAAGCCCATGAACTGCCCGCATCACTGTGAGATTTATAAAAGTGAACCTCGCTCCTACCGCGATCTTCCAATTCGTTTTGCAGAATTTGGAACCGTATATCGCTATGAGCAAAGTGGTGAGCTTCATGGATTGACACGTGTTCGTGGCTTTACTCAGGATGATGCACACCTTTTCTGCACGCCTGACCAGCTGAAAGAAGAATTTAAAAAAGTTATAGACCTTGTTCTTTATATTTTCAAAACACTTGACTTTAAAGAATATAAAGCTCAGGTTTCATTAAGAGATAAAGAAGATCGCAGTAAGTACATCGGTAGCGATGAAAACTGGGAGAAAGCAGAAAGCGCAATTAAAGAGGCTGTAGCCGAAAAAGAATTGCCATTTGTGGTAGAATATGGCGAAGCGGCCTTTTATGGTCCTAAGCTTGACTTTATGGTAAAAGATGCTTTGGGTCGCCAGTGGCAGCTGGGAACTATTCAAGTAGATTACAACCTACCAGAAAGATTTGAGCTAGAGTATAAAGGCTCTGATAACGAGACCCACCGCCCAGTGATGATACACCGTGCACCATTTGGTAGCATGGAAAGATTTGTAGCTGTATTGCTTGAGCACTGCGGTGGAAATTTCCCTGTATGGCTTACGCCTGATCAGGTTGCTATTTTGCCAATTAGTGAGAAATATATGGACTACGCTCAAAAAGTTTCGTATCTCCTTAAAAATAACGACCTTCGCACGCTCATTGACGAGCGGGCAGAAAAAACGGGACGAAAAATTCGCGATGCTGAAGTATCAAAAATCCCGTATATGCTTATCGTTGGTGAGAAAGAAGCAGAAACAAATACTGTATCTGTGCGCAAACATGGCGAAGGTGATATCGGAACCATGAGCATCGAAGAGTTTGCCAATATGGTAAACAAAGAGGTGAGCGATCAGATAGAAAATTTTGAATAATAATAAGTTTCATTAAAAAGTAGTAACACTGGCTAAGAGATTTAACAACAACAGAAACAGGGGGCCGATAAAAAGAGAAGACGCTCACCTGATTAACGAGAAAATCCGTTTTCCACAAGTTCGTGTGGTTGGCGATAATCCTGATGATAATGGGGTTTTCCCGATTGAGAAAGCAAGAGCAATGGCAAAAGATGCCGAAATGGATTTGGTACTTATTGCTGACAAAGCCGACCCTCCGGTAGTAAAGATTGTAGACTATAAAAAGTTTCTTTACGACCAAAAAAAGAAGCAAAAGGAAATTGCCCAAAAAGCTCAAAAGACCGTTGTAAAGGAAATCAGGTTTGGCCCGAATACTGACGATCACGATTACGACTTCAAAAGGAAACATGCTGAAGGTTTCTTAAAAGAAGGTGCTAAGCTTAAGGCTTACGTTTTCTTTAAAGGACGTTCAATTGTTTTTAAAGATAAAGGTGAAATCTTATTGCTTCGCTTAGCTCAAGATCTTGAAGATCTTGGAAAAGTGGAGAGCATGCCCAAGCTGGAAGGTAAGCGCATGATAATGATGATTGCTCCTAAAAAGTAAAAAGTACATAGTACTAAGTATAAAGTACGAAGAATAGGAGCCATACTTGGTACTACCTACTTTGTACTAAATACTGCAAAGCAAAAAGTTGAAAACCCGAATATAAAAGCGAAAGAAGATGCCAAAAATGAAAACAAAAGCTAGTGCCAAGAAGCGTTTTAAGCTTACTGGTTCTGGAAAGATCAAGAGAAAGCACGCCTTTAAGAGTCACATTCTTACTAAGAAAACGACTAAGCAAAAGCGTAACCTTACCCAATCTGGATTAGTTGCCAAGGTGGATGAGGCTAGTATCAAAAAGCAACTTTGTATTTAACAAATTAGAGTTATTAATTAACCCTGTGTAAGTGCACCTAAGATTTCGATTAACCTCGGAACGCCTTGCACAAAAAAATTAAAAATTATGCCAAGATCGGTAAACTCAGTAGCCTCAAGGGCTCGTAGAAAAAAAGTGATGAAACAGGCCAAAGGTTACTTTGGTCGTAGAAAAAACGTGTGGACAGTAGCCAAGAATGCCGTTGAAAAAGGGCTTCAATACAGCTACCGTGACCGTAAAAACAAAAAGAGAAATTTCCGCTCTCTTTGGATTCAGCGTATCAATGCTGGAGCTAGAGAAGAAGGAATGTCTTACTCTGCTTTTATGGGTAAAGTTAAATCCAGTGGAATTGAACTAAACAGAAAAGTTCTTGCAGACCTTGCAATGAACCACCCTGAAGCGTTCAAAGCTGTTGTGAATAAAGTAAAATAAGTATTTAACTTTTTTGGTTTTCAACTTCTTAAAGAAGCCTCGACAGAAATGTCGGGGCTTTTTTACTTTTAAAACTGTCTCGTCCTGAAATAAGTTGACACAAATTGGACTTATTATGTCAAGAAATTCAGGATCAAGTAAAAGGCGCAGTCAGCGTGATTACAACATGGGCTTTAAACTGGCGGTGATCAGCCAGGTAGAAAAAGGCGAAATGACGTATAAACAAGCTCAGAAAGCCTATGGTATCCAAGGTAGAAGTACGGTTTTGGTTTGGCTCAGAAAACATGGTAGCTTAGACTGGAGCAAACCTTACCTACACTCCATGAGCAATCCCAGACGAAAAGAAACCCCGGCCCAAACCATCAAACGCTTAGAGCGCGAGCTATCTGATGAACGTTTGAAGAATGAAATCCTTAACATAACGATTGATATGGCGGATAAAGAGCATGGAATTTCTATCCGAAAAAAGGTATTACCCAAACAATCTGGCGCATCCGGCAACAAAAGCAAGTAAGCCTTACCCACAGTTGTCGTTTGTTTGGGATTAGCCGTCAGGCCATCTATCAGGCTCGTGCAAGAGCTTTAAATCGAGCTGATGAATTAGCACAACTCAAGCCTATGGTACTGGCCATTAGGATGCGTATGCCCCGGCTGGGCACACGAAAACTCTACTATTTGCTTCAGTCGGATCTGAAGAAAATGGGAATCAAAATAGGTAGGGATGCTTTCTTTGACTACTTGCGATCAGAACACCTGCTGATCCGGCCAAAGAAAACCTACACCAAAACCACCAATAGCAAACACTGGTTGCACAAGCATCCCAACCTACTTAAGGAGCATAAGGTAACCCGTCCGGAAGAGGTTCTTGTCAGTGATATTACCTACGTAAAAACCAGGGAACGCACCCATTACCTTTCTTTGGTAACCGATGCCTGTAGCCGAAAAATCATGGGGTACCACCTAAGCGAAGACATGGCCGCAGAGCAGGTGGTCAAAGCTTTGAAAATGGCTATGAAACATAGGCGTAGTCAAGCTCCGATGATCCATCACTCAGATCGAGGACTTCAATATTGCGCAGCCGTTTACCAAAATGAACTTCAAAAACATCAGGTCACCCCTTCCATGACGGATGGATATGACTGCTACCAGAATGCCTTGGCTGAAAGAGTTAATGGAATCCTCAAAAATGAGTTCCTGATAGAAACCTGCAACACAGCTAGCGAGCTACAGTTGCTGATAAAACAGTCCATTGAAACCTACAACAACTTGCGTCCACACCTAAGTCTCAACTATAAAACACCTAACTTTATACATGAAAAAACCCTAGAAGCTATAGCTTCTAGGGTTCATTAAAAATCTATTTAAAAACCGTCAACCTATTTTAGGACGTGTCAAACCTTCCCGCACTCCTCCACCTCATTTCCTATTCCAACCAAACACGTAAGTATAATTACAACCCTCCTTCAAAGTTTGGCGTACCTTCGGCCCACTTTTAATAGCATCTGTTTTGAAAAATTTTAAAGAACTTGGTATTGGCGCTGACTTTGTAAAAGGCCTTGCTGAACTAAATATTATTGAACCTTCTGAAATTCAAAAGAAGGCCATACCCCTATTGATGTCGGGAGCTACAGATCTTGTGGCACGAGCACAAACGGGAACCGGAAAGACAGCTGCTTACGGTCTGCCCTTGTTGGCACAAATAAATCCAAAGCGCAATGCCGTTCAAGGTTTAATTCTATGTCCCACGCGTGAACTGGCAAAACAGGTGGCCAAGCAGTTATTCAAGTTTACTAAGTATACCGATAAAATTTTTGCCGAAGCCGTTTATGGTGGTGAGCACATTGACCGCCAGATTTCTGCCCTACAACGCCCTACTCATATTCTGGTAGCTACACCCGGCCGATTGATTGATTTGGTGAAAAAGAAGGCCGTAAACCTTAGCGAAGTAAAAACTGTGGTACTGGATGAAGCAGACGAAATGCTGAGCATGGGCTTTAAAGCCGAACTGGATGAAATCCTGAGTTTTCTTCCTGCCGCCAAAAACAAATGGCTTTTTTCAGCTACCCTTCCGCAAGGTATACAGGAAATCATTTCCAAACACCTTTCTGAAGATGCTGCGCGCCTTAAAGCCAGTGGAGACGATATCGTAAACAAAAATATTTCGCACCGCTACGTGATGTGTGAAGACTCTGAGAAACTGCCTGCTCTTTTGCAGTTCTTAAAGTCAGAAGGGCAAAACCGAGGAGTGATTTTTTGCAAAACAAAAGCTGCCGCTAAACTGCTTTCTAAGCAATTGATAGCAAAAAACATAGCCACAGATGCCATACATGGTGATTTACTCCAAAAAGAGAGAGATAAAGTGATGCGCTCCTTTAAGAATGAAACCCTACGCATACTTATTGCCACAGACCTTGCAGCAAGAGGAATTGACATATCTGACCTCACCTTTGTAGCACATTACCAATTGCCCGAAAGTGATGAATACTATACCCACCGCAGTGGGCGAACTGCTCGTGCCGGCAAAGAAGGTGTTTCTATGTGTTTTGTAACCCCCACCGAAGTGCAGACGCTACGCAACTACGAACGCAACCTGGACATTAAGTTTTCTAAAGTGAAAAGGGTGGGCTAAGACATTACAACATTTAGATAAAATGTTCTAATAAAGTACACAGACCGCCTCTAAGAAATTCGGGGCGGTTTCATTTCTTCACCTTTCCCCATTCCAATTTCTTATATATTTACGCTAGCCTGACCGCTGTGTATCAAACCTTAGTGGATATTGGGCTTTAAACGAAAATTATATAGTGGATATAACGGGAATTCCCGTTAGCCGCTAGTTAGGCGCAATCTGAAAAAATGAACTTACTAACCGACATAATCCAAGGATTAATAAAAGGACTGACCTCTTCTAATTCGAAGTTGAAATTGACCGTGAAACTGGCAATTTTTTTGACAATGATTGCAATAGTTGTAACTGTGGTCTCCAAAATTGATAAATCTAATGAACAATTATTTGAAATAATAGCGGGTGCAGTTGGAGCTATTGCTGCACTTATCGGGTTGGGTGTTAAAGTTTACGAGGACACGAAAGACAGAGAAAAGCGAGAGGAGAAAATTGAAAATCTAGAAAAGGAGGTAAAAGAAAAACCAACCGAAACGAAAACGGCTTGGGAATTAGCTAGATTAAAACTTGAAAGTTACCTGAACCGAAACCTCCAACAAGTTTCCTCAATTTTTTATTTGTCTGTTACTGTTATGATTGTGGGTTTTGGCCTCATTATTTTCGGAGTTTATCAGGTTTTTACGGACCCTGAACTTATGAATCCGTCTATCCTAGCAACTTGTTCAGGAATAGTCGTAAACTTTATTGGAGGAACATTCTTGTTGATTTATCGGTCGACTATGAAACAAGCAAAAAACTATGTGGACGTATTAGAAAGAATTAATGCCGTAGGTATGTCAATTCAAATTTTAGAAAATATAAGCTCTGAAAAAGGAGATTTGAAGGACGAAACAACGGCTCAAATTTCAAAGGAGTTGCTAAAAATATACAGTGAAATGAAAATTAACAAGAAAGAAAGCGCCTAACAAAATGTATAGTGCATACCCTTCGGGATACGCACCATACATAGACCGTTGGCGGTACTTTAAAAACGAAAAATTCGCAACATTAACAATTAATTCAAATTCAATGACCTATGAAAAAATTAATTCTACTTTCAGTCTTAATCCTAAATGCCTGCACAGGTGAATCAGATTTAGATGATTTTGTTGGCAAATGGAAACCTGTTAACCCCTTGAATAAATATGAAGAGGTGGAAATTGAAAAGGCGGACGATAATGAACTAAGAATGATTCTTCACAACCAAAGAAACAACCTAAATTTCATTATGATTCCTGAAGACGACCACAAAATTAAAAGTAAAGAAGCTATGTTCGGAAGTCATATAATCTGGAAATATGACGAAGAAAAAGGCCTTCTAATAGACTACAACCTTAATCAAGAGTATCAACCAATAAAATAACAACTATGACATTTGTGTATTTAATATTTGCAATCATTATTGGAGTATTAATCTATCTATTTACCAAAGGTTTCTCAAACTCCAAATACACAGCTAACGAAAACGAATTCAGTCAAGCTGGTGTTACCGTGAATTTTAATGAACAGACATTATCTTTCAAGAATAAGAAGTTCAATGTAAATCAAGTAACTAGACTTAGAATGAATCATTTTGAATCGGGCAGAAGAGGTAATAGTAAAGCTATGAATGTAATTATTGAATTAGATGATTTTGACTGTCCCTCTCATAAAATCATGTTTCTATCAAGCGGACAAGGTCAAAAATTTATGCAGAGGTTTTCTACGGCACTCAGAAAAGCAGGTGGACCAAGTTTCGCTTAAAAATTAAAGAAAAAAACTACCGCCAACAACACATATAGCTTATGGCGGGTGAACGGCAGCCAGCAAGGTTTTCGCTTCGTAGCCAGCTTTGGTTTCAGCGGACAGGAAAGTGCTCCGAAACCGCCACAAGCCATATGCAAAACGTTCCTATCACCTCCCCCTATCTCCCAATAACAAACCCCACTCCCGCTTTCCGAAATAAAAATTGACCTTTACCCAATGGCAAAGGAAAAAGTAAAACTCAAGGATCGCGTTAGTGCTTTCCGTAACCTTCCCCGTTTTTTCAAAATGATATGGCACACCAGTCCGGGTATGACGCTGGGGAATGTGGTATTGCGTATTGTAAAAGCGGCCATTCCGGTAATTATGCTTTGGGTGGGCAAGCTCATCATTGATGAAATCGTTTTTCAAATAGCGCAGGAAAACAAGGATTTTCACAATATCTGGATTTACCTAGCCATGGAGCTGGGGCTTGCACTTTTTAGCGACATCATCAATAGAGGCATCACTTTGCTGGATAGCTTGCTTGGCGATCTTTTTAGTAATGAAACTTCTGTAAAGCTCATTCACCATGCTGCCACTTTAGACTTATATCAATTTGAGGATAGCAAGTTTTACGACAAGCTGGAGCGTGCCCGCAGGCAAACCAATAGCCGCACAGCACTTATGAGCCAAACGCTCACCCAGCTTCAGGATATTATCACCATCATCTTTTTTGCGGTGGGGCTTATTGCTTTTAAGCCACTGCTAATTGTCATTCTGTTTATTGCTATCATTCCTTCCTTTTTGGGCGAAACCACTTTTAGCGAGCGCAGCTATAGCCTCACCCGCAGCTGGACACCTCAACGCAGAGAGCTTGATTACCTAAGGTATATTGGCGCTAGTGATGAAACGGCCAAGGAGATTAAGATTTTTGGTCTTCAGGATTTTATCTCACAGCGATTTAAAAAACTGACTGAGGAATATTATAAGGCCAATAAAAAGCTGGCCACCAGCAGGGCATTTTGGGGTAGCTTGCTTACCGCTGTCGGTACTGTGGCCTACTATGGCGCCTATGTTTATATTGTGATTGACACTGTAAATGGTGACATTTCTTTAGGTAAACTCACCTTCTTGGCGGGGTCATTTTTACAAATGCGAAATATGCTGCAAAGTATCATGAATCGCTTTAGCCAGATTGCTGAAAGTGCTCTTTACCTGCAAGACCTTTTTGATTTCTTTGAGCTTCGTCCGCAAATCATACCAAAAAGTAGTAATCCCAAAATCCCGGATCCTATTCTTCAAGGTTTCACTTTTGAAAACGTAAGTTTTAAATATCCAGGCAGCGAACGCTACTCTCTAAAACATCTCAACTTTCATTTGAAGGCTGGTGAAAAGTTAGCATTGGTTGGTGAAAATGGTGCAGGAAAAACCACTCTGGTAAAACTTCTGTCTCGCCTTTATGAACCTACCGAAGGGCGAATTCTTCTGGATGGTGTAGACCTTTCAGAATATGACATTGTAGACTTACGCAAAAACGTGAGCATCATATTTCAGGATTTCGTGAAGTTTCAGCTTAAAGCTGATGAAAACATTGCCATTGGAAATATCAACCAGTTGCAAAAACAGGATCTGATTGAGGATAGTGCTGATAAAAGTCTGGCCAACACCGTAATTGACAAACTCCCGGAGCGCTACCAGCAGTTTCTCGGCAAACGCTTTGAAGGTGGTGTAGAGCTGAGTGGTGGCGAGTGGCAAAAAATAGCTTTGGCCCGTGCCTACATGGGCGAAGCACAACTCATGATTTTGGATGAACCCACCAGCGCCCTGGATGCCCGAGCTGAAAATGAAGTTTTTATCCGCTTTTCAGAACTTATTGCTGGACGAACAGCTGTCCTCATAAGCCACCGCTTTAGCACCGTGCGTATGGCCGATCGCATTCTATTTTTAGAAAACGGTGAGCTATTGGAGCTTGGCAGCCATGATCAACTTCTGGAGAAAGATGGTAAATATGCGGCTTTGTTTAAGTTACAGGCCAAGGGATATGAATAGATTTCTGGATCGCTTGAATGTAGAACAAGGCCTGAGCGCGTAGTACGATAAGTATCTCCTTACTCCTCAAAATACTCATACGCATCAATGATGTCCAGGTAAACACCACTAAAGCCTGAGCTTACAATTTTATTAAGGTATGAATCTGAATTGCTGTAAATAATGCCTTGCCAATCTGAGTGCCAGTATTGCACTTTGTAATTCCCCGCCCAGTTCGGGTTTTCTTCCAACAGCCATTCGGGCTTTTCTGTTTCCCACTCGGTACCCCAATAGTAGCGGTAGTCTTCTGCTTCGCCAATGCTCATATAGGCCAGCACCAGCCTGCTTCCGCCATTAGCTTTGGTTTTAAGGCTTTGTACATCTCCTGAAGATAAAAGCTCATCTTCATAAAAAGCATCTACTATAACCACATCATAATTGGTATTGGCCACCGCTTGTAAAAAATCATCTTTCCCTGAATAGTTGGATGGATTGATGATGTACAAGAAATTTTTGGCAGCAGCCAAGGAGCTGATATCTTCACTATTCTCCTGAAAAGGTTTGATAGGATATGTGGGAATTTCATCCAACTCACGTGATGGAGCAGCAAAACCTACATAGCCAAGATTGCTGTTGGTTTGGTATGAATCATCCACACCAGCCTGCGAGTACACATAGTCTGTTACCAAGATTGTTTTCCCGGCATCTTCATACAAATTCAGGAAATTGCTCAACTCACGATTTTGGGCTGCGCTGTTTAACACATTGTCTTTGGAGTAGCCATAATTCAAGTCTTCACGTCCAATACCATCAATGCTATTCATGTAATCCACATCAACAGATGTGGCGCAATCACTGCAGTAACTTCGCAAAGCCACGGCCTGGCCATTTTGAGGAACCACTATAAAACTGGGTCGGGCAGCTCTCGCTTCCTGAGCAATATTTTTTACCAAAGTTCGCATATCATCACGATACACATACTCTGTTTGGGTTACCGAATCGGGTGGATCACAAGCCGCAAAAAGAAGGGGAATACCTAATAAGGCAAAGTATAAAGTACTTTTCATGGTGTGGATATTAACACAGACTGTGCCACTACCAATCTATTTTTCAGAAGGATGGCTTACTTCTCCAAGCAATGAAACTGCCTTCTCCATTCCTCCAGAGTAATCGCCTACACTGAGGTGAGGAATAATGCTTCGTATCACATTATCGCAAACGGAATCATTATAAACCTGCTCTACACCTTGACCGGTTGCTATACCAATTTGGCTTACACCTTCGCTCATCAAAATAATAAGCCCATTGTTTTTAGATCCGTCACCCACATCCCATTGATTACCAATTTTGGCGGCAAACAGAGTTGCATCTTCATCAGAAGGAATCGTGTCCATAGTAACCACCACAATGCGATTTCCAGTGCTTTCTTCAAAGTTTTCAATTGCAGTACTTAAATCAATTTCGTCCTCATCGCTAATGATTCCTTCAAAATCGTTTACCACCCCCATTTGCTTGGGAATTGGAACACCAGTCTCCTCCGCTTTTTCCGTAGAAACAGCGGTGTCGCCTGTGTTAGAATTACAAGCTGATAGTACAATTGCGGCAATGGTAAGCGATAAGAAGGCTCTCTTCATCATAAATAATAAATACTTTTTTGGGAGCCCGAATATAGCCAATATTCTAGTCTGGCGATTTAATCAAGGATAACCGTGCAGCCAGGCAGTGCCTCTTTAATTCGCGTCTTTTCGCTTTCGCTAAAATTGTTTCCCACTGCTATAAGCGTTCGTAGATTTTTAAGGCGGCCAATATTACGAGGGAGTTCTGTCAAAGCATTTTCTGAAAGAATAAGTTGTTCCAGATCTTTCAGCTTACAAAGTTCTTCAGGAAGTTCGGTCAGTTCATTATTCGAAAGATTCAAAGCTTTCAGACTCTTCAGTTTTTTCACCTCACCAGGGAAATTCCGCAAATAGTTATGGTTTAAATCTAAATCCTCTAAGCTTGATATGTTACACCAATCGCCTTTAAATTCTCTAAACTGGTTATAGCCCAGTTGCAATGTTTTTAAATTTTTAAGACTTGAAAATTCAGCTGGAATAGCACTCAGTTGATTGTGAGACAGATCAATAACTTGAAGCTGTTCGCAAGTACCTAGCGCTGGCGAAATGTAAACCACATTGTTAAAGGAAGCGTGCAATAATCTTAAGCTTTGCAACTCTCCCATCTCCTTTGGTATCTCTGGTACTTTGTTTTTAGCAATGTCCAAAGCCTCGAGCTTTTTCAGGTTTTCGATTTCTTTTGGAATGGCCTTCAGGCTATTCTCCTTCACATTTAAAGTTTGGAGATTTGTAAGTGTAAAAATGCTCTTGTCCCAACTCTCCATATTGTTTTTCATCAAGTTTAGAAAAGTGAGATTCTTCAATTCCTCGGCACTATCATCCAGCTGAAAAAGCTGCAAGTCGCGAAGGTTAAGTTGTGTGGCATTATCTACCTCTGCAGCTTCGCTTATCGCGGAATATACCGGCTCAGTAGGATTGGCGAATTGGGCAGAAAGAGCCAATGATCCAAAAACGAAAAGCGTAATTATGGTGAATTTCGGAGCCATCAATTAATAATTTAAAGTAGTGTCCGTAAGCGATTTCATAAACGCAATGATATCATTCATTTCATTTTGTGAAAGACCAAGTGAATCCGGAGCCAAGGTTTGATTTGTAACTTCTAAGCCAATTCCTGCTCCACCTCCATTATTGTAAAAATCCATCACATCCTGAAGTTCAGCAAACTCTCCATTGTGAAAATAAGGTGCAGTAAGCTCCACATTTCTCACCGTTGACGTTTTGAAGGAACGTTCATATATCCAAGCCTTTTCGCTGTGGATCTGATTATTTATTCTCCCAAGGTCATCGTCCAACTCTTCATCATTGGCAGTAGCCAAAATGCCCAAAATCTCTGTTTCATTTTTAATAAAATTGGGAGGAACTAAGCCTGAAAAAGTTGGTGCAAAATGACAAGTACCACAAGCTGCTTTTCCCATAAAAAGGTTGAAGCCTCGCTTGGCGTCATCCGGTAGCTTAGCTTCTTCATTCCGTACATATTTATCAAAAGGGCTATTGAAAGATCGCAATGACAAAACGTAGGAAGCCAAGGCCGAGGCAAATTGCTCCTCGTTTATTTTCTTGCTGCCAAAGGTTTCTTTGAAGACTGACTTGTATTCTTTGTCATCATTCAGTTTCTCTAAAATCTCAGCATTGGCAGTGTTAAATTCATCAGGATTGAAAATTACGTGCTGTGCCTGCTGCTCCAAAGTGAAGGCTCTTAAGTCATAAAAGTATCGATCTGCATAAACGGCATTTAGCAATGTAGGTGCGTTGCGCTCCACCGTCTTCCCTTCTACGGAACTCAGCGATCGCTTTTCGCCATCAGTAAAAGCCTTGGTAGGATTGTGGCAAGTAGCACAGCTCATTTGTGCGTTTCCGCTAATTAACGGATCGTAAAAAATCTTCTTCCCAAGGTTTCTCAACTCATCCGAATCTTCTTCTGCGCTAAGCTGACTGTAGAAATAAGGATCGAGCACATCATTTGCAAAAATGCTTTTGCTCTTTGGGTTCCAACCGCCTTTACTTTCCGGGTAAGCATAATTGCTAATCTTAGTCAACTTTTCATACAGGGGATCAGCTATTTCTTTAATAAAAGTAAGTCTGTCAAAATCGTCAAAAGTGCTATTTGAAACCTGCTTTTGTCCTTCGTTCAAAAGCTCCAAAACTTCATTATGAATTGGTTTATCCGAAGCTTGAAGCAAAGGCTCAAGGTACGTTTCCATACTTTTCAGAGAAACCGAAACTTCATCCAAACCGTTGAGCGAACCAGGCGTATCAAAACCAGTAATACTCATGGACACCATCCTAATTATTTCTAAGCGAGCCGCATTTAGAAGCTCCTCTGTTTTTAGTGTCCTGCTTTTGAAATCGGCCAATAGAAATCCGGATTGCATTTGTAATTGTCGAGAAAGCAAGGCAATTTCCTTAATATTCTCGTTCCAGTCTTCGGCAAAAATCATTTCGTCCAACACCTGCAGTCCTTCCGGTGGAATCACCATTGGGTTGGTGTCAAAAGTTTCGATGTGTAAAAGTGGGGCGCCATTGATATGCTCCTCCACATATTCAGGATAAAAATATTCGAGTAAAAACTCAAGCCTTTTGTAGCTCTGGCGGGTTCTTACTAGTTGGCTTTTTAGCTGTTCGCTGCTGGCTTCTCCTTCCCTTGCCTTTTCGGCAACTACTCTTAAGCTTTCAATTTCTTCCTCAAAACTTTGGCTAAGTGTGGCATTAAGCACCTTCACTTTTTCGGCAGTAGATGGATTGTAAAATTGAAACATCAACACAGCGCCAACAATAGTAAGGAGTATCCACAGGCGCTTTGCAGCAAAATTCATCTTCATGGGAAGTCTATTCATAATCCACAAAAATGAACTACTCAACTTAACTGACTCTTAAGCCTATATTAAGAAAAGGTGTAGAAACAAAAAATCCCTCCCGGTTGCCCGGGAGGGATTTAGAAATAAGGGTTAGAAACCGCTTAGTGCTTAATCAACTTTTCAGTAAAGTTTTCTGAACCATTCTTCACCTTAAGGAAGTAAACTCCTGCAGGGTAAGCGCTCAAATCAACTTCTACTTCAGTTTGTGCATCAGCGTGGTACATTAGCTTTCCGTTGATGTTGAAAATCATCACTTCGCTAGCCGTAGCTTGTGGCAAAGCAATGTTGATCACACCGCTGGTAGGATTAGGATACACTGCAAATGAAGCAGCACCTTCAGCAGAAGCCTCAGCGTTTTTCTTCACTATTACTGCATTTCCAGCTTTGTCAAGATCCATACGGAAAGAGAAACCACCTTTATCACCTATACGGTTTCTCAAAGCTACTGTTACGTGGTTCATTCCTACTTGGTACACAGTGTCCATGTCGGCAGCACCTACATAGTCAAAAGCATCACCACCAGCATTTGGATTAACCATAGTTCCATCAGCATTAAGCATCAAGTCATGCGCGTTTCCAGTGAAGTTATCCATACCAAACATATCTTGCTCACGAGCAACCAAAGTACCGTTGATGTAAACCTCAACATTATCATCAAAGTAGCTGCGGATACGGGTATTAAGATCCATGTTGTCTGAAAGCTCAAACCATGTTCTGTAATAAGTAACATTTTCTTCAGCTTTCAATACTGATGATCCTGGTACTTCAAGGATGCTGTTCCAACTGTACGGCTGGCCTACTTCTGCAGGAATACTAAAAGTACTATCAGCCGGTAAAGAAGCTACTCCCATCCATGGAAATTGCTGGCTTGTAGAATTGGTAGACACAGTGCTCAACTTCCAAAGGTTATCAGAAACGATGCTGTCCGTTTGTACTGGTGTGGTAGCCATACCACTTTCTAAATCCATACGGAAAGAGAAACCACCTAGGTCATTATTTGTACCATTACGGATTGCCAGTGTAATGGTATTGTTTCCAGCCATTAAGTACTCTTCCATTTTGTTGCTAGTGTAATAATCAAACTCATCACCACCGTTGTACCCATTTTCTACTGTTCCATTTACATGGAAAATAATGTCATGAGGAACATTTTGAGCATTTGCTTGCCTTCTGTCTCCTTCACGTGCTACCAAATTACCATTTAGATAAATTTCGATATCATCATCTACAGTTACTTGGAAACGAGCAGTAATGTTGGTATCTACACTAAGATTGAAGTCTTTACGGAAGTAAGTAACATACGCATCGGTTTTAATAACCTTAGCCCCATCCACACTGTCTACCCCGTGCCATCTGTATGGCTGTCCTTCTTCTGCCATTAAGCTAAAGGTGCTATCAGCTGGTAACTCACCTGCTACACCTTTCCATGGGTAACCACCGGCATTAGCCTGAGTAGTTAAGGTAGATTTGCTCCATTCGCTATTTGAAACTACTGCGATAGAATCTTTTGGTTGTGCACCAAGATCTTTAGCCAAAGCGATAACAATAGTGGCCGATCTGTTGAAAGTCACCATATTTCCGCTAGCATCTTCCTGAGAAGCATTAGAACTACTTGGATGCTGAACTGAAACAAATCCGAAACGGTAATCTGGAGAGAAAGTAAGACCTGTTGGCTCAGAACCTCTTGGAAAAGAAGCATACAATTCAACTTTTGGATCAAGTTGAGTGTGATCCGGGCGAACTACCCAAATATAGTTACGACCACCATCTTGAAGTACCCAAAGGTTTCCTTTATCATCAAAGGTAAGGTTATCGTTTCCTCCACCCCAAGATTCGCTTACCACACCACTTTCAGTAACGATGTCATAAGAAGTGCCTCCAACAAAAGTTTCAAACTCACTAACAGTGTTCCCGTTATCCGCAAATCTAAAAGTACGACCAAGGCCTTTGGCAGTGAAGTATACCTTACCATCGATAGGGCTTATTTCGCAATCTTCTACACCGTTGAAATTGGTTGCTCCCAAAGAACCTGCAATTGAGTACATATTATTTCTATCAGCTTGAGTAGCATTTGGAACAGGAATCCAGGTAGCAGTAGTTCCAGTAGGATCTCCACCAGAAAGTGGTTGATCTAATTTCAGTGCATACACTTTACCGGTGCTAAGGTTTCCTTTGTTGTCAGCCACAAATTTGTAAACTACAGAGGTACCACCATCTTCACCATAGTAAGCAGTTACGCTATCATCAGCAACTACGATGTTTTCATGAGACATACGGCCCATTGCCCAAAGCTTGTCTTGCTTACCATCGTTGTCATAATCCAAAACTTTACCAGTAAGAGGATCAATTTCTACATGCCAACCTACATCCTGATATCCATCAGCATTATTGTCTCCAGTATTTCTAGATTCTTCACTCGTAATGATTGTTCCCCAAGGAGTAATACCTCCAGAACAGTTACGAGTAGTAGAAACTAAATCACTATTGTAAAAATCTACTGGCTGCGTAGTATCTACAACCCATAGTTGAGTAGACTTATCAAAGTGCAAGTCTAACAATGAAACTCCACCTGGAGTGTTCTCATGGTTAATAGCAAGATGACCTAACTCACTGCTTCCATTCATTGGAACATATCCGGTAAAGTCATGGTTTCCAGGAACGGTAGTAGGAAGACCAGGACCGGTTTTGGTATAAGCTTCTCCTTGCTTAAAGATCAACTGAAACTTATGCTCTTTAGCAATAATCAGTTTTGAAGTTTGAGCAGTTGGGTTGATAGATGTAAAGCAACCAATGTGCTCATCAGTACAAGATACACCAGGGTTGTAAGCTGGCTGATCTTCTAAGAAAAGGTCAAAACCAATATCAGAACTCTGTCCATCACGATTGTGAATTTCTACTGCGATTTGGTTTCTTCCATTTCTCAAAACTGATTTTGCAAGTTTATAAATGGTGTAGCTGGTTTCGTCAGCACCGTCAATAATGCTTGAAGAGTGAGTTAAATAATCAACAGAACCGCTAGGCATATTGCTACGCACTACCTCTACCCCATTAATGTATACAATGGCTCCGTCATCTCTACGAAGACCTAAATACACTGTATCAGTAACGTTATTCAAATCAACCATTACATCTCTACGGAAGTAATATGTGATGTACTTATTATTAGCATCAGGACCATAAGAAATCTCTGTTGTATAAGCATCGCCATAACCTAAAGGAGCGGCTCCAAATGTCCAGTTCTTATCATTAAAAGAAGTATCCTTCCAAGCAGCAGCGTCAAGGCTGGTACCATTGTCAAGGTAGTTCCACTCAGTACCTGCAGTAAGCGGGTAAGTAGTTGGTCCTAATGGAGGAAGCTCAAAATCTACTTTCATATCAAAGCTTAGGTCAGAGCTACTTGCAGTAGCTTGGTGCAATTCTACAGCAATCACGTTAAGGCCATTTTGCAAAAGGTTTGCAGTTACATTTCTATAGTAGGTAGTTTCATTAGCACCGCCTACGGTGGCAGAAGCCGCAGTTCCATACGCAACATTTCCTGAAGGCATATTTTGGCGGAAAGCCTCCACACCATTTACATATACCACTACTCCATCATCACGCATTACATCAAATACTAGTGAATCATAAGCAGAAGCATCAGTAACGTTAAAAGTATGACGCAAGTAATAAGTGTTGCGCTTATTGTTTGCATCAGCACCAAAATCTAAAGTGGTGTTTTCATTACCATTATTATAACCTAATGGTGCATTTCCAAAATCCCATGCAGTATCCACATAGTTTAGAGCTGTCCAGTTGGTTCCCGTAAGATCGTTTCCGCTGTCATCATACTTCCAAGAAGCGTTACTCAAAACTGGGAATGCACCCGATTGGTAAGTTGTAGGCGGTGTGTAAGTAACAGTAAGGATCGGAGATGAATTAGCTTCGCCATTGTATGACTCAGCGGTACGCTTACCAGTATTTCCGGTATATCCAGGAACACTCAAATAAACTGGATCAATGAATCCTGCTAAAACAGAATTTCCTTGTACCCAACCTGTTCTATTAACTACGGTTTGAAGACTGGCTTTCAAGTCCGGAGTTCTTTGATCAGCACCATTATCATTTACATTGGCAAATGCCGGTACGTTCCAAAGTACTGCGTCATTTAATGTATAAGCTCTGTTGGTAAGGCTACCGTTTCCTCCTGAAATGGAAGCTGCATCGTCAGCATCTTCAAATGCGATTACTACATCAACGTTTCCGCTAGTGGTAACTTCATCAACAGTAAACTGGATAGATGCACTTTGAATAATTGCACCCTTTGGGATATTCAGACTTTCAAAACGAATACCCACCATTTGGTCAGTTCCGTCAGTAGATAGTTCTAGATCTGTACTCGTAAGATCTAGTGTGTTGTTGGTAAGGTCTTCTTCTGCGTCATTTGACGAGGAGTTTACCTGCACTTGCACTGTTTGGACTTGTGCTTGGGCTATTGCTCCTCCATAAAGGGCAGCCGCAAGGAAAATCCAATTGGTAACTTTTTTCATTGAATTCGGTGATTTTTAAGGATTTATTAATGAGCCTAAATGTCCTTAGCTCATGTTCCTCAAAATTTCCCTCACTATTAATTCAATCTTAAGCACCTAATTTAAATTGATTTAAAATAACATTACTACCTATTGATTTACAGTGTGTTTCCAAATTCAACAGTAGAAATAATAATAATTTGACCACAAGTCATCCTTAACTGAAACAAAACAATAAGTAAACATTAGAAGTAACCAATTGCAACATTCTCCTTTAATAACACGACTTTCAGACCACATCTTTGAAAACACATGACAAAACCGATAGAAAATAATAAGGCTGCCTCCATTTTCCTACAAGCACAATTTGGCGAGATAAAATTTACTCTGGCAAATCTTTGTTCTCATAAAACTTCAGCAGCTTTCGCTTGAGCATAAAATATCGGATTAAACCATAAATAATAAGCAAGGCACTGATTACCAAGGAAACATTTCCGAGCCAGCGCAAACTGCTAAAATCTTCAAGCTTGAGTAAACCAATCCCTCCAATTACCAAATAAAGGCTGGTTCGAATGTAGGAGAATAATGTCCTTTCATTTGCCAAGGTGGTTCGCTCTAAAGCGAGATAATCTCTGAGAATGATTTTCTCTTTTGCCTCAAAAGGCTTTACAATTCTTGGGAATCGAAGTTTTCTCTTCATAATATATAATAACAAGAAATGTAGCAAAAGATCACAGACCTAGCATTTTTACCGGGTAAAGACTTTCAAAAAAACAAAGCCCCTCACGTAATAATACCTGAGGGGCTCTTCAACTAAACTAAAACTAAACACAAAAAAATTAACTCAAAAGAATTAGCTACGCTTGTAATTCTATCTTTATAGACTGAGTTGGATAGTGATGGTTTAATTCAATCCTAAAAAAAAGATGAATGACGAACTTTACATAAGGTTGGCAATTGAGTTTTCACAAAAAGGAATGGATAGTGGAAGTGGCGGTCCTTTTGGTTGTGTGATTGTAAAAGATGGTGAGGTAATTGGCCATGGCTATAATCAAGTAACTACCACCAACGACCCCACTGCACATGCAGAAATTGTAGCCATTCGCAACGCATGCAAAGCAATTGACTCTTTTCAGCTTGAAGGTTGTGTAGTTTACACCTCCTGCGAACCCTGCCCTATGTGCCTGGGTGCTATTTATTGGGCTAGACCTGATAGGTTAGTTTATGCATGCTCTCGCCAGGATGCTGCTGCCATCGGGTTTGATGATGATTTTATTTATCAGGAAATACCATTACAATCTTCCGAAAGGAAGATAAAAACCGAGCAACTTCTTCAGGAAGAAGGTGTGAAAGTGATGGAGCTTTGGAAAACAAAAAAGGACAAGATTGATTACTAGCTGATAAATATCACTAAACAGTATTCAGATATGCCGTAGTTTTATTGCTATATACCAAAGGCTATGAAACCAAACTCGTTATCCCTTAAATTTTTAGGTGCTGCAGGAACTGTTACTGGTTCTAAAACATTACTAACCTTCAATGGATCCAAAATACTTATTGATTGCGGCCTTTTTCAAGGAATAAAATCGCTTCGAAAACAGAATTGGGAAGATCTTGATTTGGCATCTGATGTTTCGGACATTATTCTTACCCACGCACACCTCGATCATAGTGGATACCTACCCCGCTTTGTAAAACAAGGCTTTAAGGGACAAATCCATTGTACACCTATTACTGCCAAACTCGTTCGTATTATACTTCTTGATAGTGCTAAAATTCAGGAAGAAGACGCAGAGCGGGCTAATCGAAAAAAGTATTCTAAGCATGAAAAGGCAGAACCGCTTTATACAACAGAAGATGTGCACCATACATTAAACTTAATAGTTACACATGAATACAACGAGTGGATGGTTCCTGGGCCAGATCTTAGGTTTACATTTATTCAAAATGGACATATCCCGGGCAGCGCCATGGTGGAAGTTCATGCAGGTGTCAAGAAAATTGTTTTTTCAGGAGACTTGGGCAGGTTAAAGCCTCTCATAATGCCAAAACCAAAACCTCTTCCAGAAGCTGATTTACTAATTCTTGAATCTACCTATGGTGATCGACTACATGGTGTAACGTCTGCTTTTGACCAAATTAAGGAAGCTGTAAACTTAGGTTACGAGCAAAAAGGTCAAATCTTAATCCCCAGCTTTGCCGTAGAGCGAACTCAGGAAATACTCTACATTCTCTTGTGCCTGATTAGAGACAAAAAAATTCCCTCATTAAGAATTTACCTTGATAGTCCTATGGCTACTGAGGTGACCAAAGTACTACTGAGCTTTTATGAGTTTTTAAAAGACCCCGAGCTTCGTGATATCATGAACCGTAACCTTGAAATAGTTTCAGATTACAGAGCTTCACAAGCAATTGTAGCTATGGAAGAATGCAAAATTGTAATTGCGGGAAGTGGTATGATAACCGGAGGGCGTATTCTTCATCATCTAGAAGCTCATATTTCAAAACCTTCTACCGTAGTAATACTCCCTGGCTTTCAAGCTTTAGGCACACGTGGTAGTGATCTTGCGAAAGGTGTACCTGAAATCAAATTCTTTGGCAAGTATTATAAGGTTCAAGCTCGAATCACACAGCTTGATTCATTGTCAGCACATGCCGACCGTAACGAAATACTGGAATGGGTAAAACACACATCGAAGTTGCCACAAAGAATAATTCTTAATCATGGTGAAGAAACAGCAGCACATAGCCTTAAGCTGAAACTTGAACATGAATTAGAAATTCCAGTCTTAGTGGCAACTCCAAATATGCATTACGTCATGGATTTTTAATCCTTCTTCAATTCATCCAAAGCCTGGATTATATCTTCAATTGGAGCACGCTCTCTATAATCTGCATGTAAGAAACTGTAGGTTACTTTTCCATCCGTATCAATTACATAAGTAGCCGCCAATGGAAGTTCTCCCTTGTCATTTCCATTATATTCGCTTAGGCCAAATCCCTCTTCATATCTTGCCGCTACTGCTGGAGTAAGTTTAAAAACGATTCCATATTCTTTGGCCACCTTATTATCTAAATCACTCAAAACCTGAAATTCAAGCTCATTTTTTTCAGTGGTGTTCATACTCTTATCAGGGTTTTCCGGTGTTAATGCCAACAAGTTTGCACCTCTGGCCTTAAACTCGTCCATATTTTCCTGAAGGTAATGCAAGGTAATATTGCAGTAAGGGCACCATCCTCCTCGATACCAAACCAAAACTACCGGTCCATTTTTAAGCTCCTCATGAAGAGAAACCTTCTTTCCAACAGCATTGTTAAGTTTAAAGTTAGGAGCCTTATCTCCCACATTTATTGCCGCTTCCAACACACCTGATTCCTCTACAGCTTTTATGCCTTCAGCATAATCTTTCTTTTTATCAGCAGGTGCTGTTGCGTTAAAGTTCTCTTTCCGCTCGTTCAGAGTTTCTGTTAAAGTTTTGCTGTCTTTTTCCATTTCGTTTTCACTTTGTGCTAATGCAGGCAAGGTTGTCGCTAAGATTGCTGCAAGAGTAAGATGTTTGATTGTTTTCATTTTCAATTTTTGTTCGGCTAATATACCGAAGGGTTAATACTACAAATGTTATGTTTCTGACAAAAAGAAGGGCTTGATAACAAAAATGATACCGCTCTTAAAAGCAAAAAGCTCTGTATCCTAAGGATACAGAGCTTTCAAATAACATATATCTAACAAATACTATGCTTCCAAAAGACCATTAGTCTTGCGAACAGCATCAGCACTTTCTGTCAACTTGTTTTTCTCAGCATCGTTAAGTTCAATTTCTACAATGCTTTCGATACCATTCTTGCCAATGATAGCAGGTACACCAATAGAAATATCGCTTAGTCCGTACTCTCCATCAAGTAAGCAAGAGCAAGGGAACATTTTCTTTTGGTCGCAAGCAATAGCTTGAACCATAGATGATACAGCTGCTCCTGGAGCGTACCATGCGGAGGTTCCTAGCAATTTGGTTAAAGTAGCACCACCCACTTTAGTGTCTTCAAGTACGGTGTTCAATCTATCTTCTGAGATAAATTCAGAAACAGGAACACTATTACGAGTAGCAAGGCGAGTCAATGGAATCATACCAGTATCGCTATGTCCACCGATTACCATACCGTCAATGTCAGACTGTGGGCAATCCAAAGCCTCAGCTAAACGGTACTTAAAGCGTGCAGAGTCAAGTGCTCCACCCATACCAATAATTCTGTGCTTAGGAAGGCCGGTAGCTTTGTGCGCCAAGTAAGCCATAGTATCCATTGGGTTAGAAACCACAATGATGATTACGTTTGGAGAGTGCTCAATAATTTTTGAAGCAACGTCTTTTACGATACCCGCATTAATGCCGATAAGCTCTTCGCGAGTCATACCTGGCTTACGTGGAATACCAGAAGTAATTACCGCTACATCGCTGTTTGCAGTTTTGGAGTAATCATTTGTACTTCCAGTGATTTTGGTATCAAAACCATTAAGTGAAGCGGTTTGCATAAGATCCATTGCTTTTCCTTCTGCAAATCCTTCTTTGATATCTACCACCACTACTTCAGAAGCAAAGTTCTTCATGGCGATGTACTCAGCACAACTGGCACCTACTGCTCCGGCACCTACTACGGTAACTTTCATATTATTATAAGCTTTTATTACAATTCATTAAGGGCGGCAAATGTACAGATTGAAGGGCAAATAGGGTAATTTGAAACTGATTTATAGCCACACAAAAATGAAATTTCCCAATAATTGAGTATTCTTATGAAATCCTTTCTCCGTTACCTGTATTGCCCAAGGTGGTGAGTACTGTTACTTCATCTCCGTTTACAGCTCCCAAAACCAAACATTCACTCATAAAATTGGCAATCTGCTTTGGAGGAAAATTCACTACAGCTACCAATTGTTTTCCCTGCAAATCTTCTTTACTATACAATTTGGTTATTTGAGCAGAGGTTTTCTTCACTCCAAGCTCGCCAAAATCTATATGCAACTTATATGCAGGTTTACGAGCCTCAGGAAAATCCTCAACCTTAATAACTGTTCCTGTACGAATGTCTATTTTTTCAAAATCTAACCAACTTATCATAAGCACTTTACCTCTTAAAAATTAAAAATACCTGAAATCAGGTATTGTATTCAAACCGTATCAGGCGCATCTTTGACTAACTGTAATCGCATTCCCCCTTAATGTGTGATTTTGTTACCCAAACCTTTATTTTGTGTGAAGTCGCCACCCTCGGGTGGCGCTTTCATTTAGGGGTACTCCTAATCAGCTACTTTGCCCTGCATTTCTAATTCTTCAATGTCAGCAATCTCCCATTCCGAAAAAGGCTCAATGGTAAACTTCTTATCAAACAATTCGCTACCAATATAAAAGCTCACCCAAAATTGATTGTAAAAACTAAATACTGCGGGGTCAATTCTTTCCACTTTGGCAAAAGTATTGGGCTCTAAACCTTCAATAGAATGACGAAGTGTAGAGGTCTTTCTTCCTCCTCCACTTTGTTCTTCACTGGCGTTAGAAACTATCATTACGGTATTTAGTGCAATTGGTTTGTTATTGATAATATATACATACCAATCACTTTCTCCTTTGTCATCTATAGTTTTTCCAATCGCAATTTTCACATCTGTTACGGCCGGAAAATTTATGTCTTTCTTCATCTTTCATGTCTTAAAACGGCAAAGTTAGCAGCTTTGATAAGCTTAGAAAGAATAAAATGAAATGGCTCCAAGGTCATTTCTAAGAAATGGTAATTTCGCTAATCCAAAAAATGAAAATATGTCCGACAAAATAGTTCTACTTGGTTCTGGTGAGTTAGGTAAAGAGTTAGTAATTGCCCTAAAACGCCTCGGCCAATTCGTAATAGCCTGTGATAGCTATGCCGGAGCTCCGGCCATGCAAGTGGCTGATGAGTTTGAAGTAATAGATATGCTGGATGGTGATGCCTTAGACAAAGTTGTAGCCAAGCATCAGCCCAAACTTATAGTTCCAGAAATAGAAAGTATTCGCACCGAGCGTTTTTATAGCTATGAAAAACAGGGGTACACAGTAGTACCGAGTGCCAAGGCGGCAAACTTTACGATGAACCGCAAGCTTATCCGCGACCTTGCGGCCAAAGACCTTGGTGTACGAACCGCACCATATCAGTATGCTACCTCGTTAGAGGAATTCAAATCGGCTGTAGCCAAAATAGGAATGCCTTGTGTGGCAAAACCATTGATGTCTTCCAGCGGCAAAGGGCAATCGGTAATAAAAACTGAAGCAGACATTGAAAAAAGCTGGCAATACGCTCTGGACGGCAGCCGTGGCGATTTGATGGAAGTTATTGTGGAAGGATTTATTGATTTTCATACCGAGATAACTTTACTAACGGTAACTCAAAATAATGGCCCTACCCTTTTCTGTGCACCTATTGGTCACCGCCAAGACAGAGGTGATTATATGGAAAGCTGGCAGCCCTGTGCCATACGCTCAAAAGATTTGAAAGAAGCACAGGATATGTGTGCCAAAGTAACCGAAGCACTTACCGGTGCTGGTATTTGGGGTGTAGAGTTTTTCATTGCAAATGATGGTGTGTATTTCTCCGAGCTATCACCACGACCACATGATACGGGAATGGTAACCTTAGCGGGAACACAAAACCTCAGCGAATTTGAATTGCATGCACGCACTATTTTAGGTTTACCTATTCCTGAAATCACACAAGAACGAGCTGGTGTATCTGCCGTAATTTTAGCGGAAGCAGAAAGCAGCGAAACTCCTGTATTTACAGGAATATCAGAGGCGATTAAAGATCCCAAAACGGACATTAGAATATTTGGAAAACCAACAACTCGCCTCTACAGAAGAATGGGCGTAACCTTGGCTTACGATGAAATAAACACAGATATGGATGCTTTGCGCAAAAAGGCTACTGATTGTGCGAGTAAGGTGAGCGTAAAATAGACTACCTCGCCCTGAAAGCTTTCGGGGCACCCCTTCGGTGTCGAAGGGGAATTGGCTCCGAAATAAACTCCATAATAACGAGAATATACTCGCTGGTAATTCCCCTTCAATTTTTGAAGGGGTGGATTCCGCGCAAAGCAAGCGGAAGACGGGGTGGTTAAAAAACAAAAGCGGCCCGTGATTTCAAAAATCACGGGCCGCTTCATTTATACTATAGGGAAATATTAAAACTGCATCACATTTGGTGCAATCTCTTTATTATAAAGCTCTATACTTTCGTTCAAAATTTGGATAGCAACTTCCTTGCTTTGGAATTCTTCAACGATTACTTCTTTGTTTTCCAACTTCTTGTAATCCTCAAAGAAACATTTCATTTCAGAAATCAAGTGTGGAGGAAGCTCTGAAATATCATTATAATGACTCATGCTTGGATCACCATTAGCTACAGCGATAATCTTATCATCAGCTTCACCTTGGTCGATCATGCGCATTACGCCAAGAATCTTTGCCTCTACCAAAGTAAGAGGAACGATATCTACCTGAGAAAGTACCAAAATATCTAGCGGATCGCCATCATCACAAAACGTTTGTGGAATGAAACCGTAGTTTGCAGGATAGTACATTGCAGAATAAAGCACGCGGTCAAGCTTTAGCAAGCCACTGTCTTTGTCAAGCTCGTACTTAGCACGCTCGCCCTTTGGAATTTCAATAATACCGTTTACAATATCGTCTGCAGAATGGCCCACAGATACGTGGTGCCAGGGGTTAAAATAATCTTTCATAGTAATGTATTGTGTGGCGAACACTCGCCCATGCATCAATTTCGGGCGGCAAAGATACTCAACATTACTAATTTGGGAAATCTTATAGATTAAATATCCGTTAATACAGATTAGTGGTTATTTAGGTCTTCCAGCTTTTTTACCAAAGCAATAGACTGAGCATCGAGAAAAATATAGCCCTGATCGTAACAAAAGTAGTAACGCCCCCCTTTTTTGGTTTCATAAATACTGGTGAAATAATCAAAGTTAAAACCTTTACCAACAAGGATATCACGGGTAGTTTTGGTTTTTCCGGTAGGGTTCATTTCTACCAAAATCTTTCGGTTTTTAGAAAGCACCCGGTTGGTATTACGAATGAGATTATTCACATCCCTAAACTCCCGATTGTTATAAGCATTGCGACAACCATCGCTGCAAAACTTTTTATCAGCTCTACCCTTTATGGGCTCATTACATTCTAAACAGGTGCGTTGTTCTTCAGACATGATTGCAGCTTTAATTCAACTAGTGTCCACTCCGTACTAAATCAGTATATAAAGCATCAATAATAACTCGATGAGCTTTCTCCCCCTTTTCCGTGGTTCCAAAATGAATTGCTTGAGTGTCTCCTTCAATCTGTATGGTATATTCAATAAGATCCAAACTCTGAAGCTTTCCATAGATGTTCTTTTGAACATTGGAATTCAAGTTCGTTGGTGCAAAGCGATAATATGTAGCGTCTTCACCACAAACAATTAGAAAAATTTTCAACTCTTCATAACTCAAACCTTGGAGATCTTTAGTTAAATTATCTAATCCTTTAGATTCAGATAACTCCTTTATGGTAAGTTGAAAATCCCCAATTTTCATATTTCCCGTATTGTCAAGCAGTTTTTCAATTGGGGAAAAAAATAAAGCAATCAATAGCAACGCAATAAACTGCCATGTGAGGACTTTATCTATCAAATAATTTAAAAAGTCGGATACTTTACTCATCAGTATAAAAGTTCATGATTAATCTAATATATAAAAACCATTTCCAATTACAACCGTTTACAAACGCTTACAAACGACAGCTAAGTAGATAGTAAGTGCTTAAATACCGAATCGGGTTTGGATACTGCCGCACCTTTGTCTCATCAAAATTTTAATAATCGTAAAACCCTTTATCATGAATTCTTTAAGAAACCGCGTACAGTTAATTGGCAACCCAGGCATGGATCCTGAAATCAAAAATCTAGACAATGGAAATAAGCTCGCTAAGTTTTCGCTAGCTACCAATGAAAACTACAAAAACGCTAAAGGCGAAAAAGTAACTGACACCCAATGGCACAATGTAGTAGCCTGGGGCAAAACTGCCGAGCTGGTAGAAAAATTTATCCGTAAAGGAAAAGAGGTAGGTGTAGAAGGTAAACTTGTAACCCGCACCTACGAAACCAAAGAAGGTGAAAAGCGCTATGTAACCGAAGTAGTGATGAATGAGTTTTTGCTACTTCAAAACAAAGAGTAAGCTCAGGTTGATATCCAGCTATCTTAAAACCGCCTGTGTAACATAGGTGGTTTTTATAGCTATATAAAGTCCACCTCCGCCCTACAGGCACCTCCGCCAGCGGAGGACAACGCTGCGTATCCTCCGCTGGCGGAGGTGGCGAGGAACGAGACGGAGGTGGACTCTCACCAAGGTAATCTTTATTAAAACCCAACCTTAATGAAACCTAATCATTATTATAACCCAAAGCTCCAACATTACGCTCTCGAAAACCGTTCAACCATGACAAAGGCCGAAGCCTGTTTGTGGAAATATGCTCTAAGCAAAAGGCAAATGCTGGGTTTTCAATTTAGGAGACAAAGACCAATTGAAAACTACATTGTTGACTTTATTTGTTTACCCCTAAAACTTATTATTGAGGTGGATGGATATTCTCACCATATTCCAGAAAACGAGGCTAAAGACATAGTCCGCCAGAACCGCTTAATTGAACTTGGATATATCGTGGTAAGATTCAAGGATGAAGAAGTCCTTGAGCATATTAACATTGTTAGAGAAAATATTGAAGGTTGGATTCGAAAACTGAGTCAGGAACTTGGTAAATAACTCTTACGATGTCCACCCCCGCCTTTCAGGCACCCCCGCCAGCGGGGGACAAGACGCTCTCCTCCGCTGGCGGAGGTGGCGAGGAACGAGCCGGAGGTGGACTTTTCAGAAAACGCTCTTTATTCATTCCCCACAACTGGAAACAATTACTTCTATATTTACCTTGAAACCCTTAAGATCCAGATTGAAGTGAAAATCATTGTTTCAATACTTACGACCCTCTACTTTCAGTCTGCTCTTGGTCAAACAAGTTTGGAAACTATAAAAAGGAATGAAATAATTACGGTCATTCAAACAGACTCTTTACCTGGTACATATTTGAAACATGTACCAATTGAAGGAAAGTTTGAACAACTTACTTCGTTTAAGTTTCCAAATGGAATCTTTGATTACGTAACAATGATTATGGGAGAATATCAGAATGGGAAGCCTTTTGGAACTTGGATCTACACTAGGATTAATCAAGACTTTTACTGGATTGATATTGAGAAGAAAGTTCGATTCTACCCTGACTCAACAATCGTTACAAGTGACTTTGGTAGTATTAGGTATAACAGGGATAGCACCACAGTAGAGGCATCAATCTCAGGAATGCTTTCTAAGGTGAATATTTCATGCGGTAGGAACACGTGTGTTTTTCAATCAATGGGAAAAGCTAAGAATGAATTTTGTTTCCAACAGGAGCATTTGAATGCAATAATTACAAAGTTGAGAGAGGGTATTCCAGAGATTGAAATCTATAATGAACTTGGTGAAAAAAACGCCAATCATCATAAATAAAAGCAAACCAATTTTCCCCTATTCGTTTGGAACTTTGCGGCTGGACAAAGAAACATTTCGCTTCTTAACAAATCTACGGTGGAAACTTCGCCTTGTTTAAAACACCTCTACCCAACCTACTCCACCATCCCCACAGCAATCTCAGCCGACTTTAAACTCAAAGGAATACTTGACCCCGGATGCACTGTTCCGCCACAGAAATACAGGTTTTTAAACTCTTTACTAAAATTGGGGTGGCGGAAAAACGCTGAGAAATTGCTGCTAAAGCGATTTCCATAAATAGAGCCAAAGGCACTGAGGTAGCGCTCATCAATCCCTCTAGGATCCATAACATCTTCGGCCACAATCAAAGGTTCAATATCTGTTCCTAGAGTTCGGTTTATTTTGGCAATAATGTTTTTACGCGAACGTGCTATTATCTCATCCCAATCCTGACCTACATTGTTGGGTACATTTATCATAGTAAACCAATTCTCTCCTCCTTCTGGCGCATCGCCCTGGCATTTTTTAGATGTTATATTTATATAAATGGTAGGATCATTACACACATTATTCTTTTCAAATATGGCTTCATACTCCGTCTCCATATTTTTTGCAAAAAGAATGTTGTGAACGGTAAGCTCATCAAAGCTTTTATTTATTCCCCAGTAAAAAACCAATGCAGATCCGGACTTTGGTTGATCTAAAACTTTGCTTGGTCTCTTGGCTTGCGGAAGCAATTGATTGTACAAATAATACACATCCATGTTGCTCATAAAAAGATCTGCCTCTCGTCTTTCGCCTTCCACAACTATTGCTTCCACCTTGCTTTTCGAAGTCTCAATTTTATCCACTTTTTTACCAAAATGAAATTCTACACCAAGCTCTACGGCCAGCTCATATACTGACCTACTGATTTGTTGCATTCCGCCTTTCGGCAAATAGGCTCCTCGGTTTATTTCATAATGCTGAATAACGTTTAATGTACCTGGTGCTTCGTAAGGGTTGGAGCCATTGTAGGTAGCATATCGGTTAAAAAACTGCACCATCTTTGGATCATCAAAGGTCTTTTCATTCACCTCATTCATGGTATTAAAAGCATCAATTTTACCAAAATTCAACACCCCCTTCACAGTCTCCTTGTTTAGGAAGTTTTTAAACTTATGAAGCGACCGATTGATAAAAACATCCTCGGTGAGTTCATTGATTTCCTTCACTTTATCCAAATACTTTAGAACAGTTTCCTTACTGTCTAAAGTGTTTTCAGCCACGCTTTCCGCAAATTTTGTTGTGTCGGAGCATCCCTTAATTCGGGTGCCATCTTCATAAAAATAATGGAATATGGGGTCTAGCCGAGTATATTCAAAATAGTCCGCTGGATTTTTGCCGGCTAGCTCAAATAGTTCTGTAACATTTTGAGGCATTGTAAATATGGATGGTCCATAGTCAAATCGAAAGCCATTTACATTTCTGGAAGTAAGCTTTCCTCCAAAAAAATCATTCTTCTCATAAACAGAAACATCATACCCTTTTACGGCCAAACGCACACTGGCACCCAGTCCCGCAATTCCTGCCCCTATTACTATGGCTTTCTTTTTACTCATACCCACGCTACAATTTGGCTGCAAAGTACTACCGAAAAATCTTCCGCACATCGTGGATAAAGAATTTTACCTTTGGCTGCTTTCAAAACAGTTATCTCCTTTAATGATACAGGTTCTAAACCTTCATAAATCTTACGCCACAAACAACACAAACGCTGTTTCCGATTTGAACTTGCAAGTTCAAAAAGGGGAGTTTTATGGTTTGCTTGGGGCCAATGGTGCGGGAAAAACTACAACCATCGCGATGCTTTGTGGTATTTTAAAACCTAATACCGGTTCCATTCTCATTGATGGTAAAAATATTGAAGAGCACCATGAGTATATAAAACAGCATTTTGGGGTTGTGCCTCAGGACTTAGCTTTATACTCTGCGCTAAATGCTTATGAGAACCTGCGTTTTGTTGGCAAAATGTATGACATTCCGAAACTAGAACTTGAAGCAAAAATTGAGAAGTATATTGACCTTTTTGGCTTAAAGCCGTACGCTAAGCGCAAATTGGGAACCTACTCCGGAGGGATGAAAAGAAAGGTAAATCTCATTGCTGGAATTTTACACGACCCTAAATTGGTGTTTCTGGATGAACCCACCGTAGGCATTGATATCCAGTCCAAAAAATTGATAATCGACTTTTTGAAAGATCTCCACACCAAGGGCACCACCATTATCTACACTTCGCACAATATGGAAGAAGCCGAGATGCTATGCACGCGCATAGGTATCTTGAACCTTGGAAAACTGATTTTAGAAGGTACTCCAAACGAGCTAACAGCACTCAACCCAAAGTTTCATAAGCTGGAAAATCTATTACTTCACCTTGCCGAGCATGGCGAAATAAGCCTCAACTCCTGATGAAACAGTTTCTTGCCATCTTGTACAAGGAGACCCTGCTTATTTCTCGCGACCGTGCAGGGCTTGCACTACTTTTCGTGATGCCAGTAATATTTCTGCTCATTATGAGTGTGGCCCAGGATAGCGTTTACAAAAGTGTGACTGAACTTGGAATGCCAGTTATTTTGGTGGATAATGACCAGGATAGTTTAGGACATTATGTAAATCTTGGTCTTGAGCAAACCGATTTTTGTAAACTCAGCACCACCATAAATGGGAAAAAACCTACGGTAAAAGAAGCTCATGAAGCTATTGCCAGAGGTGAATTTATGTTTGGCGTAATCATCCCAAAAAATGCTACTGCTAGCATTCGCAGAAGCGTGGAGAACCTAGTGAGCCAAACTATTGGTATAGATAGCAATGCTCAAAGTGGAAACATTGACAAAGTTGAAGTAGAAATCATTTATGACCCTACTACTCAAAAATCAATGGTCACCACGGTTTCCAGCACATTGCGTGAATTTATTTCTAACCTTAAGGCTAAAATCATTTTTGAAACTTTTACTGGTGAGATTAAGGAGTTTATCCCTTCTACCAACAGTAAAATCAATTTGGCCGAAACTGATGTAATTCGGTTTAGTGAAGAATTCGCGAATAATAGTGAATCTAAAATTCTACCGAACTCGGTGCAGCACAACGTGCCCGCCTGGACCATTTTTGGGATATTTTTCATTGTTGTTCCATTGGCGGGAAGCATCATTAAAGAAAAGCAAGAAGGTTCTAGCATCAGACTCAAAACCTTACCTGGCCCTTATGTTTTAAACCATTTAGGTAAAATGGTGGTATACTTTGCTGTTACCATTATTCAATTTGTTTTGATGATGTCTCTGGCCAAATTACTCCTACCACTTATTGGTCTGCCAATGCTGCAATTTGGTGGAGAAATTCCTGCTGTAATCGTGATAGCAATTGGTCTATCACTAGCAGCTACAGGCTTCGGAATGTTTGTGGGTACCATCTGCACCACATATCAGCAAGCTGCCATTGGTGGCTCGCTCACCATCCTTATCCTTGCGGCCCTTGGCGGGATATGGGTTCCGTTACACATAATGCCTGAGTATATGCAGATAGTAAGCAAAGTGTCACCTCTCAATTGGGGCCTTGAAGCTTTCTATACCATCTTCCTCCGTGGGCAAGGTTTTCCATTAATTTGGCCTTATGTTATAAGCCTTTTCAGCTTCTTTATATTGACCATCACCATGACTATTATTATTGTAAAACTGAGACGTAGCTAGTAAAGGTTTGCTTTTAAATTTCTATATAAGCAACTTACATCTCACTGAATTAACTATCCCAAAATAGCTAGTCGAATTACCTTAAGCCTTTGGAAAAATATTGATATGTTAACAGGTGTTTTGCGTTAGTACTTGGTCTTACAAAATCTAATTATTACTGTTACTTTTGCCGCAAATCCAGTTTTCTATGTCCCCAGCCGAAGTCTCGGAAGAGCTTTTAAAATTTATTCAGGAGAATCTTGTTGATGCAAGCTTGGAGCTAACTTCCAAAACCGACTTACATAATGTTGCCGGAATTGACTCAATGGCCATGGTGGAAATCATCCTCTTTATAGAAAGAAAATTCGGAGTTAGCTTTTCTGATGATGAACTAAACCCTAAGATATTTATTTCTGTAGAAGTGCTTTCAGAAGCGGTATTAACCCACGACTAATATTTTGAAATCGGTAAAAATTAGTGGAACTGACTATTTTTTTCTGGTGCTATTACAGCACATGAAAAAGCAAGGAAGCACAAGCTACGATTGTCGATTTATCATGAAGCTGGATAAGCATTTAGCTCTTGAAGCCCTGCAAGCGGCAATTCAGCAATCACAGTATTTTGAGCTTTTAGAGCAAACTCGATTAAGCTTTCCAAAGTTTAAAATACCTAAGTGGGAATTGACAAATGAGCGTATTTCTACAATAATTAAAACCCGTAAATCAAACTCAGATGAAATTCCAACTGAGGTTTTAAATAAACAAATCGAACTAAAAGACGATAACCTTTATCGCTTTGATTTAATACACCATCCCACCTGCAGCACTCTAGTTTTTTCCTGGCATCACATATTAATGGATGGCTTTGGAGCCAATACACTTTTACATTCCCTATCTCATACTATTGAAAATGCTGAGCGCAATTTTTTAGTCACTCCAGCAAAAGAAGGTCTTCGCCAGCAGTGGAGCAAGCTTATGAAAACCAAAGACTTTTTGAAAGATATTTCGAAAGGTTCACTTCAAAAAATTAAAGAGTTAAATACAATTCAAAAAGTTGATTTTGTTGAGTTAAAATTTAATGCCAAACAAACAGCAGAGATAAAGGAACAGGTAATAAAGTACAGTCGAGGCGGAATCGACACTCCGTATTTCTTAGGAATAATTGCCTTGGCCTATTTCAAAACATTGGAACAACGTGTCGAAAAACTTGAAGACATCTTCGTCCCAGTTCCAATGGAATTACGCAAAGCCGGAGCCAAAGGTCCCATCCTTTCAAACCAGCATACCCTTTTATTTTTCAGAATAAAAGCCAATTTGAGAAATGATAAAGCTGCGCTTATTAAAGACCTCAACGAGCAGTTTTTCAATCAGGTAAAAACTCAAATGCCGCACAACTATGCGAGTATGATAAACCTGCTCAGATTATTACCTACAGCCTGGTATTACAAACTTGTGAAAGGGCCAAATGACGAAAGCCTTGCTGGATTTCTTTATAGTAAATCACCATCACCAAACAACCTTTCTGGTCTTTTGGATTGTCATATAACCGATGCAACCGTTTTACCGCCAAACACAAGTCCTCCAGGAATTTCATTTCAAATGATGACCTTTGGTGGCAATTTAAAATTCGTTATACAGTTCAGCGAAAGCTGCTTTGCTAAGGTGGAAATCAAGTGTATTTTGGAAGAAATGCAAAAAGAACTTTTGGCACCCAATGACTAATAATGTAGAAGATGTAGATGTATTGATTGTGGGTGGTGGTTCTGCCGGAATTGCCGCAGCCATTGGCGCGTCTAGAAATGGTGCCAAAGTAATACTGATTGAAAAGTCATCTCAACTTGGCGGAAAAGCCACACAATCAGTGGTGGGTACTATTTGCGGTGCATACTACAGAAGTACTAACAAAACTTCAAAATATGTTACCAATGGTTTTGCTAAAGAATTTTGTGAAATCCTAAAAAAAGCAAGTAAAACGGAGCCTATTGCACATTACCAGCATGAGCTTCATTTTTTACCATATAATCCACTTTCATTATCATTAATAGCAGATGATTTCTTGGCGGAAGCCAAAAATACTCAATGCTTTCTCCACGCTACTATTAGTGATATTTCCATTGTTAATAATAAAATTACCACCGTTGAATTCATCAATTTTAAAGAGAAAAAAATAGTTCGGCCAAAGTTTGTCATAGACTGCACTGGAGAATCTACCGTGTCGAAAATTGCAGGAATTCCTACTTTAAAACAAGATGAATATCAAGCCTCAGCTGTGGTTTTCTCATTAGAAAATGTAGTTCCTTCTGAACCAGTAAAACTCTCTTTAGCTATTCTTAGAGCGATCAGCAAGGCAATTACTGATAAGGAGCTTCCTGCCGATTTAGACAAGGTATCGATTGTTCCAGGTTCTATTCGTGATACTCATCTTATGATTAAACTGGCTCTGCCTACCATCGTAAATGATACAGCTGAAAACAAAAGTGAAATAGAACGATTTGCAAGAAAAGCAGCTGCTAGTGTAGCCGATCAACTCATTAAGAGAGTGAGCAACTTTGCAAACGCTCATATAGGTTTTGTAGCTTCTGAAGCCGGAACGCGCACCGGAGCCCTTTCTGAAGGCAAATACATTCTACAAAAAGAAGATGTTCTCAACTGTGCAAAATTTGAAGATGGAATTGCTAAGGGAGCCTGGCCGATAGAGCTTTGGGAATCTGGAAAAAATGCTCAATTAGAGTTTTTTCCTCATGATGAACACTATGAAATTCCACTCCGAGCTTTAGAATCTAAAACAATCGGAAATTTATACTTTGCGGGCCGAATAATTTCGGCCACCAACAATGCTATTGCGAGCGCCCGTGTAATAGGAATTTGCCTAAGTACAGGATATGCGGCTGGCACAGCGGCTGGTTTACAAACTCAAGGATATAATCCGTTAGAAATTATAAAACTTATACGAAAAGAACAAGTAGATCGATAATGCCAGATGTGTATCAAATCTTAGCCAACGCTGCCCAAAAGTGGCCAAACAAAGTTGCTATTTATGATTGTAAAGGCTCATTAACCTTTACCGAATTACAGCAGCAGAGTGATGCTTTGCGAGATGAACTCACTTCAAAAGGTATTTGTAAAGGTAAAGGCTTGGGCGTACTAGCCCGTAATAGCCGAGAGTTCATCATTGGTCTTTTTGCAGGCATTGGAACAGGTGCTACCGTAATGCCTCTTTCACATCAACTCAGAGAAAACGAGCTAAATGAGGCTATTTCTGAATCCGGGCTCCACGCAATTATTGATGACAACAGTGTGACCAGAGGCACCGCAGAATACCAACCAATTGACAGCAGTAAAGGTTTTAGGTTTTCATTTACTGAAAATAAAGACAGAGAAAATATTGCTCCTCATGTTGATCATGCCGCATTTATAAGGTTTACCTCTGGAACTACAGGAAAAGCAAAGGGTGTGGTTATTTCACACTCATCCGCTCTTGAACGAATAAAAGGTGCACAGCGAGCTCTAGAGCTTACAGAAGAAGATGTGGTAATTTGGGTTTTACCAATGGCCTATCATTTTATTGCCAGCATTGCTCTTTACGTTTATACTGGTTCAGCTATTGTGATTGCTGATAATTTTATGGCACCTACAGTTATCGATTGCATTAATAGACGCAAAGGAACTTTGCTTTACGCATCCCCTATGCATCTCCGCATGCTCGCTGCTGATAAATCAGAAGCTAAAATTGAGAGCATGAAGCGCGTAATTTCCACAAGCACTTCAATTGCTAAAGATGTTTGTGAGTCTTTTTACCATCGCTTTGATATTCCTGTAACACAAGCTTACGGCATTATAGAAATTGGCTTACCTATTATAAATAAGGATCATAGCATTGATATGCCTGAAAGTGTTGGAACTGAGGTCGAAGGCTATTCTACGGTTATATTGGATGAAAACTGTGTAGAACTTCCTGAAAACACTGAAGGTCTTTTGGCCATTAAAGGCCTCGGAATGTTTGACGCCTATCTTAATCCTCCCCTCATGAGGAGCGAGGTTGTGCAAAATGGTTTTTTCAAAACTGCCGATATGGCCATCAAAGACAGGCAAGGGAGAATCTTTATCAAAGGACGCAAGAGTTCTGTCATCAATATTTCTGGAAACAAAGTATTTCCTGAAGAAGTAGAAAGCCTGATAAATACGCTTCCTCAAGTTAAAATGTCCAGAATTTCAGGAGTACCGCACCCTATAATGGGGCAAATTGTGCAAGCCGAAGTTATTCTGAAAGAAGGCCAGGATATTGACCAGGAAGACTTGATTTCCTTTTGCAGGAAAAACCTATCCTCTTTTAAAATACCACAAAGAGTGAAGAAAGTCGAGCAAATAGAAATGACCGATAGCGGGAAAATCAAGAGACATTAGTTTCCTCCAGAATAAGTCAATTTTACCTTTTGTCCTTCTTCCAAGTCTCCTTTTCCAAAATAATGGGTTATTAAAGTTTGCCCATATTCTGAGCTATACACTTCTACTTCTGTAAAACCACCGCAATAATGCAGGTTGGTAATTTCTACTGAAATACCAGTTTCAGCAAAAGAAAGCTCATGTGGCCGAACTAACTTTTTTTCCGTTTTCAAGGCTTTTACCAACTCAGAATTAAGCACGTTTATTGGGCCCAACAACTCTGCCACATAGCGGTTTTTAGGATTTTGATACACTTCCTTCGATTTTCCCTGCTGCACAATTTTGCCCTTTTTCATAATGACCAGTCTATCACACAGGCTAAGTAAGTCTGCTGGCTCATGTGCCACCACTACCATGGCTTTTGCCCTCCATTCACTTTTCAGCAATCGTATGGCTTGTACTTTTAAAGAATAATCCAAGTTGGCAAAAGGCTCATCCAACAAAAGCACATCTGGCTTTGTGGCAACAGCCGTTGCCAAAGCTATTCTCTGTTTTTGCCCCCCTGAAGTATTTACCGCTTTGTTAGAGCCTACATCCTTTAAATTAAGGTGTGATTTCATTTGCTTAAGCAAGCGCTTTCTTCCGCTCTCGCTCAAGCTTAAGCTGTTGCGGATAATGTTTTCATCTACAGTAATGTATGGCATCAAATCAAAATCCTGATCTACGATTTTTATGGAATCGTGTCCACGGAGTAATTGCTCATTTCCAGCATAAATATTTTCATTCTTAAAAAACACCTCGCCACTTTGAGGAACTAATTTGGCGCTAAGCACTTTGAGTAAGGTTGTCTTTCCTGACCCACTCTCCCCGGCTATTCCCACTACTTCGCCAGCTTTTAGGGTAAACCTAATATTAGTAAGCACCGACTTTTGGCCATAGCTAAAATTGATGCCCTTAGCTTTAAGAAGACTATCAGTTTTAATTGTTTGCATTAAGAATGTGATATTTGCAGTTCGCCAGCCAACCTTTGGTTGATATTTAGCGTGTAAAGAAATGAACTATAAGTCAATTGGAGAATTTCCGATTGCAGAAATTATAATCAATGACAAAGACTCTGAACGCTCTGTTTCTCGTACTTTTTTCCATAGCTCTCTTTATAGGATGTAAAGAGGATAGTTACACGCCAGCGCAGATAGAAACAAGTGTGTACAATACATTACGCCAACAATCTGACCTTTCAATTACTCTTGAAGCAATTGAAATGGCAGGTTTGCAAAATGAGCTCCGTCAAGACAACCTCACATTCTTCGCTCCTACGGATAGTGCTTTTAAGGCCTACCTGCAAGACCTTGGTGTAGATAGCCTTTCCGGACTGTATAATTTTTATGGCGCTGCTACATTTAGAAATGTAATGCTGTACCATCTTTTAGAAAAAAAGGTGAAAGGCATGGACGTGGTAAACTCTTACATTTTAACGGCTGCTACAAATTCCAACGGAAATAATATTCATGCGTACATCACCCGTATTGACAAAAATATTTCGCTGAATGCTTTTACAGCCAGGGTTTCAGAAAGGGACATTGAGGTTGGCGGAAGCGTAATTCACAAAATTGATGGCGTGCTTTCTCCTCTTACCTTAAATGGTTTGATACGTGTAAATCCCAATTTTAGCAAGTTGAAATCTGCCATCAGTAAATCTCAAGGTAACTTAGAAACAATACTTAATCAGGAAAATCAAGTACATACAATATTTGGCCCTGACGATATTGCTATTACTGCTTTTCTGAGCGGCAATGGTTTCACGGACTGGAGTGACTTTGCCAATTCCAATAGCTATAATGCTCTTAATAACTTATTGCAATACCATATCATTTCTGGAGAAACCCAAGCACAAGACTTGAAGAATCAGACCTATAACACTCTATTTACAAACCATTGGATACAGATAGTAAAGGAACAAAGTGGTGCTATTAACATTCAGGATGAAAAAGGCAGCAGCCCTGCGGCAGGACTAAAAACTACGGATATTACCGCTATTAATGGGACTATACATGTCCTTAATAAAGTATTAGAACATAACTAGTCTCTGCTCGGTAACCATCGACCAACCTTAGGTCCTTCATTTTTTGAAGGACTTTTTTATTTGAAGTAATCCAACTTTACGTTCCCTACGTAAATAGAGTTGTAGAGCATTATTAAGTTATATAATGTAAAATTTTGTTTGGTTGGTTGAATTGCCGGTAGCGTTAATTTACTTGAATAGTAAATGGCGTTACCGGCTTTCTTTTAAAGCATCAAGCAAAACTTTTAAAGCCTCCTGGTTGGTCTTATTTTGAAAAGTAGATAATATACTTTGCTTCTCCACATTAGTAAGATGCCAGCTTAGCGACACATCCTTATCTTCATTTATTAATGAAAAGCGCACGATGTCCATAGGCATTTTTAGCTCCTCACGACTAAGCTCCATAAGTAGTGACTTGTTGTAAATCTGAAGATTATGAAAACTCTTCATCACCCCACCAATTGGTAAAGTAAGTTTGTCCAGCTTAGTTACCCGTTCTTCTTCAATGGGTATTTCATTGGCACGATTTGCTTTTATCTGCACAATGATTACTCCACTTGTATTTTCTTCAATCCATTTTTTATGAGAAAACACATATCGTAAGCTATGCTCAAAACCTTCATTATCGCGAACTCCCGCATCAATAAGCTCAATACCCGGCTTAGATGGCATGTTGATAAGTGGCGTGATATACGGGAAGGAAGCGCTCATTCGCAAGGCCGTAAGAAAACTCAAGTTATCGGCATCCTGATCAGCAAACAAGCGGCTAAACTCTATACCACTATGTTCTTTTTCGCGACCAATACCCGCGTATGGACGTGTAAATGTAAGGTAGGAAACTCCCTGAGGGCTCATTAGTAATTTGCGACCGTCCCCTACTATTGTAGGCGCCAATACCATCTGTGGCATTTGCGAATTAAATTCCAGTTCCTTGTATTCGTAGAACTTTCTATCCAGCAGTCCCATGGTATTTTCGTTCAGTCTTCTATCAAAAGTATAGCCTCTATCTTTTGGGTAAGAATATGGTTCATACTCCACTTTTTTTAGCCTAAAAAACAAATCATTTACCGCCAAGGTAAAGGTTACGGGATTCAATAGGTCTTTCCCCATCAGGGTGAGTAGCGTGTCATTTTGAAGATTGACATCTAAATTACCCTTCCTATTTCTATACTCTACTTCACGCAAAAAAGCCGCACCCAGCATTCCACCAGATGAACCTGTGATTAAATGAATATTTGGGTAAAACTGGTTTCCAGTGGCTTTATCTATTTCTTGAATAACCTTGGTAACCCAAAGTGCAGACCGCAAACCGCCACCACTAACATTTAGCAATATTAGCTTAGGCTTACTTTCATCCTGCTTTGCTTTCCAGTTTTGTAATATTTGAAGGCTTTGCTTCTTGTCATACTTTACTAAAGAATCATTAGTGAGTGCTTCAAAATTCGCATACGAATAGTCAGCCCGTTCGGTCTCGTAATTCATACCATAAGCATAATTGAGCGAAGCAAACCTTTCGAAACCAGAGAAATAATTCAATGCAAAAAGAACTACCACGCCAATAGTTACTGTCCACGTTTTGAGCCTTGTATAAAACGCTCCTGTAACCATTAAATACAATGAAAAAATAAGAAATACAGACGCTCCTGCGGGTATTATAAACACTTCGTTATCCCCCACAAGGCTAAGGCCAATAACCAGTAATATGAGAATCACAAAGTAAATAGAGGCACTAAAATGATGCTGTTGAATAGTTTCCAGCAATACCTTTTTGCCATAATGCCCCGCATGTCGAGTAAGCTTTATTTTAAACATGCCACTCATATAGTAATTAATATGAGTCTTTGACCTTGAGCCAATCTTAGTTGCTGGCATCATGATATTCTGTAAGGGCTTTAGAGCTTTTGCTTTCTTGCTTCCATCCTCAGGTATATCCAGCGTTTTTAGTGTACTTATAAAATAAGAGAATGAAAAGAGAATGGTAAAAAGTCCACCTGCGGCAAGCCCTAAAGTGTTTATTGCTATTGACATCCAATCGAAGCCTTCCCTTAGTAAAAGGTCAATTACCTGATATAAATAAAAGCCGATAAAAAGAACCGGGATAACTGAATTGTTGATACTGAACTTCCAAAGTGGACGACTAAGTGTGGCCAAGAAAGGATAGCGATAACTGTAGTAAATATAACTGCTGATATGAAAGGCCATTACAAAAAGACCACCCGAGACTCCTACTATAAAATAGCTTACAAAGTTTACTTTATCCAGGTATTCTGGTGTGAGAAACAAATAACTCAGGCCATAACTTTCGGCCATAAAGCCACCAATAAAAGCGAATAGAATAAGCCAAAAAATAATTAGTAAATGGCTACGCCTAAGGTGAAGCAAAAACAACTGGATAGGAAAAAACGAGTTGGCAAAAAACCATCTATCTTTTATCCAATTGAGTAAAGAGCTTATCATATATTTTGTTGGGTTAGATCAGCTATAGCAATCCAAATTGTAGGAAGTGATGTGTAAAATGTTTCTTGTGCAAGTGTTTCCACTCTGCCACATTGAGCCTTCCAAAACTAGAATGAATAGCACTATGGTATGGATGCTTTTCAAAGTACTGAAGCATTTCTTCAATACGTTTTAGCAACTCCACTTTCTTCCCATTAATGTCGCCATTTTTTGTGGGATAATCATCAAATTCTTTAGGCCTTGGTAAATCTTTTCCAAATGGACGGTCGCTCATCAAAAACTTCTTGAAAACCGGCAGCTTATCTTCCGGGGTTGTAATTTTTCGAGGCGCATCTTCCATGCTTATTGTAATACCAGCTATCAAGTGCTCGACCATTTCTTCAGCATTCATGCTACCCCATTCAGGCTTCGCATCAGCACTAAGCTTGGCTAGCACTGGTGCTACTTCGTCCTTAAAGTACTTGTTGTAACCCATCACTTTTCAGAAATTTTCACCATTAAAAAATTATTGTTGTCAGAGTCGGGCATTCGGGAAGTTGCTGGTTTTGGGCGTACCAAAAATAACTCCCTAGGCACATACATTTTTTTTAGCGTCCTGTCAATTGCAAAGCCTCTTCCCTTGGTAAGGGCATTGTCATTAATGTTATCAAATATCACAAATTCGAAGTAAAGATTTTCAGGGTGCTGCAACATTTCAGCGATAAGCGAAAGGGAATGATCGCCCTGAGGTGTAAGCCTTGATTTTTTGTTGAAAAAAGTAACACCAAGTACGGGTGCTCTCAAGTCCAACTTTTTATCGAGGGCAATTACATTCTCCACTCTGTCACTGTTGTCAATTACCAATACTTCTACCCTTCGGTTCAGTGCTTTCTCCTTTTCTGTTTTTTCTTTAAAAAGGGGCTTCTTGTTGCTAAATCCTTTATAACTCAACCGTGATTGGTCAATACCATTTCCTACCAAAAAGTCATGCACCATCTTGGATCGCTCCATAGAAAGCTCATAATTATCATTACAACAAACGTGGCCCTGCAATTCAATTTGTAAATCAGGATACATCAACATTACTTCGAGTAAATCCCTGAGCACAGAAAAACTTTGTGCTACCGGAATGGGTTGGTTTCCCACAAAATTGAGATTTGGTAAGCGGATGCGTTCTCCTTTTTTAAACTTCTCACTTGTAATGCGGTACTCTGGCTTTGGGAACAGGCTTGGGTCAATGGATAAATGTACTTCTACCCTTCTGTTTCGAGCCCTGGTTTCTGCGGCATTGTCATACTTCGGTCTTTCTTCTCCATAGTAATCAGCATCTACTAACAATGGGTCTAAACCATTGTAAACAAGATAGGTAAGAATGCTTTGAACCCTTCTTTTTGAAAGTTGACGATTGTATTCTATTCCGGCAAGACTATCGGTATGACCGTAAATTTCTACATGTTTTAAAACAGAAATTGGAGCCAAATCCAACACGCTGTCCACTTTAGCTTTTTGAGCTTTGGATAAAGCGTATGAATCCAAATTAAAATTGATTTCGAAAACTAAAGTGCTATCTCCTTTTTGAGCTATTGCAAAATTGAGTGTAAGGATAAGAGCAGCAAGCGTATGTTTTATAAACTTCATTCAAATGAATTAAAACCCAACAAAGGTTGAACGACAAATATGACGAGTAGGTATCATATTTCATAAAAAAAGCCCCGAAACATTTCGGGGCTCTTCAAAAATATATAAGTGCTTACTTACAAATGAATCACCTCATCATAAGCAGCAGCAGCAGCTTCCATCACAGCCTCACTCATGGTTGGGTGTGGGTGTACAGATTTTACAATTTCCATTCCGGTAGTTTCCAACTTACGTGCTACAACTGCCTCGGCAATCATTTCGGTAACGTTGGCTCCAATCATGTGGCAACCTAAGAATTCACCGTACTTGGCGTCAAAAATCACTTTTACAAAACCATCTTTGTGACCAGCAGCACTTGCTTTACCACTTGCTGAGAATGGGAATTTACCCACTTTAAGTTCAAAACCTGCTTCCTTAGCAGCTTTCTCAGTATAACCTACAGAAGCGATTTCAGGAGAACAGTAAGTACATCCCGGGATGTTGTTATAATCTAATGGTTGTGGATGGTGTCCAGCAATTTTCTCCACACAAATAATACCTTCAGCTGAAGCTACGTGAGCTAAAGCTTGTCCAGGAACACAGTCACCGATAGCATAATATCCATCAACGTTGGTAGCGTAATAATCGTCTACCATGATTTTTCCTTTTTCAGTTTTGATGCCTACAGATTCCAAACCGATATTTTCGATATTAGCAGTAACACCAACGGCAGAAAGAACTACATCGCAATCGATTTGCTCCTCTCCTTTTTTGGTCTTCACAGTTACTTTACAACCATCACCAGAAGTATCTACTTTAGTTACTTCGCTATTGGTCATAATTTTGATACCCGTTTTTTTAAGGCTACGCTCCAATTGTTTTGAAACTTCCTCATCTTCCACTGGCACCACGTTTGGAAGAAATTCTACTACAGTAACTTCAGTTCCCATAGTATTATAGAAATAGGCAAACTCAACACCGATTGCTCCTGAACCTACGATCACCATTTTCTTTGGCTGCTCAGGCAAGTTCATCGCTTGGCGGTAACCTATGATTTTCTTTCCATCTTGCGGCAAGCTTGGCAACTCACGGCTGCGTCCTCCAGTAGCAATGATGATATTTTTTGCGCTATACTCGGTAGTTTTACCGTCTTCTCCTTTTACAGAAATCTTTTTGCCGGCCTTCACGGTACCTTCGCCCATGATCACCTCAATCTTGTTTTTCTTCATCAAGAATTTGATACCGTTGCTCATTCCTTCGGCAACAGTACGGCTGCGCTTTACCACTTTGGTAAAATCTTTATCTACATTCTCAGCTCTCAGACCGTAGTCTTCAGCGTGATTCATATATTCAAATACATTGGCGCTCTTAAGAAGTGCTTTGGTTGGGATACATCCCCAGTTTAGGCAAATTCCACCAAGGCTTTCGCGCTCTATAATGGCAGTTTTCAAACCTAGTTGTGCTGCTCTGATAGCTGCTACATATCCTCCGGGGCCACTGCCCAATACTATTAAGTCAAAATTCATAATGAATGATTTATTCGATTCTTTCTAAGCTTGCGCGAATTTAAGCCATATTCTTAATTGAGGAATCCCATTTCAATGAATATTCTATTTTCGCTCTTTATCAACTAAAAAAACATAAAACTATGGAACCTTTAGATACTCTTAATCCAGACCCTCAACAGCCATCACTTTTAAAAACAGACTACGTCCGCCAAATGCTGAGCACAACTGCAAAATGGACCAAATTCCTAAGTATAATAGGTTTTATAGGATGTGGGTTGATGGTTATTGCGGGTCTTGGACTAGCTGCTATTGGAAGCTCTTTTCCTTCTACCGATAATCCAGCAATGAACTTAATTGGAGGTAGTGCCTTAGGAGTAATTTATATTTTGGCGGCAGCCTTATACTTTTTCCCTAGTCGCTATTTATATCAATATGCTGAGAAGCTAAACCTAGCGGTACAATCTGAAGATGAGACCCAATTGATATTAGCATTAGACAAAAACAAGAGCTTCTTCAAGTTTGTGGGGATCATGACGATAGTAGTTATTGGGCTATATGTGCTTATGTTTATTGGGCTTATAGCAGGAGTAGCAATGGGCAGTGAGTTTGTTGTGCCTTCATAGTCCTAAACTTTCACTTACAAGACCTGACAGGTTTTTCAACGCAACGCTAAAAAACCTGTCAGGTCTATTTCTATCAAAAGTCAGTTCCCTTTTACCCGTTCCCAAAGCTCTTTCAGTAATTTCTTGCCATCGCGTGGTGCTTTAGCCTCTTCGGTAAAATGAACTTGTCCAGTTGAGTCAACATCTATCCTATACTTAAAAACAAAATTTTGAGAATTGGGCTCCAAGCTCATTAAACCAAAGCGCAAATCATTAAAATACAATTGCCCATCTTCTCTACTGATGGTATACCAGTCTTCGGAAATATGAATCATTCGCTGTACTTTTTCATGCTCCGAGAGGTTTCCCAGCAACTCGTGATTTTTGGGATACTTTTCAAAAGTGATGGGTTGAGTATCAAAAAACGAGTAACTCCCCAATAAGTAGGTGTCATCAGCTTCTACATTGGCGCTCCATAATATAGTGTTCATGGGCGAAGGGCGTGTGTCAAGTTGAGTATATTCTATGTTTTGCTCATGTAATGCCCATTCAAATTTTGAGAAGGCCAAAGCTTTTAGCAGAAATGTAAGAGCCAAATAGCTGGAGCTAATAATGAGTCCGAGATTATTGTAGCGTCTGCGTTTTAGAGATGTACGCTTTTGCCGCATGGCTAAAATCAAAAACATCAAAAAAGGCAATGTATAAAGCGGGTCAATCACAAATATGGTTTTGAACGCCAAACGTGCATCCATAGGCCAAAACAATTGTGTGCCCCAAGTGGTGTGTGCATCTAAAAGTGGATGAGTGATAAAGGCCCAAAAGAAAAGCCATGACCAGCCTTTGAAGCTTTTATAGGATTCATAACGGGAAACTATCCAACCAAAGATGGGCGCAAAAAGCACAGAAAAAACTATGGAGTGTGTAAACCCCCGATGAACAGCAAGGGCTGTAACTGTATCAGTAAAGTTAGAGGCCAGTACATCAAAATCCGGAATAGTGCCCGCAATGGCACCATAAAGCACTGCCTTATTACCAACTTTTTTACCAAGCACAGCCTCGCCAACAGCCGCCCCTAAAACTATCTGCGTAAGTGAATCCATAGAACTGGCGAAAATAGGTGATGTGGGTTAAGTAGATGGTATTTTATATACTCGCATTGCGACTTAGGTTTTGAAACCTAATGAATCCTGACACTCTTCGGTAGGCTTACTACTTATTTCGATTTATTAAACTTGATTACAAACTTAGTACCCTTATCTATTTCACTGTAGGCCTTTATGTTACCCCCCATAGCTACAATTTGTGTTTTCGTAAGATATAGGCCCACTCCTTTAGCATCAGGATTTCTATGAAACGTTTTATGCAACCCGAATAATTTTTCTGCATGTCTTTTCATGTTTATTCCTAGACCATTATCTTCTACATGAAGCTCTATATTCCCTTCCTCATCTCGAAGGGTTTTTACAGACATCCAAGCCTGTCGGTTGGTAGATCTATACTTAATTGCATTGGACATCAGGTTTAGGAAAATGCTATCCATATAATCGGAATTATATCTTATCTCCGAAGCTTCATCAAATTCAAAATCTACCTGTATTTGATGTTCCAAAATTTGCCCTGAAAGTAATTCCAAGGTTTTATCAAAAACCTTCTGAAAACTTACTTGCTCCGTTTGTTGTGGTGTTTGCTCTTGAATTTTGAGTGCCTCCATTAAATCATTTAAGGTTTCAAAAAGATGGGTTATCACTGTACCAAACTTTTCTATTAACATATCCCTATCCGCCTGATCGGTAGAATCATTGTATAAATTAAGTAAGGCCAAGAGGTTGCTCACTGGTGCTCTTAGGTTGTGAGATGTGATTTGAGCAAAATTGGCTAACTGACGGTTTTGATTAGTGAGCCTTGCAGCCAAGGCCTCTAGGTTTTCATTTGCCTCTTTAAGTCGTTCTTCCTTTTGCTTAATTTCGGATATATCCGTGGCTACCCCCAAATAGCCTTTTAAGTTTCCGTTACTATCTCTTATTCCGGTCACAGCTAACTGCACAGGAAAGCGCCTCTCATCTTTTGAAATATATGTCCACTCCCTATTTTCATACCCCCCACGCTTCACTGCCTCTGTAAACACATCAAAACCGCGAATATCTCTACCATATTCTGTTGATAATGCCATCCCGCGATCATGAACCTCTTCTTCACAGTGTAATACATTTGGAGTAGTTATTCCCACCATTTCTTCCATGGAGTATCTAAGTAAAGCCTCCGCCCCTTTGCTAAAATGAGTTATGACTCCATCAAGATCGGTACTTATAATGGAAACATTGGTACCGGAATCAAGAATAGCTGTCAATTCCTGATTTACCTTATCCAATGCATATTGAGCATTTTTTATTTGATCAATATCCTGAAAAAGCCCATATAACCTGATGCATTCTCCTTTGTCATATTCAGCTTGTCCAATTGTCCTTATCCATTTGCTTCTTCCTGAGGCTGTAGTTATCTCCAGCTCAGCATCAAAGGGTGCACCCGTTTCTGCTGTATGATCTACCATGGATTTAATAGCATCTCTGCTTTTACCTTCTTTATAAAAATCTATAGCGGTTTTAAATTCCGGTACATAATCCTCTTCTACCTCATGAATTTCCTTTGTTACCTTATCCCAGTTAACCTTTTTATCTGCTAAATCTAAATCCCAAACCCCAATTCTGGCAATATCAGAGGTTTTTGACAATATCTCTTCGATACGTCTTTTTTCTTGTTCTCTAATTTTTTGTGTGGTAATATCTTCTGTATACATCAGGATTCCACCAATGTCATCTGGAGATGAGTACCATGGCCTAACTTCCCATTTTATCCACTGCATAGACCCGTCTTCTCTTTCAAAACCAGCCTCATCACATTTGTTTACGTCTCCCTGCTGGCATTTCGTATGAATTTCTTTCCAATCGTCACCTATTTCAGGAAATATATCATAATGAGATTTACCTATAATATCCTTTCCAAATAGATCATAATCCTCATACCATTTCTCAGAAGCAGCAATGTATTTCATCTCTGTATCAAACATTGCAATAGCATTGGGGGCTTGACTTACAAAAATTTTATTCCTTTCATTACTCTTTTGAAGTTCGGTATTTATATCACTAAGAGCAGCTGTCCTTTGCATTACTTTTAATTCAAGTTTTGCGTTTGCTTCTTTCAGGGCAGCTTCCGCTTTCCGCCTTCCTTTATCTACTTTATTTAGAGAAGTTGCTGTAAACCAAATCATAAAAAGACCAACCACCAAAAAAAGTAATACAAAAAGACTAATACCAAACTCCATGCTTATCAGCCCTAAGCGATGAGCATTAACCCAAGCTACACCAAGAAACAATACCAATATGGTAAGCAGTGGAAAGAGATTTCGAGCCATTATTTGCCCAACCTTATCACCAAAAAATAAAGCGGTCAAACCCCATTGTGGTGTGTTCATCTGAAAGAAAAAACCGAGCACCAAAAAGCCAATGGAGGTGTGAAGAGCCATGGAAACCAAAAATGTAAGCTTATGAAAAGCTGGAATCTCATACATATAGCCGACAATTGAGACCAATGCCACAAATATTACCACATGATTAAAAAAGGAACTAACAAACGGGCAAAGTTTATTTTTATAAAAAAAACACAATTGAGCCAAGCCTAATAAAAAGAAGCAAAATGCCGTACTAATGGACATTCTTCCAGGATAAATACCTCCTTTACTTCTTGCTATATAATCTTCCACAAATAGTTCGTCAATACCCAAATTGGTTTCATACAAACCTTGATAAATGTGCAAAGCACCAAAAAGAACTAGAAGAATAGATAAACTCTTTATAACTACACTGCGCTTGGAAAAAGAAAATGATTGTAGACATAAGATAATTCCTGCCAGAACAAAACCAACAGCCGTATTCCACTTCATAGTTTCAAGATTAGGAATAAGGCTTAATAAAATGTCTGTCCGGGTAAGCCATCCAACCATTACTGTGCCCCCACAAAGGGCAACCACACCTCCTGCTATTAGCGCATGCTTATTGTATCTACCTCTCATTTCCAAAATTTATCACTTACAAAGAAGTACATTTTTAGATTAAACTTTATGCATAAAATCTTACAAGAAATAAATAGTAGGCTTACACCTAATGCTAGTCAGTGCATGCAGAAAATCTTCACTTAAACCTTAGCGTCCAAACAAACAATTAAACGGTGATTATTATTTCACGGCAATCCCCGAAATCTCAACATTTACGTTTTTGGGCAAGCAAGCTACTTCTACAGTTTCTCTGGCTGGTGGATCGGCCTTAAAGTACTTTGCATATACTTCATTAATTTGTGCAAACTGCCCCATGTCTTTTATAAAAATGCTGCACTTTACTAGGTTGGAATAATCCATTCCAGCTTCAGCCAAAATACTCCCCAAGTGCTTCATTACCCACTCGGTTTCCTCCTGAATAGTGTTATCCATAAGCTCTCCCGTTTCAGGGTTTAATGCTATTTGCCCGGAAATATAAAGAGTACCATTTGCCAAAACGGCTTGATTATATGGGCCAATGGGAGTTGGGGCTTTGGTAGAGGTAATTATCTTTTTCATTATCGATTTTATTTTGACTCAATGTAAGTATGAATTAGGTAAATATCCCGATCGATATTCAACATTTTAATAGTGATACCTGCACTGTACAACTCGGATTTCATCGTCATTCATTCTATACACCAAGCGATGTTCCAAATTTATTCTTCGAGACCAATAACCAGAAAGGTCGTGCTTTAGAGGTTCGGGATTTCCAATACCTTCAAATGGAGAGCGATAAATATCCTTCAAGAGCTCATTAATTTTCCTGAGCATTCTTTTGTCATGCTTTTGCCAATAGGTATAATCTTCCCACGCTTGATTAAGGAACGCAACCTTCATTTATTCTTGTAAATCATGGACTGTGGCTTCTCCCTGCTTGTCTTCTTCAATGGCGGCTAACAACCTGTCTGCATTCTTTGGACTTTTCAGTAGATAAAAAGTTTCCTGCATACTTTCATAATCACTTTTGCTCATCAGCACCATATCTTCACCCTTGGGCCTACTTATAAATAAGGGCACTCGTAAATTGAAAACCCGTTCAAAATAGCTCTTCATGTTTCTCCTAAAGTCTGTAAGATTGGTCACTTCCATGGTATAATTATTTTCACAAAGATACAAAAGTACAGCATCCTGTACACTTGTATTATTTTCTTAATAATTCAAAGCAATTTCTTCTATTTGCAGCCGCCACCAAAAGAAGCATTTTACTTGTGAAAGTTCTGATACTCGACAATTACGATTCGTTTACCTACAATCTTTTCCACTATGTAGATCAGCTATGTGATGATGTGGTGGTAAAACGCAACGATGAAATTTCTTTAGAGGAAGTTGATGAATTTTCGCACATCATTATTTCCCCAGGACCAGGGTTACCAGTAGCTGCTGGCATTACAATGATGGTTTTAGAAAAGTATCATAAAACAAAAAACATATTTGGGGTTTGCTTGGGCTGTCAGGCTATAGCCGAATTTTTTGGGGGAAAACTATATAATCAACAGTTAGTAGCTCATGGTATTTTCCGAAATGTGAAACAAACAACACCTTCCAAACTATTAAAGGATTTACCCTCAGAATTTAAAGTGGGACTTTACCACTCATGGGCCATTGACGAAAAATCCCTTCCAGAGGAATTAGTTATTACTTCAAAATCGGAAATGGGAACTGTGATGAGTTTAGAGCATCATAAATACGCTGTGTGCGGAGTGCAGTTTCACCCGGAATCGATTATGACCGAGGGTGGCCTTCAGATTATAAAAAACTGGTTGGAATCTTAACGTTCAAAATCTCCAATTCCTCTTACACGCTCTAGCTTCAAGTCTTTCAGCGTTTGTGCTTTTACATTTATACCAATGGTATAAGATTGCTGCAAGCCAAATGGAACCCATGAGCAACGGATTTCCCAGCAATGAAGGTTTCGATAAAAATCAAAAGAGGTGTAGGTAAAATCTTTGGCTTCAATATCATAACCAGTGCTCATCCCTGCTCTCCAGTTTTTAGTTATTTCAAAGTTGGCATTCATGTCTGCCGATTGACGAACCACAGCATCCAAGCCATTATAACTTTTAGTAAGGTTGTAATTAACATTTGCCGACCAAGGCAAAGAAAAATCCACTCTTTGGCGGGTATTGTAGTAATTTATATCCCCTGCCGTAATTCCCAAATCATTGGCAAAACCAGGGTCTGCAAGCGGTCCTTGCGACTGCTTATCCTCATCACTTTTCTGGCTATTTTCCTTTTTGCTAAACCTACTTTGATCCAAATTAATTCCTGTTGTAAAACGCTGGCTAGTAGTACGCAATAGCTTACCATTTACATCAATAGCAAATTCATTTACTCGTTGCCCCTCTATTTCATCATAGCCATAGAGATCAAAAACAGCCGAATAGTTTAGAGATATCAAACCTTTAAAGATCGAAGAAGACATGGTAAGATTCACATTGGACCATTTAAACTCTTCAGCAGCTACATTATAGGATGTAGTCAAACTTAGTCTCTCCAAAATCTTCACTTTTTTAGCTCCAGTACTATCTTGCTTATCGCGAATTTTAGATTCCAATGTATTGAGCAAAGAGAAGTTTACATTACCCTGCACCCCCTCACCAGCAGATCCATAAAGCCCATAATTGTACATGTTTCTCCTTTCAGTATTCCCTAAAGTATCTACCTGTACATCCTGATAATATCCCCAAAATTCTGTAGAAAAATCAGGGCGATAGGAAAGCCCTACTGTAGGTGTCATCACATGCCTTATGGCTTTTACAAATCCTTTATAATTCCATTGTCCATATAGTTTGGTACTTAAGTTGGCATTCACACTAAAGTCACGTACACCATAAAAACCTTTTGTCGTATCAACCACCCGTGCCTGATTCACAGCTCTTCCATCGATTGAGTCTACAAACCCCCATTCTGAACGCTCAAAATACCAGCGCTCCGTATAATTAATACTTGGGTTCAATACAAAGTTTTTAAACACCTTGTAGTTGGCACTAATAGGAATACTGTGGCGAACACCATTACGAGCACTATCAGCAAATACAGTTTCAGTAAAAAATGGCTTACCCATTTTAGTACGGATTTCGTTTTTCCCTGTCACGTTATAAGAATACCCAATTTCTTCAAACCACTTTTTACTACCTACAGCATTTTTTCGCTTGAAAGGAAATTGACGGTTTACCGAAAAGTTTACATCCGGCAAGGTTACCGTCATATCATTGGTAGTATTATTTTGAGAATGATTTAATGTAGCTGTAAGGTTATAAGGCTTACCAACCCAGCTTTTATTTAAACTAATACTTGAATTGGCTGTATTTTGAAGCACCTCGTCTCTATCCGTACTATTTAGTTTGAAATAATTAGCCGAACTCAAGTTTACATTAGCGGAAAAGCGCAAACTTGGATTAGCCTTGGCATCTTGCTGATGACTCCAGTTTACAGCAAACTGAGAATTATCGGCAAAAAACTGGCTCCCGTAATCCAGAAACTCCTCTCTTCCATACCTTACCTTGCTGTAACTCATTCCAAAATTACCCGAGTATTTATAGCGCTTACGATAATTGGTTCGCCCATTTAACCCCCATCCCCCTTGGCTATAGGCATCTCCTGTAAGAGTAAGATCCAAATAATCGTTTATGGCCCAATAATATCCACCATTGGTAAGAAAGTATCCACGGTTTAAGTTTCGCCCATATGCAGGAATTATTATCCCAGACTTTCGAGTTTCGGTGGTTGGAAAAAATCCAAACGGAACAATCAACGGGGTAGGTACGTCCAAAACTTCGAGGTATGCAAACCGGGTAATAATTTTATCTCCCGCTACTACCTTTGCTTTGTTGGTTTTAATTTCAAAATGTGGATGTTCATGACTGCATGTGGTGTAGGCTGCATTTTTTACATAAAATACATTGTCATTAATTTTCTTAACATCCTCACCATGTAAAAAGCCTTCACCCTCTTTAGTGATCACACGCTTAATTTTTGCCTTTTTAGAATCAAAATTATAACGCATGGTATCGGCTCTGTACGACTTTCCCCCTTCTATAAAAATGGGTTTTTGAACTACTGCACCCGAAGTGTCGCGTAAACCTGTGGCGTACACCTCACTATTATCGAAGTTTATTTGAATGTAGCCGGCTGTAATTGTCATATTTTCATAAGACACTTTAGCTTCATTATACAAATAGGCTTCACCAATATCTAGACTACCTACAATACTATCTGAAGCTGTATATTCAACCTTTGATGTTAAGAAACCTCCATCATCTGAAGGACGTGAAACTGGCGTGCTGTAAATAGAATCAGTGCTTAACCTTACCTTGTTTGAGACAGGAGTATCCTGGTAAAGAGAATCCAGAACACCCGTGGCCGTTGTAGAATCCAAAGCTTGTGCAACCGAATCTATAGCCGGTAAACTATCGCTCGGAACTACCTGACCAAAGGAGGGCACAACAAAGCCAACAATGACCGTTAATAAAATGATAAATTTTAGCACCCTTTTGCTCAAGATGACTTATACCTTTGCTTCTTAATTTTTTGGCTCCCAGTTTGAGTGGCCAAAGCTAATCAAAAATCAGTCCATTGAAGAAAAGTATAGTATTTATAATACTTTCGGCCCTAATGTTGACGGGCATCACAGCCTATGCACAACCCTCTCAAAAAGAAGGCGTGCATACCGTAGTAATAGATGCCGGCCATGGTGGCCATGACCCAGGAAACCTTGGCACAAGACGATATAAAACCACAGAAAAGGACATAGCTCTACTTGTTGCACTAAAAGTTGGAGGCTATATTCAAGAAAACTTTAAGGATGTAACAGTGATTTACACCCGTAGTACTGATGTATTCGTTGACTTGCAGGAACGTGCTAAAATAGCCAACCGAGCCGAGGCCGACTTATTTATATCCATTCATTGTGATGCCTTTACCAAATCATCAGTGTCAGGGGCTACATCTTTAGTAATGGGGCAAAATCATGACGATGATAATTTACGGGTAGCTATGCGTGAAAACTCTGTAATTTATTTAGAAGAAAATTACGAAGAAAAATACGAGGGCTTTGACCCGAACAATCCTAGCAGTTATATAGCTTTTAGCGTTTACCAAGGAGCTTTTATGCTCCAAAGCGTAACCTTTGCACAAAAAGTACAGGATCAATTTAGAACCCGAGTAGGTCGTAAAGACCGTGGCGTAAAACAACAACCGCTTATGGTTACCAAAATGGCGGTGATGCCATCCGTGCTTATCGAACTTGGTTTTTTAACCAACCCTACCGAAGAAGATTTTTTAAATTCTGAAAAGGGTCAATCCTATATGGCCAGTGCTATTTATCGTGCTTTTAAAGAATATAAAGAAGAGCGTGAACAATTTCACCTTGAGATAGCCCCAGCTACCCCACCAGTACAAACAAAACCTACCCCTACTCCTGTTCAGCCAAAAATAGGAACGGAAAACAAATCGGTAGAAAAAACTCCTTCTTCTGAACCTACTATTAAACAAGTTGATACAAAAGAGGTTTACTACTGCGTGCAACTTGCTACAAGTGGTATCAAAAAAGAACTTATTCCTCAAAATTTTAAAGGTGTGGAAGGTGTACGTTTTTATGAAGATGGAGGGCTCTACAAGTACATTGTGGGGCAAACCACCAATTTAAAAACAGCAGAAGCATTAAAAATGAAGATGAAGGATGCAGGCTTTAAGGATGCCTTTGTTGTAGCTTTGGCGGATGGTAATAGGATATCAATATCTGAAGCCAGCAAATTGCTTGAATAAAATTTACAATATTTGTTAAACTCAAACATTACACCTCTTGAAAATCAGTAGGGAATTTAAGGTCGGTCTCGTATCCATAATAGCAATGGTGCTCCTTTATTGGGGCTTTAGTTTTTTAAAAGGCCAAGACGTTTTTGAAAATAAAAAAGTACTCTATGCAGTATATGATCGTGTAGAAGGACTTACTCCTGCCAAAGCAATTTTGCTAAATGGCTACAAAATAGGAACCGTTGATAAAGTATATTTCCATCCTGATGGTTCAGGAAACTTGGTTGTAGTACTAAACATCACCAGTGATTTTGATATTCCAAAAAACTCAGTAGCTGCGATTCAAAGTACAGACTTGCTGGGAGATAAGGCTATCAACCTCACACTTGGCAAAAGTCCTGAGTTTGCACAAAGTGGTGATACCTTAAAGTCAAATATTGAGCTGAGCCTTACCGAAGAAGTAAATAAGCAAGTTGCTCCTTTAAAGAATAAGGTTGAAAAGCTTTTTGGATCCATGGATACCGTACTTTTCCTGCTTACCGGTTTTTTGGATGATGATTCTAAAGATGGATTTGAAGCTACTCTTAAATCCTTAAGGCGAAGTTTTACGCATTTAGAAAGTACAATGAGTTCTTTAGATAGAACCGTTACTACTTCGCAAAATGACTTAGTAGGAACTTTCGCCAATCTAAATAAGATAACCACTAATCTTGAAGAAAATAGCGAAGAACTAAGCGGTATTTTCTCTAATCTAAACTCCCTCAGTGATTCACTTTCAAAAGTGAGATTTAAGGAAACTTTTGAAAGCCTAAACAAAACATTGCTAGTAGCGGAAAGTGTACTTTCTAAAATAGATTCTGGTGATGGAAGCATGGCCTTACTGGTAAATGACCCCGAGCTTTATAATAATTTAGAAAGCGCATCAGAGCAGCTCGACCTCCTTCTTTTGGATATTAAATACAATCCGAAAAGGTATATCAAGCTTTTTGGTGGGAGAAAGGATTATGACGAAGAGGAGCTCCTTAAGCAGGAGAAAAAAGATGCAGCCAAAAGAGAGGAACTAAAGGACTAACCAAACAAAAAGACCTATGCATTTCGGTATTCAAAATATCATTTTCATTGTTGTGTTGATTGCGGCATTTGCCCTATTTGGTAGAAGCTTCAGTAAAATATGGCGCAACATAAAACTGGGCCGTGATAAAAATCGATCTGATCGCCCGAGTGAGCGTTGGGCTCTTATGACTCGCGTAGCCTTTGGTCAATCAAAAATGGTAAAAAGACGTGCCGTTGCTGGATTCTTCCACGTAGTTATTTATGCAGGCTTTTTACTTATCAATATTGAAGTAGCCGAAATACTGATTGATGGAATATTTGGAACGCACCGATTATTTGCTGAACCTTTGGGAGGACTTTATGATGTAGCCATTAACTTCTTCGAAATTCTTGCAGTTCTTGTAATAATTGCCTGCCTGGTGTTTCTATATCGTAGAAACGTTAGCGTTGTTCCTCGCTTTAAGGATCTTACTGGTTGGGCCAAAAAAGACGGAAACAATATTCTTATTATAGAATTGGTGTTGATGACCGCACTTTTGCTTCTTGGAGCTGTAGAAGCTAATTTGCCTGATGCTAAAGCTGGCCCATGGTTGGTTAGTGGAATGTTGGCTCCAATGTTTTCAGGTTTTTCTGTAGAATCGTTACATATCATGGAGCGTGTATTTTGGTGGGCGCATATCCTTGGTATACTTGCTTTCCTAAACTACCTCCCCTACTCCAAGCACTTCCATATTATTTTGGCTTTCCCTAATGTGTGGTATTCCAAACTTGAGCCAAAAGGCCAGTTTACCAATATGGAAAGTGTAAAGAAGGAAGTAGAGTTAATGATGGATCCAAATGCCGATCCTTTTGCTGCTCCTCCAGAGGGTGCTGAGGCCGCTGCGCCTGAACGATTTGGTGCAAAAGATGTAATGGACTTAGATTGGGTTCAACTGATGAATTCTTATGCGTGTACCGAGTGTGGACGATGTACTGATTCTTGTCCGGCAAATATTACTGGTAAAAAGCTTAGTCCTCGAAAGATTATGATGGATACCCGCGACAGACTAGAGGAAGTGGGTAAAAATATAGACGCTAACAATGGTGAGTTCAAAGAGGATGGCAAGACCTTAATCGATGACTACATTAGCCGCGAAGAACTATGGGCTTGCACCACGTGCAACGCTTGTACGGTTGCCTGCCCGGTAAATATTGACCCTCTTTCCATTATTATGGATATGCGCAGATATCTGGTAATGGAAGAGTCTGCTGCTAATCAGGCATTAAATGGTATGATGAGCAATGTGGAAAACAACGGAGCTCCATGGGCTTACCCAGCAGCCGATCGCGGAAACTGGATAAATGAAGCATAGTCGGCTCGCCATTTAAAAGCTTTTTTCATGAGAAATACACTATCACTTATCGCGCTACTTTTAGCATTGCAAGCCTGCAATAAGGATAGCTATTTTACTCTTACTCCCACTAATGATATAGTGCAATTTATACCAAATAATACCACAGAAAAGCGCTACAGAAGCAATACCGATGATACCCTTAGCTTTTTGCAAGCTGGTATTGATACCAACTATATAAAGAGTTCACAGGATATTGGCTCTACCGGAAATGTCGGCACCTTAGACTATGTGGAAGTTCGCGAACATACTGCTACTTTAAGAGGTGTAAACAACCCCTATAAAGTAAACTACAGAGTCTATTCACAGTATGATCCTTCATTAGGGTCACGCTCCAGAGATTTTTTGGACATTACCTTTTTCGAAGATAATGTGGAACAAGGTAAGCTGAGCTTTATATACACTGATAGCCTGATCTGTGTAAGTGAAAGATGTGGATTTGAAACCACCCTGAAATTACAAGAAAAGTCTTTTAGCAATGTGTACTTTTTAAAAAGGGATAGCATAAGCCGTCAATCTTTTTATATTAATGCCACTAAAGGTTTTGTAGGCTTTAGAACTACGGATAACAAAATTTTTGAACTGATAGATTAAGATGGAAACCGAAACTATAAAAGTGCCAACCATGGCCGAAATGATGGCCTCCGGAACCAAACCAGACGTACTATTTTGGGTAGGTTGCTCCGGAAGTTTTGATGATCGAGCTAAGAAAATAACCAAGGCTTTTGTAAAAATACTCAACAAGGCCAACGTAAATTTTGCGGTGCTTGGCGCAGAAGAAAGTTGCACAGGAGATCCTGCCAAACGTGCCGGGAACGAGTTTCTATTTATGATGCAAGCCATGGCCAATATTCAGGTGTTGGATGCTTATGAAATCACCCAAATTGTAACCACTTGCCCTCACTGTTTTAATACGATGGCAAACGAGTATCCTGAGCTTGGCGGAAATTATAAAGTGATGCATCACACTACTTTTATCAACAACCTGCTTAAGGATGGGAAAATTTCAATTTCTGGAGGACCTTACAAGGGCAAGCGCATTACATATCATGACCCATGCTACCTTGGTCGTGCTAATGGCATATATGAAGCACCTCGCGAACTAATTCAAAAATTGGATGCAGAGCTTGTAGAAATGCGAAGATGCAAAAGCAATGGTTTGTGCTGCGGTGCTGGTGGTGCTCAAATGTTTAAAGAACCAGAACCAGGTAAAAAAGACATAAATGTAGAACGTACCGAGGAAGCCATCGAAACAAAGCCTGATGTAATTGCAGCTGGTTGCCCATTTTGCAACACAATGATGACAGATGGTGTGAAAAATAGTGAACTTGAAGGATCGCTACCCGTACTTGATTTGGCAGAAATGATTGCCGAAGCCCAAGACCTTTAATCTAATTATACCTATACTTTCTATACTATGTACGCTGACTTTGACAATATGCCTGATAACTCCAGAGTTTGGATCTATCAAGCCACTGACTTTATGCCCTTTGAAATAACTGAAAGGGTGAGTGCTCGAATGATCAACTTTATAGAAAGCTGGCAAGCTCATGGTAAGGATTTAGAAGCCTCTTTTCGTATTTTTTACGATCGCTTTGTAGTAATCATTTTAAGTGAGGATAGCTACCAAGCTACTGGATGCTCCATTGACAAATTGGTGCATCAAATACAAAGCTTAGAAAATGAGCTTAAGATTTCGCTGATGGATCGCACCCAAATTGCATTCCGTGACAGCGAAAATACCATGATCGACACTATGCATATGGTAAATTTCAGAGCGGCATTAGAAAGTGGTGATTTAGATGAAAACACAACTGTGTTCAATAATTTGGTGGAAACCAAAGGGCAATTCAATACCCAGTGGGAAGTACCTGTACGTTTAAGCTGGCATAAACAGTGGCTCCCGATCGCGTAATTTTTTCCTTACCTGCCCCAACTATTTCATACCTTTCATCGTTAGGAAATTAGAAACAAATTAAACTAAACGATGAAGAAACTTTTTGCTCTTCTATTTATCACCTCTTTAGGTTCGGAAATAGTGCAGGCACAATCCTCTAATGAGTCAGAAATGGGTTTTTTACGACTAGAGGCTACGGCAGGCATATACACTACTAAAGATATCTTTACAGATATTGAATATCCCACCAGTGGCGTATGGGGCAAAAATGCCACAGGAACTTACTTTCTGGGAATTTCGTTTTTTAGATACAAGAAACTCGAAGTAGGGGTTTCCGCTGGCTATCAAAAAGCTTATATCTCAAATCCCGTGTATAGTTTTGATTATAATACTGGGATAAACATTGAAGACAATCTGGATGTGACATATCTTACCTTCATTCCCAATGTGCGACTAAATTGGGTCAGCTCGGAGGATAATAAATTTGAAATGTACTCTTCATTTGGATTAGGCCTCACTAATGTTAGGGAAGATTATGAGGTTCAAACCTTTAGAGATGACTCCTATCTTATTCCAGCTTTTGATATTACAGGATTCGGAATTCGTTTAGGAAATAAGTTTGGCGGATTTATGGAAGTGGGCTTTGGTACCAAAGGCCTCATGCGTGCAGGGCTATCCCTTAGATTGTAATTAGCTAACCTCAAAACTATAGTATTATGAAAAAGCTTATCACTCTAGGCATCCTTACTATTTCTGCTTTTCCACTATTTAGTCAAGTTACTGAAATCGGCTTCTTAAGAGCGGAAGTTTCTATTGGAGTCTTTAGTCTCAATGATAAATACATCGTTGGTTTTGAAGATAATCCTAATAATTATTATTACAACCCATCAACTACCACTACTACAATTGGCTGGGAAACTAGTGATAACTCATCTCCAGTATTTTTTGCCGATGTATCCTTTTTTAGATACAAAAAGTTGGAAGTTGGTGTAAACCTTGGTTACCAACAGCTATCTACCAACAAGGCATTTTATGGAAACCCCGACCCTAATACAGGAATTTACCCCCTTGAAACTGTAACCATTGATGTGTTCAGTTTTATGCCAGAGCTAAGAATAAACTGGCTTACTGCTGCCGATGGTAAATTTGAAATGTATTCAGGCGCCAGCTTTGGTTTGAGTTTTCTTAATGAAGAACATTCCGTAAATACCAGTGAAAATGAATCTTACAAACAGCCTACCATTCATGTAAATGGATTGGGTCTTCGCTTTGGAGATAAGTTTGGAGGATTCCTTGAATTAGGTTTTGGTGCTCGAGGCTTTATGAGTTGTGGACTTTCGTACCGATATTAACTTTCTAAATATCGATTGATCAAATCAGATATTTCTTTCGGATTATTCAATACCATTAAATGACCGCCACCTTTTATCAGGGTGGCGTTTTTTATGTTTTTGGCGGGAAGTAATCTTTCAGCCGTACCATGAATGTGCAAATATGGAAAGTCACCTGCACCATCCCAGTTTGCCATTTTATCTATTGACCATCCAAAAACCTTTTTGTCAATTTGAGCAACCATACTTTTAAATTTTACATCTGCATTTTTGCCAGTTAAGGTCAAAATCCGGCTCAAGCTAAATGCCAGTTTCTTGAATACAACATTGGGAACAAGTTTATACAATCCAGTCCTGAAGGCCAATCTAATGCGTAAGGGAAACTCATTTTGATTTTTGACAGTTGAAATCAAAACCAATTTTTCGGGTTTAAGTGTTTTAGTAATTTCCTGAGCGCACACTCCCCCAAAACTTAAACCACCCAAACAAAAATCTTCTGAAGTGTCAATTTTAGAACTAAGTCTTTGGACATAACTTGAAAGAGACTCATTATCTAATGGCATTTTCCAAGAAATGTGGATAACATCGGCATTAAGTTTTAGCCGCTCAAAAACTCGCCTATCAGCACCTAGTCCACTAATTAAATAAAGCTTCATGAATCACCTTGCATGTGTTCACTCACCTCTGTATATAACTCATCAAACATTGCCGAAGAGCAGGCTAAAATTTCACCTCCAAATAGAAAGTTATCTCCTTTGGAATAATCAGTCACTTTGCCACCTGCTTCGGTTACTAGTAGTGCACCTGCCGCTACATCCCATGGACTAAGTCCATATTCAAAAAAGCCATCAAAACGGCCGCAAGCCACATAGGCCAAATCGGTAGCAGCAGAACCTAGTCGCCTTACTCCTCTTGTTTTTGTAAAAAGCTGGCTCAGTAAATTCAGAAAGCTTTTCATTCTGTCAAAATCATAATAAGGAAAACCTGTAGCCAAAAGTGTATCCTTTAGCTCAGCGGTTTTTTTCACCTGAATGGGCTTACCATTTAAGGATGCCCCTCCTCCTTTTGTGGCGCTAAACATTTCCTTTTGGCCTAGCTCGTAAACAACACCAAGCACTACCTCATCACCATCCATTAAAGCTATGGAAATAGCAAAAACAGGAAGATTGTGTAGAAAGTTAGTGGTGCCATCTAGTGGGTCAATCACCCAATTGTAGCGCTTACCGCGAATAGATTCCGTGTCTTCTTCAGCAATAAAACCAGCTTCTGAAATCAATGGCTTTACACCATCCACGATCATTTTTTCGGCAGTTTTATCTACATAACTCACCAAGCTATTCAGGCTTTTAAGCTCCACTTCTTCTGCAGAAACACTATTTCTCTCCTTCAAAATAAAATCACCAGTGCTTCTGGTAATATCTTCTACAGCTTGTAATAGCTCCTTAAGTTGCAACATATGGTTTGGGTTTATTGGCTTAGGCATTCACCATTTCAGGAATAGCTTCCTCAAATCGAACAATACCATCTTCACCAATATCTTTTAGAATTATCTTTTTACGTGTGTTTACCAATTCAGGATCCCAATGTGTTTTTACCTTCACATAGTTTTCAGTAAAACCTGTAATGTAACCATCTTTAAAGTTCCCTTCAAAAAGCACTTCACGACTTGTGCCCAGCTGACTTTCGTAAAATGCTCTTCGCTTTTTGGCCGAAAGTACACGTAGCATTTTGCTTCTTTTTTTGCGAACAGCATAATCTACTGCTCCATCCATTTCTGCGGCAAGCGTATTATCACGCTCGCTGTAGGTAAATACATGAAGGTAGCTTATGTCAAGGTCATTTAGAAAATTATAGGTTTCCATAAAGAGTTCCTCTGTCTCACCAGGAAATCCGGTGATAACATCAACTCCTATGCAGCAATCAGGAATGAAGCTTTTGATTGTAGCCACACGTTCTGAATACAATTCAGACTGATAGCGTCTACGCATTTTTTTAAGCAATTCGTTAGAGCCACTTTGCAGTGGAATATGAAAATGTGGTACAAATCGCTTGGACTGCCCCACAAACCTTATGGTTTCATCCTTTAGAAGATTTGGCTCAATTGATGAAATCCTAAATCTATCTATTCCTTCCACTTCATCCAAAGCTTGAACGAGTTCTAAAAAGGTATGTTCATGGCGTTTATTGCCAAACTCTCCTTTTCCATAGTCACCAATGTTTACTCCAGTAAGTACAATCTCCTTAGCACCTTCTTCTACAATCTTACGAGCGTTTGAAAGTACATTTTCCAAGGTATCACTCCTTGAAATTCCTCTTGCCAACGGTATTGTACAATAGGTACATTTATAATCACAACCATCCTGAACCTTTAGAAAAGCACGGGTACGATCGCCAATAGAATAAGATCCAACATAAAAGTCGGCCTCATCTATTTCGCATGAATGCACCTCGCCCAAATCATTTTTGGTGAGATCATTCAAGTAATCTGTGATTTTGAATTTTTCGGTAGCTCCAAGTACCAAATCCACCCCTTGAATATCCGCAATTTCCTCGGGCTTCAATTGGGCATAGCAGCCAACAATCACTGTAAATGCATCAGGATTTGCCTTCAAAGCTTGCTTTACCCAATGCTTGCATTCTTTGTCAGCATTGTGTGTTACCGAACATGTATTAATCACATAAACATCCGCAGGCTCCGAGAAGTTAACCTCTTCAAAACCATTCGCTTTAAAATCACGCGCTATGGTGCTGGTTTCCGAGAAATTGAGCTTGCAGCCCAAAGTATGAAACGCCACTTTTTTTCCATTCCACTTCATGGCCGCAAAAGTAGGTAGTTTTTAGAGAGTTAAAAAGTCAGCTAATGCTAAAGTGGCGTTTCATAAAGGATATTGATAATCGGGCTTATTTCATTTCATTGCCCTCTTTTGGAGAGAGGTAATTATATACCAACCCTAATGAGTTAAATAATCAATAAAGCGCTGGGCAACACGTAAGGCTTAATAACCTTTTCTCTCCATTCTCTTCACTACCTTTTTTGCAAGGTCTTCTCCCCACTTTCTGCCCACATTCATGGAATCTTCTAATATCCCAGATTGCACCTGTGTCATCTTTTGACCAATATCAGATTTGTAAAATTCAATAAGTGCTAGTATGTCTTCGAGAGTATAATAGTCATCGTAAATAGGCACTATCATATCTACCAAATCATTTGGGTTAACCTCTTGACGAACCTCTTCCCAAAACTCGGTAGGCACATTAGGGTAAATATCTCTAAATGAAACTAGCATTTTATCCAATGCCTGAATGCCTAGCTTGGCAGATCCTGTAAGCTCCAGCAAAGTTCGAATATCTTTTTCCTTGTCTTTCTTTTGTCCAAAACCAATTTGTGAGGTCGCGGTAATCAATAAAATAAAGAGGTATTTTTTCATTTCAGGAATTATATGTTCGTTGATGTTGTGAGCAAATAAACAAAAATGACCCATATTTTTAGGTAAACAATCCCACCACCCAATTCACAAACCATACAAATGCATACACTATCATTACCATTGTAATAATGAAAAGTGCCAAAACGGATAGCCAAATTCCTTTTCCACTTCCCCGATGCTTATCTTCCAGCAAATACTCTTGAGTAAGCCGAAGGTTGCGCTCATTGGCTTTGTAAAAGAAATCCCAAATCTGGCCAATAAGTGGAATGGCCCCAATGGCTGAATCCAAAAGTACATTCAAAATAAGCTTAGCGCGAAGCTCACCGCTAGAGCCATTCCTCAAAAGAGAAACTACCAGCAGAAATTGAAACCCCATGGACACGGCATCACCTAATCCGGGTATGAGTCCAATTATTGGGTCTAGCCCAAAACTAAAATTAGTGCCGGGTATTTTGAAATTCGAATCCAAAATTTGGGCATAACGTCTGGCCCATTTTAGGGAGCTTAGTTCTCTTTTATGTTCCGTCATCAGGACTATTTCCCTTCTGCAAAATTCATAATCTCCTCATCCAAAGGTGAAGTCTTACTACCATAATGCGCCACCCATTTTCCGTTTTCGTCTACCAAAAACTTGTTGAAGTTCCAACTCACCTTGGCATCATCCACTCCATTTTGGTCCTTGTGGGTAAGCCATGAATATACTTCATGTTGGTCATCTCCCTTTACCGGAGTTTTGTCCATCATAGGAAAAGTAACCCCGTAATTTTTTTCGCAAAATGTGGCAATTTCCTCATTGCTTCCCGGCTCCTGCTTTCCAAAATCATTTGATGGAAATCCAATAATGGTGAATTTCTCTCCACCAAACTCTTTATAAAGTTCTTGAAGCTGTTCGTACTGCGGAGTAAAACCGCACTCACTAGCGGTGTTTACAATCAGTACACGCTTACCTTGTAGATTAGAAAAATCAAACTCCTCACCCGTCAGGGTTTTGGTTTTAAAGTCATAAAAACTCATTTCTTCCATCGTGTTTTCAGTGTTTATAGCTAATTCTACAGTTTCCTGACTTGCGCTTGCCGTTGGTTCAGTTCGATTGCAAGCTGTCAAAATTCCAAATCCTGCAAAAGCCAATACTATATTTCTCATGGTCTGTTTTATAAAAGATGTAATGCAAAATAACCGCTTTACGCGGAATATGTTTTGACAATCCAAATCATTATTTCTAACCGACAAGCTACAATCTGGAGAGATTCTAAATAATATCATTATGCCCATCCTAATTTGTAATCTACCTTTGCCCGATGCTGGTACAGATAGTGGAAATATTTAAGCTCAACTTTACGCTGGAATGGCGTAGAAAGCAAAGCTTTTTGGGTGTAGTACTTTATGTGCTTACCACTGTATATCTGGCTTATCTCGTATTTAGCGGTGTTATCACTCCCGAAGTTTGGAATGCTCTTTTTTGGGTGATTTTAATCTTCGCCTCGCTACAAGCGGCCTTCCGTAGTTTTCAAAATGAGGCCGACCGCAGATTCCTACTTTACTTTGGGATGGTAAAGCCTCAAGTACTCATTATTGGCAAAACGCTTTACAACTTCTTTTATATGTTCAGTATTGGCCTGTTGGCCACTTTGGTATTTACCTTTTTGTTGGGAAATCCCATTGCCAGCCCGGGCGCCTTTATTTCGATATTATTGATTGCATCCGCAGGGTTTTCGGCTATCCTCACTTTTGTATCAGGTTTAGCGGCAAAAGCCGGAGATAATCCAGCCTTGCCTGCAATCTTAAGCATACCTCTTTTGTACCCACAAGTACTTACCCTTAGCAAGGTGAGCATACGGGCACTTACAGGTTTTGCATGGGACATTAATGCCCCGCTGTTATTGGTTTTATCGATGTTGGCAGTAGTTACTTGCCTTCTGTCTTATTTGTTATTTGCCTACCTTTGGCGCGACTAAAAAAATGGAATGAAAAAGCACTGGTGGAAAGCCCTTGGCGTCCTTTTAGTACTCTATACAATCGTTTTTGGTTTTACGGGTGAAGTACCCCGTTTACCTATCCTAAACGAAACCATTCGAAACCTTTATTTTCACGTTACCATGTGGTTTTCCATGGTGATTTTGATGACCAGTTCTTTGGTGTACAGCATCAAGTATTTGCGCAATGGAGATTTGTATGCTGACCTAAAAGGAAAAGAATTGGCCATCACTGGTTTTTTTATGGCGTCACTCGGACTGCTCACAGGAGCTGTTTGGGCAAAATTCACTTGGGGAACCTGGTGGACCAATGACCCAAAACTCAATGGTACTGCGGTAACCATGCTGATATATTTGGCCTACTTTGTGCTAAGAGGGTCGGTTGATGATCCTCAAAAAAGAGGGAGACTTTCGGCTGTGTACAACATATTTGCCTACGTAATGATGATTGTATTTATTGGTATCCTCCCAAGGCTTACCGATAGCCTTCATCCTGGCAATGGCGGTAATCCTGGTTTTGGTGGCTATGACCTTGACGGAACCATGCGCATTGTGTTTTATCCGGCAATTATCGGGTGGACACTTATTGGTTTATGGATTACCAGCTTGAAAATCAGATATCAAAAATTACTCTGGAAAAAAGATGTTTAAAATGTCAAAATATTGGTTAGGTTTTTGTGCTATGCTTTTTAGCGGAATGCTGGCTGCACAATCGCAAATGCCCGAAGTAGAAATGGCGGACGCCATGCGTGCAAATGGTAAAATATATGTAGTAGTAGCGGTGCTTTGCGTACTGTTTGTTGGAATTACACTTTACCTCATCAGCATCGATCGCAAATTGAGAAAACTGGAAAAAGAAGCTTAAACATGAAACGTTCACACATTGCCATCATCGTAACTATTGCTGTAGCCATCGGAGCTATTATGGTTACTATTAATGATGCCTCCACTTACGTGGGATTTGCTAAAGCAGATGAAACTCCCGGCACTAAATACACCGTAATCGGCTATCTGGACAAAGAAGCGCCAATGAATTACGATGCTCGTGCCAATAAGTTTGAGTTTACAGCTATTGATAAAGAAGGTAAAAAACGTACTGTGTTTTACTCACAACCTAAGCCTCAGGATTTTGAACGTAGTGAAGAAATTACCATGAAGGGATATTCTACCGATAGCGCCTTTGTGGCTGAAGAAATTTTGATGAAGTGCCCTTCAAAATACAATGAGCAAAATGAGGTAGCCGGATACGGCACTTACTAGGCGAAGACCAATTAAAAGTTGAAGGTTATAAGTTTAAAGTTTTTACAACAGATAACCCCAATAATTTAACGTATTCTTCCCCCTTATTTTTTTAAAAAAAAATTTGAATTTTCCGGTTTAGTGCTTGTTTAGAGTTTAGCATTTCGGATTTAGAATTTCCCCGCCCTTAGAAAATATTACATGGAGTACGTAGGAGAACATTTATTACCCGGTCAGTTAGGACGTCTTTTTGTGAGCCTAGCTTTTGTTGGTGCCGTGGTAGCCGCAATTGCTTATTATTTCTTTATACAAAACAAGCAGAACTCTTTTAAGAAACTAGCACGTGTTAGTTTTCTGGTTCATGTGGGCTCTGTGTTTGGCATCGTTCTTACGCTCTTCTACCTCCTGCTCAGTCACTACTTTGAGTACGATTATGTGTGGAAACACTCCAGTATGGAACTTCCGTTCAAATATGTGTTTAGCGCCTTTTGGGAAGGCCAGGAAGGAAGTTTTATCCTTTGGCTTTTCTGGCATGCTGTATTAGGCACAATCCTAATGTTTACCGCCAAAAAGTGGGAAGCTCCCGCCATGATTGTATTTGCGCTTGTGCAGGCATTTTTGGCCAGCATGATTTTAGGTATCTATCCTTTTGGTTTAAAAATAGGAAGCAGCCCATTTGTGCTTATGCGAAATGTGCCCGAAAACATTGGGTTACCGTGGACAGAAGTTTCGGATTACCTTCTGCGCTTCCCTGGTTTTATGGACGGTACCGGACTTAATCCTTTGCTTCAAAACTATTGGATGACCATCCACCCGCCAACCCTGTTTTTAGGGTTTGCCTCTACCCTTGTGCCGTTCGCCTTTGCAATGGCAGCTTTGTTCAATAAAGAGTACAAAGGATGGGTAAAGCCTGCTATTCCGTGGGCTTATTTTAGTGTACTTATTTTAGGAGTTGGTATTTTGATGGGTGGCGCCTGGGCTTATGAAGCATTGAGCTTTGGTGGATTCTGGGCTTGGGATCCGGTAGAAAACTCATCCCTCGTTCCTTGGATTGTGATGGTAGGTGCCGCTCACCTTTTACTTATCGTAAAAAACAGAAAGACAGGACTGACCAGCGCTTTCTTCATGACCTTGCTGTCTTTCCTATTAATTCTGTACAGTACATTCCTAACCAGAAGCGGTGTTCTTGGGGATTCATCCGTTCATGCTTTTGTGGATTTAGGATTGAGCGGCCAGCTCCTTATTTACCTCCTATTCTTTATCGTTATCGCTTTCGGTATGTTCTTTTACAGATACAAAGGCATTCCAAAAAGCAAGAAAGACGATGAACTGAGCTCTCGTGAATTTTGGATGTTTATCGGTAGCCTTGTGCTTTTAATTGCAGCTTTCCAGATTATCTTCAGTACTTCTATTCCTGTGATAAACCAGCTTATAGGCCCTGAAGGATTAGTACCTATGATGAGTGATAAGATGGCTCCACCTCTTGATGCTATTGACCATTACAACAGCTTTCAGGTTCCTTTTTCTATTGTAATTGCATTGCTTATCGCCTTTGGTCAGTTTTTGAATTACCGCCATACTTCAGCCAAAAAGTTTTGGAAAAATATCAGCCTTTCTATTTTGGTAGGCGCTGGTATTACTGCCCTTTTCGCTACAGCGTATGACTTTTGGCAAGAGCCACTTTACCTTATTCTTCTCTTTACAGGAATATTTGCCACGGTGAGCAATATCGATTATTGGTTGCGCATTGGTCGCGGAAATATGTCCATTGGAGGTGCTAGTATTGCTCACGTTGGTTTTGCGATGATTCTTATTGGCTCTTTGATTTCTAATGCCAAAAAAGAAGTAATTAGTGAGACCAATGTTTTCCTTTCTGAAGATTTACCATCAAATGAAAATGCACTACTTGAGCTTGCTGACACCGTAAAGCTGGGGCAATACATGGCCATTTGGAATGGAATGCGTGATGAAGACAACAAACAGTTTTACGATGTAACCTATTACGATACTCAAGCCGATGGCAGCCTGAAAGAGACTTTTGCCTTGGAGCCTTTCCTGCAAATGAGCGACCAAATGGGGCCTACACCAAACCCCAGCACCAAGCATTATTGGAACAAAGATATTTATACCCACGTTACCTATTCTTCTTACTTAGAGCCCCGCACTGATGATGGCTACTCTGGTGAAGTAGAAGCTGAGTTTAACCGTGGTGATACGGTAATTTATGAGCAGCACTTTATAGTGATGGACAGTTTGCAGGTAAATGCAGCCATGAATGAAGAAACGGGTGAAATGGCCTTCCTTAAGCTTACCGCCAAAATGCGCATCATAAACGTACTTGGCGAAACGTATGAAGTAGCTCCGGAATACATTCTGGATGGAAACATGCTTTCGCATGAAGACGTGTACATGGAGCAACAGGGTTTCAAAATTCGCTTTAGTGATGTAAACACCGAAAACAACAAAATCAAAATCACGCTTTGGACAAAAGTACCGGAAGATGAAAAGCCTTTTATCGTAATGAAAGCCATCGTTTTCCCATTGATTAATTTGCTTTGGGCAGGATGTATCCTAATGGCATTTGGTACAGGTATCGCTATTTGGCAGAGGGTGAAGAGGGAGAAGTAGTTGACTTGTTAATTGGTTGAATAGTTATTCGGTAGCCTGTCTGGCACGGAAAATCTGTAATTAGATTCTAAAAAGATCTGCTCTGTAAGCCTAGTTTTAAAATGGCCTTTTGATTTTTTTTGTAAAAACCAAGTGCAGCGAAACGTAGAAAAATAAGCAGCCGCAGGCCTTTTATTTTTCAGTGAAGCGAAATGTAGGTTTTAGAAAAAATTCAAGCAGCCTAGACCTTTTGGTTCGTTTTGGGGCAATGCCAAAATGAACAAATCATTTCAATCCACCCTCCCCCTGCGGGTACTCCCGCCAGCGGGAGATATTCCTCCGAATTACAATTTCACTATACCCCTACTCCCTACTCTTTTTTCTCTTCCAAGCTTCACTTCTTTTGTATATCCACTCCATTACAAAACAAATCAGCACCACCGAAACAGCCACAATCACCCCCGTTGGGTTATCTCCATATTGCTGAACAATAAGAGCTACCAAAGCAAAACTGCAAAAAAGAAAACCGCTAATTGGAATTACTTTATTTCCATTGATCGCTGAAGCTTTTTTGAACCCCACAAAATTTACCACCGCAAAAATGAGCAGGAAGCCCACACTACCTGCGGTGGAAATACTTTTCAACTCCAGCGTGTTTACGGCTATTAAGGTTACTACTGCTGTAATCATCAAGCCAACCGGCTGATTCCAAAGATTACTCGTGAGTTCATGCGGAAGCTCATCATCCTGGGCTATTTCGAAGCTCACACGGGTGCCGCCATACAAGGATGCATTGATTGCCGAAAAGGTGGAAATAAGCGCGGCTACCGTAATTATTGTAAAACCTACTTGGCCCAAAAGCGGTTTTGCAGCTTCGGCTAAAACGTAATCTTCGGCAGATGCTATTTCGCTAAAAGGCAATGAGCCCACCGTAACTATTGCTATGATGATGTATAGCAAAATCACGAAACCCACCGAGTAATAATACGCTTTGGGAATATTCTTTTTAGGGTTTTCAATATCAGGGGCGGCATTGGCGATAAGCTCAAAACCTTCATAAGCCACAAAAATCACCATTCCGCCTACCAAAAGATTAAAGGGTGCTTCCCAGCTTTCGGGAGACAATTGAGGTAAATTTTCATTGCCCAAAAGGCCATAGGCACCAATCACAACAAAGCCCAGAAGTATCACCAGCTTAATGATTACCGCATAAGATTCGATGGCGCCAACCACCTTTATACTATAATAATTGATTAGTGTAGCAATAATGATAATTGCACTTGAAAATAAGTGTGCATCCAAAGCTCTATCGCCTGTAAGGCTAAGCAGATTGGGCGCATACGAACCAAAAGCCGATGAATACAAAGCCAACATAATGATGTAGCTCACCCACAGTAAGTTGTTGATGGCTCCACTAAAAGTACTTTGCCCAAAACCTTCGTTTACAAACTTCACCGTGCCGCCTCTATCGGAGTAAGCCAAAGAAAGTTTTACATAACTGTAAGAAGTAATCAGCGCAATGAGCCCCGCAAAAAGAAACGCTACCGGAGTGCCTCCTTTAGCAATGGATACCGCCAAACCCAGCACGGCAAAAATACCACCACCTACCATGCCTCCAATGCCGATTGACATGGCTTCGCGCAAACCTATTTTGTCACTCATACTTTAGCTTTAGTTTTCGAATTTAAGATTTTGGGAGATGTTAACTGGTTGAATGGTTAATTCGTTGAAAAGTTATCGTTACGCACTTATAAGATTGTTACGGAATGTATATTTACCTTTAATAAACATCACTGATTTTACTTGGAATTCAATCCCCCTATACAATCCAGATCTACAACTGAGCTAATTAAAATTGCCAATTATCCTGAAGATTGGAATCCCTTAGCGGTGAAATTCGCAAAAAATGAACTGGCGGAAAGAGGCGTAAGTACTGAAGAACAAAGGATAAAAGTTGAAGCTTGGGATAGACAAGCCAAAATTGAACATTACAAGGAACTACAACGAAGGGCTGTTGAAAGCTTCGGAATTTTGAATTTGATCTGGATGGCTCTAAGATGGCCCAAAACCGTATTGTCAGATTGGAGCTTAAAAAAGGAAGGCTATCACCGTAAACACAAAGAGCGGCTTTATGCAATCGGAGCCGGATTGCTATGCACATTAGCATTTATAACATGGCTTAAGCATGAATCAAAAATCTCACAACAGAAATGGAGGAACAAAGTCAACAGCCAAGATATCTACGAATGGGAAAAAAGCCAATATACCGAAGAAGAAATAGTAAACTTCAGAAAAGAAGCCATCGAACAAGCTATAATTTTGATTCAAGAAAATGAAGCTAAAGGCATTACTACTTTCCTTGTTATGGATAATGATACTCTTTCAAACTTGAAAGTTGAAACATTAAAAGAACTAAGCCCGGGTTCGGTCAAGGATATTATTTTCCAAGATCCCGTAGGTTCTAGCTCCACTGCGTGGATAATTATTAAAACGTTTAAGCAAAAATCTACTTAAGGTAAACTCATGGCTCTAGAAACCCTAAAAACTTTTGACAACTCAGTAGAAGCTCACATTCTAAAAACGAAACTGGAAAGTGAGGGCATCCCTTGCTATCTCTTTGATGAACATACGGTATCTATGAATCCGCTGTACAATGTAACGCTGGGTGGAATAAAACTAAAGATCAATTCGTATGACGCGGTTGATGCATTGGAAGTTCTCCAAAGCATAGAATCGAATCCTGTGACTGATGATGACGACAAAACAATTGTGTGCCCTAAATGCGGTTCAGATAATTATTATTCTGGTTTCAAGTCTATGAAAAGTGTTGGCGGCATTTTAATGGCCACTATTTCCTTATTACTTTCAGTATTTCCCATATTTCTGAAGAACGTTCATAAATGTAAAACTTGTGGAACCGAGTTTTAAGCCTCGCTATCCTATAATTATTCTCAACTAATTATTGTTTCTTTTACAAATGAAAAAACCCGTTCCCGCGCGTTTCCGAACGCGTGGTAAATCAAACTAAAAACTCAATGAAAAACCTCCTTACTCTAACTCTTCTATTTGTCTCTCTCCTTGGCTTCAGCCAAAATGGAGCAATTACAATCAGGCACATTGCCAATGCCGGGCTATACATGACGGACGGGGATTTGAATGTGTATTTCGACTTTCCGTACAAACCCGGTGCTTTTGGCTACACCATTTATGATGAGTCAGAACTGGACAGTATTAAAGAAAATTCCCTATTTCTCTTTACACATAAACATGCAGATCATTACTCCAGAAAACTACTTAGGCAACACGAGGGCGAAGTATATGGCCCATGGAAGTTTTCTAAAAAAGAAGGAAATGGTGGAGAAATTATCAATAACCCAGAGCACAGCTTTTCTGTAAAAGCTTATAAAAACAAACACCGCTTTTCGTTGAGCCATTGCTCCTATCTAATTACCTGGCATGGTAAAACAATCTTTGTTTCAGGTGATGCTGAAAGCCCCGAAACTATTGCTAAAATGGAAAACATGGATTGGGCTTTTGTTCCAGAGTGGCTTCTATATTACGCCAAGCTTGGCAATGTAAATATTGATGCAAATAGGATTGGCATTTATCATTTATACCCTAATGATACCGTGGAAGATGACTACGGAAATAATGTGGTAAACCTTCGAGACCATCAGGAAAAGATCACTTTAAAGTTTTAATATGAAAGACCTTCAACACATCACCCCTACCTCATCCCAAGAATGGCACGACTGGCTAGCAGCCAATCACCAGCGCGAAGAGTTTGTTTGGGTAATTTTCTACAAGGTAAGCTCCGATGTTCCGTCCCTCACTTGGAGCGAAGCGGTAGATGAAGCGCTTTGTTTTGGATGGATAGATAGTACCAAAAAAACCATAGACAAGGAGAAGTATAAACAATACTTCAGCAAGCGAAAAGCAAAGAGCAATTGGTCAAAAATCAATAAGGATAAGATAGATAAGCTCATTGCGGAGAACCGAATGATGGAGGCCGGTTTACAAAGCGTTGAAGTTGCTAAGCAAAATGGTTCATGGACAATTTTGGACGAAGTAGAAGCGCTAATAATGCCAAAGGATTTGGAAGCTGAGCTGATAGCGATACCCGATGCAAAAGACTATTTTGAAGGTTTGAGCAAATCTGCAAAGAAGATACTACTACATTGGGTAATGTCTGCCAAGCGCCCCGAAACGCGCCACAAAAGAATCATTGAAATTGCAGAAAATGCAGCTCAAGGCAACAAGCCTAAAGCTTTCAGATAAAAACAACAAATCAATACCTCATTAAAGTGATCGGCCCTTTGTACCTTATTTCACTTCCACATTGCAGAATAAAATAATAAGTACCATCTGATAATTCATTTCCACCTCGGTCTACCCCAGTCCAGTCGTTACCATAATCATCTTCGCGATAAACCTCTGAACCCCATCGGTTCATTATAAAAATTGAGCAATCGCCATCAGGGTTCAGGTCACCCAAGTCCAAATATTCATTCAATCCATCGCCATTGGGCGTCATAAAATTGATGGGGCCATCTTCGCTAAAAACAATTACCGTCATAGAATCCAGGCCTTCACAGCCCAAGGGGTCAGTTACCTTTACGTAAAGTTTCACCGTATCATCACCTTCGGTGAGCAAGGCGGAAGTTGACGCTTTGAACGGATCACTAAAATCCACCGCTCTGTTGGAATACCAATAATAATTAGTTCCACCAGTAGCATTTACATTCACAAATTCACCTTCTCCAATAGTTTGGTCAGGCCCAGCATCTACGCCTACCGATAGGTTACTCAGTTCTAATGAATCCCTTAAAACCTTCACACAGGAGCCATAGGTAAGCGTAAGCGTAATAATGTGTTTTCCCGGAGAAGTCCAGGTAATAGGGGGTGGCGTTTGCAAAAGTGAAGTGGGGAAATTAGCGTCAGCTCCAAAGTTCCAATCAAAAGTGGAGTTGGCAGGATAGTTACCCAAAGTTTTAAAGTACACCTCATTAGCTTCAAAACAGTAAACACCACTATCGCTGAAATTGGGAATGATCTCATATTTCACCGGGAAAACAATATCTAAGGTATCGCCACAAGGCAGACCTGGGTTGGCGATAAGGCGTACTGTATAATTTCCAGGAACAGTGTAGGTGTATGAAGGGTTAGTTTGGGTAGATGTATCGGCCGTAGTTGATGGATCTCCAAAATCCCACAACAAATCGAAGGCCCCCACACTTTCGGAAGTAAACTGAACGGTAAGGCCATCGCACAATATGTTTGGATCTTCAGCTGGAGTAATCATATCGCTCACCACATTAGTAATACAGGAAGTTACGTTGAACTGATAATCTAAACGCGTGGTGCTCATAAATACCCCATTGCGATATTCGCTTACGCAAACCCCAAAAACGTACTGGCCAATTTGATTAGGTGTACCTGTGAGAACTCCAGTTAGTGGATCAACAGCCATAGCTGGCACTGCCGGTATCGGATTACTACTAGTATATGGCGGCAAAAAAGTAACAGGTGTATAAGGTGGCGGACATGGTGGATTTGGAATTGTAGTAGCACAACCAGCACCTCCTACTGACCCTCCTCCTTCTAGTATGTCGCAAAGCTCAAAATACAAAGAATCTCCATCTGCTTCATTTACATCCAGTTTCAAATTTTGAGGTTCATTGATGCACAACACAATCGGAGCCACGCTGGTATATTCAGGTGAACTATTACAAGTGGTATCCATACTGGGTATGGTGGTGGTGTAAGTATTTCCTACCGCAGCCGCATTTATATTACTAATGGAAGCATTGCGACAACAGCGTTGATGCGAAATCGTGTAACCCCCTACTACTGGTGGAAGTGTAGCCGTGGCCACATATTCTGCATATTCGGTACACAGGCCCGGAGGTGGAGTTATACAAGGATTTCCGGTAGAGTTTGCAGGAACAGGAATAGTAGGCCCCTTGGCTGGATTTAATACTACAAATGGTGAAGCCGTATTATTGGTTTCATAGATGGCAAATCTTGCATTGGCATCAAAGGCGGCACCACCACTGGCACAGTCTCTATATATTCTAAGACGTATTTCGTAATTATTACCGCCTAGGCAGGTATAACTTATATGCCCCCCTACCAAGTGGGCGGAATTGGCTTTAAAAGCCATAATACTTAAAAGGACAGTTAAAAAAGCAAAAACATTACTTCTCAAAATGTTGGGCGTTATGGTATTCAATTTATTGCAAACAGTAAAGATATAATTCTTTACATAGCAATAATACCCTGATTATTTGAACCTCCACTTCATTGAGATTTCGAAAAGCCAAAACAGCTACCATCCTATTTATCCTTCTAACTTTGCCCACATGAAAATCATTCATAAAATTGGGATAATAGGTACCGGCAATGTTGGCTCCTATTTACATTCTGTGTTTGTGGCGCATGGCTTTGCAGCCAAATTGTTTGGTAGAAAACTGAACCCACATGCGCTTGAGGAAGTATATCAAAACTCAGGTGAATTTGACCTCATTTTACTTTGTGTGAATGATGAAGCTATTGCCGAAGTGAGCTCACAGATTGAGCCATCGAATACTATTGTAGCGCATGTTTCGGGGGCCACTCCTCTTTCAGCTATAGCTAAAAAGCATACGAATCGCGGTGTTTTTTATCCTCTTATGAGCTTAAAAGGACATAGTGAAATTGATGCTTCTACCATTCCCTTTTGCCTGGAGGCTAATAATGAAACCACACTCGATGCACTCAAAAAAGTAATTGACTTTATGGGTGCAAAGTGGAATTTGGTAAACTCTGAAGAACGTACGCATTTGCACTTGGCAGCTGTTTTGGCTCATAATTTCAGCAACCACTTACATTACCAAGCCCAGGAAGTGATGAATAATGCGGGTTTAGATTTTAGAATACTTTTGCCACTGCTTGAAAATGCGCTGCAAAGTTTACAGCATACTTCAGCGAAAGACATGCAAACTGGCCCCGCCATTCGGCATGATGAATCGACCATAAACCGACATCTGGACTTACTGCAAGACAATACAACTATTGACATTTATAAACTGCTTACCAAAAGCATACAAGATACTTATGACAAAAAATTATAAGGAGCTTCTCCACCATATCAAAGCCTTTGTATTTGACATTGACGGTGTACTCACCAGCGGCATTTTTCAGATTGGCCCTGATGGCGAACCTATTCGCAACTTAAACAGCAAAGACGGCTATGCCATGCAGCTTGCCGCAAAAAAGGGATTTATTGTAGCGGTAATTTCGGGCGGAAAATGTGAAGGTGTAAAAGCTTCTTTGAAGCGCTTGGGACTTACTGACATTTACATGGGCTCCAGCCACAAAATGGACTCGTGGAAAGATTTCCTTGCGGTATATGAGCACACAGGATTGAAGCCTGAAAACATTTTATACATGGGAGATGATATTCCCGATTATCACGTTATGCTTTCGGCAGGAATCGGTGCTGCACCAGCTAATGCCGTTCCTGAAATTCGGGAAATAGCACAGTATGTTTCTCCAAAAAAAGGTGGCGAAGGCTGTGTGCGTGATGTAATAGAGCAGACGCTTAAGCTGCAGGATAATTGGATGTTGGACGAAGATTTTTCATGGTAATGCTGGCCTTTTTCAAAATAATCCGCTGGCCCAATTTGGCCATTATTGCATTGGTGCAATATCTCATTCGGTTTTTTATTATCGAAAGCCTTAATGTGCCTCATGTACTCAATCACACCTACTTTTTTTTGGGCGTATTGTGTAGTATTACTTTGGCTGCAGCCGGGTATGTAATCAATGATATTTATGATGTAGAAGCAGATACCACCAACAAGCCGGAGCGCATGGCTATTGGGAATGGGCTTACGCTGAATGGTGCCTGGACAATTTATGGTGTGCTCAATGTGATTGCCATTATTTCTGGTTATTTGGTGGCCGGAGCAGCTGGTTTTCAAAGCTTATGGATGCTGCCTGTGGTAGCCATTGCATTATTGTACTTGTATGCTATTGATCTAAAAAAGCGTGTGCTGCTTGGCAATATTTTGGTATCGCTACTTACGGCATTACCGGTTTTTCTGGTGGCTCTGTTTGATGTGTTGCCTGCTGCCAATGCCGAAACAGCCGAAATCATTCAGCCTATATTTTACGTGATTAGCGCCTATGCAGGTTTTGCATTCTACACCAATTTTATTCGAGAAATAATAAAGGATGCCGAAGATGTGGAAGGCGATGACCAGGAAGGATATCGCACATTGGCCATTATTGTTGGTCGAAACTATATCCGCTATGTAATTACCCTCCTTCTGGTAGTCTTGCTGTGCTTTACCGGGGCCTTTAACGTTTACCTTTTTCAAAGCGATGTAGTGTCTTCCGCTTACTTATTGTTGTTTGTAAACGTTCCGATCCTGCTCACCATTCTTAGGGTACTTACCGCAAAAACTAAGGTGGACTTTAAAAAAGCCAGCATACTGATGAAGCTCATTATGCTCACCGGAATTGTAAGTATGGTGGTGTTTACACTGGCCCTGAAGGCGCAGTTTTAAGAAAACCTCAACCTTAAAAAAAATATAAAGCCAGCCAAAAGGATGCTCTCTTTCGGCTGGCTTTTCTTATTATTGTGTAGCTTTAAAACTAACTGCCAACCATTGGTGTACTCTCCATTTCTGATTTTAACCCCAAATCGGAAATAACCCCACCCTAACCCTTGGTATCCCCAGTATTTATAAGGCTTAGAGAATAATTATGTAATTGGATATAAACTCATTAATGTTTAGCCCCAAGTTACTCACTGTAAAGTAAAATATGGATTTAAAAGAAATACAAAAGTTAATTCGATATATCGAGGAAAACACAAGGGCTGATAAAGTATCTGGAATCGAGTTTATTGACCCTAGAAATTTCAAATCAAAAATTCATGGTAAACAAAACTATGTTGTTTTTGGAAGAAGAGGTGCTGGTAAAAGTACCCTCTTAAAGACATTACAATCAGAGAATGACAATTTCACTATCTATGTTAATTTAGAGGACTATAAGGATATCACCTTCCCTAATATCATCATTAAAGTACTGATTAGATTTTTTGAAGGTACAATCAGTAAACTTGACAAAGACATTTCATTTTGGTCATTTGGACAATGGTTAAACAAAAGGAAGTTAAATAAAGACCTAAAAAATTTAATTACCGAGCTAAAAAAGAAAATTTCTAGTCCTGATTCTCTTGACGAACAACGGAAATATAAAGAAACCAAACAAGAAGGTGGATCCGCGGGAACTAAAGCAAAAGGCTTGGAAGCAAACCTAAATTATTCGGACACCTCAGAAAGTGAGATAGCGCATCAATGGAAAATTGATAAACTAAACGATTTAAAAACTTCCATAGATGATATAAAAGCTTTAATTGAGCGTGCTTCTGAATTAACTGATAAACAAATAATACTCGTTTTGGATGACTTTTATTTCATCCCAAAGTCAATTCAGCCTTACCTAATTGACTATTTCCACCGTCTATCTAAATCCAATAATTTTTATTTGAAAATTGGTACTGTTAAACATAGAACTAATCTATATGTACAAACAGATCAAAGCTTTATTGGAATGGAGTTAAATGCCGATGTCTATGATATTGACCTCGACTATACTTTAGACAAATGGAATGAGCTAAAAAGATTTAAGAAAGATTTACTTGATGCCGCAATTAACTCTTCAGGTGCAAATATTGATGTAAACGAGATATTTAATGACCAAGCTTTTGAACAATTATGCATTGCCTCAGGTGGTGTCCCTAGAGACTTTCTAGTTTTATTCATTAAGTGTTGCTCAACACTTAATGAAAATTCTAGTCGAATCAATGTTCCAAACGTACGTGAGGTAGCAATTGAAAACTACACAAACAAAAAGAATGCTTTGGAGAAAGACTCAATTGAGGAAAGTAATATTTTAGAAAATACCATGTCAAGTATTAGAGATAGAGTCTTTACTGATAAACGTACAAATGTGTTTCTAATCGAAAATGAAAGTCTTGATAAAGATGAAACGGTTAAAAGAATAATTAAAGAGTTAATTGACCTTCGTTTTATCCATATCATCGATAGCAATACAAGTGCGGCTCCATCTGATGGAAAAAGGCATTCTGCTTATTTACTGGATGTAAGTTTATACACCAATGGTAGACCTCGAAACTTCAAGGAAATTGAACCTGATATTAAGAAAAGAAGAGATGATATTAGGAGTGCTCCTAGAATTTCTGTGCTGAGTTTAAATGAAATAATAACAGGAGGGTAAAACCCCGCCAAAGCTCCGCTTAGACCCCCCGCTGCCGCACGAGTCCTCTCGTGTGGTTTTCCACTTATAACCAATACATCCCCGTTAGCGCGGATTTGCAATCCCTGCTCCACAAACTATTCTGTAAGAATATCCTTATTCCTAACTCTACTCTTATTTTTGCATTACATCTTTAAGAGTCCCTCGTTCCCGTGCGTTTCCAAACACGTGGTTTTTTAACCTTCACCCCTGATGCCTCAAGCATTTCCCAACTCCTCAATCTAAAGCCATGAAACATGTATCATATTTTGTACATATATTTGTACAAAATATGCAAAACCATGATTTCCACAAATATCTCAGACTTCAGGAAGGACATAAAAAGCTATCTAAATAAAGTCACTCAAAACTTTGAAACCTTAATAATCAACAGAGGTAAAGAATCTGGAGTGGTGGTAATCTCACTTGAAGAATACAATTCTCTACAAGCTACGCAACACGAGCTTTCTTCTGCCAAAAATGAACAACGCTTAGATTCGGCTATTGCTAAATTTAGAAATGGACAGTCATTTTCCAAGGAACTGACGGAGGAATGAAACTGTGTTTTGTTGACGAATCCTGGGAAGACTATCTATACTGGCAGAAAACCGATAAGAAAATGGTTTCCCGAATAAATAGGCTCATCAAGGAAATAGCGAGAACCCCGTATGAAGGAATCGGAAAACCCGAACCTCTAAAATTTAAATACCGTGGTTTTTGGTCAAGAAGAATTGATGATGAACACCGAATCATTTACAGAGTAACTGATGATAATGAAATTTGGATTGTTAAATGCAGGTTTCATTATGATTGATCAAATACGTCAGTAATCCCCGTTGCCGCGTTTCCAAACGCGTAGTTTTATAATCCATGCTAACTACTTTTACCCCATGCAATTTTTACCCCCCAACAAAAAACTAATCCTTGCCAGCAAATCGCCACGCAGGCAACAATTATTACGAGACCTTGGCTTCGACTTTGAAGTGCGCACCATGGAGGTAAATGAAGAACATGATGCTTCGCTCAATGGCGTGGAAATAGCAGAACATCTAGCCGAAAAGAAAGCTCTGGCTTTTAAAGACAATCTTTCGGAGGATGAAATTGTACTAACATCCGACACCGTAGTTTGGTGCAAAGGCGAATCATTAGCCAAAGCTGAAAATGAAGAACACGCCCGCGAAATGCTGCAAAAGCTTTCCGGCACCAGCCATGAAGTAATTACCGGAGTTTGTCTGCTTTCAAAAGAAAAGTCAATTGTGTTTAGCGATATCACTAAAGTGTATTTTCAAGAAATCACAATTGAAGAGATAGACTACTACATCAAACATTACCGCCCATTTGATAAAGCCGGAGCTTACGGCATTCAGGAGTGGATTGGTATGTGGGCCATCGAGAAAATTGAAGGATCCTACTTCACGGTAATGGGCTTACCCACTCATTTGATACAACCGAATTTGATGAAGTTTTAAACTCCTCGCTAGTCCTGCCTACTCTATGTTTGGGTAAATCTTTGTAAACTGCGAACATTTTCCAAACAATTATGAAAAAACGCCCCAGCCTATTTATAGCCCTCCTTCCTATCATGTTTCTCATACTCATGCTGAGCATCAATGTTATTGGGGTGTATGGCGATGATGCACTTTCAGGGTCTAATCAGTTTATACTCTTGCTTTCCGGAGCTTTCGCAGCGGTAGTTGGCGTTACTCAGGGCTTCTCTTTTAAGCAAATCCTTGAAGGAATTGAAAAATCGGTAAAGAGTACCACGGGCGCTATCCTTATACTTTTGCTTATCGGCTCCCTTTCGGGAACATGGATGATAAGCGGAGTAGTTCCGGCCATGATATATTATGGCTTGCAAATTTTAAGTCCTGAAATATTCTTACCCGCTGCTGCTATTATCTGTGCCTTGGTATCATTGGCAACCGGAAGCAGCTGGAGTACCACCGCAACCGTAGGAATTGCCCTCGTTGGAATTGGAAAAGCCATTGGCATGTCAGAAGCTATGGTGGCTGGTGCGGTAATTTCTGGAGCTTATTTTGGTGATAAAATCTCTCCACTTTCGGATACTACCAATCTTGCTCCTGCTATGGCTGGTACCGATTTGTTTACGCATATCCGATACATGCTTTATACTACAGTGCCATCATTTCTGGTGGCACTTATCGTTTTTATTATTCTGAGTCTAAACCTTGAGACAAGTGGAAATGTGAATAATATTCAACCTGTGCTCACCGAACTTGAAGGCATGTTTAACCTCACACCTTGGCTATTTTTAGTTCCACTGCTTGTGGTTGGTTTGATTGTTGCCAAAATTCCAGCACTGCCCGCCATCTTAGCCGGCACTTTAGCCGGAGCTCTGTTTGCCCCTATTTTTCAGCACGACCTGCTACTCTCTATTGCAAGCACCGACCAACTTAGCTGGTTACAGACGTACAAGATTATTATGGATTCATTAACCGTGAGCATGAGCTACCCTTCAAAAAACCCTGTGCTTAGTGACTTATTAAGTAGTGGCGGTATGTATGGAATGCTTAGCACCGTATGGTTGATTATTGCCGCTATGGTATTTGGCGGAGTAATGGAAGCTTGCGGATTTTTAGCAGTTATAAGCAGTGCCTTGCTAAAGTTGGCCAAGGGAACCGCTTCATTGATTGCCACCACAGCTGGTACTTGTGTATTTATCAATGTTACCGCCTCCGACCAATATTTGGCCATAGTTGTTCCCGGCCGCATGTATGCTGATGCTTATCGCAAACGTGGCTTGGCGCCCGAAAACCTGAGTCGTACTTTAGAAGATAGTGGCACTGTGACCTCCGTGCTCGTACCTTGGAATACTTGCGGTGCTTACCAAAGTGGAGTACTTGACGTAAGTACTTTTGCTTATTTACCATATGCAGTTTTCAATTATCTAAGTCCACTGATGACATTGGTTTTTGCGATTTTCGACATCAAAATAAGAAGGCTATTAAATAGACCTGAAGAAACTTCGAACACATTGGCCTAAAGCTTGTTATCTTTGCAGCAATTAGATTTATTCACTCTACTTTAAGATGTTCAAATATATTTTACTTACATGCGCGGCAATCTCTTTTGCCGGTGGTCCTACTCACGATCCTGAGGATATTGATTTCAGCAGAGTTAAAGGAAAAAAAGTGGTTAAGCTTCTTCATGGCTATGACTTGGAATCAGCAGCTGATATTGCTGCCTTAGCACCAAGTTGTTACGAAGATAATGACTCTTTAAGCTATCAGTCACACACCAAAGTGATGGAGGTAGATGCTGAAATTGATGAAGTTTGGAGCACTTATAAAAGCATTAGCCCCACCGAGGATAATCAAAACAAAGTGAGGTTTGGTTTACTTTTCTCTCCTGACCCTAATAAGCTTTCCTACTCTGCAGATTCCTATGATGGAATTAAAGAAGGTCAAATTGTATTTTGGAATTTGAAGTTCGTAATGGGTTTAGTAAAAATACCAGTTGGGCAAAAGATAATGGAGGTAAATGATGAAGAGAAGTTTATCAAAATTTGCTACCTAGCTCAAGGCAAATCACATGGTACACAATACATACAGCTTTACCCAGAAGAGGATGGCAAAACTAAAATTATACATTATACAAGATATAAGAGTGCCTCAAAATTTAGAGACAAAAGATTATATCCCATGTTTCACAACAAGGCCATTACTGAGTTTCATGAAGATGTAATTCACAAAGTGATGGAAAAAAATGAAAGTGAAGAAGAGGATAACGAAACCCTCTCTTCAAAATAGCTTTCGAGTTAAACTAGCGTAATCTATCTGCAGCTCTTACCAAAGTTTCATCCTTCATTATTCCACGATTGGCTAAGGTTACAAGAATCACTACCGCCAATGGAATAAATGCTCCAGTACCTATTGCTCCGCCATCTTTGGAGAATGTTTCATAAAACATATACATGAGCATTCCGAAGAAGACAAAGTTGAGAATGATATTGATACGCCCAGAAACCACCTGTTGCTGGCGGTTTTTATATCTAAAGATGCTGAAGATGCTGATAAGGGTAGAAAGCACCGTCATTCCAAAAAAGATAGGATCTTGCAAAATCATATAATTTCCAGCTTTGGATTGAAACAAAGGCAAGAAAAATATAATGATACCTGATGAAACGGCCGCTAAAAGCAGATAAACAGATTGAATACGCTGAATCATTGACTTATTAAATTTGCTGCCAAAGGTCATAATTTTGCTACAAATCAGTTGACATTATTGAAATATTTGTATTATTGCCTTGCATCTGAGGCACTCTAAGCACCAGATTTACAATTCCCCGAAAATCATACTGCACTATATAGGCTCATCCAAAAAGCTATTTGACAGTTTTTAAAATTTTATAACAATCTTTTTTTATCCATGTACGACATCAATGAGTTGAAGGGCAAAAAGCTACCTGAATTAAAGGAAATCGCTGAGGCTCTTACCGTACCAAAATTTAAATCGCTGAACAAACAAGATCTTGTTTACCGCATTTTAGATCACCAAGCTGTAAACCCTAGCCTGGCAAAAGCTCCTGCCGCTGAAAATACTAAGCCAGAATCTAAGCCCAAGCCTGCTCCAAAACCTCAACCAGAGAAAAAAGCAGAAGCTAGTAACGATAAGGCTCCGGATACGAAGCCAAAATCTGATGCGCCTCAAAAGCCAAAAAGAAAGCCGCTTCCTCCACGCCCTGAAAGTGCAAACAAGAATAATCCACTTCCTGACAATAAGGAAAGTAAGGATCGTCCAGACCGCTCGGAGCAAAATAAAGGCGGACAACCACGACACGACAATCGCCCAAAAGGTGATAACAACAATCCGCGTCAGCAACGTAACGATAACAGAAATGACAATCGTAACGACAACCGCAACCAAAATAAAAACGACAATCGCCAAAGTGGAAACGATCATGGAAACAATCGTAACCAAAGAGGCCGTGAATATGAATTTGATGGCATTATAGTAAGTGAAGGTGTGCTGGAAATGATGCCTGATGGCTATGGTTTCCTTCGTTCTTCAGATTATAATTACCTGAATTCTCCAGATGATATTTACCTATCACAATCTCAGGTAAAGTTATTTGGACTAAAAACCGGAGATACTGTACGTGGACAAATTCGCCCACCAAAAGAAGGTGAAAAGTATTTCCCACTTGTAAAAGTTGAAAAAATTAATGGCCGTGAGCCAGACTATGTAAGGGATAGAGTTTCGTTTGAACACCTTACCCCTCTTTTCCCTGAAGAAAAATTTGACCTTACCAGTAAAGGCGGAACGCTTAGCACACGTACTATCGACCTTTTCTCACCAATAGGTAAAGGACAACGTGGTCTTATTGTAGCGCAACCAAAAACGGGTAAAACCACTTTGCTAAAAGAAGTTGCCAATGGCATCGCTGCCAACCACCCTGAAGCTTACATGATCATCCTCTTGATTGACGAACGCCCGGAAGAGGTGACTGATATGGCACGTAGCGTAAATGCTGAAGTTGTTGCTTCTACTTTTGATGAGCCTGCTGAGCGCCACGTGCGCGTTGCCAATATTGTATTGGAAAAAGCAAAACGCATGGTAGAATGTGGCCATGATGTGGTTATCCTTTTGGATAGTATTACACGTCTTGCCCGTGCATACAACACCGTTTCCCCAGCTTCTGGAAAAGTACTTTCTGGTGGTGTGGATGCTAATGCCTTACACAAACCAAAACGTTTCTTTGGTGCTGCCCGTAAAATTGAAAATGGTGGTTCATTAACAATTTTGGCAACTGCACTTATCGATACCGGTTCTAAAATGGACGAAGTAATCTTTGAAGAATTTAAAGGAACTGGTAACATGGAGATGCAATTGGATAGAAAAATTGCCAACCGCAGAATCTGGCCAGCAATTGACCTTGTTTCTTCCGGTACTCGTAAAGAAGACCTTCTTCTTGACAAAGAAACCCTGCAACGCATGTGGATTCTTAGACGTCACCTTTCTGATATGAACGCTGTAGAAGCCATGGAGTTTTTACATGATAGAATGAGCCGAACCAAGGATAATACCGAGTTCCTCATTTCCATGAATGGTTAAAACCTGAGCAACATACTTATAATTCAAGACCCTCTTTGTAGGGTCTTTTTTTTGTGCCGATGTCAGATATATTTTCTGTTGGGTATTGGCATTTAAAAAGCTTAGATTTATCGTTTACCCTATTCTATGAAATCATTTTTTGCGGTTCAATCTAAGTTCAAAATTGCTTTTGTTCTTTTGGTAATGGTCACTATTATTTTAGGAGCGGCTCTGCTAGAGCGTAAATTTTTTACAGATGTGCATATTTCATCTGCTTCCATTTATAATGACAGACTGATTCCCGCCACAGCCCTGTTTCATATTGGTGATAATTGCTACCAAAAAAAGTTGATTATAGAAGATTTGTTTGATACATCTTCTTCCCTTTCCGATGATTCGAAAAAAGAAATTCAGCATTACTCTGATGCCAATGACTCAATTATATTGGCTTTTGAAAATACATACCTTACCGAAAAGGAAGACAAAACATTAAAACGTCTTAAAGCAAATATTATAGAGTATAATAGCCTTGAACAAAGTATTCTCAGCAGTTGGCCCATTCATCAATCTCAAAATTTATATAAGCTTGAAAATTCCTTTGAGAAGATCAGAGCTGAGCTCCGAAACCTTAGTATCATTCAAACACAAGTAGGAAGCAATTTACTTAAAGAGTCAAAAAACAAAGTAAATCGAGCCCATCTCATTACCAACTTTCAAATCGGGGCAGCTCTTTTCATTTGCATTATTTGCCAAATTTTAATTCTTACTTCAAAGTCTATACAGTCACCAATAAAGCAGCGCCATAATCTCAATTAGACCTTTGTCATTGTTTCAATTTTTATACTTTTCAGATGTCGAAATTTATAAAAATAAACATGACCTCTCCTTATTCTAGTATTGACGAAGTACTTGCCGAACTTGATAGTATTATAGATGATGCGCTTTCACAAAATAGCTACTTAGCACTTTTTGCCTATGTGTATAGAAGAACCACAGCGCAGATAAAAGCAGAAATTGAGGCTGGCAACTTTGAAGATCCAAAGAGGATGGAAACCTTCGACATCAACTTTGCTTCTCTCTACATAAATGCCTATCGTAACTACTTTTCCGAAACTCCAGTAACCAAATGCTGGCAGGTATCTTTTGATGCCAGAAATGACAAGATTACCATACTTCAGCATATTCTTTTGGGTATGAATGCGCATATCAATTTAGATTTGGCCATAGCCGCTAGCTCTGTAATGCGTGGACAGGATATTGCTCCTTTGGAAAGAGACTTTAATACAGTAAATGAAGTGCTTGGCAGCCTGGTGGATGAGCTTCAGGGCAAACTGGGAAAAGTATCCTTCCTCATGTTTTTGGTAGATTTTATAGGACGCGAGCATGACGAAAACATTATAAACTTTGGGATGCTACAAGCCCGTGGCCAATCTTGGAAAATAACTACTGAGTTTTGGGAGCTTGATGGTGATGACCTCAAAGCCAAACAAGATGAAGTGGATTATACGGTAAGTTGTATTGCTCAGCACATTCGTCAACCAAAAACTTACATCGCGCGTGGTATTTTTAAGCTTGTAAAAAGGTTTGAAGAAAAAGACCTTAGTAAAATAATAGAAGTGATGCGCAGCTAATATTCATATACCTTACTAGCTTACAGAGCCCTACTACAAATTTCTTCTTTTCTAATCCAAATTGGTTTTTTACATTTAGTGCAATCTTAGGATTTTGCTACAACTAACTAATTCATAATTATGAAAACAAGATTACTATTATGTATGTCGATGCTGGCTTTTTATGGCTATGCACAAAATGTAGCTCCTGAACAGCAGGAAGCGTACGAAAAGCTAAGCCCAGCTGAATTTGAGCAAATCAAAAAAGTGTGGGAAACAAAAAAGGAAAAAGCTGCTCTCAGCAAAAAGGCAGGAGGCCCTGTAAGCCAAAGAATGAGCCATGCAGATGTGGCTTATACACTTTTTCAAGGTGTAATTAATGCAGTTTTCTCTCCCTTTGCACCGGATAGTACTTATCTTCAAGATTTTGGATCCCCAAGCGCTATTGCCGCCCATGGCTATGGTCAAACTTTTGACCCTGCATCGGTTGGATTTGGTGTAATGGGACAAGATTACTTCACTCAAAATAATCCGTATACCATTGATACGATATATGTAGGTGCCAGATATAGAACTTCATCTTCGGTTTCGGGGCTTACAGGAGATACTTTGCAAGTGGCTCTTGTGATGGGTGACACTCTAGACAATAATGTATGGCGCGTAGGTATTGGCTACAATGCAGGTACTTATCCTGGGCAAAACAGACGTATCAATGTGCTTCCGCCTAGATACACGGGGAATTCTGCAGTGGGTACTCCTGGGTCTCTGGATGCTCCAAACCTCATGATTATCAAATACGCGCTTAAGGCAACCGATACTGCCGTTAACTATATTAAGGTAGTTCCGCCTGCACCGATTCAAGTTGCTGGTGGTGATAAAATTGGAATTCTAAATACTTTTATCCCAGGGCAATCATACGATCCCAATACCCAGAAATACTATGTTTCTGGAGGAAGAGGTGATGTAAACAATATCTCTTATTTGAGATATCAGAATACTAGTACGAGTGATAATAACTCCTACTTTCTTGAACCCCTTACACTTGGATCTCCAAGTGCGGGAATTAGTTTTACACTTTTCTCTAACACTCGATATAGTGCCTGGACAGGAAATGATGCTTTCAGAAATGAATACGTTTCCCCAAGTGCTACCCGTGCTTATCTGATTGACTTTTGGGTTACTGGAACTTCTACAGTGGGACTTGATGAAAACGATAAATTTGAGCCATTGAGCATTTATCCCAACCCAAGTACTGGTAAGGTTTCTTTGAAAGTTAGTACAGGCGGAGATTATAACCTACAGCTGATGGATCTTACTGGAAAGTTAGTTCACACAGAAGCGCTTGCAGTAAACTCTTCAGAGGAGTTTATTCGTGACTTTTCGTATCTACCAAAAGGAATTTACCTTGTTACAATTGAATCGGGATCTAGCAAACAAACCTTAAAATTGAGCTTACACTAATATCAAGTACAATATCTAGTTATTATACATAAGCCTTCCTTCATCATTTGAGGGAAGGCTTTTTAATGTTTATCCCTTGTTCCCAAAATCATAAAGAAATCATAAAACTCACCAAATGAAGGGTTAGAACTTCAAAAAGTCGAAATGGTTTTTTAATTTTAAGCATCCTTGAAATTTTGCTGCGTAAACTAAATCTATAAAAATGAAAACTAGTTTATTCGCAGGTATTGTGCTAATGGCCCTTAGCGCAAGTGCACAAAATCTTCCCCAACATCCCCGTATTGATTTCGATAGTTTTACTCCCAAAGAGCAAACTGAATTTGATAAAGAGATTAGCTCAAAACAGAGGCAAAACTTAAATCACAAATCTATCGCAGGTGCTGTCATAAGTCAACGGATGAGTCATTCAGATATAGCCTACTACCTCTTTGGTAGCAGCCTCAGACTTGTTTATTCGCCTTTCGCTCCGGACAGTTCCTACACGCAAGTATTCACCACTCCTAGCAAAATGCAAACTCACGGGTTTGGTCAAGTATTTGATCCCACCTCATCAGGTTTTCCTACCACTGGGCAAGAGTACCTTTCACCTCATGACCCCTATCAAGTTGACACCATTTATGTGGGTGTGCGATACCGCACCTCATCGTCAATATCTGGTTATACGGGCGATACATTGAAACTTGCAGTATTTACTGGCGACACCAGTGATAATGCTACCTGGCGTTTAGGAATTGGATATGGTCCAGGTACATATTATGGACTGGGTAAAAGAGTAGAAGTACTTCCTCCACGCTATACAGGCAGCACGGTGCCAGGTAATCAAGGCTCGATTGATGCACCAAATAAAATGATCATTAAATATGCCCTGACAGCCTCAGATACAAATGCCAATTATATAAAAATTGTACCGCCATCCCCTATTCAAGTTGCAGCTGGGCATAAGATGGGTGTCCATTGCTCTTTTCTTCCTGGACAAACATTTGACCCTAACACGCAAGTATATTATCGCTCAGGTGGACGTGGTGATGTAAATAACATGTCCTGGCTTTACCTTACCTCCCGAACTTCGGCTGATAATATTCCATACTTTTTAGAATCGCATAATTTGACAAACAATAGTACCGCGATAAGTACCGTACTTTATTCCGGTACACGATACCATTCGTGGACAGGTACAAGCGCATTTAGAAACGAGTATGTTTCTCCGACAGCCACCAACGGCAATTTGATAGATTTTTGGGTAACAGGTACTTCCTCCGTTGGCCTGAATGAAGCTTCCAAACCGAGAGATATTTCTCTTTACCCAAATCCCAGCAATGGTATGATAAGCTTTGATTTAGACCTTAGTGGCGATTATACAATTCGTGTAAGTAATGCTGTGGGTGCGACTGTACATCAAGAAGCACTCCATCTGGACACGCCTGCCTCCATTCAGCGTGACTTTAGTAAATTAGCAGCAGGAATTTATACTATTTGGATTCAGCATGCTGATGAAATGTACAATGGCAAATGGAGCAAGCAATGAAACTCTTGAAGCAATAAACATCCATTGCGTAAAATCCCCACCTATGAGTGGGGATTTTTTATATGCATGCATTCCATTCTTTAAAATCCAACTGACATTAATCATTGTTAAAATAAAATTAAGCCTGACCTTTGCAACCTTGAACTATTGGTGCGGTTGTGTGATATAATCGCTTGCTTTGATAAAGGATGAAGAAGATTTTACTTTACCCGCTGTCGGTTATATTTTATGCCTGCTTTATCGGTATTATGTTTTTATTCCACCCACTACAGTGGCTTTGCCTCAAAGTTGGTGGATACAAGGCGCATAAGATTTCGGTGGATTTATTGAACCTTTCTCTTATGTCTTGCTTGTATGTAATAGGGAACAGATGCAGCTATCACAACACGCAAGATTTACCAAATGATAAACCGCTGATAATAGTGTCTAATCATCAAAGTATGTTTGACATTATCGCAATCAGCTGGTTTATGCGAAAGTATCACCCCAAATTTATCTCAAAAGTAGAATTGGGAAAAGGATGGCCAAGTGTATCCTTCAATTTAAGAAATGGAGGATCAGTGCTTATTGACAGACAAAACCCAAGGCAGTCAATACCCGCTCTTACCGAGTTCTCAAAGTACATTGCTAAGCACAAGCGTTCCGCTGTTATTTTTCCGGAAGGAACACGAAGTAAAACCGGTGATTTAAAGCCCTTTAGTACAACAGGACTAAAAATATTATTTAAAAATATTCCTGAAGCGTGGGTAGTACCAGTTACTATCAATAACTCGTGGAAGTTGCTTAAATACGGTTCATTTCCTGTAAATGCAGGAATAAACTTAAGTTTGACGGTTCAAGAGCCCATTGAATTAGGCACCATACCCGAAGATGAACTGCTTGTAGAAATTGAGCAGAGGATAAATAAAGACATTATTTAATACGAAAAATAGAATTTATGGCACTACATAATGTAAGACTGGAAGTAATGCAGTTGCTGGAAAAAAAGATTGACATGTTTGTTGATCGCTTTCTGGTGCCTGTAGAAAAAACCTGGCAGCCAACGGATCTTTTACCTAATTCACAGGACGAAAACTTCTTTGAAGAAGTAAAGGAACTTCGTGAATTGGCTAAGGAACTTCCTTATGATTTTTGGGTAGTACTGGTAGGTGACACCATTACCGAAGAAGCCCTTCCTACATATGAATCATGGTTGATGGAGGTAGATGGAATAAGCCAGCACGAAGGAAATGGCTGGAGCAAATGGATTCGTCACTGGACGGGTGAAGAAAACCGCCATGGTGATACTTTGAGCAAATACCTCTATCTATCTGGCCGTGTAGATATGAAAGAAGTGGAGCGCACCACGCAGCACTTACTTAATGACGGTATCGACATTGGTACGCAGCAAGATCCTTATAAAAACTTTGTGTACACCAGTTTCCAGGAATTGGCTACCAACATTTCGCACAACCGTGTTTCTATTTTGGCAAAAGATTATTCTAATAAAGGATTGGCCAAAATGTGTAAAATGATTGCCGGTGATGAGATGCGCCACTTTACCGCTTATAGCGAATTTGTAAAGGAGATTTTTGTACTCGACCCTAGCGAAATGATGATTGCTTTTAGAGATATGATGAAGCACAAGATTTTGATGCCAGCACACTACTTGCGTGAATCAGGTAACAAAATTGGAACTGCCTTTGAAGAATTTTCAAATACCGCTCAGCGCTTGGGAGTATACACAGCACAGGATTATGTAGATATTCTTCAACGTCTATTAAAGCGTTGGGATATTCCAAATGTAAGTGGACTGAATGATGATGGTGAGCGTGCCCGCGACTTTGTGATGAACCTCCCAGCAAGGCTTGAAAGAATTGGAAAGCGAATGGTTTTACCAGAAGAGTCTTATAAGTTTAAGTGGGTAAATCCTGCTTTGGTAAAGGGATAGAAACCTTTTTTATATAAAATATTGAGGCACTTTAAAAAGCCTCAACTGCCCGTACTTCTCGACTCCGCTCGAAGTGACAAACTGGATATGGTTAGTCACATTGAGCGGAGTCGAAATGTTTTAAAGCATACTACTCTTGTCTGGAGTAGCTTAAACTAAATGCTAAAAGATGTTACAAATTAGAGGGTTATATTTACATTAAAATAAACTTTATTCTTGGTGATAAGAGCTCTAACATTCATACTTACCTACTTTATCATAAGCTCCTGTTTTAACCAATCTGAGGATAAACATGAAATAGAACGGAAAGAAATCACCCCTGATTCTATCATTTCTGAAACAATCCAAACTAAGTTGAGGTCCCAAATTTCAGAACCATTTAAAGTCTCTAATATTGATCGTTTAAATTTCACATCAGGAGGTGGCCACTATGGAAAGCAAAATGAACTTTGCGACAGTTTAGAAAATGACCTCTTTGGTATATACTACCTAATTGATGAGAATTCTTCTTATAACTCAGGTAGCCCTGTTGGAGGGACCATTACAGTTCATATAAATGGCAAAATGACAAGTTGGAGATCAGATGACACAACCCAAACCATTTGGAAAATACACTTAATATCTGATGTCATTTCAGTATGGGATTCCCTTAAAGTTGGATTAACAAAAAATAAGATCGTAAAATTTGGACAAGTAAATAACGGCCTGTGCATTGAGAAGGAAGGTTTTGATTACTTATGTGACTTTGGAAACTTTTCTGCCATCTACAAATTTGAGAATGACACATTAACCGAATTGACTGTAACTAGGAATTGTAAAAATCAGCAAGAATAAAATATTACTGTATTTAATCTCATTAACTAATCTCATAACCCTATGACTCTCAAGCCCACGCTACTCCTACTTACCTTCTTCTTTTCCCTTGCCCTTCAAGCACAAACTAAGTCTGTGCTATTTATTGGCAACAGCTACACCGGTGTAAATAACTTACCGCAGCTAACCAAAGATGTGGCGCTTTCTGTGGGCGATACGCTTTTGTTTGATTCGCATACTCCTGGTGGTGCACAGATGCAGCAACATGCTACTAACGCCACTGCTATTCAAAAGATATTTTCACAACCTTGGGATCATGTGGTGTTGCAAGCGCAAAGTCAGGAGCCATCTTTTGGGCAAGCTCAAGTGCAGCAATCCGTTTATCCTTATGCTGAAATTCTTTGTGATACTATGCGAGCAAACAATAGCTGCACCCGACCAATATTTTACAGAACCTGGGGACGCAAAAATGGTGATGCTGGAAACTGCGCTGTTGCGCCATGGCTTTGTACTTACGAAGGAATGGACAGTGCTTTGGCTTTTAGCTACCGGAAAATGGCAAATGACAATGATGCCTTCCTTTCCCCTGTAGGTGATGTGTGGAAATACATTAGAGCCAACTACCCAAGTATCAATTTGTACGCTCCGGATGAGTCCCATCCCTCATTAGCTGGTTCGTATGCTGCGGCATGTACTTTTTACGCTATTATCTTTCAAAAAGACCCAAGCCTTATCACGCATGATGCAACTTTAAATGCTACTGTAGCCCAAAACATCAGAGCTGCTGCCAAGCTCATTGTTTATGACAGTTTGCTCAATTGGAATGTTGGAAAGTTTAAGCCTGTGGCTTGTTTTACTTATTTTATACAAGGATGCACAGTCAGTTTTGATCCTACATGTAGTCTTAATGACAGTTCTTACTCATGGGATACTGGTGATGGCGTTACTACTAATGGTATGAATATCGTACATACTTATTCTGCTGGTGGAGCTTATGATGTAACTCTATTAGTTAGTCAATGTGGTCAAACTCATGATACAACCATAACTATTTTTCCCTGCACAATTGGCTTAAATGAACTTTCTGCCCAAAAACCAAACTTGATTTATCCCAACCCTGCTCATGATATGCTCAATCTTGAGAATCTTGACAAATGGGATATTACACAGATAAAGGTGGTAGATATTCAAGGCAAAACGATATTGACCTATATAGATGACATACCCAATTCCATTGACATTTCTTCTTTGCCGAAAGGCACTTATTCCGTACAGTTTATCACAAAATATGGAGATTTGTATTCACAAACTTTTGTAAAAGAATGAGCAAAATGAAAGCGTGGAAACTCATCAAGTACGGCAAAGATTTTAAGGCCGGCATGGAAATATTGGAGGTGGACAAGCCCACTCCTGCCGATGATGAAGTGTTGATAGAATGCCATGCCGCAGCGCTCAATCCTGTGGATTACAAAATTGCGGAAGGGCAGCTCAAATTATTTTACAAACAGAAAATGCCTGCCGGATTGGCCTTTGACTGTAGTGGTGTGGTTGCAGAAGTTGGCAAAAACGTGAAGCACCTAAAAGTGGGTGATGAAGTTTTTTGCACCACTCCTACCGATAGTCCCGGGGTGTTGGCTGAGTTTGTTACCGTAAAGGCAGACGTGGTAACGCAAAAACCTAAAAACTTAAGTTATGCAGAAGCTGCTGGTTTTGCGATGGTAGGCCTCACCACCATAAGTTGCATGGAAGTGGTGAACTTAAAAGCGGGAGAAAAAATATTGATACACGCAGGTTCGGGCGGAATTGGGAGTTTTGCCATACAGTATGCCCGGCAGCTTGGCGCAGAAGTATTCACCACCACGAGCACTAGCAATGTGGATTGGGTAGAGGAGCTTGGCGCAAAAGTAATCGACTACAAAAAAGAGGACTATCGCAAAGAAGTACCTCAGCTGGATGTGGTGTATGATACCCTTGGCGGGGATTTTACCACCGATGCTTTTCCACTTTTGAGCCCTGGAGGGCGCGTGGTGAGTATTGCCGGACGAAGGCTAGATGAAGAAACAGCCGAGCAATATGGACTCAACTGGCTTTTTAAATGGTTTATGAAACTACAATTGCGCCCCATCAAAAAGCTTTGTAAAAAGTATGATGCCAGCTACAAGTTTATACTAAATGAGCCCAATATGGAAAGGCTTACCAAGCTCAAAAAAGCATTGGAAACAGGCTATATAAAAACTGTCATCAATCACACCTACTCTTTTGACCAAGTTGTTGAAGCTTTTGAAATGCAACAAAGCGGCCGAAGCAAAGGCAAAAATGTGATTCTTATAAAATAGCATCCCTCGTATTTAAAGCTTTGTATACAGTGCGTCACATTTGTATATTTAGGCTATGGAAGCTATTCTCACTTATTTTGAAACCATCCCCTCGCTGCACCGCAGTTTGATTTTGGTTGGAGGTATTACCCTCTTTTGGATACTTGAAGGGGCTCTCCCACTCTTTAGGTTTAAATACCACAAATGGAAGCACGCAGTTCCAAATATCTTTTTTACCCTTACTACTATAGTTATCAATTTTGCCTTAGCCTTTCTATTGCTGATGTCAGCAGACTGGGTGCGCGACAATAACTTTGGAATAATAAACTGGTTGCCTGAAATGCCGCTATGGCTTTATGTGATTCTTGGCGTAATGCTTCTTGATTTCTTTGGCGCCTACCTGGCTCATTACACAGAGCATAAAATCAAACCACTCTGGATGGTGCACTTGGTGCATCATACCGATCATAATGTAGACATAACCACTGGAAACAGACATCACCCTTTGGAAAGTCTAGTACGTTTTATCTTCACGCTTGTTGGAGTGTTTATTGTAGGCACCCCCATCGCCATTGTGATGATTTATCAATCCTTATCGGTGGTTTTTACACAGCTTACCCACGCCAATATCAGGATGCCTCGCAAGCTGGATAAAATTATGAGCTACATCTTTGTATCGCCTGATATGCATAAGATTCACCACCATTATGTACTGCCCTACACAGACTCTAACTATGGAAATATCTTTTCTATTTGGGATAGATTGTTTGGCACCTATATGAACCTTGACCGTGAAAAAGTGGTGTATGGTGTGGATGTGTTTCCAGATGAAGTGGCCAATGGTAAAATAGGGAATTTACTGACGCAGCCTTTTCAGAAGTATCAGCGGCCCACTATAAATGCTGAAAAAAGTATTGACTGAAACGAGAGAACAATTTCCCACAAAAAAACCCGTCACCTTTTACAGCAACGGGTCTTCAGAATTTAAAAACAAAATCTTAAAATTTACTAGGTATCGATCTTTGCGTACTTAGCATTCTTTTCGATAAACTCACGTCTTGGTGGTACATCATCCCCCATCAGCATTGAGAATATACGGTCTGCTTCGGCCGCGCTATCAATAGTTACCTGGCGCATCATGCGGTTGTTCGGGTCCATAGTGGTTTCCCAAAGCTGCTCAGCATTCATCTCTCCAAGACCTTTGTAGCGTTGCAAAGAAACCCCTGATTTATTCTCTCCACCATACTCGGCAAAAAGCTTATCTCTTTGGTCATCATTCCAGGCATAGTCGCTCTTGGCACCTTTCTTTACTAAGTAAAGGGGTGGTGCAGCAATGTAGATATATCCGTTTTCAATCAGTTCTTTCATGTAGCGGAAGAAGAATGTAAGAATCAAAGTAGCAATGTGGCTACCATCAACATCCGCATCACACATAATCACAATTTTGTGATAGCGCAATTTAGAAAGGTTCAGTGCCTTGCTATCCTCTTCAGTACCCACGCTTACGCCAAGGGCTGTAAACATGTTTTTGATTTCTTCGTTTTCAAAAACCTTGTGTTGCATGGCTTTCTCCACGTTCAAAATCTTACCACGCAATGGAAGAATGGCCTGGAAATTACGGTCACGACCTTGCTTGGCCGTACCACCTGCCGAATCTCCCTCTACCAGAAATATCTCGCAAATTGCAGGATCCGTTTCTGAGCAATCAGAAAGCTTACCAGGTAAGCCACTACCGCTCATCACTGTTTTTCGCTGCACCATTTCGCGGGCTTTCTTAGCCGCCACACGAGCTTTTGCAGCAAGTATTACCTTTTGTACAATGGTTTTGGCTGAGTTCGGATTTTCTTCCAAAAAGTTGGTAAGCATCTCTCCTACCAACTGATCTACCGCACCTGAAACTTCACTGTTACCCAACTTAGTTTTGGTTTGTCCTTCAAACTGTGGCTCCATTACTTTTACGGAAATCACAGCTGTAAGTCCTTCGCGGAAATCATCTCCGGATACTTCTACTTTCTCCTTAGCCAGCATACCACTTTCGTCAGCATACTTTTTAAGGGTACGTGTAAGTGCTCTTCTAAAACCCGAAAGGTGTGTTCCACCTTCATGGGTATTAATATTGTTTACATAAGAATGAAGGTTTTCCGCATACGAAGTATTGTAGTGCATCGCCACTTCTACCGGAATTTCATTCTTTTCGCCTTCCATGTGAATCACTTCTGGCATTAGGGTTTCGCGGTTCATGTCAATAAACTCAACGAATTCCTTCAGTCCACCTTCACTATGAAATTTTTCAGATTTAGGATTATCATCCTCATCCAATTCACGGTAATCGGTGATGGTAATGGTGATTCCTTTATTAAGGAAAGAAAGCTCACGCATACGTGAGGCTAGAATATCATAGTTATACTCCGTTACTTGAAATATATCAGCATCGGGCAAAAAGGTTACTTGAGTACCTCTGGTTTCTGTTGTCCCAATTTCCTTTACAGGGTATTGAGGAACACCAATTTTAAACTCTTGTACATAATGCTTTCCATTTTTAAAAACCTCAGCTTTCAAGTCAGTAGAAAGTGCATTAACACAAGAAACACCTACTCCGTGCAGTCCACCAGAAACCTTATAGGAATCTTTGTCAAACTTACCACCGGCATGGAGTACAGTCATTACTACCTCCAGTGCAGATCGACCTTCTTTTTCGTGCATTTCCACAGGAATACCACGACCATTATCCTTTACGGTAATGGAGTTATCCTCATTAATAAATACATCAATGGTATCGCAATGGCCCGCCAAGGCCTCGTCAATAGAGTTATCAACCACCTCATATACCAAATGATGGAGACCTTTAATGCCTACATCACCAATGTACATGGACGGACGTTTACGTACCGCCTCCAGGCCTTCTAATACCTGGATACTACTGGCTTCATACTCTTTTGGTATTTCGCTCATATTATTAGAGTTAGATCAAATTTTGAAATCTTACAAATATACCCTTATTAGCTATAATTCAACACACCAAACCACCAGCAAAATCAAGGGTTTTCCACATTTTGCTAACAAATCAGACGTTAGAATTGAGATATAAGACTTTAGACCTCAAAATAGAAAAGTCTAACATCAAAAGTCTGAGAATCTGAAGCCTACAATTTATACGTAAATCCCATCAAGAAATTTATGCTTTGTGCTTTGTAGCCTAAGTACATATCATACTTTGAGTTGGTAATGTTTAGCACATTTACGTAAGCCGAAAGACGAGAATTATACAAATACTCTACTTGAAGGTTGGCAAATAAGTAAGCTGGCAATGTACTCTCCACTTCCGGGTTCATACTTTGCTCAAAAGCCTGTCTCTTGCCCACATAGTTCAAATCGGCACCTAGCTTTATTTTTTCTTTAAGTGTATAATCCGCGTCAAGCTGGGCTAGAAAACCTGGTCTATGCCAAGCCTCCTCCTCACCTTGAGTATTATAGCTTCTCAGTTCGCCAGATAAACCAAGCTGAAGGTTATTGTTAACGTTTACACCCAATTCACCACGTGCATAAAAAGTTTGTGAATTGTCATACAATACTTCCAGCGCATTGAATGTACTATCGTATCGGTAAAATGGGTCACGGTAATAAAGTGCCAAATCATTCTGAACAAGAGTACCTCCCGAAATATTGAAGGAAGTAGTGGAACTCAATAAACCCTGCAATCCGATATAGATATCTGTAGTTCGCGTGGGGCGCAAATTCATAGCTGGTATCACATAGGAGTTGTCCGTGGTAAAAGTTCTGTAAGTATTGTGCTGCTGTTGACCTTTCACCCCACCATAAATGGAAAGTACGTCTTCCACAAATGGATACTCAATATTGATTTTCGGGAAAAAGCGCATGGTAAACTTATCGTCTGCTGGAGTAATTGCTTGGTAGCTGTTGGCATAAATATTAAGACCAAAATCAAACACTATTTCGCCCAAGGCAACAGAAACACTCGGGTACGCCTGAACCGTAAAGTAAGCTTGGTCACCAGCAAGAATAGTATCAAAACCTGTTTTGAAATACGTAAAGTTCAAACCTAAATCCAAGCCAATATCACCGGCAGGAAGCTCCCAGTCAGAGCCCAATCGGGTAAAGTTTTCTTTAGCTCCCATCGCATCTGAAAAGTTGTAGTAGCGAAAATCTACTTTCTCTACCATTCCCAAGTCGTTAGCTTTCTTTTCGGTGATACTCGTGTTGATTTCATACTGGCGAAACCAATTTTCCTTTGGGTCCGGTTTCTTGATATCATCCAGTGAGTCACCATAAGCAGTAGGGTATTCATCTATTCCATAATAACTGTACTTATCCCATTTGCCAAAAGCCTGCGTACTCCAGGTTAGGTCTTTATAAAAGTGATTGTAGTACGCTCCAAGCTGGTTATTGCTCAAGCCATTGTCGGCAAATATGGTTTGCTTCACTCCACTATGCGTAGAAAAGTGCTTTCCCCAAAATCCATAACTCTGCTTTGATGAGCGTTTGCTATTCCAGTAACCTTCCACCAATGGGGTACCGTAGAGCCCAAAGCCCACTTTTACCATTCCGTTGTACAATTCGTCTACAGGAACCTTTGCCACACGGGCATGGCTTATAGGATCTGGTTGGTAATGCACCTCTATAGGTTGGCTCGTGATTTTATAATTTACCTGAAGCTTACTGGTCGTGGTGTCCTCAAATTTTGGAAAATCGGTAAACTTTACTGCCTCCCCCACTTTGGCTTTGTACTTATCCGTAACGCTCAGTTCTAGTTGGCCTAAATTTCCTCCTGGCTGTGCATAGGCAAAACCGCTTATCGTCAAAAAGGCCAGTAAAATTATATTCTGTATGGTCTTCATCTTAGTCATCATTTTTTAGCGAAGGCTATCAGCCGGTTCTTGCGATTCATCAATTATCATCAGGCCATCATCCAACATCAAAGAGTCGCTCTGTTTCTGCAACTCCGCTTTTTTCTCTTCTACAGCCTGTCTTTCCATCAAAGCAATTTTGTCTTTCATGCTTTGTGCTTCATTTGTAACCTCTGCACTGTAAGCTTGGCTTATCACAAAATCTAAAGTGTAATTAGCCTGAAAAATATCATCCTGATACCAAAAGTTTTCGGCCAGCAATATCAATCCTTTCATCTTCCATTCCTTGTAATCTGGAAGCTCCTCAATGAGTTGATACACCAGGGTTTTTGAGGTTTCGTAGTTCTTTTGTTTAGTGTTTACCAATGCCAGATTATAAAATGCCTCCGCTTTTACTTCACCTCCGCTAGAAGCTATTAACTCTCGTAAAAGTGGGCGGGCCTCTTCCCACTGCTCATTTTCCACTTTGCCCAAAGCAGCTATTCGTCTGGCTACCTGCACCAGTTCCGCGTTTTGCGTTTCATTCTCTAAAATAAGTTCTGCATATACAGCAGCTTTGTTATAATCTCCCAGCGCAAATGCCGAACGCATGGTTCCTGCCTGTGCTTGAGTAGTAAGCGCTCGGCTATCAGAAACCTGTGCCAATTGATCAAAAAGCTTCAATGCTTCCGGGTAATCCTTTTCGGTAAAAGCCTTGTTGGCCAAATAATGAACAGCTTCCGGAGTGTATTCACTTCTACCCATGGCCACAATTCGCTCATAGGCTTCGGCAGCTTGCTGGGTGTTGTTATTTCTATCAGCACAATCCGCCAGGTAATAGTTTGCCTTTAGGCTAAATAGTCCTTTTGGAAAACGATTTACATAATTGCTCAAGGCTGAAATTGCTCCGGTGCAGTTTCCTGCAGAATACTGATCAAAGGCGGCACTATAGGCTGTGGAGTCTAAAGCAGATTGACTGAAGTTCACAAAGTCTAAATCACTCACCCAGTCAAGATAACCGTCAATATCATTTTGACGGGCATACACCAAGCGAGCTAAACCTACCGCTTCGATAGACTCCTCACTACCAGGATAATCGCTTACCACCTTTTTGTACACTCCAATGGCTTCGTTATTTCTATCCGTGTTGCTGTAAGCCAAACCTTTTTGCAAATAAGCCTTTGGCACCAAATTAGACTGTGGCTTCTCATTTATAAAACCATTTAAACTCGCTAAAGCCTTATCATAATTTTCCATTTGAAGCTCTGTAACCGCAATCTCATATTGTGCATTTTCAGCATAAATGGAGCTTGGGTACTTGTTCAACAGCTGCTGCAACTGTGCAATTTTTTCATCTTTCTTTCTGGCAAGTCCAAGGCATTCGGCTCGCTGAAACAAGGCATAATCTGCTTCTTTAGTTCCTGCTTTAAGGGCACTCTGATAAAACTCTGATGCTACCAAATAACCTCCCGTAAGCAAGTAGCTATCTGCCATACGGAGGTAAGCATCAGGCAAGCGAGGGTCATTTTTCTTTGCTTCCTTCGTGTAGGTTCTAAAATTGGTTGCCGCCTTTTGAAAGTCAAATTTCTTGTAGTAGCAATATCCTGTTTGGTATAGACTTAAATTGTACTCACTCATGTTAAATGAACCTGCTGTACCTCTAAAACTTTCAAACTGGTCCAAAGCCTTGTCATACTCGGCTAGTCTGTAATAGGTTTCTCCTTTCCAATATTTGCTAAGTGCCGTTATCGTTTGATTGATTGGGTACTCTAGCGACTCATTATATTTATTGAGGGCAGCTGTATATTTCAGTGCACCAAACAATTCCGAACCACGGTAAAAGGCTATTTTTTGGTAAGCCTCGCGCATAGCAGGTGAATCCATACCTGTGCGGGAAATGGCTTGCAAGGCACGCTCATAATCTTTGGTAGTAATGTATAGATTGGCCAAATACCTGTTACCTTCTTTTATATAAGGCGAGTTTGGAAACTCGTCCATGAAGCCATTCAATACACTGATGGCATCTGTGTAGGGGTCTGAATTTTCGTACACTAACTTGGCATAATTAAAATATGCATCCTCACGAATGGTAGGTGAAGCCGTAATTTCTGATGCCGCTTTAAAAGCCGTAATAGCACTCTGCTTATTTCCAACTTTCAAATAGCAATCGCCCAAATGGTAATAGGCATTTTGCTGTAAAGCCTCATCGCCTCCGGTTATCTTGTTAAATGAATTTATGGCTTCAGGATACTTTTTCATTTTGTACTGCGCATAGCCCAATTCAAAATGATCACGCTGGCGCATTCTTCCGCCCTTTTCTTTAAAAATCTCTAAGTATTTGGCTGCATTTTCATAATCCTCTCTGGTATAAAAAGCATCCCCCATAAGCTTGGCGATTTCCGGTGCACGGGTAGGTGTCGCATTTTCAATAAGCTCCTCACCCACTTCCAGCAATTTGTCAAAGTCTTTGAGCTCATAATAAATATGCGCTAAATAATAGGGTACCAATGGTCCAAAAGACTGGTCACCTTGCAAGGGTAAGAAGTTGGCCAAAGCCTCAGTGTAGTTACTATCCGTGTAAAGTAAGTGCGCGTAGTAATACTTTGCAGAGCTGGCGTATTTGGAATCTTTGTCCTTCAGTTCAAAAAACAAACTCTTAGCTTGCTTTATCTGTTCTGTTTCCAAAAGCGAATAACCCTTCTTGAAATAATATTCATTGAGCTGCTTTTTGGAAAGTCGGTACTTATCTACTTTTTCGAAGTACTCCGCTGCATCCCTGTATCGCTTTAAGCTAAAGCGGGCATTGGCGTATTCAAAGTACAATCTATTGGAAAGTGGGCTCAATTCAAATTCCCTGGCAAAGGCATCCACTCGTGACTCAGCATCACTATTGTAAAGCTTCATGGCACAAATGGCGGCATAGTAAGCGGCAGAAGCGCGCGTTTCGCGGTCATTATAATATTCTTCCTCGGCCACATCATCCAGCAGTCGTTGCGCATTTCCATACTGTCCTTTTCGGAAAAGTTCAAGACCATTTTCATATTGTGCACCTATATCCTGAGCCGCAGCCGAAGTTTGGCCGGTACTCCACATTGCGCACATCATCAACACACTAAGCCCCAGGGCTTTCATACGATGGTTCACCATAGTACAGTTTTACAGATTTTGAGAGATTAAAAGTAGACCTTTAAACAGGGGCAATGATTTTGTGGTGTGATGATTTTTCAAACGAATTCTGTTAATTATTATTTAGTACTCCTTTCAAAAAAGACTTTTAAAATGCCATAATTCAATTAGTTTTGGCTCTACTTTTTACTTACCCAATCATTATGAGCAACACCCCCATCTTACAATTGCAGGAAGCGTCTATCTTTCAGAGGGAGCATTTGGTGCTCTCTGATGTAAATGTGGAAATATATCACGGCCAGTTTGTGTACCTTATTGGGCAAACAGGAAGCGGAAAATCGAGCTTGCTAAAAACACTTTATGGTGATTTGCCCCTAAAATCTGGTGTTGGAAATATTTGTGGCCATGATTTAAAAAGCCTTAAAGACAAGGATATTCCTTTTTTGAGACGAAAAATGGGTATCGTGTTTCAGGATTTTCAGCTGCTTACCGATAGAACTGTTTCTGATAATCTTCTTTTTGTACTAAAGGCTACTGGCTGGAAAGACAAGAAAAAGATGGAAGCTAAGATTAATGAAGTTTTAGAAAAAGTAGGAATGGCCACCAAAGGTTTTAAGATGCCTTATCAACTTTCGGGCGGTGAGCAGCAGCGTGTGGCTATTGCCCGTGCCTTGCTTAATGACCCCGAACTTATTTTGGCCGATGAGCCAACCGGAAACCTTGACCCCGGTACTTCTGAAGAGATTATGATTTTGCTAAAGCAGATTAGTGAAAATGGTCGCGCCATTTTGATGGCTACCCATGATTATTCATTGATTTTGAAATTCCCAAACCAAACGCTGAAATGTGAAGATGGGAAGGTGTTTATGGCGGTGCAGAGTAGTCTTTAATTTTGTTTTACGAGGATTTACGATTTGTCTTAACCTTCTATTTTATAAATGTTCATTTTGGCATCGCCCCAAAACGAACCAAAAAGTCTAGGCTGATTTCTCTTTTCTTGAAAACTACACAGCTCCTTTTCTTCCGAAATCCAAGCCGCTTTGCTTCAGGATTTCTCCTAAAGCGAAAAGAAGCTGCTTGTTTTCTACCAAAATAGAAATAGGCCAGTCCTAAAAATAAACATATCGGATGGCCCATGAGCATTTTTCAGAACTAGCGGCAAATAAGGCGCAATTGCGTTCTTTGAAAAAGAACAAGCATGAAGCCGGAATTTGTCCGTGGTTTGCGAAGCTTTGCGGAGCAAAAGTTCCTTAAAATGCTCTAGACTTTTGCATACTTTTTGGCAATGAAAAAGTATGAGCCCTGCGGCTTGAGCAAAAGTTATTCCTTTACGATTTTCCTAAAACCACTCTCCCCTCTATTATTCTGTAGTTCCAGCAGATAGACTCCTTTGCTAAATTGACTTAAATCTAAGGAAGCCTTTTCATCATTAAAAGCTTCTTGCAAAAGCAGCTTTCCATTAAGGTTATAAAGTTTTACGGAGCTATGTTTCGGCAAATTCTCTAAGTTCAAAACACCATTGGTAGGGTTTGGATAAATCGCTACACCGACAAAACCTTCTTCACTTAGGCTAATTTCTCCGGCTACTAAGCTGTCACAAACGGTAACTTCTGTACACTCAAAGTAGGCCATAGCACAAACTCTGTATTTCCCTTTAGCAGCATAGCTATGCTGAATGCTATCTCCCCATACCTGGGTGCCATCACCCAAATACCACTTTACACTATCTGCCGGATCACCAGTGTATACAAGATTTATAGTATTCGTAGCATTTATACCGCTCACACTCATGCTGGCCTCCGGTACATCACATTCATATTTGGTGAGGAAAAAGCTCCGCTGGCTACCTACTTTGTACAAAGTGTCTTGGCCTAAAAACATGGACATGCTAAAGTTACCTCCAAGGTAATAGGTGTTTTGTGAGCCGGCTGCTATGGCATTACCATAGCTTGCGCCACCAAAAGGTGTTTCGGTGCGCTCCATAGTAATCAACTCACCATTGCTTTTGTTGAAACGGGCAAGAAAGGCATCAAAGCCTTGGTTAGCAACTCCTGTAACCGTATCCGTTTCATTAGGCCAATTTAGAATTCCTGTATATCCAGTTATAGCCACCTCCGTGTCACTCACAGCAATACCACTTCCTTCAGTGCTGGCTTGGCGCGATATACCCATTAAAGACCATTTGTTATTTCCAGAGGAATCAAAAACTGAAATGTAAGGAGCTCCTTTACCACTTGGGGAGGTAAAAGTATGGCCTCCGAATTCGGTACCTGGCCAAACATCTCCTGTTAAATATACATCTCCATTGTCATCTAAATCCATATCAAGGATTTGCCCCACATCAGTGCCTCCACTTTCCTTTTTCCATAACAGTTGACCATTTGGAGAAAAGGCAGCTAAATACATATTTGAGCTTACAGTATCTCCCCCTAATGACAGGTAAGTGTACTGTTTTGCCTTATTTGTACCGGAGATATAGTAATTGCCATTTAAAGGGTTTCGAGAAAAATGAGTAATTCCTCCCCAAAGAGAAGTTAAATCTATTCCCCTTCCAACGTTTATTTCCAATCGAGTCACATTACTTACCTGACCTTGCAAATCATATTTTAAAATGTAATTGCCTGCTTGTGTTATGGTATTGTTATTTCCCCAGCCAAACACCCCCGATCTCAAGTGACATAACCAAAAAATTTCTCCACTTGAGCTAACATCCAGACGGATAGGAAAACTATTATTAACTAACCCATTTACGTTAGTTACTGTATCAGGCTCAGGCATATGCAACCACTGAAAGGACCCCAATGTATCATACTTTATTAGAAACATTTGTTTTCGGAGCGTATCAGGATTTAAGTAAGTCCACTGTGGAAGTATAGTGTCCATATCAAAATGTACGGGTTGGTATGAGGGATTAAGGTCTACAGCAGGATTAAAGACCCTACCAGTAACAAGAATTCCGTTTCCTCCATCATACTTGATATCGTATGCATAATCATCTCCCCGTCCACCAATTACTTTGGACCACCTATGGCTACCATCAGATTTAAAGCTACTAATAACGATATCTAAAGAATTTGAAGTACCAAAATCAGAATAGGCATTGAGTGGGACTTCGGCAACTTTTAGGCTTGCTCCACCAACCTGTCCTAGTATATAAATGTTTCCCGACTGATCCGTAATTATTCTATTGATGTTATTGTAATCTGTAGTCCTATCCATTGTATTCACAGACCCTCCTCTAATTGCCCACTGCCATTGAGCGACAATAGTAGGAGAAATAAGTAAAAAGGTGATCGTGAGAAAGAGTAGTTTTTTGAGCATAGCACTTTAGTTGAGTCACTAAAGTAAAGAATGTCAAAATACTAAGAACAAGGGGAAATGTTAAAGTTGGTTGGAAACTGGTTAATGGTTTGTAGTCTGTAGTCTGTAGTCTGTAGTCTGTAGTCTGTAGTCTGTAGTCTAAAGTAGAAATTAGCGTTCGAGTTGAGCCGGGGGAATTTTACTTTACTAGATTGATGTAAATACTCCCTCCAAGTTCTGTAGAACCGCAAAGCGAACAGACTTTCACATCATTTTGAAACATGTAGCTAAGCTCATATTCTACCTCACACTTCCTTTCGTAAACAAAAGATACATAGCGCAATACCTCGGTACCCGCTGAATCCAGATGTACGAAAATCTTCTCTTCGTCATTATTAGTCAAGGGAATCATTACCCCTACGCTGCGGTTACTTGCGTTTACATTTGACGTAAGTACTCCCTTCGTTTCATGCTCAAACACGGCTGCATTAGGGTCATAAGTGGCACTGTCACCAAACCACAGGTCGTTACCTTGGGCGTCCAGCAATCTAAACTGTCGGTCAGGGTTTCCTGCATCCTGCACCAGGCTACAGTCATTGCACGAAGTCACAATAAATGTGAGCATCACTGCCATAACTATGGATGTCAATCGTTTCATATTAGAATGTTATTTTGTTAGTATCGGCAAATCTAAGGAGATGCCGTAAGAATTGTTTAAAAATTCCTTAACGTTGAACCACGAAATTAAAACAGCTCGCTTGACTCAAATAAGTATCTGCATACCCATCTATGAGCAGGATATACGGCCTTTAGCCCAATCCCTGCTTTCGCAAAAGGAGAAAATCCGTGGTGTGGAAATTCTATTTTATGATGATGGTTCATCCCAAAAGTGCCGCGAAACCAACCATTGGTTGCACAATGATCCCAATGTAAAGTATGTAGAACTTGGCCAAAATGTAGGGCGTGCCGCTATTAGAAATCGCCTGGCCGCTTCTGCGGAAGGGGAAGCTGTCTTGTTTTTGGATGACGACAGCTTGATTGACAATCCCGATTTCATTAAAAACTACCTAAAGCACAATGATGGCAAAACAGTAATCTGCGGTGGTAGAAAATATACTGAAGACTGCCCTGATGAAGAGCACCGTCTGCACTGGACATATGGCTCACGCATGGAAAGTAAGGATGCCGCTCATCGCAACAAAAGGCCAAATGAAGCATTTCATTCCAACAATTTCCTTATTCCAAAAGAAATATGGAAAGAAGTTCCTTTTGATGAAAACCTAAAGCAATACGGCCACGAAGATACCTTGCTAGGCTATGAGCTTTCGCGCCAAGGCTACCCTATTTTGCACATTGACAATGAAGTAATTCATGGTGATTTGGAGAGCAATGAAATGTTTTTACACAAAACACGCCTTGCCATTCAAAACCTAAAATACCTGTACCTCCGAGGCAATGGTGATTTCAACGCAAGTGTAACCCTCATGCGCACTTTTGATTTTATTTCTAAAATAAAACTCAGCAAGTTTGTGGCTAAAGTTTTTGCCAAGAATCATGAAAAGTGGGAGGAAAAATTAATCACAGCAAAAAGGCCATCACTTAGATTGTTCAGTTTTTACAAGCTTAGCTACCTGAGTTTTCTGCTGCGTAAGGCTCGAGAATCTGCCTCCATATAAGCTGTTCAGTTTCCCAGTTATTTTCTGCTGCCGCTTGTTTTAAGTTGGCAGAATAATAGGCTTTGCCATTTGCTTTTACCTTTAAAATAGCCGTGGCCAAAGTCTGTGGATGGTGATCCATGCACACTTCACCAATCTTATATTGCTCTACTACTTTTCGCACTTCCACCACGCTGGAAACTACCATGGGTATTCCACTTTTTATAAAATCAAAAAGCTTGTTGGGCAAACTAAATTGATAATTTGGACTTAGAGGCTTGTCCAGTGATAATCCACAATCAGCGTTAAGCGTGTATTGCAGCATTTCCAAATAGGGCTGCTTTGGTTTAAAGATCACTCGCTCACTAATTCCTTTTTCGGCCGTCATTTTTTTGAGCCCTGGTACAGCATCACCATTTCCTACTATTAGCAGCACCACTTCCGTGGGAAGTAATTCAAGCGCTTCAATCGCCTCTTCCATTCCGCGATCTACATTGATACCCGCCCCTTGGTTGATAATGATAAATGCATCTTTGGGCAAACTAAGCTCTTCCCTGCTTTTCACCTTTTCAGGTAAACTGGAATCCGAAATATTCCGTACCACATGGATCGGCTTTCCGTATTCATCCTCATACAGCGCAGCAATACTATCATTTACCGTAATTACCGTTTTGAGCTTTGGAAAAATAAATTGCTCCAAGCTTGTCCACACCTTTTTTACTAAAGGTCTATTTTGAATTTCGGGCACACCGGTAAAATACTCATGTGAATCGTAAATCAAGGGTTTCCGCTTGAGCGAAGACACTAGATAGTTTGGCAACAAGGTGTCTAAATCATTACTTATGTAAAGATCAAAACGATGGAAAAGCAGGTACCAAAACAGCCTGAAATTGTAGTTGGCATAAAAAAGAAAGCCTTTTCTAAACCAAAGTTTGAACCTACGATGAGGATATGGCTTTTTATATTCCAGACTTTCAGGCAGCTTTCGGCCTACAAATGTGGGTTCAATCCCCATTTGGAGCAGCACCTCATTGGTGCGCATCACGCGCTGGTCAGTTACCAGGTCATTTGTTACGCTTACTACGGCCTTCTTCATACTTTTGCGGCCTCAAAGAAAAGCCATTTTTGGAACAAGACGTAAAAAATATCCGAATAGAGGAGTACAACTATCCGCTCCCTGATGAACGAATTGCCAAATACCCTGTATCACCCAGAGATACTTCCAAGCTTCTAATTTATGAGGATGGAAATATCAGGGAAGATCAGTACAAGCATCTTCTGAAATATTTGCCAAGAGATAGTTTTTTGCTTTTTAATCAAACCCGGGTAGTTCAGGCCAGGCTTAAATTTCCTAAAAATGAGACCACTACCATAGAGGTTTTCTGTTTGGAGCCAGCCGAGCGAATGGACATCCAGCAGGCCATGCAAGCCAAATCTCCATTGAGGTATAAATGCCTCGTAGGCGGTGCCCGCAAGTGGAAAACTGGAAAATTGTCTATTGAACTAGAAGATGGAACTGCGCTTTATGCAGAAAAGATTGACCGCGATAATGGCTCATTTATCATCGAATTCTCTTGGGATAGTGATTGCCATTTTGCTGATATTTTAGAAAAAGCCGGAAAAACCCCGCTTCCACCCTACCTCAATCGCGATGCTGAAGATGCGGATAAAAGCACGTACCAAACTTTATTTGCCAAGCAAAATGGTTCTGTAGCTGCTCCTACTGCCGGTCTTCATTTTACCGAAGCCTTGCTTCAGGAGCTAAAGGACTGTGGCGTTGAAGAAGCTTTTATTACACTTCATGTTGGCGCAGGAACTTTTAGGCCCGTTTCCACCGAAACCGTGGCCGAGCATGATATGCATTACGAGGAGTTTTTTATTGATAAAAAGCTCATGGATTCATTATTGGATAATCTCGATCGTCCTATTATTCCAGTAGGAACAACCTCCCTGCGCGCTTTGGAAAGTATTTATTGGCTAGGCGTAAAAATTCTAAAATCAGGAATACCGGATGACAGTTATGTGATTACTCAGTGGGAACCTTATTCGGGTGAAAAACTACCTAGCCCCTTAGAAGCTTTGCAAGCAGTGGCCTATGAAATGTCCATCAAAAACCTGGAAATACTTACTGCCAAAACCCAGCTTATTATAGCGCCTGGCTATGAGCATCAAATTTGCAGTGGACTGCTTACCAACTTTCATCAGCCCAAAAGTACCCTCCTACTTTTGGTGTCCTCTTTTGTTGGCCCAAAATGGAAGGATATTTATAATTATGCTCTAGATCATGACTTTAGATTTTTGAGCTATGGTGATGGCTGTCTTATTTTAAAACCAAAAAAATGATGCTAAAAAACATCTTCTATCAGGTATTTAGCTTTTTGTACTTCGCCAGTTTTGGGCAACAAATGCCCTTAAACAAAGTTGGCGAAATACCTGAAGAAGTGAGTGAATGCAGCGGAATAGCCATGTTACCAAGCGGCAACTTTGCTATGATAAATGACAGCGGTAATGAGCCTGAAATTTTTATCACTAATAATGAAGGTAAATTACTCAAAACCATACCCCTACCTAATGTTGTAAACACAGACTGGGAGGAACTGGAGTACGACCAAGGTTATCTTTACATTGGTGATTTTGGCAACAACAAGAATAAACGCACTGATTTGTGCATCTTAAAATATCAGGTATCCACCGCGGACTCTTTGTATAATTTGGAGGAAATAAAATTTAATTTTAAGGAGCAACAAGAGTTTCCAGAGCCCAAACAGAGCCGCAATTTTGATTGTGAATCCATGGTGCACTTAGGTGATTCTATTTATGTTTTTACTAAAAATAGAACAAAGCCCTTTACAGGATACACTTATTTATACGGAATGCCTACCAAAGCCGGGAACTATTCTATTTCGCGATTGGATAGCTTCAAAACCGGGCATGGCGACAAGTCGCTATTTTGGGTGGCCGGTGCTGCTTTGAGTCCATCAAAGGATAAACTTGTCCTTTTGGGATATGATAAAATGTGGGTGTTTACTGATTTTAAGGGCGCAGATTTCTTTGGTGGAAACCAGGAAACCTATGCCTTCCGTGGGGTTTCTCAAAAAGAGTCCATCACCTTTACGGATAAAGAATCGCTACTAATTACAGATGAGCAAAATGAGCTTGGCGGTGGCTTTGTATATACTGCTTATTTCAAATTTGATGATAAGGTGAAGATCTCCGTTGAGAAACCGCAATTTGACGAACAAATTAAAATCTCAATAAACAGTAGCAAACACCCTAAATTACAATATGAGCTACTAGATACCAAAGGGATGCGAACCACATTTGGCATAATTCCCGAACATGCAAGATCCTTCACCATAGATACTAGAGATATTTCCGCAGGGGGATATGTACTGAGTATTTTAATTGATGGGAAGCCGCTTCAGGCTATAAAGCTGAAAAAGCTATATGCTAAAAAGAATAAGTAAAAGACATTGAAGTTCCTCCCTTTGAATTGGGAGCAATGCCCCATTTATACTTATCAGGCATTGCCACAGTTTTTCCAATAAAAATCCCCAATACGGCACCGCCCACCACATCAGAAAACCAGTGGCGATTGTCATACACCCGTGATAAAGCAGTAACCGTAGCCAACGGATAAGTTACCCAAGTCACCCATCGATGATCTTTATAATAGGTGCTCATACTTGCTGCCAGTGCAAAAGCGGTAGCTGAATGCCCTGACACAAACGAAAGGTTATCCATAGAAAAAGATGGTCCTCCCCAGTCCCAAGAATCAGGAGGGATGTTTTCATCTGGTCTGGCTCGGTGTGCTAAAATCTTAATCAAGCCGGTTGCTCCACCAGCTATCAAGGTTGCTTTAAATGCTGTAAGTGTAGGGTCTGAAATTTCTGGATGATGACTGATTTTTGCAACAGTATAAATCACAAAAGATCCACCTACTACTATAATGGGGTTTCCAAAAGGTTCACCAATGTATTTTGCAACAGCATCACCTGTAGTACTAAAACTCTGTTGGCTCCACTCCTGTATTTCATCATCTACTGTAAATGACAAGGCTGTGAGTGAAACAGCACCAGCAGCTAATGCCCAGTCTTTACCTTTCCATTTGGCTGGACTTAATAGTATTCGCTTAGTATCATTAAAGGTTTCTACCGGTAATTCCAGATATGATTTTTGAGACTCAATACTGCTTTCAGACTGGGATATAGCGGTTTTTGACCACCCAAAAAGTAAGAGAATGGTGAGTAAAAAACATTTTTGAAAATAGTTAATCAATTGAAAATAGCTCTAATTTAACGGCTCCAAAACTAAGCAATGAACGAGCCTGTGGCCTATCATCCTAATAAAAATAGTATAAGTGTGGAGCAAAAAGATCAATTGCTTTCTTACTTGAATGATAAATTGGAAATAGATTTTAGTCAATATTCGGAATCTTCTGTGAGGCGAAGAATCTCTAAAATCCTAATGGAGCTCAAGTTCTCGGATGTTGAGGAATACATTAAATACCTTGATCAACAGCCTAACCCACGCGAGGTTTTCATTGAAAAATTTACGGTAAACGTTACGGAAATGTTTCGTGACCCTTTTTTTTATTCATGCTTTGGCCGCTTGATTCAGCAACTCGCTAGTGAAAAAGATCACATAAAAATATGGTCTGCTGGCTGCAGTTCTGGCGAGGAAATCCTCTCGCTAGCCATCCTGCTGAAGGAAAATAACCTTCTGCATAAAGCAAGTATTTTGGGAACAGACCTTTCCGCAGCTATTCTGGATTTGGCCAAATCCAAGACATACAAGCATCGTCATATAGCTAACTATGAAGAATCTTATAAGGAAGCAGGAGGGAAATTTAGTCTGGAAAAATATTATTCACAGGATGGTGAAAATGTGATTTTTCATGACGATCTTTACCATTCTATTTCTTTTATGGAAAATGATTTGATGACTACTCCTCCGGCATCAGATTTTGACATAATCATCTGTAGAAATGTGCTCATCTATTTCAACCCTCAACTACAAAATTCGATATTAGGAAAGTTTTGTACTTGCCTAAATGATGGTGGTCATCTAATACTTGGCTCCAAAGAATCTATTATCTTCTTTGAAGATAGAAATGCATTTGTAGAAATTGAACCAGAAAGCAGCATTTATAAAAAAGTCAAATAACATCGTGGTGATTGGTGCCAGTGCTGGCGGAATCATTGCACTAAAGACCATTTTTGGGCAAATTAAAAAGCCTTTAAATTGTCCTGTACTTGTCGTTATTCACAGACCTAAACAAGGCAGCCACAAGTTAGACGAGGTACTTGGCTATTCTTCAAATCTAACTATAAAGGAGGCCTCCAATCAGGAGCCAATGCTGGATGGTATAATTTATCTTGCCGCCAGCAATTATCATTTATTAGTTGAGAATGACGGCACACTTTCACTAAGTTTGAGTGACCGGGTAAACTTTAGCCGACCCTCAATAGATGTTACTTTTTACAATGTGGTAAAACAATTTGGCAATCGTGTAACAGGCATTATCCTTACCGGAGCTAACGAAGATGGCGCCTTTGGACTTGGAGCTATTGCGAGTGCAGGAGGAAAAACTATCGTTCAAAAACCCCAGGAAGCACAGATTTCGGTAATGCCGGAAGCTGCATTAAAAATGGCTCCTGACTCGAAACAACTGACGCTGCATGAAATTTCTAACTATCTCTTGTCAAACTTTAGCTCATAGCTTCTTTCTGGTATTGCTTTTACTTTGTGTAAAGCTAAATGCACAAAAAAGCGAAAGTCAACGTATTGCCTTTTACAATCTTGAAAATCTTTTTCACCCGGAAAATGATTCTTTAAAAAATGATGATGAATACACTCCGGAAGGAAAACGCAATTGGAGTATCTACCGCTATCATGAAAAACTAAATCATATGGCAAAAGCCATATTGAGTATTGGTGAATGGCTGCCTCCTACGATTGTTGGTGTTGCCGAGGTTGAAAATAAACAGGCTTTAGAAGACCTGATTAGCACGGAGGTATTACGCAAATTCAACTATGGTATCATTCATTTTGAATCACCCGATAGGCGCGGTATTGACGTTGGTATGCTTTATAGGAAGGACGAATTTACCCCAATTGCAAGCCGTCCTATTCCTGTAAAAATGCATAATGACCCAAATTTTGTAACACGTGATATTTTATACTGTAAGGGTATTTTTAATAAAAAAGATACGGTACACCTTCTATTTTGTCACTGGCCCAGCCGCTATGGTGGACAGGCAAGATCTGAACCTAAAAGGATTCAAGCAGCCCTGACGTTAAAGCATATTACGGATTCGCTTAATATGCTCCCTTACCCTACTTACGTGATAGCTGCTGGCGACTTTAATGATGAATGGACAAACATAAGTTTACATGATACCCTCAAGGCACAACCGCTTGACACAATGCTGCATGGAAAAAGTTTAATCAACTTAATGGCTACTTTACCTCCTACACAAGGCTCACATAGGTACCGAGGTACTTGGAGTTATTTAGACCAAATAATTGTGAGTTCCAGTCTTTTGAGCAATGAGGCAATATCAATAAAAGACAATACAGCAAAGGTTACAACTCATGGATTTCTGCTCACCACAGATGATAAATATCCTGGCTCTGTTCCTTTTAGGACATTTTTAGGGTATAAGTATCAGGGTGGATTTAGTGACCATTTGCCAGTGTATGTTGATCTGATCTTTAAGTAAATATGCATCTAACCCAACCTTTGCTCTATTTCCTTCGATTACTAATATGAATCGTTTACACATCTATATCAGCAATACAATGCTTGCATGTTGCGTTTTCAGCAAATAGTTTGCATTTTCACCAGCTTTAATTTTAATATTTTTGCGATCTATCAAAACATATATGATGAAAAAAATTCTGCTTTTTAGTGCGCTCATCGCCATCTTAAGTTCTTGTGGAGAAGAAGACCCCATACCGACTGTAGACTCTGGCCCAGCAACCCCTCAAGAAAAGTACAATGTGCTATTAATGATGGGATCTGATATTCAGAATCCGGGATCAGCAGTATATGAAGAAGCTCGTATACAAGCTTTGGATGAATATAGTGGCAGTATAAATACCCTGCATATGGTAAGCACAGCAGTTGGTGGGCTTTACGAACCGGATGGTGATTCTATTATGATGAATTTTCAATCTCCTACAGCACCGTTTTTTGTGCTCGATGACGAAGAGGTATTCTCTGCTGATCTAGTAAATAAAACCAAGTTTGCACTTCGTAAAAAGCCCCTACTTGCGGTTACCAATCAGGTTAGCCAAAACGATACAGCCTGGATAATTGATCATAAAGTAAAGTTCTTTATGGACACCTTAACCAGTGATATTTATATTGATACCTACATGCTTGGTAAGAGCAAAGCAAGATCATATACTACTGAAATTCCTGGAATGACTTTAGATCTAAGAATGGCGGCTAGCCAGGATTTAATCAAACACCCACCACTACCTCTTCCTCATGAATCTCAATGGGATAAGGATGTATTAACTGAAAATGAAAAAAGGGTACTTGTGAAAAAAGGAACTACATTTTTCTATGAAAACCAGTTTCTAGCCAAATTTGACAGTACAGGAACCTGGGGCTATCCTCTTGGTGACTATTGGCCGTTTGGTGGTGAATATTATAAAGGTGATATTATTGGAACGGGTGATACACCCATCCGTCAATATATTAGAAAATTCAAGAGCAAAAATGCCGCTTCCCCTGATTATGTATCGAGCACCAAGTATACTTTTATGTCTATCGTTTGGGTTCGCGATCCACTTACAGGTTCTTTTGTTCATGCAAACAGCTATATAAACAGTGCTACTTTTACAGTAAAATAACCCAATCCATTTTTTTGATATAATTAAAGTTGCTTCAGTAATGGAGCAACTTTTTTTGATTTGTTTATAGCTAAAAATATTTGTCTGAAATTAGATGCTCCTCATAAAACTAATGTAAAGCTTGAAATCCGTCTATATTTTAATACTTGTTGTCGCATCTTCTAGTTGCAACCCCTATAGCAGAGTTCCATTAAAATTGGAAAAGAGTAGCAGTGGAACTACACTGTTCAGGACTGACGGGCTGTATTACCGAACCTACCGTGATGAAGACGGAATAAACACAAAATTTTTTATCCCTTATCAAAATGGTGTCTGTTTTGGTTTTTGGGGAAATAGCGCGGGTTTAGAAGATCTGATAGAAAGTATTAACAACGGAGATTTTGACAGATATAAAGATTTGCCCTATATCTGGGGAGTTTATAATGTAACTGGCGATAGCCTAACCGTAGAAAAATGGCTTAGCACCGGTAGTTTAAAATACCCATCCTACAGGTATAATGCGAAAATTCTAAACGACACAACCTTACTTTTTGACCTGCCACTATTTGGTAAGATGCATTTCTTTCCACTAGAAATAAAACCCGATAGCACAAACGCATTCATTGATTGATACCCCATAAAAAAGCCATCCCAAATGACTTTGAGACGGCTTCATAAAAAATATTTAAAGCGCAAAGGCGAACTTTTACTTCTTCCTTCTCGCTTGTCTATTTTGCTCCTCCTGCACTTCGCGCATTCTTCGCATAAAGCGATTTTCCTTTTTCGGCTGCGCCTTCTTTTCCTGAATCTTAGCGTGAATTTTATCATCATCTAAAAATGCACGGATGGCAAACTGCTGTCCAAAAGTAATCACGTTGGCTACAAAGTAATAATAGCTCAAACCTGCCGCGTAGTTGTTGAATACTCCAAGGAATACAACAGGCATCAAGTACATCATATACTTAAGCTGTGGCATTTGATTATTGCTACCTGTAAGCTGTTGATTCATGTAGGTGTAGATAAGCGTAGAAACGGTCATCAATAATGTAAACAAACTCACGTGATCACCATAAAATGGAATGTTGAATGGCAGATCATAAATAGAATCATAAGTAGAAAGGTCATGCGCCCAAAGGAAGGGTTGCTGCCTCAATTCGATAGAAGCTGGAAAGAATCTAAACAAAGCTATCAGAATCGGCATTTGGAACAGCATAGGTATGCAGCCTCCCAGCGGATTCACCCCAGCTTTTCGATAAAGCTCCATAGTAGCCTGCTGCTTCTTCATTGGGTCTTTATCCTTATACTTCTCGTTAAGCTCATCAATCTCTGGCTTAAGCACACGCATTTTGGCCATAGAGCGATAAGAAGCGTAAGTAAATGGGAAAAGGATTATCTTGATAAGTAAAGCAATCGCTAGAATAATCAAACCATAGTTTAATCCATACCCCTCAAGCCAGTTGAAAAGGTTGATTACAATACCACGGTTTATCCAACCTAAGATTCCCCATCCTAGTGGAATAAGTTCCTCAAAACCTTGCTCATAAGATTCTAAAACCTCGTATTTATTTGGCCCAAGATATAAACCAAAAGAACTATTTACATCTCCTGCTGTAGAGTTTAAGCTAACTTTTGAAACCAAAAGTTTGGTAAACTCTTCTGAACCTTCAATAGTTTTTGAAGCTAAACCTGCCTTTCCAAAATCCGCATTCTTATTGATAAGGATAGATGAAAAGAACTGCTGCTTATAGGCCAGCCACTTAATATTTTGAACTTCTTCGCTATCATCTCCAGATCCAGAAAGATTGTCCATATCGTCCTCGTTAGCGAACCTATACTCTAACTCGGTAACAGTATTTTCCGTCTCAATATTTTTCTCCTGACGAAGGGTTTTCATTTCCCACTGTAGGCCTCCATCCTGAGGAAGCATATTTCCCATTCCGGAAGAAACTACATCCCAACCCAGCATATAATTGTCTGGCTCAATGGTATAAACGTAGGTTAATGATTTACCACTTCCTGCATCCAAAGTCATGGTAACTTTGTTGTCAGAGTTTTGCACACCAGCAAAAACAAGGTCAGCGGTGTTCATTGGTCTATCACCATTTATGGCAATGTTGAAATCCGCATTCTTATTAATTAAGTAAAGCGGCAAAGAATCATACGTCTGATATTTTTTAAGGCGTGCCTGAACAATCTGCCCACCATTGCTAGAGATTACAACTTCTAGAAACTTATTTTCTAAGGTAAAAAGCTCCTCGCTTGCTGCCGTTGCCGGGGCAAAGAGTTGATTGCTATCAACCACCACCGAGTCCAGCTGATTGTTGTTTACTTCTTCAAGCTGCTTGGTTTCTTCTACAATTTCTGTAGAATCCACTTTGTTTGGAGTTTGTTCCAACTCAGCATTTGGCTTATTAAAAAAGTAGAAAAAGAGGAAAATACCTCCAATTAGCAACATCCCAATAATCGTGTTGCGATCCATTCCTTTATTTTCCATGCTTATTTCGCTTTTGAAGCTGTGATTGTAGCTTCAACAAATTTTACAAATAATGGGTGCGGGTTAGCCACTGTACTCTTGTACTCCGGGTGAAACTGCACGCCTACAAACCAAGGGTGAGTAGGTATTTCAACAATTTCTACCAATCCCAAATCAGGATTTTTACCGGTAGCAATCATTCCATTATCCTCAAAATCTTTGAGGTATTCACTATTGAATTCATAGCGGTGTCTATGACGCTCGCTAATGGTTTTTCTCTTATAGGCTCCAAAGGCCAAAGTATCCTCTTTCAACTCACAATCGCAGGCACCCAATCGCATGGTACCACCCATGTCCTCAACTTTCTTCTGCTCTTCCATAAGTGAAATCACAGGATGAGCACACTCTTTATCCATTTCGGTAGAGTTTGCATTTTCCCAACCTAACACATTGCGTGCAAACTCAATTACTGCGGCTTGCATTCCTAAGCAAATACCGAAAAAGGGAATATCATTTTCACGTGCGTAACGGATAGTTTCAAGCTTACCGTCAAAACCACGCTCACCAAAACCTGGAGCTACCAAAAGACCATCAAGCCCATCAAAATGCTTCTCGGTAGTTTCTATATTAAGGCTTTCAGAGTGTATCCAACGAATATTGACCTTACACTCATTAGCCGCTCCTGCGTGAATAAATGATTCTACAATAGATTTATATGAATCATGAAGCTCAACATACTTTCCTACCAGACCGATAGTTACCTCATGTTTAGGATAACGCAGTTTGTACAAAAAGTCCTTCCAGTTTACCAAATCCAAATTGTCTTCAATTGGTAAATCCAGTTTTTTCAATACTACTTCATCCAACTTTTGATTGCGCATCAAAATTGGAACTGCATAAATTGTTTCTGCATCAAGAGATTCAATTACGGAATCCTTTTTTACGTTGCAAAACAAGGCAAGCTTACGCTTAATATCTTCTCCCAACGCATGCTCAGAGCGACACACTAAAATATCTGGCTGCACACCTGATTCCTGTAAACTCTTTACAGAGTGTTGTGTTGGCTTAGTTTTAAGCTCACCTGTAGCAGCGAGCATAGGCACTAAAGTTAGGTGTATAACCAAACAGTCTTCACCAAGCTCCCATTTAAGTTGACGAACTGTTTCTACATAAGGCAAAGCCTCAATGTCACCTACAGTACCTCCAATCTCGGTGATTACGATTTCAAATTCACCGGTGTTACCCAGCTTTTTGATTCTATTCTTAATTTCATCAGTAATGTGAGGAATCACCTGAACGGTCTTCCCCAGGAAATCTCCTCTACGCTCCTTTTCAATAACCGACTGATACACCCTACCAGTAGTTACGTTATTAGCCTGAGAAGTTGGGCGGTTCAAGAAACGCTCATAATGACCAAGGTCAAGATCGGTTTCTGCACCATCATTGGTTACGTAGCACTCACCATGCTCGTAAGGATTTAAGGTACCCGGATCAATATTGATGTATGGATCCAATTTTTGAATGGTAACGCTATAACCTCTTGACTGCAAGAGTGTAGCTAGAGAAGCAGAGATGATTCCCTTACCCAATGAGGAGGTTACTCCTCCTGTTACGAAAATGTACTTTGTAGATGGCATATTTTACTTTGTCCCGGGTTTGCAAAAAACGGGGCAAAGCTAAGCATAAAAGCCCTAAAAAGGTGGTAATTCCAGATTTGAGTTTTGCTGTTTTTAACACAAAACCGTCACTAGTACTAAGACTGTTTAAATCAGCTCGTTGATGATATCTTCAATCTGAACGCCCTCTGCTTCCGCTTTGTAATTCTTTACCATACGGTGGCGGAGAACAGGTTTAGCCACAGCAATTACATCTTCCTTGTCAGGCGAATATTTCCCCTTTAAGGCCGCATGGCACTTAGCTCCCAAAATAAGATACTGAGAGGCACGTGGGCCAGCTCCCCAAGCTATGTATTCATTTGTGATGTTTTTAGCTTTTTCGCCATTAGGACGAGAGGAACTACTCAACTCCACAGCATATTCATACACACTATCGGTAACAGGAATTCTCCTTATCAACTTTTGAAAATCAATAATCTCCTGCTGACTAAGCACTTTATTCACAGTAGTATCCAGCCCGCTTGTGGTAGCTTTTACAATTTGAAGTTCTTCGTCAAAAGTAGGATAGCCTACTTCTATGTTAAACATAAAACGGTCCAACTGAGCTTCTGGCAAAGGGTAAGTCCCCTCCTGCTCAATAGGGTTTTGGGTAGCTAAAACAAAAAATGGATCAGCCATGGGATAGGTTTGTCCTGCTGCCGTAACCGAGCGCTCCTGCATGGCTTCCAAAAGTGCAGACTGAGTTTTTGGAGGTGTACGGTTTATCTCATCTGCCAAAACAATATTGGAAAACAAAGGACCTTTTACAAATTTGAAATTTCTATTCTCATCCAAAATCTCTGCTCCAACAATATCAGAAGGCATAAGATCTGGGGTAAACTGAATTCTATTAAAACTTAATCCCAAAGCTTGCGCGGTGGTATTTACCAAAAGGGTTTTGGCCAAACCTGGAACTCCCACTAAAAGAGAGTGACCCTTGCTGAAAATAGATAGTATAAGCAGATCAACCACTTCTTGTTGACCAACTATTACTTTTCCTATTTCCTGCTTGAGTTCGTTATATTTTTTACCCAAAAAATCTACTGCTTGGGCATCATTCATGTTATTCGACATATTGAGACTGTTTTATCCAGTTGCGCTGAAACTCGCAGTCAAGATAATCATTGTTAACTCTTACGTAAGTAGTTTTCAGCTTTTCTTCAATCCACTTTTGCGTAATCTTATTTTTCTTATCCTGAAGCGCAATCATCTGTATTCTTTGATAATCGGTTTTCAAATCTGCGCGGTGAGGTTCCGTTTTATTATTCAATTGAATAAGACGATATCCTTCCTTATCATCAGGTGTTCTAAAGAATGACGGTTCTGAAATTCGTCCTTTATCCATATTTTCTATGGCATAAAATACAGCTTTATCAAGCTGGCCAACTTCCCACTTAGAGTCACCCGTGTATTGGGCATTAATGGCAATCCCACCGTTTTGTTTAGAGTCTTCATCATCAGATACAGCTTCTGCCGCATCCCCAAAAGTCACCTTCTTGTCCAAAATAGCGGTACGAACACTATCGAGGAAGCTTTTGGTCTTGTCCAGATTTTCAGCCGAAATCTTTGGTTTTATCAAAATGTGACGAAGATCAAGCTCTTCCCCTCTTCTCTTTAATAGCTGTACAATGTGATAACCATACTCCGTCTTGAAGGGTTTTGATATCTCTCCTTCAGTCAAGTTAAACGCCACTGCTTCAAATTCTTTTACAAACTGTCCGCGTTTAATACCTTCATACTTACCACCATTTTTAGCCGATCCCGGATCTTCTGAATACAGCACAGCCATTGTGCTAAAAGATGAGCCATCTTCTACTCGTTGCTTTATTTCGTTAAGTCGAGTGATTGCTGCTTCAACGGCTTCTGGGCCAGCTAATGGATACTTCACAATCTGCGCATATTCTACTTCCGAGTTTATGAGCGGCAAGCTATCGTGAGGTATTTTTTTATAAAAATTTCTTACCTCCGTTGGAGTGATTTCTACTTCGGCAGTGATTTGCCCAAGCATACGCTGAGCTATCATTTGATTCTCCACAAAGGGGTACATCTCCTCTTTTATTTCAACAATAGTTTTATCGTAGTACTGCTCAAGCTTTTGACGGCTGCCAATTTGCTGAACAAATACCTCTATCCTTCGATCGATAGTAGCATTTATCTCGTCTTCAGTAACCAGTACACTATCTACTTCTGCTTGATGTAAAAGAAGTTTTTCAAAAAGAAGGTCTTCAAAAATGTTACAAGGGTCAAGATCCTTTGGTTCCACTCCTTGTTGGCTTTTCATACTGGCTACTTGCTGATCCACATCAGATTTCAACACAATATTTTTACCTACCACAGCAACCACTCCATCAATCAATTGTGGCTGTGCATAGGCTTGTCCGGCTATTGCCAAAACTAAAATTGCAAAAAACTTCTTCATTTAATAAACTTCAAATTCCTTCTTGTCGAGAGCGTCTTCCAATAAATTCTGCTCTAAACTATTAATGATATTAAGCTTTCGCTTGTTGATCAAGATATTCTTAATAATCTCCCTAGAATAAGGCAAGGGTGCTTTATCTCCACGAAGCCTGTAGTCCTTTATTTCCAACAAGTAAACATTGGTGGAGTCTTTAAATTGTGTAAAACTCGTACTTTTTATAAAATTCTCGATGTCTTCATTTGGCAAAGGGATTTGCTTTCGCAACTGCTCATAAGAAATCCAGGTACTATCCCTTACCGAAAACTTGTAGGAATACTTCAAAGCATAATCATAAAAACTGCTTTCGTCTTTTTCTTTTTTAGAGTAAAACCACTTTATGGCTTTCTCCAAGTTTGGCGCTTCCAAGTTAATGGCTGCATAATCTACTCGTAAGATATTTTCTTTCAGTACAAAATCATTACTCCCACCTTTATAGCTACTTTTTATAGCATTAGCTGAAATATTGGTATCTAATGTTTGAGAAATGTACTGTTGGCGATAGGCAAATTTCAGAAGGTCATTTCTATACTCTTCTATTTGCTTTTCAAAATTTTTCTGGCTTTCTGTAAGGTTGTATTCAGCCTTCAAAATCATCAGTTGGTCTTTGGCCCATACATTAATGTAATTCTGCAAAAATGCTAAGCTATCAGCTTCGGTCAAGTCATTCGGCATTAAGCCCTCAACGTCTTCCTTGTACAAGTAGCGATCATATACCCTAGCTACAACCGGTTTGGTTTCTTCTTCCGAACCGCTTGTATTAAAAAGCTGACAGGAGGAAACCCAAAAGATCCCTCCTGTCAAGAATAAAACTCTTGATATTTTTTTAGCTATCTGACTCAAGCTTTTCAACCACTTTTTCGAGTACCGAATCATTTATCTTCACCTCATATCTGGATTTCAAATCTTTTATCCACTGTTCTTCCAGATAATTTTGATAATCACTAATTACCAAACCACGAGCTTCTTCATAGGTTTTTCCTCCTGCCGGAACTATTTTTATAATTCCCAACACAAAGAAACGTCCCTCAACTTCCATCGGTTTAGTGTAGCCAACAGTTTTCTCTACTCCGTCCACTATTTTATTTGTACCAGCCTCATATATGCTACTGTCTATCTTCACGTTTAGTTCAGACTCTGCATTTAGAGCTTTTTGCACCTCGTTCATGGCAGTACCTTTTTTCAGCATTTTTGCAGCTTTCTTTGCCTCCTTTGCTGATGCAGCATCAATAACATAAGCTTGGTATCTATCTTTCCACTGATATTTATCCGTATGAGAAGCGTAATATTCTTTGAGGCCTGTAGTGTCAGAAACAGATTTTCTCCACACCTTTTCTTCTGTTAAGTCAAACAAAAGAATTCCTTCGTAATACTCACGGCTTAGCAATTTAAATTCCGGGTATTTTTTAACTAACATACCTTTCTCGTAATTAACAAGCTCTTCCTCGGCATAGGCTTTATAATTTCCGCTCAATGCAGTAGACAATGAGGCTCCATTACCCGAACCTTGCTTTTTAGAAAGTGTAGTTATTACATCTTCTACAGTATACTTTTTATTGGCAAATTCAAAAACTACCTTACTGCCGTTTTTTATTTTCCCTGGCATGTACTCTCCTTTTAGAAATGACTCATCAATTTGGCTAAAGGCTGTTTTCATAACTTTGGGATACTCTCTAAAATTATACTCCTTTTTCAATTTTTTGATGATGCTCATGCGACTTTGTTGAGAGCGCTCGTCCCTATCTACTTTAGCCTTAATATCTGCAATAGCCACTTCTTTGTCAGCAACCCCAGTATGCTTTACCAACTGAATAATGTGCCAGCCCACTTCGGTTTGCACAGGCTCAGTATAATCTCCTGGATTTTTTAAACCGAATGCAGCGTCTTCAAACTCGATATACATTTTGTTGATTCCAAAAGGAAACATTCTTCCACCGTTCTTAGCTGTAGATTTATCTTCACTATACTGTTTAGCTAGAGTTTCAAAGTCTGACCCCGACTCAAGTTCGCCATATATTTCGCTTATCTTCTTTTCAGCCGCTTCTTTTTGCTCTAATGTAGACTTTTCGTTTGCGATGATAAGAATGTGGTTTACCATAATCTCTCCTCTTGCTTGGCGCTCATCCGTTTTCTTTATCAAGTGATATCCAAAACGTGTTTTAACGGGTCCAACTAATTGACCTACATCTGCAGTATATACAGCCTCTTCAAAAGGATATACCATATTGAAAACTGTAAAGTAACCTAAATCACCACCTCTTTTTGCAGAGTATGTATCAGCAGAAAACTGCTTAGCCATTTCAGAAAAGCTTGCACCTTTCTTTATCTTACTCTTAATGCTCATAATTTCACCATAGGCTTTAGCTGTATCTTCTGGAGAGGCCCCTCTGGGAATAGCTACCATAATATGTGAAGCACGAACGTCATACTGCATTCTATCATAGGCCTGCTCTACCAGCTCCTCCGTTACATCTTTATCTGTAAGATATGGCTTGGCCAATTGATCACGATAACTACCGTACTCGCTAGTAAAACCTGGCATAGTATCCATACCCAATTCCTTAGCTTCATGCACTTTCAGCTTAAAGTTGATGTACATATCCAAATACTCAGTAGGGGTTTTAGGATCTATGTCCTCTCCTAAATTTCGGTTCTTGTTGTACACAGCAATGTATTCACCGGCAGTTACTGTATCCTCTGCCACTGTAAACAAGGTTTTGTCGTCAAAAGACTCTTGTGCAAAGAGTACAGATCCACTTAATGCCAACAGGCAGGATGCAATGATTTTATTCATAAATAATTATTAATTTTAGTTAGACAAGATTGCAAATCAACTAAAAATTATTTTCTACTGTAATTTGGAGCCTCACGAGTTACATGCACATCGTGTGGGTGGCTTTCGTGAATACCAGCTGCGGTCATTTTCACAAACTTTGCATTTTCCTGCATATCCTTTATTGTAGGTGCTCCGCAATATCCCATTCCGGCTCTAAGCCCTCCAATAAACTGGTACATCACTTCGCTTACTTCGCCTTTATAAGCCACTCTTCCGGTAATACCTTCGGGCACTAATTTTTTAATATCCGCTTCCATATCCTGGAAATATCTGTCGCTGCTGCCTTTTTGCATAGCTTCAATAGACCCCATTCCACGGTAAGTTTTATACTTTCTTCCTTCGTATATGATTGTTTCTCCTGGAGCTTCCTTGGTTCCCGCCAATAATGAACCCAGCATTACACTATCAGCTCCCGCTGCTACCGCTTTTACAATATCTCCAGTAAAACGAATTCCACCATCAGCAATTAAAGGAACTCCGCTACCTTCCATTCCTCTTTTTACATCCATAATAGCAGACAATTGTGGCACACCCACACCTGCAACTACACGTGTAGTACAGATAGAGCCTGGGCCGATACCTACTTTTACTGCGTCAGCACCAGCATGCACCAAATACTTTGCAGCTTCAGCTGTCGCAATATTTCCTACTACCACATCCAGGCTTGGGAATTTTCCCTTTACCTGCTTAAGTGCATCTACTACTCCACGGGTATGTCCATGAGCTGTATCAATAATTACCGCATCCACATTAGAACCAACTAAAGCTGTAACTCTTTCCAACACATCGCCTGTTACACCAACAGCGGCAGCTACTCTCAAGCGTCCGTATGCATCTTTACATGCGTTTGGCTTAATCTTTAGTTTGGTAATATCACGATAAGTAATAAGGCCAATAAGGGTATTATCTTTCTTTACCACAGGGAGTTTTTCAATCTTATGCTGTTGCAAAATCACTTCTGCTTCTGCAAGACTTGTATTTTCATGAGTTGTGATAAGATTATCCTTAGTCATAATCTCATGAAGCATTCGATCATCATTTTTTTCAAAACGCAGATCTCTATTGGTAATGATACCAATAAGCTTCTTGTTACCATCTACAATTGGAATACCTCCAATTTTAAAATCAGCCATCATCTTTTTGGCGTCTGATACCTGTGCATTTTCACGCAAGGTTACCGGATCCAAAATCATCCCACTCTCTGCACGCTTCACATTTCTTACCTCTACAGCTTGCTGCTCGATAGTCATGTTTTTGTGAAGCACACCTATTCCGCCATCCTGAGCTACAGCAATAGCCATAGTAGATTCGGTAATAGTATCCATTGCCGCAGAGACAATTGGAGTTTTAAGGCTAATATTTCTTGTAAAGTTGGAAGTAAGATCTACTTCCCGTGGTAAAACCTCTGAATATGCAGGTATGAGGAGTACATCGTCATACGTTAGAGCTTCACCAAGAATTTTGTCTGAATTCAATAACATGGATGGCAACTTAGAATTAAATTGCGTGCGAATTTAGTAATAATACAGACGATATACACTGATAATGGGATAAGGTTTATTTATAATTCAAAAATAGTTCTCTAAATAATAAAAACAGCCCCGAGAGAAACTCCGCGAGGCTGTTTTTATATAAATCTACTAGTTCAAAGTTTCTACCTAATCAAAGTAAAACTACCTCTTTCTTCGGTGGCCACCTCACCTGGTGTGGCGTAGGTGATAAAGTAGATGTACACGCCTTGGGCTGCTTCTGTGCCATCAAAGGTGCCATCCCAGCGCTCTTCGGGGTTGGTAGTTTCAAATACCTTCACTCCCCAGCGGTTCATTATATAAAATGAGTACTGGCTTACTTCGGTAAATTTCATCGAGGGGCCAAAGCTACGGTTTATCTCCTGCTCACTATTGGGATTGAAGGCGGTAGGTATAAACACGCGTGCTTTTTGATTCATGCACACTGTATTGCTTCGGCTATCATAAGGATCACCGTTGGGCTGTACCAGCACCAAGGGATTCGGACCTTCTACAGCTACCACATAGTAGCAAAAGTTACCTTCACCTTCACCATACACTGCTCTGTCAAAATTATCCTGATACGTGCTATCGGCTGATGATACCTGTGCTATAAGGCTGTAGCTGGTTTCATCTTCGGCCTGACGGTATACATCATATCTGGCCACATCTCCCGCCCAGTTTTTATAGGTATTCCAACTCAGCATATTGCTTACATCGCCTCGCGCTTCTACATTCAGCAATACATTGTTCGACAGATCGGTTACCGTGTCCCTACCTCCACAGCTATCCGTGGCCGATACGCGGTAGTAGTAGATGTTGCTCTTAGGATTGGCTCCGTAGTCAAAAAAGTTAAAGGTATTCCCTACAGTAGGTTTGGGGATAGTAGCTATACGCTCAAAAGGACCTTCGGGCGTAAGCGCTCGTTCTATATCAAAGTTTAGTACATCGGCCTGAGCATCTATATAGGTGTTCAGCTCCATCGTATTCCGGTTTGTATTATTAGTTACCTGAGCTACGTACAAAATCTTCGATTTAGAGGGCACTTCGGCCAGTATACACAGCTCATTGGAGGTAGAACTCTTGGCTCCACTCGTATCTATAACTTGTATGCGGTAGCAATATTCATAGCCATTTTGCAAGTTGTACTGCGTGTAGGTGGTATCTTCTCCGGTACGGGTGTCCAGTATATTCCAGCCTCCGGGGGTACCATTTACTATCTCTTGTATCCATATACGATACTCCGCTACTCCCTGGTTACCAAAGCCTTCATAGGTGTTCCAGCTTAGGCGAGAGTAGGCTTCGCATTTATTTAAATAATTGCGCAGATATATGGTAGCGTGGGGTTTTACCAACTGATTGTCGCTAAAGTTGCCACAGCTATCTGCTGAGATTATTCTAAACTCTTCGCTGCGGGTATCGGCCTCACTGTTCGTCCACTCATGGGGCATGGGGGTGCCTTCGGGTATCGTGTCTACTATTTGCCAGCCCAGCTTGGGGTCGTTAAAAAACAGGTAGTACACCACTACATCGCCATTCTTGGTATCGTTCCAGCTTATTATGCTGTTGCCATTCGCATTTACACTTACACTATCCAGCTGCAAGGGGTCGTCATTGCTCTTATCGCTAAAGCGGCCTTTTTGCAAATTGGAACCACTGCCACAGTACAGCAATGTGGTATCGGCTACTCGAACCTGATAGTTTACAAACAAGTCGCAAACCTGCACAGTATCTACATAGGTGGTACCATTGGTTTGTCCCACCTGTTTCCAATTGCCGCTTCCCGCTGGTACTTCTTGCCACACCTGGTACAGGCCTTCGCTCGTATATGGCAATGGGTCGCTCAGCTTCGTCCAGCTTAGGTCCGCATAGTCGCCCAGTGGAGTTACTATCACATTCATCGTTAGGTCCATCACAGTCAAGGTATCGGAGGGTAAAGACAAAAAGTCGCACTTACCCGTACTCTTAATGATGTAAAAATTATTGTACCCTCCACTTCCGCTCACTATAGTTCCTAAAGAGTCAATGTCATATATCTTTTGAATGGTATCATAACCGCCCGTACTATTAGGGCCGGCCAATACCATGTAGTAGTTAAAGTCCAAAGCACTATCTATGGTAGCTTTTTCCCAACCTAGCTTACGATCGCCACTTACACTGTCTACATTCAGGCAAGTGAGGTTCAGAGGGCTTGGGTCTCCGGGAAGTACGTCTACTATAAAAGTTGTCAAAGCGATCTCCGGGGCCGGACAGCCGTCATCCTGCATACGCATTGAGAAAAAGAAGGTGTTGATCGGGTTACAATAACTTCCTTCCACATTCAAGTGCTGGCAGTCCGGCACCCAAAAGAACTCAATATTATTATTCAAAGCTTTTACATAACCTACCTGAGGAGCCACGGGAGTAAATTGTGCACAAGGGGCCACTCCATCACAGCCTGTACCGCTAGCCATAGGTCTTGATACTTCTAGCCCTGCCGCCTGAAAGGTAATTTGTTGAGGAAGAAAAGTAGACGGATTGATATCTGTATCCGTAGCTGATAATCTGAAGTTAACAGTATCTCCAGGGTACACACTTGTCTTATACGTTTTAGGCCCTAGTTGTTTTATATTCTTATACGTAGAGGTATCGATAAAAGCGTTTGGCTCGTTATTGTTAACGCAGTTATTAATAACCACAATAGCCACGTCTCTAAAAACTGAGGCTACCTTTATCATTTTACTATTACCATTAGCATCCACACCACATTTCCAGGCTTCCACCTCATAACAACTCACATAACTACCTTGAGTTGCTGTCTGTATATCCATACTAACCTCCCCAGTTCTACCATCTAAAGTAATAGGGCCATTGCCGGCATTAGTCAAATTACTGGGATAAGGGGATGTTCTGCTATAATTTGATACCCAATTAACGTTTTGGGTTCCTGCAGAATTGATCTTAGCATCTCCGAAACGGATAAATAATGAATCTAAGTCTTTGTCAGAAGCTAGGTGGTTATAAGTAAAAGGAGAACCTGCACAAATAGTTAAAGAACCAGTTTCATTAAATTTAGGGCTATTATCATAACATGGATTTGCATTTAGAGGAGCGGTAGCTCCAGCGGGAGTATATGGATACATCACCGCTCTAAGAAAATACCCTGCACTTGTTGGGCTCGTAATATTGGCAATCCCAGCTGGCCTACAGCAGCTATACCAACTAAATACCCATCCACCGGCACCTGGAACACCTGATAAAGTTGTTGGCTGTGGCCTACCAGCCACCCCATCATTCGTATACACATAACGTTCTACCGCTCCATTACCAGGCCCTGAGGTTGCGCAGCTAATAGACCCTCCTCCCAAGCAGGTTGGCGAAACTTCTGTAACGGATATTTGACTCAACTGAATACTTCCATTAGGTCCACTTAAATTTTGTGTTGAGCCTAAACCGGCAGTAGAACCACCGCACTCCTTATATATCGCTAGGGTAAATATATACTTCCCATTAGCTGTACACTCCCAGGTAATCTCACCACCCAGTAAGTGTGATGCCTTTGCCGTGTGGCCTGTAAAAAGCATTATCCCTATAAATGCTATTAATTGAATGACTTTTTTCATGTGCTAATCGTTTCGTGGTTTAGTATCGTTTCCTAATATAATGGATAAAACACTTTTTGTTCTAAGGCCTAAATCTATGAAGACCTGACATTCTACGAAAGTACAAATTAGAGAATGATGATTTTGCCTGTTTTAAAGCGTAGTTAATACGGATTAGCAAAACAAAGCAGCCCCGAGGCTTTAGTCCTCGGGGCTGATGATGATCTTTCGATTTATCAATCTTTTGTTTTCTACCTTATCAAAGTAAAACTACCTCTTTCTTCGGTGGCTACCTGGCCAGGTGTGGCATAGGTGATAAAGTAAATGTACACGCCTTGGGCTGCTTCTGTGCCATCAAAGGTGCCATCCCAGCGCTCTTCGGGGTTGGTAGTTTCAAATACCTTCACTCCCCAGCGGTTCATTATATAAAATGAGTACTGGCTTACTTCGGTAAATTTCATCGAGGGGCCAAAGCTACGGTTTATCTCCTGCTCACTATTGGGATTGAAGGCGGTAGGTATAAACACGCGTGCTTTTTGATTCATGCACACTGTATTGCTTCGGCTATCATAAGGATCACCGTTGGGCTGTACCAGCACCAAGGGATTCGGACCTTCTACAGCTACCACATAGTAGCAAAAGTTACCTTCACCTTCACCATACACTGCTCTGTCAAAATTATCCTGATACGTGCTATCGGCTGATGATACCTGTGCTATAAGGCTGTAGCTGGTTTCATCTTCGGCCTGACGGTATACATCATATCTGGCCACATCTCCCGCCCAGTTTTTATAGGTATTCCAACTCAGCATATTGCTTACATCGCCTCGCGCTTCTACATTCAGCAATACGTTGTTCGACAGATCGGTTACCGTGTCCCTACCTCCACAGCTATCCGTGGCCGATACGCGGTAGTAGTAGATGTTGCTCTTCGGATTGGCTCCGTAGTCAAAAAAGTTAAAGGTATTGGATGTGGTGGGCTTAGGGATAGTGGCTATTCGCTCAAAGGGACCTTCAGGCGTAAGGGCGCGCTCTATATCAAAGCTTAGTACATCTGCCTGAGCATCTATATACGTGTTCAGCTCCATCGTATTCCGGTTTGTATTATTAGTTACCTGAGCTACGTACAAAATCTTCGATTTAGAGGGCACTTCGGCCAGTATACACAGCTCATTGGAGGTAGAACTCTTGGCTCCACTCGTATCTATAACTTGTATGCGGTAGCAATATTCATAGCCATTTTGCAAGTTGTACTGCGTGTAGGTGGTATCTTCTCCGGTACGGGTGTCCAGTATATTCCAGCCTCCGGGGGTACCATTTACTATCTCTTGTATCCATATACGATACTCCGCTACTCCCTGGTTACCAAAGCCTTCATAGGTGTTCCAGCTTAGGCGAGAGTAGGCTTCGCATTTATTTAAATAATTGCGCAGATATATGGTAGCGTGGGGTTTTACCAACTGATTGTCGCTAAAAGTTGCCACAGCTATCTGCTGAGATTATTCTAAACTCTTCGCTGCGGGTATCGGCCTCACTGTTCGTCCACTCATGGGGCATGGGGGTGCCTTCGGGTATCGTGTCTACTATTTGCCAGCCCAGCTTGGGGTCGTTAAAAAACAGGTAGTACACCACTACATCGCCATTCTTGGTATCGTTCCAGCTTATTATGCTGTTGCCATTCGCATTTACACTTACACTATCCAGCTGCAAGGGGTCGTCATTGCTCTTATCGCTAAAGCGGCCTTTTTGCAAATTGGAACCACTGCCACAGTACAGCAATGTGGTATCGGCTACTCGAACCTGATAGTTTACAAACAAGTCGCAAACCTGCACAGTATCTACATAGGTGGTACCATTGGTTTGTCCCACCTGTTTCCAATTGCCGCTTCCCGCTGGTACTTCTTGCCACACCTGGTACAGGCCTTCGCTCGTATATGGCAATGGGTCGCTCAGCTTCGTCCAGCTTAGGTCCGCATAGTCGCCCAGTGGAGTTACTATCACATTCATCGTTAGGTCCATCACAGTCAAGGTATCGGAGGGTAAAGACAAAAAGTCGCACTTACCCGTACTCTTAATGATGTAAAAATTATTGTACCCTCCACTTCCGCTCACTATAGTTCCTAAAGAGTCAATGTCATATATCTTTTGAATGGTATCATAACCGCCCGTACTATTAGGGCCGGCCAATACCATGTAGTAGTTAAAGTCCAAAGCACTATCTATGGTAGCTTTTTCCCAACCTAGCTTACGATCGCCACTTACACTGTCTACATTCAGGCAAGTGAGGTTCAAGGGGCTTGGGTCTCCCGGAAGTACGTCCACTATAAAAGTCGTCAGGGCGATCTCCGGGGCCGGACAGCCGTCATCCTGCATACGCATTGAGAAAAAGAAGGTGTTGATCGGGTTACAAAAGTTACCATCTACACTTAAGTGTTGACAATCCGGTACCCAAAAGAACTCAATATTATTGTTCAAAGCTTTTACATAACCTACCTGGGGTGCCACGGGGGTAAACGTAGCACAAGGTGCTCCTCCATCACAACCAACTCCACTAGCATAAGACTTACCCGGACCTGAAACTGTAAGGCCAGCCGCATCAAAAGTGATCTTTTGAGGCAAAAAAGTAGAAGGGTTGATATCTGTATCCGTAGCTGATAATCTGAAGTTAATCGTGTCACCAGGGTACACACTTGTTTTATACGTTTTAGGGCCTAGTTGTTTAATGTTTCGGTAGGTAGAGGTGTCAATAAAAGCACTGGGCTCGTTATTGGTAGCACAACCATTAGCTGTTATTATAACCACATCTCTAAATACTGAGGCCACCTTTATAGGTCTAATCACTCCGTTGCCATCCACACCACATTTCCAAGCTTCTACCTCATAACAACTGGCGTAACTTCCATCTTGCGCCACCTGTATATCCATAGAAATCTCTCCAGTTTTACTATTCAAAACCACAGGACCATTGGCCGGATTAGTAAGATTGCTTGGATACGGTGACTGAAAACTATAGCCTGGATCCCAATTCACCGGGGTATTTGCCGCTGTCCAAGGCTCCGCAAATCTTACAAACAAAGAATCTAAGTCTTTATCAGCAACCAAGTGATTATATGTAAATGGGCTTCCCGTACAAATGGTAATAGAACCCAGCTCCTGAAATTTTGGACTATTATCATAGCAAGGGTTGGAGTTCAGGGGAGCTGTAGCTCCCACTGGTTGATAAGGGTACATAATGGCGCGTAGAAAATAGTTTCCTGGAGTAATATTAACCACCGTACCCGGTCTAGCACTCTGAAACCAACTAAAAATCCATCCCCCAGCAGGAGGCACCCCACTCAATGTAACAGGTGAATTACTTTTAAAAGTATGTTTCTCAACTGCACCTTTACCAGAAGGTGATGTATTACAAGAAATACTACCTCCACCAAGACAAACGGGAGACACCTCTACTATACTTTGTCTTGTCATGGGAATATTAACCGGGCCATTGATAGTTTGATTACCTGGAAGCGGTATAGCCCCTGCACCACACTCTCTATAAACAATCATTGTAAAGTCGTACTTTCCATTTGCTGTACACTCCCAAATAATCTCTCCACCAAGCAAGTGTGACGCTCTTGACTGAAAAGCCATTAGGCTAATCATCGTCACTATCAGTATTCTAAATAAATTTTTCATGCTCCTTAATTTTTCTGTAAAACTATCCAGATAAGGAGCTCATTAAAAGGGTCAATGAGTTTATGCCAGTGCTAAATGCTTGTTCAAGCAAAGAAAAAAAGGACAGCGAAAACTAATGCAGAACGCGCTTTGCATAATCCTGCAAAACTATTATTCTACGATAAGTCAATCATTATCAAACCGAAGGAACAAGCTTACAGAACTTGGGAAGGCCAGTTGGCTTGTAGTAAATTAAATTCAGAAATAATCTCTTCTACAATTTCGGCTGCTGGCTTAATGTTATCAATCAAACCACTAATTTGCCCAATCTCTAACTCACCTTCGTCCAAGTCTCCTTCAAACATACCACGTTTGGCACGAGCTCTACCGAGCAAAGTTTTAAGATCATCCACTGTGGCGTGATTAGCATAGGCATTCATTACATCGGCATGAAACTTATTACGAATAAGACGAACGGGAGCAAGCTCCTTCAAGGTAAGATGTGTTTCGCCTTCACCTGCTTCCACTACCCTGTTCTTAAAATTGAAGTGACCGCTACTCTCTTCGCTGGCCACAAATCGAGAACCTACCTGTACAGCATCAGCGCCCAAAATCATAGCTGCAAGCATTTGTCTGCCGGTAGCAATGCCACCAGCTGCAATTAATGGGACATTCAATTTTTCTTTCACCATAGGGATAAGGCAAAAAGTGGTAGTTTCTTCGCGACCATTATGACCACCAGCTTCAAAGCCTTCGGCTACTACAGCGTCTACACCAGCTTGCTCGGCCTTTAAGGCAAACTTTACACTACTCACCACATGAACTACGGTAATGCCATGTTTTTTAAGGTGAGCCGTCCAGGTTTTAGGATTTCCAGCAGAGGTAAATACGATCTTCACCCCTTCTTCTATAATAATATTAATGTGGTCTTCAATCTGTGGATACAGCATCGGGAGATTTACCGCAAAGGGTTTGTCTGTTGCTGCTTTACATTTTTGAATATGTGTTCGCAACACATCTGGATACATGCTTCCTGAACCAATAATTCCGAGCCCTCCGGCATTGCTCACTGCCGATGCCAATTCCCAACCGCTGCACCAAATCATACCCGCCTGTATTAGTGGGTACTTGATGCCAAACAGTCCGCAAATGCGGTTTTCCATCTTACTTAATGATTTTGCGGAGGTGTGATTTTCCTCCATATTGAATATTCAAAAGGTACATCCCTTCCGGAAGGGATGTTTGTATTTTCAACTTAGAGTTTCCACCCTCTACTTCATGCTCATACACGGGCTTACCGTTAATATCCAAAATGCTAATCTCAATATTTTTTTGGATAACAAAATCCTCAGATTCTACCTCAAACTCATCACCAATAGGGTTTGGGAATACATTAATATGTGTAGCTATTTCCAATTCTTCAACACCAACTTCCCAAGAGGCAATTCTAAAATTTGGAATTCCAAAACCAATGGCGTTATCAGGAGTGAAAGGCTGTGAGCAGCTAGCAATAATGGCTTCATATAGCTCCATATTACTAAGGGATGGATTTTGTTGCCAAAAACACGCTGCCATGCCAGAAATAATAGGGCAGCTAAAAGAAGTTCCGTTTCCATAAGTAGGGCCAGCCGGAGATATAAAAGCTGTTCCTCCAGCTACAGCTACTACATCCGGTTTCACCCTACCATCTGCTGTTGGGCCAGTGCTACTAAAACTCACGTAAGCACCACTTGCATCTACTCCACCTACGGCCATAACACTATCTCCATCTGCAGGAGCCGTAATATATTGCCAGCCACTATTCCCTTCATTTCCTGCACTTACTACTACCAAAATTCCTTTGGCCGCAGCCATATCTGCTGCTTTGGTAACTAATGCAGTATTTCCGTCCATATCATTATAGGCAAAATCGCCTACACCTCCTACAAAATTGTTGTAACCCAAACTTGAGGTAATAATATCAACACCTACGCTATCCGCAAATTCCGCGGCAGCCAGCCAATTATCCATTTCTGAGATGTTCTCATCAGACTCATTTTCTGATTTGAGTAACCAATAATTAGCATCAATAGCTGAGCCTGCATAGGCTGAATCTATATACCCAGCCAAAATGGAAAGTACACTTGTACCATGACTTCCATCCTTATAAATGTCCGTGTCGTTATGAACAAAATTGTAGGTGCCCAAAATTCTATTTTGCTGTCTAAGGCTATCTAAACCGGTTAAAGTATTTGTACCCTGAAAACCACCATCAATTACGGCAATCGTCATTCCCGCTCCTCTGTAATTAAGGTCATGAAGATATTCTCCTTCTACCATTTCAATTTGATTATCGGCAATACCGTAAGTCAAATTTGTAGCTTGAGATGCCTCCGGCATTTCTGCAAAAGAAACTTTATACCGATTTGGAGTTTCCACTCTTTTTACAAAAGGAAGGTCTTTCACTTTTTGAAATACATCTTCACCATCTACTAAGGCGTAATTAAACCAGCGGCTAGTCATTTTCACTTCGAGCTCTGCATCATGAAGACTTTGTAAATGTGATTTTGAAACTGGAATATCCCGAATGTCTACTGCTACATTTCGCTTCTCTTTATTGTCAATGGCTTTTGGAGAAAGAAATAAGTAAGGATTGCTTAACATTTCCGCATTAGCCCCCTTATCGGTAAAATACACACGCGACAGTTGGGCTTGCGCCACACAACTTAATAGAGTAAACAGTACTACAAATTTCTTCATCCTCATTTTTTAATAATTAATCACGCCTGAACCTACCAACTCGTCCTTGAGGTACCAAGCGGCAAATTGCCCCGGAGTGATCGCCTTCATCGGCTCATCAAATATAATATACAAGCCCTTGTTTTCTCTGTACAAAGTGCCCCCAACTAGCTGCTGGCGGTATCGAATGCGTAAAAGAAAAGGAGAGCTTTCACCTTCTTTCAATTCCAAATCCGGGCGCACCCAGTGAATATCATCTTCTGCAATAAACAGTCCTTTTTTGCTCAAAGCTCTATGATGCTCACCTTGACCTGTATAAATCAGGTTTTCCGTAGTATCCGTTGCTAACACAAAAAGTGGCTCTGGAGTTCCTCCCACAGCAAGGCCTTTTCGCTGGCCCACTGTAAAATAATGCGCACCTTGATGCTCGCCTACTACCTTTCCCCTTTCGGGTGAAAATACATACGGTGCAACGAGTTTATCCAGATCATTTTCAATCTTTGAAGCATCCTGACCCCACATTCCATCGGCATCGGTCACTTCTATAATTTTACCTTTTTTGGGTTTTAATTGCTGTTGCAAAAATGTTGGCAAACTCACTTTCCCGATAAAGCAAAGTCCTTGTGAGTCCTTCTTCTCGGCTGTTACCAAATTTAGCTCCATGGCAATTTTACGAACTTCACTTTTTTGTAAATGTCCGATAGGAAACAAAGCCTTAGAAAGCTGCTCCTGATTGAGCTGGCACAAAAAATAGCTTTGATCCTTGGTGTTATCCACACCCGCCAATAATCGGTGAACGGGCTTCCCATCCACTTCTATAGTATCTTTTCTGCAATAATGCCCTGTGGCTACATAGTCTGCGCCAAGCTCCATGGCAGCCTTTAGAAAAGTGTCAAACTTTATTTCGCGATTGCAAAGCACATCCGGGTTAGGTGTTCTCCCCGATTCATATTCAGCAAACATATAATCCACAATGCGCTCCTTATATTCCTCGCTCAGGTCTATCACCTGAAAAGGAATATTGAGTTTATCGGCCACCAAAAGCGCGTCATTACTATCTTCTACCCAAGGGCAATCATCATCCAGAATTACTGAATCATCATGCCAATTGCGCATAAATAGTGCTATAACCTCATGCCCTTGCTCCTGCAAAATATGTGCTGCCACACTGCTATCTACCCCTCCACTTAATCCTACTACTACGCGTGCCATTTATTTTTTTTCTTCCTCTTCAAAAAATTCATCCTTCTCCTCCGGTGGGTCCTGGCTCACCAAAGTTCCCTTATCCCACACCTGTGTTTTTATCACCTTATTGACATCATCAAAAAAGTACCAATTGCCATCCATCAATCCTTTTACATATTTCCCTTTGGCTCTAATTCGCCCAGTTGTCTCATAGTAAAATACCTCACCCTGTATCTTATTATCCACGTAAGCTCCTTTTGCTCTCGGTTTGCCGGTTTCGTAAAACTGCAACCATTCACCTTCTTTTTTGCCATTCACATAAGTGGTAACCTCTGCCTTGCGGCCAGAAGGAAAAAAGGTGATAGACTGCCCGTTTCGATCATTGTTTTTATAGTCTTCCCGAGAAATAACTTCACCCTTTATGTTGTAAAAAGTCCAAACGCTATCACGCTTTGAATTGATGTACTTTCCCTCGGCAGCTAAAATGCTATCGCCTCCAAATTGGTAAGAATAGGCTACGCCAGACTTCCCTCTAAACTTATTGATAGCTTTAATATCACCACTCGGGAAATAAAAGATAAACTCCCCTACCTCCTTGCCGTGATCAAAGGTTCCTTCGTAACGAAGTTTACCATCTTCATGATATTTTTTCCATACTCCATGTTTCTTACCCTGCGCATCAGTTTGGTTGGTGGCTTGCGCCAAAGCGCCAAATGAAAAAATCACAAAGGCGAGCAGAAGAGAGTGTTTCATCTAAAAGTCAGTTTTTCAGTATTTTATATAATTTGCTGCAAAGCACGCAAGATGCACAAACTTAATGAGCGGCAAAAATAGCCCCTATATCTTAGATTTTCGATTACTATTGTCAATCTTCGCATAAACCAATTTTGCAATTTTAACGCCAAATTTCATTCATGAAAGTAGTAATACTTGCGGGCGGTAGAGGTACCCGTCTGGGCGAGCTTACCAAAGATATTCCCAAGCCCATGGTTCCCCTTTTGGGCAAACCACTTTTGCAATACCAAATAGAATTACTGGTGCGCTATGGCTTTTCGGAGGTTATACTTATCGTAAATCACTTGAGCCAACCTATAAAAGACCACTTTGGCGATGGTGCCGATTTTGGTATCAAAATCCGTTACTATCAAGAAGAAAAACCCCTGGGCACCGTTGGTGGAATAAAGGATTTGGAAGCAGAACTTACCGAAGATTTTCTTGTCCTTTACGGAGATGTGATGATGGAGATGGACCTCAAACGTCTTGCAAATTTTCACAATGAAAAAGGAAGCCAGGCTACTTTGGTAGTGCATCCAAATGATCATCCTTACGATAGCGATTTGGTAGAAATGGACGAAGAAGGACTCATTGTTAATGTGCTCCCCAAGCCGCATTCTGCAGATTTGATCTACCACAACATGGTAAATGCAGCGGTATATATTTTGTCGCCAGCCATTTTCCCCTTCCTTGAAAAAGGTAAAAAAGCAGATTTTGGAAAAGATATTTTCCCTCGTGTTTTTACTGATCTAAAGATGTATGGCTACAACACGCCCGAATATCTAAAGGACATGGGAACCCCAGACAGGCTGGAGCATGTAGGGCATGATGTGCAATCTGGCAAGGTGAGAAAGAGAAATCTGGAAAATCGTCAAAAGGCAATTTTTCTGGATAGGGATGGTGTGATTAATGAGAATGTTGACCTCATCCACAAACCAGAAGATTTTCACCTCTACCCTTTTACGGCTAGAGCTATTTCAAAAATCAACACTTCAGATTATTTAGCTGTAGTGACCACTAACCAAAGTGTGGTAGCCAGAAATCTTACTACCATACAGGGACTTGGAGAGATTCATAAAAAAATGGAAACTGAGCTTGGTGATGCTGGCGCAAAACTGGACGCCATTTATTATTGTCCACATCATCCTGACAAAGGTTACCCAGAAGAAAATGTGGCTTACAAAATAGACTGCGATTGCCGCAAGCCAAAGCCCGGAATGATAAATAATGCTTCCCGAGATTATAACATCGACCCCTTACAATCTTTTATGATTGGTGACTCAGAAGGTGATATGGGTGCAGGAAAAGCTGCTGGCTGTACCACGGTTGGCGTGATGACTGGCTTTGGGTTAAGAAAAGCCAAAACCAAACCCGATTACTTGTTTGCCAATTTGGAGGAAGCCGCCAACTTTATAGTTGACGAGCCTTATAAAGACTTAGCTGCCAAGGTGAAAGATTTAGTGAGTACCAGCTCAAAAGAAACCTTGGTAATCAACATCGGTGGAAACACGAGAAGCGGAAAATCCACCCTTGCCACTTATCTGCAAAAGCAGCTAAAGGCTGACGGCATAGATTGCCTAAGGATAACTTTGGATCATTGGATTTTGCCAAAATCCGAACGAATCGGCAAAGAGGAAGTGTTTCACAATTTTCAAATTGACAAACTGGAAAGTGACGTGCAATCCATTATTAATGGTGAAACCATAGAATTAAAAGGTTACACCCCTCACCCCGATTATGATGTGGAAGATGTGACCTACAAACTGGAAGGACAGAAAGTAATTTTGATAGAAGGCGTGGTAGCTCTGGCTACTGAGAGCCTTCGCACAATAAGTGACTTTAAGATTTTTAAAAACATAAGTGAAGATTTGCTAAAGCAACGAATGTTCACGTATTATGACTGGAAAGGCTATAGCGAAGAATCTATTCATGTTTTGTGGGAAACACGGAAGCCAAATGAGTATGATCTGATTGCACAAAATGAGGAGTTTGCGGATTTGGTGATTTAGCATTGTAAGGTAAAGATTCCGGCTCAAGGCCGGAATGATCAGACTTGCCTTACATTTCATTCCGGGCGAAGAAGAAACGAAGACCCCTGCAATTTTGCGAGACAGACCGGAATCTGTCTTTTGATTTAGTACACTTCAAACTTTTCCGAATTTTAATAGATAAATAAGTTTCCATGGCATTTTTATGAAAAGCTTGCTTTCTTTGCAACAAACACCTTTGCTCGTATGATAATCACCCAAACCCCTTTTAGGATAAGCTTTGTAGGCGGAGGCTCCGATTTGGAAGCTTTTTATTCGCAAAGTACGGGGGCTGTGCTCAGCACATCCATCAATAAGTATATGTACATTTCTTCACACAAGTTTTTTGAAGAAGATAAAATACGCACCAAGTACTCGCAAACTGAGACTGTATCTGCTGTCTCGGAGCTAAAGCACCCGATTCTCAGAACGGCTTTGGAGAAATTCAACATCAGCGGAGGTATTGAAATAAGCTCTATTTCTGATATCCCCGGGGGTACCGGTATGGGATCATCTTCTTCTTTTACAGTGGGGCTTTTGCATAATTTACACGTTACGCAAAACTTATATGCCAGCAAGGAAACCCTAGGCAAAGAAGCTTGTGAAATAGAAATTGACATCCTCAAAGAACCCATCGGGAAGCAAGATCAATATGCTGCGGCTTATGGTGGCCTTAACGTAATTGAGTTTCATAAAAACGGATTGGTAACGGTAAATCCCGTTTACCTTTCGGCAGATAATTACAATACATTACAAGACAATCTTTGTCTTTATTACATCGGAAATCAAAGAAGTGCTTCCTCCATCCTGTCGGAGCAAAAAAAGAATACAGCGCAGGCCGATAAATTCAAAACGCTTCAAAATATGGTGAAGCTGGTATATGAATTGAGGGATGTTTTGATGAAAGGAGATTTGGATTCTTTTGGCCACATCATGCATGAAAACTGGATGATGAAGCAACAGCTGGCTTCAGGAATCACAAGTCCATTGATAAATGAATTATATGAAACCGCCATGAAAAACGGAGCGCTTGGCGGAAAACTTTTGGGAGCTGGTGGCGGAGGATTTATGTTGTTTTACTGCCCAAAGGAAAAACAGCAAAAGCTGGATGAAGCACTACACAAAGTGCGTAGATTTGATTTTAAATTTGAACAAGAAGGCTCCAAACTAATACACTACGGAAATGGATAAGGCAAAAGAATATTTAGGACTTGTAAAACAAACTATTGACAAACTAGATCAATCGGCAATAAACGCGGCCGCTCAGGCATTTTTGGATGCCTACCACAAAGGTGGAAACATTTATGTGTTTGGAAATGGTGGTAGCGGGGCTACGGCTTCTCACGTAGCGGGTGACTTCCTAAAAGGTGCGAGTTATGGTTTGGACAAGCGTTTTAAAATGATTTGCCTGAACGACAATATTGCCTCCATGATGGCTATTGCCAATGATATTGGCTACGAGGATATTTTTATTGAGCCCCTGAAAAACTTCATTGGTAAAGACGATTTGGTAATCGGTATCAGCGGAAGCGGGAATTCTGAGAATGTGGTTCGTGCTATGACTTACGCCAAAGACCAAGGTGTAAAAACCCTCGCTCTTTCAGGTTTTAATGGTGGCAAAATCAGCAGGCTTGCGGATATATCAGTTCATGCTGATGTCATGGATATGGAAGTGTGTGAAGACATTCACATGATTATTTTCAACATCATAAAGAAGGAAATGCAAGCCACCCTGATGGGCGACAATCCAAGTATGGGTAAGGTGTATGATGATAGAGTGAGTTAATGCAACTCCTCTTCTATGACCTGACAAGCAGCTAGAATTTCCTCAAACTCATCACTGGTTTTCATAAAGTACCAGGTCCAGCTATTGTGTGAAAAGTTGTCGAGTATATTGGCATCAGCATAGTAAATGTCGCTTAGGCCTTCAAAGCCTTGGCGACTAAACACGATAGAGGTGATACAAGCCGCTCTTATCCTCTTTTCATCATTGGAGAGATGCTGCCACTCTTCATAAAATAAATAGGTAAGCTTGGAGGAAACCATGGCAAAATAGCGCTGCATGGTAGAGGTGGATACCCTTTCAAAATTTATACGATGATAGGCAGGTGCCCCTCGTGAAAATTCCACCTCAAACCTATCTCCGGTTTTTAGCGGCATCCCATTCCCAGAAATCATTTCAATTTTATTATTACTCACGTATTGCTCGTCCTTATAAAGACTATCTCCTACCTGAAAGGCGTACTTCAAACGCTTCATACCAATACCTACTACCTCAACTTCGGCCACTTGGCGATCACCATTTATCATAAGGTTGGTGTAAAACTTATACCCTTGCCAAAGCCCTATGGCCGCTATACAAATAGCCACCAAAAGGTAAATCGCTTTTTTGTACTCCTCCCCTTGCTTGCGCTCCTTTTCCTTTTTAAACTCTCTTACTTTTTCGCGGTACTCACGCTTGGCTTTTTCTTCGGCAGCCTTCTTCATTAATTCATAAAACTTCTGAAGATCCTCATAGCTCATCCCTTTGCCTTCGTTCATCTGACGAATACCAATAAGGTATTCATAGGCTTCTAGAATTTCGATAAACTTTTGTTTGGATTCCTTTCCTGGATTAAGGTCAGGATGATACTGCATGGCCATTTTGCGATAAGCCTGCTTTATCTCTTTTTTGGTAGCGCCCTCCTGCAGGCCGAGTATATCGTAATATCGTCTCATCCTTGAAGGCGAAAATTACAAATTGGCAGTTTATTACACACATTTGGAAGCATACATTAATAAACAAAGAGCCCGGCAAAGAAATTCTCTACCAAGGCTCCTGTAAACTTCCGAAGTGTTCTAAGTATTTAACTCTATGAAAATTAAAATGTTGTAGTCCACGCACTTTATTTTTCTTGGCCGCCTACTTTCTATCAAAAATCTAAGCCTCTGATATTGAATTCACTTATTTATTAGGTTTAAAATGTGAAAAAATTACTAGTGGAAGACATACCTAATAAAGGCAATTGCTATTAAATTTGCCCTGTTCTTTAACCACTATTAATGGACTCGGCAGACAGACTTATAGAATACTATTTTCAGCGCAAGATTGCAGGAATGCCTTCATCTGATATACATCAGAGCTTGAAACAGCAAATGATGGAGGAAGAGGAAAGAGATGTAATTGTAAGTCAGGTGGAATATAAAGAATCTCTGTACCTGAAGGCATTGAGTCGAAAAAAAATTGCCAAGATATTGGCCATTGTAGGCATCGCACTTATCCTGATCACTGCCAGTGTATTCTTTTACACTTATACTTCTGACAACATTTTTATAAATCCCGCAATTATATACTCGGTTTTTGGTGTTGGTGTAGCCTTAGCCCTAAGCAGTTTTTTCCTTTATCCAAAAGGAAACATTGCCAGCTTCAAATCCTAAGGAAAGGTTTTTCACACTTCTGGTTTTATATTTTTACAAAGTTGAATACAATAAACTGGTTTTGTAAAACGGATTGTATTAACATACCTTTGGCCTAAGCTCGCTCGAAAAAATCTCTACTTTTATGAAACATTCGAGCTCTCTACTACTGGCCTTTATTGTCAGTGCCACATCTGCGTTTTCGCAGCAATCACCAAAATCAGCCCTTACACTCCGAGCAGGAGTTGCCACCCTTCAAGGAGAAACTACTTCAGACAATTTGTTTGGAAGTATAGGTCCCGAAGTTGGTATAGTCTATTCTTATTCTATGAAAAATGAGCAATGGGCCGCAACAGCAGAGGTTACACATTCCATTGTAAATGCCTCTCTGAATTTCACAGGAGATGGCTCCTCTTCCAATTTGGAAACACAAGTTGCTCAAACCTACTTTGGAGTTGGAATCAGACATATTTTGAATCCTTCAATCAACGAGTATAAGCCTTATGCGGGTCAGTTTTTACCTTATATAGGAATTGGTGTTGGCGCTATAAAAACCAGTAACGACATAGATTTAGATACTGATAAACTAGGTGGCTACACTTTGCACCAAGAAAGCACAATGGATTTTACCGCTTCCGCAGAATTTGGGTTCATCATCGTTCTGTCAAAACACTGGGCCATTGATGCCTATACAGGAGGACGCACTGGGGGCACGGACAGCTGGGATGGATTTTCCGGCAGCGGTGATGGAAATGACTGGTTGATACATGGTGGATTAGGTTTACAATATCATTTTTAAACTTTTCTGATTATTTGAGGTTCTTTCTGCATGGCAGAAAACGACAAACCCAAGGAGCATGACGAAATTGTAGAAGACCAGATAAAACTAGGTTTTCGAGATTATGAACGTTCCAGTGTTGGGCTTAGCCTGAGCGCCTTTACGGCAGGTTTAGAAATTGGTTTTTCAGTAATGCTTATGGGAATTCTTCATGCTATGTTTAGCGGAAAAGTAGACCCTGAAGTTTTACACCTCATCATTTCATTGGGATACCCGCTTGGTTTTATATTCGTGATAATCGGTCGCTCAGAACTCTTTACAGAGCAAACGGCTTTGGCTATTTTACCTGTTCTCAATGGCAAAGCCAGTGTTGGGGAGTTACTCAGACTATGGGGCTTTGTAATTTTAGGAAACCTTGTTGGAGGGCTTCTTTTTGCGCTTTTCATCACTTGGATAGGCCCAGAAAGTGGCCGAATACCGGCTGAGTCATTTGAGCATATTGCCAAAGTAATGGTGGAGCCCAACTGGCAAATAACACTAGGCTCCGCTGTACTTGCAGGCTGGATGATGGGACTTTTGGGTTGGCTTATTGGCTCGGTACGCGAATCAATAAGCCATATTGTAATAGTGATTTTTATAACCTTAATAATTGGTGTGGGCGGTCTGCATCACTGCATTGTAGGAAACATAGAAGTGCTGAGCGGACTACTTGTTGGTGATAGCATCACCCTCTACGATTACCTCGAGTTTTTGATTTTCGCCATTATTGGAAATACAATTGGTGGAGCATTCTTTGTGTCTATTCTTAAGTATAGTCAAATGAAAGCAGGGAATCAAAGTAAACGTTAGGATAAATATTTCCACTTTATCACCTAATTATTTCTTCTCATTGCTGACATTGTAAAACCTTTATCATTTATTTTCCGTAGATATTTGCTAGTTATCTGATTTGGTTATATTTAAATTAGCCAAATTTCCAACAACCTAGCCAATGAGGATTTTATTTTTAGTATTACTTATTTCATTATTTCTTGTCAAAAATGTAGCAGCACAAACTTCCGCCCTAAGCCTTCACGCTGGCCTTTGCAATGTACGTGGTGAAACCTCTGACGGTATTAAAGATAACTATGGCGTGGATTTTAGCGCTGTTTACACCAATCTATTCCTAAATTCACCCTGGCTTTTTGTAGGAGAGGTATCCCACAGTTCGGCAAACATCGAGCACAGCTTTGAGCCCGATACCGTATTTCAAACCATGTTTAATCAAACTTATTTAGGAGTTGGTTTTCGATATTCAACAAATCCTTTTGAAAAAAAACGCAGAGGCAGAAGCCGGAGAAGACGCAGACCAAGACCTGGTGACTTTTTACCTTATGTAGGATTTGGATTTGGATTTGCTCAAACCATTAATTCATCCGATACTCCTGAATATATACCCCCGGGCTACGAAACAAATGACGGGACAAAATACGAAGCATTGATTCAATTGGAAGCTGGTGCTACCATACGATTGACTAAGCAAGTGCTATTAGAAGGTTACTTTATTTCACGCACAGCAGGAAATGATGGCTGGGATGGCATAATTGGAATTGGAGATGGAAAAGACTGGCTTATTCGTGGAGGCCTTGGCTTAATTTACGAGTTTAAGTAACATCTTCTTCCTCCGCTTTAAACTGCATTTCATAAAGGCGGGTGTAATAGCCATTCATGGCCAACAGCTCAGAGTGAGTACCTTCCTCTACTATTTCACCTTTCTCCATCACCAATATTTTATCGGCTTTTTTGATGGTAGCCAATCTGTGAGCAATAATTACAGAAGTGCGTCCCTCAGTAATTTTATCAATAGCCTTTTGAATCAGCTTTTCGCTGTGGGTATCAATAGAACTTGTGGCTTCATCCAAAATTAAAACAGAAGGATCGGAAACATAAGCACGCAAAAAAGCCAGTAGCTGCCTCTGCCCTACCGAAATCATGTTTCCACGCTCACGAACATTGTAATCATAACTATCCGGTAGGCTTTCAATAAAATCATCTACACCAATAAATGCCGCTGCTTCTTCTACCTGATGGCGCTCAATATCCTTGCTCAAAGTGATGTTATTCATGATGGTATCCGAAAACAAAAACACATCCTGAAGCACCACCGCCAAGTGGTCTCGAAGCGAACCAAGGTCCATATCTTTTATATCAACCCCATCTACTTTTATAGACCCTGAATTGATTTCATAAAAACGGCTTAGCAAGTTTACAATGGTGGATTTACCAGCTCCTGTTGCACCAACAATGGCGAGGGTTTGACCGGCTTCTACTTTAAAGCTAATTCCCTTCAAAATAAGTTCATCAGACTTGTAGCCAAACTTTACATTTTGGAACTCAATATCTCCACGAACATCATCCATCACAATGTCTCCCTTATCTTCAATTCTGGAATTAGTTTCTAAAATTTTGAACACACGCTCCGAAGCTACCATACCCATCTGCAGGGTATTGAACCTATCAGCCAATTGGCGCAGGGGGCGGAAAAGCATGTTTATAAAAATGATAACAGCCGTTATTTCTCCCAGGGTAATCATTGTCATGTCTGGAGCTACATCCCAGCCCATTCCTCTGTAAAGTAAAAGCTCCAGTGAAATTTTACTTGCCTCCTGCGCAGCTTTTAGTCCACCAAACCATACCGCCAAGCCAATGCTTATGGCACTCATGATTTCTATTACCGGAAGGAATATAGAGAAGTACCAAATAGAACGAATATTTGCGGCCTTGTGCTTTTCGTTGATAGATTTAAACTCTTCCATCTCAGCCTCCTCCCTATTAAAAATCTGAACGATATTCATTCCCGTAAGGTGCTCTTGTACAAAAGCATTGAGTGAAGAAACCTGCGTACGGACATCCTGAAATGCAGACTTTATCTTAAGCTGAAAGAGACGTGTGGCATAGAATAAAACAGGAACAACTGAAAGTGAAATCAATACTAGCCTGAAGTCAAAAAAGTAGAACATAGCGGCAATCATTACCACTATCTTGAAAATATCTCCAAAAATGGTGAGAATACCCTGCGCGAAAATATCGGCTATTGTTTCAATATCCGATACAGCACGGGTTACCAGTGTGCCAATTGGCGTTTGGTCAAAGTATTGAAGCTTAAAAGAAAGAATGTGTTCATACAGCTGAAGCCGCAAATCACGGATAATATTTTGCCCCAAATAATTAGCTCCATAGGTAAAGAAAAACTGGAAAATAGACTCTAAAAGCAGGAGTCCTGTAATAATCAAAGTATAATTAAGAAGGCCTTCGCTATCAGGTGTAATCACAAAGTTGTCGATTACATATTGTATCAAAATAGGGCGAGCTGTACCCAAAGCCGAAAGAACCACCGTAAGCACCATTGCACCATAAAACACAGCCTTGTACGGGCGCACATAGGTCAATATTTTACGTAAAAGTTTTAGGTCGAAAGCTTTACCGCTTACATCACTACTTGCCATTCAATACTTCTTTTGGATAAACCACACGTGTAAGGTACAAGCCATGGGCCGGTACCGATTCTCCCGCTAAACTACGGTCTTTTGCTTCTATTATCTCTTTCAAACTTTCTATCGGCTGCCTCTCCCTGCCTATATTTACCAAAGTGCCTACAATAGCACGCACCATATTTCGCAAAAACCTATCTGCCGAAATGTAAAATACTAGCCTGTCTTCGCGCTCTTCCCAGCGAGCTTCTATCACCCTGCAATTGTTGGTCATAGTTTGGGTTTTACTTTTTGAAAAAGAAGTAAAATCCTCAAAATCAAAAAGAAACTTAGCCGCCTCGTTCATCTTTTCTACGTTAAGCGGATACGGGCAAAACCATCCTAAATCCTGTAGAAATGGGTTCTTCTCTTTTAGGATATGATATTCATACGAACGAGCTGCTGCATCAAATCGGGCATGAGCGTCATCCTCTACTTTTATAAATTGCTTAATAGCGATATCGGGTCCGCAAAAGCGATTGCACTTATGAGCAGCATTTTCAGGAATAGGATTTTGCACATCAAAATGTGCCCACATTTCCGAAGCATGAACACCCGTATCTGTTCGGCCCGCACCAACCGTATTTACCTCTTCATTAAAGATTGTGGAAAAAGTTTTGTTTAGGGTTTCCTGCACCGAGGTAGCATTGGGCTGTATTTGCCAACCATGAAAATTTTTACCCAAGTAGGAAAGCCGCACAAAGTATCGCAATCGAAAGATAATTTTTAATCTTGCGCAAAGGTAATTTAAACGCCCACACCATTGATTAAGATTTCCCTATTAAGCGATACCCATTCCTATATCAGTCCCAAAATACTGGAGCTCTGCGAAGGCAGTGATGAAATATGGCATGCGGGCGATATTGGCTCCTTGGCGGTAACGGATGCTCTGGCCACCATAGCTCCGGTGCGTGCTGTATTTGGAAATATCGATGACACTTCAATTCGTGCCGCCTGGCCCGAAAACCTACGCTTTATGTGTGAAGGTGTGGATGTGTGGATTACGCATATTGGTGGTTACCCGGGAAGATATAGCTCGTACGTAAAACCCGAAATCTACAATGCTCCACCCAAGCTTTTCATTTGCGGCCATAGCCATATTCTTAAAGTGATGAACGACAAAAAGCTTGGCCTACTCCACATGAATCCGGGAGCTATTGGTAAGCATGGTTTTCATAAAGTACGCACTATGCTGAGCTTTAAAATAGATGGGGATAGAATTTTTGAGTTGAAGGTAGTGGAGTTGTCGAGGTGAAATTCTCTAATTTTAGGATATGCCGAATCCTTCATAACCGATCATAATAGTTGAGAAGTTTTTTCACGGAGAGTGCCCATGCCTGACATTAAAGTGCGTCTGCACATAGTTCTTGAGGCCCTCTGGTTCCAGAGGCATTGTAAAACCTTTGCCCTTAAATAAATCTGTGGCGGTATTGATCCGCCAGCTCTTCTTGTGGATGTCGATCCCAATGAATAGTTTTGATACGGCAGTGTCTTGAGTTTGCATTGTATAGGTATTTTGAAAGTTTACCTAAACTTAGGACACTGCTTTTACATAGGGGCTATAGTACATGGCTTCCTATCGTCAGCCACGACACCATATACAGACCGTTAGCGGTAAGGTTAAAAATGACACCATACGAAATATGGAACAAACAATAAAAATATCAAGTATTCTCAGCAAAATGACATCTCGGCAAAACGATGATTGTTATGCTGTTTTCTGGATTCAAAATGAAGTGGAGGGGATAGAAATAAATAAAACCCTCTATAAGAACATATCAAATGCAGTCTTTTTCTTAAACCCTACCTTTAATTGGAAAATTTTTAAAAAAGACACTTCTACATCATCGGGATACGTATTGTTAATCCCAAGACAAATTTTAAATCATCCAACTTTCAAAAACCTTCACATTACAGAAGTTCGTCTTTTTAGTGCCAATGAAATTCCTAAAATAAATCTCTCTCCAGGTATCGAAACACGAATACAATCCATTCTTGAAATGCTTGATGAGTTGATAAGCACCAAACTGAAACACCGAGAAGAAGCGATATTATCCCTGCTGAACACTTTTTTTGTTTACTGTGACGGAAAATGTAACATCAAATCTGTCATCACAGACAACAATGCAAAATCGGCTTTGGTCTATAAATTCAAAAAAAGTATAGACCGATACATTTCCCAACATCACGAAGTGGGCTATTATGCAAACTCTCTCAATGTGTCGGACAAATATCTCAACGAATGTGTAAAGGAAGTTTTGGGAGTTAATGCCAAGCACCTTATAGACGAACAACTGGTTATGCGTTCCCGTCACAGTTTGAAATTCACCGACAAGACCATCAAGGAAGTGGGCTACGAGTTAGGCTTTTCATCGCCTGACTATTTCAGCTATTTTCTCAAAAAACAGACAGGGTTTACACCTTCTCAGCTACGGATAAACTAATTTTTCTGAAATTCTAGGGGATTGCCGAGTTTTTCACAACATCCTAAACGCATGCTACTTCTATTTTAGTCCAAACAAAAGAACGATACGTTATGGACAGAAAAAAATTCATTCAGACTTCGGGATTGGGTCTTGGGGTTGCATTGATTCCTGGAATAGCTAACAGCAAGCAACTGTTTGAAAAATCAGAGCTTGCGGGCAAGCTAAATCCAAAGATCATTAAAGATAAAGAGGGCGAAGTTCTAAACGTTCTTGGAGATGTACAAACTCACAAGCTAATTGGTGGTGAAACCGATAATCAAATCGTTGAATGGGTTGATGATGTTGAACCCGGAGTTGGCATTCCTCCTCACATCCACACCAAGGAAGATGAGATATTTAGGGTAATCAAGGGGCAAATTGAAATAATGGTAGCTGGAAAAACTACTGTTTTAGAAGCCGGAGATACAGCCTTTGCTCCCAAAAATATTCCCCATTCTTGGAATGTGGTAGGAACGGAAAAAGCAAAAATGATTACAAGTGCTTTTCCCGCTGGGATTGAAGAAATGTTTAAAGAATTAGCCAAGTTACCTCCCGGACCACCCGATTTTGAAAAGGTGGCGAAAATATGCGGAAACCACGGAATATCGTTTCTAAAACAATAACAAAACAGGTATGAAAAAAGCAGTAGTAATCGGTGCCACAGGCACCATAGGAAAAGCTGTTAATCAACAGCTTACTGAAAAAGGTTACGATGTGATAGCAACATCTAGAAAATCAAACCCAACCTTAGATATTGAGAATAAAGAATCTATAGACAAATTTTTTGCTGACAAAAAAGATGTGGATGCTGTAATTTGTGTGGCAGGAGATGCCAGTTTTGGTGCATTTTCCAATCTCACAGACGAACAAATTAACGTTGGAATAAATAGCAAGTTGATGGGTCAGATAAATATTTGTCGAAAAGCGTTGAAAGCATTAAAACCAAATGGAGGTATTATCCTTACTGGAGGTATTTTTGCTCATAAGCCTTGGCCTGAAACAACAAATATTGCTATGGTAAATGCTGCATTGGAAGGATTTGTTAAAGCACTTGCTTTGGAGTTGACAGAAGGACGTAGGATTCTTGTGGTACATCCTCCATTTGTCAAAGAGACTGCCCAAGCTATGGGAATGGACAGCAGTAATTGTCCACCAGCAATAGAAGTTGCCCGTGCGTATGTACGAGGTTTGGATGGCAAAGAAACCGGAAAAGCAGTTTATGTAGATGAATAAAGCCCGGACCGCTAACATTGTATAAAATCAATAACGGTTTGGGTGTTTACTCAAACCGTTTTTGGCATTTAATAAATTATCTTGCTATCCGAAAGGAAAGTGCTTTTAAATCCGTTACTGTTCTTATTCTTGGCTTTGTCGCGAACAGTAAATTAAGCACTGATAACCAAAAAAGTATGAAATACACATATACGATACTTTATGTCGAAAATGTGACGGAGACAATTGAATTCTATGAAAAAGCATTAGGGTTTAGTCGAAAATTTATAACGCCTGAAAACGATTACGGAGAATTAATTACAGGAGAAACGACAATTGCATTTGCTTCCACCGAATTGGGAAACTCGAATTTCAAAAAAGGATTTGAAAAAATAAAAAATTCAGGAAAACCATTTGGTGTAGAATTAGCTTTTACCACCGAAAATATAGAAACATATTTTCAACACGCCATAAAATCAGGAGCTACAGAATTTGAACCTCTTACCGAAAAACCTTGGGGGCAAAAAGTAGGATACTTAAAAGATAATAATGGATTTCTCATTGAGATTTGTACACCAATCAAACCGGAATAAGAACTAAATAAAACGGATGCCCAGGATTTGTAACCGAGCTCTCGAGCTCAAAGCAGTTAACATATAGTATGCCTAAAAAAAGCCCGAACAACAGTCCGGGCTTTCAATTAACAAAACAACCAAATGCTATTGGCGCACCAACTTCTTGGCAGCAACCACTTCATCATTTGAGATAAACTGTATGGTGTAGCTTCCTTTAGCTAAATTTTCTGTATTCACTTTTATCAGGTTTTCCTGCACTTCTACACTGTAGCTATACTGCGAAACTGCCTTTCCTGTAAGGTCAAAAATCTGAACATCCATATCTGAATATTGAGTTTCAAAAACAGCTGTAAGCTCTGTGGTTACCGGGTTTGGATAGATTTTAAAATCTACATTATTATATTCTGCACGGCTAAAAGTATTGTCAATATCAAAAGAGGCGGTGCTGGTGTACATCATATTATCATCCGTGTACACATTTACATCCCACATGCCTTGCGTAGTTCCCACTGGTACATTTACATCTGCTGTAAAAGTGGTTGCATTAACCACACTAATATTGGTGATATCCGTAATCACCTCTCCATTTAGACTCAACCATACTTTTTCGATGGTTTGCTGAGCAGAGCTTTTGAAGCTCGCACCACTTACTGTAAAAGTTGCACTGAAGGCTTTTCCGGGCTGGCCACCATTTGGAGAAACAGCTACCGAGGCACCTGAAGGTTGTGCCACTTCAAATGCCGAAGTTTTGTTTAAGGTAGATGAGCCAGTACCCATAATATAGAGATCATAAAAACCGACTGGCGCAGACCCGGGAACATTGAGATTTGCAGATATTGTAGTGCTATTTACAATTGAAATATTAGCTATTCCAGATCCTGCTTGTCCGATGGTGTATGATCCCTGTGATAAAAACATGGTCATGCTACCTTGGGTAAAAGCCGTGTTTTGCCCAGATACGATGATGGGAAGCGTTTGTCCTTGATTTCCTGTAGCTGGGGTGATTCCAGAAATGGTCTGTGCCATAAGCCCAGATGAAAGTGCTAACCCCAGTGCTAGAGTGAATATTTTTTTTGTCATAGTTTGAGTTTTTTGATTTTTACGTTTTTGGTTGTACTAAGATGACGATCAATTTGATAAAACGGTTTGGTTTATACCTAGCATTTTATGTTAAAATTTACCTTTTGCGCTTTCAGCAAAAATCTCCGCCAAGGTAATATCTTGATTTAAAGACTCAAAATATAGTGACTGAAGTTCATCATCATCGATGGAAATTAGGTGAGCTTTTAGAGATTCATTAGCTGTAGCTTTTAGCACTTCAGCTTTTTTGGCTTTTAGTATGGCCTGTCTGTATGCACTTAGTGTTGGGTGATTTGGGCTTTCTTTGGCAAAAGTGGCTTCATATTTTCGAAGCAATTTATAGGCTTCATCGGTTTGTTGAGTGTTAAAGTAGACTGCCATCAAATTTAAGGCTCCATCTAAGTATTTTGGAGATACTTCCAGAGCTTTTTTATAATACACTATAGCACTGTCCGTATTCCCTTGAAGGAAATAAATGTTTGCCATATTGTTGATCACATGAATGTTGTTGGGGTGCAACTTATAAGCATTGGCAAATTCAGTTTGTGACTTTGGATAGTTTTCTAGATTGAGATAAGCCAAACCGCTATAAAAGTTTAAAGGCACAGATGCAGGATCTATTTTGTAAAATCTATTTTCTTCCACTTGGTTATAGTACTCCAGCAATCCATCCCAATCTCCCATAGCGCGGGCTTCATTTATTTTTCTGGTTACCCTCTCCCCGTGCCACCAATTAGCCCCAACCCAAATCATCATTCCGCCAAGGATAATGGCTAATACACTAAAAGTATTCCGTTCAAAAGATTTAGAAGAAACAGCTGGCCTACTTAAATAAATAAGTAGCCCCAACATAGTGTACAACACCACTTGATGGAAAACCCGTTCCCTTGGGAAGCTAAAAAAAGCTATGAGCAAGTAGGCCAAAACACCGGATAGTAATAAGCGAATCAAAACTCTTTGGCTTTGGTCCAACCGATGACTGGAAGCTGCCCTTAGGCCGTAAAACATGATTAAAGCAAAACCACAGAAATAAGCCACCAATCCCAAAACTCCTGTTTCGGACAAGATCCATAGGTAATCATTGTGTGGCCGCTGAAACTGAACCATACCCTGCCTTGCTCTAAACATGTCTGAACCGTAAGCTGGAAACATGATTTTCCAGTTCCCAGCTCCTATTCCACCAATGTCCTCATTCCAAACCATTCGCAGCGTTCCCTTCCACAACATAATGCGCTCATCTATGGTAAAGGTCTTTTCATTTGAACCATCAAAACCCATTTCTGACTTTAGTACCTGCCCCTTTCCCTCACTTTTTTCGTTTGTAAAATAAACCCAGCTAAAAGCTGAAACACCTGCTAAAAGCAAGACCACGAATAGGTTTCGCCAAAATCGAAAACTAAAATGTTGAACCATTTTTTCCAAAAGAATCCATACCGGGTAACTCACTATAAATACAAAGTAAGCCAGCCATGCCGTGCGTGATTCAAGTACAAAAATCAGAAAAGTAGTATGCGCCAACATTACTAGACTTATCCATTGCCAAAGCCCCTTTTGGCGCCAAGCCGTAAAAACTAAAAAAGGTAAAGTGAGCACCAAGGCAGAGGCAAAAAGGTTGCGGTGCCCTAAAAGAGATATTACTTCATAAAGTCTCGTTTCATCAACGATGGCATTGAGGGTAACCAGCTGATACAGCCCAAAACTGCCTATTACGGCATTTACCAACACCATGCTTTTGGAAATACCCGATATCGCACCCTCTGTTTGGCAAGTGTGTATTACCATAACAAGAAACATTAAAAGACCTGAATCTCGCAGTAAAACCACCAAACCTTCACTTGGCGTATTTGCATTAAAAAGACTCAGACCTTCAAAGATTATGAATGCCAAAAATGGCCAAGTGAATTGGAATAGGGAAAGACTATTTGGTTTAGAAAATATTTGGCTCACCGCCAACAGTGCTAACAATACCCCCAAATAGGTAAATCGCGGAGCAAGGGTAGAATCTAACGTAGAAGTGGAAAAAACCAAAGGCAACAATACCAAGCCAAGTACAAGAATGTATAGAGGTATGGAAGCAAATCGTTGTTTGGCGGGTTGGAGCATATCCACAAATATGAAATATTTTATCTAAAATTTTTTCAAACACATAATTTACTTATGTATATTTGAGTTATGTATTCAAAGAATTTAATAAAAGGTACCCTGCAACCCATCCTTCTCAAACTCTTGGAAGAGAATGGAAGAATGTATGGTTATGAAATAACCCAAAAGGTAAAAGAGCTTACCGATGGAAAAATTGAAATTACGGAAGGTGCGCTCTACCCCACCCTTCACAAACTGGAGGCGGAAGGTGTGCTTACCACAGAGAAGGAATATATCGGCAAACGCGTACGTAAATACTATACACTCACCACTTCCGGTAATTCTGTGGTAACACAAAAGGTGAATGAACTAAACGATTTTATGTCAACCATAGGACTTATTCTTAACTCAAAAGCCAAAGCATAGTGGAATTGACAAAACAACATATTGAGTTTATCCAGCAAGACATTCATCAAAAAGGCATAGCCATGGATGACCTTGCAGAAAGCTTGGTGGATCACATTTGCTGCTCCATTGAGAATGATACTGAAGGTAATTTTAGCCTCGCTTATGCCAAAGCCCTAAAAGCCTTTGGGGAAGATGGACTTCAAAAAATTCAAGACGAAACTTTTTTTCTATTAACCTTAAAACGTGAAATCACCATGCAAAAATCAATGTATATCATGGGCTACATGGCCGCTATTTTAGCCACCACCGGTTTACTTTTCAAAATGATGCACTGGCCAGGAGCCAACATAATGCTTGTGTCAGGCATAGCTCTTCTCAACCTTGGCTTTTTGCCCATGTACTTTTATGATAGGTACAAGAAAGCGATTAGTTAAAACTCAAAAACCCCGCTCTACATTACTGCAGAACGGGGTTTTCTCTGTTAAACCACCAACCAACTATTCTAAAATCACTTTACTTCCAACCACCGCCCAGCGCTTTATACATATTCACAAAAGCATTCATTTGCTGCTGCTTGGTTTCGATCAACTCAAATTTGGATTCAAGGGCATCGCGCTGTGTCAACAACACTTCCATATAATCCGCTCTAGCCGAACGGAAAAGACCATTTGAAATTTTGATGGATTCTGTAAGAGCATCTACTTCCTTAGATTTCAATTCGTAGCTCTTTTCCATGTTGCTAATCTTAGCCATTTGGTTAGCCACCTCTATATAAGCGTTTAGCAATGTTTGCTCATAATTGTAAATAGCCTGCAATTGCTTGGCATTTGCATTGTTATAAGTTGCCTTTATAGCTGCTCTGTTAATGAGCGGTGCAGCTATATCTCCTGCCAAGGAAAATAATAAAGACTGTGGTGTCTTTATTAAATACTGAGGATTAAAAGCCTGAAAGCCCACTCCTGCTGAAATTCCCACCGAAGGATAAAACTTGGCTTTGGCCACTTTTACATCCAACTTGGCTGCTGCCAATTCAAGCTCCGCCTGACGAACATCAGGACGGTTTTCGAGCAATTGTGAAGGCACGCCTGAATGAATTGTGTCAGGAATAAGATTGGCAAAAGCATCAGAACTCCTTTCTACCTTTTGCGGAAAACGCCCAACCAAAAAGTTGATTCTATTTTCGGTTTCCACAATCTTCTGCTGAACATCATATTGCAAACTTTTGGTGTGAAAAACCTCAGCTTCAAATTTACGCACGGCAAGTTCAGTAACACGCGCTGCCTGCTTTTGCATTTTTACAATTTCAAGCGCATTACTTTGAAGTGTAATGTTCTGGTTTATGATATCCAGTTGATTATCCAAAGCCAATAGCTCATAATAGGATCTAGAGATTTCAGCAATCAAGTTAGTTACCATAAAGTTTTTACCCTCTACAGATGCCGCATATCTGCGCAAAGCAGACTGGCGCGCATTGCGTAGCTTATGCCAAATATCCACTTCCCAAGTGGCATTGAGGCCAAACATATAATCGGGCAAAGGGTCTGGCATTTCCATTCCCGGCTTAATGTCGGTGGTAGCATCATTTGCACCTTTGCTGGTATACCTTCCGGGCTTATCAATACCTGCTCCCGCACCAAAGTTTACATACGGCATGTACTCCCCTTTTCGGGCTCTGGCCTCGTTTCGGGCAATTTCTATTTCCTGCATGGTTATGTTCAGCTCCTGATTATTTGAAAGCGCTGTATCGATCAGCGCATTCAAATAAGGATCTGTAAAATAGTCTTGCCAGTGTACCTCAGCCGTGTTGGTAGAGTCTATCGTGGCGCTGCTGCTAGTATAGTTTTCAGGAACCGTTCTGTTGGCTTCCTTAGTTACTTTTTCTAATGATCCGCAACTTGAAACCACCAATATCAGACAAACCATTCCTAAGCTCTTGGCTATATTTCTTTTACTTATCATGATTCGTGTTTTATTCGTTTTTAGCATTTTCACCTTCTACACCTTGACGCTCATGAGCGGTAAAATCATCCGTCAGCGAGCTTTCCTCTTCACCTTTTATGAGCTTGCGACCATCAGCCAAACTGCCAAAAATGAAGTACAGCCCCGGCACAATGATCACTCCGAAAATGGTTCCGAACAGCATACCACCAAGGGCTGATGCACCAATAGTACGGTTCCCGATTGCTCCGGCACCTGTAGCTATAATCAATGGAATCAAACCGGCTATAAAGGCAAAGGAGGTCATCAAAATTGGGCGGAAACGCACCTTAGCGCCCTCTATGGCTGCTGCCAAAATGCTCATGCCCTGTTGTCGTTTTTGTACCGCAAACTCCACGATAAGCACCGCGTTTTTGCCTAGCAGCCCGACAAGCATAATGAGACCTATCTGCGCGTAGATATCATTGTCCAGCCCCATCATTTTTAGCATCATAAACGAGCCAAACACCCCGACAGGCAATGAGAATATTACCGCCATAGGTATAATGAAACTTTCATACTGGGCCGCCAACACGAAGTACACAAACACCAGTACAATGATGAAAATGTAAAGCGATTCATTTCCACTATTTGACTCATCATAAGAAAGACCTTCCCAGGCAATGTCATAGCCTTTCGGCAAAGTTTCCTTCGCTACTTCTCTTATGGCTTCGATGGCATCAGCTGTAGTGTATCCTTCTGCCGGAAGGCCACGAATAGCCGCTGAGTTATACATATTAAAACGTGTAACCTCGTTTGGTCCCTGCGTCTTTTTCATTTTCATGAAAGCGGAATAAGGCACCATTTCACCATGATCGTTTTTCACAAAAAGATTGAGCACATCCGATGGCAATCTTCTGAACTTAGGGTCTGACTGAACGTACACTTTAAAAAATCTACCAAACTTGATAAAGCCTTGCTCATACGTACTACCAATCAAGATGTTTAGGTTTTCCATGGCTTTGCCAATAGAAACTCCTTTTTGCATGGCCAGATCATTATCTATTTCCAACTCATACTGAGGGTAGTTGGCAGCAAAAAAAGTAAACAAGCCAGTAAGCTCAGGACGCTTACTCAGGTCGTCCATAAATTGCTTGTTGATTTTATCAAACTCCTGATAATCTGTATTGGTAGTTTGATCCAGCAAACGCATGGAGAAACCACCGGACGAACCAAAACCTGGAATTGCTGGCGGCTCAAAGAATTCTACAATCGCTCCCAGGTTTCTGGATTTTTCTTCCAGCTCTTCCATTATTTCCTTCACCGTATGCTCGCGATCAGACCATTTCTTGAGGTTGATCAAGCATGTTCCGGCATTGGAGCCACGGCCTTCAGTCATGATTTCATATCCTGCCAAAGAAGACACAGATTCTACTCCATCCACCTCTTCACATATCTTTTGAAGCGCTTGAGAAACTTTGTTCGTTCGCTCAAGTGTGGCTCCGGGAGGCGTTTGAATAATAGCGTAAATCGTTCCCTGATCTTCACTTGGGATAAACCCTGAAGGAAGAATTTCACTTTCAAAAACGATTCCCGCACCAAAGGCAAGAAGGATAATCCAGGTTAGCCACTTTCTACTTACCATACGTTTCAGCAAGGCTACATACCTTCCGGTAAGCTTTTCAAAACCGGAGTTAAAACCATCCAATGCTTTGGTCAATATATTTCTCTTCTTCTCTTTACCATGATGATTTTTGAGAAGCATGGCACAAAGCACAGGAGTAAGCGTAAGGGCTATAAGTGCCGAAATCACAATAGAACTTGCCATGGTAATGGAGAACTGGCGATAGAAAGTACCCACCGGACCGCTCATAAATGATATTGGTAAAAACACCGAAACCATTACAGCAGTAATAGCGATGATGGCTCCACTAATTTCACCAAGCACACATTTTACCGCTTGATATGGTGTGAGGTGGGGCATTTCTTCCATCTTAGCGTGAACGGCTTCCACCACCACAATGGCATCATCTACCACAATACCGATGGCCAATACAAGGGCAAAAAGTGTAACCAAATTGATGGAGAGTCCAAAGAACTGGATAACGAAGAAGGCTCCAATTAAGGACACCGGAACGGCCAAAATGGGTATCAGCGTAGAACGCCAATCTCCAAGGAAAATAAACACCACAATAGCTACCAGAATAAAAGCATCACGAAGGGTGTGAATTACCTGTTCAATAGACGCATCCAGAAAGTTTGACACATCATAGCTAATTTTATAATCCATGCCCGGAGGAAAAGACGCCTCCATATCTTTCAACTTAGCTTTTACCTCAGCAATTACATCGCTGGCATTACTACCATAGTTTTGCTTAAGCACAATAGCTGCTGACGGATGCCCATCCAGATTGGAGTAAATGTCAAAAAATTCACTTCCCAGCTCTACTTTGCCAATGTCGCGCAGGCGGATACTTTCTCCTTCTGCATTAGCACGAATGATTACATTTTCATATTGCTCGGGCTCATTATACCGCCCTTTGTAAGTAAGCACATATTCCAGCGATTGCGCTTTTATCCCAGAGCTTCTTCCCAATCTACCGGGGCGCCCTACCACACTTTGCTCCTGCAAAGCTTCCATTACTTCTTCAATAGAAATATTGTACGCCCGCATACGATCAGGGTTTAGCCACACACGCATGGCATACCTGCGGCTACCCAATATTTGGGCTCGGGCCACTCCTTTTATCCTGTTTATTTCAGGAATCATTTTTACGTTGGCGTAGTTGTACAGAAACTTTTCGTCCATCGTAGTATCCTTGGCGTAAAGGTTTACATACATCAACATACTAGGTTGGATGGGCGTAATAATTACACCTTCGCGCTGCACAAGCTCGGGCAAAAGCGGCATCACCTGATCGACTCGCGTTTTTACCCTAATTACCGCTTGGTTAGGATCAGTGCCCGGTTCAAATATTACGTTAAGGGTAGCTTCACCTGCACTGGTAGCATCGGTTGCCATATAGCGCATTCCTTGTACCCCATTGATGGAATTTTCTAATGTGATAAGTGTGGATTTTACCAGTACATCAGCACTAGCGCCCGGATAGGCGATAAACACACTAACTGTAGTGGGTGCAATTTGAGGAAACTGTGAAATGGGTAATTGCTTAATAGCGAGAGACCCCACAAACACAATGATCACGGAAATTACAATCGCAAATACAGGTCTATGTATGAATTTACTAAACATGTCTACTGTTTTTAGATTGTTCTTTTACTCAGCGTATAATTCCAAATCTGCAAGCGCAACTTTTGGCTCCACAAACTCAGGATCTACCTCTTCATTTTCCCGCACAAGGCGCAAGCCCTCAAGCAAAATTCTGTCGCCTTCTTCCAGTCCGCGTTGTACAGCATATATGTGCTCCATTTCTGCACCTACCACAATCTCGCGTGAATGAAGCACATTGTCTTTATCCAATACATACACATACCTTTTATCCAACACTTCAAATGTGGCTTTTTGAGGAATTAGCATTGCTCCTTTTAGTGGAACCGTCATTATTACATTTCCTGTTTCGCCATGGCGTAATAGTCCATCAGGGTTTGGAAATGTTGCTCTAAAAGCAATATTCCCGGTTTCATTATTAAAGTCAGCTTCGATGGTTTGTACCACCCCGCCATATTTGAATGGCTTGTTATTAGCCATCATCAGCTTTACCTTCATTTTTTCCTCAGTCTTAAGCTGTGTTTTATATTCCAGATACTCAGCTTCGGGAACGTTGAAGTATACCCACATTTCACTGTTGTCTGAAAGGCTGGTCAATAAATCTCCCTCATCAACAAGGCTTCCCAATCGTACATGAAAGCGGTCTATATATCCATCAAATGGTGCTCTGATTTCAGTAAACTGAAGGTGCACATCCGCCAATGCCAACTCGGCCATAGCTTTGTCATATTTAGCCTTAGCCATAGCCAGCTCATTAGGAGCTACCACATTGCTATCAGCCAGCTTCTTGGTATTTAGGTATTCTATTTCGGCAAACTCAGCCTCGGCTTTGGCCTTCTTCTGTTCGGCTTGATAAAGCCTTGGCATAATTTGAAACAACAGGTCTCCTTGTTTTACAAATTGACCTTCATCTACATATATTTTATCCAGGTAGCCCCTTTCCTGGGCTCTTATCTCGATGTGCTGGATGGAATGAATTTGACTCACATACTCCTGAGTAGTAGCCGTATCCATAAGTATAGGACTAGTCACCAAAAACTTGATTTCCTCCTCTTTTTTTTCTGAGTGGGATTTACAGCTTGTGGTTATCAATAGCGCACAGGCACTAGTGAACATGAGAATTCTCTTCATGATAAATTTTGATTTAAAAAAAACGAAAGGGTTAATTGATATTTGTTCGAACGGTGCGTAGAAAACACACGGAAGTATTCATGTCAGCCGAGGCTAATGAATACGACAAGGCTAATAGAAATCGACTTTAAAGCCAATTTTATTAAGCCAAAAAAGAATTGTAAATCAAAGTCTGATCACGCGGAAAGCGAGAAACAAAGGACTAAAAGATGAGAAATACGGGGTGTATTCGCCTATGCGTAAAGCACCCTTAAGATTTTTGAACAAATACCCAAAAAATAGCGCGTAGAACAATGCGCTGACGTAGTCAAACCTCTCTAAAAACTGAACCGGAGGAACAATGTGATTTTCTTCTTCAGAAATTTCGGTGACCTCAAATTTGTGGTCAATAGTGTGCTTGGATGAAAATGGCTTGGAAATATTGGCTTGAGCATATTGCGCCTCATCCTGGCAGGAATGCAATGCCTCACTTATACTTGAGACATTCTCTAGGGTATGATGAGCATGAACTTGTCCGTATCCGTTCAAAAGAAGGATACACAGTGGAAGCAAAAATTTACCGAATAAACTTTTCATTGCGTTCACGCCTATAGCAAAATCGAGGCCAAAACTACTGCAAATCTTTTATTGGCAAGCATGAGATACTAAAAATTAATATTTGGCTAAAGTGACTAAAGTGGCCAAACCACATAGCAAGGGTATTTGGTACCAAACACCCTTCTTAATCTGCTTCAAATAATGCTGCTTGTATTTATTCGCGTCATCAAGTAGATTAGCTTGCTATTAAAAACAATCATCTAGCCGGTAGATAAACATTTAGCTTTCGTTTCCAAATGCTTAATGAGTGCTTACAAACTGAAAGGTGTTTTTAGCCGCTAGTTGGCAACAAGCTGAAAAAACTAAAACAAAAAAAACAAACGATGTCCTATTTTGAAAAACTCAATCGTCATAAAGACATAAACTTAAAATATTAGAAATTATGAAAGAATTTATGATGATTTTCAGAAACGAAAAAACTGACCAGCCAAAACCTTCGCCAGTGCAGATGCAAGCGATGATTAAACAATGGCAGGATTGGATTGGTGGAATTGCAGCACAAGGAAAATTCGTTAGCACCAATGCTTTGGGTTACGAAGGACAAACTGTAAACTCAAACGGAGTTGTGAGCGATGGCCCTTATGCCGAAGTAAAAGAAATGGTTGGTGGCTACATCATTGTAAAAGCGGAAAACCTAGCCGATGCTGTTAAACTTTCTGAAGGTTGCCCAACACTTTTTATGGGTGGAAAAGTAGAAGTTAGAGATGTAATGGTAATTGATTTGTAAAATGGCCTTACCAAATATTTTCAACAAAGACATTTCAGAAAAGGTAATTCAAAGAATTGACCACCTGAAAGTAGACACCCAACCAAATTGGGGAAAGATGAATGTTTCGGAAATGTTGGCACATTGCAACGTTGCCTATGAAATGGTTTATGAAAACAAACATCCTAAACCTAATTTTTTTATGAAACTAATGATGAAATCTTTTGTAAAGAAAATCGTGACAAGCGAAACACCATACAAACACAATGCCCAAACTGCACCTTCGTTCAAAATTAAGAATTCCAGAAACTTTCAAACAGAGAAAATCCGTTTGATTGATTACATCAATAAAACCCAGCAATTGGGTGCAAGTAATTTCGACAACAAAGAATCACATTCGTTTGGAAAGTTAAGTATCAAGGAATGGAATAATATGTTTTACAAACATTTAGACCATCATTTAAATCAGTTTGGAGTGTAAAAACAGATGCAAGAAAAAGAACTTATTCCTCAATTATTCAAAACAGAGTACAGGAAAATTATTTCTGTACTCTGTAAATTGTTTGGTATAGTTCATATAGAAATTGCAGAAGACATTGCAAACGACACTTTTCTGTTGGCTTCTGAAACTTGGGGATTAAAGGGAATTCCCGAAAATCCTACCGCTTGGCTTTACACAGTCGCCAAAAACAAAACAAAGGACTATTTCAAAAGAACAAAAATATTTTCCGAAAAGGTCGCAAAAGAACTTAAAAACGCTCAATCCATTTCCCACGAAATGGAACTCGACCTATCTGAAGAAAATATTAATGATAGTCAATTGCAAATGTTGTTTGCTGTATGCAACCCAATCAATAGCAATGAATCTCAAATCGCTCTTGCTTTAAAAATCCTCTGTGGCTTTGGCATCGATGAAATTGCCAACGCACTTTTAAGCACAAAGGAAACAATCAACAAAAGGCTTTATCGAGCAAAAAATACTTTACGAGAAAATAATGTAGATTTATCGTTTCCGTCTGGTTCAGATTTGGGAAAACGTTTGGATAATGTGCTTTCAATTTTGTACCTACTTTTTAACGAGGGCTATTATTCTTCCACATCCAAGAATACCATTAGTAAGGAATTATGCCTTGAAGCAATGCGTTTACTTTACATTTTGACAGAAAATGATAAAACAAATGTTCCAAAAGTAAATGCGTTAATGGCATTGTTTTGTTTTCATACTTCAAGATTTGATGCAAGATTTGACCAAATCGGGCAACAGGTCGTTTATAAAAAACAGGACAAGACCAAATGGAATTTTGAACTGATTGAAAAAGGTGAAACCTATCTTAACACTTCGGCAAAGGGCAACCAAATATCAAAATATCATTTGGAGGCAGGAATTGCTTTTTGGCATACAAGAATAAAAGTGGTAGAAAAAGAAAAATGGAATAACATTTTGCAATTGTACAATCGCCTTTTACAAATTGAATATTCGCCTATTACTGCTTTAAACAGGACTTACGCTTTAGCAATGGCAGAAAATAAAGAAATTGCACTAAAACAAGCATTAAAAATTGACTTGAAATCTAACCATCTTTATCATTCCCTTTTGGCAGAATTATACAGTGGAATTGATATACAAAATCAAATCGAGCATCTGAATTTGGCACTAAAACTGACAAAAAACGAAAATGATAAACTATTATTAATGAACAAAATAAACAAAGCCAGTGGCTAACAATGTATCCAGTGCAAAGCAGTATTCCCAACCTTAAGTTAGATAAATAAATCTACTACTCCCCCTTCCTCACCCTCTTCAAATCCAAAAGATTCATAGCATTTCCGCCAAGGCCGCTTACGGTATTTGGGTAAAAGCGCAGCACCTGATCATAATACAAAGGCACCACAGGAGCCTGAGCCATCACCAGGCTATCCATTTTAGTATAAAGCACCATTCGGCTGCTATCATTGGTTTCGGCAGTAGCTCGCTGGTAGAGGCTGTCAAAAACAGGGTTCTTAAAGTGCGTATAATTTGGACCATTGGGTGCCCAGTTTTCTGAGTAAAATAAGGACAAGTAATTTTCCCCATCAGGGTAATCACCAATCCAGCTGGCACGAAAAAATGGCACTTTGGAGGTAGCAATAGATTGACGCAAAGTAGAAGGTGGCGTTACCTCCACTTCCATTTTGATGCCGATGCCCGCAACCTCGCCTTGTATGTATTCGCACAAATCCAAATAGCTGGCATTGGTCTGCAGTTTTATAGGTGGCAAGCCTGCACCATTGGGGTATCCCGCTTCCGCTAAAAGTGCTTTTGCCTTTTCAGGATTATAATCATAGCCCACAACCCGGCTGGTGTCAAAAGAAGCCAAACCGCGCGGTATCATTCCATAATTGGCAGGCTCACCAATATTGTTGCGCAGGTAACGCATCATCTTTTTGCGGTCAAAACCATAATTAATCGCTTGGCGAATACGCACGTCCAAAATGGGGGAACCTTCCATGATAGTTTGTGAACTATCCACCAAAAAGGCTAAATACTCGGTATTCAAATACGGCTGACGGTAAAGGTTGAAACTCTCTGCATATCGCTCTTGCAACTCTCCTGTATGGGTAAGCAGCTCGTCTTTGTAGCTGGCATCAATTCCTGAAATCAAATCCAGATTTCCTTTTATAAATTCCAAAAAGGCCGACTGCTTATCCGGAATAAAAGAAATAGCCACTGACTCCAGGTAAGGCAAGTTGTTTCCCTCCTCATCTTTTTCAAAATATTCCGCATTCTTGCGGAGAACCAATTTTTCATTTTCAGCCCAAATCTTAAAGTAAAATGGCCCCGTGCCCACTGGCTTTTCGCGAAAACTATTGCCATAATAATTCACCGCTTCTTCAGGCACTACCGAACAATATTTCATGGAGAGAATTCCCAAAAAAGGTGGAAATGGCTGCTTCATGTAAATGACAAAGGTGGAGTCATCAGGTGCGTCAAAAGTGAGAACATTGGCGAACACCCAACTACCGGGAGCAGCAAGGTAGGTGGACTGCACACGCTCAAAACTGTATTTAAAATCTTCGGCTACAACTCTGCGTTGCTCATCATTTTCAAAACATTCATTGGCATGAAAAAGCACATCATCACGCAAGTGAAAAGTATAGGCCATACCGCTATCGCTTATTTCCCAACTTTTGGCAATACATGGCTGCACTTTAAGGTCATCATCCATTTGTACCAATCCATTAAACAGCTGATTAACCGCCCAAATGTTAGCCTGATTACGGGAAAAAGCAGGGTCTAAAGAAGTGATACCTGCAGCTTCGTTGTAACGAAAAATAAGGGAGTCATCATATTGCTTTTGAGGGGAGCAAGCCAGCAAGAGGAATAGAATGGAAAACAGGGTGTATCGCATGGGGCAAACTTATAGAAAAGAAAGGTGCGCTTTAAGCCAGAACATCACCGAATTTGTCTCGATTTGTGGTCATATATTTTTTGGCAAAAGGACATAGGGGCACAATCTTCATCCCTTTTTTACGGGCATGTTCGGCCGCGGCATCTACCAATTTTGAAGCCGCTCCTTTGCCTTGCAACTCTTTCCCAACTTCTGTATGTTGAATCACCAGCCGCCCAGAACCAAAAAGAATATAATCAAGCTTGCCTACACGTTCCTCACCTTGGCCAGCAATAAAAAGCTCTCCGGCATTTGACTTTTGCTCGTGCTGTATTTCGATTTCCATTAGATAAGTTTTAGTGCCTTTACTTTATCGACAATAGTTTGCGCCATCTTCTCATTACTCTCTACTGTCCAGCCCGCAATGTGTGGACTTAAAATTACGTTTTCAGCTTCAATTAAATATTGGAAGGCGGCCGGCAAGTCCACCCCCACCCTTCGGGCACCCCCGCCAGCGGGGGACAGAAACATATCTTCAAAGGATGCTTTTTCGTATTCTAATACATCAAGGCAAGCACCAAGTACTTTTCCGCTTTTTAAGGCATCTACTAAATCTGCTGTTTTTACCGATTTACCACGGGCTGTGTTTATCAAGTAAAAGGGTTTTGCAAAAGCATTGATAAACTCAGAATCCACCATACCCAGCGTTTCCTCTGACTGTGGAATATGAAGGCTCACTATGTCCGCATGCTTTTGCAAATCGGTCAAGCTTGTTTCTTCCACATACACGTTGCCAAAACCTGATTTGTACTTATCATACGCCAATACTTTGCATCCAAAGCCCTGTAGCTTTTCCGCGAAAGCGGAGCCCATATAGCCATAGCCGATAATGCCTACCGTTTTTCCTTGAATCTCCAATCCTCGATTAGCCTCACGTCTCCATTGGCCGTTCCGCACTTCTGCATCAGCTCTTTTCAAATTATTAAAAAGCATGAGCAACATTCCTATCGCATGTTCGCCCAACGCATCTCGGTTTCCTTCGGGTGCCTTTATCAGGTGTATGTTTTTGCTTTCCGCTAAAGGAATATCAATATTTTCCATCCCCGCTCCCACTCTGGCAATAAACTTCAGCGAGGTTCCACATTCGATAAAGGTCTTGTCCACAGGAAAACGACTACGAATAACCATCCCTTGATAATTAGGAAGCTTGGCCATTATTTCCGCTTTTGAAGACTTATAATCTTCTTCCAGCTCAAAACCCAAATCGTGCAAACCATCTGTAAGAATGGGGTCTACTGTATCAATAATTAAAACTTTCATTTTCGTGGTTTAGAATAAAATGAGCTCATGATTACTCACTTTCAGTAGGTGCGCCATCATCTGGCTTCTGCTCATTAGTTTTTGCTGCCTCTGCTCGTTCTTTTGCAGCCTCTTCTTGCTGCTTTACGGCTTCCGTTTTTATACTCCCGTTTACCGGAGGAGTGGTGTCCGGCCCTTCGCGCATGGCTCGGTAATGAGGCGACATTATTTCAACACCATTCTTGGCAAATATGTCTTGAATAAGGGCGTGCAAATCCGAATAAATCATGGCCTGAGATGATGGGACATTTGTGTAGGCATTTATTTGGTAAGCCACGTAAAAATCATCCAGACTGGTTTGTAATACAAAGGGTGCTGGGGTCTGTTCTATATGTGGTGTTTTTGAAGCCGCTTCTATCAGCATTTCATGCACTTTTCGCCAAGGCACATCGTAGCCAATGGTAATACCCGTATGAATAATAAGACCCGCAGACTGCTCGCTAGATACACTATAATTGATAGTACTGCCCGTAAGTATGTTGCTATTGGGTACAGTGATAATTTCATTTTTGATGGTTCGTATCCTAGTTACCAGTAGGGTTTTCTCCATAATATCACCAGATACTTCACCAATACGAACCCTATCGCCCACCTTAAAAGGACGCATGTAGGTAATCACTAAACCAGACACAATATTAGAGATAGCAGAAGTAGAACCCATTGAAATTAAAAGCCCTAAAAACACCGATACTCCCTGAAAAATAGCACTATCAGATCCTGGTAGGTATGGCCAAACGAGTACCAGCATAAACACATATAAAATAAAGTTTATGAGTCGTGAAGTTGGCACAGCCCAGTCAGGATAAAAACCGCTTATCTTAAGTTTTCCCTGCTGCACCTCGTTGGCCATAAAACTTACTCCCTTGGTGATATACCTCATAATAACCACGATTACCAAAATGGTAAACAGGTTAGGGATATAATCAATAAACGCATGCATAATGGCGCGTACCGGATCCAATACAAACCCAAACAATTTATCCGCTAAGCCCTCCGTCCATGGGAATATTTTTAAGATAATGGGAAGGGTGAAGTAAAGAACAATAAGGAGGAGCAATATGCGCATTGCCTTTAGGGCAATCTGCAAGATGGACAAGGAGCGATTTTCGTCCATTATCTCGTAGTCCTTTATTTTAAAAGCTTTTACCTTTTTACCTTTTTGATCATGAAGTTTTACAGCCAACCAGCGAAAAAGACGGTTAACATATTTTACTATAAAGATGGCAATAACAAGCACCAAAAGTGAAAGGCCGATCTGTATCAGTAAGTCCTTTAATGATCTTTGTGAATTAACTTCACCACATTTTGAAACAAGTTTTTCATGATAATCAGCAGCTGTTTTGGAAGGAGGGGATCCATACCATTTGGCATCATTCACGGTAATATTTACCAGTAACTCGCGCTTGTAGGTGATTCGGGAATAATCCAATAAATCCTCCACCATGATGCTATCCGCCACAAATGTGGGAGACGCTATGATGTTTTGCAGACGCTGGTTTACAAGTGTGGCTCTCTCTCTGGCCGATATTCCATTAATCTTGTCATATAAATAGAAAAGGGTGTCTTTTGAAATAATTACAGCGCTCCGACTGCGATACTGAGTGGAATCAAACACAGTTTCATTCTCCTGACCCTTTGCAGCCAACACCGAAAAAAGCCCTATTAGGCCAATTAAAATTATTCGCATAAACACCATTATTTAGCAGTTAAAATACGCCAAGAAATACCAGCTGAAACAAAGTAACTTTCAATAGGTGTTCCTACCAAAGGCCTGTTATAGCCATAACCTCCGAGAATATCTAGCTGAACATTATTTGAAATCAAATACGAAAAACCCCCGTCAAAATACGTGCGAAAGTCCTCATACGATCCATTGTTCACATCTGATTCCAGAAAAATAGTTCCGTAGTTTTCAATAAAAACCCCGAGTTTATCAGTAATTGCATAACTGTAAGCAAGGGTATAGTTAATTTTTGATGATTCAAATCCGGCAATATCTATAATCGGAATAATGTTTACAGTAAGCCCATTTCTTTCAGTGAGCTGCCAGGCAAAAGCTCCTGTTATCTTCACATCTTTTACTTCAAATTCACCATTCTGAAAATACTGCCCCATACCTAATCTCGCTTGTACGGCAATATCCGGAACTCCCTTGTTCTGACCTACCAAATGCATACGTGCCCCAATATCAAAGGTGCTTAAATAGTTAGATTGAATGTCCTCATCCGGTAAATTTGAATAATATCTCCAGTTTTCCCATTTGTAATCAACAGCTGCGTTAATTTCTATATTTTCAGCAATACCATATCGGATGACATTCTCAAAAGTGCTGTTTTTAGCAATACCATCTCTGTCCAAAGAAAGTGTGTTTGGGTCTATATCAGCCTTTTCCTGATCATAAACATACCCTTGCTGAAACTGTAAAATTCCCTTTCCAGTTGTAAAAGGATTGATACTTTGCCCTGGGCGGCCAGTACGGATAGTTTCATTGTATTGTGCTTGGATAATTCCCGAAAAGGCAAACACAAATAGCAGGACAAGTCTCGAGCGGTTGAGAAACTTATTAATCATCTAGGAAAATTTGGTGTTGAATAAATATACACCATTTGGGCACATTTGCTAAGCTCCAAGCAAAAGACTACCTATGGTAAAGTATATAAACAAGCCTAATATATCATTGGTGGTGGTTATAAACGGCCCTGTTGCCAAGGCTGGATCTATTTTGTACTTATCCAATAATAAAGGTACAAAAGTACCGATAAGAGCTGCTACCACTACCACTGAAATAAGTGCTACCGCAACGGTAATAGCCAATTTGGTTTCATATCCTAAAAAGAGGCTGGCGCCAACAATAATAAGAGAACAAATCAATCCATTGAGCAATCCTACCCCAAGTTCTTTAAACAACCTTTTCAGTAAACTCCCCATAGGAGATTTACTAGCCAAAGCCTGCACTATAATTGCAGAAGACTGAACCCCTACATTACCACCCATTGCAGCTATAAGTGGAATGAAAAAGGCCATCTTTGGAACATGCGAAAGCTCTAGCTCAAAACGACCAATAACAGAGGCCGCTCCTAAACCTCCTACGAGGCCAATCAGCAACCACGGCAAACGTGCGCGAGTAGTAGTCCAAACGGAATCATCCGATTCTACATCCTCTACAAGTCCAGATGCAAAATTGTAGTCTTCTTTCGCTTCATCACGAATTACGTCTACAACGTCATCTATTGTAATTCGACCTATAAGGTGATTCAATGAATCTACCACGGGCATTACGATAAGGTCATATTTTTCCATCGCTCGAGCTACATCTTCCGCATCATCCATAGCTTCTACGCTTTGTGCGTTTTTTGTAAAAACCTCACCAATTGGTGTTTTGGTAGAAGTAGTCAAAAGCTTTTTTAGCGAAAGCGTACCCAGCAATTTATTGGCATCATCTACCACATATACGCTGTGTACGTGCTCAATATCTTCAGCCTGTCTGCGCATTTCCTTTACGCATTGCAGCACCCTCCAATTGTGATTTACCTTTACAAGCTCAGTACCCATCAAAGCTCCAGCAGTATTTTCTGGATAAATAAGTAGGTCAGCCAAACCTTTTGCCTGGATAGGGTCTTCAATACTATTTAATACCTCACGCTGTCTTTCTTCAGAAAGTTCATTGATAAGGTCAGCCGCATCATCAGAATCCAGATTATCAACAAGCTCCGTGGCGATTTCAAGACCAGAATAATCTTCAAGAATTTTTGCACGTAAATCTTCATCCAGCTCTATCAGTACATCTGCAGCCTTTTCATCTTCCAAGTCATGAAGTAGAAGTTTACCCGCCTCAAGAGACATCTGGTCCACCACCTCCGCAATATCGGCAGCGTGTGTATCATTAAGTTCCTCAAGGTGCAATTCAGCGTTTCCCGCAATTACATCTTCCTCAAGTTGGTTTATATATTCTGATGTTACCTCAAATTTCATGGCTGCTGCAAAGTCTTAGTTATGTAAATAAAGTCTTCCAGATGTAATTGTTCAGCACGCTTTGCCATTAGTTCACTTTGTTGAAGCTCTTCTGGCAAATTCAATTGTTTCAAGGCATTTCTCAAAGTCTTTCGTCTTTGATTGAAAGCCGTTTTCACTACAGTTTTAAACAGCGACTCATCGCAAGGCAAAGTATAGCCTTCTTTTCGCACCAAGCGGATTACTCCACTTTGCACTTTGGGCGGAGGATTAAACTCCTCCTTTTCTACAGTAAAAAGATACTCTGTATCGTAATAAGCAGCAGTAAGCACACTAATGATACCGTACGTTTTACTGCCTGGCCCGGCAGCAATTCGCTCAGCCACTTCCTTTTGAAACATGCCCGCCATTTGCGGTATCATGTGCCTGTTTTCTATAATCTTAAAAACTATCTGACTGGAAATATTATACGGGAAATTACCAATCACAGCGATGTTTCCATCAAAAACCTTATCGAGTTTAAGCTTCAAAAAATCACCTTCGATGATGTGGTCATAGCGCATATTAAAATGCCCTTTGAGGTATTCCACAGATTCATCATCCAGCTCCACCACATATAAATCCTTGTCACCTTTTACCAAAAACTGGGTAAGCACCCCCATCCCCGGACCAATTTCTACCACAGTATTGTAATCCCCCTCTACAAGCGAATTTGCAATATCAGCAGCTATAGCTTCATTTTTCAAAAAATGCTGGCCGAGATGTTTCTTAGGTCTTATCATGCGTGTAATTCAGACTTCAAAGTAATTCAAATTTGATGGAAGATTTCTTTCCATCACTAGAAAAGAAATTAGACGGCTATAAATTAAAAACTAAGCCTCAGCATTCTCGGATAAAAGACCTGCTCTTCTTAGCAAAGCTTTTGGGTCAGCATCTCTACCTCTAAACTCGCGATATAATTTTGCAGGGTGTACAGTTCCTCCCGCTGAAATCAACTTTTTAAATCGCGTAGCCACATTTTCGTTAAAAATACCTTCTTCTAAAAAGTACTCAAAAGCATCCGCATCAAGCACTTCTGCCCATTTATAGCTGTAATATCCTGCTGAATATCCACCCTGAAAAATATGGCTAAACGCTGTAGATGTGTTACTTCCTTCTACTCTAGGCAATAATTCCGTGTCTTTCAACACTTCATTTTCATAAGCATTCACATCCTTCACATTTTCCGGGTTGGTAGCATGCCAGGCCATATCCAGAGTGGCCAAACCTACTTGACGAACGGTTGCGTAACCTTCCATAAAACTTGCACTGGCCTTGAGGCGTTCCACCATCTCTGCTGGTATTTTCTCTCCAGTTTCATAGTGGCGGGCAAACAGGTCCAGACATTCTTTTTCATAACACCAGTTTTCCATTACTTGTGAAGGAAGCTCCACAAAATCCCAGAATACATTGGTACCACTCAAACTTGCATAAGTTCCACTGGCCATAATTCCGTGAAGGGCGTGACCAAACTCGTGAAACAAAGTAGTTACCTCCTGAAAAGTAAGTAGCGAAGGTTTTGTTTTAGTAGGCTTGGTAAAGTTGCAAACTATGCTAATGTGCGGGCGAATATCCACACCCGCCACATTCTTTTGGCTACGATAGCTCGTCATCCATGCACCATTGCGTTTTCCTTCTCGTGGAAAAAAGTCAGCATAAAACACGGCAAGGTGATTATCCTGAGCATCTTTCACCTCATAGGTGATTACATCTTTATGATATTTCTGAATGTCTTTGCGCTCATGAAAAGTAATTCCATAAAGAAGCTCAGCAACTTTAAATGAGCCATCAATCACATCCTCCAACTTGAAATATGGTTTCAGCATATCATCATCAATCTGAAACTTTTCTTGCTTCAGCTTTTCACTGTAAAAGGAAAAATCCCACTTTTTGATTTCTGATGGTCCTCCATTCTTTCTGGCATAAGCCGTAAGCTCCTCTACCTCCCTTATTCCTGCAGGTTTCCCGGCTTCTAAGATATCGCTCAAAAAGCTTTTCACCTTATCCGGATGCTCAGCCATGCGCTCTTGCAAAGTATACTCAGCATGATTTTCAAAACCTAAAAGCTGAGCACGCTGGTAGCGAAGCGTTGCAATCCGTTTTAAAATTTCTGTGTTGTTATAATCATTGACTTTGTTGGCGCGGCTACCAAAAGCCTTAGTCATTTTTTCACGCAGCTCACGCTTTTGCGAATAGGTAACAAAAGGAATGTAGCTTGGATATTGAAGGGTGAAAACCCACTTTCCTTCCTTGCCTTTTTCAGCAGCTGTTTCAGCAGCGGCTTCTATTATGCCTTCCGGCAATCCTTCAAGGTCTGCTTCATTGTCTATCACCAATTCAAAGTCATTGGTTTCGGCCAACACATTTTCACCAAAGTGCAAAGAAAGGCCAGATAGTTCATTGTCAATAGCCCGAAGCTTGTCTTTGTCTTCATCGCTAAGATTGGCACCATTGCGCATAAAGCCGCGATATGTTTTCTGAAGAAGCATTTTTTGCTCTTCATTCAAAGCTGACTGATCGGCTTCATACACAGCTTTTACCCTTTCAAAAAGAGCTGCATTTAGCATTATATCATTACCATACTCGGTAAGCTGAGGCGAAAAGTCACGTGCTATTTTCTGAATTTCATCATTAGTTTCAGCACTATTGAGGTTATAAAAAACCTCTGCCACGCGGGATACCATTTCACCACTTGCTTCCAGTGCTTCAATAGTATTTTCAAAAGTTGGCTCAGCCTGATTTGTGCTAATATCTTCCACTTCTTTCTTTCCCTGAGATATGGCCTCTTTAAGGGCGGGTAAAAAGTGTTCTTCCTTTATTTCTTCAAAAGGAGCAGTTTCAAAAACCGTGTTATATGCTTGTAAAAAGGGATTCATGATGTTGTATATGTTAAACCTGTATAAGTAAAACAGGCTAAGATTGTTTTCAATTTAGAACGGACAAAAATCATTATAAAGCTTTGCAATTACAACAAATCACAAGATCGTTTATTACTAAGTTTTAAATATTTTAGGTGTGTCAAGATTCTTAAGTAATTTTACACGGACTAAACAACAATGCATGATTCGTTCTGAGTATTTAAGCGACCTACGGCACACTGCGCGTGAAATAAGGAATGATGTTCAAAAAGAGTTTTACTTTTTAGAAAGTGAAGATCTTCGCAGGCGCCCTGCTCCTGACAAGTGGAGTATCATTGAGGTATTTGCTCACATTAATATTTTTCAAGCATTTTATATAAAAGAAATTTCTAAGGCATTGGAAGCAGCTCCTGATATGGATGCTGATGAAACTCATATCTCATGGCTAGGTAAGCAATTCATAAAATCAATGAAGCCAAGTGAGGAGGGAGTAATCGCTATGAAGATGCCCACTTTTGCGAAAGCCGACCCTATAAAACGTGCTAAAAAAGGGATTGTAATCAATGAAAAGGTCGTTTTTAGTGATTTTATAAGCGACATTGAAGAGATGGAAGATCTAATAATAAAGAGCTACGACAAAGACATCACGGCTGTAAAGGTTCCTACCTTTTTACCATTTGTAAAAATTACCATTGCAGATGCTTTGGGCTTTAATATGGCTCATGTAGAAAGGCACATATTGCAAGCCAAGAATATACTTGAGTAATCTCCTCTTTCTTAAATACATCCATTTATTTTAGACTCAAGTTCCTCTCTTTAAGGAAAAACCCTCTGGATATCAGACGTTTTTTCTTAAATCATTCAGGGAATCTCCTCTTACACACGCTACGCATAAGCTGCAATTTTGAGTAAAGATTTTAATAATCACATTTTAACTCAAAACCCAATTATTATGAAAACTTATGTAAAGATTCCAATGTTGGCAACTCTACTAGCTGTTGCCATATCTTCTTGCAACAAGGAAGATAAAAATGAAGTTATTCAACAACCACTTTCTCAAACCGTTGATGCTTCTGACCCAGATGCAATGAGTGCGGCTCTGGTAATAAGTGGTGCAATACGTCATCAAGGAGAACTGCCTACCCCTACATCCATGAGCACTCAGAATCCAAAAATCAAAAATGGAAAAGGTTTGCAATTCAGCCAAGAAGGTGGAATAGTGAAATTAAAGTTTGCATTTGAACCTGGTGCTGACAATCACGAGTATGGTGGCTGTTTCATTCAAGTAAGAGGTGCTGCTGATTATTTTAAAGTAAAAGCCACCAATCCCTCAAGCGCACAAGCTATTGCTATTGAGCTCCCTAAAAAATTGGTAGGTGCTAACTTTATTATTGACTTTAGAGCTTATGATGTAAATGATGTAATCAGCGAAGTTTCATCATCAAGTGTAGTGCTAGGAAGCATCCACTCATCTCCTTCAGTATTAATTCCAGAACCTCATCTACAGGAAGCGTACTTAGAAAAAAGAGACTCAAAAAAAATTCTCAACAACTAAACTCTTCAGCAGTACATTTTGAATAGATAAAATCAAAAAATCCTCTTTAAGTGTTATCACCTAAAGAGGATTTTTAAATTTTATGAAATGAAATTACTTGATAATCTTAATCCAAAGATCACCATTGTAACTTCCGTTCATATTGCCATTTTTGGCATTTTCCGCATCTTGATAAGTATCAAATTTAAGCAGATACACATAGTAATAAGAGTTTCCTGGATCTTGGAATGAACGAGCATCCTTCCCTTCATTTTCCAATTTACGCTGTAGCCTGTCTGCATTAGCCTTGTTGCTAAATACTCCTGCCACAACATAATATCCACTAGACCCTGGAGCTACGTTGCTGGCCGTATTTGCGGGATTATAGCCCCCATTGTTTCCAGCTTCACCATTATTTCCTGCATTGCCTTGTTGATTATTATTTCCGGCATTACCTTGGGCATTGTTGTTGCCAGCATTGCTTTGGGCATTCCTGTTGTCATTATTACCACTTGTAGATGTGCCACTTTTTGCAGCTTCAGCAGCAGCTTTTTCTGCGGCCTCACCAGCAGCTTGCTTCATTTCAGTTTCGAGTTCGCGCTTGTACTCATCTTTAAACTCTTCAAGCTTCTCATCTACAATTTCCTCTGTCTCTTCTTTCTGCTTACGCTGATTTTGCTTCAATTTCTTGATTTCGTTTTCCAAACGCTCGTTACGCTTGTTGCTACCAAAACGATAGGTAAGCATAAACTCATGAGAAGTGCCCAAGTCGGGACCGTAATCATTCAGAGAAAAATCATAGGCATAACCTACTGTAAGTTGCTCAGTAAGGTTCAAGCCAATATTAGCTGTAACTGCATAATCAGATCGAAACATGGCTCCTACATAACCATACTTTGTCATATTATACATAAGTCCGGCATCTATCTGAATTGGCACATTATCATCCGCAGCACGCAACATCACCATTGGTGAAAGTATATTTTTGTCTCCTGAAAATTTGAAGTCATACTGAGCATTAATAACATAGTGACGCAGCAATGTGTATGTAACATCATCACTCGCCACATCTCCTAAATACTTGATTGGCTGACCTATCAATTGTGGTACCGAGGCTCCTAATTGAAAATCTGCGATTTTAAGATTGAAACCAAAATTCAAATCGAACGTTCCACGATCACCATTTATCACGGTATATACATCGCCTTGATCTTGAGCACGAATTGCTGATAGGTCAATATTATTTGCCAAATAGCCAGCTCCCAGTCCAAGGGACAAAGTTGCACTCTCTGACATACGAATGTGATAGGCATAGTTTCCATACACACCAATTCGTCTAATGATGTCTGTTTGATCATTAAAGGCGTAACCACTCCAGCCCACTTTTTCTTCGTTAAGCGACCCATTTATTGCAAGTGCCGAAGTTTCTGGTGCTCCCTGAATACCCGACCATTGTCTACGGTGAAGTACGCTCAACTCAGTGTATCCCTCAGTTCCAGAACGAGCCGGATTGTACATAAAGGGGGTGAAAAAATAATTACTATAAAGCGGTATTTGCTGCGCTTGCGATGAAAGAAGCGTAATTAGAAACACAGCAAGGGTTAATCTCATCTTGTTAATTTTCATAGCGCAGTTATTATTGGTTACGGATTATGGTTACAGCATTCTTGAGGACTATCTCTCCATCACAACTAAGAATGTAATAATAGGTGCCATCCGGCATCGGATTTCCACCATTATTTGTTCCATCCCACACTCCATTAAAGCTTTCATCAACAAAAATAACAGAACCCCAACGATTCATTATATCTATTCTACATCCAGTGTAATCCTCGGTTATTCCAGAAATATCCCATACATCAGATTTTCCGTTTCCGTCAGGCGTAAATACATTCCAGGCTTGATCAATAAGTGCAGTTCCAGCACTTTCATCGCTTATCACAAACAAATTAAGAGTATCGTAAGCGAAACAGCCATTGCTACTTGATACTTTTACATAAACTTGAATTGTGTCTTCTTTCACACCTTCAGGTAAAGTATAACTTACTGAGGTATTTGCAGAAAGAATATTACCCCAAGCGATTGGCTTGCTGGCGCCCCATTGGTAATCTATACCACCTGTTGCAGCAAGCTGAGCTGTCCCGCCTGAGAAAATAGTAACATCCGGCCCAGCATTTGCCACGGTCACTAAGTCATATATTTTAATTTCTCTTGTAGAAGTACAGTTGTTAATACCTGTGCCAGTTACAGTATATGTTCCTGCTCCACTTAGCCAATTATCAGCAGTAACAGCTCCATCACTCCATACATACCTAAATGAATTTCCTTGAGCAATAACAAGAACGGAGTCTCCCGGACACACACCGATAGAGTCACTCGGGAAAAAATTAATGGTGGGAGGATCAAAGAAGTGAACGCTAAATCTTGCCGTAGTATCCGGGCATATTTCTAGGCCAAATTGATTTTCATAATAAGTAAGCAAACTAAACCAAACTGTATCAACACCTGATGGACGATAAGCTGTATCAATTACCAAGTGAGGCAAGGTATCATTCATCAATGGAGCCCAACCCGAACCAAAATCTGTAACCCATTGATACTTCCATCGACCGGACAAACCAAAGACCGAGTCTGTTGCCGACACCACCACTGAATCTGTTAAGCAAAGGTTTCTGTCAGATGTAGTAGGGACATTAACAATTGTGGTTGTAGGTATAGAGTCTACAAATACCGTGTAAGGTCTTACTGTGTCACCACAAATACCATCATCGATATATACATAATACTTACCGCTCTCATTAACTACCAGTGTCCTGGCAGTTTCTCCAATGATTGGCACTTTTACCATCACATTTAGTGCTGTATCAAGTGAGTCTCTCATCCATTGGTATGAATAGCTATAGCCGTTGTTCGACATAATATTTGGCACCAATGAAGCTATTAATGTTGCGGAATCTCTTGCACAGAAATTGATTTGCTCTTTCCCTACAGGAAATACCCATGGGTCTGGCTGATGCAGCAAGCTATCAACTGGCTTCCACCTCACTATTACACTATCTGTATAATAGTCACAAATAGCTGATTTAGTAAATGGACTAAGAGTTGTAATTCTTAGTCTAAAGAAACTCAAAGCACGTATTGGCTTCATCGCGGTATCAACCTTGAGTGTCCATCTATCTCCAAAACGATCATAGTTTGTCTTATTTATATCTGTCCAAACTGGAGGTGAATTAGAGGTATTCAGTCGTTGCCATTGGAAATCAAGCAAGGTATCGCCTGTTTGTGCATTTGGTATTAGGGGAAGATCTGGAACCGAAAGCAATACAGAATCTGTCATACATATCTCAAGAGACTGAATGTGCGGATCAAGAAGCCCATTCGTCCAAGTTTGATAATTAATCAATGGATCAGGAATAGTGTCTTCATAAGCGAAATATGGAGCAGACGTATCTGTACAAAAACCATCATACACTACTAAATAATACCTTCCAGTAGTATCAATGTTTTGAGTTTGGAGAGTGTCCCCAGCATTCAATTGATAAAAAACAGTATCACCAAACGAAGTGATCGAATCGGTGAGCCAAGAATATTTGTAAGTAAGACCTAAAGACGCTGCGGGTGCGGGGCCACGAATTACAGCTGTCTCGTTTTCACAAAATTGAATTGAATCAATTGGGTTGTTAAATAATGTTCTTGGGTTGTCAATTTGTCGACCAGGCGAGGTTGGAGAAAAAGTAATATTAGTTTGTGGTTTTGAAATCACAATGGTGGTATCCTTAGAATCTCTTTCACAAAATCCAAAGTCCATTCTAATAGCATAGTTACCAGCTACCTTTACTACTAAACTGTCATCAGTATATGGAAAGCCTGTATTGCTGTTAATATAAGGTTGCCCATTAAGCAACCAAGTAATATTAGGACCTCCTGTTTGAACTTTAGCATAAAGCGTTACGGAATCCTTAGCACAAAACGCCCAATTTTCACCCTGTGGAGGATAAATATTAGGGAAACCACCAGCAATAGAATCTATTTCTGGCTTGTTTGGCATTTGGTTAATATTGAAATATACAGTGTCACTAGGAGGAGCTCCCACTGTAGAGTTCACAATACGCAAAGCGGCTACTCCTACCGGGGCGTTACAAGGTATTACCAAGTGAGCCCATTTTGCTCCAATACCAAATGTATCTACCGGGTTGCTTTGGTTTGGGGCCGCAGGTGTTAATTCATACAGCTCCAAAGAATCGTCTGGTGCTGATGGTAAGCCAGTGTAATTGTAAATGACTTCATAATAAAAGTCAGAACTCGGGTTAAACGGAGCGTTACCTATAAAATATTTAAGCGGCTGACTTTTAGGAACACCCGAAACCAAATCCAAAGAAGTTCCTATAGTATCACACTGACAAACGCTTACCGGGTTGGACGTGGTATTATTAGGAAACGTAATATCAATTGTTGATTGTGCATGCACCTGGGACCACCCCAGTAATAGGACGAGTAAAAAGCTAAATAGGATAGAGCCTTTTTTCATATTAAGTTAGTTTAGGTAATTCTATTAATTTGCGCAATATATATATTATATCCGTGTCCAAAATCGTCAAATACTCTACTTATGAACATCAGTTAGTTAAAGGTATATACGAGCTTAACGAACAATTTAGGACAAGGGTTAGGTACTTTCGTAAAATTATTAGCTAATCGCATGAACTATTTAAAAAAACGAAAAAGCGCTTTTGGCTACGCTCTTAAGGGTTTAAAAGCTTTTTTCAGAGACGAAGACCACCCCAAATTCCACGCTATTGCTGGAATACTGGCAGTTATACTAGGTTTTTCATTTAACCTTAATTCAATAGAGTGGATAGCTGTTATTTTTTGCGTAGCTCTGGTGCTAAGTTTTGAAGCTATTAACTCTGCTTTGGAGCAACTTACAGATATTGCCTCCCCTAGCTACCTTGAGTCTGCGGGAAAAGTAAAAGATATTGCAGCAGGGGCAGTTTTAATTTCATCCGTTGCTGCCGGCATTATCGGACTGATTATTTTTGTGCCTAAATTTTTGGAAATCCTACCATGAAGCAACACGAGGAATCACTGGCCGCCATAAGGCAAATTTTAAATTCTGACGCCAACACAGAAAGTAAGCTTACGCAAATAGTAAGCATGGTGAATTCAAATTACCCAAAATGTATTTGGGTAGGGTTTTACTTTATGAATCATGAAACACAGATGCTACATCTTGGACCATACATAGGTACTACTACCGAGCACACCATTATACCTTTCGGTAAAGGCATTTGTGGACAAGTAGCCGTTTCTGGTGAAACGTATGTAGCGGACAACGTTCAAGAGGAAAGTAATTACATAGCCTGCAGCCTTGGCGTACAAGCAGAAATCGTGGTTCCTATATATGACAAAGAAGTTTTGGTGGCGCAACTGGATATTGACAGCAATACACTTAGTGCCTTTACAGATGTTGACCGTATGTTTTTGGAAGAAGTATGTCGCGAAATAGGAAACACTATTGGTAATGAAATGCACTTACCGAGCTTTGTAGCGCAGGAACGCTCTAACTCTGTTTAGTTTTCACGCAAAGCCGCGAAGTCGCAAATAAACTAAAAGCTTTAACGCTCACTCTATGAAACTCTGCATCCTCAGTGGTTAAAAATAGGAGCGCTGATGAAATTGCACATTTTGTTTTTCACTCAAAGCCGTGCTGCACCTTTATAACATTTAACCTTATAACCTTCAAACCAATCTACCCCCCACTCCGTATGGCTTCCACAGGATCTAACCTTGAAGCAATATAAGCCGGAATAAAGCCGGATATTACTCCAATAACTGCGGAAATCGACAATCCTTGAATCACATTTTTTGGCGAAAGCATAATATCGAAATCAATAGACGGCCCAAAAATTAAAAGGAGTAGATAAACTATCAGAATACCAAGACTTCCACCAATAAGGCATAGCACAATAGATTCTAGTAAAAACTGAAGGAGAATAAAGTAGTTTTTAGCTCCAAGGCTTTTTTGTATTCCAATTTGATTGGTACGCTCGCGTACACTTACAAACATAATATTGGCAATACCAAAACCTCCTACCAAAATACTGAAACCGCCAATTACAGCACCCGCTGCGCCTACTATTCCGAATAAAACATCCAAACCTCCGGAAATCAATGACATTTCATTCAGTGCAAAATTATCATCAGCTTTTGGTTTCAGCTTTCTGATGGAGCGCATAAGCCCGCGGAGTTCATCTTTCATAGCAACTAGCTCCACATTGTCTTTGGTCATAGCCATAATGAAAGCACCATTCTGGTCTTCCACATTCATAATGGCACGTGCAAAATTCATCGGAACTACCATAAATTCGTCAATATTCTGCCCCACCAAACTTTGACCTTGTTTTTCAAAAACACCAATTACCCGCATCTTACGTCCCATCATTTTCACATCCTTCCCAATAGGGTTTTGTGAACCAAATAGCCCTTCCGCAAGGGCTGAACCTATTACAGCAACAGGCGCTCCAGACTTAGACTCTTGAGGACTAAAATATCTACCCTCACCTAAATCATAATTCCAAATTTCATAGTAGTCGTGTGTAGTTGGCAGTACGGTTGCGTTTTCAATACTATTAAGGCCGTTCTTCAAAGTCTTGTTCATGGCAAACGCATAGCACAAAGCTTTGGTGGTAGTGGTTCTATTTTCTAGCTTTTCAAAATCAGAATAGGAAGGCTCAGGTCGCTGAAAGTATTGCCACCACTTGTATTCACCACCGCCACCGCCCCAGGGCATTTTTTGGATATATACCACATTGCTACCAAGCTCAGAAACACTGCTACGGATGCTTCGCTCCAAAGAATCAACAATGGTGAACACTGAAATGATGGTAAAAATACCAATGGTGACGCCCAGCAAACTGAGTATTGTCCGTAGTTTATTTACCGTAAGGGCATGGATTGCAAAATTGAAACTCTCCTTAAGGATTCTAAAAAATATCATATTTAAACAGAAAGTGTAAATATAGTTGAAAAAGCAGGCCGAAGGATAGGGATTCCGCGCTGATTTTGGCTAAATTCGCGGCTTCAATTTTTTTTCATGTCACATACATCAAATAATCCAACAGCCCTTATTTCAGTATTTTATAAGGACGGTTTAGAAGAATTAGTTAACTCATTGGTAAAGAGAGGTTATACTCTACTTTCAACTGGTGGAACACGCAAGTTTATTGAAGACTTGGGCCACCCTGTGCAAGCCGTGGAAGACCTTACCAGCTACCCATCTATTTTGGGAGGTCGTGTAAAAACTCTTCACCCAAAAGTTTTTGGAGGAATCCTTGGCCGTAGAGATTTAGAATCTGACCGTGAGGAAATGAGTCAATATGAAATTCCAAATATTGATGTAATCGTTGTTGACCTTTATCCATTTGAAGAAACCGTAAAGAGCGGGGCTTCTCATGAAGATATTATCGAAAAGATTGACATCGGTGGTATTTCGCTTCTACGCGCTGCCGCTAAAAATTATAAGCATACCCTTATTGTTCCTTCACGTGACCTGTACGCTGATGCGATTGAGGTATTTGAAAAAGGTGAGCCTACTTTAGAAGACCGCAAGCGTTTTGCAACAGCTGCTTTTGGAGTTTCATCACATTATGACACCGCTATTCATGGCTACCTTATGGGTAATGATGAAGATTCAAACACGCTTACTCTAGGTACCAAAAATCCACTTCGCTATGGCGAAAACCCTCATCAGGAAGGTGCTTTTTATGGTAACATGAATGAGGTATTTGAAAAACTTCACGGAAAGGATTTATCATACAACAACCTGCTTGACGCTGATGCAGCAGTAAGTTTGATAAAAGAATTTGACGACACTACTGTAGCTGTAATGAAGCACAATAATGCTTGTGGTATTGCTAGCCGCAGCAATGTGCTTGATGCCTGGACTGATGCCCTTGCCGGTGATTCTGTTTCAGCTTTTGGAGGCGTAATCATTTCAAATACTGAAATTGATAAAGCTACCGCTGAAGAAATTCACAAAATTTTCTTCGAAATCATTATCGCTCCTTCCTACACTGCCGAAGCGCTGGAAATCCTTCAGCAAAAGAAGAATCGAATTATCTTGATACTAAAAGATTTTGAGATGCCTAAAAAACAGTATCGCTCTCTTTTAAACGGTATCTTGGTACAGGATAAGGATAACATTACAGACACTCGTGAGATGATGGAGGCCAAAACAAAAGCCCAACCATCAGAAAACGAATATAATGACCTGGTTTTTGCGTCTAAAATTTGCAAGCATACTAAGAGCAATACCATTGTGTTAGCTAAAAACGGACAGCTTTTAGCAAGTGGCACAGGGCAAACTTCTAGAGTAGATGCACTAAAGCAGGCTATAACCAAAGCCAAAAATTTTAAATTTGACCTGCAAGGAGCTGTTATGGCATCTGATGCTTTCTTCCCTTTTCCTGACTGTGTGGAGATAGCCGACAATGCCGGAATAACAGCCGTAATACAACCAGGGGGTTCTGTAAAAGATCAGCTATCTATTGATTATTGCGATAACCACGGCATGTCCATGGTATTTACAGGTACTCGCCACTTTAAACACTAAAAACGCCCAATGGGATTATTTGATTTATTTAGGGAAGACATTGCCATTGACTTGGGAACAGCCAACACGCTGATTATTCACAATGACAAAGTGGTAGTGGATGCTCCGAGTATTGTGGCACGTGACCGCACTACCGGAAAAATTATTGCTGTAGGTCAGCAGGCCCGTCAGATGCATGGAAAAACACATGAAAACATCAAAACCATTCGCCCATTGAAAGATGGTGTGATTGCCGATTTTGAAGCTTCAGAAGCCATGATCAGGGAAATGATAAAAAGCATTCCTTCCTTAAAAAAGAGATTAATCCCCCCTGCCCTTCGCATGGTAATTTGTATTCCTTCCGGTATTACCGAAGTGGAAAAACGAGCTGTAAGAGATTCAGCTCAGCATGCTGGTGCCCGTGAAGTATATCTTATTCACGAACCTATGGCTGCGGCTATTGGTACTGGTGTAGATGTGCAAGAGCCAAAGGGAAACATGATAATTGATATAGGTGGTGGTACTACCGAAATTGCCGTTTTGGCTTTGGGTGGTATCGTTGCCGATAAATCTATAAAAGTAGCTGGTGACGTTTTTACTAATGACATCAGCTACTATATGCGCACCCAGCATAACCTTTATGTTGGTGAGCGTACTGCCGAAGAAATCAAAATTCAAATTGGTTCTGCCCTTGATGATTTGGAAAACGGACCGGAAGATATGGCTGTTCAAGGCCGTGACCTCCTTACCGGGAAGCCAAAGCAAATTATGGTAACCTACAAGGAAATTGCAAAGGCATTGGACAAATCCATCATGCGTATTGAAGATGCCATTATGGAAGCACTTTCCATGACTCCTCCAGAGCTTGCCGCTGATATTTACAACAGTGGAATATATATGGCCGGTGGTGGTTCTATGCTTCGTGGACTGGACAAGCGTGTTTCTATGAAAACAGATTTACCTGTTTACGTTGCCGAAGATCCGCTTAGAGCTGTAGTTCGTGGTACGGGTATCGCCTTGAAAAATATCGGCAAGTTTAACTTCCTGATGTCATAAACCTATTCTGTAAATGCGCAACTTACTGGCCTATCTTTATAGAATCCGGATACTCATACTTTTTGTGTTTCTGGAGGCCATCGCATTTACATGGATTAGTGCCAGCCGCAGTTATCAAAGATCTGTATTTATAAACTCTGCGAATTCCGTTACAGGTGGTATGCTACAGCGCACTAATGATGTAGAGGAATACCTTGACTTGGTAGATCAAAATGAAAAGCTGGCTGAGGAAAATGCAAAACTTCGCAACCAAAGTGAAGGTTCCTTCTTCCCTCTAAGCACCGACACCACTACCGTTATAGATAGCTCAAATGCTATTCGCTACACTTATATTGATGCTGAAATTGTAAGCGGCAGCTACCGCAAAGCCCGCAATTACATGACTATAAACAGAGGTAGCGTGCATGGTGTAGAAAAAGGTATGGGCGTAATTGGAAGCAAAGGAATTGTGGGGGTAGTAAAAGATGTCAGCAAACATTTCTCTACGGTTATTCCACTTATCAATCCTTCATTTTCAGTAAGCGGACGAATCAAAAACTCTGGCTATTTTGGCCCTGTTCTATGGAATAACAATAATTATCAATACGCCTACCTAACGGATATTCCCCGCTACGCAAAGATCACAAAAGGCGATACGATCGTTACTGATTCACGAAGCCTTTTATTCCCAATGGGACTTACCATCGGCTATATTGATTCTTATAACCTTCAGGAAGATCAAAACTTCTTTGCTGTAAAAATCAACTTGGCAACTGATTTCGCATCTATCCATCACGTATATGTGATTGAAGACAAAATGAAACTTGAGGTCCAAAACCTTCAAAGCCAACAGGACCCAAAATGATAACCGCACGCAACATATTGTCCTTTTTGGTGCTGGTACTATTTCAGGTTTTCATCTTGAATAATATTGATTATTCCGGCTATCTAAATCCTTACGTGTACATATTATTTGTAATGATGCTGCCCGTAAAAGTACCGCGGAGTACAGTGTTGATACTTGCATTCCTTATGGGCTTGTGCATTGACATGTTTGAAAACAGCGGTGGTGTACACATAGCTGCTACCGTATTTTTGGCATACATTAGAATTCCACTATTAAAAGTGGCTACGCAAAAGCGAGGTGAAGATTTTCTTAGCGTAAAACCAAACAAATTAGGACTGGGTAACCTCATTGTTTACGCTCTACTTTGTATCCTGATTCATCATTTCTTACTATTCCTAATAGAAAGTTATAGCTTCCGCGACATCGGCACAGTATTAGTGCGTACTATGATGAGCAGTATCTTTACCTTTGTATTTGTTCTTCTGGTGCAGCTCTGGAACTTTAGAAAGAAGGATCGAATTTAATTCATGGAACGTAAGTACTTATTCTATTTCTTTTTCATTGGCCTAGCCCTCATCTTTATCGCCCGCCTGTTTTACATTCAGGTTATTCGCACTGATTTTCGCCTTTCGGCAGAAAATAATGTGATTCGAAAAGAGATGGTGTATCCTGGTCGTGGGTTGATTTTTGATCGTCAAGGAAAACTCCTTGTAGGCAATCAATCTGCTTATGATATTATGGTGGTACCACTTCAAGTGGAAAGCCTTGACACGCTTGAGTTTTGCGGTCTACTGGGAATCACCAAAGAGCTTTTTATCAGTAAAATGGCCGAAGCCAAAGCTTACAGTTACCGCAAGCCATCGGTATTTGTAAAGCAAATGAGCAAGGAGCATTACATTTCCCTTCAGGAAAAACTATACAGCTTTAAGGGGTTCTTCCCGCAAAAGCGGATCCTTAGAGATTATGCATACAACTCTGCGGCCAACGTTACAGGGTTTATTGGCGAAGCTTCCGATAGATTTTTGGCCGACCATAGCACTTACAAAAAAGGTGACTTGGTGGGAATTACCGGAATCGAAAAATCGTATGAAGAAGTATTGCGTGGTCGTGCGGGTATTCAATACAAAATGGTGGACGTACACAACCGTGTAAAGGGCCGTTTTGAAGGTGGAAAATACGATACCCTTCCCGATCCTGGGGCCGACATTATTTGCTCTATAGACATTGACTTACAAAAGTATGGTGAGCAACTCATGAACGGAAAGCGCGGAAGCGTAGTCGCTATCGAACCTTCATCTGGAGAAATACTGGCTTTGGTAACCAGTCCAAGCTATAACCCCGAACTTATGGTGGGCCGTGAGCGCACAAAAAACTACGGACGCTTGTTTGTGGATAGCATCGAAAAACCTCTTTATGATCGTGGTCTATTGGCAGAATACCCTCCTGGCTCCCCTTTTAAAGTAGTTAACGCCCTTATTGGTTTGCAGGAAGGTACACTTACCCCAACCACCGCCTACACCTGTCATCATGGTTTTCATTATGGAAGGCTTCATGTGGCTTGCCACTGCGGTACAAGCTACCCACTTCCATTGCGCACTGGAATTAGTAAATCCTGCAACAACTACTTCTGTACAGCATTTAAAGGCATTATTGAAAACTATCCTGATGCCCACCAAGGTATGAATGCCTGGAGTGAGCATGTGAAAAGCTTTGGTTTGGGAAAATTCCTAAACAACGATTTACCTACAGGTAGAAAAGGTTTTGTTCCCGATGCTGATTATTATGATCGTGCTTTTGGATATACCGGTTGGAAAGCCGTGAGTGCTATTTCACTTGGAATAGGCCAGGGAGAGCTTTTGGTAACGCCTATTCAGCTCGCCAACATGACTGCGGCAATAGCCAATAGAGGTTACTACTACACCCCTCATATTCTTAAAAAGGTAAATGGGCAACCCGTAACTGACCCTAATTATACCGAGCCAAAACACACCACTGTTGATCCCAAACATTTTGACATTGTAATAGAAGGAATGTTTGATGCTTTTGAAAAAGGTACGGCTCGAGGCAGCCGATTAGAAGGCATTGAAATGTGTGGAAAAACTGGAACTGCCGAAAACCCTCATGGGCAAGATCACTCCATATTTGTGGCTTTTGCACCAAAAGATGATCCCAAAATTGCAATTGCCATTATTGTTGAAAATGGATATTGGGGAAGCCGATGGGCCGCACCAATTGCCAGCTTGATGATTGAAAAATACATCAATGGAGAAATCACCCGCGAAACTCTTGAAAAGCGTATGCTAGATGGAAGTCTAAAAGAAGAATACCAGAAGCAACTTGACGCAGTGTATGACAAAAAGAAACTGATAGCTGAAAACAAGTAATGCGCAGTAACGGAAGCCTTTTTCAAAATATAGATTGGATACTCGTATTTCTATACTTCGCCCTAGCGCTGCTGGGTTGGCTAAACATTTATGCAGCTGTTTATAATGAAGAGTTTAGCAGCATTTTTGACATGAGCCAAAAGTATGGCAAGCAGCTACTTTGGATAGGCACTTCCGTAGTCATCATCCTCGTCATTATGTTTGCCGATGCTACTCTCTTCCAAACCCTGGCCTTCCCCATTTACATCATTTCTATACTCTCGCTGCTCGGGCTTTTTGTGTTTGGTAAAGAAATAGCCGGAGCCCAATCATGGTACGCCTTTGGTAGTTTCAGTTTACAACCTTCTGAGTTTGCCAAGTTTGCTACAGCCCTTGCTACAGCTAAATACCTAAGTACCAAAGGAGTTTCCATGAATAGCTGGAAAGACCGTTTTGTGGCTTTAATTATTGTGTTTCTTCCTGCAGCCATTATTATCCCACAGCCTGACCCGGGTTCGGCATTGGTGTATTCTGCATTCTTCCTAGTTTTTTACCGTGAAGGCCTTTCCGGAAATTACATTTTTGCCGGCTTTGCACTTGTTATTCTATTTATCCTCAGCTTACTTATCAGTCCTCTTTATCTATTTCTTTTTATCGCGGCTATTGCCGGAATATTCATTTTCCTTTATCGAAGATCGAGAGGTGCTATTGTTCGCATTATAGCATTAACCTTATTAGCTATTGGGTTTATTCAAAGTGTGGATTACACCTTTAATAATGTGCTGGAAGATCGTCACAGAAACCGTATCAACATTTTGCTTGGCAAAGCACACGACCCAAAAGGAATTGGCTATAACACCGCCCAATCTATGATTGCCATTGGCTCTGGTGGACTTACTGGCAAAGGATATTTAGAAGGTACTCAAACCAAGTTTGATTTTGTGCCCGAGCAAAGCACCGACTTTATATTCTGTACTGTAGGCGAAGAATGGGGCTTTGTTGGGAGCTCTGTGGTTGTGATTCTATTTGTCCTTCTCTTCTTTAGAATCATCATTGTGGCTGAAAGGCAAAAATCTGCCTTTAGCCGCATTTATGGTTATTCGGTAGCCTCTATCCTCTTTTTTCACTTTGCAGTGAATATAGCCATGACAATAGGCCTTGCGCCCGTAGTTGGTATTCCCCTTCCCTTCTTCAGTTATGGAGGTTCTTCCCTTTGGGGTTTTACCCTCCTCCTATTTATCTTCATCAAGTTGGATAGTAATAGAATGGAAATTCTTTAGGGGCTAGATTTTATACATTAGATTACTTAGGGGAAATAGCAATAGGTTAGTGTTGTAAGGATTGTAAAATCCGTGATTCTAACCTCATATGCCACTGGCTAACGATTCTACTATGATATTATACCTAAAGTAAAATACTGCTTCCTTAGCGCCACCATTTTATCCTGGTTTTAAAGTATTCTTAAAATTGTTCCGGCAGAGGTGTCAAACTCTGTTTAACAATTACTGACAGTTGTTTTAACCATTGTCAAGGTTAGTCCTTAGCATAGAACAAAAAAATCCCCTTCTCAGCTAGGCCTAGAAGGGGATTCAATATTTTTAAAACTTAGGTTCTACTAGTAGAACTTAGCTCTTCTATCATCAAGCTTAGCATTCTCTTTAAGAGATAGGAAAACCTGACCTTGTACTCTACCTCTGGTAGCCTGTTGTTGTTGGTTTTGCTGCTCGCTATAATCAGGAAGCTCAGCTGCTGGAGTTTTGTTGGTAAGCTGAATTACAAATACGCCTCTGTTACCTTTGATAGGCTTAGAAGTTTCTCCATCATTCATACCGAAAATGGTTCCGATTACTTTTGGCTCACTACCAAAACGCCCCAAACTTGGTGCTCCAAAGTTTACGGCCTGAGTAGTAACAGGAGCGCCTGCAGCTGCACCAATGGCATCAATATCCCCGGTTGCTCCTTCAAACTTCTTCATTAGCATATCACCTTTCTTAGAGTTTATCACCATTGGGCGTATGTTCTCTTTTACAGCGTCAAGGCTTCTATATCCATCTTCCATGGCATCAGTAAGAAGTACTACTACGTATGAAGAGTTTCCATTGTTAAACAATTGAATGTCGCCAATTTCGGTATCCTCACTGTTGATTCCATTTGCCCAGCGAATAATCTCGCGGTTGTTACCCAATCCCGGGATACTTTCGTCAAAAGGCAAAAGACCAGTGGCAGGACGTGGTGTGTAACCTTTCTCTTCCGCCTTAGCGGTAAAATCTTCAGTACCTGAAACGCTTGAAGCAAATTCACTTGCTGCTGAGTAAATATCATCGATAGTCTGCTCTGTTGGTGCAATCTCACGACTGATAGACAAAAGCTTCACAGCTTCTGAACTACCTTTTTGATCTAAAATTTCGATAATGTGGTATCCAAACTGAGAAGGCACCATAGCTATTTCACCTTTTTCATTTCTAAAGCTGAAGTTGGAGAAAGAAGCCACCATTTGCTTGTCACCAAACCAACCTAGTTCGCCACCATTTGCACCAGAACCTGGGTCATCAGAAAGTTCTTTTGCGATAGCCGCAAACTTTGAAGTATCAGCTTTTACAACTTCCAACAAGCTATCAACAAGAGCCTTTGCTTGTGGCTGGTTGCGTGTTTCGTTACCTCCTTGCAATCCTTGGAATGAAATAAGAATATGGCGTGCTTCCACAGAATCAGGAAGATTTCTCTTATCTGTAACCTTGGTAATGGCATAGTATCCGTTTGCCTCATAAGGCTCGGTTACATAACCCACAGGCTGCTCCATGATAGTCGTATCCAATCCTTGTGGAAGGTTAGCCTCTCTATAGTAATCAGGCATTACTCTAATATCAGAACGGCTGCTTGCATAAAGTGAATCATCAGCTGCAAAAGCAAAGTTTTCAGCGCTATCTGCTGCACTGATGTATCCTTTCAACTCATCCTGCAATTCTTTTCTGTCAGCTTCAGAAGCCGCAATAGGAAAGTTTACATAAAGGATATCAGCTGATTTTTCTGCTTTAAAATCTTCCTTATTCTCGTTGTAATAATTTTTAAAATCTGCATCGGTCACTTCTACTTCCTCATCTTTAATAGATGAAAACTCAAGAGCCGCCATTTTGATATTAGCAGAAATGCTGCTTGACTGAAATGATGCCTTAGCAATTTGTTTAGGCACATAAAGTCCTTTTTCTACAGCTTTATTATACTTTGTTTGAAGAGCCATGTCCTTTTGCCCTCTTTCAAAATCTACCCATTGCTGGTAAGCTTCGGCAGCCTGAGGGTCAACATTCATGTTGTCTCTAAGGTTGGTGATGTATTGCTGAAACATACCTTCGCTAAATTGGCCAGTCACCTGATCCTTAAAAGCAGGGGCACTTTGAATAGAAGGGTTAGCTTTTAATCTTTGGTACAACTCTCGGCTAGACACCATAAATCCAAGATTATCGTACTGCTCGCCCATTACTTCTTCACGAACAATCTCATTCCATACACCATCAGCAATTTGCTTACGGGTAATAAATTGGGCTTGCTGTGGGTTTTGCTGACGGATTATTGCTTCGCGCTCATCCATGCGCATGGCAAATTCTCGTGACTCTACCGTTCTGCCATTCACCTTTCCTACCACATTAGCATCGGCTCTAAATAATGAATTGCCTGATCCCAAAAGGTCGGTAAGAATGAAAGCCAGCATGGCCACACCTATAATACCAATCAATAAACCTGAACGTTGACGTATGCGCTCTAAAGTCGCCATGTGTATTTACTCTTTAAAAATTAAGGTTGCGAATATACAATTGTACAATCAATAAATGAACGGAAAAATAGACTCGGGTGAATATACCCGACATCTGGCACTTTTTGAAGGAAAAATATTACCTACTCGTTGGTCACTTTTAGATGAACTATTTCAATTTTGCTGTTGGAAACATCTTCCATTTTCATGGTAAATGGTTCCAGATAAAGCACCTCTCCCTTTTCGGGAATGCTCTCCAAATGGTTCAAAATCAAACCTCCCAGTGTGTTGTAATTGTCTGATTCAGGAAGCTCCAAATTGTACTTCTCATTAATATAGTCAATTTCCTGTCTAGCAGAAAAGCGAAATTCTGTATCACTTATTTTGGTATCAATTAAATCTTCCACATCATGCTCATCATCTATCTCACCAAATAGTTCTTCTACCACATCTTCCACGGTAATTAGTCCAGAAGTTCCTCCAAATTCGTCAAGTACCACAGCAATGCTCCTTCTATCTTTTATCAATGAATTTAAAATCTCGTTGGCCGTCATACTTTCCGGAATAAAACTCACAGGACGAAGAATGGAGCGAATATCTTTTGGCTTTTTGAAAAGCTCAAAACTGTGAACGTAGCCAATAATATTGTCCACACTTTCTTTATAAATAAGGATTTTAGAAAGATTAGATTCGATGAAGTTTTCGGTAAGGGAAGCTAAATCTGCTTCCACATCCATGGCAATAATCTCCGTACGGGGAATCATAAATTCCCGTGCCTTTTGCTCGCTAAAGCCTAAGGCATTCCTAAAAATTTGAATTTCAGGATCCTCCTCATCTTCATGCTGTGATGAAGATTCAGTACGTTCCCTTACATAGTTGTCCAAATCTACTTTATCAAAAGCCTGTTTTCCTTGCTCCTCACCAGCGCGTAAGATGTACTTCATCACAAAGTTACTCACACCTATCATTAAGCTTACTATAAGGTAAAACAGCCAATAAAAGATGTAGCTCGGCAGTGCAAACACCTCTAGCAATCGGGTTGAAAAAGTATTAAAAATTGCTTTCGGTAAAAACTCAGCTATCACCAAAATAAGGATGGTAGAAATTAAGGTTTGAACCAAAAGCAATGCATACTCATTACTAAAAAATCCGCCTATGTATGGGTTTATAGCTTCCAGATAGGGATTGAGCAACTCCGGCATAAACATACCGTAGATTACCAAAGCAATATTATTACCTACCAGCATGGTAGCAATAAATCGCGAAGGTTTTTTAACCAACTGACTCAGTAGCTGATAAGCAAAGTTTCCCTTTTTGTTTTCAATCTCAATATGAAACTTGTTGGACGAAACAAAAGCAATTTCTACCCCCGAAAAGAAGGCGGAAAAAAGAAGGGACATTATAATTATGGCAACTATTGTCAAGGTCTTATCTAAATGTTTTTATTGCGTTCTTCAAACTTTTGGCGCTGCTTTTTCCTAAAGAAAAACATAAATACACCAAATACCATAAAGCCTACAAATACCCAAAATTTGGTATCAAAGGTGCCCCAAAGATCATACACCTCAAAAGCAGATGTTGCGGCCACTACTAACCATAATATTTCAACTAATCTAAAAGCCTTACTCATCTTCTATCGCTATTTGTCCGGTTACTTTACTGATTGTATAATTATCAAAACTTTGATCAGCTTCAAAGCCTTCTCCCATAATTATTTCTTTACCCGTGGTAATTTTTACAAATACCTCGGAGTAAATTTTCTCTCTTTTCTCGTCCCAGTACAGCTCTTCAGTATTTAGCTGCTCTCCTTTCTTGTTTACCACAACTACATCGCCTGTAGCATGCCAAAGGCGTCTATTTATAAAGTTTGTAGCCTGATTCGCCTTAAGACGCGTTTCCTGCACCCCTTGACTATCAAAAAAGAAAACCTCAATACCTTTTGGAAACTTACGCTGTGGATCCTCCAGCTGCGTATAGCTTTCCGCTAAAGGTGCCTCTAGTTGCAATCTTACAAAGCTACTGTCCGAATACTGAAGCACAAGATTCTCCTGAACATCCATGGGTAGGTTGTCCTCCTTGGTAATCTCTTGCACCTGCTTGATATCATTACTACATGAAAACAAAAAAAGCATTGCAACCGAAGCTGCAATGCCTTTTGTTAAAATGTGCTTCTTTATCATAAATTGTAATCCACCGTAATGGTTTCACCAATAAAACATCCAATGCTGTATTTATCACCTTCTTTTTTACCAAGCTGGAAGATAATACTCTTATCAGGAAGTTGACCTTTATATGCGGCAATAAGTTTATTGGCCTTATTTGCCATTGAAGGATCAATACTTTTAGCATACTTCAGCTTATCTATTGCAGCCCAGTAAACTGCTTTCTTTTCAAATACATTGCTACCACACTGTCCATCAGCCTGAGCGTAAATAGTTGCTAATATAATGTATGGAGTACCAGACTTCTTGTTATAAGATGCAGCTTTTAAAGCAGCAGCTTTAGCATTAGCTAAGCTTCCCATTTTTTGGTAGGTAGTAGCAATTCTCAAGTAATCACTAGATTGTTTTCTAGGGTCAGCTTCTCCATTGGCAGCTTCTTTTAAGTACTCAATACCTTTTGAGTAATCCTTATTTTTAAGTGCAATGGTTCCAACAGCTCTTGCGGAAGTAGGCGAAGGCTCCAGTTTATAAAGTGCTTCAGCAATCTTAAAGAAGATAGGATCATCTGTACAGTCTACAGTTTCTCCTTCATCATTTTCGCGCTCGCGGCTAAGCATTTTGGCAGCTCTACGCAACCAAGTTGCATCCGTCTTATTAGCTGCAAAGCTTTCCTCATTATAAATAAGAGTTAACTTCTCGCATGTAGCGATTGGCCCTAATACTTTCTCATTATTAGAAACTACATCGTCAAAACGACCTAGCTCACGCTCAGCTTTTTCCAGCTCCTTTGTTTCCTTGTCAGTAATAGTAGAGTCTTCCACTTTTGCCTGAAGTGAAGTTATCTCACGGTTCAAAACATCGGTATTGTACTCCAACCCTTCTTGCACCACACTATAGGCAAAGAAAACATCTTTTATTTCGAATATATCAGCGTTGAAAAGACGAGCTGCTGTGATAAAGTATGCATTATAAAATGCCGCACTGTGCTCATTGCTCAGCTCCAATGCTCTTTTAAAAATATCATACGTTTTTTCAAGGCTATCAGGACTATGCTGAACCATATCCAAACCTTTTCTTTCCAAAGCGTAAGCCTCATCATCCGGATAAAGCTCGATTCGTGTATCATACACATCATAAAGCATTGCTGTAAGCTTAGCTTTCTCTTCAGGAGTGGTAGCCGCTTTTAGTTTTGCTTCCACAATACGTGGTCCAAATATCACATTGTTTTTGCTCGAAGCTGGGCAGTTTTCAAATACATATGTCCAAGGCTCATAAGCCTCATCGTAGTTTTTGCTTTTTGCTAATTCATAATAGATGTAAAGGTTCTCACGACACTTTACGCTATCCTCTCCCCACTTGCTTTGCGCGCTAGCTACATTGTTCACCCCTACTAGGGCTATTACTACCCAAAGTAACTTTTTCATTTTTCTCTTTATTAATTTAACGATACTTGTACTTGATAAACCATTTATCATTAAGGTTGATTCCCAGATAAATGTTCAGATAATTTTCTTGGATCAGGCCGTTTTCAACTGTTCCTCTTCTTCCTAAAATAGCTCCGATATTAACGGTACTGGCCTTTACTTCTCCAGGTGCCAAGTTTTTATGACGCACCGGCAATCCCATACCAAATGATATGCCATACTCCTCTAGCTGGTGCCCACCCACGGAATAAGGTGTCTGTCCGTAAAACGCTCCAAGCCTATATTCTATACGGCTTAGGTAGTTATTTTTCTTACTCAAAGATTCTGACATAAGTGAAGGAACTACAAAACCTCCTACCTCAGCACGATAGCCATCTGCCAAGCCTCCAGTGCTTCCTGAAAAATTCTTGAACTCTGAACCTTGATAAAGTTCAAAGTCAGCAGCTACCAACCATGCGTGATTTAAGCTCTTATTTGTTTTTTTACCGTAGGAAAGCCCAAACTTAAACTCAGTTGGCAAAGTAATATTCCCACCTTCTACACCGTCAGAGTTGAGACTATCAATAGGAGTACCGCCATCACTTTGTACGTACCATTGCTGGTCCATAGTAGCGTTGAGCTTACTTTTTAGAGTGTAAGTTGCTCCAAACCCAAGTTCTTTATTATTGGCTAAATCCAAACTATACTGAGCCCCAAAATCAAAATTAAATCCTCTTGCTCCTAAGTTTTCACTTTGCCATGAATTGAAAATTGAACCTTCAAAACTAGTACTGTTTTCCTCTACCAATTTCCCGAAAAGGAAACTTGTGTTTACTCCTACAGAAAAGTTTTTGAAAAGGGTAAAAGCATTTCCCCAATATACTTGGCTCATACTACCACTACCTACAAAATTGTCAACAATTTCGATTCCATCAGCGGCAATTCTGGTATTAGTAATATTGTATCCCTTGTATGAATATGGCTGCACACCAAATGCACTTCCCCACCAATCTTTTATGGGCACTCCAATTGAGAAATATCGAATTCCGGCTTGACTATTTTTTACTGATACATCCGGGTTTTCCTGTTGCTGTTCAATAATTCTAAACTGAACACCAATATCAAAAGAGGTAAGCGCCAAATTAGCATAACTAGCGGGGTTGCTCATATCAATACTTTGAGCATCTTTCATTCCGATGGTTGCCCCACCCATGCCTAATCCTCGGGTATAATTTTTTCGCTGTAAATCTCCCACCCCAAGTCTACTGTATGGTGACACAGAGTTTTGCTGCGCAAATGTGGAAAGGGAAATAATAAAAAAAGGGATTAAGAAAATCCCATTAAAGCATTTCTGCATGGTAATCCAGAATATTATTGAGTCCTCGAAGTAAAAATTCAGGCGCTGCAAAGATGCTATTTTTTAGCAAGGCATCAAATAAACCTGCATCGCCACCAGTAATAATGGTTATCAACTGTGGAAAACGCTCTTCATAACGTTGTATTGTGCCCCGCACCTCTTCTTTTATTCCCGTTACCACACCAGATGCAATGGAGCTTGATGTACTGGCCCCAATAAGATCTTCGTAATCTTCTTCACTTACCAAAGGTAATTTTGCAGTAAAGTGATTCACTGCTTTAAAGCGCATTTGCAAACCTGGAGAAATAGCACCTCCCAGATAAACTGAATTTTCGGTGATTAAATCATAAGTAATACAAGTGCCCGCATCTATCACCAAGCAATTTTTACCTGAATGCAAAGAAGCGGCTGCAGCGGCAAGAGCAATCCTGTCCAAGCCTAAAGTGTCTGGAGTTGTGTAACCTATCTTATACGGTAGCCGTAAATTATGGCTAAGCTGAAATACAGGAAATGAAGCCATCGCTTTTAATGCTTTATATAAGTCGTCACCGACCACCGAGGAAACAATAGCTCGCTGAACGGGAAATTTACTGAGCAGCTTTTCCAGCTCATTATACTCTGCATTTAAAACTCGACTTTCTACTAGCTTACCAGAGTCAAACCACGCCACTTTGGTGCGTGTGTTGCCTTCATCAAAAATTATATTCACTGTGTTTCAATAAGATGGCAACAAATGTAAAATCCATCTGCAATTTATTTGATGGTAATTGAAAAAACTTTTTACATTTGCGCCCCGCAAACGAGATAAGAAGCATTTGTTTCAACGTTTGCACCAACGGTGCCTTAGCTCAGTTGGTAGAGCAAAGGACTGAAAATCCTTGTGTCCCTGGTTCGATTCCTGGAGGCACCACCGAAATTAAGCCTTCAACAGCTTGATTACAAAGGAGTTAACAAACGTTAGCTCCTTTTTTTTTACTCAAAATCCACCTCAAAATCCTGATTTAGAACCATTTACATCCATGGTGTCCCGGTTTCGTTTACTAAAAAATTAACACCCTGACTGACAGATTAATATTTTAAAAAACTCTAGTTACGTACTGACAATCAAAATACAATAAACCACTGATTATCTAACACTTACCATGGTCACCACCGTTGACTTTTACCTTATATCACCTAAAAATGGGTCGAGAATGGGTCGAACAAAAAGTTGCTCGCGGTCGGAAAAATATTGATGCATTCAAGTTTCAAATTCGAACTAAACCTTAATATTTTGTAAGTGTGTCCGTGGTTCGATTCCTTTTAAAAAATGAACTGTTGCTGTAGCACTGAGGGTAATTCAGCTTAAGCATCACCTAATAATAAGGTAATGGAAAATAGTGAATTCACACATAAATCTAAATATTGAAACCACTACTAAGAGAGTCATTTGAGCCATAGATAAATAATAAATAGCTCATGATTTGCAAATTATCGAGGTCGAAATCACCAGGAAGACCACGAAAACTCTACCCAACTTACGCTTGAGTTAAAGAATTTGAAACCCATTCTCTACTAAAATATTTAAATGTTTGTGGGGGAGTGAACTTTGGAAACTGTTCTCTAATTTTTCCTAAGGGAATATTAGATCTAAGTCTTCTTGAATTTTCAATAACAATGCCAACCGCAAAATTTGACCTAGAATAATAATCATTAAACCTAACCTCATCAATTCCAAGAACGTCAGAATGCTTTTCCCAAATTTCCTTTGGAGAGGACTTAATAACCTCTTGAATTTTACAAACACCAATGATAGCCATTACTGGAGAAGTACTGTACACAATCATCAAATCCCCAGGATTAACGGTTGGAGATGCCTTTCTAAGTTCTATTCTTTTAGAACCGTCAAAGATTTTATTTGCAAATTCTGGTTTTATTGAAACAACAATAACCTTGTTCATACTTTATAGAATTCCTCCTAATTTATAGATTTCCAAAAAAACATCGTTAGATACTTCCAAGGGACTTGCGAAAGTATTTCTTTTTCTGTTGTTTGCTTTAAGTACGTGATTTACATTTTCAAATGACACTGCTGTTTTAAACACTTCAGTATCCCTAAACCTTAAAGCTTTCACCAAACCATCATCATTACCCTGAGCTAGGTGAAAAATATTTTTCCATTCGTAAATTCCAAAATGTTTCAATTTGTGGAATAACTCCTTTGCTTTACCCACATAAACTTCATCCAGATAGGAACATGCAACCACTGAATTAACCCTTGTGGCCCCTCTATCTCTTGTACTACTTGCATACCACAGCAAACGTGCCGGAACTTTTTCGGAAACTGGATTAACACTTCTATAATATACATTTTCTCGGCTCCAAGCCAAAAAGGCATCAGCTCCAAACATTAACTCGTTAGCAGCGTAATGATCAAATAGTTGACTAGCCCAATGTGGCTTAATTGGAATGATATAGGTTGGTAAGTCAACGTTATTAAATTTTAGCGGCCACAATTTTCTCTCAAGGCTGATTCTGAATTCATTAAACTGAGGTTCCTGTAACTTGATTTTAAGAGTTTCTTCATCAAAAACATTCTTAACTCCAGAAATTTTTAATAATTCAGAACTATTAATAATACCTCGAGCTGTTACTTTCATCCATAAATCGTCTTTAAGCGTGAATCCCATAGACTCCAGCGTTTCTTGATCCACAGAGTCAATATACTTATCACAAATAGTAACAAGATCCTTCTGGTTAGAAACTGCAAAATCAATAGTTTCAAAAACCAATTGAGAAAAAAGAGTTTTAGCCAATTTACTTTTTGTAGTTCGAATTAAAGGAACAGTCACTTCTTGAGGTTTTGATTCACATATCAAAACTCCATGAATCGCCTTATTTTTATCCCTTATGACTCTCGCAGAACAGTTTTTAACATTAGAAGCGGATCTTGTAAAAATTTCTCGAAGCTCATGTTTTCTTTCACACTGGTCTTTTGCTAGTATTTTTTCCAGTAATTCATCGACCTCTCCAGATTTGAGGCTGCTATAATCATAATTAACACCTGCGATTCTGGTCGCTACATAATCAGCCTTATTACTACTTTCATCTACCAGCAGAATTATATCAATTGGTCTTAAAATATGAGTGCCAAATAATTCCAAAATTCTGTCACTTGCATTGAGGATTCCCTTGTCCTCCGTAATAAAATACTGTATTCCACTTGCTATGCATTCAGAAAGCTGCTTCTTATCTGAAATATCGTTTGGTGAAGTTCCAAACAAAATATTATTAATCTGATCAAAAACTTCATCACGATAATCTGGATTAAATTTTGCCTCATTGAAATTGGTAAGAAAAGACCTCGTTTTCTTAGCCCTTTCATCGCCCTTATCCCTTTTTATTTCATTATAGATTTCAGGAGAATAATAATAGTCAACTACGTCCACCAACCAATCCTCCAACAAAAATAGAGCCCCTGAAACTTGGTTTACAGAATTACTTCTAAGCTTAATTATAATATTTGCATCCAAGATAACTTTATGCTTTGAGGAACTAATTTGGGTAAAAGAAAACAAATCATGGTTACCAAAGTCATACCACCACTTATACAACCAATACTCCTTTTTACTTCTGCTTCTGACTTTATCCATAGCCTTAAAACCATAGCTTTCCCAAAGTGCAGAAGCCTGTTTGTAATCTGTACGACAACTAAGAGCAATACCCTTTAAAGACCCTCTAAATTTAGATTTCAAAAAATCCAACAGTTTTTTTGAAACACCTTGCCCTCGTGCTTCCTCTGATATACATAATTGAATTATCCTTATCGACCTTTTACTTTTTGTAACAGAGAATAGAAGGTAACCTAACAAGTTGCCTTCCACATGAGAACATATAAGATACTCTTTATGAGCATGTTCAAAATATGCTCCCTCTGGAAAATGACCAAGGGTTTTACTGTTTTTTGTTCCCAGATTTACCACCTGTTTTATTAGGTGATTATTGTTTCTCACAAACTCTGTTTCCATAATTTCCTACTATAAATTTAGCCAGAAGTCAAACGAATATAACATAGTGTTTGGAACTAGAGTGTTAAAGCAATCCATCCTTAGGGTTGATTGAGACATTTTTAGTATCAAAACTACCATCAATGTACATTGTCAAATCCTTCTAAAGGTGTATTTACCTCGCTTTCCAAACATGACTTAAAAACTGTGATTTTTTAAATTCTTCACGATTTATTGTCGTTATCGAAAGTAATTCATCCAAAAAAAAGAATGAATTTAGCTTATTAGGAACCGCTGCCATAGTCCTACCCCCTATTGAACTAAACTTTTGGTCGAAATTAGGTCGAGAAAGGGTCGAGAGAATAATTTACCACTGAACTAGAGCTTGTTTACCGATTAATAATCATGCATCTAGTGGAACCTAAAGGTGTGCTGGAGGCACCACCGTAAAAACCCTCATACGAAAGTGTGAGGGTTTTTTGTTTTCTGTTAGCTGTCACGTCCTGAAATAGCGTTACACAAATTTGTAACCTTATGAAAGACAATGGCTACGTAAAGCGTACACAAAAAGATTACAGCTTAAACTTCAAGCTGCAAGTTGTCCAAGAAATAGAACGGGGCGAGTTAAGTCAGCATGGAGCAGTCCGAAAATATGGCATTCAGGCTCGCAGTACTGTGCTGAGTTGGTTAAGAAAGTATGGTAACTTTGATTGGGAAAATCAAACTCCAATACAAATGCCCAAAACTCCAGAACAAAAACTGATGGAACTAGAGCAAAAAGTTCGGCTATTAGAAAAGCAGAAAAAGCAGCTGGAACATCAAATAGAACGAGCCGACAAAAAGGCGATCATCTTTGATATGATGATAGATATAGCCGAGAAAGAGTACAATATTCCAATCAGAAAAAACTCCTTACCCGAACAGTCAACCAATACAAAGAACACTACCAAGAAAGCCTAACGGCTACCTGTAGATTGTTCGGGTATAGCCGTCAAGTTTATTATCGCGCCATTAAAGCCGAAGAAGCCAAAAAAGCAACGTGCGCAAAAAGTAGTATCACTCGTGCAGGAAAAGCGCATGTCCATGCCTCGGCTAGGCACACGTAAACTTTACCACTTGCTACAGCCAGAGCTGCAAGCACTGGGCGTGGGTCGCGATAAATTGTTCCACATTCTAAAAGCAAATCACATGTTAATACAACCCAAGAAATCATACCATATTACCACCAACTCACACCATAGGTTCCGCAAACACAAAAACGTGATTGCAGACTTACCCATTACCCGGCCAGAGCAGCTTTGGGTGGCCGATATAACTTATGTGGGTACCCGAGAAAACCCCATGTACCTGGCTCTAGTTACCGATGCCTACTCAAAAAAAGATAGTAGGCTACAATGTATCAAACAGTTTGAGTGTGGATGGTGCGCTATCTGCCTTAAAGCAAGCTATCAAAAATCGAAAATACCCTAGCCAACCTCTGATCCATCACTCAGACAGAGGCCTACAATATTGTAGCACCGATTACCAAAACAACTGGCTAAAGCCAAAATAACCTGTAGCATGACAGAGTCTTATGACCCATATGCCAACGCCATAGCGGAACGTATAAACGGTATTTTAAAGCAAGAATTTATTGAAGTAGTAAAGGCCGATAAACTAGACATCATGAAGCCTTTGGTGGAAGACAGTGTAAGCATTTATAATAAACAAAGGCCACACCTCTCCTGCCAAATGAACACTCCAGAACAAATGCATAAACAAGATCAGGTCAAAATAAAATCCTATAAAAAACAAAACCTTGGTGAAGCTAGCTTCACCAAGGTTTAATTACTATGTTTAATCTATATAAAAACCTGTATCGGTTATTTAGGACGGGACAAGCCTTTGAATGCATATCCCAAAATTGTGTTAAACTCTATCACCAATGCAACAGCTATCACGTCCTGAATATATATTTGAACTCAACTAAAACACAATTATGAATAAACTAACGTTAGCGCTAGCCGCATTGGCTCTGCTCTCTGCTTGCCGTGAGAAAGAGTACATTCCCACAGACACATTTCTTGACCTGGAACTAAGCGCAATTAATTCCAAAAATGCGCCCAGCAAAAAGGCTATTGTAACAGTGGAGCAGGTTATTTTGCAACGAAACCTAAGCGATAGTATCGCTTATGACAGTATCCCCAGATCGAGTAAAGAGGTTCTACTAAATTTAGAAAGCTCAGAAAAAGAATGGCTCGGTACCTGTTACATAGAGCAATCAGGTTTTGTTAATCACCTTGAACTTAATGTCTCGAGCATTGCTCTTCAAACTGATTCAGAGTTTATCAATTACAAAGTGCCTACCAACTGGTGGACAGGTATTCAAAACTTTAATACAAACCTCAACCCCGCAAATTCAGATCCAATACTTATTCAGCTTGACCTAACACAATCGCAGGTTTTGGACTCCAACAATCAGAAATGGATAAATCCTGTTTTCATCAAATAATGCTTCTTCTTAAATAACCTCTAACAAACACATTATGAAAAAACTAATGCTTGCAACCTGCCTTCTGGCTATTCTTGTTTCATGCACTAAAGAAGACCCGAACACCTATTTAGACCTTGACTTTCGTTGCTCTCAGAGTAGTCAATCCGCTTATAAGAATATCAACTTTAAAGTAGAAAAGGTGATGCTCCACAAAAAAAACGGTGATACCGTGCAATATCAAAATCTTCCAAACTCAAGCAAAGACTTCTTTTTTAGTTTTGAAAACCCTGAACCAATATGGTTGGATTCGTGGAAACTAAAGCCGCTTTACATAAAACATATTGAGTTGGACATTTCTGAAATGACCTTAAAAAAAGACTCTACCTACATCACATGTAAAATACCTGAATACTGGAAATGTATTTATAAAGACGTGAATTCCAATTTAGAAAAATCAAGCGGCCACTGGATATCTATTGGCCTTGACTTGCGCAAAACGGTTATTCTGGATTCAGCAAATGAGTATTGGATAAAACCTGTTTTTTCACCTGGTTTCGGAGTCTAACAAAAAATCACACCATCAAAAACAAAAATGCCCTATCTTTTTTTGACGGGGCATTTGTGTTTATAGCCTAAGCACTGGGCCTACAAGTAAGCTGCTACGCATGAGTAAAGCTACTGCTCCGCAGAATATTTGGATCCAACTCGAATGACAAATCAATACTAGCTTAAAATTATTCAATGAAGCCGAACGTTATCTAATTAGCTGTTCATCTTCTAACATTCTCTAAATACATTTATATGAAGTAAGATTTACTTACAAATCAAACATCCACAAATTGCTCAGGCTAAGAATCTATATTCTAATTCAATCCTTTCTTGTAGCTGCTTACGCTCAAAATCAACAAGGGCTTCAAGTAAGTAACTATAGCGGAACAACAGGCCTGGGCTACAACCCTTCCTCTTTTCAAGCCAGTCCATTAAAATGGGATTTCACCATCCTCTCAGGTGGTGTATTTGTTGAAACCGATTACATCTTTATTAAGAATACGAGTATTAATGAGTTATTCAATACAGATAAAGCTTTTGTAAACTTCAATGAAGAAGGAACTAACCGCTCTTCGGATTTTATTTACTATCAATTTAGAGACGCTAAAGTGTGGATGAATAATTCTATCAGTGCCTTTGCTGGAACTCCGGCTTTTGCAACACGTATCAACAAACACTTTTCCATTGGCTTTTACGCTAAAATGAGACAAGCTTTTAGCGCCAATCATTTAGATCATCAATTAAGCGAACCCAGTATAGCGGCTTGGATGGTAAACGAGACCCGAGACATAAAGCCTACCCGCCTGACGGCAATGCTTTGGAGTGAATATGCTTTAAATCTCGCCTATGGATATGTTAAAGGTGATAAAGTGTTCAGCTATGGCATCAACGCCAAATTCCTGATTGGCAATCAAGCCCTATTTGTAAATTCGCCAAATACTCTAGACTTAACCAAGCTGAGTGATGATATGGAAGTACCTTCTGCCGAATTGCAATATGGCTTTACCTACTTTGACGAAGATTTTAATCTAAACAACAACGGCCAAGGGCTTGGAATAGATTTCGGTTTTACAATTCAGGACAAAAAATATTTTGAAGAAACCGGCACCTGGAAAGTAGCTGCTGCTATAGCCGACCTGGGTTTTGTAAGCTTTAAAAACAACAGTGAGCAACATAGAGTTAGCACGAATCAGGTATCTACCATCCCCAATGCCACATTTGAACAAGCCAATAGCCTGAGGGAGTTTTCTCGTGAACTGAGCAATGCCTTAACCGGAGATCCAAACACTACTTTTCAAGGTTCAAGGTTTACCATATTCACACCGGCAGCGCTCAATGTTTCTGTGGATTACCACTTGTCAAAGTTTCTATTTACCAACCTAAATATATCGCGCAGATTTGTCCTCCATCCTCAGCAACTCCAAAAGGAAAACATAGCCGTAAGCTCTATTCGCTATGAAACCCGCTTTTTCGAAGTTGGCCTACCAATAACACTTTACAACGACAGAGACTTACGAGCAGGAGCCTGGATAAGATTAGGCCCACTCGTGGTTGGATCAGACAATCTTGCTCCCTGGTTTATAAAGCAAGACCAACTCTCTGGAGCCGATGTTTACTTTGCTTTGAGAATAAACAACTGGAATAGCAGCCTGAAAAACATGTTTAAAAACGACCAGGTGGAGAACTGTTATTGGTAAATAATGTGAAGACCCATCCATACTATACGCCCCTTCATACAGTAATTCGAAATTTCACACATAATATTCCCTACCAAGATTCAAAGGGAGACTCCATACATTGAGAAATTCACTTAATGGAAATCCTTAGTGCTGTGGCTTATTAAAACAAAAGAGTAGCTCCCCATATCTTCCATTTCAATTAAACATTTCCTAAAATGCCGTGTATATTTCTGTGTAAAGAATTTCTAATCATCTTATTAAAATTTAAGACATGGACTTAAAAAACAAGGTTGCAATAATAACAGGGGCTAATGGGGGCATTGGTAGCGCTATTGCTAAGAAACTAGATGAGAATGGCTGTAGATTAATTCTTACGGCACGTGATACTGCCGATCTAAAACATCTTCAAAAACAACTGAATAATACTGTCCAAATAATAGAAATGGACGTATCAAGCAATACGAGTGTAGAGAATGCATTTAAGCAAATACTTGAGAAAAATCCGACCGTAGATATATTGATAAACGTGGCGGGAGTTATGCCTCTTACTTACCTAAAAAACCTGCATCTTGAGGAATGGCTCAATACCATAGAAGTGAATGTAAAAGGTATACTGCGAACACTTCATGGTGCATTACCGTCTATGAAATCTCAAAAATCCGGGCATATTGTAAATATTGCATCGGTAGATGGAAAGGAGCTATATGAAGGTGGAGCTATATATGGTGCTTCAAAAGCTGCAATTATTGCTCTTTCTAAAGCCATGCGTATGGAACTCTCTCCTGAGTTTAATATAAAAGTTACATCCATTGAGCCTGGCACAGTTAATACCGACTTGCGAGAAGATATTACAGATAAAGAGTTACTGGATGATAAAGATTATGGCGGTGATGAACCTATGCTTAACCCAGAAGATATTGCACGCGCAGTAATATTTGCTCTCTCTGAACCCGATCACGTTAACATTAATGAAATTCTGATTAAACCAACTGGAAAGTCTTAGACACTTACAACCTTTCTCTTTTAATAAGCTCCATAAATTTAGCTTGTCTATCACTATTGCGTTTACAGAAAACGCAGAATTACTTCCACACATTATGAGGGAAGCAAGGTTGAGGGCAAAAAGAAATTGGCCTTGAATGTTTGGGTTGAGAGAGATTTCGAATTGGTACTGAGGCTTGGGATGGGCACGGATTATAACCGAGCTTGCGAGCTCAGCAAAGGTAAATCTGTGCTAACGAGGGCAGAGACTTGCGAGCTGGTGCCTGGATAAGAGTAGGTCCACTGGTGGTAGGCTCTAATAATATTACGCCTTGGTTTATTGAGCAAAACCAGCTCTCGGGAGCTGATATTTACTTTGCTCTGAGAATAAACAACTGGAATACCTGCTTGAAAGGTCTTTTTAAAAACGACAAAGTAGAGCAGTGTTATTGGTAATTCTAACTACCCCACCCCTACGGAGCACCCCTTCAAACATTGAAGGGGAACGTGTTGCGTGAAATTCCCCTTCGAGCACGAAGGGGTGGATTCCGCGCGTAGCAAGCGGAAGACGGGGTAGTTGAAATATATGCTCTCCTGTTCGTAGATTCTATAACTTGTCCGACATCTTTTAAAAATGAAGCTTTTAGCTGTAAACGAAATCGGAAGTTGCTCTTGATGGGGAAAAGGTTTAGGCTTTGTACTGAGGCTTCGGGCTGGCACGGATTACAACCGAGCTTGCGAGCTCACCAAAGGTAAATCCGCGCTAACGAAGGTCTACTTTTACTGTGTTTCACCTATTCATATTTTTCTCTAGTCCCTAAAATAAGAACCAACGTCCACCATCGCTAGTGTCAAAATTTAGACTATAAATAATTTTCTGACTATTTCCGTTATCTCCTGTAATATAGACTACTGAATCATTTGCTGACTTTTCAAACGAAGACCCAATCCCTACAATTGAATGTAAATATTTATCCTCATTTATATCCTTTAGTTCATCAGGAATAGAGTATACCGTATCATTTCCAAGCAACAGTAACATGCCATGATCTTTCCAAACTTCCTCAACCGTAAACGAGTACGCAGTATCATAAAACACCTGAGAGACTGGGTAGTCCATCCATGGCTCACAGCCAACAACCACTGTCAAAAAAACACATGACGAAATAAGTTTTAAGTTATTAAACATCTGTTAGGACTTTAACTTTTACACACATGATTTATAAGTGATAATAAATCCAACACTGATTGTAGCACCAATGTCCGATTAGTAAATTCATATTCGATGATTTCACAAGATTGGTTATCCTACTCATAAAACCTCTTCAACGACCACCTGATATAAACCGCCCTCACCATAATTAACAGCACAAAAGGAATAAGCGAATTATTCAAATCTTGAGGCCACCAAGGCCAGGCAATAAGAGTGATAAATGCCAGAAGTGCCGTAAGGGTAAAATAAGGTTTCAGCCAGTTGGGCTTTTTCTTTTTCAATAATATAAGCGCCACCGGAAAGTGTAGCGGAATAGCCCACAGAAGGTTCATGTTTTGGGCAGCAGCGCGATGATCGGTAGCAAGCCAAAGCACAAAAAGAAACCAACCAATAAGTCCAATAATGGAGAAAATAACCGCATCAAACCAATACAGCCCGCGCTTAGCATTGTAGCCTTGGTAGGTTATTAACAAACCCAAAACCAGCAAAGCCGTGAAATACAGAAAAGGCGTGTTCCAGTTGGTTTCTGCTTTTTCAGGCAGCGCTTCAAAAGTGTTCACCGTTTCCTTCACCAAAGGCTTCTCCCCCCTTTGCCCTTTTATGTAGGCATGGTCAAAACCCTGTTCCACATAGTCCGGCAAAAACATATACATCCATGGCGTGGCATTTTTGTCCATCGGCAAACCAAGGCAGAGGTCTATGCCCAAATCTCCCCACGGCTGCTCCTGCAGGTATATGTCGCACAAATCGCGGATGGTGTAATTGGTGGTGATATGCGAATCATCAAAACGCACGCTATCGCCCAAAGCTTTTTTCATCACATCGCGCACACGCGTGGCGCAATTGTCATAAAAGTAATCGTAGTAATAATGCATGTTTTCCTCCTGCGCATTCCATTGCAAAAAGTCAAACACCTTTTGATTTTGCGCTGGCGTAAGGTTCAAAATCTGTTCATGCACAAAACGATTTTCATCAATATAGCTATCCACAAAAGGCTGGTAACGTGAAACCGCAAGCCTGTACTTCAAATGCCCTTTGGCAAAATTGAGGTAGAAATTAGGTTGATTAAAATTGAAAACCCCATAATTATAAATCAGATCAATGGCTTGAGAAGGGTCATACACCCTGATAGCACTATGCCCAAAAGCAGAATATAACTCGCCCTGATACGGGCCACACGTCACGATTCGTATTTCGGCTTTGTCCGTCAGCTGAACTTGCGCAAAAGCAAATGTGTTGACAAACAAAAGAAGGAAAAGCAAGCATTTTTTCATGGGCGTGAAGATAAGTTTCATCTAGCATCCTACATTATGAAAATGTCAAAATGCTATAAATCTTCTCCATAGATGTGTAATTAATTACCAGGAGCTTTTTAGAACTTTGAATCGTTGAAAAGCTACAAGCCAAAAGGTTTTAGCCTTAAGTTTTCACTCTTCTATTTCAAAAGGAGAAGCACTTAATAAAAAGACAAGAAAATGTTAGTTAAAGAAACTTTCCCCGTAACCGGAATGAGCTGCGCCTCCTGCGCGGTGAGCGTAGAAACCATGCTCAAATCTACAGATGGTGTAAAAGATGCCGGGGTAAACTTTGCTAATTCTACCGCTTTCGCGGAATATGATTCGGACAAAGTATCCACTTCTGAGCTTCAGAGTGCAATCCAAAGCATAGGTTACAACCTCATCATCGAAAGTGAGGATCCTTACGCTGAGCAAGAAAAAATGCAGCAGGAGGAATACAAAAAAGTAAAGCGAAGATTTATCGGTTCCAGCATTTTTGCCCTTCCCGTTTTTGTGATTGGAATGTTTTTCCCTGACATGCCTTACGCACCTTGGATTTCAATGGTACTCACCATTCCTGTGCTATTTTACTTTGGGGCGCACTTCTTTAAAAACAGTTGGAAGCTTGCGCTAAAAGGCAGCACCAACATGGACACACTGGTTGCCTTGAGCACCGGAATTGCCTTTGCCTTCAGTGCTTTCAACACTATTTATCCTGAGTTTTTTGAAAGCCGTGGCTTTGCTGCGCACGTATATTATGAAGCCGCTGCCGTGATTATCGCCTTTATTTCTTTAGGAAAATGGATGGAGGAAAAAGCCAAGAGCAATACCACCACCGCACTTAAAAAATTGATGGGGCTACAACCCAAAATGGTGAAAGTGATAGTGGATGAAAAGGAAATAGAAATGCCGGTAGGTGATGTTCAAAAAGGACAAATCGTAATGGTTCGCCCTGGTGAGAAAATCCCACTTGACGGAAAAGTTACCGTTGGTAATTCTTTTGTAGATGAAAGTATGATAAGTGGTGAGCCACTTGCCGTAAAAAAGAAATCCGGTGATGAAGTATTTGCCGGAACGATAAACCAAAAAGGTGCCTTTAGATTTGAAGCCACCAAAGTGGGCAACGACACCCTGCTGGCACAAATCATAAAAACTGTTCGTGAAGCTCAGGGAAGTAAAGCCCCCGTGCAAAAGTTGGCCGATAAAATTGCCGGGATATTTGTTCCAACAGTAATTCTTATTGCCATCGCCACTTTTACGGTGTGGATGATTTGGGGTGGCGATGATGCTTTTACGCATGCACTGCTTACTACCGTTTCGGTTTTAGTAATTGCCTGCCCCTGTGCTTTAGGACTGGCCACTCCTACCGCTATTATGGTGGGTGTGGGCAAAGGAGCCGAAAACAATATTCTGATAAAGGATGCTCGTGGACTTGAGCTTGCTCATAAAGTTGACGCCATCCTTTTGGATAAAACCGGAACTATCACCGAAGGAAAACCCGAAGTAGTAGAGCAAATTTGGAAGGATGAAAACCTGCAAAATCAGGAAATACTTTTCGCCATAGAATCACAGTCTGAGCATCCTTTGGCTCAAGCCGTTACCAATTCTTTGAAAGAAAAAGTTGAAAAAAATCCCGCCATTTCAAGTTTTGAAAGCCTTACTGGACAAGGTGTAAAAGCTAGTGCTAATGACGAAACTTACTTTTTGGGAAACCGAAAGCTGATGGATGAGCATGGAATTTCCCTTTCCGGAGATTTTGCCACTAAGGCCGAAGAATGGCAACAAAAAGCCTACACGGTAATTTACTTTGCTAAGGGAAATGAACTACTCTCTGTTTTGGCAATAGCCGATAAAATCAAACCTACCTCAGCGGAAGCCATTCGTAAACTTCAGGATCAAAATGTGGAAGTTTATATGCTCACCGGAGATAATGAGCATACTGCCAAAGCCGTTGCCCAACAGGTAGGAATTAAAAATTATAAAGCCGAAACATTACCTGCTGACAAAGCCAACCTCCTGAAAAAGCTACAAGCCGAAGGCAAAACCGTGGCCATGGTAGGCGATGGCATCAATGACAGCCACGCATTGGCCGAAGCTGATGTCAGCATAGCAATGGGGAAGGGCTCAGATATTGCAATGGACGTGGCTACTATTACCCTCATCACTTCCGATCTGAACTCAATCCCTAAAGCTTTAAAGCTTTCATCTAACACGGTGAAAGGTATCCGCCAGAACCTATTTTGGGCCTTTATTTATAACCTCATCGGCATTCCTATCGCAGCTGGTATTCTGTACCCATTCACTGGATTCTTGCTAAACCCTATGATTGCCGGAGCCGCAATGGCGTTTAGCTCCGTGAGTGTGGTGCTGAATAGTTTGAGGTTGAAACGATTGTCTATTGAATAGTTACTAGTATCAATTTCTTTCTTTGAAAGTCCACCTCCGCTTCGTTCCTCAGCACCTCCGCCAGCGGAGGACATGCTCAACGTATCTCCCGCTGGCGGGAGTGCCCGAAGGGTGAGGGTGGACTTTTTTCCTAAAACAACTATTCCACCATCACCTTCCTACTTCCTCTCGGAATACCATTCTTATAAACCCTCAGTATGTAAAGCCCTGAATTTAAAGTGCTCACCTCCATCGTTCCGGAGCCTATTAAAGACATTTGATTGCAGATTTTTCCGGTTACATCAACTAGTTCAAGTTCGTAATCCCCAAATTGGTCTTCCATTTCAATATTCAGGACGCTACTTGCCGGATTAGGGTAAACTGAAATTTCTGTCAAGTCATTTTCAAATTCTGAAAAAGTATTTTCTCCAGCAAGAAACCGAGCTGCTGCAAAATCATAACTAGAACTACTGCTACCACTATTATAAGTATTATAGCTTGAGCCAACTACTACCAACCTGCCGTTGGGTTGTAATACTGCGTTATGCACATAATCATTACCGGTGCCCATATTTTTTGTGGAATAGCCATCCAGGCTAAATGACTTATCGAGTTTTCCTGTAGAGCTAAACCGAGCTACCGCAAAGTCACGATTCCAAATCCCATCTACGGTGCCGGCTACAATTATTTTTCCATCACCCAAAATAGCTACAGCGCTGGCATCAGCATCATCATTAAGCAAAGCAGCAGATGTCTTACCATTTACGCCAAAATTCTGATCAAGGGTGCCATCGGGAAATACCCGAGCCAAAGCGAAATTGTCGTGGCTATTTCCATCTTCCACGTAGCCAACCGCTACTATCTTACCATCAGCTTGCACCGCCACTCCTCTTGCAGAGGCCTTTTCGGTAAAGTTTATAATCAACACGCCATTACTACCAAAACTAACATCGGGTTGGCCATTGGTAGTAAATTGTACCAGAGCAAAAGTCTGCTGGCTGTTGACATACGTTTCTCCAACCCCAACAATCTCACCTGTGGGTTTCATCACATATTTGTATGCATAAATGGTGCTCGTTGGATTGATAATTACTGCCACTGCCGAGTCTCCGAAATTATAGTCAGGCATGCCATTACTTTGAAACCTCAATAAAACCGGCCTATTTCCACCATCTGAATAACGACCACCAACAATTATTTTTCCATTAGCCTGAACTCCCACATAATTGAAATTATGTGAAAATCCATCCATGGGAAAGAACACTATACTACTGTCACCAAAACTATAATCAGGCGTCCCGTCAGTCATAAGCCGCTGTAAACCCACACCATTATCATCACCTTCTTCAGCATATCCGGCAATAAGAATTTTCCCGTCTCCCTGAGCAGCAACAGCCGCTCCATAGGTATAGTCTGTTCCAAAATCCGTTATTACCTGGCCTTGACTTCCAAACTTTGGATCTGGGTTACCATTATTATCCAACCGGAAAATGTAGGTTTCACTCTTTCCTGAATTTCCTGATGGTCCTACTATCAGGATCTTTCCATCACCTTGCAGCGCTACTCCAAAAATCTGTTCATCCGAGCTCTTATCTTCATGTATAAATTTTCCATTTCCATTAAATGAAATATCAAGCTCCCCTTCCTGTGAAAGGAGGCTAAAGTGCATAATAACAAGACAAAATACTATGGTAATCTTTTTCATGATTTCAAATTTTAAAGGTCATACGCTGGTGAAAATCCATCCACTTTCTCCCACAGGCTATACTGCGTTCCTTGTTTATTAAAGAAAACCGTGTAGTCAATCGTGCCTATTCGCATATAGCAAGCTGCACCAAAAGCAGTAAATGGTGCCTTATTTCCATTTACCTCCAGCCCCGAACCTGCAATGGTATGGGCTGCCTGCCATTGTTTGCTTTGGGTATTATAAATAGAATACTCATCTCCTTCTTTATTAATTACCACAACCCCATGCGAATTATAAGACACCACATTAATGGAGGCCATCCCTGAGATTCCCTGCGCATTGAATGGACATCCTCCTCCGTGAAATGAACCTATATTTTTTACTGAAGTGTTACTAAAACTTGTAGCCCCGGCCATTTCCTGAAAAGCGTTTCCATTAAGATTGAAAAAATAAACCCCTCCAGTAACGGTAGGTGTTCTATGTACACCACCAGCTCCTACTGAGGTTAAATCAATCTGCCCGTCTCCTAAATCGCTCAACTCATAAGGACCTGTTAGTGTGTTATTATCTTCACTCACCAAATAGCGGTTTCCGGCTTTGTTAAAAAGGGCAATCCTATTGTAGCGCATGTTTACAGCTGCCCCTATGGCTCCAAAATCTTCCACAATACCTTCCCAATGTGAAGTGGCTGCTGGTGGCGTGTTTCCGCTGCCTATAGGCACACAGTTGGTCACATCATATTGATTGGCAAGCTGCACAGCTACAACTCTGTTATCATGAACACTTCGCACCACATAGCTCACTGGCTTTCCACTGCGGATATCTCCCGCACTGGCCAGTTTATTCACCAAACTGTCCAAAGTACTCGCGTCAACCACTGTTCTTAAAGTAGCCGAAGCTTCACCACCGTAGGCAAATACCTGTATTTTTAAGTTGCTGAGAGTACTCAGATAGCTGGCATCTACACTTCCGCCACCACTACTGGCTATGGCACTGAATGAACCTCTGATACCCGCCTCCAAATCAAAAGATGAAGCGGTAGATTCAATCAACATATAATAGGTGCGTCCGTAGGTAACATCCGAAACATAAGTTGCCGGATTTCCTGGACCTACATATTTCGCTAAATCTTCAGGAGTTACATTTTCAGCAAAAAGCTGATCCTTGCTCGTGGGGATGTCAAAGCTCATGGTGTAGTAGCTTTGATTAAGTTGAACTAGGTAGGAAGAATACGATTTATCAGTATTGAGATTTAGGTAGCCTTCCAGCTCCAAAAAGGCATTTTCATAATCAGCCTGCACAGCTAAAGCAAACTGCTGACGACTTTGAATATTCTTATAAGTAAAATTGAAGTTAGCAGGAATAACACCTGATGATTGCCCAATAATCGCGTTCATCGCATCGGTAATGGAACTCTTTTTCACCTCATCTACGGTAAAGGAAGATTGGTCATTTCCATCAATAATGTCGTACGAAATTGTTCCACCTGCTCTATCGACAGCTATTACATCTGGTGTGGCTTTGCGCAAAGAACTTCCCTGCAAAAGGCTACCAGGATAAATCACGTTGGCATTGGGATTAAACATCGGAAAACCGCCATCACCACCAGCGCCATCTTTGGCATCATAGGTTGTGGTAGTGCATCTCCAGCGCTGGCCATCCTCTGTTTTTTCACTACTGGATGAATCTACTACTATTGTAGATTTTTGAACTGGCGTAAATGTTCCTCCTTCTTCTATTACACTTTCAAAAGTTTCAGAAGCCGAATTTTGCTTCATGGGGTCGTCTTTGTCCTTTTTACAGCTCATCACAATGAGCAGAGCACAAAATGTGGCTACTAATAATCTTTTTAGCATGGCAAACGGGTATTTTGGTTTATAGCATAAAGGTTGCCCCATATCGCTTCAACACCAAAAAAACAGGGTGGACAAAAGGTGGACAGCCCCAATAATACCTGAATTCAGGTATTACAGCTTTACAATGTATTCTTGTAGGTTTTCATCTGACGGAAGCCCCAGCTTTTTACGCAATCTGTATCGCGCCTTTTTCAAGCCATCAGCAGAAATGTGAAGGATATTGGCCATCTCTTTACTCGAAAAATTCATTCGCATCAAAGCAGAAAGTCGGATATCATTTGCCGTAAGGTTTCCAAACTTGGTTTGCATAATTTTGATAAATGCAGGGTGTACATCTTCAAATATATGCATAAACTTATCCCAATCCTCAGTCTTAGTTTCTGCTCGCTGTATTTTACGAACCAGTCCATTCATGGCCGTATTTTCTTCTGCCTTTTCAGAAATTTCTTCTAGTTGCTCTTTAAATGAACGCAGCATTTCATTTTTCTCAGCTATCAGCAAAGCCTGATTGGTAAGCTCCCGCTTTTTGTTTTCCAGCTTTATCAGCAGCTGCTCCTGCTGTGCTGATTGCCTGTCCATTTCTACTTTATGTAGTTCCTCCTTTTTTTCAGCAATACTTCGATGGTGCTCTATTTTTGTGTTTTGACTTTTAAGGATCATAATAGCAATAATCAAAACCAAAAATATACCCACCCCAAGGGCAATGGTTCGTATACGCTGATTTGCCGACTTAGTTTTCAATAAGTCAATATCCGCCTGCTGAGCATTAAGTCGCTCTTCCTTTAGCTCGGTTTCATATTTTACCTTGAGCTCATTCAGTTGATTAGCACTAGCCATACCAAAAAGGCTGTCTTTTACTGCATGGTACAACTCCAAATACTTAATCGCAGAATCAGGTTGCTCGTCTCTTTTGTAAACCTCATACAATGCCATCAAAGAATGACCATACTCCTCATTGTAGCCTATCTGCTGATTGTATTCATAAGATTTTCGGGCATATTCAATAGCCTTATTATAGTTTTTTAACTCGCTATAGCACGTAGAAAGAAACTCCGCATTGTAGGCCTGTTGTGCCAGAAAAGATCCCTCCATTGCTCTACTATTTGACCTTTCAAAAAGCGTAATGGCCGAATCGTATTGCCCTTGATGATATTTCACCCGACCTAATTGCGCCTCAGCGTTCATCAGTAAATTATTGTCCTGTTCTTCATCAAAAATTGAAATTGCTGTCTTCAACAATGCTTCAGCAGTATCTTCCCTCAAAGTATAAATCAAGTCATTAGCCAGATTGGTAAGGATATAGGCATAGGTATGTTGATCCTCATTGTCATTGTAAAAGTCCGCTGCCTTTTTGTTGTAGCTAATGGCCTTATCTACTTCCCCGGTCATAGCCGAAAGTGAGGCCAGTTCGCTATAAACCCTTGCCTCATATCCTTCCTCACCTAAAGTTTGATACAGCTTCAATGCCTTGGTGTAGCTGTCAAAAGCCTCCGGGTATATACCAAGCTCTTTGAATGACAGACCAACATTAATATACCCGAATCCTATTCTTATGGAATCTTGAAGCAGCGTATACCACTCCAATGATTTTTGGTGATAAAAAAGCGAAGAGTCCAACTCTCCAGAATACAAATGATAAGCACCTAACCTCAAAAGTGCTTTTCCAATTTTAGCACTATCCTGTCCTTTCTGAAACTCCCTATACCTCTGGTGGGCCAGTATTTTTGCTGGTACAAACATTCCCTTGTTTGCTAGATTTTGCGCGTTTTTGCCAATCCAGGATAAGTAAGCACTATCGCTCATTTCAGACTTCGCTACTCTCATGGCCTCATTCAAGACCGATTTACAATCTGTTTGCTTTTCTACATAGCAGGTGGTGGCTTTCGCCAAAATATCATCTGCCTGAGCAAAAGCAGTAGACATTCCCGAGAATAAAAAGATGAAAATAATACGGTGGTTAAGTTTGAAATACACAGCGGTTGGTTTTTGGCTGTTTTAAAAATACAGATTTTAAAATGACTTAAATATTATTTCGCTGAGGTGTTAGCTGAGTGTATTTTATCTCTTCTTTACATGATTTTTCCATACCCAGAGCTCAGTCCATCGAGGGTCTGCCACTGTTGGGTTTGAATTTTGTCTGCCTATTAGAACTAAAAGACTGTCACTTGTCCAGTCAATGGCATACAGCTTTTGATTAATAGGAATCGTCTCGCTACTGAATTTTAATGCTTTCGGATAATTGGTGTCCTTTTCAAATTTTATGTACTCATCAACAAGAGTTGTGTCCTTTATTCCATGAATGCGCGGTCTATCTGGATTGTAATAATCTTGTAATTCAACTAACTCAGCATTCTCTATTCTTTCGCTTTGGTACTCACTCCCAAAGTATCCAACTACTCCCCCTGTCAAGGCTAGGGCTAACCATACTATCCAAAACCATTTTTTCTTAAATAACCCAAACATTGTCAATCTTTAAACCATCACAAATTCTATCTATAACCATCTGCCTGTTTGTAAACCCACATAGGCGAAAGGCCATTTCTCAATCCTCCAACAATTTACCTTATAATCGGTGAACTTAGAAATTTAAGACGTCTTACAATACCTGCTCAATTATCCAATTAACAATCACCCCCAAGCCTTACCTTCGCGGCATGTTGCAAACAGATTATGACATTGTGGTGATTGGAGGCGGTGCGGCTGGTTTTTTTGCCGCCATACACGCTGCCAAGGGTACTAAGCAAAAAGTAGTATTGCTTGAAAAAACCAATAAACTACTAAGTAAAGTAAAAGTGAGTGGTGGGGGCCGTTGCAACGTAACGCATGATTGTGACTATGCAGCACAGCTCATAAATCACTACCCGCGCGGAGGAAGAAGCCTTCGCAAGCCCTTTGAAATATTTGGTACCCAGCAAACTCGCGAATGGTTTGAAAAGCGAGGAGTAAAACTTAAAGTGGAAGAAGATGGACGCATATTCCCAACAACCGATGATTCGCAAACCATCATAAACTGTCTTTTTGCGGAAGCCAAAAGAAACGATGTAACTATTGAGCTGAAAAGCGAGGTTACAAAAATCATCAAGAAGGAGGAAGGTTTTAGCTTAAAGCTAAAAAGTGGTGCACATATAAACTGCAAAAAAGTAATTGTAACAACGGGGGGTCAAAATAAAGCCAGCGGCTATGATTGGCTAAAACAGCTTGGACTAAAAATCGAGCGTCCCATTCCTTCACTATTTACTTTCAACGTACCCGATAGCGACCTGAAAGATTTGCTGGGCCTATCGGTAAACAAGGGCTACGTGCAAATCCCAGGGACAAAGTGGAAACAAGATGGCCCAATTTTGATCACGCATTGGGGCTTTAGTGCTCCGGCCGTCATCAAGCTTTCCGCCTGGGCAGCTATTGATCTTTTTGACAAAAGCTACCAATTCCCCATTTTAATAAACTGGATAGGATTGGACGAAGAAGCTACTCGCACCGTCCTGAATGATTATAAGAAGCAACATCCTAGAAAGGTGGTGAGCACCAATCAGTTGCTGGAAATACCTTCACGGCTGTGGCAACGCATTTGCCATAAGGCCGAAATTGAGGAGGACAAACGATATGTAGACCTTTCTAAAAAACAGTTTAACAAGCTTATAGAAATGCTCGTTCGCTGTCCTTTTGAGGTAAATGGCAAAACGACTTTTAAAGAGGAGTTTGTAACCTGCGGTGGTGTAAATTTAAAAGAAGTTGACCTCAAAAATTTTGAAGCAAAAAAAATCCCCGGCCTTTATCTGGCGGGGGAAGTACTAAATGTGGACGGTGTAACCGGTGGCTTTAACTTTCAACATGCCTGGACCAGCGGCTACCTTAGCGGAACATCAGCCTCGCAAGGCTAAAAAGAAAAATATTGTAGCCATTACCCCGACTGGAATTCCTATGATGATTGAAGTAAGAACGGCTTTTGAACGCTCCATAAATCTTTCGGCAACAGCCAAACTAATACTCTGTGCCAGCATCATTCCCATAAAGTAAAAGGACAAGGCCACGATATTACCCGGGTGGGTGATGTTTTCAAAACTGTAATTGCCTTCATCGATGAAGAAAAGAAGCAGTGTGATAAGAAAAGCTGCCGCAGCAAGCGGAACAATGGGGTGTGCGCCTGATTTTTGAAGTGTGAGATTCATAGTTAAATTTATTGATATTTATAAAGTCTTTTTGCCTCCTGTAATTTTAAATCTGCTCTTAACAATTGCCATACTGCAACCCCTATATTGGCTACTCCAAAAGCAACTCCCGTATAATAAAATGAGTTGTCAGTACCATAATAACCATCAGAGCTACCAGATGATAAGATCACTGCATTTGACAGTATGAAGGCTGTACCAACAAAGGTTGCTAAAACGCCCATACTATGGCTAACTTGTGACTGTTTAGCTAATTCCCATACTGGAGTGCCTTTTTCTTGCGTAAGCAAAAAACGCCTTATCTCTACCTCTGTGTAATCCTTTGCAATTGTACTATCCGGGGTGGCTGGTTCATATTGACCGAAGCAACTACTGAAACCTGAAATTAGAAATATTAATAATGGCGCTATAGTTTTCATCATATTAATGTCTTCAGGATTAAATTTGACTCCTTATGTATTATTTATGCTTATAAAGCTTTTTTGATTGTTCGAGCTTACGATGAGATCTTACAAGTTGCCAAGTGCCTATAGTGGTGCTTACTGCTCCTATCCCGATGGTTGCATAAGATACGACCTCCAAAATACCAAAGCTATCGTTTTCAGGTGTTGCGCTCGCCAAGCCAATACCTCCAGCTACTAATAATGTAGCTCCCAATACAGCGGTAGAAATCCCTACTGTATTACTGGTTCTGGATTGTCTTGCCAATTTCCATACGGGACTTCCTTTTTCCTGGGTCAACAAAAAGCGTCTTATTTCTCCCTCTGTATAATATCCTTCAATTGTATCCTTTGAAGGAGCAGGTTCATATTGGCCATGGCAAGCCATAAAGGATGCAAACAAAAAAGAAAGCAGTAGGGTTAGTCTTTTCATTGAGTTAGCTGTTTAGTTCCTTTAAAAGTAATAATTATTTAACTCCAGCGTACAGACATTATTTTGGCCTCACCCTCTTCCCTTCTTATAGCTCTATTATCTTCGCGTAAAATTTATCACCATGAGAATTTCTTCCAACTTTGACAGTGGAAATATAGAAGTAGCCAGCATCGAAAATGGCCACGCCAAACTGAATCTTCGCAAAGACACCAACTCTGATTTTTTACAGTGGTTTCACTTTAGAGCAATTGATGTGCTTGGAGAGGCTTGCAAGTTTGAAATATTAAATGCCGGGGCAAGTACTTTTCCTGATGGTTGGGAGAATTATGAAGCTTGTGCTTCTTATGACCGCCAGGAGTGGTTTCGTGTTCCAACAAAATATGAAAATGGTGTTTTGACCATTGACTATACGCCTATTCACAACAGTATTTACTTCGCGTATTTCACACCATACTCTTACGAACAGCATCAAAATTTGGTGCATGAAGCGCAGCTTTCACCACTTTGCTCTTTAGAAGTTATCGGACTATCTGTGGAAGGTAGAGATATGGATATGCTTATAGTTGGCGATCCACATGTAGGCAAGAAAGCCATTTGGGTAATTGGCCGCCAGCACCCAGGCGAAAGCATGGCTGAGTGGTTTATCGAAGGCTTACTTATCAAGCTTTTGGATGAAGATGACTCTGTCTCTAGAAAGTTACTTGAAGACTGCTGTTTTTACATTATTCCAAATATGAACCCAGATGGATCTATTGGCGGAAACCTTAGAGCAAATGCTGCTGGTGAAAACCTAAACAGAGCTTGGTTAGAGCCAGATGCACAAAAAAGTCCTGAAGTATTTCACACCATTGCCAAAATGGATGAAGTGGGTGTAGATTTTATGCTGGATGTACACGGTGATGAAGCCATTCCTTACAATTTTGTAACTACTTCAGAAGGTGTTCCTGGTTATACTCAGCAACTGCATGATTTTGAAGAAAATTTTAAAAATGTGTGGATGCAGCTGTGCCCCGATTTTCAGGATACGCATCACTATGATAAAGATAAGCCTGGTGAGGCTAACCTCACGGTTTGCTCCAACAATATCAATCACCGCTATAAGTGTCCTTCATTTACTTTAGAAATGCCTTTTAAAGACAATGATGATTTGCCAAACCCAGTTTATGGCTGGTCGGCTGAAAGGTCCATTCTTTTTGGTGAGTCATTCTTGAATGTGCTTCTTAGCGTGATTGAAAAGGTTCACAAATTTTAGAATAATCGTTAATTTATCATTTTGCCCGCTGCTGCTAAAATTCGTTTTTACAACAGCGGGCATTTCATTTCCAAATCAGTTTTTGGATAAACTTGGATTCTCTTTTTGTTTATACCCTCACCCGCTACCTTTGCGCAAAATAGCATAGCATCATGTTTCTAAAAAAAATGTACCCTCCCGTTCAGCAAGCAGTTGAAGAAATGCAGCTTGAAAAAGCCAATCCATTTCAAAAAAAGCTAATTGGACAAATAAAAAGTGGTGGCGATGTAGTGGCGTACGCGGATGAGGAAGGCGGAAAAAGTACAGCTTTGGCAATTGCCCTTGCACAGCTTTTGGAAGAAGAAAAAGATGATGTTCCCCGCTCAGTTTATTTGGTGCCAACCAACGAAAAAGTAGAAGCAATGGAGGAGCTATTTTCTAAAATTTGCAGGCACACTAGTCTGCGTATTGTTCCTATCAATACCAAAAAGAATATTCTCGATCAAAAAGATGAAATCTATTTTGGCTCTGATATAGTCTTAGCTGTTCCAGAAAGGCTATCCGAACTTATGTCTATTGAAGGCCTCAATGCAATTGATATAAAACATGTGATAATTGATGATGCCACATCACTCATGCGTCATAGTACACTTACTAATATTCATAGACTTCTAGAGAGTTTCCCAAAGGCACAATTGGTGTTTTGCGGTACAGAACCAACGGATGGTATTGAGCGATATGCGGCCAACTTTATGACCTTTCCAACACACATAAATACTTCTACTTCAAAAAAATAATATCAGATTGATACAATAAGGTTTTCATTACCAACATATTTTATCCTATTTTTAGCTTTGAATGTGATGCCAATTTCTTCTTAAAAACAGACTTGAAATAACTGCACACACCCAAAAAACCGATTTTAACCAATCAGGTAATTGAACATGGAACACCAATCTGCTATGGATTTCATTATTAATGAGATGAGAGGAAATATCCCTCCTCGCCTTAAATACCATAGCTTGGAACATACACTTTCTGTGATAAAATGTGTGGAGCGCACTGCCACACGAACCGGGGTTACTGGTGATGACCTCAAGCTTTTGCTTACAGCTGCAGCCTATCACGATTCTGGTTTTTTAAATTCTTATACCAATCATGAGGAAGAAGGCTGTAAAAATGCCAAACGGTTACTTCCAAAATTTGATTTTAATGAAGAGCAAGTTGAGATTGTTTGTAACATGATAATGGCCACAAAAGTACCTCAGTCACCAAAAACAGAACTTGAAAAATTACTTTGCGATGCTGATTTAGATTATTTGGGAGGTGATGATTATTACACCATTTCAAATAAACTTTACGAAGAACTAGTTTTAAATGGACAAGATATAGACAAGGATAAGTGGCTAAGTATTCAAATCAAATTTTTAGAATCACACCACTATTGGACGGATTGGGCCAAGGAAAACTTAGCACCAAATAAGGACAAGGTTTTGAAAAGTCTTCAACGAACAGCTCGGGCTAGCTAATTATTTTTCAATATGAGTAAGCTTCATATGAAGGTCGCTTTGACACTCTTTTTGTCAATGAGCTTCTTTTTCAAAATGGGAGCCCAAGCGGCTCTAATACTTTTATTTTTTGGTAATAAGCTTGCTCGTCCTGACTTGCATTTAAGCCTTGATGCTGGTTTAAATTTCAGTAACATAAGCCAAGTGGATGGCGATATGCGAATTGGCCCAAATTTCGGCCTAGGCTTGCATGTTGGCCTTACCGATCAACTATTTTTAGTTCCTGAATTTAAAGCTCTTTCTACAAGAGGACTAAAAAGTGTAAAAAACCCTGTTTTCGACCTACCTGCTGATATTCAAAACCTGTCTGTTGCAAGTGTCGAAAGTTTTGTTCGCCTAAACTATCTTGACTTTCCCGTGCTACTTCAATACCGAACAAAGAAGCACTTTTATTTCTCAGGAGGTATTGAGGCCTGCTTTTTAAACAAGGCCAATTACCAAACGGATATAGTACTTGATAATGGTAATGAACTTGAACTTAGACAAGATGTAAAAAGCAAGCTAAAGAAGTTTGACCTGGGAATTCCTATTGAAGTAGGATACGTCATTTTTCCAGCGGTAGATGGAAAAGGTATGGACGTTAGACTACGCTATACTTTTGGGCTTTTTGATGTGCTTGATGGTGCTACCAGCTCACCTGCCAAAAATTCAAATTTTCAGCTTATAGCCACTTTTCCTATTGTGTATCCGGAAGACAAGGAGAAGAAAAAGTAAGCATAAGTTATTTCTTATCCTTTGCAATAATTCTTTCTATCTCCTCTGTCAGCGCCTGATTTCTCCCAAAATGACTTAGTGCTTTCATTGCCATTTTCATAGAAATAGGATGAAAAGTACATGCTGAATGTTTAACATAACGCACCTCGCCTGCATCAATCCTTGGTGCATCCGGTATATAAAGAGATAGCACGCTACCATAGCTTTCATCAGTTATAAAGGCTATGGTAAAGGAGCCGTCTTCCTCCAGTAAAATAGCATCCCACTTCTTATCCAAAAATGCCGCTGTATCATCCATCATCTGATATTTCAGCATTTGCACGTTCGGAAAAAGGAGAAAGAGCTTCTCCTCAATAGCGTTATTCCATCTTCTAAAAAAGCCTTTGCTTAAAAGTAAACCGCTCAAATAGGCAATAATAAGCAGCAACACTAAGCTAACAACGGTGATGGTGGCCGCCCCAAAAAGGCTATGAATGTTTAAGACATCTACTAACTTATTACCGACTGGCAATAAAATCTTAATCCCTCTGGTGACCAACACTAGGATGGCCAGCACGGGTAACAGAAAAAATATTCCACCAATAATTATGGCGCCAACGGGTTTTTTAGAAATAGACATAACGCTAATAAACTAAATACCAATAAATGAGTACTGAGCTCGCACGCCTGTTATTTCGCTAGCATTTACAATCAAAACCGGTACTTCTTTGGGATTGGTGATCATTGCTTGCGAAAAGGAATCAAACTGGGGTAAAATACCTTTTGGGTAGTGGGCAATGGCAAAAAGATCTGTACCAATCTCGTACCCATAATCCATTACTTCATCCTGAAGTGATTTTTTCCCCTCCAGCAAATGTACTTCATGAGAAACCCCCTCTTTACTTAAAAAAGATTTGGCCTGCTGAATATTGTTGTTGAGCTTATTCAATAAAAATTCATCCGTTTCTGCTTTACAAACCAAGTGCACCCTTGCATTAAACTTAGCTGCAGCCAAAGTTGCAAAACGAAGTATTTGCATCCTTTCCTTGGTCAAGTCTACCGGAATTACAATGTTTTTAATATCATCAGCTGCTTTACTTTGAGTAATTACAAAAGGTGTTTTTGAATTAGTAATTATCCTAATGGCATTTGAGCCAAGTAGTTTTTGTAAACCATGTGAACCATGAGTTCCCATGACTAGCAATTGAGCATGCCCCTCATTTGCTTCCATATTTATATCCTCGAGAATGTTGCCTACCCTTACTTTTTGAGTAAAAACAGTACCTGAATTCACTTTTAAATTAGTGATAATCTGTTCTAATTTGTCCTCAGCAGCTTTCCGCTGATCTTCACTTTCAATTATATGCAGCACTTCTATTTCGCCAGGAAAGCTTTTTGAAAGCATTATGGAATAATCTAAGGCCGCTTTGGTTACAGCACTAAAGTCGTAAGGGACAAGAAATTTCATTATGATTGGTTTTGGTTAAACAAACTTCATATTGCGAAAATGATTCATCATGAATAATGCTTCACAATATCAAAATTAAATTTTACAACAACTTACAAGAAGGATATAATTATGTAGGATAATGAACACATTTAATTATAAATACTCATGAATATTTAACACAATGATGTACAAGTAAAGCAAGTATTTATAACTTTAGCAGCATCAACCTAAAAACGAAAATACATGAGGGGTTTTGCTCTTGGACTAATTATTCTTTCGGATATTATAATGTGGTTTACCCATGGTGTAGATATCAATCCCACCAGCCTCAGCTTTTTACTCACACTAATTTTAGTAATAGTAGTTGCCTTTGCCTCCTCTGCGCTTCTTCGAAATATGCAAAGCCTAAAAATGACTCGCAACTATACGATTAGTGGGGTTATTGGAATTGTACTGGGAATCATCTTTTTCTTTTGGATAAGAGATAATACAGCAGCAGTAATTGCCTGGTTCAATCAATATGGCCTTATTATTCTATTGGGAATTAACCTTCTTGCCGCTTTATATATCTTCTTTGCCAAAAAGCCAAAAAAAGAAGTAGAAGCAGCGACTGAGTAAATCAAAAAAAGGTAATGATGCAGGGGTTTTAGATGGATATATCCCACTGAATTCTAAAGCGCCATTGCTCTTGATAATCGAAGTTTAAGTCCTCCGCGTCAAATCGACTTATTTCCATAGTGAGCTTATTTTTGTGGCCTGCAAAAAACCAATTGGCTGCTAAAGATGTTTCATGTTGTATTCTATCACTTGCCCCCCTGTCGGGAAAATAACCAGCATGACGTGCTGCGAGCTCAAGTGGTTTGGGCCACCACCCAATCAATTGATTAAAAAAGTACCCGGCCTGTCCATAATACCCATGCAATATCTCAGGTGAAGCGTTGCTCAACCGGTCGGTAATTTCTTTTTGATGGAGTTCGGATTGCCAGCTGAATCCTTTGTAAACAAAAGCTGTTTCAATATTTAGTTGATTTACTCTGTACTGTCCGTCATCACCGTTCTCAAAGCCTGGTAAGCTTCCACCCCCACCAGAGGAAAAACGAGTATAAGGACTTCTATTGCTAACGGTAGCTACCGCTATTATACCTCCTGGCTTTTCACTAATATCTACATCACTACCTTCAAACTTTACTTCTCTTCCCAAAAAATTCCATTGCCCTCTAGCGAAATACATTAAATGAGAGTCATCATTGGAACCATTTCCCAGACCTGTTCCTGTGAAGGTTCCTATCCAATAATTGAAGTCAGCAATTCCATCACCTTTCAGACGGCCATATACTTCTATACCTTGCTGCCTATCTACGGTAAAGACTCGATTTAAAATAGATCGATCTACCATCTGCTGCTTGCCACTGCTGATAAAACGCTCTCTGGTAAACTCTACTTTCCATTGACCTACTTTAAAATTCAGCCACTCCCACTTTTCGATCATTAATCTAAAGTCAAGTAAATTAGACTGACTAACATCATACTCCCAGTAGTACTTTAACCACGGTTGAAAAGCATGCCCTCCAATTTTAAAACGTGCTCTATTTATCTTAAAAACACTTTCATAGTCTTCGCTATAATCATCAAAAGTCTGTGGATCCTGATCACTGGGAGTCGCAAACCTAAACTGCAACCTACTTTGAATTTGAAGTTTAAACCTATTATCATTTGTGGTGAATTCGAAACCCTTACTACCGTACTTAGCCTGTACTGCGTTGGGATTCTTAACAACCGTACTATCATCACCCTGACCAAAAAGATTGCTGGTGACTAAACAAATAATTGAAAAAATAAGTGTGCTCTTAGCCTTCAAAATCTGCATTTTGTGTGTTTTCAAAAAGAGCCGCAAGTTACAAAGCGGTATTCTGAAAACTAGATTTTAGAGTACTTTGTTTTGATTTCACATCACCCTTATATTATCAAAAGGTTAAAAAACATTTCAATAAAAAACTTGTAAGAAAGGATTGACGGAAACTTCTTTCAGTCCAGAAAGAAATAAGACTTCATTTTTTAATCATAAGGCTTAGAGCTCTTTTACAAATACTAAAAACCGTTTAGCTACGATTATTCCAAGCAGAGCCGAACACAATGTAATAACCAAAGTCATTGTTGGACCACCCTACATCAATGCCCATCCTGAGATTAAACTTGCGCGCCAGTAAATACCTTAAACCAACTCCATAATTATAAATCAGCTCCGCAGTTTTGAAAGATTCCTTGTCGGCAATTGCCTTTGCCATACCAGTAAAGGCAACTCCACTCCACCGCATGGTAAAATCATACCTCTGTTCGGTTTCTGCCAAATATGTAGAAGTTCCTTGATACCGAACAGCAGGTACTCCACGCAAGCTGATTCCCGGTTCTACATAAAATGGTGCTTTACCAAATTGCTGCTGTGTTTCTAGCCTAAAACCGCTCACCAACTTTGCCGTAGTCTGAAAATACTGTAAAATCCAAGCGCTAAAATTTTGATATTCAAAATCACTACCTGTCCAATCAGCGTTTACCCTAAAGTTGGTTGTAATTAGAGTTCCCTTGTTGGGAGTAAAAATGTTATCCCTCACATCATACTCAATGATAAACCCAGGACTACTTTGCACATTTTTGAACTCCTTCTCAGTGACAAAATCTGGTAATGCGGTGAAAGCAAATTCTGGTGAAATATTATTTTTCAAAAATAAATACTCCAGTCCCGCGTAGATATTGGTGTTCGCAATCTCTTTCGTCAAGGATCCAAAGAAACCAAAGGTTTCAAAATTAAATGGAAATTCAACATCCTTATTAGAACCTATATCTCTGTAAAAATCAAGGTTCACCGAGGCATATGCCCCTCCTACTCTATATTTAAGTCCATACTTCGGTAGAGAGGCTATTCTCATACCTCCAAAAAACCAACTATCATTTGCAGTATACCCGGCAAATCCTGCTGTAATATTAGGGGCTACATACTTTCCCTCTTCCTGATATTTATTTGGATGTATAAATATTGGTGTTAAAAGGCCGCCTATTCCTCCCAATGCTGGCTCCGTGATTAATTGAACCACAGGTATAAAACCATTTGCCTCAATCAGGAAATTACTAACATCTAGTTTGCCATCGATACTGTCTCTAAACAATGATTTTGTTTTTTCCTGTTGTGCTAAGCCCACAGTACTTACCAAAAAGAAAAAAAGAATGGCTCCTCTCTTAAAAATCATAGCTGTTTTTTTTTTGAAAACTAAGGAATGTATAACTATCAAAACTCAGCAGAAAGAAACAGGTTAAAGCCACTAAAGACAAACAAAGCTTTTTCATTAAAATCCTCACTCAATGCTCCTCATATCTGGTTTAAAATCCACTCGTCTGTTGACTTTAATTTCCTAGAAAAGAAATTACGGGAGAAACACGGATGCGAAAAAATATCTATTCTAAGCCTATACACTTAAGTAATCTTAAGCTGTACTCTCAAAGCCAAATAATAAATAAAAAAAAGAGGCTCTATTTAAGAGCCTCTTTCAAATTTTACTTCTTTATCTTTTCCATCATTGGTATATTTCCAAAAATTGCGACTCTTATTTCACTCACCAGGTAAGATTCTATGTGATAAAACTGAGATGCTGCCAATACTCCAGCCTCTTTTTCCAACCTCTTATAGTAAGCCCCAATAAGTTTATCTGTTTTCACAGACAAACTCATAGACTCCTTCATGATCGAATTTAGTTCCTCGGCAGACATAGACTCATATCCGTTGGCATATTTTTCCAAAAGTATGATTCTGTCTTTTCCAAGTTCCTTCCTGCTCGTTTCATACTCATCATAAATTTTCCAAAAAGAATCCTTTGTTTCGGCATCCAAAGAAATTAACTCAGCTACCACTTCTTTTTTACCCATTCCGAAAATGGATTGATAATAATCTACTTCTTCTTTACTTGACTGAGAATAGCCAGAAAACATTGACATCACTAAACTTAGCACTAATAACTTTTTCATTTTAAATAAATATAGTTGGTTAACAATTCTTTAAAAGTACTCCAATCAATATTTCTCTCCCAAATAATTTTACACTTTTTCGCTCTAAAAATTTAAGGGTTTATCCATCCATTAGTGATTATAGTATATCTACCTGATTCAACAAACTTTTTTCTTCCTTTACTTAATTCCTTAACATCGAGTTTATAAGTAAGATCTCCTTCCGCAATCCTACTTTCAAAAAGTTGTGCTTGATTGTAAAAATTCTCAGTTCCATATACTTCGGCAAAGTAAGTTAATGTAGGCTCTTTTAAGTGTAATCTATCAATCCATATATACAAGTTTTTTACTTGCTCTTTGTTATTATTACGTCTTATAGCTTTCTTCAGTTTTCTGAAGTAATAAAGTTCGGAACTATGATACTTTAGTAAGTAATTTCTTCGATAGTTGAGAGCCCATTTCAACATTAACATCAAAGCCACTAACAACAGAATAATAGACGCTAAAACAGTGACAAACTTTTTCACGCTCATGCCCAATATGGTGAAGGGTGCCTCAGCCTGTTCTTCAGCTGCTTCAGTTTTCGCAATTTGTGCTTGTAAACTATCACGCACACTGGCCAGCATCCCTAAATCCGGATTGGGCTGCACGTCAATTTTTACTTCTTTTAAAGTACGCTTATACAACTTCTTATGGTAAGGATTCCACCAGGTAAACTCCATTTCCGGTAAAATCACTTCTCCTTCTTTTTCAAAAAGATAACGCATAGTTTCTGTACGCTTGGCGCTGATTGCAGTTTTACTCCTATGACTTTCTACATTGCTTCGATAAGGATACTCGCTGATGCCAGCTACACTATCCCAAATTACCGGGGGCAAAAGCTGACTAACCGTATTGGCCGCATTTCTAGATATAGTTCGCGTAAGCACATCACCCACTTTCACGTTTTTTATATCCGCATCCCACTGCTGGCTTACAGAGAGACTAGTGGTTACCAACCATTGCTCAGCTTCAAAACCTGGAGGAATAGGACGAACTTTTATTTGGTGCGGTTTTGTCTTTACCACATGAGCAATACCTTTATACCCACCTTCCTTTGGAGTTTCCACCTCTATTTCCAGCTCTGGAAAAGTGATATTCTTAGCCGAGTTTGGAAATACATTAAAAATCATTTGAACACCTGAAACTGTTTTTCCTGCTACCGTTTTACTAGTGCTTACGTTTCTAAAAAAAACAGTGTAGGCGTCTTTTACTTTTACATTTCCAGGATCTACACCAGCCGTAAACCAAGTGGAAGTATATACTGAAACGGTAACCTCCACGGGTTCTCCCAAATAAACGCTTTGTTTATTTAAGCTCACCTCTGACCATAGCTTTTGTGCTTGCGCTGAATGAGATAAAAATACCAATAGCACCCCTAATACCCAGGTCAGAAAAACGATTTTACCAAGGCTTCTCATCAGGATTTGGTTTTAGGTTTTTCCGTTTGGCTTCAAACTCAAATTTCTTCATTAAAAAACGAGCAGGGTCATCATCCAATTTTTGCATCATTACCATTTGCTGATTGTTGTTTTCTCCAGATTTAAAATCAACTGGCACTTCATCTTGTTCCTTTGCCTTTCGGATATCCGTATTCACAGTTTCTTCCAAACGCTCTTTTTCCATGTCCTTTTTGGTAGCTTTCTGCCCTCCTCCGCTTAAGTCTTCGGGGCTTTTGTTTTGCTCATTTTTGGCTTTTCCTTTTTCAGCTCCAGCTTCCTGTGCATCTGCCATGCTTGCTTCAGACTCACCTTCTAATACATGGCCCAACTTATTATAATTGTTACGCGCTGTTTCGTTTTCTGGATCAAGTTTTATCGCTTCTCCAAATGCCAATTGTGCCGCAGCCAAATCGCCATTTTGCACATAAGCTAACCCCAAATTGTAAGCTCCCATAGCCGAAGTATCTCTACTAAAAGCACGAATAGCTTCATCATATTCTCCAGCTTTAAAATATGCCACCCCCTGTCGCAATGGATCTTTATACAAGTTTGCAGCTTCTACAAAGTGCCCTGCCTTACTTTCCTTTTGTCCTTGATAATCTCGGGTAAACCATAAGTCATTAAAATCTTCCACTTTATTTGAGCTATTACAGCTACTTAAGCTCACCATCATCAATAATGAAAAAACCACCCACCCTTTGCGGAACCACATCAAAATCAACAAGGCCGAAGGTGCTGCCAACAGCAATCCTACATCTCGCCATTCGTCCTCTTTTTCGGTAGGTGCTTCGGTAAATTTTAAATGATCGCTTACATTTTTAGCAATCAATTCTACATCACTATTATCTAAAGTGAGTTGATGGATTGTTACATTTTCCAAACCACCAATCTGTGAAAGCACCGCACTATTTAGTGAAGAATGAAGCGCCTTACCATCGTTTTTCAAAAACCCACGACCACTATAGGCCGGTACATCGGCACCACTAGGTGTATTCATGGGCATTATTTCAATCTTGTTTCGGCTAGGCGTAGTGGATTTTAATGGTTCAATAAAATTTTGAATCACATCAAAGTCTTGGTTATCAAAATCATCCGAAAAAACCAACACAGTGCCAGGCGCTGTGGTTATGCTCATCAATGTGTCAGCCAGATCTAACGCCTTTTTCAAATCGCTTCCAAGAAAAGGCATCACCTTAGGTGACAAGGTTTCAACATGATTTTTAATGATTTTATAGTCACGCGTAAGCGGAACAATGGTATGTGCAGTGCCTGCAAACCCTACCAAAGAAACCCTGGCACCTGGTTTGGAATCCAGGAAATCATTGATTTTAAATTTAGCTCGCTCCAGCCTTGTCGGCTGAATATCATCGGCCATCATGCTTTGCGAAAGGTCAAGCAGAATAACCATAGGCGTTTCCAAAATTTGCCCGGGTAATTGCACTTTTTTCCAAGTTGGCCCGGCCAGTGCCAGCACAGCGCAGCTCAAGGCAATAGCTTGAACAAACTGCATCACAATTTTTATTGAAGCACTTCCCTTGCTAATTACAAATGGCCTTAGGTGTGCTGCAATATGTTTTTTCCAACCCGCATTTTCACGGGCATTCAATAATCCCAATATTAAAATGACAGCAACACCTGCAAAACCCCACAAAAAATGAGGTCGCAAAAAGTGAAAATCACTCCATATTATGGGGAAAATATCTGTCATCTTTTATTGATCAACTGCATAAGTAAACTTACAAGAACACTCAAAAAGCTTGCTGCCAAAGCCAAGCCCAATGCTGCTCCCAGCGGGTACATATATAGCAACGTTACTGGTCGGTTTTCTTCTTCCTCAAATTCTATAGGTTCCAGCTTGTTTACTTCTTCATAAACCTGCTTTAGCGCATCAGCATCTTTTGCACGAAAGTATTTTCCTCCTGTAATCTCAGCTATCTCCTGAAGTGTTTTCTCATCCAAATCAGAACCACTTGTGCCGGGCTCGCCAATGCCAATGGTGTAAATAATAACCGAATCTTTTTTTGCCATCTCGGCTCCGTCAAGAGGAAGAATATCTGCACCCCCGTCCACACCATCTGTGAGCAACAGCATTACTTTGGTTTTTATAGTATCTTCTTTAAAGAGACTTATACCCATACTAATCGCCTTTCCAATATGTGTCATTTGCCCTGCCATCCCCACATCGGCTTCATCTAGCAGTTGATCCACGGTTTGTAAATCAGGAGTAAAAGGGGCTTGAACGTACGAATTGGTGGCAAAAAAAACTAAACCCATTCGATCACCTTTTCGCTCTTTTATAAAATCATGCATCAGGCTTTTTACGGCATCCCACCTGCGCACTTTCTTGTCTTCAAGCTTCCAGTCCTTTTGCGCCATGCTAAAAGAAATATCAGCTGTAATCAAAAAGTTTCGTGCGGTTTTTACTTTCATTTCGGGCTCACCCACCAATTGTGGAGATGAAAGTGCACCTATCATTAATACCCAAATTATCATCAAAATCAACCAACTGAAAAAGTTCCTGCGCTTTACCATGGCTGATTTTCGAGGCTTATCACCTGTGTATCCTGCAGCCTTTTTAAAACCTGGAAAATAGAGCGCCTCGCTTTTCATCCGCAACGGTGGCAGGATAAAATACACGAGGATGGGCAGTGGCAAAAGCCACAGCATCCAAGGAAAGGCGAGTTCAAAATTATCGGGCAACATGAGTGGATATCCAGTTTTTGGCGTTGACTATTATTTTTTCTTGGGTTGTTTTTTCGGGAATTTCACTTTTATAAATAAGAGCTTCTATTTCTGTAAGCACAGATAAAAAACTAACATTCTTTGCGTTTTCGTCCAGAAAAGTGAACCATTCCTTTCCCGCTAGTTTACCTGCTTTTTCGCGACCAAAGGCCTGAATTGCCGTACGCTTAACTAGCACCATGCTGTAGGCAAAATCTAACTCGCCAGAAGCTACTTTTTTCAATTCTGCAAGGGCTTCTCTGCGGTATTGATTGCGTTTGTATTTTCTCATTTGAAAAAATGAAAAGACAATAATCAATATCAACATAAGTATGGCTAGAATTGGCCACCCTATAGTTTCAAAAGTAAAAGCCACATCAGCTGGCTCCTGCAATGGTCCTAGGTTCAAGTCAGCAACTACTGTTGTCAATGAATCAGACGGAGCTATTTGCAAAAGCAAACTCATTTACTTGATTTTTTAAAATATTCCTTAATCTGATCTTCCAAAGAATCTATGGTACTTACGCTAAATGAGGGAATCCTATGTTTTTTCAATTCAGTTTTAAAATCCTCAAAATCATTATCAAAACCCTCCTCAAATTTTTTACGAAGTTGTTTCTTTTTACCATCTACACTTACCTGATGTTGCGCGTTTCCCGCAATAAACTTTTCGTTGGGGATGTTGCGCTCCATAGGGTCAAAAACTTTGGCCAACATCACATCATTGTGCTGCGCCAATTGCTTGATGTATTTGGTCACCTCAGGTGAATAGCGATGAAAATCACTGATGATGACCACCAAAAAATCGTGGGTAACGATGTTGCGCGTTTTGGCCATTACATCTTTCAGTGAAGCTGCAAAATCAATAGGTTTCGAATGATTCAACTCATGATTTCGTACTACGATTCTCTCCAGAAAGCGTAGAATATTTTTACGGTCACGCTTTGGGAAAATAATATCTGTGCCTTCATCGGCCATTACAATTCCGCCTACGCGGTCTCCTTGTTTTAAAACTTGAAAGGCCAAGGTTACTGCCAGCTCTGCCGCCACCACAGATTTGGTGCGCTTTTGCGACCCAAAAAACATGCTTTTGCTTTGGTCTACAATAATGAGTGCGGGTTTTTCTTTTTCTTCCGAAAAAACACGTGTGTGTGTTTGCTGGGTGCGAGCCGTTACTTTCCAGTCTATGTTGCGAATGTCATCGCCTTTGCTGTACAGGCGCACTTCTTCAAAATCGAGACCGCGGCCGCGCAATTTAGAGGCATGCTTTCCACCCAAAATACTGCTCACTTTTTGGCGGTTGGCCCGCAGACTAAAATGCCGCGAAACACCTTCCATGCGGAGAAGTTCTTGGAGAGACGTAAAAACGTCTTTTGGGTATGTTGCCTGTTTTGAACTCATTTTAACTATGCCACAACAGCTACTTTCTCCAATATTTCATCCAGCACTTTATCTGGGGTAATGCCTTCGGCATTGGCTTCGTAACTCAGCATAATTCTGTGGCGTAGACAATCGTGCACCACAGCACGAATATTATCTGGCGAAACAAAGTCATTGCCCATCATCCAGGCATGGGTGCGGCAAGCGCGATCAATCGCAATGCTGCCACGTGGGCTGGCGCCAAAATCTAACCAAGCGTCTAATTCTTCGCTGTATTTATCTGGGTAGCGTGTGGCCGAAATAATGTCGACAATGTATTTTTCCATGGGCTCCGAAATCTTCACTTTGGCAATTTCTTCGCGCGCAGCAAAAACTACTTCTGGTGCCAATCTTTCTTTTTCAGCTTTTTCTCCACTATGCTGTTCCTCTCGGTTGAGGCGCATGATTTTCAGCTCTGAACCATCATCGGGATAACTGATAATAACGTGCATAAGGAAGCGGTCCATTTGTGCTTCCGGTAGCGGGTAAGTTCCCTCTTGCTCCACCGGGTTTTGAGTAGCCATTACCATAAATAACGTATCCATTATATAGGTTTTTCCGGCTACCGAAACTTGGCGTTCCTCCATCGCTTCAAGCAAAGCTGCTTGCACTTTGGCTGGCGAGCGATTTATCTCATCGGCCAAAATTAAATTACTAAAAATCGGTCCTTTTTGAAAGATGAATTTTTCTTCCGTTTCAGGTTGGTAGATCTCTGTTCCTGTAACATCACTTGGCAGCAAATCTGGCGTAAACTGTATTCGGCTTAATCCACAATTCAGCTCTTTGGCTAGCGATTTAATAGCACGGGTTTTTGCCAATCCGGGTAAGCCTTCAAGAAGCATATTTCCATTGGCCAGCAATACTAAAATGATTCGATCTACCAAATCATCTTGCCCAATGATGGAGGCCTGCATTCGTTTTTTTAGCTCAAGTATGGATTCATATGGCGTCATGTGATGTAATATTGATTGGTTCAATTCTATGCCTAAAATAACAAAAGCAATTGTGGTTTTTATTAAAAATAAAAAAGCTCGAAAAACCAATGTTCTTCGAGCTTTCAAAATCAATTAAAAAAAGATTAATTATTAGTCGGGGTTGAAAGTTGATCTAAAACTTTATCCAAACTAAAACTAGCCGCTTTCATACGTGGTGGATATTCTTTGAAAGTTCCTAAGAAATCCGCAACAATATCCTGTGCAGGAACCAATAAAAATGCGTGATCTAACCACCAGTCATAATATGTGTTAGATGTAACAGTAGCAAATTCATAAGGATCTCTTCTCAAGTTAAAAATCAAAGGAGCTCTTAAAGGAGTAAATGGATTTGCCCATACAGCAAGAGTACCAGGACTGCGTTGCTCCATAAAAATCAACTTCCAATCATCATAACGCATTGCAGTTAAATCACCATCATCAGAGAAATAGAAAATTTCTTTACGCGGCCCTTTTTCTTCATTTCCTGTCAAATAAGGCAAGAAATTATAGCCATCCAAATGAACTTTAAAACTCTTTCCATTAGCATTGTAACCTTTCAATAGTTTTTCTGGAACGTCTTTTTGTCCAGCTGCCGCAAGGAATGTAGGCATCCAATCCATTCCACTCATCACTTCGTTGGAAACAGAACCGGCTTCAATTTTATTTGGCCAACGCACCATAGCTGGCACTCTCCAACCACCTTCCCAGTTGGTGTTTTTCTCACCTCTAAATGGGTTTACACCAGCATCCGGCCATGTGTTTTTATGTGGACCATTATCGGTAGAATACATTACAATGGTATTTTCAGCTATTCCTAATTCATCTAATAAATCCAGGAACATACCGATGTGCATATCGTGCTCTACCATTCCATCACCATATTCATTTTGGCCAGAAAGTCCACGATGCTCTTCTTTTACGTGAGTTCTAAAGTGCATGCGTGTTCCATTCCACCAACAAAACCAAGGCTTGCCTGCTTCATGCTGTTTTCTAATCCAATCCATGGCAGCCTTTGATGACTCATCATCAATAGTTTCCATACGCTTTTTGGTTAAGGGTCCCGTATCTTCCACTTTCCCATCAGCCGTTGAATGAATTACACCTCGAGGACCATAATTTTTTCTAAAATCAGGATACTCTTCTGGATTCGGGTAATCAGGCAATTCTGGCTCTTCTTCAGCATTTAAGTGATACAGGTTTCCAAAAAATTCATCGAAACCGTGGTTTGTTGGCAAATGCTCATCACGATCACCCAGGTGGTTTTTACCAAACTGACCCGTTGCATAACCCGCAGGCTTTAACAGTTCTGCTATAGTTGGATCTTTTTCAGAAATACCTTCTTTGGCTCCAGGCATACCCACTTTGCTCAACCCTGTACGAAATACACTTTGACCAAGGATAAAAGAAGAACGACCCGCAGTACAACTTTGCTCTGCGTAGTAATCAGTAAAGATCATCCCCTCTTTAGCTATTTTATCAATATTAGGAGTTCTGTAACCCACCATTCCCATGGTATAGGCACTAATGTTTGATTGACCTATATCATCACCCCAAAGGACAAGGATATTTGGCTTTTTTTGTGCTGTGGCTGAAAGCATTAAAAATGCGCCAGCTAGCGACAATACCGTTTTTTTCATAAGGTTTTTATTTGATTAGAAGTTGTTAAAATAATAGAATTTTTTGTGCTACTCTACATTTTCCTTCAAGAATAACATGATAAAAAATACAGATTTAAATAATCCTCAAATAACTAGAATAATGGTTATTCTACTTTTCAAAATGGTAGACCTTTTTCCAGTCTTTCTTCATGTCAATTACAGTCCACCCCATTTTTTCAGCATCATCAAGACCTTTATTGAGCTGCCCAATGTGCGACTCACGGTCATAGGCAAATTCACGAATAGAATCGGTATGGTGTAATAATAGTCCGAAACGAGGACCATTTCCCGCCATGGTATACTCCAGCATTTGATAATCACCATCCGAATTACCCGAAGCAAAAACAGGTCGCATACCTATGTATTGATGAATACCCACAGGCTTACCTTCTTTATCATCAATAAAGTTTAACTCCGCTTGCTTTATCAATGTAGGTGTTCCATCTTCACTAACTTCATATTTCACTTTATTAGAACTGCCTATAACTTGATGTGGAGGTATGCCATATGCTTCTTCAACCCAAGCGCGCATAAAATCTACACCTCCCCCAGAAACAATAAATGTTTTGTAGTCATTAGCTCGCAAGTAATCGAGCAACTCTACCATAGGTTGGTAAATCATTTCGTTGAAAGGCTTTCCCGTTTTTGGGTGTTTTGCAGTTGCTAGCCAATCGTTCACCTCTTGATTAAATTCATCCGTTGTCATTCCTGCATGGCTGGCCATAACTAGTGCCAAAATTGATTTCGTTCCTCCAGCAAGAGCCTTTTCTACATTACCTTCCAAAATAGATTTATAAGGCTCCTCGTTTTTCCATTCTGGATGCCCTTCCGCCATGCCTTTTATTCTATCCATCGCGAAAATTAACTGAAAATAAAGTGGCTGCTCACTCCATAGATTACCATCATTATCGAAGGTTGCGATTCGGTTTTTCACCTCCACAAAATCTGTAGAACCTTCGGTGGTGGTCTTTTCTACAAAATCGATTATTGCCTTTTTGGTGGCACCTTCATTCCAAGATGATAATGGATCAGCCGCCTGTTCTTGTTTTAACGGAGTATCTGGTTGTGCATGGGTATTATCTTCTTTCGATGGCGTGCAATTCGTTAATAGAGCAAATACCAATGCGCAGGAAAGTATATTTTTTTTCATAAACTGTTTTTAAATGGATTTAGATGCTAAAACTGTTCTAAAAAAAAGGAGCACTTGAAAAAACAAGCACTCCTTTAGAATTCGGCATTACAATTATTTAATGTCGATTAGTTTCGTGGGCCTGTCTTCATACTCTCAACCACTTCGTCAACAGAAAGTGACGAACCCTTTACTGGTGGGTATTTTTCGAAAGACTGTAAGAAGTTAGCTGCCAATTGCTGTGCAGGAACAAACATCCACATGTTATCTGCATACCATTTTATGTACAGAGCAGATTCTTGTGAAACTTCAAATGGATCAGCCCTTAGGTTGATTACAACCGGCCAGCTTGGTGACTTACGGTAGGCTTCTGCGATAGATCCCTCCATAATAGTAAAGTGCAGCTTAAAGTTATTGTAACGAATTGCATTCATATTACCAGATGCGTCAAAATAGAAGATTTCCTTTCTTGGAGATTCTTCAACATCACCTTTCAAAAATGGCAGCATATTGTACCCATCTAAATGTGCATTAAAGGTTTTGCCATTAGCACTGTAGCCTTTTAGCATTTTTTCTACCAACTTAGGCTCGCCAGCTGCTGCTGCAAGAGTTGGCATCATATCCTCATGTGAGAAAATATCATTAAAAACTGTTCCTGGTTCAATCACCCCAGGCCAACGGATAGCACATGGCACACGAAATCCACCTTCCCAGGTTGTTCCTTTTTCGCCAGCAAATGGAGTGGTACCTCCATCAGGCCATGTGAATTTCTCGGCACCATTATCTGTAGAATACATAATAATAGTGTTGTCAATAATACCGAGCTCCTCAAGCTTGGCCAATACGCGCCCCACAGCTTTATCATGCTCCACCATTCCGTCAGGGTAAAGGCCAATACCTGTTACACCTTCGCTCTCATCGTCAAGGTGAGTCCACACGTGCATACGAGTAGAGTTCAACCAAACAAAGAATGGCTTACCATCCGCGTGAGCTTTCTCTATGAATTTAATAGCAGCTTCTTCAAACTCTCTATCAACCGTCTCCATACGTTTTTTGGTCAATGGCCCCGTATCCTCTAATCTACCATCTGCATAGGAATGAATTACACCACGAGGACCATACTTTTTGCGGAATTCTGGATCTTTTGGATAGTAATAACTTTCTGGCTCTTCTTCAGCATTCAGGTGATAAAGGTTTCCGAAAAACTCATCAAAACCATGTTTGGTAGGCAAATGCTCATCGCGGTCTCCTAGATGGTTTTTACCAAACTGACCCGATACGTATCCATGAGGCTTTAGCACCTCAGCTATCGTAGGTTGATTGTCCTGAATACCCTGTTTAGCTCCAGGCATACCAATTGTAAGCAAGCCTGTTCTAAATGGGTGTTGACCCAAAATAAAAGCGGCTCTACCTGCGGTACAGGATTGCTGGGCATACCAGTCCGTAAATAATGCACCTTCATCAGCGATGCGATCAATGTTAGGGGTTTGGTACCCCATCATACCGTTATTGTTTGCGCTAATGTTAAACCACCCGATATCATCTCCCCATATCACAAGGATATTCGGTTTTTTCTGAGCATATACCCCAAAAGACATACACACGGTGGTTAGTAAAAGAATCGACTTTTTAATCATAATTCAAGTGTTTGTGGTTAAATTTTATGAAGAAAATTTTATTTCAAATTATGTAAAACTAAATACTGAGGACTTTATAAGTGAAAGTTAAAAGTTAATGTTACTTAAAATTTAAGCACATCCTTTTTAAAACTTATACTCCACACCTAAGCTTAAGCCGAAGCTATCATACCCCTCTATTTTAAAATCATAGGTAAGCCCTAATACTAAACTGAACCTTTCGCTAATTTCCCATGCTGGCTCTGCACCCAATCTCAAAAGCACAAAACTTTCTTCCTTAGCTACTTCTGCACCAGCCCCCATAAACACCATTACTTCACGCCAAGGATAATACCCTAAAACAGCAATTGATGAAAAAGGCTTGCTACGAGAAATAACCCTTTCATTATCGAAAGTTTCTACCTCAAAATCTGATAATATGATTTCATTTTGAATACCTACACCCCATTTCGGATTTATGCGATAGTTGTAGTCCAAAGCCCAGCTTGGAAGTGCCAACCACTTTTTATCCCCCGCCTCTATACCTTTGGCTACCATAGTATGCCCAATACCTACTGTAAAACTATGGAAAAAAGACTCTGTTTCCTCTGCTGTTTGACCAGATAAGTCTAAAGAAAAAACACTAATTAAAGCTGCCAACAGCAGCTTCAATATCAATTTTGAAGAGTAGAAATTCTTCATTGAATGGCAGGATTGGTGGTTTTCATCTTTTTGTTTTGAAACACTTCGGTATCGGGTATCAATTTCTTTGTTAAAAGATCAGAATAATTCTAGTTCTTCACGCATCTAAACCCTAAATGCTCTTGCCCTGAATCATAGGCGGTAGCCATACGTGCACTTGGTCTGTAATTGCTGCAATATTCTTCGCTGCATAAAAAAGACCCTCCCTTCGTTACCCGCTTTGGTACCAATGGTTCCTGAGGGTCATAGCTTGTTGATGGACCATTGGGGTTTATGCACCCTTTCAATCCTGCTTGCTTGTTTTGTACATGCGTATCGGGGCGATACCAATCGCTTGTCCATTCCCACACATTACCAATCATATCATATAATCCATATCCGTTTGGCGCATAGCTTTTTACAGGAGCGGAGTTACCGTAGCCATCCAAGGCTGTATTACCATCCGGAAAAGTGCCTTGAAAAAAGTTAGCCAAATACTCACCCATTGGGGTAAGCTTGTCTCCCCAAGCAAATGGTTTTGCAGGCTCTCCTCCACGCGCTGCTATTTCCCATTCAGCCTCCGTAGGAAGGCGTTTTCCTGCCCACTTAGCATAGGCTTGTGCATCCTCAAAAGCTATATGAACAACAGGGTAATCACCCTTCTTTTTTATATCCGAATTAGGGCCATGAGGATGCTGCCAATCTGCACCTATTTTCCACGCCCACCATTGAGAAATATCATAAAGATTAGAGGTAGGGCCTGGCTGAAAAATCATAGAACCGGGCTGCAAGATTGAATCATGTGGCTTAGGTGTTCCGGGCGGTAGTTGTTGCTTAATTTCTTCCCAATCTACAGGTCGTTCGGCAACCGTGAGATAACCAGTCGCATCAACAAACTCTCTAAACTCATCATTCGTAACCTCCGTTTCATCCATATAAAAGCCAGAAACCTTTACTTCATGAGAAGGTCCTTCGGATTTATTGGCATGTTTATCTTCACTCCCTACACGATAAACCCCGCTAGGAATCCAAACCATACCTTCTACCTTCTCTAGTGACTTTTCTTCCAAACCAACACTGGCTTCATCATCCGAGCGCTCCTCAACAGGTTGACTTTCCACTTGTTGACATTGCCAACAAGCCACAGAAATCAAAAGAACAATAAGGAAATTTTTAAATGGGACCAGTAAATTATGCTGCATAAAAACGATATAATTCTGTACTAAAAATATTACAGTTTAAATATATAAAAGTTGTTGAACAGTCCTAATAGCGGTAGAGAAATATTTACGTGGATCCAATTAATGTCTTCTCAATAAAACGAAAGTTTGCTACGCTTTAATCTTTGGGCATTAATCATTAACGCACCCCAGTAAGGTTGCTCTTCTTAAGATTAAAATAACATTTATTTTACATCAGTATAGATTCCCATTAATCAGTAATTCTCTGACAATAGCAAAATAACAATGAACATTATTAGAACCTAACTGAACGATACACACCGCAATGCTGATGATAGAATCTAGATGCAAATGAAATCTTGTAGGCCTAATGAATCTTACTTGGTTGACTCAAACACTTGTACGTAAACAAAAGCCAATAAAACCACAACAGCCATTTAAAGCTGTACAATTTTTCTAAAACTAAAAAGTCTCATTTACATTGAGGTAGAAGCCATGCGAGCCATAAGCTCCCCACGAATAATCTATTGTGAGATTAGTTCTGGCTTTTTTGTTCAGCATAATTCGCCAACCAACACCTACACCTGGTTCCACATATTCAAATAGGTCAATATTGGCATCCTTATTATTGGCAGTTGTAGCATTCGCAAAAAGCACCCCTCCAAAAGTATCGCTGTTTTTCTGTAAAGGAAAACGATACTCCAGCTCTCCATACATTACGCCTCCTCCTCTAAAGCGCCCTTGAGGATAAGCTCGTCCTGATCTTCCAAACTGATCCCACCCTACAGCTGGCAAATCTAAATATGGCACATTACCGCTGGTAACAAAGCTTCCATAAGCCCACAGTGCAAGTAAGTGTCTTGGCCTTTTTTTGCTTAAGCCAAAATAATCACGATACTCTGCCCACAACATGGTAGAGCTTTGATCACTTCCTAAAAACTCGGGATTAATGCGCAGAGACACAAAAGCATAGCGCCCTGAATAGGGATTAATAGTGTTATCCCGAGAATCATAAAGTCCGTTTAGCGAAATTCCAGAAAGTGTATACCCCTCAGGATCAAATCCACGATCATCAGAATAAGCATAATGCGAGGTAATGGAAGGTGGAATGGTATCCAAATTTAATAGCTGATCATTTATTTTAGAATGTAAATCCAAATGATAGCCTACCCCTGCAAAAAAGCGCGAATCGCCAAACCGCTTTAAAGCTGTTTCGTGAAGTCTTAAGTAGTTAAACTCCATCATCTGTGCTTCCAAAATTCCGGTTGAAAAGTCTCCATCATCATACTCAATTCCATTCGACACTAACCTAGCCGACTGAGGCCCCGTTCCCAAACCATAGGTTGGTTGTGAAGTGATAAAATAACGCCAATCTCCCATCAGATTCCAACCATCATCTTTTAAGAACACATTGGTCTTAAATGTTAGAATCAGCTGCTTCTTGGTAGTATATATTATGGTAGATACCAATGAAGATCTACTTGTAGTAGCCTCACTTCCCATGAGCCAACTTGCCGAGGGTGCTAAGCCATACATAAAGCCATTTGCGGGATTGGCCGCAATTACGGGCAAAGGCACAAAACTCATTTCGCGAATGAGTTTACCATCCTCATCAGTACGTTTGGTTGTATCCGTTTGGGCAAATACACTCTGTGTAAAGACAAGTCCCAAAACAAAGACGGATAATCGGGTAAAATTTCTTTTCATGTTGAGAGTGGTTTGTTGTTATTTTCACTTCGAATCGATGAACTTATATTTAGAATTCCCAAAAGATTCATCCAACATTATAAATAATATTATCAAATTGACGTGACATCTTATTTCTTCAAAGCATCTTAAAAATCATTAAATCTACCCTTAAAAGTATTAATAAAATAGACAACACTTTTTAATAAACATGAGTTAACCATACCATAACCGGTAAGCATCTAAAACCCTAATCAAAGCAAATAAGATACAGGGCTTTTGCTTTGTAAAGCCTAAGAATAAACATAGCATTATCATTGACTAGAACCATTCATCAAAAAAATTCAGCTATTACCTTAGTGACTTATCGATATAGTCTCAGTTACGTCATACTCACTTTTATAATTTCATTTAAGCCATAATTCCTTAATTTCACTCACTAACAAGAATCTCCAGCCATACATCAATGATATTCGGAAAACACTCCGTTTTATTTTCTTACTTAGCCTTGGCACTGTTTCTACTTTTAGCCAAATCCTCTGTTGCTCAAGATAAAATCTCTCTTATTACATGGGCAGATTTCAACTATACCTACAATAAATTTAATAAACTGGGAATAGGTGGGGATATGGGTATGAGAGGTATTATTTCCAAACCCAATTGGGGGTTGGTATATGTACGACCCACCCTAAAGTATCACTTTACACCTTTCATCCAGGTAAGTGGGGCTTTAGGTTTGTTTCAAACGTTTCAAAGTGACCCTTCAGATATGTTTGAAATGAGACTTGCGCAAGAAGGGAAGGCCGAGTGGCCCTCTTTCAATAATTTCTATTTCATTCATAGACTTCGGTTTGAAGAGCGCTTTCTCTTTTACAACCAGGCAGACGTTGTGGATAACTTTGACAATCAACAACAAAACTTCCGCTTTAGATATATGCTGAGTGTGCGCAGCAATTACTTTAAGATAACTAATAGAGCCGAGTATTTATATCTTATTGCTGGAGCCGAATATTTTTTCCCTCTGGGCAGCAATGTTGACGAACGTTTCTTTAACGCATCGCGACTTAGTGCTGGTTTTGGGCAAGAGTTAAAACTTGACTGGAACTATCAGGTTGATCTCATTTGGCAGCGCTCCCGAAATACTTTGGAAGGTAATTTTACCACTGACGAGTTTATAATTAGGCTAAGAGTTTACTTTGAGCAGTACAAAAAAGAAAAGGATGAATAAATCTCACCCATTTCCATTTTAAATGCTAATAAACCATGTCTACTCTTCATCCTTCACTTCCACTACTTCATATACATTTTTGCCATCTACTTGGGTAGGCTGATAATAAGTTTCACCATACTTTACATAGGTTTGATCTCCTACTTTTACTTCTTCAGCGCCCTCCGGTAAGTTATCCACAATCGTTCCTGCCGTAGGTGGCACTACTATATAGCCGTCATCATCTTTTTCATAATAAGTGCCTCCGTAGTAATAATTATTGGTGGTTTCATTCACAACAACCGTTTGCGAATTATCGGGTATAGTAGCAACAGTAGCACCCACCGGAGCTTGAACCACAGTATACCCTCCGTCAGATGAAACATAATATACACCCTGATCATAGTAATACTGCTGACTTTCAATGCTTACAATAATAGCCGTAGTAGCCATGGTTGCCACGAAAAATCCCCATGGATGCCAAACTGGCCCCCAATAGTAGGGACGATAAGGATGATAATGATATGGATGATAGCAGTAAAAACTAAAACCACCATAGCGATACGGGGGTCTTACATAAGGCCTAGGCGCAGGACGTACCACCGTATTTCTATTATTAATATTCACATGCTTACTATTATCAATATTCACATTCACATCACCACGATCTCCTCTGCTATTTGGAGTATTCCCGCCTCTATTGGGCTTGTTAGCTGCTGTGGCCCTATCATTAGAAGGTTTTGTTCTGTTTCCGCCTGCATTAAGATTTCTGGAACTTCCTGTATTTGCACTAGGCCTGCTTTGCGGAACTTGCCTGTTTGGTGATCGTTGTGCTCCTCCATTTATAGTTCGATTGGGTGTTTGAGCCGGGCGAGTTTGTCTACTTGGGCGTGATGCTGGCCTTTGTGCTGCCCTCGAAGGAGCTTGACCGCTCATACCACCACGAGCTCCACCTCCGTGTGGCATGCGTTGGGATAAACCTACATCCGGCACCGCTGTAAAAATCAATAAAAAGACAATTAAAGAATACCTGTATATATCGTTCAATTTTATCATCATTTACTTTTTTGAGGTGGTTGTACTTTTTACAGCAATGGCTATTTGTCGAGCCCCCGGAGGCGCTGCAAATTCAAAAATCGCTTCAGGCAATACCGGGTTAATCTTCCAGTCCTTAAAAGTTGCCTCATATCTCGGGTTTCCCTCCTGATTCAAATACACAATTGAAAACCGCATTGGTAGATTGAAAGCATCATCAGCAATCCAAAACTGAACTACCATATCCTTATTTGAAGCTTTGATATGAAAACACTCCTTATCATTTAGCTTTTTTTCACCGATATATTGCACTTCATCAAAATGTACCAATATATCATCTGTAAAAGTTGGATAGAAGAAATCAGCGGCAGGGAAATCAATTCCGTATGTATGATGAACAGAATCAATAGCCGAAAGTATATTACCCGGTGCATCCATCACAGCATAGTTATTTTCGGCATAGGAGTAGTACACAATTTTATCACCATTGTACCAAAACCCCTTATGATGATCATCACCTCTTGAGTGAATCAACATTTTATCAGGTCCTAGCATCTGCACTTCACTTTCGGTAAAGTGAGTTGTCATCCCATATGGATAATCATTTATATCATTGGACGCAGTTAACGAAAAACTGCATGAGTGTAAATTGCCAATTACGGATGCCATCCTGTCCATTATACTTACAGCCACAGGATCAACTTGACGCTCCTGAGCTATTGCCATGGTAGCACTTAACCAAAGTGCCATGAATAAATAATATCTCATAGAAATGAAATGTTAGATTAGTTGAAAATTTTTACTTCTAAAGTAAACTTTTTACAAAATAACATGCAGACCTGCTGCTCTAAATCCAAAAACCGAGAAGCATCGTATATCCAATATTGACGAACATTTCTAAAATGCAACGTTTAGTATGAGTGAAGTCGAAAACGTTTCAAAACATTTCTTATGCACTTCTGTTGTTTTTCAATAAATTGGCTCCCTAATTTGCTAATCCCCAAATATTATGATTAAAAGATTATTCTATTCTACTTTAGTTGTGCTAACCTCATTACAAGTTGGTCTCAGCCAAAACTATTATCTTCAGGATCAGTCTCCCAGCGTAACTGATATGAGCAATATCTCTAACTGGAACACTCAGCAAGATGGAAGCGGATCGGCTGCTCCAAATTTTAACGGTGGGACATGGGATTTAAATGGAGTTCCTATTGCAAATGTTATTAGCGCCTCCCTTATTATAAATGGAAATGTGCTTAACTCAGGAACTTCATGTACTATTGATGTAAATAGTAAAATATTAGATTTTAACGGCAATGTTGCGTCTGCTAACATAACTATTGAAGATCTAATTGGTGGCGGATCAGTTCTATATACAGGAAATCTTGCCACTGATGTAATTCCAGGAACATACAATAAAATTCAACTTTCAGGTTCTGGGACAAAAACAGCCGCTGGAGACATTATTGCTAAAGAACTACAGCTAGCCGGCACTGTGGACTTTACATTGGATTTGAATACTCACGTATTATCGGATAGTGGTTCGGCCTTTGTTGTGAATAAATCAGGAACTGGGAATTACACCATTACTACAGAGTGTGATTCTTCCGCCCCAATCCCCGTTGCCTATTGGCCCTCAGGAACCAAGGTTGTTTTCAATGATGCGGCTTCGTTTATACCACAGCATATTCCTAGTGGTAGTTATGATATACTTTACTTATCAGAAAATATAAAGGAAATTGCTGCTGGAGACACAGTTGCAATTCGAACTGAATTTCAAAATCACACAGATTTAATTTTACAAGCCGATACAAATAGCTATGCCCAGCTAAAAACTTTGGTAGAAATGGATACCATCAATGGCTCTACTGTTCAGAAACAGTATTACTTGGACGTGACCACGGAAAAGTATTTCCACAGAGGTACAGCACTTGACGGTGCCGATTTGCAGGATCTCAATAATGGTCAAATCATGAATTTTGCAAATAACGGTAATGGTTCAGTATGGAAATGGGATGCCTCAACCTCTAACTGGGCTGAGCCCGCTAGTACTAATAATGATGCAACCGAAGGATACACTGTATACGCAGGCACCAATGCTTTTGGAACATTCCTTCTTCCTGGATCAAGCGGTACCGTGGATGTAGAAAGTAACTCAGTACATTTTAATGACGTAAACGCTACCTTATTCTATCATGATGGAACAGGTAGTTCGGCAACTTTTAAAGATGCAGTAATTGACGGATGGAACTTTGTTGCCAATCCTTTTTTATCAAATTATGATTTTGAAGGACATGGACTTTCTGGCTCTACATCAGGAAATATGGCCAATTATTATTATGTATTAAATGGAAGTAATTACAGTTTTTACCAAAAGGGAGGCCTTACAAATGGCACCGGAGGAACAGCTCCTAATGGAGCGTCTGCACCAAGATATATAGCACCTGGCCAAGGTGTATGGTTTAGAACAGATGCTACCTGGTCTGGCACTACCACATTTGAAGCTGCAAATCAAAAAATGAGCGGGGCTTCTCAAATGTTTAAGACTACCGCTACTCCTGATCTTTTGAAAATTGAAGTAAAGGAAGTGAATGGATCAAACTCTGATCAAGTATTAATCAGACTTGACCAAAATGCTTCAGATGCAGAAGATTTTAGTATGGATGTTCCGAAGAAAAGTAACATAGGGGATGTGCCTAATACATATGTAAAGCTGGGAAATGGAACATGGGCTCTTTGTGCTGCTAACCCATCACGTAAATCTTTCCCGCTGCACTTTAGCGATATTGATCACGGCCAACAAATGGAATATAGCATTACTGAAAACAGCTTAACCTCTTACGGAAGAGTTTTTATTGAAGACAAAAAGAACAGCAGCTTTACTGAGATTACCAGTGCCAACTATGCGTTTGTTAATGACACTGCCTATAGCGAAGATCGTTTTGTAATTCACTTTGAAAAAAGCGTAGGTCTACCAGAAGGAATGATTCCAGGTGCTGCCAATTATGACGCATATTATGGCAATGGAAACATCAGTTTTATCTTTCAGGAAGAAAGCTTTGAACCAACTACGGGTGGACTTTATAGCCTTCAAGGAAAACTTATCAGAAAGTTTGAGGTAAATGAACCGAATACTAAAATTAGTGTTCCTAATATACCCACTGGTATTTATCTAATTTCATTGGATAATGACCTTGCTGGAGCAAGAAAACTATACATCAATAAGTAATCGCATAAATAGACAACATTATGAATACCAAAACACTTTTTACAGTTTGCCTTTCAGTTGTAGCTATGGGCGTACTTATGGCTCAGCCTGGTAACCCTTCAGCTCCTGCCCCTTTTGGCTTTGTGGAGTTACTCATTGGAGCTGGTGCTGCTTATGGCGGCTACAAAGCCTATAAAAATAAGAAAGCTCAGGAATAGTCCTCTATTCTGAATTTAAAATACAATCATAAAACAGCCCGATAAGTAGTTACTTATCGGGCTGTTTTATGAAATTTTGAAACTATTGCTTTTACATTACAAAGACCACCCGATAGACGTTTGTAACACATAATCGCTCTCCGAAGCTCCCTCAATGGGTTGATTATCATAGTTAATTGTAAAACCTAACCTCACATAAAAATCTAAAGGGAGGTCATATTTTACATCAAATTTAAAATCCGAACGAAAACGCCCACTTTCAGTAAGACTGGGATAACCTACTAAACTGGATGCCAGACTCAGGTCACCTGTATTAAACAAGTCAGCGGTCACACCGACAAATGCTTCAGCAGAATTTCTATCCGGCTCCGTGTTTTCCGTATACTGTTCATTGTTCCATGCTCCACCCGCGGCAAGTGCCAGATACATCCTATTATTTCTTACCAAAAATTTACCCAGTCCCATCCTTGTGGTTGCGCGCAATGCTAGTAGTTGTTCGTCATTTTGAAGAAAGTTAGCCGATGCCAGTAAAAAGTAATTATGTTTAAGATAGTATTCAAAATTAATCACCCCATTAGTTCTTCGAATAGGTTCAACTGAATCCTGCATGCTACGAACCATATCAAACGAAACATTACCTGACCATCTATTCCCCAAATATCCAAGAACACTTCGTGTAGATAGTTGCTGAAGGTTATTGGCTTTGGTATATGTATATCCAAAATCTATAGAGGCATCCAGCCTACTTAAAAATGTACTTTCAAAAGGCTGCATATCAACAATTTCACTGAGCTTTATATTCTTTTCTCCACTCTCTATGGTTTTTAGATTTACAGAATTATCACCTGTATCAAAACTCGAAATGGAGGCATGAAGTACCTGACCGTTAGATAATGTTAGCATAAAAACACGTTTACTTTTTACCTCCTTTACCTCCAGCCATTTAATCTTAAAATCACTATCACTATAGTCAGTTTCGAAGGTTACCACATTTTTACTCACGCTCTTTATCTCACCTACCAAGACTGCATCATTTTTCAATCTCAATGTATCTGTATTATCAGCTAAAGCCGGGAGTGTTACTATTAAAAATCCACAGGTCAATATAGCTTTATACAAAACTTTTGTAATGCTAGTGTTAGTTGTATTCTTGGGTTTCATTTCTTATTGATTTGGTAATATTTGGTTTATCTAAAAATCCTACTAATTCCTCTTCCTAAGGTGGTAATGATTAATATCAATTTCGAAAATAAAAAAACCAATGTCTCTTAGGCTATTATTTACATAGATTTAAATAACAGCGAGGAATATTGTACATATTTTCGCTGATCTTATTACATTGGATAAAATTTATAATACCAACCAAATGAACTGGAAAAAACCACCTTTTTTTCTTGCCTTTGCAATTGTCTCCGTTTTTACGAGTTGCAATCCACAAGGCGCAGAGTATGTTGATGAACTTGATCTTGTGATCAGTGTTCGCCCTAATGACGCAAACTTTACCAATTACACTAAATACTCCATTGCAGATACAGTAATGTATCTTACCAACACTCCAAACTCAGATATCACGGATCAAGAATCTGACTTCATTATTAATGAAGTGGATATGCACATGAAAGAATTTGGATGGACCGAAGTCGATACCACAGTAGAAGCTCCGGATGTATTAATTCTTGTTTCGGTACTCGAAGATGTTAGCGTAAGCTACTTCACCAACTGGTGGGACTACTGGTATGGCTGGGGAGGCTGGGGCTACTACCCAGGTTATCCCGGTGGTTATTACCCTTACTATCCTGGCTACGGTCCTTCTTATACTACTATTTACACTTATCGTGAAGGTACCCTTCTTATTGAAATGGTAGATCCCAACAATCCTATTCCTAGCCCAAGTGGTGCAGATGCATCATTGCCTATACTTTGGGCAGGTGGTATAAATGGTTTGCTTGAAGGCTCAAAAAGCAGCATAAACAACCGCGTATCCACTGCTTTAGATCAAATGTTTAAAGACTCTCCTTACCTAGATAAAAAATAAGCAATGAAAACTTTTAAAATATCTATACTGGTAGCCATTATATCATTTTGCCTACCAACCGCTTCTAGCGCTCAAGCCGATTACTATTTTTCTTTAACATACAGCCCAAGTCTTCCTGTAGGTGATGTAGCCAATTTTACTGGCGATTTTAGCTGGCGTGGAGTTGGCATTGATGCCCGCTTTCTTTTAAACGATAATGTAAGCGTTGGTTTCAATACTGGGTGGAACGTGTTGAGAGAAGAAAGTGATGGCGTGGTAAGCGAAGTAATTGTTGGCGAAAACAACACCGCTACTATTTCTGGCAAACGTTTTCGTTTCACCAATTCTATTCCTGTTCTTATTACTACTCATTATCACTGGGGGGATAGTGATGATATAAGACCATATATTGGTGCCGGAGCTGGTCTATATTACATAAACCAACGCGTGGAAATGGGCCTATACGCTGCTGAAGAAGAAAGTACCCGTTTTGGAATTTCTCCCAGCGCAGGGGTTATGTTTCCCGCTTTCTACAACTCATCTCTTAATGTGGGTATCCAATATCATCAGGCATTTGCTGCTAATGATTATAACTCGGTTGGCTATTTAGCCTTTAACATAGGACTTACGTGGGGACCATAGTTACAAAACCTCCATTTATGGTAAAACAATCTTTTATTTTATAAAAAATGAAATCAATATTATCCAAAGTACTTTTTGCGATAAGCATAATTACTACTCTGGCAAGCTGTGGCGGCTCCACTTATATGGTGGACTCCTGGAAAGCTCCGGGTGAGACCATTGAGAAACAAGATCTTCAAAAAGTAATGGTTTCTGTACTTACCAAAAATGAAACTTCACGAAGAATTGCTGAAGATCAAATTGCTGGTTACAGTCCGGTTTTCACACCATCGTATAAGATATTGCCCACTCAAAAAATAGCACTTGACACTACCGTGAGTAAGCAAATCCTGCAAAAAGAAAGCTTTGACGCGGTGCTAGTATTTGCATTAAAAGACAAGAACACAACACAAACCTATGTACCGGGTACTAGCTATAACTACTGGGGTTACCATGGGTATTACTATGGCTCATATTATGATCCAGGATACATTCAGCAGGATGTAAATTATAGTGTAGAAACCAACCTTTATTCATTGAAAGAAAATAAGCTCTTGTGGTCAGGAATGACAACTACGGTAAACCCCGTTTCACTAGAGCAAACTATTTCTGAAATTGTAAAAGAGGTATACCAACGTATGCAAAAGGATGGTTTATTTCCAGACACAACTGACCAACAAAACCCATAAATCATGAAAAAAGCAAAAAATATAATACTCGCTACCTTCCTACTTTTTGGTGTGGCAATGAATGCTCAGAAAATTGAGCTAACACCGTTTGCCGGCTATACTTTTCAAAATAAGTTTAATATTTCGGGAGGGAAAGCAATACTTCGCGATGGTGCTACTTACGGTATTACTGCAGCATTTCCGGTAGGTCAAAATAACGCAGTAGAACTGATGTATTCTAGACAAGAAACCAGATTGGAGGCAAGTTCATACTTGTTTCAGGACCAGGAAGATTTTATACGTGATGTATCGGTTAACTACCTTATGATAGGGGGAAATAAGATATTACCCAGCGTAACAGATGACCTTCAATTTACCGGAGGGATGAAGATAGGGATGGCTATTTTTGACTCCCCTTCAAATGATTTTAATACCATAACCAAACTTGCAGCAGGCTTAAATCTTGGTTTCAAATACTTCTTTAGCGATGCAATCGGTCTTCGTGGGGGTATGAACCTCAACTTCCCAATTACCGATATTGGTGCAGGAATTGGCTGGAGCTCAAATGGAGGTGCGTCTGTAGGTGTAAGCGGATGGTCTCCTATTGTACAGTTTGCCTTTACAGGTGGAATTGCTGTAAGATTGGGTAACTAATATTCCAAATCATACTTTATGCTAAAACGACCTTTTCCATTTTGGTAAAGGTCGTTTTGCTTTTAGCCTATCCCGCCATTTCATAGGCCTCCTTTATCCAATCAAGCACCTCAGCATCCACCTCATCTACTGAAGTAAGCTGTACGCGATGAGTACACATAGTTCCAAAAGGCCCGGAACTACCCAAGCGCCCCTCCTCCTCTTTTCCTTTTAGCTTTAAGCCTAAGTCAATTCTAGTTTTTGTAGCTGGTTTTATCAAAGCAAATTGCCTTTTTCTGATCATACTCAAGCTATCCTTTTTAGGAGTTTTGGTTATGTCATTACCAAATGATGAAATCCCTTCTATCAACTTTTCATAGATAGGTTTTAAACTTTCTTTACCCTTATATTGATTTTCCAACAAAGTACTATCATCCATAGAGCCTGTATCAGATTTCAGAGTTTTCAATGCTACAAAATTGGCATAGCCATGAGTAAATCCATGCTCCTTTTTCAAGTAATCGATAATAGCTTTATGCTTATCAAGCTCCGTCTTCTTCACTACTTCTATCCAATCCTTTAGCGACTTTCCTGTTTTTTCTAATAATCCCTCTTCCATATTTCTCCTACTTTAGGTATATTCCTGTTTTGATGTTTTTCTATTCAATTTATGATTGTAAAACAAAAAAGGCCACAACAGTGAGTCGTGACCTTTGGAGTTAGCTTTTAAAACCTTTGGTTATTGAACCAATATTTTCTTTGAGATTGACTCACCAGTATTACTCTGAATCTCTAAAATGTAGATTCCAGTGCTTTCGTTCAAATCAAATTCAATGCTTTTGGAGGCATCAAAACTTTTTGACCTAAGCATACGGCCACTGAGATCTTTCAAAAACATATTACCACCTTCCATTACAACTGGAAACTCTACTGTAATCTTATCTGTGGCCGGGTTTGGATAAATCACTGTCATTTCGGCTAATGAGTTTTCATCCAGGCCCACTGTAGAAACAATAATACAAGCCGAGGTATCTACACAAGAACCCGAAGTAACTTCCACTGCATAGCTTCCATTGCTGGTAGCGGTAAAGGACTGACTAGTTTCACCAGAGATTGGCGCAAATGAGTTTCCACAATCCAACCAACGGTAAGTGGCTCCAGTCTGATTTGAAGACAATTCGTTTCCCGTTCTGCTGGTTGTAACATCCACAGCATTCAAGCAATTTGGATTAAACGTTACCAAGGAAGCACCACGGTTTGAATGTGAACCAAAATTTGGCCCTGAGCCATATGCCCATATTACACTCACTGCATTTCCGTTACCGGGAAAAGTAAAGTGATTGGCTGTAGTACCTGTAAGAGGTCTTTTGATGAGGGTAGTTCTGGTTCCTGAGGCAACATTAGTATTACTAAAACTAACTGAAGACATCAGTTGCGTGCCACCATTATGATTTCCTAACTTTCGTTCGGTTACATTTCCATTTCCATCCACTACTATACAATACGTGCCATTCATAGAGTTGCCTCCAAAGCCCACAGCATGCCACGCAGTAGCAGGCCCGGTGATTATAATGTTTACAGAATCACCTACCGAATAGGTACTTATGTCAACTGACAAATTATTGCTAGCTCTAAGCACCTTACTCCCCACAAAAGATTGTGCAGAAAGTGCGCTACTAAAAATAGCTAAGGCTCCAAAGAGCATTGTTTTCTTAAAGTTTACGAGTATTTGTTTATTCATTCTTTTTGCGATTTAAAGGTGTTTAATAATATTTCGTTATTTAATGATTCAGCATAATTAATGGCTGAACTTCCGGTGGCATCTGAATAATTAGGGTTGGCTCCATTTACATATAAATACTTGGCCAGCTCAGTATGACCAAAAAGCGTAGCGTAAATCAAAGGCGTAGTTTTGTTTTGGTCGGGCTCATCAATATCAGCTCCGTTTTTCACCAGTAGTTTTACAATATCCAAATGCCCTTTAAAAGCTGCGCCATGTATAGCTGAACCTTGCGAAAAAGTATAGTTTACATCCGCTCCACTTTGGATGAGTTTATCAGCCATCTCAACTTGATTGTTGTAAGCAGCTAAAATCAAAGGTGTATGCCCGCTTGCATTTTTACTATGTACCGTATCTGGATTTAATTTTATCATTTTACCCAGTGATGCCAAATCATTCGTGCGAGCCACATCAAAAATATTTTGGCCGTGAGCCATTGCTTGTAAAAGCAAGGCCACCGCAATAAAGCATCCCCTCATTATTTTGTTTGATTTTTGAAGATAGAAACAGATTTAGTTTTAGCTGTGAAAATTATGTTGAGTTAATAAAACCTTAAGTGGCCTTGAAAAGAGATACGTGCCCAAGTGCTTTATGGTTGGGCCAATGTGTAAATTCTTTAACTAATTTCCCCCTTATTTCTTTTTAGGAAGGTAATGATGGCAACCGCTTGCTTGATGATTGTAGTTATGAAATGGAAGGCAACACTAGAATAATGATTCAAGTTTCAAATTGCCCAGTAGCAGGCTTTGATGATTTTGATAATAAAAATCACTTTTCGGTTTACCCAAATCCAGCTCGAAGCAGTATTACCATAGATGGAACAACTAAAGTTTCAGCTATCACCATTTATAACCTTACTGGCCAAAAGGTGTTTGAAACCAATTTTAAACATTCAGCATCTGAAATACAGCTGACATTGAAAGACAAGTGGAATGGATTGTATTATTTAGAAATACAAGATTCAGATGGCCGTGTGTTTACCAAGAAGTTGATAGTGGATTAACCTTTTACAGCCTGCCCAAACTTCCCTATCGACTCTGGGCTTCCAAACACATACACTAGATCACCTTTTTCTAAATGGGCACTTGGATCTACCACTTTTTGTACCTCATCATTACGGTAAATGGCCATTACACTAATGCCATACTTGTTTCGCAGTTTGGCTTCACTTAAAGGCACTCCAACAATTTCTTCATTTGAGGTTTCCACTCGAATAGATATCACTTTCAAATCTTGCCAATCAGGCAAACCGAGATTTGCGTTTCCATTAAAAAATGGACGTAACATTTCATAGTTTTCCTTTCGAACACCTTGCACATAGTTGGTAATATCTGCTTCCGGAACTAAGTACTGATGAAGTACACGAGTAAATATTTCTACTGACGTTTCAAATTCTTCGGAGATCACCTCGCTGGCACCGAGCTTCAAATATTCATTGGTTTCGCCAAAAAAGCGAGTACGTGCTATAACGTGGACGGTATTGCAAATGCTTCGAATTGATGACACCACTTTGCGAGTGGCCGGAGGATCTGATATGGCCACTACCGCCACACGCGCCTTGTACACATGCAAATGCTCTAGCATGTAAGGGTTAGATGCATCTCCAAAAAATATAGGTTCGCCCTTTGATTTTCCCAGTTCCACATTATCGGTGTTGATGTCAATAATGGCATACGGTATTTCGGCATTTCTGGCTATTTCGGCAAGGTGTCTACCATTGAGGCCATAGCCAATTATAATAAGATGATCCTTAAGTTCTTCGCTCACCTCTTCCATTCCTGCATTGGCACCATTCATTTTTACATGCTTAAAACGACTTTTATTTACAAGCGCAGTGGATAGCTTATCGGAAGCCTGCATTACAAAAGGTGTAAGTGCCATCGTTAAAACAGAAACCGCAAGAAAATATTGATATGGTTCATCTGTAAGTAAATCATAACTAACACCCACAGCGGCAAGAATAAACGCAAACTCACCAACCTGAAACAGTGTAAAACCACTTAACAAACTAGTACGCGCAGGAAACCCCAGAATAGCGCTAGAGAAGACGATAATTGTAAACTTGAGCACAAATACTGCAAGGGTAATCAGAAGAACAAAACCTATATGCTCTACAAAAAAACTAATGTCCAAAAGCATACCGATAGACACGAAAAAGAAACTGGCAAAAATCTCCCGAAAGGGAATAATAAGGCCTGTCGCCTGATGACTATACTCTGATTCAGATATGGTAAGCCCCGCCATAAAAGCTCCCAGAGCCAACGAAAGTCCTATGCTACTTGTAATCCAGGCTACCGCAAAACATATTACTACAATGGAGATGATAAAAAGCTCTCTACTACGTGTTTTTACAATTGCTTGCAAAAGTTTGGGAACTAGATATCGGGCAGAAATTAGTACCGCTACAATTACGGCTGCAGCTTTGGCAATAAGCAATCCTAATTCTACCCAAATATTCCCGCCTTCTCCAGCCAACATTGGCGTAAGCAGCATCATAGGCACTACTATTATATCCTGAAAGATGAGAATTCCTAAAGCTATTTTACCGTGAGGACTGTTCATCATACCGGAAGATTGCAGCAAGCTGAGCACAATAGCAGTACTACTCAAAGACACCAAGAAACCTATAAATAGAGATTCATTGAGACCAAAACCCAGAGCCATAGTAGCCGCAACCACCGCTCCAATGGTAAGCAGCACCTGGCTAGCCCCTCCAATAAAAACCACTTTTTTGATTTTGGCTAAACTAGCCAGCGAAAATTCCAGACCAATGATAAAGAGCAAAAGAATTACTCCTATTTCAGAAAGAATTTCAATATCGTGGGAAGCCTGAATAAGGCCAAAGCCATAAGGACCAAAGGCGATACCAGTGGCCAAAAAGCCAAGTATAGTTGGTAATTTTAGTTTTTGAAACAGAAATATAACCACCACTGATAGGCCTAGTAAAATGACAATATCCTGGAGAAGTGGTATTTCCATGCTGTGTGTGAGTTTAGGTATTTACGAAAGTGGAAAAGTAGTAAAACTCTCACCCATTAAATTGTTCTAGCAATACAAGTTTTAAGTTTTCATGTGGTAAGTGAAACCAAACTGAAACCTTGTAATCTTTTCGCTATCATCATTCATATCAAAGTTTAACTTACCGAGACTAAAGCCTGTATAAACCCCAAAAAAAGAGTTGTTCTTTCCTTTAAAATTTACGCCAATATTACCACCACCCATAAACTCGTTGGCCTTACTTTCTTCAAGGTTCTTACTCACGCCCGTTTGAAAAGCTTTTCCTCCAGTTCCGATAAGTTCACCATAGAAATGGCTTTTAGCCGGGTTCGTGCTGGCTCGAAGTAAAAACCCTCCCCTCACACCTTGTGGGCTGTATAGAACCTTATTTCCCAAATAATCCTTTCTACTGGCAGGTTTGGGTGTACTGTAAAGACTCAACAGCACACCAAATGAAAAATATCTACTCACGGGGGCTGCAATATTAAACTGTAAGGATGGTGCCAATACATTGAAATAGCTATAACTCACCAAGCCCAAATTCACTTCAAATAAACTTGAAGGCTCATCTATTGATTTTACTTGTGGCTTTTGTTGCTGCCCGAATGAAGCAGAGGTAACAAATAGGAGGAGGAATGTTAGCTTTAGTTTGTTCATAAATGCAAGAAACAAAAAGATACCGTACTTAGTAGACTTTAAATTATCCCTTGTGCCCTCATTAAATCCGTAGCATTAGGTGTTTTACACACTCCATTGCGAAGGATGTAATCAAAGGTAAGCTCTCCACTTTTTACTTTAGATTCAAAATACTTAGCGTTAAAAACTGTAGCGTTTTGTGCCGCCAATTCTGCAATATCAATATCATGTGTAGCTATTACGCCCAAAGCATTATAGTTGCCAATTTTCTCCATAAAAAGGCGTGTTCCATTTCGCTTATCATCGCTATTGGTTCCCCGTAGTATTTCATCCAAGAGTACCAGGCAAGGCTCCGCTGTTTCCAGCACATCTTTTATTCGCTTTAGGCGAATTACCTCAGCTTGAAAATAAGATTCATCCTTATCTAATGAATCTACCAACTTCATGGAGGTTAAAAGGCGGAAGGGGTAAGCCGAAAACTCCTTAGCACAAACTGGCATTCCCAGTTTCATTAAAACCATATTTACACCAATAGTGCGCAAAAAAGTACTCTTGCCAGACATATTACTTCCGGTGAGAATCACATACTTGATTCCGTCAAAATTCAAATCATTACTCACACGCTTATGAGAACTTAAGAGCGGGTGGCCCATCTCCAATGCCTCTAAGCCTTTTTCGTGCTTTAGCTTTGGATAAACGTACTCCTGATGGTTAAAGGTAAAATTGGCCTTGCTATTCAGTTGATCAAATTCGGCCACCACATCCAGCCATTCATATATAGCCGAACCGTGATTCTTCTTCCAATGATAAAGTCCACGCAATACGTGCAGATGATAGTGATAAAGCCCATTGGTAAAAAGCAAGGCCACCACATTGTTGAGCTGATCAAAACCATCCAAAAGCTTGGACAGTTTTTTTAAGGCAGTGCTACTGGACACCTCATTTGTTTCAAGCCTTTTTTTAAGTTTTACAAGTACAGTACTCTCAAATTCTCTTTCTTCAATATGCTTTAACAGTCTACTATACAAAGTGAGCGATTGCGAAATTTTATTCAGCTGCTCGTACTCCTTTTTAATGTTTTTAAACTGTAAAAATACCACCGCCAAATTTGCCATAAAGGCATACGAAAGCCAGGTGAAAGATTGCAGCGAAGTATTAACCAACCAATAAACCAGCAGCCCAAAGGTGATTCCCGCTAAGGGATACAATAGAAAAGATGAAGTGAAAATAGATTTTGAGCTTTCGGTTTTCAACCATCTGTCTAAAGCACTTTTCAGTGCTGGATTTTCTTCCACATCCATTCCTGCCACAGCAAACCCTTGACGCCAATCCACCTCTTTCGCCAGCTCTTTTACTCCATCTTGCTTGGCCTCTATTTCCAATTGTGAATCTGAAAGAAACTCGTCTGCCAGTTTCATTTTCCCGCTAAGGGTAACGGTACGATTTACGTGTTGAAAAAGTGAATGGTGCCCAAATAAATCCAAGTCATTGGCAAAAAGGTGCTCGCCATTAATTAGTTCTTTAGCACCATCAAAAGGATTAAGGTTTCCACCCAAATAAGCTGCCTCATCATTATTCAGTCGGATATAATTTTTTAAATCGGTAATGTGTTTTCTAAGCTTAAGGTGACGAAACAAGGCAACAACAAAGGCCACCAGCAAAAACAGTGCTCCATAGAGAAACAATGAATTGGACTGCGCCAAATATCCATATCCAGAAGCTGCAGCCAAAAGGATAAGAGTAAAACGTAGCGCAGAAAACCAGCGATCCACTTTTTTCTGTTGCTTTAAAATAGCTTTGTAGCCCGTCTCTTTCTTTTTATAAAAATCCTGTGTCATTTGCCGCTTAAAATTGAGCCGCCAAAGGTGAGAAACAATTCGCTAAGTATACTTTTGAACCGTGTAGAATGAACCAAATTGCTGTACATTGTTAATTAGAACAAACAGCCCATTCGACACATGAAAAAATACTTAGGCTTCTTTCGCGAGCTTTATTTCAAAATCATCAATAGCATTGCTTTTTACCCATCCCTTATAGCCTCGGTTTTTTTGGCTTTTGCTATTGCTATGATGTGGGCTGAATATACCAAGCCCCTAATGGACCTGAAGGACAAAATTGACTTTCTATTGGTGGCTGATAAGGAAACAGCTAAATCTGTACTCACCACTCTGGTGGCTAGTCTTATATCGCTCACAGTTTTTAGTTTTTCTATGGTAATGGTGGTGCTCAATACGGCTTCTGCCAACCTTTCGCCACGAGTATTGCCAGGGCTCGTTAGCAAAAAGGCGCATCAAGTTGTTCTTGGCTTCTATTTAGGAAGCATTATTTATTGCCTCGTTCTTATCATCAACGTTCAGAAAAACGAAGAAACCTACCGCACGCCTACCCTTGGCGTGTTACTCGCCATGATTTTTGGGATAATGTGCCTCGCACTGTTTGTCTATTTTATAGAATCAATATCGCGTACTATACAAACCGACAATGTCCTCAATCAGATTTTTAAACAAACCTTAAGACATCTGGAAAAATGGAAACTCAACAACCAAAACGACAACACTTCCCTTCCTGACAGAAAAGATTGGACGTACATATACTCTACCAAAAACGGCTATTATAAAAGTATGGCCGAAAACAGGCTCAGTAAACTTTTGCAAAAGCATGACTTGCAACTCTATGTCCGAGTAACAAAGGGAACCTTTACGGTAAAAGGCTTTCCACTACTTTCCGTAAGTAGAGATATTTCCAATGATGAAGAGTTGATTGAAGAAATATTGAGCCATTTTACTTTTTATGTAGAAGAATACACAACTGACCACTACAGCTACGGCTTCCGCCAAATATCTCAAGTGGCCATTAAAGCTCTCAGCCCAGGGATAAATGATCCAGGTACAGCAATTCGCGCCATTGATATGCTGAGCATTCTTTTTATTGAGAAAACCAATATTCCCGACTTTGGATTTTACAATAATGAAGAAGAAAACATCACCAACATTTTTTATAAAGAATACAGTTTTGAAGACCTCCTGTATGAAATGTTGGCTCCTATTAGAACTTATGGCCACTCCGATGCATTGGTAATGCTAAATTTAATTGAAGCTTGCAAAAACATGATGTATGCAGACAAGTTAAATGAAAACTGTAAACATGTAATTGGAGCGTTTGTAAAGGCTATTATACAAGATGCTGAAGAGTATATCTCTAACGCTTCTGATAAAGAACAGATTAATCAATCGCTACAAAATTTAGTGGAAGACACCGGATTAGAGGTTCCTTCTTCTATTTAGCCCTTACAAGCTTGTTTATGATTTAGGATAAAATTAAACTACCTGTAAATCAAGGCTTCAAAAAATAATTTAAAATTAGTGTTCAAAGGTGTTGCAGGATTGTATTGAATCTTTAAATTTGCACCCCTCTTACAACAAGAGACGATCTTTATTAAGATAAACACCCGGTGAGATGGGTGAGTGGCTTAAACCAGTAGTTTGCTAAACTGCCGTACGGGCAACCGTACCGCGGGTTCGAATCCCGCTCTCACCGCATAGGATATTTAATCCTGTGGATGAAAACCACACTAAAAAATTTCGGGGCGTAGCGTAGCCCGGTTATCGCGCCTGCTTTGGGAGCAGGAGGTCGCAGGTTCGAATCCTGCCGCCCCGACCAATCAATCCGGTGCAGAGAGACTTGAGCAATCAAGTCTCTCTTTCCGCACCAATTCTAGCAAAATAGCTTACTTTAGTCAATCAATTGAAACTGTAATTACAGACGTATTGACTCAACGATTAAAAAAAGTGGGGACAAAGTGGGGAACTTCCGAAAATGGAAAAACTTACTTGAAGCCTGTTCTTGTTGATCACAATGGTGATCTATCCAAGCAATGGCATGTCTATTACAAATATTGGGATGACGACAAGCAAAGACTTATAAAAGCTCGTAAATCATCTATTCCTGGACACCTATCTCCTAATCGATCACAAGATCCTAAGGTGAGATACGAGGAACTTTCCATTCTAAGGGATGTTTTAGAACGCTTACTTAAATTAGATTGGGTTCCAAATAAAAAGTTCCCAATCACCAAACTTCAAGATAAACTTCCAACTAAAGTACCAGAGGAAGTTTCTGTAAACATAATTGATGCAATAGGACAAGCTTTGGAATTAAAAAAATCCGAAGCCTCCCCGAAGTACTTCAAAATGCTGAGCTGGCGTATGGAAAACTTTAAGGAGTTCTTGATCAATAACAATCTTGACCACCTGATCGCAGACAAGCTCTCACGAAAACACATACTTGCTTATCTTAAATACGTGCAGGAAAGCCGTGGACTGAATGGTCAAATAGCAAGTAACAAAACACGAAACGGATACTTGGGTGACCTATCATCTATTTTCAATACAATGGTCGCCCATGAACTGATTCTAATCAATCCATGCACCAAGATAAAAAAGCTTCAGGAAAAAACAGGGCGGCATGTGCCCTACTCTTCTGAGGATATTATTCTATTCAGTAAATGGAGTAAAGAACATAGTCCTTACCTATATAAGTATACACAGTTAATTGCGTACGCTTTTCTAAGGCCTAAAGAGATACTTGACCTGCAACTAAAAGATATCGACCTTCAAAATCGTGTGATAAAATTAAGACGTGAAAGCGCTAAAGTGGATGCTGTGACAATCCCCATCATAGAACCACTATTTATTACCCTCTCTGAAATGTTTACCGAAAACACTCCTAAGCACTACTACCTGTTTACACTTGATGAAAAACCCGGGCCAAAAAGAATTGCTCAGACAAGATACTTCTCAAGAAGATTTAATAGGTGGAAAGAGGAGATGACAGAAAAAAATAATAGAAGTTTCACCCAAGATCATACGCTGTATGGAATAAGACACACTTTCATCCAAAACATTTTTCAAGAACTTAGAAAAATGATGACAAAGAATGAAGCTGAATTTAAACTTATGACCATCACTCGCCATCGAACAATTGACGCCCTGAGAAAGTACACACGGGATTATAGTATGGAACTTGCCGAGGACTGGTCTAACAAATTTACTCTGAGGTTCTAAATACAAACATTGATCATCCTGTAGATCAATTACAGAATTTCTAAAACTAAATCACCCGTGAACTTTGATAAGTTGACGGGTGATTTAGTTTTAAATAGTATTACACTTTAGATTCCTAATTGCTTTTCATACAATCTGATAATTTTATCCTTGTCCTTAACCTGCTCTTTACAACTCTCGAAAAGCTCCTTATAATTCAAAGTCTGTCCATCACTTTTCCCAGCAGTAATTTCTACATGATCAGGCTTAACAGCCTGAAGCAAAGCCTTTTCCTTGTCTAAAAACAACTTCCCTCTTCCCGTAACTAAGTAGTCAATATTAACTAAAGGGTACCACAAGTTAATAGTCATCAAAAAATCAATCCGTGGAAGATTTGCACCACGCAAATAACCCGCGACCTTACTTGTATTCTGTCCCATTACTGCTGCCAATTGATTCCCACTTAAGTGCAAATTCTCCCTTAGTTCATTTAACCGCTCGGGAAACCCTGATTTACCTAATTCATTATCAGACATATATATTCGATTTAGCTTTTCTCGGCATAAAATTATACAACTTTTTATACACTATGTAACTTTTTACATATCTTTGACAAAACAAATGTATAAATAAATATTAACAAACAAATAACAAACATGAATTACAAAACACTAACATCATGACACCTGACAACATTAATTGATTCAACTCAACAAACTATTTCACTAAAAAATCTAAGTAATATATTATACAGCAACCAATAGAATATTACTCTACAACAAAGAGATCTGTGAAAATTTTGATGTAAACCTAAAAAGCAAATAGCTCCAACCCAAAGGTCAAATTAACTGAATGCAATCATTAGTTGTAAATAATAATCATGGTACTGTTGAGGCTATCAAACTGCTTCTAAAGCAGCTTGACCCAATTCAACAGAACGAGATTTTTGCAACTATTAATAACCAGAACCTGCAGGACTCATCAACTAGCATCATTCGGAAACCGAAACGGGTTTCTCGAATTGAAAGAGTCAATGAGCTCACTAAGATATTGGTGGAACAACAAAATATGTCCCTATAATTCCGGCCTAGAATTTTTAACAAATCAAATAGAAACAAAAATTAAGATAGAAAAATTAATAATCCTCTAATTCAAAAAACATGATGACAAATGGATGGCTTAAATTCTATAGAAGCCTATTACAATGGGAATGGTATAGTGACACAAATGTAGTTAGGCTCTATTTACACTTACTCCTAACTGCAAACTACGAAGACAAACCATGGAAAGGTATAACCATAAAAGCAGGATCCACTATTATAAGTTGGAACAAACTGTCCCTCCAGTTAGGATTAAGCACACAACAACTTAGAACTGCCATGAATAAACTTGAGAGAAGCAAAACGATTTCTAGATCCCCCACTAATAAATACCAAGTTATTACAATCAACAATTGGCATGAAATGCAGGGTTCTGAAAATATCCGGAACAGTTTCTCCTCCAATTGCAATGAGCCAAATCCACCTGAGAATTCACCGATTCTTAAACAGATAACTAATGATAAGCCAACAAGTAAAATAAACTTTCCAAAACAAACTGAAAGGCAGTATCCATCAAGGGCATCGGCTCTTAAAAGCAATTCACTAACTAACACACCAACAAGCGCTGTAACATCTCAGCAACCAGAAGTAAACAATCAATCAACAACAATTAAAGAAATAAAGAAACAACAATTAAAAGAATTTAAGAAGGAGGAAGAGCACCCCTCCCTCGAAGATTTTGAAAAATTTGGTTTTGATCAAGCGACAAAAATGAAAATGACAGTTGACCCAACTGCTCTTCGAGCTAAATATTATTCATGGACTGAAAACCATTGGAAAACGGGCAAAAACAAAAAAATCACCAATTGGAAGGCTACGCTCATCAACACACTGCCCTTTATCCAAAAAGAAAAAAGTTCCGAAAAAAAAGAAAAGATAGATTTTAATCAAAACCAATATACATTATGAACCCTATTGAACACCTTTCAAAGTTAGCTAACATGAAGCATATCCAATCACCACACTGGGAAAGGAATCCCTTAAAGATAAAATCCAACCCAGTAGTATCACTTCCACCAGGTTACCTTGATAAAATAAATGACAAAAAACCTCCAGCGAAAGAGATATCCCAAAAAGAAGCTGGACAACTTTTTAGCAGAATAGCTCGAAAAATCTGCCCTGAAAAATGGGATAAGTTCGGATTTGAGTTTACCCGAAATACCAAAAGTGTTGCAAATTTTTGCATGAAGCAGGTAAGCCAAAAAAATAACCGTGGGATATTTCTCCTCGGAAAACCAGGATCGGGAAAATCAACCATGTTCAAAATTCTACGCCTATGGATAATGCAGTTTTCAGACTTAGAATCACAACGGTTTAATATTGTTTCCACTCAAGATATGGTATCAGCATATGAAAAGGACGGTGATGAGGGATTAAAAAAGTATATGAGTGGCAACTGGCTTTTCGATGATATTGACACCGAAGAAAACGCTGTTCATTACGGAAAGAAAGAAGATATCCTAAGGAGGATTCTTGAAAGAAGATACGCTAAGATGGACGAACAACAAATCATCACTCATCTGTGCACAAATCTTACTAAAGAACAATTCGTTGAACGATATGGTCAACGAGTTGGTAGTCGTATGAACGAAATGTTTGACTTAGCCATTCTATCAGAAAAAGACTATAGGCATGTAAATCGCGACAAGCGACTTAATGCTACGAAATACAACAACTAAGTAAGAATTAAAGCTACTCCAACTCTCCAACAAACACAGCTCTTCCACCTTCAATCGGCTGGGTCGCGTGTTCCGTTCTTTTAGTAACACTTGACTTTTCAACTTCATCAATCACATACTCTCCATCAGCTGTTTCAGCTATAAGTGAAAACTTATCATAGATATTAAGTGCAGGATCCATCCAATCCATAAAGTATTCATGGGGTAGAACTCCAGGGGAGCGAGGGTGACCGGTTTCGGCAACCAGAGGATATGGATCTCGTGTGATAATAGTGAAGGAAGGTAAAGCTGTACCTCCCTCTGGATCTGATTCAATGTGATAAAACGCAGCTAAGGGTATCATCTTATCATCTTTTCTGTGGATATTAAACCAGCGGGGGTTGGTTTTATTCCCATTACTTTCAAAAAATGAATTCACCCAAAAAACACAGGTTCGCTGTTGCAAGTCATCTCTTACCCTCATAGGAAATTCGCCTCGTTTGTCCTCCTCAAAATATCCAACAAGAGTTTCTACTTTAGCATTGTAATATGGCATCTTCTTGCCACCAGGCCACATACTTACAGTTGGGGCAAATTGTGCCCAATCCCACCAGTATTGATCACCTTTTTTGTACTGAATAGTCGCCCAGTTTCCAATTCCAATAACGGGTGACCGATCTTTGAATTGAGGTCTATCTACTTCCATGAATTCAGGACTTTCTATCCATGTTGTGACTGGTTGAATACTTCGAGTTACCAAATCCTTCCAATTGGAATACTTGTTTGTAAAGTCTGCCTCCTGAGTTGTATAAACACACATAATTCTCAATTTTATTACATTATGAATTTAGTAATAAATTCTATCTTGCTATAAGATAGACACCAGAGCAAATGACCATCGTAGGGAACATACTTCTTATAATAAAGATATTTTGTGTTGTTATAGTAGCTAATAGAGATGTAATCGAAACATCTATTATCGCATTTAGCGGATGGTTTGGGGGCCTTTGGTTGTTTGGGGCAACGTTTGATAAACTAAAGGAAGATTTTGGTATGAAATAACCAAATCAAGGATTTCAAGAATTATTGAAAGATCTATCTCGATCATCCTTCGATGGATAAGGTGCTCTCTGAGGTATCCAAGGGTTAATGTCATTATTTACAGATTTCCTTTCCTTAGACTGCCCCTCCTCTCCATATCGTGGATCTGGTTTATATGGCAATTTGGCCATTTGCAGAATTTCAATGGTGGGAAAGTGAAAGTCAACGGCTACTTTGCCTCTAAGAAGATAACATCCACCACCACTAAATGGATACCTCTGAAGATTATCTGGGAAATGGGTAGTATCGAAATATTCACCTTGATGATCTATCCAAGTACCAAAGTACATTAAGCCTCTTGACGTTGGTACTGGCTTTTGAGATATTAAGTACCCCAGCATTCTCACAACTTGGCCTTGATACTTTAGTAAATCCTTAACGAAGACATCACCACGAAAATTGGTTTTTAATAGATCAAATGGCTGAATACTTATTGGAAATCCAAGTATCTCAACTTCATCAAATGCATCCTCAATTGGGGTTCGCTCCAATTCTGGTAAAGTAAAATCCCTTGTTGGAGACTGAAATAACTGTTGCAACGGTTGTGGTTTGGTTGCAACAAACTTCATTCTCACCTGAATAATCAATTCACTCTTTGAGCATCCTGTAAATCTGAAAGCACCAGTATAGACAAGTGTTTGTAAGTGTTCTAAACCTACATTCGCTCTACTCATAAAATCATCCAAAGAAAGAAACAGATCTTGTTGCTGCCGTTGCAGTAGTATTGTTTTAATTGTTTCCTCGTTTAGGCCCTCGACATGAATAAAGCCTAAGTAAATTTCATTTCCGACCACCTTAGTATTGTAATCACTGGTATTTATGCACGGTGCATGTACCGTTGCTCCTGCTCTAATTGCTTCATGTACATAAACTTCGGTTCGGTAAAAGCCGCCAAAATTGTTAATTACAGCTACCATAAACTCAATGGGGTAATATGTCTTTAGATACAGGCTTTGGTAGCTTTCAACGGCATAGCTGGCCGAGTGTGCCTTACAAAAGGAGTACCCCGCAAAACTCTCTATCTGCCTATAAACTTCCTGAGCGAGATTATCATCGTAGCCAAGTTCTTTACAATTAGCAAAAAACTTCCCTTTAATAGCATCCAGTTCTTTAATTGATCTGGTTTTTCCGCTCATGGCTCTTCTTAGAATATCACCATCTGTTGGATCCAGTTTGGCAAAACCTTCTGCTATCTTAATTACATCTTCCTGATATACCATTATACCATAGGTATCTGCCAACTGTTCTTCAAAAACAGGATGAAAATATTCAAAGTTCTCGGGATCATTATGGCGCTGAATATATTCCCGCATCATTCCGGACTTGGCTACCCCCGGCCTTATTATGCTGCTTGCTGCTACAAGTACTGGATAGTTGTCACATTTTAACCTTCTAAGCAAACCGCGCATGGCTGGCGATTCGATATAAAAACAACCTAAGGTTTCGCCTTTTGCTAATTTCTCATTGAGCAACGGGTCGTCTTTAAAGCTATCAACGGCATGTATATCTATTTCTACGCCTCGATTCTCTTTTAGGATCTCTACACATTCATTGATGTGCCCAATACCTCGCTGACTGAGTATATCAAACTTTTCAAAGCCTATATCCTCACCTATATACATATCGAATTGTACAGTTGGAAAACCTTTTGGAGGTAAGTCTAAAGCTGTATAATACGTCAATGGCTCCTCTGAAATAATTACACCACAAGAATGTACGCTCCGTTGATTCGGGAACCCCTCCAGCCGTTGCCCTATATCTACTACTTGACTAACTATTGGATCAGAAAGATCAATAGCCGTTGCTCGCGCTTTTGAAAGTATGTCCAATTCTTCCTTTGGTAGCCCCAATGCCTTACCTACTTCTCTAATGGTAGAACGATATTTAAACTTAGCAACGGTACCAGTAAAAGCAGTGCAACGGCTATCAAATCGTTTAAATATGTAATCCAAAATATCATCACGATCCTTCCAGCTCCAGTCAATGTCAAAGTCAGGAGGTGTTTTGCGGCTGGAATTCAAAAACCTCTCAAAGTAAAGATTGAGCTCTATGGGGCAAATGTTGGTTATGCCCAAACAATAACTCACCACACTGTTTGCCCCACTTCCCCTACCCACATGAAAAAAGCCTCTTGATTGACTATATCTAATAATATCCCAGGTAATTAAAAAATACCCCGCGAAGTCAAGTTTATCAATCACATCAATTTCCTTCGCTACCCTCTTCATAGCTTCGAGATTTCCCTTGCCATATCTCCTTACAATACCTTCCTTCGCTAAACTTTCCAGTAATTGTCTATCACTGTGCTTGCTGCCTGTGTAATACTTCTTATTTTTTGGAGTGCTGAAGTCAAATTCAAAATTGCAATCTTCAATTATCCTTTCTGCATTTTTAAAGACTTCTGGGTAAACCGAAAACCGTTGCTGCAACCGTTGAAACGGAAAGAAGGTATCATGAGGAGCTGCTAAAGTCGTTTTATCCACCTTAGAAACCAGAGTATTATTATCAATTGACCTCAATACTTGGTGAAAGGTGAAATCCGATGTTGCTGCCATAGTAACCGGCTGCAACGGTACACAACGGCTGATATTTGGATACTGCAAAAGCTTATTTACTTGATCCGGCCGTACTCCTATGAATTCATTTTCCTGTAGGTTCTTTGGCTCCTTTCCAAAAGGATAAATTAAGAAAACATTGTCTGCCATTGGACGGTCAGGCAACGGTTCCTTTTTAAGGTTTCGCTGAGTTAGAATTTCATTCAACTCCTTGAACCCTTCCCTGTTTTTTGCTAACCCTATGTATTTGCAACTTTCTTCCCAAAACTCTAAACCTACTATTGGTTTTATGCTGGCCCCATTGCAAGCTTTTATAAAATCAAATACTCCAGTTGTTGCGTTAATATCGGTAAGGGCAAGTGCCGTTGCCCCCGTTGCAACACCATTGCTAACCAGTTCTTCCACTGACATTGTACCATAGCGCAATGAATAATATGAATGGCAGTTCAGAAACATCTATCGTGGTTTTGGTGTGTAGTTAGCGGCTCGAGTAACAGCTTCTTTTCCATATCTCATACGCATACTGTCCATTGCTTGATACAGGGCTATTTTATGGGGAGTATCCTCAAATAGGTCTATTTGATAACTACCTCTTACCAACCCTGAAAAACTTATTCCTATGAGTCTCAATCGCATTCTCCGCTCGTAGAGTTTATCAAATAATTCAGATATTACCTCCAATATTTTTTGATCATCCGAAGTATAAGCCACCCGTTTTTGGCGTGTATGTGTATCAAAATTGCTGTACCTAATTTTTAAGGTAATGGTTGAAGTCAGCCAGTTTTCTTTTCTCAGGTCAAAGCCTAAATTCTCAACCATTGAAACCAGTAGCCGCCTAAGCATATCCACATCAAAAGTATCTTGATTAAATGTCCTTTCCGTGGAAATAGACTTTCGCTCATGGTAAGGTTCAACGGGTGTATTATCTATACCGTTGGCCTTCTTCCAAAGGCTTATTCCATTTTTCCCCAATATCCGTTGCAAGACTTCAACGGGCATATCTGCCAATGTATGCACCTTCCTTATACCAATACGTGCCAATATTTGAAATGTAGCATTGCCCAGCATAGGAATCTTTTTTATGGATAAGGGGTTCATAAATGGCCTAACAGCTGTTGCTGGTACTTCTATCCTTCCCAACGGCTTTCCTTCCCCCGTTGCAATCTTGGCAACGGTCTTATTTACAGACAATCCAAAACTGATTGGTAGTCCTGCTTCTCGTTTTATTTTATCTGAAAGTTCTGTCGTCCATTGTAGACATCCAAAAAATCGATCCATACCGGATATGTCGATATAAAACTCATCAATACTGGACTTCTCCAACATTGGCGCGTGCTCATTCGCTATTTCTGTTACCAAATTGGAATATTTGGAATACAACTCCATGTCTCCCTTTATGACTTTGGCATCGGGACACAAGCGCAAAGCTTGCTTCATTGGCATCCCTGACCGAACTCCAAAGTATCTGGTTTCATAAGAGCATGAACTCACTACTCCACGCGCAGAATGGCCGCCAATTATCAATGGAACAGCATTTAGACGACTATCCTGAAGTCGTTCACAGGACACAAAAAAGGTGTCCATATCCATATGTACAATTGATCTATCGCCTAACATTTCGTCTTGATTGTTTTGCAAATTTGGTCTACATTTGACCAATAAAGCAATCTTTAAACGGTCGTATTATGACCAGTACTATTTTATCCAACAACCTCAAGGAATTACGTTCACGCAAAAGCTGGACGCAAGCTCAAGTTGCCGATCAATTGGCCGTTTCGCGTGAAATGTATTCTAAGTATGAAACAGGAAGAGCTGAACCTCCAATACCTGCTCTAAAGCGTATTGCCAGTCTTTACTCGCTTAGTCTGGATATTCTGATTAACGTGGATTTATCCAAGGTGGATCTTGACCAACTGGTCGAACTTGAGGGTAATCGGGTATTACTACCGATCAAAGTGAGTCCAGACAACGAAAATGCCATTGAAATTGTTACCCACAAAGCAACTGCTGGTTACTTATCAGGTTATGCCGATCCTGAGTTTATCGAACAACTGGACACACTTAGAATTCCGTTTTTGGGTAAAGACAAGCTCAGGGCATTTCCTATCAGTGGTGATTCCATGCAACCTCTCCAGAATGGCTCTTATGTAGTTGGTAAATACCTCGAAGACATTCGAAACTACAAGGATGGTCACACTTACATTGTGGTTACACAGGATGAAGGAATCGTATTCAAACGGGTTTTTCAGGATAAAGAAAACTCAAAGCAAGTAATCCTTTACTCTGACAATGAAGAGTATGCACCTTATCCTATTGCTCTATCTGATATTGTGGAAATGTGGGGGTTTGCTTGCAGCATTACGCTTGATGAGCCGAAGCAAGAAACACCTACGATAAATAAAATTATTAATATGCTTAAAGTTATTGATAATGGATCAAGATAAGTTAATATAAACGATTCTATTCTTTGAAGAAATACTTTCTTTCAATGTCAATAAGCAAACGTGAACTCCCTAACTCCTCAAAGTCTTCAACAAGTGATAACTCAAATGTATGAATCTCTCCAGCACTGTCCAGATAACTGCAATTTCTCTTTCTTCCCTCACCCGTACAAGTCAGTGATAATGCTATTTTTTTAACTGAATTCAGTTCAGTTCTACCTGAAAATTTAAACAACGGCTCTATTGCAACTTTAAAATAAAAGCGTGTATCCTCCGTACACATACTCTGAACTTTTTCCAGGTCTAAATTGTGTACACTTTCTTCGAAAATCTGTACCGTCTCATCTTCTCTTGAAGTACAACTTGCCATAAGTAGTATGAAAAATGAAATAACTAGAAGTTTCATAGCTTAATACTTTATTATTATACGATTCATTTCAGAGCTAATCAAATTAGCTTCAGTAATAATCTGCATGACTTGCTCATTTGGTTTAGACCAATTAATTTCACGAAGTATTTTAAGTTCATTTAAATATATCTCAGCTTTCAGTTGATAGTCTGTGAGTTCATTGTATACTTTTGTTATTCCACCACTTTCAGAAATAATAGTTCCTGATTTTCTTTGTACATAAAGAGATAGTATTCCTGCACTCAAGGTAAAAAAACCTACAATCATGGAAACAATTTTTTCATGATCTTCTTTAAAATATGCTAAGATGGTAGTCCCACTTAACAGAACAAGAATTTGACTAATAAACTGAACCCCATTTAATTTCTTTAGTCTGCCTTTGAGTAGTGGAAGCAGGTTTCCTGCCTTTTCAAAAACTAAATTTAAGCCCGCCTCACAAACGGTGGCTCTCATTTCTAACTCTTTTTCTGTGTCTAATTGGTTTTCATTATCCCCCATAGGTAGGCCAGGCTTAAGAATCTCCAAAAAGCCAGGGTACCTTTGCCTTAATAAATCTAATTCTGATTCGTTGTGCGTTTGCAAGAGCCCAACAATTTCATTCACAGGGGCTCTCTGGCTTAGTTGAATATTATTATTTCCCATTGCTTATTACTCTTTATGGTTTGAATAAGCCTCGTCTTGAAAAATAAGAAGCCCTGCCACCCCCGCTGTAGCAAGAACAACCACCCCATCCTGAATCATGACTTTTTCAACTTTTGCCCTTAAATATCCTCTTTCCTGAAAAGGTACTTCATCAATTATTACCTTCATATCCTCACCAGACAATTCACGTAAAAAACCCATCATATTCCTATTGTTATTAATGGCAGGTTCTAGACGGTTCAGTGCATCAACCGAATTAAAAACATTTCCGATGCCAGAACCAAAATCTCCAGTATTACACCCCATAGGAAAAATATTAATGTCAAACTCATCTCCCAACCGCTTCAAGTCACTTATGCTAATGGAAAATTCACGACCATCTCTCATTTTGCTAAAAAATGTCCCATTCTCTACATGTCCCAGAACAATCACGGACTTACGTTTCCTGCTTTTTAACTGTTTAAGAAAATCAGCCATCTCAGAAGTGCCAAAAGTTAAATGGTTATGGGGAAATCTTTTTTCCAAAATATTTATTGTTGCCTGATCCTGCACCAGCGAAATTATTTCAAATTCATCCGGTATATAATTTCTCTCCGATAATATCTTTTCAATTTTATCAACTGAATGTCTTGAGGAAAAGCTTAAGTAAACATTATCACCAAGTTCAAACATTCTTTCTTCTCCTGCACTTCTTTTAAGTATTTTGGTATTATAAACTTTCCCGTTTTGACTTACATAAATGCCCCTATTATAATCTTTAGCTAACCTGCTTCTAAGAGATTTTGAAAAAGCTCCTGTTTCACTGTAGCCACAATGTTTTTGATAAGCTCTAACCGCTGATTGAAAATCACCATCAAAACCAATGGAAGAAAGAGTATTACTTAATCTACTTTTCTCAGATTTCACCCACTTCTCCATGGCCTCAGAAAATACTCCTACCTCAGATGATGTGACTGTTAAATTATGACTCTGTTGAATCTCTGAATATATACCATGTATATAAGAATAATCATTCGATGCAATTGTTGTTTTACCATCGTAAACTCCAATCTCTTTTAGACTCTTAAGATTTTGTGACTCTCGGTTTCTCCACACTATTTCCTTCTGAATCTTATCCTGCAAATTAGGATCCCTCGATAAATTATAACTATCAACCCCGGTCAAGGGATTTGCCTCAGACCTAGAGCCTAATTGGAGGTTGTCTATCAGGTCTATTTCAATGTCTAGGTCAGTTTTATTTACAAATTTTAATGCAGAGTGATTACCTTCTTCTGTAAGTTGAAGAATTTGGGTTAATTCTCGCTCTAACTGCATTTTTTCCACCTCTGAAAAATTATCCCAATTTTGTAAAAGCTCCTTTAGCTCAATAGATTCCTTACCTGACTGTGATGAAGTGGATATTAATTCTTCCAACACCTCTTTGCCTCGCCCTTCTAAAGCCTCCATTCCTTCTATTCCAATGTACCCACGCTTGACCGCGTCATCTAAAGTCAGTCTTGTTACAACCCCAGCATCCGAAGTTACTCTAACTACCGCCTGTGCACCACCGCTAAGAATATTTCCATACTGCATGCCTCCTCGTGGAGCCTTTCTGGTAAAATCCAAACAATAAGCTGTTACCTTACTACTTGATCCAGCAGAAAGTTTATATGTCCCTTTGGCAATAGCCATTCTTTGAAAGGACTGTGCTTCCAAAAAATTAAATATTCCAAGTGTCAGAATAATCCCTAAACAAATCCTTTTCATAGCAATAAAATTAAATTCAAGAATAGGAGAGAGTTTCTTAGATGCTTTTCGCTTCCAAATGCTTAAATCAATTACCTACAGATTACCTAACTAATTCTTAATCAAATCAAGATCTTTTTCAGTTGGCGCACCAAACCCAAAATTCAGAGTTAGTAAAGACACTAAAGTATCATCAGGGTAGATTATACCAACAAACTTGTTCCCTAAAGAATAGCTCAAAACCAATTGATCAGTCAAGTTATAGTTAAATGTTCCAAGGATTTGATTATCTGACTGCTGATCCATACGGTAAAGTTGATTACCCTCCGAATCCATTCCAGCCAATATTTCAGAACTACTACTTCTTCCAACAAACTCGATATTGATTGAGAATCTTTCAAATTCAGTATTAATCGAAAATCCGTAGTCAAAGTTTTTTTCATAAATGTCCTTTGAAGGAAAGTATCTTTTGTAGTAACCTTGATTGTACCACTCATACCTTAGAACACCAACTAACTTCAAAAAACTCCACTTATTGGAAAAATCATATGTCGGAGATAACCAAAAAGCTTGTTTTGGAACATATGAAAAACCCATATCATTTGAAGGAAAATTTAACACTCCTGCATAGGCAAAATCAACTGACCACCCTTTCCTATTCAAAATATCCTCTTTAACTGCCTCAAATACTTCCTCACTTTTTAAATGCTTATCAAGAACTATCAAAAACTCCTTTTCAAAGTCATCTGGATTATTTTGATCATAAACAACCTCACTCTTCTTCATTTCAGCAACTATTTCAACAACCACTTTTGAAGGGTTCTCATAAGCTCCAACTTCATTGATCTTAATAAGCATAATAGGTTCAATTGCATTAAGAAGCTTAATTCTATCAGCATACTTTGGATATAAAAGGATCAATTCCGAAAAAATACCAGCGACAACCGCCTGACTTGCATTCAATGCTTTAACCTTTCCAACTACAGACTCTTTCCAATTCTTTGTTCCAAAATAAAATGTGGTTCGGTATCCAAATGACAGTCCATTGGATTTGGTACTATCCTCAAGCAAGAAATTTTGACTTGAAGCGATCGAAAATGAAGATCCACGCCAAAGCTGATCCCCAAATGATTCGGGAAAAAGATACTCATCCAAACTTAGGCTATGATCCTTTGCCCAATAAGGTGTGAATTCAACAGATAAATCATTTGGAATTATCACTGAACCTTCCTCAACAAAGTTCGTAAAGAGGGCCGTTTCCAATGCTTCATAAGATTTTGGGGCAAGTACAACGGACGGTTGAAGTCCTAAAACACTTGCCGCTGGAGAGGTTGGCGCCTTAAGTTTACTTAACTTCTCCTGAGAAAATAGTAAGAAAGGAAACACCAAAAAGCTAAGCACTATGATATTTCTTTTCATGACTCTACAAATTTGATCATCAAAATAATCATCGGCTGATCAGAGACAGATTTTGCATTAGTATGCTCTAACAATAAATCCTCGTTAATGAAGTAGCGAACAGTGATTGTATCTTCTTCTGGAATAGGATTAGCTACATCTGTCACGCAGGCTGTTAACTCGCTATACAGGTCTTTACCTTTCCCAATATTGGCAGAGCCTTCATTCAGAATAGTTGGATCATTTGGCCCGGGAATGTTCACTGCGGTTACACCTGTATTCCCGTCCGTGACGAATTCAACAGTAAGGGTTACATGTTCTTCCTTTTGTACAACCTTTGTTAAGTCTTTGTACCTATAAATTTTTCTCATGGTTTGGTTGGTTTGATTAAAGTCAGACCTTAGTTAACTGACCTCTAAGGTAATATGATTTCAAAAGCGATAAAATCCCAGATTTCAGGGATTTTTCTATCATCCAATTGCTTTAACTTTATAAGTTTTACCTCACAAACTCCCTTACTCGCAAGGTTCTGACACTAAAAAATGTAGGTATTTAACCTACATTATCTCCGAATAAAACAAATACCTTCTTTACCTTCACCTCTCTTTAAAATCACTCGATGCCCAAAACAAAAACTAAAAACACCAAGACTATGGAAGAGCAGCTATGGGATGCTGCCAACAAACTCCGTGGTAACGTTGAAAGCTCTGAGTACAAACACGTTGTACTGGGACTCATATTCCTAAAGTTTGCCAGCGATACCTTTGAAGAGCGCAGGCAAGAACTCATAACAGAAGGCAAGGAGAAATACCTTGAGATGAAAGAGTTTTACAACATGAAGAACGTTTTCTTCCTTGCGCCCGAAAGCCGCTGGAGTTTTGTGATGGAAAATTCTAAGCAAGACAACATTGCGCTGATTGTAGATACCGCCCTTCACACCATTGAAAAAAATAACACCTCCCTGAAAGGAGCTTTGCCCGACAATTACTTCTCGCGCTTAAACCTCGACCCAAGTAAACTCGCTGCCCTGCTGGACACTATCAACAATATTGACACTACGGGCGATGCCGAAGAAGATGTGGTAGGCCGTATTTATGAATACTTCCTGGGGCGCTTTGCTGCCGCTGAAGGTAAAGGTGGTGGTGAATTTTACACCCCAAAGTGTATTGTAAACCTCATTGCCGAAATGCTGGAACCCTACAAAGGGAAGATTTACGACCCCGCTTGTGGCTCCGGTGGAATGTTTGTGCAGAGTATCGACTTTGTAAAAAGCCACCAGGGAAACACCAAGGATATTTCCATTTACGGGCAGGAATACACAGCGGTAACCTATAAGCTGGCCAAGATGAACCTCGCTATTCGTGGTATTTCGGCCAACCTGGGCGATGTGCCGGCCAACACCTTTTTTAAAGACCAGCACCCCGACCTGAAGGCCGATTACATTATGGCCAACCCGCCCTTTAACCAAAGCCAGTGGCGCGAAAAAAATGAACTGGAAGACGATAGCCGTTGGGCGGGCTACACCACTCCTCCGGCCGGAAACGCAAACTATGCCTGGATCCTACACATGCTGAGCAAGCTGAGCGAAACCGGTACCGCGGGTTTTGTATTGGCCAATGGATCTATGAGTACTAATACCTCCGGTGAAGGCGACATACGCAAGCAACTGATAGAAAACGATATGGTAGATTGCATGATAGCACTGCCCGGCCAGTTGTTTTACACAACCCAAATACCCGTTTGCCTGTGGTTTATTACCAAGAATAAGAAGGAAGACGAAGCACACGGCTACCGCAAGCGCACTGGTGAAACCCTCTTTATTGATGCCCGAAATATGGGCAGCATGATAGACCGTACTCAAAAGGAACTCACCAAAGATGATATTGAACACATCGCCTCTACCTACCATAACTGGCGTAATTGTCCCCCTCTGGAGGGGGTGCCGGAGGCGGGGGAGGACTACAACGATATTGCGGGTTATTGCCGATCTGCCACTTTACAAGACATCCAAAAAAACGACTACGTACTTACCCCCGGCCGCTATGTAGGTGTAGCCGAAGAGGAAGACGATGGAGTGCCCTTTGAGGAAAAAATGACCGACCTCACCGCAACCCTGAAAAGCCAAATGGCCGAAGCTGCCGAACTGGACAAGGCTATTGCTGAAAACTTAAAGCTGTTGGGGTATGAGTGAGTGGCGCGAAACTACTTTAGGTGAAATTGTAAATTTCAGAAGGGGGCATGACTTACCAAAGACTAAAATGGTAGATGAAGGTGTTCCTGTCGTTGGTTCCAATGGGATTATTGGATTTCATAATGAGATTACCACTAAGGCACCATGTGTATCTATCGGAAGGAGTGGGAATGTTGGAAATCCTTTCTTAACAAACCAAGATTGTTGGTCTCATAATACAACACTTTATATTGATGATTTTAAAGGGAATGATGCATACTTTATATACTACTTTCTCATCACTTTAAATTTGAAGAATTACAGAGGTGGAAGTGCTGTACCTACTTTAAATAGAAATCATATTCACCCAATAATAACTCAAATACCTCCCGTCCCCGAACAAAAAGCCATTGCCCACATTTTAGGCACGCTGGATGACAAAATAGAGCTCAACCGCAAGATGAACCAAACGCTGGAGGCCATGGCCCAGGCACTTTTCAAAAGCTGGTTTGTAGACTTTGACCCCGTGGTGGATAATGCCCTTGCAGCCGGTAAAGAGATTCCCGAGGCACTAAAAACCAAAGCCGAGAAACGCAAAGCCATTTTAGACCGTCATTCCGCACTTGATGCGGAATCTGCCACTACCGAAAACGGTGCTCCTTTAATCTATGCAAACCCCGAACTCGCCAAGCTTTTCCCAAGCAGTTTTGAATACAATGAGACTTTGGAGAAGTGGGTGCCTGAGGGATGGGAGGTGAAGAATATTGGGGATTTTGCTCAATTGAAATATGGAACCATGCCCAAGAAAGAAAAGCTTGGAACCGGAAATTACATGACTTTTTCAGGATACAAATACATCAACAAATATCCACAGAAGAACTGCTCTGAAGGGACTTTAATAGTTGTTGCACGAGGAGTGGGAGGCACTGGTGATGTCAAAATCGCAGAAAAGGATTGTTACCTAACCAATTTGTCAATTATGATTGATACAGTAGTTTACGGGAAATACTTGTATTACCTGTTAGCTCCTAAAGGGCTTAGGCACTTGGACAGTGGTTCAGCTCAATCACAAATTACCATAAAGGACTTGTCAGCATTAACTGTTGAAATTGCTCCTTCTTCATTGATAGATCAGTTACTTAAGATAGAATCATCTCTTTTTAAGAAGAGACTTATGAATAAAGATCGAATTGAAACCCTCACCCAACTTCGAGACACCTTATTACCGCAATTGATAAGCGGGAAAGTGAGGGTGTCATCGACCATAGCTTCATTTTTTTAAATAACAAAACATCCGAAACACTTCTAACTA